>NZ_JACHMS010000001.1:3640000-4853333 GCF_014205055.1 Streptomyces luteogriseus
GCCCGCGACGACACCGATCGCCATGGGCAGGAAGAACGGGAGCGTGGCGGCCAGGGCGGTGAAGACGAGGAACAGGCCGTTGTTGGTGATCTGCGAGATGAAGGCCGGTCCGCCGCCGCCCCCGCCGTGCGACGCGCCGTCACCCGTCTCGATCTTCACGGCGATGCCGACCAGGACCGGCACGCCCGCCAGCACGGCCAGCAGCGCGAGCGTGCGCCAGCGCCGGAAGGTGGTGACCAGTTCGTTGCGCAGCAGCCCGAGGGTCCACAGCGGACTCACCGGCCGTACCGGCTCCACGGGGTCCGCCATTTCAGCCCGCGACATCGAAGCCCTCCCCCGTCAGCGCCACGAACGCGTCCTCCAGCGAGGCCCGTTCGAGCGTGAAGCCGCGCACCCGGACCCCGGCCGTCACCAGCGCGGCGTTCACCTCGGCGAGGTCGCGGTCCGGTGGTTCGCCGGTCACCCGGTCGTCGGTGACGACCACGTCGCCGACACCCTGCTCCTTCAGCACCCGGGCCGCCTCCGCCGGGTCCGGTGTCATCACGACCAGCCTGCCGCGCGCCCCGGCGGACAGTTCGGCGACCGGGCCCTGGGTGATCAGCCGGCCCTGCGCCATCACGGCCACATGGGTACAGACCTGCTCGATCTCGTCGAGGAGGTGGGAGGAGAGGAAGACGGTCGTGCCGTCCGAGGCCAGTTCCCGGACCAGAGCGCGGATCTCGCGCATGCCCTGCGGGTCGAGGCCGTTGGTCGGCTCGTCGAGGACGAGCAGCCGGCGCGGCTGGAGCAGCGCCGCCGCGAGGCCCAGCCGCTGTTTCATGCCCAGGGAGTACGCCTTGGCCTTCTTGCCCGCCGCGGCCGTCAGGCCCACCCGGTCCAGGGCCGAGGCGACCCGGGCGCGCCGGGTGCGCGGGTCGGCGGCCGGGTCGGCGCTGTCGTAGCGGATCAGGTTGTCGCGGCCGGAGAGGAAGCCGTAGAGGGCCGGGCCCTCGATGAGGGCGCCGACGTGCGGCAGCACGGCGCGGGTGGCCCGGGGCATGGGCTGCCCCAGCACCCGGGCCGTGCCGGAGGTGGGCTCGATCAGCCCCATCAGCATGCGGATGGTGGTGGTCTTGCCGGAGCCGTTGGGGCCGAGGAAGCCGAAGACGCTGCCCGCCGGGACGGTCAGGTCGAGGCCGTCGACTGCGAGCTGCCCGCCGCGGTAGCGCTTGGTGAGCCCGCGGGTGGCGATGACCGGTTCCCCGGCCCCCGCCCACGCCTCGCTCCGCTCCGGCTGCGTGGCGGACACCTCGCTCATCGGCTTCCTCGTTCTCTCGGCGTCCCGTGCGGCCGCGGGGGACCTACTTCCCGGCGTCGGCCGCCTTCACGAGCGCGTCCCTGGTGACCAGGCCCGCGTAGACCTTGCCGTCGTCCGTGACGAGGGCGTTGACCAGGCGGGTCGAGAAGACCGTGCCCGAGCCGAACTTGCCGTGGACCTTGTCGCCGAGCGAGTCCATGAAGCCGCCCAGGTCACCGCCGGCCCCGCCGGAGGGCACGCCCTCGCCGCCGGTGTCGAAGGTGGCGATGGCGTTCCAGCCCTCACCGATGGTCTTCATGCCGTCGAGGCCCTTGCCGAAGTCCTCCCCGGCCTTCGGGGCGTGTTCGCGCGCCCCGCCCTTGCCGAAGGCCGTGCCGGGGGCCTTGCCCGGCGCCTTCTCCGAGCCCTGGCCGACGTCCTTCTCCTCGGTGACCTTCGCGCCCTTGGGCGGGGTGAAGTCGAAGGTGGAGGCGGCCGGCTTGGCGAAGTCGACCTTCGTGAAGCCGACGTCGATCACGGCGGCACCGCCGCTCGCCGGGGTCAGCGTGAACTTCAGCGGCATGCCGGTCTTCGCGTCCACGGCGACGCTGATCGCGCCGACCGTCGAGCCGGACTGCTTCGGCTCGACGACGAGTTTGTAGGCGTCCCGGCCGGCGACCTGGGCGGTGCCGTCGACGGTCACGGAGGTCGTGTCGTCGACCGCCTTCAGGGCCTCCTCGGCGAAGTCCTTCGGCGTGGCCGGCGGCTGCCGGTCCTTGCCGTGCTCCGGGCTCTTCGAAGAGGTGCCGTGGTAGACCTCGTTGGACTTGCTGTCGTAGCCCCAGACGTCCTTGCCGTTGTGGATGATGCTGTACTCGGCGGCGTTCTCCAGCAGCGACAGCTTCTGCCGGTCGGGGCCGTCGGCGGCGACGCGCAGGGTGTGCGTGCCGGAGGCGAGTTCGGTGAGCTTGGCCGTCGGGTCGGCGGAGGAGCCGCCCTCGCCCTGGCCCGCCGCGCCGGACAGCAGACCGGACTCCAGGCCGCCGAGGTTCGGCAGACCGAGGTCCGTGCTGATCTTCACCGTGCCGGACAGCTGCTGGACGTCCGACTTCGCGATCTTCTCGATGAGCTGCTGTGCGGTGATCTTCGGGAGGTCGGGGTCACCGGAGTCGGCGAGTGCGGGGACCAGCCCGATCGTCGCGGCCGCCACCCCTATCACCGTGACCGGGACGACGTACCGCGCGGCTTTGCGCCGCCCGGAGCGCTGCTCGTCGACGTCCCCGGCGGTCGTGCTGTCGTCGGATGCGTACGGTGCCATGTGTGCCCTACCTCCGTGATCGGCGGCGGCTGTCCGTGTCGTCCACGCACTCGTCCCTGAGCCGCCATTCTCACCCGAACAGGTGAGGAGTGGTGTTTTCCGTGGTCACCATCTGACCAAATCGGCCAGGGAGATACGTCAGACCCCGGACTCAACTCCGTGTACTGCTGGGGTATGACACGGAGGGGCCGCTTCTCCCCCGACCCGTAGGGGTCGCGGGGGAAGGACGTGCTAGCCGGCCCGGTGCACCACCGCGTCGCACAGCTCCAGGAGCGCCGCCTTCGCGCTGCACTCCGGCAGCGGTGCCAGCGCCGAACGGGCGTCCTGGGCGTAGCGGACGGTGTCCCGCCGGGCCTGCTCCAGCGCCGGGTGGGCCCGCAGCAGGCGCAGGGCCTCGGCGTGCCGCGCGTCGTCGGTGAGGTCGGAGTCGAGCAGCTCGCACAGGGCGATGTCCTCGGCGAGCCCGAGCCGGGCCGCCCGCTCGCGCAGTCGCAGCACCGGCAGCGTGGGGATGCCCTCGCGCAGGTCGGTGCCGGGGGTCTTGCCGGACTCGTGGGAGTTGGAGGCGATGTCCAGGACGTCGTCCGCGAGCTGGAAGGCGACGCCGAGCCGCTCGCCGTACTGGGTCAGGACGTCCACGACCCTCTCGTCGGCGCCGGACATCATCGCGCCGAACCGGCACGACACCGCGACCAGCGAGCCGGTCTTGCCGCCCAGCACGTCCAGGTAGTGCTCGACGGGGTCGCGGCCGTCCTGCGGTCCGGCCGTCTCCAGGATCTGGCCGGTCACGAGGCGTTCGAACGCCTCGGCCTGCACCCGCACGGCCTCCGGGCCGAGGTCGGCCAGGATGTGCGAGGCGCGGGCGAAGAGGAAGTCGCCGGTGAGGACCGCGACCGAGTTGCCCCAGCGGGTGTTCGCGCTCGCGACGCCGCGGCGCACGGTGGCCTCGTCCATGACGTCGTCGTGGTAGAGCGTGGCGAGGTGGGTCAGCTCGACGACGACGGCCGACGGCACGATGCCGGGCGCGTAGCGGTCACCGAACCGGGCGGAGAGCATCACGAGCAGCGGGCGGAACCTCTTGCCGCCGGCCCGCACCAGATGCTGGGCGGCCTCCGTGATGAAGGGCACCTCACTCTTGGTGGCCTCGAGCAAGCCTTCCTCGACAGCCGTCAATCCGGCCTGGACATCGGCCTCCAGAGCCTGGTCCCGCACGCTCAGCCCGAACGGCCCGACGTCGGTCACGAGGGGTCTCCTGTCTGCTGTGTCTGCCGGTGATTACGCGGATTGTCGATAGGTCGCTGCCCTCACTCGAGTCAGCGTATCCGGTCACGTTTCGATCACCGCCAGCGCCCATGGTTACAGGCCGGGTGGTATCCGATCACGACCGTTATGTTTTCGATCAACCCATAAGAACAGATATTTATCGACTTACCCAGGGGTAGCGAGTTATGCACGATTTGCCGTGATGATTCGATGAATTCCCCTTGGCGGAAATTGCCCTACAGGCTCGTGATCAGTGAGTTGAATCACTCCTTCCCCTTTTCCCCCTCCCCGCCACAGCGACCCCTAACGCCTTCCCCCGAAAGCCAGTTGAGCCTTGGCTCCCGCAAAGGATCAAGCGACACAAACTCCCCCGACCAAGGTCAACCGCGCGATATGTGATTGAGGTGCTTGTTCCCGACATGTGCTCTCGCATACGTTCCGGCCCTGTCCGGCGGACGCCTAATCCTGCCGCCGCCCGGACTCCCCACTGGAACCGACTCACTCACGCGTGGCAGGAGCGGGGGACCCAGGTAAGTCGCCGGTCCGCACAGCGGCCCGGCTCGGGGTGAAGCCGCGCACGGCACAGCGCCGTACGCGGCCGGGCACCTCCCGGCCCGAACCCGACAGCTCACCTCGTAGGCGCCGGAGAGGAACATGGCCATGGCCGGACGAGGCAAGCACCGTCGCCCCAGAACCAACCCGCTGACCCGAGGCTTCATCGCCGCCGGCACCGGCGGAGCCGCACTCACCCTGCCGCTCCTCGGCGCCACCCACGCGAGCGCCGCGGAGCCGCAGAGCGCACCCGCCGCCGCACAGTCCGTGCCGCAGGCGGCCCAGCCCGCCAAGTCCCTGACGTACACCGTGGTCAAGGGCGACTCGCTCGCCCGCATCGCGGACAGGTACGACGTCTCGGGCGGCTGGAAGCAGCTCTACAAGGACAACCGCACCGCCGTCGGCGACAACCCGAAGCTGATCCACCCGGGTCTGAAGCTGACGGTGAAGGCCGCCAAGACGGACGCGGCGAAGAAGACGGCGACCAAGTCGTCCGCCCCCGCCAAGCCGGCCGCCAAGCCCGCCGGCGGCGTCGCCCAGGCGACCCAGGCGTCGGCGAAGACCTACACGGACAACCTCGACGGGTGGATCCGCGAGGCGCTGGACATCATGGCGCAGAAGGGGATCCCGGGCTCCTACGACGGCATCCACCGCAACATCATGCGCGAGTCGTCCGGCAACCCCCAGGCCATCAACAACTGGGACTCCAACGCCGTCGCCGGCACCCCGTCCAAGGGCCTGCTCCAGGTGATCGACCCGACCTTCGCCGCCTACCACGTGGCCGGCACCTCCTTCGACCCGTACGACCCGGTCGCCAACATCACGGCGGCCTGCAACTACGCGGCCGACCGCTACGGCTCGATCGACAACGTCAACGGCCCGTACTGAGCCTGAGCCGTCCCGCCCAGCAGTCGCTCGAGGACGACGGCGATGCCGTCGTCCTCGTTCGACAGGGTGACCTCGTCGGCCACGGCCTTGAGTTCGGGATGGGCGTTGGCCATCGCGACGCCGTGGCCGGCCCAGTCGAACATCGGGATGTCGTTGGGCATGTCGCCGAAGGCGATGGTGTCGGCCGGCCGCAGCCCCAGATGATCGGCTGCCAGCGCCAGCCCCGTGGCCTTGGTGATCCCGCACGGCTGGAGCTCGACCGTGCCGGGCCCCGACATGGTCACCGTCGCCAGTGAGCCGACCACCGAGCGGGCCGTCGCCGCCAACTCGTCGTCCGTCAGATGGGGATGCCGCAGCAGCACCTTGCTGATGGGCTCGCCCCACAGCTCATCGCGCCGCTCGACCCGTACGGCGGGCAGGGTCGGGTGCGGCATCAGATAGCCCGGCTCGATCAGCGTGAGCCCGTCGACCCCGTCCTGGTCGACCGCCGCGTACACCTGCCCCACCTCGGCCTCGATCTTGCCGAGGGCGGTCTCGGCCAGTTCCCGGTCCAGGGTGATGGACCACAGCAGCCGGTCCGCGCCGGCGTCGTACACCTGCGCGCCCTGCCCGCACACCGCGAGCCCCGTGCACCGGAGGTCGTCCAGGAGCGGCCGTACTCTCGGCGCCGGCCGGCCCGTCACCACGAGGTGCTGGGCGCCGGCGTCCGCCACCCGCGCGAGCGCGGCGAGGGACCGGTCGGAGAGGGTGTCGTCGCCGCGCAGCAGCGTCCCGTCCAGGTCGGTGGCGATGAGTGAATATGCGATGGGTGCGGCCATGATCAGAGAATACGGACAGTGCGGCCCTTCGTTTCATCACCCGGTGGACGCCGATTGCCCGGTTGAAGGCCTCTGCACCAGTTGGCAACAACATGCTCCGCTACCTACCCGTGGGACCGCATAGAGCGGTACCTTCCAAGTGTCCAGGGGGGACTTGATCGGGGGGTCAGGTTGAGCAGTGGGCGCATTCGCGTGGCTGGGCCCGGGGAGCTCGGTGAAGGGGAGAGGGAGCGCTGGCGTGCGCTGCGCGCCGCTTCCGAGGCACCGCGCAACCCTTTCATGGAGCCGGAGTTCACCGAAGCCGTCGGCCGGGTCAGGCCCGGGGCCCGGGTCGCCGTGGTGTACGAGGGGCCGGAGCCCGCGGGCTTCCTGCCCTACGAGCGGGGCCCGTTGGGCCAGGGCCGGGCGATCGGACTCGGCGTCTCGGACGCGCAGGGCGCGATCCTGCGGCCGGGTCTCGGCCTGGAGACCGGCGAACTGCTGAAGGCGTGCTCGCTGTCGAGCTTCGCCTTCGACAATCTGGAGGCCGAGCAGCGGCTGTTCGTCCGGTACGCGGCCGAGGAGTACGCCACCTACGTCATCGACGTGGAGAAGGGCTACGAGACGTACGAGTCGGTGCTGCGCGCGCAGTCGCCGAAGTTCCTGAAGACCACGCTGGCCAAGGAGCGCAGGCTGGGCCGGCAGGCCGGTGAGCTGCGCTTCGTGTTCGACGAACGCGATCCGGCCGCGCTGCGCACACTCATGGAGTGGAAGTCGGCGCAGTACCGCAGGACCGGCCGACGGGACCGGTTCGCCCAGGAGTGGATCACCCGGCTCGTCGGGCAGCTGGCCCGGGCCCGGGCGCCGGAGTGCAGCGGCACGCTGTCCGTGCTGTACGCCGGTGAGCGGCCCGTGGCCGCGCACTTCGGGCTGCGTTCGGCCTCGGTGCTGGCCTGCTGGTTCCCGGCCTACGACCCGGAGTTCGCGAAGTTCTCGCCGGGTCTGGTGCTGCACCTGCGGATGGCCGAGGCGGCGGCGGCCGAGGGCGTCGGCACGCTCGACCTGGGGCGGGGCGCGGCCGAGTACAAGGACGCGCTGAAGACGGGTGAACTGCCCGTGTACGAGGGGGCGGTGATCCGACCGGGGGTGGGCGCGGCACTGCACTGGCTGAGCCGCGAACCGGCGCGCCGCGCGCACAGCTTCGTCCGCGGCAGGCCTCGGCTCGCGTCGCTGGCCGCGCGGACGCTGAAGGGCGCGGCTCGGCTGCGCCGTACCTGACTACCTGACTTCACGAGGGGGGTGGGCGCATGGCCCGTTCGGCGCGTGCGCAGGAGGAGATACGGCGGTTCCTGGACATCGGGGCGGTGCAGGTCGCCGAGCTGGACCTCGACGGTGACGAGGCGGTGCTCAGACCCGGCCCGGGCAGTCCGCCCGTGACGCACGGGGAGGTGTTCGTGCTGGTCAGATGGGGTGGACGGCCGGTGGGCACGCTACTCGGGCGGGTACCGGAGGGGGCGGATCCGAGGGCCGTGCTGGCGGACCGGGCGCGGGCGGAGTGCGGGCCGGGCGTCGTCGGCGGGCCCGGGGAGCCGCCGTTCACGACCGTCGTCGTCGCGACCCGGGAGCGGGCCGGGCAGCTGGCCCGGGCGCTGGACTCGCTGCTGGCGCAGGACCATCCGCGGTTCGAGATCGTCGTCGTCGACAACGCGCCGGTCACGGACGAGACGCGGGAGCTGGTCGAGCGGAAGTACGCCGAGCGCGTGCGGTACGTCTGTGAGCCCGTTCCGGGGCTCGCAGCCGCCCACAACGCCGGGCTGGACGCGGTGCGCGGCGAGGTGGTCGCCTTCACCGACGACGACGTGGTCGCCGACCCGCGCTGGCTGACCGAGCTGACCGCTCCCTTCGCCGCCGACGCCGGACTCGGGTGCAGCACCGGGTTGATCCTGCCGGCGCGGCTGACGACCCCGGCCCAGGTGCTGCTGGAGAGCCACGGCGGCTTCGCGAAAGGCTTCACTCCAAGGACGTACGACCCTGCGCGTCCGCCGGGCGACGAGCCGCTGTTCCCGTTCACGGCCGGGCGGTTCGGCTCGGGCGCGAACATGGCGTTCCGGACGGCGGTGCTGCGTTCCGTCGGCGGTTTCGACCCGGCCACCGGGGCGGGCACGGCGGCCCGGGGTGGCGACGACCTCTACGGCTTCGTCCGCGTCCTGGCCCAGGGCCACCGGCTGCACTACACGCCGTACGCCCTGGTGTGGCACCACCACCGGGAGACCTGGCGGGACCTGGAGACCCAGGCCTACGGCTACGGCGCCGGGCTCACCGCCTACCTCACCGCGGTGCTGGTGAACCGGCCCGCCCTGCTGCCGGCGTTCCTCGCGAGGCTGCCCCGCGGCCTCGCCCACGCCCGCACGCTGACGGCGGTGCGCGAGACGGACGCGGCGGACGGCACCGGCACGCCGGGCGACCACGACGAGCGGACGCATCCCTGGCCGCGGCGGCTGTCGCGGTTGCAGCGCCGGGGGATGGTCTACGGGCCCGTCGGCTATCTGCGGGCGCGGTGCGCGTTGCGCGCGGCGGTTCGGGAGACGACGGCTCAGCGGGAGAAGACCGCTCAGGGGGCGAGATGACGACGTCGGCACGTGCGCCTGGTGAGGGTCCGACAGCGTCCTCGGGCTCCCCGGCCATCCCCGTTTTCCTCTACCACGCGGTGATGGACGACCCGCCGGAGTGGATCGCCGAGTTCACGGTCACGCCACGGCAGTTCGCGGCACATCTCGACGTCATCGCCGGCAGTGGGCGTACGCCCGTCACGATCAGCGCGGTCGCCGGTCATCTGGCCGGGCGGGCGCCGCTGCCGCCCCGGCCCGTGCTGCTCACCTTCGACGACGGGTTCGCCGATCTGCCCGGCCCCACCGCCGAGGCCCTGGCCGCGCGCGGGCTGCCCGCCACCGCCTACCTCACCACCGGCGCCATCGCCCCGGGCGGCCGCAGTCTGCTGCCGCCCGCCCCGATGATGACCCTGACCCGGGCGGCGGAGCTGGAACGTTCCGGCATGGAGATCGGCAGCCACACCGTCACCCACGCGCAGCTCGACACCCTGTCCGCCAAGGCCCTGGCGTACGAGCTGCGTACGTCGAAGTCCGTGCTGGAGGACGCACTCGGGCACGAGATCCGGCACCTCGCCTACCCGCACGGCTACAACAGCCCCCGGGTACGGGCCATGTCGGCCCGGGCGGGCTACGAGACGGCGACCGCGGTGCGGCACGCGCTCAGCTCCGACCGCGACGAGCGGTACCGCATCGCCCGGCTCATCGTCCGGCGCACCCACACCGTCGCCGACGTCGAGGGCTGGCTGGCCGGGGCGGGGGCACGGGTCGCGCCGTACCGCGACGGGCCGAAGACGATCGCCTGGCGCTGGTACCGCCGGGCCCGTGCGGTGGTGCACGGGCCCGAGTTCGCCGGGTGACCCCGGCAGGGGGCAGCGCCGCGGCTGGTCGAGATCAACGCCGTGGCTGGTTGAGATAGGGGTCGGCGACCGCCTTGCGCAGGCTGTCCCAGGCCGCGTCGTTCGCCACCGCCAGGTTGCAGTGCGGCCCGGGGTCGCGGTAGTTCCACTGGAGGGCGGCCTTGACGCCGTCCAGGCCCTTCAGCACCCCGGGCACCCGCGCGTACCACTCGGCCTGCCGCTCGGGGCGGTTCGCGTCCGCGGCCGTGCCGAACTCGGAGAGCATCAGCGGCTTGTCGTCGGAGATGTTCGCCCGGATCCAGTCGTGCGTGGCGGCTTGCGTCTGCGCGAAGGTCAGCCAGCCGGCGTCGTGACAGCGGTAGTAGTTGTACTGGTTGTAGCCGACCCAGTCGACGTAGTCGTCGCCCGGGTACATCTTCTTGATCTCGTCGGCGTGGTCGAGGTACCCGGTGGTGATCCACGTCCACACCACGTTGTCCACGCCCAGTTCGCGGAACCGGTCGTGGATGTGCCGGTAGGCCTTCACATAGTCGGCGGGCGTGCCGTTGGCCGGGGTGCGGGTGTCCATCTCCAGGTCGAAGGAGAGGAACACCTTCTTGCCGTAGTCCTTGATGCGCCGGGCCTGGACGTCGATGACCTTGTCGTCCAGCTCGCCGGCGGCGATCTGCTTCCAGGTCGGCTGCTGCTGTTTCGTGCCGCCCCACCACTTGCTCTCCCAGGACAGCAGCAGCAGGTGGTCCTCGCCGACGCGCCGCTCCTCCGGGGTCAGCAGCTGGCCCTCGCGGCGGGCGCCCGAGGCCAGGGACATGTCGTGGTACGTGTACACGATGTCGAGTTCGCGTCCCACGCGCTTCTCGTAGGCGCGCACCTTCTCCGGCAGGTCGTCTCGCTCGTGCGGCACGAACGCGCCGAACCAGGCGCCGCAGGGCGGTTCGAGGAGGGCCGTCGGGCGGCAGTCCGCCTTGGAGCCGGCGGCTCCCGAGTCCGGCCCCGACGCGTCCCGCAGGGCGAATGCGGCGACCAGGACGGCGCTGACGACCGTGGCGGACATGATCAGCAGCCGGCGGCGGCTCGATACCGACGGGCCGGCGGACCGCTCCTCGTGTGGATCTTTTCGGTGCTGTCCTCCGGTCGTGCTCGGCATGCGGCGAGAGGGACGATGGGGACGGTTGAACCTCACTGAGCGGAACCCTTCGGTGTCCTCGGCTGCGGGGAGGCGCGCAGGGGCGGGCAGAACGCGGCGAGTGTGATCAGCAGTGTCAGCGTCAGCAGCACCCGCTGCGCGCTGAAGGTGTGCGTGGCGATCAGCACGGTCGCGACGAGCATCAAGGCGCCGATGCTGAGGAACAGCGTCAGCATCAGCCGTTCCAGCAGGTCGGAGTGGCGGGCGAAGTCCGGGTCCCGGCGCTCCACGGGCCCTTCGGCGGGCCGCGCCGCGAGGGCGGGGGCGCAGACTCTGACCATGGCCGCGCCCGGGCCCGCCGCCAGGAAGAGCACGACCGCCGCTCCCCGCAGCGGTGATCCGCCGGGCAGGGCGAGCGCGGCGAGCGCCAGCCAGCCGCCGAACGGGGGCAGCATCCGGACCATGAGTTCCTGCGGTGTCATCGCTCCGCTCCCCCTGACTGCTTCAGCACGTAGAGCCACCCGGCGCTGTTCTCCGCGACCAGCCGGAATCGCGGCGAGGCGGCGACGGACTTTCGGATGCGGTCCAGCTGCGCCTTGTCGAGCTGCCCGTTCATCTCGGAGTTGGCCAGCTGCCCCTGGGTGAGCAGGAAGTAGGCCCGTCCCGGTCGCTTCACCCCGGCCATGTCCCGCGCGAGGGTGGCGGCGGGGCTCTCGACGATCCGGTCGACGTGACTGCGGGCGTCGTCGAGGAACCAGTAGTGGTCGACGCTCCAGTAGGAGGCGTACGCGTCCGGGTAGTTGCGGTTGGCGGCCACGACCAGCGACCCGTCCGGCGCCTGGTCGAAGAGCTGCCGTACGAGGGCGACTTCCTGCGGCGGGAAGTAGTTGATCCGGTCCTTGCCCGAGTAGGCCGGGACGAACGCCAGGCTTCCGCCGAGCAGCGCCGCCAGCGGCACCCAGGTGCCGATCCCCCACCGGCGGGCCCTGGAGGAGCCGCCGGACTGCCGGTTGCCGGCCTGCCGGTTGTCGGCCTGCTGTGCGGCGGCGTCGGCGGCCAGGGTGCGGACTTTGGGCAGCAGCGCCGCGGCGGCGAAGAAGGCGGCGCCGGGCAGCATGAACAGCAGCACCCGGAAGATCATCTCGCTGCCGTAGCTGCTCGCCGCGAACATCGGCAGCGGGGCCGCCGCGACCAGCAGCAGCGGCCACGCGCGGTGGCGCAGCACCCGCTGGCGCAGCACGCCCACGGCCGCGAGCAGCAGCACGGAACCGGAGAGCAGCCGGGCCGCCCAGGAGGTGGCGATCGCTCCGGTGCCGGTGGGGGTGGCGCCGTAGCCCGTCTCGACGTTGGCCCCGAGGTCGCCGATGGAGCGGATCATGTCCGGCATCGCCGCGGACAGGAAGGGCAGCGCGGCCGTGAGGCACCAGGCCAGGAAGATCACGACGGTCGTGGCCACCGGGACCCAGTCGCGGTAGCGGCGGCTCAGGCACAGGGCGAGCAGGCAGACGACCAGCATGCCCGGGGTGAGCTGGTGGGAGATGACGATCGTCACGATCAGGACGGTGAGCACCACCGTCCACACGGCCTGCCGCGGCCGGCCCCGCCGCACCGCGGACCGGCCGAACCGCCGCAGGACGACGGCGAGCACGCCCACGTGCAGCGCGTACGCCACCGACTGGGGGGAGAAGTAGTCCTGCCCGACCCAGTTGGCGACGTAGAAGAGCCAGACCGCGGTCCAGATCAGCCGCCGGTCCTCCGTGAACGTGCGGTAGATCAGCAGCAGCGGGAGCAGCAGCATCAGACTGGAGACCAGGGGCCACCAGGCCATGTACATCGCCACCGAGTCCACGCCCAGCAGTCGCTGCAGCGCGGCCTGGGCGGCGAAGAAGCCCGGCCACTGGTCGTACACGGCCATGTCCCCGACCTGATCGGCCGTCTGCAGTCCGCCGGCCGTCAGCAGATGGTCGATGACCGCCTCGTGCTTCCACCCCCAGGCGTACAGCGGGGTCGGGTAGAGCACCGCCTGCGTGGCCCGCTCCACCACCAGCAGACCGAGCACGTACGCCGCCGACCAGGCGGCCGGGCGGCGCGCGTCGCGGACCGTGAACCAGAAGCCGGTGGTGAGCACCGCGAGCCCTGCCCAGAAGGCCGGGTGCAGAGCGCTGACCAGTCCGTAGTCGTCGAGCCGCGCGACGTCGGTGTGCCGCATGGCGTACGCCCAGAGCGCGAGCGCGACGACCAGCGGAACACCGGGCCAGGCCGGCACGCCCCGCCCGGACCAGACGGGCGGCAGGTCGGACAGATCCGTCACCGGCTCGTGGGCGGGGCTGGACGACTCCGAGGAGGAGGGGCTGGAGGACTGGCTGGCCGTCTCGGGGCCGCTGCCGGAGGTGTTCGCGCCGTCCCGTGCGGGTGTGGGTTCCGGCGTGGATCTCTCCCTCGGTGTGACTGGCGGACGCACGGTGGTTCCCCCCTGGCGGTTGCTCTCTTCGGCTCTGCTTCGGTTCTGCTTCGGCTCTGTTCGGTCCCTGTTCGGTCCTGGGCCCGGATCGGTGCCGGCTTCGGGTGTGATCAGTCGCGGGGCGGGCCGCTCGGTGGTCCGCCGGCCGTTCGGTTGGCTATGGGGCCTGTCGAGGCCGTGGTGCGGGGGCCCGTGGAGGCCGTGGTGCGGGAGCGCGCCCACGCCGACGCGGCGCGGTGGAGCAGCAGGAGCAGCGTCAGGGCGACGAGCAGGGGCGGCGCGAGGGGCGCGAGCGCGTCGCGCCACACCCAGCCGCCGACCGCGACGAGGTACACAACCCCCCAGCGCCCCGGCCACGCCAGCCGGCCGCCCGCCCTCGCGAGCAGCAGCCCCAGCGGTACGAGACACAGCAACTGGAAGGCCGGCGGTGCCCAGCGCAGCAGCGGTTCGGGCCCGTCGAGCCCGACCGCGTCCGCCAGGAAGCCGGCCGTCTTCTCATACAACGCCCCCTCCACCGGCCGCGGTTCCCGTCCGAGGGCGACCGGTGCGGCGTACAGGGCGAGCAGGGCGGCGCCCAGCGCCGTGCCGGGCAGCCACGGGTCGTGCCGGGTGCTCAGCGTGACGGCGGCGACGAACACCACGAGCAGCAGGCCGCCCGCGGTGAGCGACGGCAGGGGCAGGCCCTCCAGCAGCTGACGTCCGGTCAGGGCGGCGCGGGAGACGCCGTCGAGCCACGGCAGGTCCCGCAACGGGGCGAGGAAGAAGAGGGCGGCCACCGCGAGCAGGCTCCACAGAGCGCCTCGCAGTCGCCTCTCCTGCGGCTCCCGGTCCGGTTCCCGGGGCTCGTGGTGCGGGGGTTCCCTGGTCGGCCCCTCCGAGCGCACGATCAGCGCCAGCGTGTCCGCCTGGAGCGCCTCGCGTTCGTATCCGGGGCGCCCGATGAACAGCGTGACCGTGTCCTGGTCGCCGTCCCTGGGCTGGTGGGCGGCGCGGCGGGCCCAGGTGGTGCCGTATCCGGCGGTGGCGTTGAGTTTCGCCCAGTGGGTGCCGTAGGCGGGGCCGGTGGGCGTACGGACGGGGGGTGCGGTGTCGTCGTGGCGCAGGGCCGCGCGCAGACCGGCCATGGAGACGACGGCGATCAGCGTCATGCTCAGCAGCACCGCCCAGCCGGCGCCCGCGATCCCCGAAGGGGTGAACAGCATGGCGGCGCTGCCCAGCACCAGGGCGCACATGGCCCCTTGGAGCGCGGCCAGCACACCCGTGCGCCCCTGGACGCGCAGCACGCCGATGTACAGCTCCACCACCACCCGTGGCAGGGCGCCGAGGGCGAGCAGCCTGAGCACGGTCGAGCCGTGCTCGGCGTAGTCCGGGCTGAAGGGCGTGAGGATGTACGGGGCGAAGACGACCAGCACGGCCACGACCGGGACCAGCAGCAGGGTCATACGCCGTAGGGCGCCCCGGACGCCGTCGGCGAGCTGGCGCGGGTCGTGCGAGGCGTGCGCGGTGAGCGACGAGGCCATGTTGATGGCCATGAACTCCATCGTGCCGCCGACGGTGTAGGCCACGTAGAAGTAGCCGTTCTCGGCGGCGCTGAAGCGGACGGCGACCATCACCGGCAGCAGGTTGATCATCGCCAGACTGAACAGGGCGCCCAGGGAGTCCCCGGCCAGGAAGCGGCCCATGTCCTTGATCTTCGGGGGGTCCTTGTCGCGGTCCGCCTCCGCCTGCCGCGGGATGAGCCGGCGGAAGATCAGCCAGCCCAGCGGCAGCGTGGAGAAGGCGATCGCCGCCGCCCAGGAGACGAAGATGCCGAGGACGGGCAGCGTGCCGGCGAAGACGGCCAGGAGGGCCAGTTTCCCGACCGAGAACACCGCGTTCCCGGCGGGCACCCACTCCGCCTTGCGCAGTCCGGTGAGCACCCCGTCCTGGAGGGTGAGCAACGCCCAGGCCACACAGGCCGCGACGAACACCGCGCCCGCCATGGGCGTGCCCAGGGGTGCGTAGGACGCTCCCCAGGCGTCGAGCGTGAGCAGGAAGACGGCGGCGGCGAGCGCCACGACCAGCGAACTGGCCACGTACGTGCCCCCCACCAGACGCCCGGTCTCCCGTCCCGCGCGCGGGACGAAGCGGACGACGGCGCCGATCATCGTCGTCGCGGTGATGCTGGCGAGCAGCCGCATCGCGGCGATCGCGGCCGAGCCCTGGCCGACGGCCTCCTCCGTGTAGTAGCGGGCGGCCACCAGCCAGAACCCCAGGCCCAGTACGGCGGAGACGCCGGTGCTGAGCATGAGGAAGTAGGCGTTCTTGAACAGTGAGTCGTGGGTCGGGTCGCTGCCGGCAGGCTTCGGTCCGCCGCCGTCGGTGCGCGCGGCGGCGGGCTCGTGCACCTGGATCTCAGCCACGGGACTGTCCCAGCCCTCCCGCTGTCGGCCTGTTCCCGGGCAGTTCTCCCGGCGCCCGGACGGGTTGCGCCCCGGACCGCTCCAGCACCTCGACGACCGTCCGCGCCCGCAGGGGGTCCACGGGCAGCGCGTGCCGCGCGAACCAGCGGGCCGCCCCGGGGGCCGGTGAGGGGTCGGTGAACTCCGCACCGGCGTAGTCGTCCAGGGGCGGGTCGTAGAGGTAGCCGACGACGATGCCCTGCCGCGCCAGCGCCGCGATCGCCGCGTCCCGGTCGGCCACGAACAGCGGGACGCGGAACAGCGGCTGTGTCCCGTGGCCCTGGCGCGGCTTGGCCCAGGGCGTGGACAGCAGCAGCTCCGTGCCCGCCCGGCAGGCGTCCAGCACCTCGTCCAGCCGGTCGAGCTTGTGCCCGATGCGCCGCAGCCGCAGCCGGCCCGGCGCCAGGCGGTAGTCGTGCATGTCGACGCGCACCCACGGGTGGTGGGCGTCGAGCCCGGGCGTCTCGCGGGCGGCGCGGGCGAGTTCGTCCGGGCGCAGCGGCATCCGGATCTCCTCGCGGTCCGCCAGCCCCAGCAGCCGGACCGCGGCCCAGGCGGCGCGCCGCAGCCGCAGCCCGCGCACCGCCGCCTCCGCGTACGGCCGGACCAGGTAGGCGAGTTCGGCGCTCGTCCGGCGCGGTGCGAGCAGTCCCGCGCACGTCTTCTCCACCGCCTCCCGTAACCCGGGGTCGGCGAGCGAGAGCATGCCTCCGGCCTTCGCTCCGACGTGCTTGGACAGGCTGAACACGGAGGCCTCGCCCCACGCCCCGACCGGCCGGTCCCCCACCCGGCTGCCGATCGCGTGCGCCCCGTCCTCGAACAGCGGGATCCCCAGCGCGTCGCACTTCTGCCTCAGGCGCGGCGCCGGGTCCGGGTTCCCGTACAGGTTCGTCGTGAGCACGGCCGACACCGAGCCCCACACCTCGTCCGGCACGGCATCGATGTCGATGGACGCGTCAAGCGGGTTCAACGGCGCCTGCACCGGGCGCAGTCCGGCCGCGAGCACGACGAAGAAGATCACGTCGTCGTTGACCGGCGACATCAGCACGCGTCCGCCGGGCGGGCACCAGTGGCGCAGCGCCACGTACAACCCGAAACGGCACGACGGTACGTACACACATTCCCGGCCGAGCCGGACGCGCATGGCCTCTTCCAGCCGCTTCGGCTGTGCACCACGCCGCACCGAACCCGGACCGGCCTCCCCTATGGCCATCCGCCCCCCAGATGTGCCGTGGGAAAGCCCCCTCCCCGAGGCCTTCCGGCACCCGCCCAGAGTCTCCCCGTTCGCACCGCTCCGTCAAGATTGCGTCGCGTCCTGTGGATAACTTCCGGCACGTACGCATACGGCGTCCCGCCCGGCCGCCGGAGTCGCCCCGTCCGGCCCCACCCGGGCCCACCTGCCCCGTTCGCCCTTCTCCGTCTCCTCGGACTCTGCCCAGGACCGGCACGTGACCCGTAACGTGTGGCACGACCACGAATACGTGGTGACGACATGGCACACCCGAAAGCGAGGCAGCACCCGATGCCCCCCTTCGATGTCCCCGAGGGTGACCCCTTCGGCCCGCACAATCTGCCGTACGGCGTGTTCTCCCTGCCCGGCTCGTCCCACCGGACCGTGGGCGTCCGGCTCGGCGACCATGTGCTGGACGCGGGCGCCGCGGCCCACGCGCTCGGCTCGCCGTACGCCTCCCTGCTCGCCCGGCCGACCCTCAACCCGCTGCTGGCCGCCGGCCGCACGGCCTGGTCGGACGTGCGCCGCGCGCTGACCGCCTGGGTGACCGTGCCGTCCCACCGCGAGACCGTCGCACCCCTGTTCCACCCCCTGTCGTCGGTGGAGCTGCACCTGCCGTTCGAGGTCGCGGACTACGTCGACTTCTACGCCTCCGAGAACCACGCGCGGAACGTCGGGCAGATCTTCCGTCCCGACGCGGAGGACTCCCTCACCCCCAACTGGAAGCACCTGCCCATCGGCTACCACGGCCGCTCCGGCACGGTCGTCGTCTCCGGCACGGAGATCGCACGGCCGTCCGGCCAGCGCAAGGCCCCCACGGACTCCGCTCCCGTCTTCGGCCCGTCCGTCCGCCTGGACATCGAGGCCGAGGTCGGTTTCGTCGTCGGCGTGCCGTCCCGGATGGGCGCTCCGGTGGCTCTCGGCGACTTCCGCGAGCACGTGTTCGGGCTGTGCCTCCTCAACGACTGGTCCGCCCGCGACGTCCAGGCCTGGGAGTACGTGCCCCTCGGCCCGTTCCTCGGCAAGTCCTTCGCCACGTCGGTGTCGGCGTGGATCACTCCGCTGGACGCCCTGGAGGAGGCCCTCGTGGCGCCCCCCGCCCGGACGCACGAGCTGCTGCCGTACCTGGACGACAGCGACGAGGAACCCGGCGGTTACGACCTGCGGATCAGCGTCGCCGTCAACGGCCACGTCGTCTCCGAGCCGCCCTTCTCCACCATGTACTGGACGGCCGCCCAGCAGCTGGCCCACATGACCGTCAACGGCGCCTCCCTGCGCACCGGCGACCTCTACGGCTCCGGCACGGTCAGCGGCCCGGCGGAACACGAGCGCGGCTCCCTGCTGGAGCTGACCTGGAACGGTCGCGAGCCCCTCGAACTCCCCGACGGCAAGCGGACGTTCCTGGAGGACGGCGACGTGGTGACCCTCTCGGCCTGGGCCCCGGGGCCGCACGGCGTGCGGGTGGGGCTGGGCGAGGTGACCGGGCGAGTGGTCCAGGGCTGACTCCGGTAGACCGGGGGCCGGCCGACGGTCGCCCCTCCGGTCCCTTCCGTTGTCGTTCGGCCCCTGACGCACACCGCCCGGCCCGTCATACTGGGCGCGGGGCGGTGTGCCCGCTCATGCGTCACGCTCGTCGTGGCCATCGGTGCGCACGGCGACCGCCCTTCCCCGCACGACCCGTGTCCGCCCCTCTTCCGACGAGGAACCGGAGCCCGTGGCCATGACCGTCTGCCTGCTCCTGCTGAGCGTCGTCGCCGTGACGGCCGCCGTCCCCGTTCCCCGGGCGCTGACCCGGGCCGCGTGGCCCGAGCGGGAACCGGTGGTCGCGCTGTGGGTCTGGCAGTGCCTGGTCGCCACCGTCCTGCTGGCCTGCGTGACGGCGCTCTCCCTCGGCGCCGCCGCCGTCTTCGGCACGGTCCGCGCCCAGCTCTTCGCCCCGGCACCGCCCGCGGTCACCGCGGCGTACGACCTGTCCACCGCCCCGCCGTGGGCCGCCGCCCTCACCCTGCTGCTGGCCTGCGGTGCCGCCTGGACGACGGCGATGCTCGCGCGGGAGTTCGTCGAGGCGCGCCGGCGCCGCGCCCTGGCCCGGGCCCATCTGCGCGAGCGCGCCCCCGACCTCCCGGCCGGCCTGCCGGCGGCCCGGGGTCCGCTGCTGGTCCTGGAGGACGAGTACCCGGACGCCTGGTGGATGCCGGGCAGCCCGCCCCAGCTGATCGTCACCACGGGCGCCCTGCACCGCCTCACCGGCCACCAGCTCGACGCCGTCCTCACCCACGAGCGCGGCCACGCCCGGGCCCGCCACGACTGGCTGCTGCACCTCTCCACGGCCCTGGCCACCGGCTTCCCCCGCATCCCGCTGTTCGCCCACTTCTGCGACCAAACCCACCGCCTGGTCGAACTGGCCGCCGACGACACGGCCTCCCGCCGCTGCGGCCACCTGACGACCGCCCTGGCCCTGATCGAGCTCAACCAGCACCGCGGCGTCCTGTCCTGCGCCTCCAGCCACCGCCTGCTGGGCGAACGGGTCGACCGGCTCCTGGAACCGCCGCCCCGGCTGGACCGCGTGCACCGGGCCCTCACCACCACGACGGCCGCGCTCGTACCGATGCTTCCCCTGCTGATCGCGTTCGCCCCGGGGCTGACGGCGCTGTCGTAGCCGGGCAGGCCGTGCCGTGCCCTGCCCGTGCCGTGCCGTGCCGTGCCGTGCCGTGCCGTGCCGTGCCGTGCCGTGCCGTGCCGTGCCGTGCCGTGGTGGCGGATCTCCCCGCGGGCCGACCGAAACCGCAGCTCAGCAGTCGGACAGGTCACACTCCCGGTGGCGCAACATTCCCGCAACACCACTTTTCCTATCGGATAGGTATGGTCCGAGCCATGCCCAGTGACCGCATCCGA
Organism: Streptomyces luteogriseus; assembly: GCF_014205055.1. Taxonomy (NCBI): domain Bacteria; kingdom Bacillati; phylum Actinomycetota; class Actinomycetes; order Kitasatosporales; family Streptomycetaceae; genus Streptomyces; species Streptomyces luteogriseus. The sequence continues at coordinate 3,659,712 of NZ_JACHMS010000001.1, forward strand.
GACCACGCCGGACAGGGAGCCGCGACCACCGTCGCCGCCCACCGCGCGCGGCGACGGCTGCGCGCCGACCGGGCCCGTCAACTCGCCGACCTGCTCCGCCAGCAGGCGCTCACCGGCGCCTTCCCCGGCGGCACCCTCCCCCACGAGTCGACCCTCGCGACCGAGTACGGCACCAGCCGCAACACGGTCCGCGAGGCGCTCGACCTGCTGCGGGCCGAGGGGCTCGTGGAGCGTCAGCCCGGCGTCGGCACCGTGGTCGTGGCCCACAAGTACCCCCACGGCCTCGACCGCCTGATGGGCCTCGCGGAAACCCTCCGCGAACACGGGCAGGTCACCAACGAGGTCCGCACCATGGGCCCCGCCCCGGCACCCGCCCCGGTCGCCGACCGCCTCCGGCTCGCACCCGGCACCGACGTCCTCTACATCGAACGCCTGCGCAGGCTCGGCGGTCTGCCCCTGTCCCTCGACCTCACCTACATCCCCCTCGACATCGGCACCGAACTGCTCGGCGCCGACCTGGAGAACACCGACGTCTTCCGCCTCCTGGAAGCCGTCACCGGCCGGCACCTCGGCCACGCCGAGATCACCCTGGAAGCGGTCAGCGCGGACACCCACTCGGCCGCCGTGCTCGAGGCCCCGCGCGGCGCCGCCGTCCTCATGCTGGAACGCCTCACCCACCTCGCGGACGGCCGCCCGGTCGACCTGGAGTTCATCCGTTTCCGCGGCGACCGCATCACCATGAGCGGCCTGCTGCACCGGACCCGGTAACCATCCCGCTCGCGCACATCCCTGGAGACAGCCATGCCCTTGGTGCCCCAGCGGGCCGACGTGCCCGTGACCATCGACGAGTCGAAGTGCATCGACGGCTGCACGCTCTGCGTGGACATGTGCCCGCTGGACTCCCTCGCCATCGACGAGCGCAACGGCAAGGCCTACATGCACGTCGACGAGTGCTGGTACTGCGGCCCGTGCGCGGCCCGCTGCCCCACCGGAGCCGTCACGGTCAACATGCCCTATCTGCTCCGGTGAGAGGCCCGAACCGTCATGTCCCGAACCATCACGTCCCGAAGCGTCCCGCCTCGAACCACCCTGAAACGCACCGCGGTCGCTATCTCCGCCGGCGTGCTCCTGCTCCCGCTCAGCGCCTGCGGCGGTGACGCCGAGGCGGGCAGCGGCTCCACGGTCACCGTCACCGTCGGCTACCAGTCCAGGACGATCAACACCGTCACGGCCGGCACCCTGCTCCGCTCCCTGGGCGCCTTCGAGAAGCAGCTGAACTCCCTGCACGACGGCGTCCACTACGAGGTGAACTGGCAGGACTACGCCACCGGCGCCCCCATCACCGCCCAGATGACCGCCGGAAAGATCGACATCGGCTCGATGGGCGACTTCCCGCTGCTCATCAACGCGGCCCGCGGCAAGCAGCTGAACAGCCCCACCCGCCTGGTCTCGGTCACCGGCTACAACCTCCGCGGCGGCCTCAACACCATCGTCACCGCGCCCGGTTCCGAGCTGACGTCCCTGAAGGACCTGAAGGGCAAGAAGGTCTCCACGAGCGTGGGCTCGGCCGCCGACGGCACCCTCGTACGGGCCCTGCAGCGCGCCGGCATCGACCCGGACAGCGGCATCGAGAAGCTCAACCAGCAGCCCTCCGTCGGCGCCTCCGCCCTCGCGGCGGGCAGCACGGACGCGCTCTCCCAGTTCGTCGCCTGGCCGGGCCTGCTCGCCTTCCAGGGCAAGGCGAAGGCGATCTACGACGGCGCCCGGCTGAACCTGCCCACCTTCCACGGCGTCACCGCCCGCGAGGACTTCGCGAAGCAGCGCCCTGCCGTGCTGGAGGCGTTCCTGAAGGCCCAGGCGGAGGCGACCGACTACCTGAACGACCGCCCGGTGGACGCCGCCGAGAAGGTCGCGAAGGCGACCGGCCTGCCCGCCGAGGTCGTCTACCTCTACAACGGCGATCACGGCATCGCCACCTTCGACCCGGCCATCAGGCCCCAGCTCGTCTCGGCGCTGAAGCGGGACGTGTCGATCCTCAGGTCGGCGAAGCTCACCGGCGACGTGGACGTCGACTCCTTCGTCGACGACCAGTACGTGAAGAAGGCCCTCGGATCGGCGGCGTACGCCGGGCACCTCGCCACGAAGCCCGCGCCCGCCGCGAGCGAGGCCTGGCCCAAGGGCGCCTCGAAGACCGTCACGTTCGACTCCCCCTCCAAGCTGTTGCGTTACGTCGCCGGGCATCGCGACGCCCTGCGCGCCGCCTACGTCCCCGACACCACCACCGGCACCCTCTGGTTCGCCGACAAGGCCGTGTGGGTGGCCGACGGCGACACGCTGCTGCCCTTCGTCGCCCCCGACACCGCGCAGGCGTACATCGCCGGGCACGGCGGAGCCCGGGTGGTCCCGTACGCCGACGCCCTGGAGCGGGCCTCGTGAAGCGGTACGCGCTCCGGGTGGCGTCCCTGGCCGCCGCCCTCGGCCTGTGGCAGGCGCTGACCAGCCTGAACATCGACCTGTGGCTGCGCTTCTCGCAGTTCCCGACGGTCACCGACGTGGCCCGGACCTTCGCCGCCCGGGTGTCCGGGCCGGACTACTGGACGGACCTCACCGACAGCCTCACCCGGATCCTCACCGGCTTCCTGCTGGCCGCCGTCCTCGGTGTGGCGACGGGCGTGCTCGCGGCGCGCTCGCGGCTCGCCGAGGACCTGCTCGGTCCGGTGCTGGAGGTGATCCGGCCGATCCCGGCCATCGCCCTGGTCCCCGTCGCGATCCTGCTGTTCCCCTCCAACGAGCAGGGCATCGTCTTCATCACCTGCACCGCCGCCTTCTTCCCCGTCCTGGTCTCCACCCGGCACGCGGTGCGCGCCCTGACCCCCGTGTGGGAGGAGGCCGTTCGCACCATGGGCGGGGGCCGGTGGCGGATCCTCGGCTCGGTCGTGCTGCCGGGCGCGCTGCCCGGTGTGTTCGGCGGTCTGTCCGTCGGCATCGGCGTCTCGTGGATCTGTGTGATCTCCGCCGAGATGATCTCCGGCCAGTACGGCGTCGGCTACCGCACCTGGCAGGACTACACCGTCGTCGACTACCCCGGCGTGTTCGTCGGCATGGTCACCATCGGCGTCCTCGGCTGGCTCACCTCCACGGCCGTGGAACTGCTGGGCCGCCGCCTCACCCGCTGGCTGCCCCGCACCGCCTACGTGCCCGGGGCCCGGCCGCCCCGGCCCGGCCGGTCCGTGACGCCGGCACCGGCACCGGCCGCCACTGCCACCGTCCCCGGCGGCACCCGATCCGAGGAGGCACACGATGAGCACCTCGTCTGACACCGTGTCGAACACCCCGCCCGGAGCCGTCCCGGCCCCCTCGTCCGAGACCGACCCGAGCACGTCGTCCGACACCGCCCCGAGCACGTCGTCCGACACCCTCGCGAGCACGTCGTCCAAGGCCGCCGCCCCCGGCGCCCCGGGGCGCGGCACCCGGCTCACCCTCACCGGCGCATCCCTCGGCCGCCCCGGCGCCCCCGCTCTGGACGAGGTCGATCTGGACATCGCCCCCGGCGAGATCCTCACCGTCGTCGGCCCGTCCGGCTGCGGCAAGTCGACCCTGCTGCGCACCCTGGCCGGCCTGTTGTCGCCGCTCGCGGGCGAGATCGCCCAGGACGGGCAGCCGCTGACCGGCCCCTCGGCCGACCGCGCCCTGGTCTTCCAGGAGGACGCCCTGCTCCCCTGGCGCACCCTGCGCGCCAACGTCGAACTGCCCCTCGCCATCCGCGGCGTACCCCGCGCCGAGCGCCGGGAGCAGGCCCGGGCCTGGCTGGAACGCGTCGGACTCGGCTCGCAGGCAAGGCAGTTGCCGCACCGGGTCTCCGGCGGGCAGCGCCAGCGCGTCCAGCTGGCCCGCGCCCTGGCCGGACGCCCACGCGCCGTCCTGATGGACGAGCCGTTCGGCGCGCTCGACGCACAGAACCGCGCGGGCATGCAGGACCTGCTGGTGGAGGTGCTCCAGGGCACGGGCGCCACCGTCGTCTTCGTCACCCACGACGTGGACGAGGCCCTGTTCCTCGGCGACCGCATGGCCCTGCTCGGAGCGGGCGGCCTCGTCGCCGTCCGGGACATCCCCCGCCCGCGCGACCGCGGCGCACACGACGACCCGGTGCGCGTGGCCCTGCGGCGCGACGTCCTCACCTCGCTCGGTACGTGAAAGGCACCCCGGTGACCACCTCCGTGAACCCCCCTGCGGACACCCCCCTGGCCGTCCCGTCCCTCGCCGACGCCGAGGAACTGACCTGCGACGTCCTCGTCATCGGCGGCGGCACCGCCGGCACCATGGCCGCGCTGACCGCCGCCGAGCACGGCGCGGACGTGCTGCTGCTGGAGAAGGCCCACGTCCGCCACTCCGGTGCGCTCGCCATGGGCATGGACGGCGTCAACAACGCGGTCATCCCGGGCCGGGCCGAACCGGACGACTACGTCGCCGAGATCACCCGCGCCAACGACGGCATCGTCGACCAGTCCACCGTCCGCCAGACCGCCACCCGCGGCTTCGGCATGGTGCAACGGCTGGAGTCCTACGGCGTGAAGTTCGAGAAGGACGAGCACGGCGACTACGCGGTCCGCCAGGTCCACCGCTCCGGCTCCTACGTACTGCCGATGCCGGAGGGCAAGGACGTCAAGAAGGTCCTCTACCGGCAGCTGCGGCGGCGCGAGATGCGGGAGAGGATCCGCATCGAGAACCGGGTGATGCCGGTGCGGGTCCTCACGGCGGACGGACGGGCCGTCGGAGCGGCGGGCTTCAACACCCGTACGGGGCAGTTCGTCCAGGTCCGCGCGGGCGCGGTGATCCTCGCGACCGGCGCCTGCGGCCGCCTCGGCCTGCCCGCCTCCGGCTACCTCTACGGCACCTACGAGAACCCCACCAACGCGGGCGACGGCTACGCCATGGCCTACCACGCGGGCGCCGAGCTCACCGGCATCGAGTGCTTCCAGATCAACCCGCTGATCAAGGACTACAACGGCCCGGCCTGCGCCTACGTCGCCAACCCCTTCGGCGGCTACCAGGTCAACCGGCACGGCGAACGCTTCGTCGACTCCGACTACTGGTCGGGCCAGATGATGGCCGAGTTCGCCGCCGAGGTGGCGTCCGACCGGGGGCCCGTCTACCTGAAGCTGAGCCATCTCCCCGAGGAGTCCGTCTCGGCCCTGGAGACGATCCTGCACTCCACCGAGCGCCCCACCCGCGGAACCTTCCACTCCGGCCGCGGCCACGACTACCGCACCCACGACATCGAGATGCACATCTCGGAGATCGGCCTGTGCGGCGGACACTCCGCCTCCGGCGTCCGCGTGGACGAGCACGCCCGCACGACCGTCCCCCGGCTGTACGCCGCCGGCGACCTGGCCTGCGTGCCCCACAACTACATGATCGGCGCGTTCGTCTTCGGTGACCTGGCGGGCGCTGACGCGTCCCAGTACCGGACCTACGCGGGCGAGTTGCCGTCCGATCAGCTGCGGGAGGCGCACGAGCTGATCTACCGCCCGCTGCGCAACCCCGACGGCCCGCCGCAGCCCCAGGTCGAGTACAAGCTGCGCCGCTTCGTGAACGACTACGTGGCTCCGCCCAAGTCCGGTGCCCGGCTGTCGCTGGCCCTGGAGGCCTTCCAGCGCATGCACACCGACATCGCCGAGATGGGCGCCCGCACCGCGCACGAGCTGATGCGCTGCGCCGAGGTCACCTTCATCCGCGACTGCGCGGAGATGGCCGCACGGTCCTCCCTGGCCCGTACGGAGTCCCGCTGGGGCCTCTACCACGACCGTCTCGACCATCCGCAGCGCGACGACGCGTCCTGGTTCCATCACCTCGATCTGCACAAGTCCCCCTCTGGTGCCATGGAGTTCACGGCCCGGCCCGTGGCTCCCTATCTCGTTCCGGTCGACGGTTTCGACCCCGTCGGCGGCCCGTCCCGTGCCCTCGGCGAGGTCCACGCCGAGGAGGTGGCCACGGCGGGTTCGCGTGACCTGGCGCCGGTCGCGGCCGCGGTCGGGGCTGCTGTCGCGGCGACGGAACCGGTCTCGCCACCGCTGTCGTCGGCCGCCGCGCCCTCCGGAGAGCGGTCCCCGGCCGTCGCACCTTCCGGAGAACAGTCCCCGGCCCGTCTCCTCGAACTCGTCGCGCTCGCCGACGAAGAGCCCGAGCTCGACGCCCTTCAGCCCTACTTGACCGACCCCGTCGCCACCGTCCGCCGTGAGGCCGTCGCCGTGCTCACCGAGACGCTGCCGCCGGGGACGGGCACCGCTCTCGCCTCCGCCCTGCGCGACAGCGCCGCCGAGGTGCGTGCCGCCGCTGCCGCGTCACTGCGGGAGCTGGTCGAGACGCTCCCGGCCGAGCCGGACCTGCGCGACGGTCTCGCCGCCGCCCTGGCCGAGCCGGACCCGGTGGTGCGCGCCGCGGCCCTGGACGTCCTGCGCGCCCTGCGCCTCGGAGACGCCGCCCTGTTCGCGGGCTCCCTCGTGGACTCCGACATCGCCGTCCGCATCGAGGCCGTTCGCGCCCTGGTGTCCGTGGACGCCGCCGGCGAACTGGCCCGCGCGGCACTCTCCGACCCCTCCCGCGAGGTCCGGGTCGCGATCGCCAAGGGCCTGGCCACGGTGGGTGGCGAGCGGCCGGCGCAGGACGCCCCGACCGACGCCGATCCCGACGCCGGTTCCATCGAAGCGGCCCTCACCGGTCTCCTCGACGACCCTGATGCCCTGGTGCGGGCAGCGGCCTACGGAGCACTGGGCGCCACCGGCTGCCCGGCGCCCCTCACCGCACGCGCCGTGGCCGCCCTGTCCGAGACCGCCTGGCAGGTCCGGTCCGGAGCCGCCACGGCCCTGTCCGTCGCCAATCCCGACGTGGCCGTCCCGGCGCTCGCCAAGGCCCTGGCGGACCCCAACGCCGACGTCCGCAAAGCCGCCGTCCTGGCACTCACCCGGCACCGCGGCACCGAGGAGGCCCGGGCGGCGCTCGCCACGGCGACGACGGACTCCGACGCGGATGTCAGGGCGTACGCGGGGAGGGCGTTGTGACCGGCCCGGCGGCTCGCCCGTCCCTGTGACCCGGCCGGAACCCGGCCCTATATCCAGTCGTCGGGCTCCGGCTCCTCGTCCATCTCCGGCCAGTGGTCCGGCTCGCCCGCGTCCTGACCGAGGGTGTGAGGCGGGGTCTGGCCGGACGGCGAGGGGCCCGAAGGAGCCAACTGGGCCGAAGGCGCGTCGCCCGCAGGAGCAGCACCTCCCGGCCCGCCCAGCGACGCGAGCACCTCCAGCACACCCTCCCCGTACGTGGTGAGCTTCTTCTCGCCGACCCCGCTGATCCCGCCGAGCTCCCCCACCGACGTCGGCCACACTGTGGCGATGTCCCGCAGGGTGGCGTCGTGGAAGATCACGTACGCGGGGACGCCCTGCTCACGAGCCTGTTCGGCGCGCCAGGCGCGCAGTGCCTCGAAGGCCGGCAGCAGCTCCTCGGACAGCTCGGCGGCGACGGCCTTGCCCTTGCGCTCGCCCCGCCCGGAGCCCGTCGACGAGGACCCCGACCGGGAGCTCACCGGCTTCTTCGGCTCCTTGCGCAACGGCACGTCCCGCTCCCGCCGCAGCACCGCCCCGCTGGCCTCGGTCAGCACCAACGTGCCGTACTCGCCCTCCACCGCGAGCAGCCCCTGGGCGAGCAACTGCCGGATGACGCCGCGCCATTCGCCCTCGGTGAGCTCCTCGCCGATGCCGAACACGGACAGCTGGTCGTGGTCGAACTGGATGACCTTGGCGGTCCGCTTCCCCAGCAGGATGTCGACGATCTGCACCGCGCCGAACTTCTGCCCGCGCTCCCGCTGCAGCCGGACCACCGTGGACAGTGCCTTCTGCGCCGCGACAGTGCCGTCCCAGGTCTCCGGCGGGGTCAGGCAGGTGTCGCAGTTGCCGCATCCGGACGGGTCCGGGTCCTGGCCGAAGTAGGCGAGGAGCTGCCCCCGGCGGCACTGGGCCGTCTCGCACAGCGCCAGCATCGAGTCCAGGTGGGCCTGGGCCCGGCGCCGGAAGGCCTCGTCCCCCTCTCCGGACTGGATCAGCTTGCGCTGCTGGATGACGTCGTTCAGTCCGTAGGCCATCCAGGCCGTCGACGGCAGTCCGTCACGGCCGGCCCGGCCCGTCTCCTGGTAGTAGCCCTCGACCGACTTGGGCAGGTCGAGGTGGGCGACGAAACGGACGTCCGGCTTGTCGATGCCCATGCCGAAGGCGATGGTCGCCACCACGACCAGGCCGTCCTCCCGCAGGAAGCGGGACTGGTGGGCCGCGCGCGTGCCCGCGTCCAGGCCCGCGTGGTACGGCACGGCCTCGACGCCGTTGCGGCTGAGGAACTCGGCGGTCTTCTCCACCGAGTTGCGCGACAGGCAGTAGACGATGCCCGCGTCGCCCGCGTGCTCCTCACGCAGGAAGCTCAGCAGCTGCTTCTTCGGGTCGGCCTTGGGCACGATCCGGTACTGGATGTTGGGCCGGTCGAAGCTCGCCACGAAGTGCCGGGCCGCCGGCATGTTCAGCCGCTCGGTGATCTCCCGGTGCGTCGCATGCGTGGCCGTCGCCGTCAGCGCGATGCGCGGCACGTCCGGCCAGCGCTCGCCGAGCAGGGACAGCGCCAGGTAGTCGGGCCGGAAGTCGTGGCCCCACTGGGAGACGCAGTGCGCCTCGTCGATCGCGAAGAGGGAGATCTTGCCGCGGGAGAGCAGGTCGAGCGTGCTCCCCACCCGCAGCCGCTCCGGCGCCAGGTACAGCAGGTCCAGCTCGCCGGCGAGGAACTCGGCCTCCACCATCCGCCGCTCGTCGAAGTCCTGCGTGGAGTTCATGAACCCGGCCCGCACGCCCAGCGCCCGCAGCGCGTCCACCTGGTCCTGCATCAGGGCGATGAGCGGGGAGACGACCACACCCGTACCCGGCCTGACCAGCGACGGGATCTGGTAGCACAGCGACTTTCCGCCGCCGGTCGGCATGAGCACGACGGCGTCGCCGCCGGCCACCACATGCTCGATGACCGCTTCCTGCTCACCGCGGAAGGCGTCGTACCCGAAGACCCGGTGCAGCGCGGCCAGCGCCTCGCTCGCGTCGGCGTCGAGGGGCCCGGCGGGACCACTGCCCGCGCCGATCCCGGCTCCGGTACCCCCGGCTCCGGTCATCGCGTCCAGTTCCGTCATCACACCCGTCCCGCCCGTCGCGCCCATCGTTGCGTCCCCCGTGCGTCGCGCCTCGACCACTGCGTCCACCATAGGCGCCCGCACCGACAGCCCCGGAGTTATCCACAGGTCTCGCCCGGTGAAGGCGGTGCCCATACATACGTGCGACAGGGCTCGCCACGGCGGCACCTCGCCCGAAAACGCCGCGGGGCCCGGCCCCCGAAGGAGACCGGACCCCACACAGCCGTACACGGACGTCAGCGGACGAACACGCCCGCCTGCCCCGCCAGATCCAGGAAGTACTGCGGGGCCACGCCGAGCACCAGCGTGACCGCCACGCCCACCCCGATCGCCGTCATCGTCAGCGGCGACGGCACGGCCACCGTCGGGCCCTCCGGCCGCGGCTCGCTGAAGAACATCAGCACGATGACGCGGATGTAGAAGAACGCCGCGATCGCCGACGAGATCACGCCGATGACGACGAGCGGGGCGGCCCCGCCCTCCGCAGCCGCCTTGAACACGGCGAACTTCCCGGCGAAGCCGGACGTCAGCGGAATGCCCGCGAAGGCCAGCAGGAACACCGCGAACACGGCCGCCACCAGCGGGGACCTGCGCCCGAGCCCCGCCCACTTGGACAGGTGCGTCGCCTCGCCCCCGGCGTCCCGGACGAGCGTGACCACCGCGAAGGCGCCGATCGTCACGAACGAGTACGCCGCCAGGTAGAACAGCACCGACGAGACACCGTCGGGCGTGGTCGCGATGACACCCGCGAGGATGAACCCGGCGTGCGCGATCGACGAGTACGCCAGCAACCGCTTGATGTCGGTCTGCGTGATCGCGACGATCGCACCGCCCAGCATGGTGACGATGGCCACGGCCCACATGACCGGCCGCCAGTCCCAGCGCAGGCCCGGCAGGACGACGTACAGCAGCCGCAGCAGCGCGCCGAACGCCGCCACCTTTGTCGCCGCCGCCATGAAGCCGGTCACCGGCGTCGGCGCGCCCTGGTACACGTCCGGCGTCCACATGTGGAACGGCACCGCGCCCACCTTGAACAGCAGGCCCATGACCAGCAGCGCTGCGCCGATCAGCAGCAGCGCGTCGTTGCCCATGGTGTCGGCGAGCGCCGGGTTGACGTCCTGCACGGTGCCGTCGACGACCTGCGCGATCGTCGCGTACGACATCGAGCCCGCGTAGCCGTAGAGCAGCGCGATGCCGAACAGGGTGAACGCGGAGGCGAAGGCGCCGAGCAGGAAGTACTTGACCGCCGCCTCCTGCGACATGAGCCGCTTGCGGCGGGCCAGCGCGCACAGCAGGTACAGCGGCAGGGAGAGGACCTCCAGCGCCACGAACAGCGTCAGCAGGTCGTTCGCCGCCGGGAAGATCAGCATGCCGGCGACGGCGAACAGCAGCAGCGGGAACACCTCGGTGGTGGTGAACCCGGCCTTGACCGCGGCCTTCTCGCTCTCGCTGCCCGGCACGGACGCGGCCTGCGCGGCGAAGGAGTCGACGCGGTTGCCGTGCACCACCGGGTCCAGGCGCCGCTCGGCGAAGGTGAACAGGCCCACCAGGGCCGCCAGCAGGATCGTGCCCTGGAGGAACAGGGCCGGCCCGTCGACGGCGATCGCGCCCATGGCCGCGATGCGTGCCTTGGTCGTGCCGTACCCGTCGGCCGCGAGTGCCACGACCGCGGCGAAGGCGGCGGCGAGGGCGACGACGGACACGAACATCTGGGCGTAGTAGCGCGACTTCCGCGGGACGAACGCCTCGATCAGGATCCCGATGATCGCCGCGCCGACGACGATCAGGGTCGGCGACAGCTGGCCGTACTCGAACTTCGGCGCGTCGATCTTGGTGATCGGATCGGCCGCGGTTGTCCACAGGCTGTGGACGGCTGTTGCGCTCACTTGGCCGCCTCCACCTCGGGCTGGGGGTCCTTCTTCTGGACGTCGGACATGGTCTGTTTGACCGCCGGATCGATGATCTGCGTGACGGGCTTCGGGTAGACGCCCAGGAAGATCAGCAGGACGACCAGCGGGGCGACCACCACGAGCTCACGGATCCTGAGGTCCGGCATCGCGGAGACCTCCGGCTTCACCGGGCCCGTCATCGTCCGCTGGTAGAGGACGAGGGTGTAGAGCGCGGCGAGGACGATGCCGAAGGTGGCGATGATGCCGATCACCGGGTAACGCGTGAACGTGCCGACCAGGACCAGGAACTCACTGACGAACGGCGCCAGCCCCGGCAGCGACAGGGTCGCGAGGCTGCCGATCAGGAACGTGCCGGCGAGCACCGGGGCGACCTTCTGCACTCCGCCGTAGTCGGCGATGAGCCGCGAGCCGCGCCGGGAGATCAGGAAACCCGCCACCAGCATCAGCGCGGCCGTCGAGATGCCGTGGTTGATCATGTACAGCGTCGCGCCGGACTGGCCCTGGCTGGTCATCGCGAAGATGCCCATGATGATGAAGCCGAAGTGGGAGATCGACGCGTAGGCGATCAGCCGCTTGATGTCCCGCTGGCCGACCGCGAGCAGCGCCCCGTAGATGATGCTGATCAGGGCGAGGACGAGGATGGCGGGCGTGGCCCACTTGCTGGCCTCCGGGAACAGCTGGAGGCAGAAGCGGAGCATCGCGAAGGTGCCGACCTTGTCGACGACCGCCGTGATGAGGACCGCGACCGGGGCGGTGGACTCCTGCATGGCGTTGGGCAGCCAGGTGTGCAGCGGCCACAGCGGCGCCTTCACCGCGAAGGCGAAGAAGAAGCCGAGGAACAGCCAGCGTTCGGTGTTGGTCGCCATGTCGAGCGTGCCGTTGGCACGGGCTTCGGCGATCTCCTGGAGCGAGAAGTTCCCGGCGACCACGTACAGGCCGATCACCGCGGCCAGCATGATCAGACCGCCGGCCAGGTTGTAGAGGAGGAACTTGACGGCCGCGTACGACCGTTGGGTCGCCGCCGCCTTCTCGCCGTGCTCGTGGGCACGGTCCCCGAAGCCGCCGATGAGGAAGTACATCGGGATCAGCATGGCTTCGAAGAAGATGTAGAAGAGGAAGACGTCGGTGGCCTCGAAGGAGAGGATCACCATCGCCTCGACGGCCAGGATCAGGGCGAAGAAGCCCTGCGTCGGCCGCCACCGGCTGCTGCCGGTCTCCAGCGGGTCGGCGTCGTGCCAGCCCGCGAGGATGATGAACGGGATCAGGAGGGCGGTCAGCGCGACCAGCGCCACCCCGATGCCGTCCACACCCAGTTCGTAGCGGACGCCGAAGTCCGCGATCCAGGCATGGGACTCGGTGAGCTGGTAGCGGTCGCCGTCCGGGTCGAAGCGGACCAGGACGGTGACCGCCAGGACGAGCGTGGCGAGCGAGAAGAGCAGCGCCAGCCACTTGGCGGCGGTGCGCTTCGCGGCCGGTACGGCGGCCGTGGCGATCGCTCCGACGGCCGGGAGCGCCGCTGTCGCTGTCAGCAGAGGAAAGGACATCGGTATCAGACCGCCCTCATCAGCAGGGTCGCGGCGACGATGACCGCCGCACCCCCGAACATCGAGACCGCGTAGGAGCGGGCGAAGCCGTTCTGCAGCTTGCGCATCCGCCCGGAGAGGCCGCCGACCGAGGCCGCCGTGCCGTTGACGACGCCGTCGACCAGGGTGTGGTCGACGTAGACCAGGGAGCGCGTGAGGTGCTCCCCGCCGCGGACCAGCACGACGTGGTTGAAGTCGTCCTGGAGCAGGTCGCGCCGGGCCGCCCGGGTGAGCAGCGAGCCGCGCGGGGCGACGGCCGGGACCGGGCGGCGGCCGTACTGGGCCCAGGCGATGGCCACGCCGATGATCATGCAGGCGACGGTCGCGCCGGTGACCACGCCCGCGCTGATCGGCGGGTTGCCGTGGCTGTGGCCGGTGACCGGCTCCAGCCAGTGCATGAACCGGTCGCCGATGCTGAAGAACGCACCGCCTGCCACCGATCCGACGGCCAGCACGATCATCGGGATCGTCATGATCTTGGGCGACTCGTGCGGGTGCGGCGGGGTGTACTCGCCGCGTGTCTCGGCGGCGGGCTCCACGTCAGGCTTGGCCGGTGACGGGGTCGGGGCGTTGCGCCAGCGCTCCTCGCCGAAGAACGTCATCAGCATCACGCGCGTCATGTAGAACGCGGTGATGGCCGCGCCGAGCAGGGCGCAGGCGCCGAGGATCCAGCCCTCGGTGCCGCCCTTGGCGAACGCCGCCTCGATGATCTTGTCCTTGGAGAAGAAGCCGGACAGACCCGGGAAGCCGATGATCGCCAGGTAGCCGAGGCCGAAGGTGACGAAGGTGACCGGCATGTACTTCCGCAGGCCGCCGTAGCGGCGCATGTCGACCTCGTCGTTCATGCCGTGCATGACCGATCCGGCGCCGAGGAACAGCCCGGCCTTGAAGAAGCCGTGCGTCACCAGGTGCATGATCGCGAAGACGTAGCCGATGGGGCCGAGGCCGGCGGCGAGGATCATGTAGCCGATCTGCGACATGGTCGAGCCGGCCAGGGCCTTCTTGATGTCGTCCTTGGCGCAACCGACGATCGCACCGAACAGCAGCGTGACCGCGCCGACGATGGTGACGACCAGCTGTGCGTCCGGGGCGCCGTTGAAGACGGCCGCGGAGCGGACGATCAGGTAGACGCCCGCCGTCACCATGGTCGCGGCGTGGATGAGGGCCGAGACCGGGGTCGGGCCCTCCATCGCGTCCCCGAGCCAGGACTGAAGCGGCACCTGGGCGGACTTGCCGCAGGCGGCGAGGAGCAGCATCAGCGCGATCGCGGTCAGCTTGTCCTCACCGGCGGCACCGGCGAGCCCGGCCTCCCCGTGGCTGCCGAGCACCGGCCCGAAGGCGAAGGTGCCGAACCACAGGAACATCAGCATGATCGCGATGGAGAGGCCCATGTCGCCGACGCGGTTGACCAGGAAGGCCTTCTTCGCGGCCGTGGCGGCGCTGGGCTTGTGCTGCCAGAAGCCGATCAGCAGGTAGGAGGCGAGACCGACGCCCTCCCAGCCGACGTACAGCAGCAGGTAGTTGTCGGCGAGGACGAGGATCAGCATCGCCGCGAGGAACAGGTTCAGGTAGCCGAAGAAGCGGCGGCGCCGCTCGTCGTGCTCCATGTACCCGACGGAGTACAGGTGGATCAGCGATCCGACGCCCGTGATCAGCAGCACGAACGTCATGGACAACTGGTCGAGCTGGAAGGCGACGTCCGCCTGGAAGCCCTCCACCGGGATCCAGCTGAACAGGTGCTGGGACATCTCGCGGTCCTCGGCACCCCGGCCCAGCATGTCGGTGAACAGCACCAGGCCGAGCACGAAGGAGACGGCCGCGAACAGGGTACCGAGCCAGTGGCCGACGGCGTCCAGCCGCCGGCCGCCGCACAGCAGGACCGCCGCTCCGAGCAGGGGCGCCGCCACCAGCAGCGCAATGAGGTTCTCCACGATTCTTCCGACCCCTTACAGCTTCATCAGGCTGGCGTCGTCGACCGAGGCCGAGTGGCGGGCACGGAACAGGGACACGATGATCGCGAGCCCGACCACGACCTCGGCGGCGGCGACGACCATCGTGAAGAAGGCGATGATCTGCCCGTCGAGGTTGCCGTGCATCCGGGAGAAGGCGACGAAGGCGAGGTTGCAGGCGTTGAGCATGAGCTCGATGCACATGAACACGACGATCGCGTTGCGCCTGATGAGCACGCCGGTGGCGCCGATCGTGAACAACAGGGCCGCGAGGTAGAGGTAGTTGACGGGGTTCACTTCGACGCCTCCTCGGACCGCTGGAACTTCGCCGGCCCGACCGCCCTGCGCTCGAGACGCTCCTCGGACCGCTGCTCCAGGGCCTTGAGGTCGTTGAGCGCCTCCCTCGACACGTCGCGGATCTGGCCGCGCTCGCGCAGGGTCTTGCTGACGGTGAGGTCGGACGGGGTGCCGTCGGGCAGCAGGCCCGCGATGTCGACCGCGTTGTGCCGGGCGTAGACACCGGGCGCCGGCAGCGGCGGCAGCTGCTTGCCCTCGCGCACGCGCTCCTCGGCGAGCTCCCGCTGCGTCTTGGCGCGCTCGGTGCGCTCGCGGTGGGTGAGCACCATGGCGCCGACGGCGGCCGTGATGAGCAGGGCGCCGGTGATCTCGAACGCGAAGACGTACTTGGTGAAGAGGAGGGCGGCGAGGCCCTCCACATTGCCCCCGGCGTTCGCCTGGCCGATGCCGTTGAACTCCGTCAGGGACGCGTGACCGATCCCGGCGATCAGCAGGACGCCGAAACCGAGACCGCACAGCAGGGCCAGCCAGCGCTGGCCCTTGATGGTCTCCTTCAGGGAGTCCGCCGCGGTGACGCCGACGAGCATCACCACGAAGAGGAACAGCATCATGATCGCGCCGGTGTAGACGATGATCTGGACGACGCCCAGGAAGTAGGCGCCGTTGGCGAGGTAGAACACCGCCAGGATGATCATGGTGCCGGCGAGGCAGAGCGCGCTGTGCACGGCCCTCTTCATGAGGATGGTGCCCAGGGCGCCCAGCACCGCGACGGTGCCGAGGATCCAGAACTGGAAGGCCTCTCCGGTGGAGGTGGAGTAGGCGGCGAGCTGGGTGGTCATCGGCCGATCACCTTCTCCGAGGCGGGTTCCGTCCCGCCGGAGGTCGAGTCGGCCTCCTGCACAACCTCGCCCTTGGAGTGGGCGACCTGCTGCTCGGTGCCGGGCGCCGCCTCCGTCACCAGGCCCCGGTAGTAGTCCTGCTCGTCCGTGCCGGGGTAGATGGCGTGGGGCGAGTCGACCATGCCCTCCTCCAGACCGGCGAGCAGCTGCTCCTTGGTGTAGATGAGGTTGGCCCGGCTGGAGTCGGCCAGCTCGAACTCGTTGGTCATCGTGAGGGCGCGCGTGGGGCAGGCCTCGATGCACAGCCCGCACAGGATGCAGCGGGCGTAGTTGATCTGGTAGACCCGGCCATACCGCTCGCCCGGCGAGTAGCGCTCCTCGTCGGTGTTGTCCGCGCCCTCCACGTAGATGGCGTCGGCGGGGCAGGCCCAGGCGCACAGTTCGCAGCCGACGCACTTCTCCAGGCCGTCCGGATGGCGGTTGAGCTGGTGCCGTCCGTGGAAGCGCGGAGCCGTGGTCTTCTGCTGCTCCGGGTACTGCTCGGTCAGCCGCTTCTTGAACATGGCCTTGAAGGTCACGCCGAAGCCGGCCACGGGGTTCTGGAAACCGGGCTTGGTGTCCTTGGGTTCCTCAGCCTTCGAACGCTCGAGTTCCTCAGCCATCGGACGCCTCCTTTCCATCCGTAGTTCCGCCCAGAGATTCGTCACTCTGAGTATCGGGCCCACCACTGACAATCAGCTCCCGCTCGCGGCGCGAGCGGCGCGGGACCGGCGGAAGTTCCTGTCCGGGCAGGGGCGGTACGGGGAACCCGCCCGCCATCGGGTCGAAGGCGGCCGGGGTGTCGGCCGGCTGTTCGGCCTTCTTGGCCTTCTCGCGGAACATGTCGGCGACGAAGGAGAGCAGCAGCAGGGCGAGGACGCCGCCGCCCACGTAGAGGGCGATGTCGGCGAAGTCGTAGCCCTCGTTGCGGAAGGCCCGCACGCTCGCGACGAGCATCAGCCACACCAGCGAGACCGGGATGAGGACCTTCCAGCCGAGCTTCATCAGCTGGTCGTAGCGGACGCGCGGGAGGGTGCCGCGGATCCAGATGAACATGAACAGCAGCAGCTGGACCTTGACCGTGAACCACAGCAGCGGCCACCAGCCGTGGTTGGCGCCCTCCCAGAAGGTGCTGATCGGCCAGGGGGCCCGCCAGCCGCCGAGGAAGAGCGTGGTGGCGACGGCCGAGACGGTCACCATGTTGACGTACTCGGCGAGCATGAACATCGCGAACTTGATCGACGAGTACTCGGTGTTGAAGCCGCCGACCAGGTCGCCCTCGGACTCCGGCATGTCGAAGGGGGCGCGGTTGGTCTCGCCGACCATCGTGACGATGTAGATGATGAAGGAGACCGGCAGCAGCACGATGTACCAGCGGTCGGCCTGCTGCTCGACGATCGTCGAGGTCGACATGGACCCCGAGTAGAGGAAGACGGAGGCGAACGCGGCGCCCATCGCGATCTCGTAGGAGATCATCTGCGCGCACGAGCGCAGGCCGCCCAGCAGCGGGTACGTCGAGCCGGAGCTCCAGCCCGCCAGCACGATGCCGTAGATGCCGACGGAGGCGACCGCGAGGATGTAGAGCATCGCGATCGGCAGGTCGGTGAGCTGCATCGTGGTGCGCTGGCCGAAGATCGAGATCTCGTTGCCGGCCGGGCCGAAGGGGATCACCGCGATCGCCATGAAGGCCGGGATGGCCGCGATGACCGGCGCGAGGACGTAGACCGCCTTGTCCGCGCGCTTGACGATCACGTCCTCCTTCAGCATCAGTTTGATGCCGTCGGCGAGCGACTGGAGCATGCCCCAGGGGCCGTGCCGGTTGGGGCCGATGCGCAGCTGCATCCAGGCGACGACCTTGCGCTCCATCACGATGGAGACCAGCACGGTCACCATCAGGAAGGCGAAGCAGAACACCGCCTTGATGACGACCAGCCACCAGGGGTCGGTGCCGAACATCGAGAGGTCTTCAGCGGCGAGGTACGGGCTCATGCCTCCACCTCCTTGGGGGCCTCGGAGGCGAGCGTCGCCGGGCCGATGCGGACGAGGGAGCCGGGCCGCGCCCCGGTGTCGGAGGCGACGCCGCCGCCGGTGGAGTTCAGCGGCAGCCACACCACCCGGTCGGGCATGTCACTGATCTGGAGCGGGAGTTCCACGACCCCCTGGGGGCCGGTCACCGCGAGCAGGTCGCCGTCCTTGACGCCCGCCTCGGCGGCCGTCGGGGCCGACACCCGCGCGCGTGCGGCGTGCCGGGTTCCGGCGAGGGCCTCGTCGCCCTGCTGGAGGAGGCCCTGGTCGAGCAGCAGCCGGTGCCCCGCGAGGACCGCTTCCCCGACGGCGGGCCGCGGCAGCGCGGCCGCGGTCTCCAGGGGCTCACCGGCGCGCGGTCCGTCCCAGGCGCCGAGCCGGTCGATCTCGCCGCGCACGGCGCGCAGATCCGGCAGTCCGAGGTGGACGTCCATGGCGTCGGCCAGCATCTGGAGCACGCGCGCGTCGGTGGGCGCGGAGCTGCGGGTCATCTGGTCGGGCTTGAGCGCGGCCTCGAAGAAGCGGACCCGCCCTTCCCAGTTGAGGAAGGCGCCGGCCTTCTCGGCGACCGCGGCCACGGGCAGGACGACGGCGGCCTTGCGGGTGATCTCGCTGGGCCGCAGTTCGAGCGAGACCAGGAAGCCGACCTCGTCGAGTGCCGCACGCGCGCGTGCCGGGTCGGGCAGGTCGGCGATCTCCACGCCCGCCACCAGCAGGGCCTGGAGCTCGCCGGTCGCGGCGGCCTCCACGATCTGGCCGGTGTCACGGCCGTAGCGGTGCGGGAGACCCGCGACGCCCCAGACGCCGGCGACCTCGTCACGCGCGCGGGGGTCGGTGGCCGGGCGCCCGCCCGGCAGCAGCGACGGCAGCGCGCCCGCCTCGATCGCACCGCGTTCCCCGGCCCGGCGCGGGATCCACACCAGTTGGGCGCCGGTCGCGGAGGCCGTGCGCGCGGCGGCGGTGAGCCCGCCGGCCACCGCGGCCAGCCGCTCGCCGACGACGATCACCGCGCCCTCGGCGCGCAGCGCCTCGGCGGCGAGCGCACCGTCGTCCTCCAGGCCGCCGCCGCTCGCGAGCGCGTCCAGCCACTCGGTCTCGGTGCCCGGAGCCGCCGGCAGCAGCGTGCCACCGGCCTTCTCCAGACCGCGCGTGGCGTGTGTGGCCAGGGAGTAGACCTTCTGCCCGTGTCCCCGCCAGGCCTTGCGCAGCCGCAGGAAGACGCCGGGGGCCTCCTCCTCCGCCTCGAACCCGACGAGCAGGACGGCGGGTGCCTTCTCCAGCGCGGTGTACGTGACGCCCGTGCCGTCGAGGTCCCGGCCGCGCCCGGCGATCTCGGCGGCGAGGAAGTCGGCCTCCTCACTGCTGTGCACGCGCGCACGGAAGTCGATGTCGTTGGTGTCGAGCGCCACGCGCGCGAACTTGCTGTACGCGTAGGCGTCCTCGACGGTGAGGCGGCCGCCGGTCAGGACTCCGGTGCGGCCCCGGGAGGCCAGCAGCCCCTGGGCCGCGATCTGGAGCGCCTCCGGCCAGGAGGCCGGTTCCAGCTCGCCCTCGGCGTTGCGCACCAGCGGCGTCTGAAGCCGGTCGTGCTGCTGCGCGTACCGGAACCCGAACCGCCCCTTGTCGCAGATCCACTCCTCGTTGACCTCGGGGTCGTCGGCGGCGAGGCGCCGCATGACCTTGCCGCGCCGGTGGTCGGTGCGCGTGGCGCAGCCGCCGGAGCAGTGCTCGCACACCGACGGGGAGGAGACCAGGTCGAAGGGGCGGGAGCGGAATCGGTACGCCGCCGAGGTCAGCGCGCCGACCGGGCAGATCTGGATGGTGTTGCCGGAGAAGTACGACTCGAACGGGTCGCCCTCGCCGGTGCCGACCTGCTGGAGCGCGCCCCGCTCGATCAGCTCGATCATCGGGTCGCCCGCGACCTGGTTGGAGAACCTGGTGCAGCGGGCGCACAGTACGCACCGCTCGCGGTCGAGCAGCACCTGCGTGGAGATCGGGACGGGCTTCTCGTAGGTCCGCTTGCGGCCCTCGAAGCGGGAGTCGGCAGCGCCGTGCGACATGGCCTGGTTCTGCAGCGGGCACTCGCCGCCCTTGTCGCAGACCGGGCAGTCCAGCGGGTGGTTGATGAGCAGGAGCTCCATCACACCCTTCTGGGCCTTCTCCGCGACCGGGGAGGTGAGGTGGGTCTTGACCACCATCCCGTCGGTGCAGGTGATGGTGCAGGACGCCATGGGCTTGCGCTGGCCCTCGACCTCGACGATGCACTGGCGGCAGGCGCCGGCCGGGTCGAGCAGGGGGTGGTCGCAGAACCGGGGGATCTCGATGCCGAGCTGTTCGGCGGCCCGGATGACCAGGGTGCCCTTGGGCACACTGATCTCCGCGCCGTCGATCGTCAGCGACACGAGGTCCTCCGGCGGGACCGCCGCTTCTCCCCCGCCGGAGGGAGAGCTGGTGGTCACGGTCATGCGTTCACCTCCGTGCGGTCGGCCCAGGCCGTCGACTTGGCCGGGTCGAAGGGACAGCCCCGGCCCGTGATGTGCTGCTCGTACTCCTCGCGGAAGTACTTGAGCGAGGAGAAGATCGGCGAGGCGGCGCCGTCGCCGAGGGCGCAGAAGGACTTGCCGTTGATGTTGTCGGCGATGTCGTTCAGCTTGTCGAGGTCGGACATCCGTCCCTTGCCTGCCTCGATGTCGCGCAGCAACTGCACGAGCCAGTAAGTCCCTTCGCGGCAGGGCGTGCACTTGCCGCAGGACTCGTGGGCGTAGAACTCCGTCCAGCGGGTGACGGCACGGACCACGCAGGTCGTCTCGTCGAAGCACTGGAGGGCCTTGGTGCCGAGCATGGAACCCGCGGCGCCCACCCCTTCGTAGTCGAGGGGGACGTCGAGGTGCTCGTCGGTGAACATCGGGGTCGAGGAGCCGCCCGGCGTCCAGAACTTGAGGCGGTGCCCGGGGCGCATCCCGCCGCTCATGTCGAGGAGCTGGCGGAGCGTGATCCCGAGCGGTGCCTCGTACTGGCCGGGGCCGGCGACATGGCCGGAGAGGGAGTAGAGCGTGAAGCCGGGCGACTTCTCACTCCCCATCGACCGGAACCACTCCTTGCCCCGCTGCATGATCGCGGGAACCGACGCGATCGATTCGACGTTGTTCACCACAGTCGGGCACGCATAGAGGCCCGCGACGGCAGGGAAGGGGGGACGAAGCCGCGGCTGGCCCCGGCGGCCTTCGAGCGAGTCGAGCAGTGCGGTCTCCTCGCCGCAGATATACGCGCCCGCGCCCGCGTGCACGGTGATGTCGAGGTCGAGTCCGCTGCCCTGGATGTTCTCGCCGAGGAAGCCGGCCTCGTACGCCTCGCGCACGGCCGAGTGCAACCGCCGCAGCACCGGGACGACTTCACCACGCAGATAGATGAAGGCATGCGACGACCTGATGGCGTAGCACGCGATGATCATGCCCTCGATGAGGCTGTGCGGGTTCGCGAAGAGGAGCGGGATGTCCTTGCACGTCCCCGGCTCCGACTCGTCGGCGTTGACAACAAGATAGTGCGGCTTGCCGTCCCCCTGCGGGATGAACTGCCACTTCATGCCGGTGGGGAAGCCCGCGCCGCCGCGGCCGCGCAGACCGGATTCCTTGACGTACGCGATCACGTCATCCGGCGTCATGGCGAGCGCCTTGCGCAGCCCCTCGTAGCCGTCGTGCCTGCGGTACACGTCCAGCGTCCAGGACTTGTCCTCGTCCCAGAAGGCCGACAGCACCGGTGCGAGCAGCTTCTCGGGGCTGGTGTCCTTCAACTCGGGTGCCAAGGTCATCACTCCCCCTCCTCGGCGGTGGGCCCGGCCGGGTGGGCCGGGTCGGAGGCCGATGTGTCCTGCGGCGCGTCGTGCGAGCTCAGGTGCTCGGTCGGTGACGGCTCGTGCGGTGCCCCGGTCCGGGCCGCCTCACCGCGCGGGTGCACCACGCGGGCGGGCGAGGCCTCCCCCTTGGCGAGCTTCAGGCCGATCAGGGAGGCGGGTCCCGCGCTTCCGCCGGACTCCACGGCGCCGTCCCGCTCGTCGGGGAAGCCGGCCAGGATCCGGGCGGTCTCCTTGAAGGTGCACATGCGCGCCCCGCGGGTGGGCGTGACCGGCCGTCCCGCGCGCAGGTCGTCGACGAGGCTCTTGGCGCTGGCCGGGGTCTGGTTGTCGAAGAACTCCCAGTTGACCATCACGACCGGCGCGAAGTCGCAGGCCGCGTTGCACTCGATGTGCTCCAGCGTGACCTTGCCGTCGCCGGTGGTCTCGCCATTGCCGAGGCCCAGGTGCTCCTGGAGCTCCTCGAAGATCGCGTCCCCGCCCATGACGGCGCACAGGGTGTTGGTGCACACCCCCACCTGGTAGTCACCGCTCGGCCTGCGCCGGTACATCGTGTAGAAGGTGGCGACCGCGGTGACCTCGGCCGTGGTCAGGCCGAGCACGTCCGCGCAGAACCGCATGCCGGTGCGGGTGACGTGCCCCTCCTCGGCCTGCACGAGGTGCAGCAGCGGCAGCAGGGCGGACCGGGAGTCCGGGTAGCGGGCGATGATCTCCCGCGCGTCCGACTCCAGACGGGCCCGGACCTCGTCCGGGTAGGCGGGTGCGGGCAGTTCGGGCATGCCCAGGCTGACGCCCCGCTCGGAAGACGATGTGGTCACCGGTCGACGCCTCCCATCACGGGATCGATGGACGCGACGGCGACGATGACGTCGGCGACCTGGCCGCCCTCGCACATCGCCGCCATGGCCTGAAGGTTGGTGAAGGACGGGTCCCGGAAGTGGACCCGGTAGGGGCGGGTGCCGCCGTCGGACACGACGTGCACCCCGAGTTCGCCCTTGGGCGACTCGACCGCCGCGTACGCCTGTCCCGGCGGGACGCGGAAGCCCTCGGTGACCAGCTTGAAGTGGTGGATCAGGGCCTCCATGGAGGTGCCCATGATCTTCTTGATGTGGTCGAGGGAGTTGCCGAGGCCGTCGGGGCCCAGGGCGAGCTGGGCCGGCCAGGCGATCTTCTTGTCGGCGACCATGACCGGGCCGGGCTGGAGCCGGTCCAGGCACTGCTCGACGATCCGGAGGGACTGGCGCATCTCCTCCAGCCGGATGAGGAAGCGGCCGTAGGAGTCGCAGGTGTCGGCGGTCGGGATCTCGAAGTCGTAGGTCTCGTAGCCGCAGTAGGGCTGCGCCTTGCGCAGGTCGTGCGGCAGGCCGGTGGAGCGCAGGACCGGGCCCGTCGCGCCGAGGGCCATGCAGCCGGCCAGGTCGAGGTAGCCGACGTCCTGCATACGGGCCTTGAAGATGGGGTTCCCGGTGGCGAGCTTGTCGTACTCCGGGAGGTTCTTCTTCATCTTCTTCACGAACTCGCGGATCTGGTCCACCGCGCCGGGCGGCAGGTCCTGGGCGAGTCCGCCGGGGCGGATGTACGCGTGGTTCATCCGCAGGCCGGTGATCAGCTCGTAGATATCGAGAATGAGTTCACGATCACGAAAGCCGTAGATCATGATCGTGGTCGCGCCGAGCTCCATGCCGCCTGTGGCGATGCACACCAGGTGCGAGGAGAGCCGGTTCAGCTCCATCAGGAGCACGCGGATGATCGAGGCGCGGTCCGGGATCTGGTCCTCGATGCCGAGGAGCTTCTCGACGCCGAGGCAGTACGCCGTCTCGTTGAAGAACGGCGTCAGGTAGTCCATGCGCGTCACGAACGTGGTGCCCTGGGTCCACGTGCGGTACTCGAGGTTCTTCTCGATGCCGGTGTGCAGATAACCGATTCCGCAGCGGGCCTCGGTGACGGTCTCGCCGTCGATCTCCAGGATCAGGCGGAGCACACCGTGGGTGGACGGGTGCTGCGGGCCCATGTTGACGACGATGCGCTCGTCGTCGGCGCGGGCCGCGGACTGGACGACCTCGTCCCAGTCGCCGCCGGTGACGGTGTAGACGGTGCCCTCGGTGGTCTCCCGGGGGGAGGCGTGCGATGTGCTCATGAGTACGACCTCCGCTGGTCCGGAGCCGGGATCTGGGCGCCCTTGTATTCGACGGGGATGCCGCCGAGGGGGTAGTCCTTGCGCTGCGGGAAGCCCTGCCAGTCGTCCGGCATCATGATCCGTGTCAGGGCCGGGTGACCGTCGAAGACGATTCCGAAGAAGTCGTACGTCTCGCGCTCGTGCCAGTCGTTCGTCGGGTAGACCTCGAACAGCGACGGGATGTGCGGGTCGCTGTCGGGGGCGCTGACCTCCAGGCGGATCACCCGGTTGTGGGTGATCGACCGCAGGTGGTAGACGGCGTGCAGCTCGCGGCCCTTGTCGTTCGGGTAGTGCACGCCGCTGACGCCCGTGCACAGCTCGAAGCGCAGGGCCGGGTCGTCGCGCAGGGTGCGGGCGACGCGGACGAGGTGCTCGCGCTCGATGTGGAAGGTCAGCTCGTCGCGGTCGACGACCGTCTTCTCGATGGCGTTGCCGGGGACCAGGTCCTGCTCCTCCAGCGCGCCTTCCAGCTCGTCGGCGACCTCGTCGAACCATCCGCCGTAGGGGCGGCTCGCCGGTCCCGGGAGCCGGACCGAGCGGACCAGGCCGCCGTAGCCGGAGGTGTCGCCGCCGTTGTCGGCGCCGAACATGCCGCGCTGGACGCGGATCTCCTCACCGCCCTGGCCGCGCTGGCCCGGGAGGTTCTCCGCGGAGAGGTCCTTCTCGGGATT
Organism: Streptomyces luteogriseus; assembly: GCF_014205055.1. NCBI lineage: Bacteria > Bacillati > Actinomycetota > Actinomycetes > Kitasatosporales > Streptomycetaceae > Streptomyces > Streptomyces luteogriseus. Next base: position 3,684,259 of record NZ_JACHMS010000001.1, read on the forward strand.
GACACCGTTGCCGTTCGCGTCGCTCACCGCAGCAGCCCCTTCATCTCGATCGTGGGCAGGGCCTTGAGCGCCGCCTCCTCCGCCTCGCGGGCCGCCTCCTCGGCATTCACGCCGAGCTTGGAGCTCTGGATCTTCTGGTGGAGCTTGAGGATCGCGTCCATGAGCATCTCCGGCCGGGGCGGACAACCGGGGAGGTAGATGTCGACCGGCACGATGTGGTCGACGCCCTGGACGATGGCGTAGTTGTTGAACATGCCGCCGGACGAGGCGCAGACCCCCATGGAGATCACCCACTTGGGGTTCGGCATCTGGTCGTAGACCTGCCGGAGCACCGGCGCCATCTTCTGGCTCACCCGGCCGGCGACGATCATCAGGTCCGCCTGGCGCGGCGAGCCGCGGAAGACCTCCATGCCGAAGCGCGCCAGGTCGTAGCGGCCCGCGCCGGTGGTCATCATCTCGATGGCACAGCAGGCGAGGCCGAACGTGGCCGGAAAGACGGACGACTTGCGCACCCAGCCCGCGGCCTGCTCGACGGTGGTCAGCAGGAAGCCGCTCGGCAGCTTTTCTTCGAGTCCCATGACGTGTGGCCCCTCAGTCCCATTCCAGGCCGCCGCGCCGCCATACGTACGCGTACGCGACGAAGACGGTGAGCACGAAGAGCAGCATCTCCACGAGCCCGAAGATCCCCAGGGCGTCGAAGGTGACGGCCCAGGGGTAGAGGAAGACGATCTCGATATCGAAAATGATGAAGAGCATCGCCGTCAGGTAGTACTTGATGGGGAAGCGCCCGCCGCCGGCCGGCGTGGGGGTCGGCTCGATACCGCACTCGTAGGCCTCGAGCTTGGCCCGGTTGTACCGCTTGGGCCCGATCAACGTGGCCATGACCACGGAGAAGATCGCAAAGCCTGCCCCGAGGGCTCCCAGTACGAGGATGGGCGCATAAGCGTTCACCGCTCCTCGCTCCTCTCAGTCGGCACTGACTGCTGGCGGTTTGCGTCGGGCTCACTTCCGCCCCACCTGTCCCTCGAACCCCGCCCGCCCCGGCGAAGATCGGGAACATGTGAAGCAGGTCACAAGCCCAACCGCGTGCATCTTATGCCCGACGCTCTGTGATCTGCGACACGGGGTATTACTCAACCTTTGTGATCTCTGCCACCTGACGATCGATCATGAAGTCGGATGAGCGGTGATCTTCACACGCGAAGCGTCCGAGTGATCACGAGAGGTGACATTTTGGCTCGTCAGTGCAGGCCGGAGGGGTCGTCTCAATATCAAGAGGGTTCCCTTGCATGCAAATTGGAGCTGAACTCGATCTCTTGATAGAGGCGCGTTCACACATCAGGGGGCATGCGAGGCGGAGTGTGGACGCGTGCACGCGTTCACGATCTTCGCGAGGTCGTGACTCCGCCGTGATCCACGCACCGGGACGCGACCGGCGGGGCGGCCGTTCCGTGACCTCCGTCACATGGATGAGAGATCCATGAGAACGGGGCTTGGCCAATCAACCCAACCGATGGTAGGCGCGGGGCAATTCGGGCGTATTGATCAAACACCGTGATCACAGGCCGATCACGGTGCGCCCGCAATGTCCGTTACGGCGTCAATAAAGGGGCCCGTTGGGGGGTTTTGAGGGCTCGGATGAACAACTGTGGCGCAGCACACGTTTCTTGAAGATATGAAGGAGCCCCTGGTACCGGTTATTCCCATGTCCCACACCGCTCACATACGCAGCCACCGGAAACCCCGCCGCAGCGCGACCTCATCGATCGCTCTGCGCGCCGGCGTTGCCGGTGGCGTTCTCAGCATGGCAGCGGCTGGTGCGTCGGCCTCGGCGAGCGCCGCCGAGCCGGTGACGCAGACCATCGAACTGCCCACCCTGACGGCCGACCTGTCCGCTCAGGTCGCCCAGTCCGCGGCCGCCACCCAGCAGGCCGCCGCGAACTACGAACTGCGCGCCGAGCGTGACGCCGCCGCCGCCAAGGCCGCGACGGAGGCCAAGAAGGACCTCGCCGAGGCGAAGAAGAAGGCGGAGGCCAAGAAGAAGGCCGCCGAGGCCGCCCGCAAGGCCGCCGCCGAGCGTGCCAACCGCAGCACCGAGCGCGCCACCCTGTCCGCCTCCGCGTCCACCTCGACGTCCGTGTCGGCGCCCGCCGGCGGCAGCGTCGCGACGGTCATCGCGTTCCTCAAGGCCCAGGTGGGCGACGCCTACGTCATGGGCGCCACCGGTCCCAACGCCTGGGACTGCTCCTCCCTCGTGCAGGCCGCGTACAAGCAGGTTGGTGTGGATCTGCCGCGCGTCTCGCAGGACCAGTCGATGGCCGGCACGGACGTGCCGCTGTCCAGCGTCCAGGTCGGCGACATCCTGTACTGGGGCGGTAAGGGCTCCGCGTACCACGTGGGTGTCTACATCGGCGACGGCCAGTACCTGGACGCGGCCAACCCGTCCAAGGGCGTCGTCATCCAGGACCTGTCGGGCTACCCGGCGTCGGGCGCGGTGCGCGTCCTCTGACGTCACGCGTCCTCTGACGCATCCGTTCGTTCGGGCTCGAGGGCCGTTGCCGCTGTGAGGCATCGGCCCTCCCGGCCTGTCCGGGGCCGTTCAGGCCCCGTCACCCTCCCGGCCCGCCCCCGGGCCGCCCCAGGGGCCGTCAGGGCCCTCCTGGGGGCCACCCGGCATCGCGACCCGCCCGTGCACTCCCGTCACTCCGACATCTCGCGCCCGAATTGTCACGGCCTGGCCGGATGTTGGCGCCGACGGTCCCGCGTGGCCGGACTGCTCCTGGGACCGGCCCGGGTGTTCTGTTGTGATGAGTGCCGAAGGGCGGGGCGGGCTCCCGACGCCGGAAGCCCGCTCTCCCGCCACCACGGCACCAACACAGGGAGACAACCGATGCCGAGCGTCTTCGTCCAGGGACGGCCCGTCGACTCGTACCCGCGGCTCGCGCCCGAGGCCCGCCGGGGGAAGGTCCGGCGCATCACCGAAGCCGGCGAGGAGGTCCTGCACAAGCCGTGCCGGGACGTCACCGAGTTCGGTCCGGACCTCGCCGCGCTCATCGCCGACATGTTCCTGACCATGTACACCGCGGACGGGGCCGGGCTCGCGGCGAACCAGGTCGGGGTCGGTGTGCGGGTGTTCGTGTACGACTGCCCCGACGACGACGGGGTGCGGCACGTCGGGCACATCGTCAACCCGGTCCTGGATCCGCCCGACGCGTCGCGCAGGAGGCTCCTCGACGAGGCGGAGGGCTGCCTCTCCGTGCCGGGCGCCACCATGGACGTGCCGCGTCCGGACCGGGCCGTGGTGCGCGGCGTCGACCGGGACGGCGAGCCGCTCGTGATCGAGGGCACCGGCTACTTCGCCCGCTGCCTCGCGCACGAGGCCGATCACTGCGACGGGCAGCTCTATCTGGACCGGCTCTCCGCACGGGAGCGGAAGGCCGCGCTGCGGCAGACGGCGGACCGGCGCGAGTCGGTGTACGCACGCCGGGCCGCCAACATCGCGGCGTTGAACGCCTGATCAGGCCTTCGGGGCCACCCTGCTCAGCCCGTTGATGATGCGGTCCATCGCGTCGCCGCCCGTCGGGTCGGTGAGGTTCGCGAGGAGCTTCAGGGTGAACTTCATCAGCATCGGGTGGGTGAGACCGCGCTGGGCGGCGATCTGCATGACCTTCGGGTTGCCGATGAGCTTCACGAAGGCGCGGCCGAGCGTGTAGTAGCCGCCGTAGGTGTCCTTCAGGACGCGCGGGTAACGCTGGAGGGCCAGTTCGCGGCTCGCGGGCGTCGGACGGGCGTGGGCCTGGACGATGACGTCGGCGGCGATCTGGCCGGACTCCATGGCGTAGGCGATGCCCTCGCCGTTGAAGGGGTTCACCAGGCCGCCGGCGTCACCGACGAGCAGCAGGCCCTTGGTGTAGTGCGGCTGGCGGTTGAAGGCCATGGGGAGCGCGGCGCCACGGATCGGGCCGGTCATGTTGTCGGGGGTGTACCCCCAGTCCTCCGGCATGGACGCGCACCAGGCCTTCAGGACCTCGCGCCAGTCCAGCTCCTTGAAGGAGTCGGAGGTGTTGAGCACGCCGAGGCCGACGTTCGACGTGCCGTCGCCCATGCCGAAGATCCAGCCGTAGCCGGGCAGCAGGCGGTCCTCGGCGCCGCGGCGGTCCCACAGCTCCAGCCAGGACTCCAGGTAGTCGTCCTCGTGGCGCGGGCTGGTGAAGTACGTGCGCACCGCCACGCCCATCGGGCGGTCCTCGCGGCGGTGCAGGCCCATCGCCAGCGACAGCCGGGTGGAGTTGCCGTCGGCGGCCACGACCAGCGGCGCGCGGAAGGTGACCTCGCGCTTCTCCTCACCGAGCTTGGCGTGCACCCCGGTGATGCGGCCCGTGCGCTCGTCGACGATCGGCGCGCCCACGTTGCACCGCTCGAAGAGCCGGGCTCCGGCCTTCTGGGCCTGCCGGGCGAGCTGCTCGTCGAAGTCGTCCCGCTTGCGGACGAGGCCGTAGTCGGGGAAGGAGGCGAGATCCGGCCAGTCGAGCTGGAGCCGCACCCCGCCGCCGATGATGCGCAGGCCCTTGTTGCGCAGCCAGCCGGCCTCTTCCGAGATGTCGATGCCCATCGCCACCAGCTGCTTGACGGCACGAGGGGTGAGGCCGTCGCCGCAGACCTTCTCGCGGGGGAACTCGGTCTTCTCCAGCAGGAGGACGTCGAGTCCGGCCTTGGCGAGGTGGTAGGCGGTGGTGGAGCCGGCCGGCCCCGCGCCCACGACGATCACATCGGCGGTGTTCTCGGAGAGGGGCTCGGTCACGACGGTCACGGCGGGATCTCCCCAAGTTCGTCAATCTTGCGTGCCGACCGGCACTGGACATGGGCAGTCTATGCAGCAGCATTCATCACCCGGCTGAAGGGCTGCCTTCGTGAACCGAGTTCTCCCCGCCGTGCGGCTTCGCGTCCCCACCCACGAGGACGCGTTCGCCTGGCACCGGATCTTCGACGATCCGGACGTCATGGAGTTCCAGGGCGGCAGGGCCGCGGAGCTCTCGGTCTACGAGGAGCTCACCGCCCGCCAGCGTCGGCACGACGCGGAGCTCGGCTTCTGCCTGTGGACCGTGCTCGACGGGTCGGGGCAGGTCATCGGCTTCACCGGCGCCCAGCCGTGGGAGCGGTCCTGGGGCCCGGCCGGCGAGATCGAGATCGGCTGGCGGCTGGGCCGGGAGCACTGGGGCAAGGGCTACGTCACCGCGGCCGCGCGGCAGACGCTGGAGCGGATGCGGGCGAGGGGCGTCCCGGGCGTCGTCGCGATGGTCGACGCGCGCAACAGCCGGTCCATCGCGGTGACACAGCGCCTGGGGATGCGCCTCGCCGAGACGTTCACGACCCCGGCCCCGCGGCGGGTGGGGCACTGCTACCGGCTCGACCTCCAGAGCGCTGACGCAACGTAGTCGACTGTCACGGAAAGACATCAGTCGCTTCCGGTCGGTACGGGGCGGGAGTTACCCTTCCCGTACCGCTGGGGGTGACATCTGTGCACATGTCCCGCAAGACACCCGAGGTGCGCGTACCGCGTCTGGTCGGCCTGATGGCCGTGGACGCGAGGGAGACGGCCCGGGCGCGGGGCCTCCTCCTCACCGCACCGGACCGGCCCGAGCTCCCTCTCGCCGTCGTCGACTACGTCGTACGCCAGTACCCGCAGCCCGGTGCCGAGGTGCCGCGGGACTCGATGGTCTACGTGTGGTTCGACTTCGGCCCCGGTGAGGGCGGCGGGGGCGTGCACGAACCGCGGATCCCGCGTCCGCCCAGGGGCGGTCTCCAGCGCGAGCTGGACGAGCCGGGCGACCCCTCCATGGTCCTCAGCTCGCCCTAGGACCGACTGGACCCGGCCTCACTCGGCCTTGAAGCCCCGGTGCAGGGCGACGATCCCGCCGCTCAGGTTGCGCCAGGCCACCCGCGACCAGCCGGCCTTGCCCAGCCGCTCCGCGAGGGCGGGCTGGTCGGGCCAGGCACGGATCGACTCGGCGAGGTAGACGTAGGCGTCGGGGCTGGAGGACACGGCCCGGGCGACCGGCGGCAGGGCGCGCATCAGGTACTCCGTGTACACCGTGCGGAACGGCGCCCACGTCGGGTGCGAGAACTCGCAGATCACGATCCGCCCGCCGGGCCGGGTCACCCGGAGCATCTCGCGCAGGCCCGCGTCCGTGTCCTGCACGTTGCGCAGCCCGAAGGAGATGGTGACGGCGTCGAAGGTGTCGTCCTTGAAGGGGAGCCGGGTCGCGTCGCCGGCGGTGTACGGCAGCCAGGGCTGCCGCTGCTTGCCGACCTGGAGCATGCCCTGGGAGAAGTCACAGGGGACGACGTAGGCGCCGGTGCGGGCGAAGGGCAGCGAGGAGGTGCCCGTGCCCGCCGCCAGGTCGAGGATCTTCTGCGCCGGGCGCGCGTCGACCGCCTTGGCGACCTCCTTGCGCCATCGCCGGTCCTGGCCGAGGGACAGCACGTCGTTGGTCAGGTCGTACCGTTCCGCCACGTCGTCGAACATCGAGGCGACTTCGTGCGGCTGCTTGTCCAGGGATGCGCGGGTCACGGGCCCATTCTTGCAGCACCCCCTCCGGGCAGGAGCCCCGGCCGCCTGCGCGCCGCGACGTCCTCCACCAGCCGCACAACAGCACGAACACCCACGGAGCCTTCGACGGGGCAGCCGTTGCCGCGTTTGCTGCGGCGACCGCGAGGAGCGCGGTTTTCCATGGCGGACTCGGAACGCATTCCCCGGACGGCAGGGCGCCTTATGTGCCCTAAACTCGGGTTTTTCGTGAGAGACCCATGAGAAACGACAGAGGCCGTCCTTTCTCTGGGAGTTCCCGGGGAGGCCCGCGGAACTCGCCGCGCACATCCGACCTCGTGAGACGTTTGCTGCCGGAAAACGTACCTCCTGTCCTACCCCCTGACCTCACGAGAACGGGAGCGCACGTCATGAGGAGTTACCGGAAACCGGCGGCGGCCGGGCTGGGCTGTCTGTTCGCCCTCGCCACCGCCGCATGCTCCGGGCAGGGCGACGCGGCACCCGCGGCCTCAGAGGCCCCCACGTCCACCACGTCCCCCACGGCGACGGCCGCGGCCGGCACCTCGTACGCCCCGTACCTCAGCGCGACCGAGGCCGCCGGCACCGACGCGGCCGGCTCCCCCACGGCGTACAACCTGGCGTTCGTCATCGCCGACGGCGACGACTGCACCCCGCGCTGGAACGGCACGCACGCCATCGGCGACGCGACGGTCGCGTCCCGGATCGCGAAGCTCAAGGAGGACGGCGGCCGGGTCCGGGTCTCCTTCGGCGGCGCCTCCGGCAAGGAACTCGCGGCGAACTGCGACAGCCCCGCGGAACTGGCGGCGGCGTACGGCAAGGCCCTGGACGCGGCCGGCACCACCCTCGCCGACTTCGACATCGAGGGCGACGAACTCTCCGACTCCGCCTCCATCGCCCTGCGTTCGAAGGCGATCGCGCAGCTGCAGAAGGAACGGACCGGCCTGGAGGTCTCGTTCACGCTCCCGGTGATGCCCTCGGGCCTGGACGAGGAGGGCCTGGCACTGCTCGGCTCCGCCAACGACAACGGCGTGCGAGTCTCCACCGTCAATCTCATGACGATGAACTACGGCTCCTCGTACGACGAGGACATGGGTGGCTACGCCCTCACGTCCGCCAAGGCCGCGCACACCCAGCTGAAGAAGGTCTTCGGCACCTCGGACGCGACCGCCTGGCAGGGCCTGGCGCTCACCTCGATGATCGGCGTCAACGACGTCGCGAACGAGACCTTCACGCTCGAGGACGCCGCCGAGGTGCGGGCGTTCGCCGAGGAGAAGGGCATCGCCTGGGTGTCGATGTGGGCGACGGCCCGGGACCGCCAGTGCGCGGACGGCTCCGATTCGGCCAAGGCTGCGACGGATTGCAGCGGGGTGACGCAAAGGGCGGGCGCGTTCGGGAAGGCGTTCGCGGGCTGAAACGGGGGGGGGAGGTAAGGGGTTCGCGGGCTGAAACGGGGGGCGGTACGCGGTTCGCGGGCTGAAACCGGGGGGCGGTCAGGGTTTCGCGGCTGAATCGAACGCCCGGGGTCAGCGGCCCCGGTACACCAGTCGGCCGGCCAGCACGGTCGCCACACAGGTCGCGGCGCCGCGCTCGCGCAGGGCCGACTCGTCGGGCACGTCGAACACGGCCAGGTCGGCCCGGCCACCGACGGTCAGCGGGCCGTAAACCGTGCCGGGGAGGTCGTACCCCTCGGCGAACGGGTCGAGGTCCGGCCGCTCCCCCAGCAGTGTGCCGGGAGCGCCCGTGGTCCCCACGACGGTCAGCCCGGACCGGGCGACGGCCGTGGCCACCATCGGATCGCGGAAGCGGGCGCCGGGTGCGGCGACCGCCGTCGTGCCGTGGCGCAGCATCCGCTGCACACCGCGCCGCACGCTGCCCGACCAGCGGGTCTCGGTGAGGTCGCCCAGGGCGGCCAACCGCTCGCCCCACAGGGGCTGTTCGCCCAGCTCGTCGGCTTCGCGCGGGTCGGGGTGGTAGCAGTGGCGCAGCAGCCACAGCGGATGCCACTGGCGCAGACCCGGGGTGAGCACGCCGGGCCAGCGCCGCACCCGCGCGCCGGGCGCGTCTTCGGCGACCTCGTCGTAGGGCCCGACGGCGGTGATCCGGTCGCCGTCGACCACCACGGCGCCGTCCACCACGGGCCCGTCCATGCCGGGGTCCACGCCCGCCGGGAGGACCAGCGGGGCGGCGTGAATCGTCAGCACGGCCGGGTCAGTTGGGCGCCAGCAGCTTCAGCTCGGGGTGAGCCGTGCCGCCCTCGATGGCCGTCGAGGAGATGTGCGAGACGACGCGGTCGTCGACCGGGTCGTTCGCCGGGTCGTCGTGGACGACGAGGTGCTCGTACGTGGTCGCGCGCTGGGCGGGCACCCGGCCGGCCTTCCGGATCAGATCGATGATCTCCATCCGGTTGGACCGGTGCTTGGCACCGGCCGACGACACCACGTTCTCCTCCAGCATGATCGAGCCGAGGTCGTCGGCGCCGTAGTGCAGGGAGAGCTGCCCGACCTCCTTGCCCGTGGTCAGCCACGAGCCCTGGATGTGGGCGATGTTGTCCATGAACAGCCGCGCGATGGCGATCATCCGCAGGTACTCGAAGAGCGTCGCCTGCGTGCGGCCCTTCAGGTGGTTGTTCTCGGGCTGGTAGGTGTACGGGATGAACGCGCGGAAGCCGCCCGTGCGGTCCTGGACCTCCCGGATCATGCGCAGGTGCTCGATGCGCTCGGCGTTGGTCTCGCCGGTGCCCATGAGCATGGTGGAGGTGGACTCCACGCCCAGGTTGTGCGCGATCTCCATGATCTCCAGCCAGCGCTCGCCGGACTCCTTCAGCGGGGCGATGGCCTTGCGGGGCCGCTCGGGCAGCAGTTCGGCACCGGCGCCGGCGAAGGAGTCGAGGCCGGCGGCGTGGATGCGCTGGATGGCCTCCTCCACGCTCACCTTGGAGATCCGGGCCATGTGCTCGACCTCGGACGCCCCCAGGCTGTGGATGACCAGCTGCGGGAACTCCTTCTTGATCGCCGCGAAGTGCTTCTCGTAGTACTCGACGCCGTAGTCCGGGTGGTGCCCGCCCTGGAACATGATCTGGGTGCCGCCCAGCTCGACGGTCTCCGCGCAGCGGCGCAGGATGTCGTCCAGGTCACGCGTCCAGCCCTTGTCCGTGGCCTTCGGCGGGGCGTAGAACGCGCAGAACTTGCACGCCGTGACGCACACGTTCGTGTAGTTGATGTTGCGCTCGATGATGTACGTCGCGATGTGCTCGGTCCCGGCGTACCGGCGGCGGCGTACGGCGTCGGCGGCGGCGCCCAGCGCGTGCAGCGGGGCGTCCCGGTACAGCACGAGTGCCTCGTCCGGGGTGATCCGCCCACCGGCGGCTGCACGGTCGAGGATGGGCTGAAGGTCGGCCTTCTCGGTCACCGGGCGTCCCTTTCGTAAGGGTTGTGGACGGACCAGCCCAGCGTACGCCAGGGGTTCGGCGGGCTGGACGTCAGGCCGTGCGGGCGGGGCCGGGGTGGTCGGGGGGCGCGGGGTGGTCGGCGGGCGCAGGGTGGTCGGAGGTCACGGGGTGGTCGGAGGTCACGGGGTGCCCGGGAGCCGCGGTGTACCCGGGAGCCACGGGGTATCCAGGGGTCGCGGGGGTCACGGGGTGCCCGGGGTACGGGGTGGGCGGCGGCGCCGGGGACGAGAGGCGCTGGGGCTTGTGACGCCGGGCGAGCCACAGCACGAGCGCGGCGTAGAGCAGGTCGGTGACCACGGCGGTGAGGGCCAGCGGCCAGGGCGCGTCGGCGGCGGTCTCGTCCGACGTCAGTCCGTCGACGACCGCGGCGGAGGCGCCGAAGGCCAGCAGGTTGTTCAGGACGTGCAGGGCGATCGCCGCTTCCAGCCCGCCGGTGCGGATCGTGAGGAGCCCCGCCACCAGGCCGTTCACCAGCAGACCGAGGAAGCCCCACCGGGTCCCCCAGCCGTGGGCGGCGGCGAACAGCACGGCCTGCGGAAGCACGGCGAACCACGGGGAGCGCACGAACGCCCCGACCGCCTGGGTCAGCCAGCCCCGGAACACGTACTCCTCGGCCGCGGCCTGCAGCGGCACGAGGACGGCCAGTACGGCCAGGGCCGTGAGGAAGGAACTCCACCCCACCCAGGTGTCGGACTCGCCCGAGTCGCCCGGCAGGAGGAACGCCGTCCCCGTGAGCAGGAGGATGGGCAGCAGCCCGGCCAGCAGACACCTCCCGAGCCAGCCGATCCGCAGTCGGCCGGTCACCGAGGAGACTGTGCCGGCGCGCCGTCTCGCCGGCCACAGTGTGGCCAGCAGCACCAGGGGCAGGGCTATCGCGAGGGACACCAGATCCATCGCCGTGTTCCCGAGCGGCCCTAAGTCGACGCCCCCGTCGGGCAGTTCCGGCGCGCCGAGCGCCGTGCCCAGACCGTAGGTGACGGCCAGCAGCACGAGCAGGAGGACGACGTAGGCGAAGCTCATCAGCACGGTGCCGACCAACGGCCGCCACCAGCGGTGACATCCGGTGGTGCGGTCCATGCGGTGGTACGGGTGAGGGGTGGGGTCCGGGAGCGGGCCGACGGGGTGCGCGGTCGGGTAGGCGGGGTAGGGCGATGCGTTTGTCATGATCAGCATCATGACAGCGCCGGTTGCGTGGATCACACGCCTTTCAGCGCACTCGCCCACCTCGCCCAGGAGGCACCCAGATGATCGACTCCGCCCGCTCCGCCGAGCCCCGGGACTTCGGCCCCGCTCGGTACATCGCCCCCTACCTTCTGCTCGTCCTGGCCGACGCCGGGACCGCGAAGGCGTCGGCCGGCGACCGGCCCGTGCTGTTCGGGCTGTTCGCGGCCGTGGCCGTGCTCGGCGTGGTGAGCGCCGCCGTATGTCTGCGGCGGATGTGGGCCACACACCAGCGCCGCGCCCAGCCCGGCTGGACACGCTTACTCGGCGCACTTCTCGCTGCCTACGGCCTGTACGTCACGTTTCGCGTCCTCCACGACCTCACGGGATGATCCCGTGAGACGCCGGGCACCGGTGTCAAGCCGTGTACGCGCCCACCAGCAGGCCCAGGTACGCCCCCGTGATCAGGAACGGGCCGAAGGGGATGGCCGTTTTGCGGGTGGCCCGGCGGGTGACCAGCAGGGCTCCGCCGTACAGGGCGCCCAGGAGGAAGCCGGCGAAGGTGCCGAGCATGACGGTCGGCCAGCCGTACCAGCCGAGGGCGGCGCCGGTACCGAGGGCGAGCTTGACGTCGCCGAAGCCCATGCCCGCGGGGTTGATGAGGAACAGGACGAAGTAGCCGCCGCCCAGGGCGAGGGAGCCGAGCAGGGCGGTCGTCCAGACGCCCGCGTGTTCGGGGACGAGGGCGGTGAGGCCCAGCAGGGCGAGTGCGGCACCGGCGAAGGGGAGCGTGAGCGGGTCGGGCAGGCGCCGTACGCGGAAGTCGACGACCGTGAGCAGCACGCCGGCCGGGGCCAGCAGCAGCCAGACGCCCAGCTCCGGGCGGGTGCCGGTCGCGGCGGCGAGGAGCGCGCAGACCAGGGCGGTGGCGACCATCAGGGGGACCGTACGCGGCCCGTATCCGCGCTCCTCGCACGCCGGGCACGCCGCGCGCCCCAGCCAGCCCCCGAGGGCGTGACCGCCGGGGCACTCCCCGCGCCATGCCTCACCCGAGGGCGCCGAAAACCGGTAGGCCGCGCGCGGCAGCAGCGCTCCCGCCACCGCACCCCACAGCGCGGCGGCGACGACCAGCGGCCCGGTACTCATCCCACCGCGGCGATCGCGTCACGCCACGTCGGCAGCAGCTCGTCGAGCAGCGCCTCGGTGCGCGGCGGCAGCCCGCGGGCCCCGCTGCGGCCGATGAGGTCGGTGGCGAGCTCGGTCAGCCGGACCGCGTCGCCGGTGGAGTGCGTGGCGCGCAGCAGCTCGTGCCACAGGCGCTCGTCGGCCGGAGCGGTACGCAGCGCCGCGTTCAGCGCCTCGATGGCCTTCTCCGTACGGTCCTTCTCCATGTGGAACTCGCACAGCGCGAGTCCCGTGTCCGCGACGAGCAGCGGCAGCTGGGCGTCGACGATCTCGTGCGTGAGCCACCGGTAGCGCCCCTCGGGCCGGTCGGCGAGCAGCGGCCCGCGCACCAGCACGAGCGCGTCGGTGAGCAGCCGCCCGCGCACGGCCCGGCTGCCGACGCCCTTGCCCTGCGTGGCCTCGTGGTAGAGGGACCGCAGCACGTCGAGGTCGGAGACGACCGTCTTGGCGAGCGTGAGCCGCCCGCTCGCGTCCCGGCCGAGGCGGGGCGTGCCGTCGGGGTCGGTGCCGAGCCAGATCCGCAGCCGGTCGAGCAGCGCGTTGCGCACGTCGTCGGTGACGCCGCGCGGCCACAGCGCGGAGGACAGCACCCGCGGGTGCACACCCTCGCGGTGCAGGAGCAGCAGGGCGAGCGCCTCGTGCAGCAGCGCGCTGCGCTCCCCGTCCGGGGTGTCCAGGCCGATGATCTCGTACGGTCCGACGAGCCGGGCGTACACGGCCGGCCGCCCTTGCTCGCTGATGTCGACGAGGAACGGCGGGGCGGTCGCGGGTCCGTCCGTGTCGCGCTCCGGGTCGGACTCGACGAACAGCTCGACCACGGCCCGCTGCTGGGCGACCGGCAACAACTGGGCGTCGAGTTCGAGTCCGAGGAGGGGTGCGAGCAGCTTGCCCTCGCCGGTGATCTCCATCTCCCAGGCGGCGCCCGGCAGATCGCCGGTCTCGGTGCCGACGAGGTAGCCGATGCCGAGACGGCTGGCGTCGGCGGCCAGTTCGGCGAGCGTGACGGCCTCCTCGGCGGACGGCTGGGCGGCGAGCAGGACGAGGTGCGGGGCCCAGCGGGTGTGCTGGGCGGGGCCGGTACGCCCGGTGAGGACGGAGTCGTGCCCGGCGGCGCCCAGCGCTCCGCGCCGCTGTCGCGTCTCGGCCTCCATGGTCTCGACGAGCGCCTCGATGTCCTCGAGGTGGCGGATCCGGTTCGGGGCGAGGGGGGTGAGGTCCTCGCCGAACCCGACGAGCGTGATGGTCATGCGGTCGGACCAGCCGTTGGTCGCCAACTCGGCGGCGACGGACGCGAAGACGGCGGCCCGGTCGGCCTCCCGGCCGCTCAGCGACACGATGCCGGGCACGGCCTCCAGGTTGAGCAGCAGCCGAGAGTCGTCCATGGTGCCGAGGCTGACCAGCCCCGGGTAGGGCGCTGCGGTGTCGGTGTCCTCGTAGCGCTCGGCGTCGGTCCGGGACAGCATCCAGAACGTCTGGTCCTGCCCCTGCTGCCAGGGGGCCGGGGGCTTCCCGGCGGGCTGGGCGAGCTGGAGGTGCAGGTCGCCGCTGCTGAGCCAGGCCGCGTAGACGACCGGCAGCGCGCGCGATTCCTCGGCGAGGGAGGCGGCGAGACCGCGCAGGCTCCGGTCGAGCAGCCGTACGCCCTCGGGGTCGGCGCCGACGAGCAGCGCGTCCTGGACGTCCTGCGCGTCGCCGCTCGGCGTGGGCGGCTCCATGCCGCGGCGCCCGCCGACGGCACCGAACGCCGACTGCCACAGCGCCTGCCGGCGCCGCCGGCCCAGGGCGCCGAGGAGACCGGCGGCGAGGAGGGGCGCGGTGAGGAGGGCTTCGGGGAGGCCGAAGGAGCTGTCGGACTCGGCGCCGACGGCGGTGGCCTGCTGGTGCCCGGTGCCGGGGGCGGGCCGCTGCTGGTCGGGGACGGACACCTGGGTGGCGCCGCCACCGGCGTGCTCGTGTCCGCCGCCCTGGGCGCCGGAGCCGCCACCGCCCTGGGCGTGGTCCCCGGTCCGGGCGTAGTCGCTGATCTGCTGCTGCACGTCCGGCGACACGTGGGGCGCCTCGTCGGGCATCTCGACGAGGTCGCCGCCGCGGGCGTCGCCCGGCATCTCCATGATCCAGCCGGGCCGGATGAGACTGGCCTCGGAGAGCTTGGACCCGTCCGGCTGCACGCGGTCCTTGTTGAGCTCGAAGATCTCCTTGTAGCGGCGCCCGTCACCGAGGTGCCGTTGGGCTATCTCCCAGAGTGAGTCGTGGTGACGCCCCTCGGGCGGCTGGATCCGGTAGAACTTCGTGTCGCCCTGCTTGGCGGTGCTGCCGCCGGCATCGGCGTGGGCGGCGGCGTGCGAGGCCTGCTCGGCGAGGGCCGCGGCGGCGCCGGAGGCCTGCTCCTGCTGCTGGGCGAAGATGCCCGGGGTGGCCTGGGCGGCCGCGACGGTCGGCTTCTGGTTGGCGTCGTAGCCGTTCCCCAGCTGCGACAGCCCGGGCGTGAAGCTGGCGGCGGTCGCGCCGACGAGCAGCAGCGCGGCGACGAGCTGGCGCGCCAGCAACTGGCTCGGCCCCGCGCCCGGCACCCGGCCCGGCACGCCGACACCCGACAGCGCGGCCTTCATCTCCACGAGCACGCACGCCGTGAACTGCGCCCACGCCAGCCACACGATGACGGTGAGGATGTTCAGGAAGGTATGAACGGTGATCTCTTGCTGCAGCCAGTCGAAACTGGGCACCCCGTCCGGCAGCGGCCACCCGATCTGCGTGGCCAGCGCGCCCGGCACACCGACGAGCAGCACGGCCAGGGCGAGGAAGGCGAAGAACGCCTTCACGAAGTCCCCGAACGAGCGTCGCCGGATCCGCACGGCCTGCGGGGTCCGGTTCCGCGGGGCGGCCGTGGCCCCCGCCGTCGTTCCCGTCGTACTTCCCGACGTACTTCCCGTCGAGCTTGACGAGCTTGAGGTGCGGCGTCGCGGCATGGCGGGTGTCCTGGGGTCGAGTGTCGAGTGTGGAGTGAGCCGAGTGAGGTGAGGCCGAGCTGTGAGGTGAGGGGTGTGCTGAGCCTACAGAGATCTTATGGACTCTTATCGGGGTCGTCGAAGGGCGGAGTGAGGGAACGCCACCGACGTCCGGTTTACCCCTTTAGCCGGGGACAGTTGCCGCTGCGCCCGCACGACCAGGAACTCCGCCTTCGCAACTGCCACGCAGGCTCGTCACGTTCCCCACACAACCTCTCATGGTCGTTCAGGGGGCACCACGGGTCACTGATAGCTTCGTTCTCTGTTGCACACACCGAACTTCGGGGGAGAAGCCGTGGCCCGCCGCGCACTGACCACCACTGCAGCAGCGTTCGCCGTGACGGCGGCGTTGCTTCTGACCGCCTGTGGCGGGGGCGACGACTCGTCGTCGGACGACATCAAGGGCGCGGGCAACAGCTCCAACAGCCCCTCGGCACCGGCTTCGCCCTCCGCGGGGTCCGACGTCAAGCGCCCGGTGACCAAGCTCCCGAGCAGCTTCCAGCTGACGTTCGAGAACTGGACGAGCAGCGATCCGGTGGAGCAGGCGGTGCTGAACGACGCGAAGGAAGAAGTCCGGGCCGGTTACGCGGCGATCATCGCCAACGACCCGGACAGTGAAGCCGTCGCGTTCTACGACACCGAGGGCGTCCGTGGGCAGACCAAGGAATGGATCAAGACCTACACGGACAAGAACCTCACCGTCATCGGCGAGCTGCCCGTGTTCGCCCCCAAGGTCAACGTGGCCAAGGACGGCAAGGGAGCCTCGCTCAGCTACTGCACCGACGAGACCCGGGCGAAGACCAGGGACCGCAAGACCGGCAAGATGGAGGGGAATCCGGCGGGTACGAACCCCTACGTCAGCTACTCGGTCTCCCTGGCGAAGAGCGAGCAGGGCGTGTGGCAGAACGCGTCGGTGCACTCCGAGCGAGGCGGGTGCTCCAAGTGAGGGCGCGCTACCGGGCGATACCACTGATCGTCACGTCACTCGCTTCGGCCCTGCTGGCATCGACGCCCGCCGGCGCGTTCGGAGGCGGCGGCTCGGGCACACGCGGTGGAGCCGACGGCCACGAATTGTCGGCGTCTGCCTCACAGTCCCGGATCAGGGTCACCCAGGAGAGCGGGCCGACCGGCGGCAAGCAGGGAACCGTCGCCTCGACGGACGTCAACTGGAAGCCGCCGCCGTGCTGGTACGAGCCGGTCTTCACCCCCGAACAGCTGAAGAACTTCTCGGAGAACGACGGCAGCGGCGACGCCGGACTGCGCGACGGCTGGTACGGCTCGGAGCTCTGGACGGACCACTTCAGGGACGAGAAGGACGCCACCACCATCTTCACGAAGCCGGCGACCGTGAAGGGGTACAAGAACTACAACCTGGGCAAGAAGGGCTACTTCTGGCGCGGGGTGGCCCCGGACGTGACCGGGATCGATGACACGTCACTGTGCAGCAGGCTGATGTTCTGGCAGGACGCCGGCGAGATCCCCGACGTGCCGAACGCTCCCACGGCTGAAACGCTCGCCGACTACGCCTACAACAAGATCAAGGTCCCCGAGACCGAGGTGGAGCTGAAGCCTGCCGCCAAGTCGACGGTGAATCTCCCCACTTGGGTGTGGCTGGACAAGGGCACCTTCAGGGACGTCAAGGTCCGCGCGGAGCTCCCGGGTACGGGCCTCTGGGCGGAGACCACGGCCAAGCCGGTCGCCCTCCACCTGGACCCCGGCACCGAGGACGCCGAGGTCTTCCCCGCCTCCGGCGACTGCCGGATCAACGACGACGGCTCCATCGGCACCCCGTACACCAAGGGCAACGCCGACAAGACCCCGCCGTGCGGCATCCGTTACCTCCGCGCCACCGACGGCACCCCCTACCGGCTCTCCGCCAGCGTCACCTGGCAGATCACCTGGGAAGGCTCCGACGGCACCGGCGGCGACCTGCCCGACGGCACCTTCGAAACGACCCAGGAGATGAACGTCCAGGAAATCCAGTCGATCAACCGCTGACGGGCCGGGCCACCGGCCCCACCGTTCTGGGGGTCCAGGATGATTTCCATGCGCTCACCTCACATCAGCAAGTCGTAGTTGATGGTCCAGTCCAGCGGTCAGCATTTTCTGCAACCCGGCATCGCCCTGAATGTGGCGACCGTATCGGGGATGCGCTGATCGCGCTTCGTGCGGAACCGTGAGCGGATGTGGTCGATGACCGTCTTCCGCATGGGCACAACCGTCGCCGAGAGACGTGAAAGGGCCCCGGATACGGGAATCCGGGGCCCTTTACTGCGCGTTCGTCAGGAAGAGACGGCCGCGTTGAGGTGCAGGTCCGCCGCGATGCCCTGCGGCGAGACGGCGAGGCCCAGGCCGCCGCCGACGCCGGCGGTGAGGCCGGCGGCCGTGGTCTCGACGTAGAGACCGGCTGCGGCGCCGGCACCCGCGGCAGCACCGCCCGCCTGGCCGCCGGCGATGGAGTCCAGCTCGGCGTCGGACATCTGGGCGGTCTGGATCTGCGGGGTGAAGGCCATGGGGGGCGGTTCCCTTCGTTCAATAATTCGAAGTGCTCGAGCGCGACCGATCAAAGCACGTCGGAAGAAGGGGCGGCCAGTCCGTGCCCAGTCCGTGGATATGAATGTGCGTGGATTTCTGGGCGCGAATTCATGAGTGTGACCATTCGGCCACATGGGACCCCGTGGTCTTCACACCCTCTGCCACTTCGCGGTCCGGAAACGCCTTCCGCGGCACAAGAAATGGGCCGGACTCGGTTTCTGCCCCACCCCGTCCCGACCTCACGGTGAACGGTGTGCAGATTCGCCGGATGTTCCGGTCCGGCTCAGCCGACCTCGTTCTGCGCCACCGCTTCGCCGTGGACCACCACGTCGCCGCTGTAGAACATGCCCGTGAAGACCGGGGAGTACGTGAGCTGTACTTCGACCTGTACCTGCTGGGCGTCGGCCGCCACGCAGTGGGTCGCGCCGATGTCCGCGCCCGTCATGTCCATCTCGCGGGCGAAGGCCTTCACGCGGGCGTTGCAGTTCTCGAAGTTGATCGGGGCCGGGCCGCCCTCGTTCTCGTAGAGGGCGTCGCGGTCGATGTCCTGGGCCGCGTAACGGGCGGCCTGTTCGGCGATGTCGGCGGCGCGCTCCCGCTTGGAGATGGACAGGCCGCCGTCGATGACGAACGCGGAGAGGGAGAGGAAGACGAGCGTGAAGATGATGACCGCGCCGGCACCGGAGCCGCGGTCGTCCAGACGTGCGCGACGGGCCGCCCACCAGGACGGCCGGAAGGACCGAAGACGTCTCACACCGACCTCCGGAACGGATCGAGCGGGGAGCTGAAGCTCGCCGACAGGGTCGTCGGGATGTCCAGGCCGAGCATGGCGAGACCCCGCACCTGGCAGCTCACCTCGACCGTGAAGATGGTGTCCGGCTCGAAGCCCGGGCTGGTCTGCGTGACGGTCACGGGACCCGAGCAGACGTCCCCCAGGTTCGCCTCCGCGGCCTTCTTGGCCTCGGCCATGGCCGTCGCGTGGTCCTTCTGGATCGAGCCCGCGCGGGCCGCGTCCCGGGCCGCTCCGTCGAGCGCTCCGCGGCCGTCCACGAGCTGGCCGAAGGCCACCAGGACCAGGATGAAGAGGATCATCACCGGCGCGAGGATCACGACCTCGACGGTGGACAGGCCGCTGTCGTCCGCGGACCGCCGGTCCCCGGTGAGGGAAGGGACGGACATTCAGTTCCCCTCGTCCTGTACGAACCGCTCCACCGGCCCCGCCGACTGAGCGTGCACCGTCAGGTCCAGCCCGGGAAACACCGACGGGACCCTCGCCTCGATCTCCACGCCCACCGTGTTCTGCTCCGGCTGCACCATCGTCACGTCCGGGGACAGGACCAGTTGGGGGCCGAGCTGGCGGATGTAGCTGTCGACGACGTCCCGCGCCTCGCCCCGCCACGCGCCCGGTTGTTCGTCGGCCGTGGCACGGGCCTTGCGGGCTCCGGCCTGGGCCGCCGCCTGGGCGACGTGGTCGGCGAAGAAGTACAGGGCGAACTGCACGGTCGCGAAGATCATGAAGAAGAGGACCGGGGTGAGCAGCACGAACTCGATCGCGGTCATGCCTGAGTCGCCGCGGGCGGCCGCCCGTTCCCGTGCGGCCCGCACCCGGCGGCGTACCCGTCTGCTGACGTCTGCCGGCATCCCCGTGAACCCCGTTGCTCTCGAGACGGTCAGCAGGTCTTGCCCGCGTCCGCACCCTTGATGCAGTCGCCGACCTTGTTGGCGCCCTCGCTGAGCGCGGCGTTGATGATGGCGGCCACGACTCCGACGATCGCCACGACGACCGCGGAGATGATGACCCACTCGACCGCGGAGGCACCGCGGTCCAGCTCGCCGGAGCGGGCCCGCTCGGTGCGGGCCTGGAGGAAGGTGACGAGGAAGTCCACGGCGGGGATGCCGGTGTGGAAGTTGCGTCCGTTCATGACGTCTTGTCCTTTCGAAATCGGTTCACGGAGGTTCTGGACTCGTGAAGGTCGCTGCAAGGCTCATGCACGGCTCACTGCACCTGGAACACCCGCATCGCCGCCGGAAAGATCAGGAACACCAGGAACCCGGCGCACAGCAGCAGCTGCGCCACGAGCATCGACTGGGACTTCTCGCCCGCGCTGCCCTCGATCTCGGCGAGTTCGCGGTGCCGCATGGTCTCGGCACGGGAGGCGAGGGACTCGCGGACCTTGGCGCCGTCGTCCGCGACCAGGGCCAGGGAGGCGGAGAGGTCCTTGAGTTCCTCGACGCCGATCTCCTCGCCGAGCGCGCCGAGGGCCTGCCACTGGCTGACGCCGGTGATGCGGGCGTCGGACAGGGCGTTGCGGATGCGCTGGTTGGCCCAGCCGTCGGAGATCTCGGCCGCCGCCATGAGGGCCTCGGGCAGACCGCGTCCGCCGGCGAGGCTCATGGACACCAGGTCGAGGTAGGCGCCGATCACCCGCCGCAGGTCGCGCCGCTTCTCGGCGGCGTCCCTGCGTACCTCCAGGTCGGGCAGGAAGAAGAAGATCACTCCGAAGAGCAGGGCCAGCCAGACGGGGATGATCGGGTTCCTGCCGAAGCCCAGCGTGTAGACGATGGCGAACATGAACGGGCCGAAGAACAGGCCGGCCACGCCCAGCAGCACCTTCGTCGCCAGGAACTTCTCCCAGCTGCGGTCCAGCACCGCCAGGTCCGCGCGCAGCGAGCGCTGCTCCCAGCCCTGCTGGAGGTAGAACTCCGAGACGCGCAGACCGACTTCGGCCCGCAGCGCGCCCAGGCGTCCTTTCTCGCGCTCGGCGCGGGCCGACTCGTAGGCCGAGCCGCGGGCCCGCATCGCGTCGATCCGCGCGACCTGTGAGATCGCGCTGCGCTTGCTCGGCATGAGGGCGCGGACGAGGGCGTAGATGCCCAGGCCGATGACGGCGCCGACGACGAGCGGCATCGTGAGGTCCATCAGCGTGCCCCTTCTTCCTGCGGCATCCGCTGCTGGGACTGCGCGTGCGACGGCGTCCTGGGACGGACGAACTGGACGGAGGCCTCGTCGCGGACCAGGAAACGCTCGGGCGTCTCGATGGTGGACAGCTTGCGCAGCCACCAGAACCCGAGTGCGAACAGGCCGCAGACACAGGCCAGGACGAGCTGGCCGACGGCCGTTCCGTACGGCTCCACGAAATCGCGGTTGAAGATCGACAGGCCGAGGACGAAGGCGACGGACACCGCGACGACGATCTGCACGGACCTGCGGGTCGACGCGCGCTGGGCCATGACCCGCTGGCGCATGTCGACCTCCTCGCGGGCCGACTTGGCCAGGGCGCCGAGGACTTGGCGCAGGCCCGGGCCGCGCAGACGGGCGTTGAGGATGAGGGCCGCGACGATGATGTCGGCGGAGGCGTCGTCGATCTCGTCGGCGAGTTGCTGGAGCGCCTCGGGCAGCGGGGTGCGGGCGCGCAGCCGGTCGACGAGGGCGTCGAGATGGGGCCGCAGCACGGGTGCCGCGGCGCGGGCGGAGGCCGGGATGGCCTGCTCCAAGCCCACGGCGCCGGCGATGGTGTCGCGCAGGGACTCCGTCCAGGAGGCCAGGGCCTCCACGCGGCGCATGGCGGCCCGTTCCTCACCGGCACCGCCGAACAGGCGGTCCCAGAAGAAGACGAGGACACCGGCCGCGATGCCCGCGACGGCCCAGCGGGTGAGGACGAGGACGACCAGGCCGACGATGGCGGCGAGCGAGCCGCGCTGGCCGGCGAAGCGGATCAGTTCGCTCGCCCGCTCGGCGGCCTTCTGCTTCTCGTGGTCGGGCTTGGCGGGCAGCCCGCGGATGGCGATGAGGAGGAGGGCGAGTCCGCCGCCGACGGCGACGCCGCTGCCAATCGAGTACAGGACGGTGGTGGAGAACAGGCCGCCCATGGAGCCGAGCGAGCCGAGTGCCGCGAGATTCGTGTTCATTCCCGGCTCACCCCCAGGTCCCGGTCGGCCGGTAGCCGTGTGCCATCAGTTCCTCCAGGCAGGCTATGGGGGCGTGCGGCACGATCCGGCCGTCGGGGGCCTCCGCGAACACCTCGCTGGACAGCACCCGTCCGTCGACGCCGTTGACCTCGCGGACGGAGGTGACCATGCGCTGGAGGCGGCCGCCGTTGCCGTAGTTGTTGCGCCGCTGGATGAAGACGACGAAGTTGACCGCGCCCGCGATCAGCATCTGGCTGGCCTCGATGGGCAGCCGCTCCGTGGCCTGCAGCGCGTAGGTGGAAATACGGTTGAAGACCTCGTGCGAGCTGTTGGCGTGGATCGTGGACAGGGAGCCGTCGTTGCCCTGCGACATGGCGTTGAGCATGGTGACGATCTCGTCGCCGAGGACCTCACCGACGATGACGCGGGAGGGGTTCATACGCAGCGAGCGTCGTACCAGTTCCGCCATCGAAATGGTGCCCTGGCCCTCGGAGTTGGGCAGGCGTTCCTCGAAGGCGACGACGTTGGGGTGCAGGTCGGGGAAGGTGTCGAGGCCGAGCTCCAGGGCCCGTTCGACGGTGATGAGGCGCTCGTGCGGCGGGATCTCGTTGGCGAGGGCGCGCAGGAGCGTGGTCTTGCCGGCGTTGGTGGCGCCGGCGATCATGATGTTCTTGCGGGCGCGGACCGCGCAGGCCATGAAGTGGGCGACCTCGGGCGACAGGGTGCCGTTGCCGACGAGGTCGGAGATGAACACCTTGCCCATGCGCGCGCGGCGGATGGACAGGGCGGGGCGCCGGGTGACGTCCATGACGGCCGACAGACGCGAACCGTCGGGCAGGCGCAGGTCCAGCTGCGGGTTGGCCGAGTCGAACGGCCGGGAGGACAGACCGGAGTACGCGCCGAGCACCTGGATGAGCTCGATGAGCTCCTCGTCGGTCTCGGCGACGGGATCACCCTGCGCCTCACGGCCGTCGGCGTACCCGATGAACACCTGGTCGCAGCCGTTAATGTCGATGTTCTCGACCTCGGGGTTGTCCAGCAGCGGCTGGAGCCGGCCGACGCCGAACAGCGCGGCGTGCACGGCGGCCGCGTACTGCTCCTCGGTCTCGGCGTCCAGTGGCGTACGGCCCGCGTTGATCTCGGAGCGGGCGTATTCCTCCAGGATCTGGGCTATGACGGCACGGGCGTACTGCCGTTCGTCCTCCGTGGACATCGGGGTGACGCCCGCGACCTGGTCCTGTCGGCGCTGCTCGGCGATGCGGTCGCCGGCGTCCTGACGGAACCGCTTGACCAACTGGTGGTCGACAGCGGTCATGCGCCGGCCCCCGCGTGGCCCTGCATCTGGCCCGGGGCGTGCGGGGCGTGGTGGGCCTGGGGTGCCTGGTTGGCCTGCGCGGAGGCGGCCCAGGCGGCGCCGTACTGCTGGTAGAGGTCGGCGGCGACCTTGCGGGCCGAGCGGATCAGCAGCGACTTGTCGAGCCGACCGCGCTTACGGCCGGCCAGCTGGTCGGCGCCGGCCGGATCGTCGGCGATGGTGCCGACCACGCGGGCGCCGGTCTGCGCGTGCACGAGCATGTCGTTGACCTGCGAGGCGAGCTTGCCGGCCGTGCCGGTGTCGGCGATCAGGACGACACCGATCATGGGGGTGCCGAGGCTCGCGGCGCCGCGCGGTCCGCCGTGCAGCTTGCCCGCGAGGGCGGCGGCGCGGTCACGGACGCGGGCGATGGCCTCGGGCTCGGTGCGCGAGACGAGTAGCACGAGCGCGGCGTGCGGGAAGAGTTCGACGGCCGGGGTGTCGCCGCTGATGCGTCCGCAGTCGGCGATCACGTCGGCGGCGGCGTGCGGGGAGTCGGCGAGGGAGCTGAAGGCGTGTCCGAGGGTCGGCCACAACCCCGCGAGTCCGGCGGCCTGTTCGGCGATCCCCAGTCCGACGAGGACCTCGAGCCCGCCGCTCAGCGGCTGCACGTGGTCCCACAGCTGGTCGGGCACGAGGCCGCGGCGTGCGGTTGCGGCGATGGACAGCATGCCGGTGTTGGGGTTGAGCGGTCCGCCGTGCGCGGCCGCGCTGCGGTAGACGAGGTCACCGCCCGCCGGGTCCGCCTCGGCGAGCAGGACGCGCCGCGGCCAGACCGCCGCGAGGGCGACGGCCGCGGTGGTGACGCCGGGGGAACCCTTGTCGGCGGCGAGAGCGATGAGCGCCATGGGTCGAGTGCCGCCTTCTAGTTGCCGGGGACGCGCACGATGGCGACCTGGTTCGACGCCGCCGCCGAGGCGAGCGCTGCCGCGTCGGCCTCGTCGACGAGGACGGTGATCGAGAGGTTGCCCGTGCTCACGGTGGCGTCGTCGTCCGCCGAGACGGTGTTCACGCGCGCGTCGTCGACGAGGGCGCCGCCGGAAGTGGAGGTGCCGCTCGAACCGCTGTTGCTGTCGGAGCTGTTCGAACCGGAGCCGGTGGAGCTGACGCGGTAGGCGGAGACGAGGTCGCCGGCCTTGATGTCCGCGGGGTACGTGCCCTCCTTGAGGGCGAGTCCGACGGAGGCCTTGCCCGCGGGCAGGCTGGCCTTCTTGGCGAACATCTGGCCCATCACGACCGTGTCGGAGTAGATGGTGGACTTGGCCTTGAGGGTCTTCAGCGTGGCCAGCTGGTCCCACGTGACGTAGTTGATGCTGTCGTCGGCGGCGACCATCACCGAGGTCACATTGTCACCGACGGACTCCCCGGCCTGGATCTCCTTCGTCACCTTGACGACCTCGACCCGGTTGCCGACCTGGAGCACGAGCATCGTCACGCCCAGCGCGCCCACCAGGATCAGCAGCACCGCGAGCGCGGCCAGTGCCGGTTTGCGCTCGCGAGGCGGGGTGGGAAGCCGGTCGCCGACCGACGGCTGAGCCGGAGCGGCGGAACGACCGGCGCCCGCCCCCGTACGCTCTTGGATCTTCACGCAACCGCTCCCCGTACACCCAAGAAGATGTCTGTCATGTGCCTTCAAAATCGGACACTTCACCCGCGTCGCCCCGTAAAGAGAAGTACGGGACGGGCCGGACGTACCCGCCCGACCTGGGCGAATAGCCAGCACTGGGGGTGAGTGTCAAGCCATCGCACCGTATCAGCCGCACATAAGCCCCTCAAGGCGCTCCCGGCCCCACGGGCCGCAGGTTGCGGCCTGTTATCCATCTGCAACGTCAGCCCTGGCCAACCCGGCCGGAACCAGCCCCGCATGAGAGCACCACCTGTGCGCCCGCGAATCGCCATCGACCCCAACGGCCTTTGCCGACGGACGGGTTCGTCACTTGTCGGCCATGATGCCTGCACGATTCACTCACGAAGCCCGGTGGTCGGCAGGCGCCGATACCCATGTGCGGATGACGTCCGCGGGCGTCGGCGTCATCCCCGGAGGGCGTCGAGGTCCAGGCGTCCCGGCTGGAGATCCGCCGGAAGATGCGCCCGCGCCTCCATCTGGCAGGTGCGCAACCTGTCCTTCAGGTCGGTGAATTCCGTCAGCACCTCGAACGCGTAGGCCGCGGCCATCCTGCAGCGGCCGGTCACGATCTCCTGGAAGAGGATCTCCGTGCACCCACGTACCGCCTCCTTGCACCTCGCCGCGATGTCCTCCTGCTCACCGCCCGTGAGGTGGCTGAGAACGGCCAGGATGTGCGATCGCCAGGCGAGCGGCACCTGCCGGTCGGCGAGTGCGCCGGCGAGCATCGCGGCGGTCGCGTACGCCGGCTCCATGAGATGGGACTGGATGTACACGTGGTTGTCCGCCCAGCCTTCCCCGACCCGGCCCGGGAGCGGGCCGTCCAGCGCGGCGAGGAAGTCCTCGGGGACATGGACCGCGCTTCTGTTGCAACCGCAGGTCATCGCCTGCCAGTCATGGCGGGAGATCTCGAAGTCCAGGATTCGCATGGGGGATCTGTAGCACTCCGGGGCCGAGCGGAGGGGTCTCCGGCCGCGCGGCTCGGGGAACTGCCGATCACGAGGACCGATGCGCCCGGCCTCTCCGCGAAGGCCACTCCGGAAGCTGAGCTGGAGAACTACCGGTACCAGTCCCCTCCCCCGCTCCCCAGCGCCCTGCGCACCTAGCCGGCCGGGTCCGGGGCCACCGGGCTGCGCCGCCCTGTGGCGCCGACGCTCACCCGAGCCCGAGCCCGAGCCCTTCGACCGCCTGCCGTTCACCGCGCCGACCCAACCGTCGGCGTCCTGCCTCCGGCGCACCGCGTACGCAGAACTCAGCGCACTCAGCGCACTCAGCGCACAGTCCACGGGCCGCCCGAGCGGGCCGGGCCGCCCGGATGCACCACTCCGGTGAATGCCTCGCCGGTCAGCCGGGTGGCCGGTCCTCGCGCAGGGCGGTGAACAGGGCACGGGCGCGCCGGTCGTCCCACTTCACCGCGCTGCCCTTGGAGGTGCGCAGGTCAGGGTCGGCCACGGGCACGTTGAGCCGCCGTCCGCCGCCGCCCGTGGCCTTCCGAAGGGCCTCGAACATCCCCATGAGATCCGGCAGTTCCGTGCCCTCGTCGACGATGAGCGTGTCGAGGCCCGCGTCCAGGGTCGGGAACGACTTCGACGGGTCGGCGAGCGTGGACGGGGTGGCCGCCTTGCGGGCGAGGGCGGCGAGGAACCTCTGCTGGTTGCGGGTGCGGCCCAGGTCCCCCTGGGCCTCCTGCTTGCGCTGCCGTACGAAGGCCAGCGCCTCGGCGCCATCCAGGGTCTGGCAGCCGGCGGGCAGGTCGGCGCCGGAGTCCTCGTCCCGGACGGCCTTGTCCAGGCACAGGTCCACACCGCCGACGGCGTCGACCACGCCCACGAAACCGGCGAAACCGATCTCCGCGTAGTGGTCGACGCGCACGCCGGTGTTGCGTTCCACGGTCCGCACCAGCAGGTCGGGTCCGCCCAGCGAGAACGCTGCGTTGAGCTTGTCCGGCGCGGCCCGGTAGCTGCGGCCGGTGCCGGGGTCGACGTAGGGCGGAAGGGTCACCCAGGAGTCGCGCGGCAGGCTGAGCATCGTGGCGCCGTTCGCACCGGTGTGCAGCAGGATCACCGAGTCGGTACGACGGCCCTCGGCCGAACCGGTGTTGAGGTCCTTGCGGTCCTGCTCCGACAGCCCCTCGCGGCTGTCGGAGCCGACGACCAGGTAGGTGGTGCCCTCTCCGGCCGGCACCCGTGCGCCGAGCGCGCCGAGGTCGACCTGCTGGTTGAGCCGGGTGTCGGCCCAGACGTACGTACCTGCGCCGCCGAGCAGCAGCAAGGACGACAGGACGGCCGCCGTCCGCAGGTACCGGCGGCCCCTGCCCGCCCGGCGCCGCGGATTCCTGCTGCCACGGCCGCCGCGGGGGCCGGGGCCGCTGTCGTAGCGGCCGGGCGCGGCGGGCGAGGGCATGCCGGGCAGGGGGGAGGTGCGGGTCGAGGGCGGGGGTGCCCGGAAGGACAGCGGAGGGGCCCCTCTCGGGTCCCGCCCCGTCCGGTGGTCTCCCGGACGATCGGTCCACTCGCTCATCGACGCCTCGAAGGTGCTGTGGGGGGCTTTCGGGTCAGCGCATCGGCACCCCCCTATACGGAACGGGCCCGCCGATCTGTTCAGCGGCCGTCCCGGACCGGTGCATCCGCTGCCACCGCAGCCGGCTGCCGAGCAGCAGCGCGACCAGCGACTGGATGACGACGAGATACATCAACTGCCGGTAGACGACGATCTGGAACGGCATGGACCACAGGGCCCGCACCGGCTCGCCGTCGAGTCTCAGCGCGTAGCCGGAGCAGACGATCTGCACGCCGAGGAACGCGAACCAGACCGCGGCCGACTCCCACGGGTCGCGGAACAGCACGCCGTAGAGGGCGTACACGTCGATGACGGGCGCGAGCAGCGGCAACGCAACCTGGAACAACGCGAGATACGTCAGCCCGCGCCGCCCGAACCGCCCGGCCGGGCCCCTGCCGAAGAGGGCTCCCCGGTGCTTCCACATCGCTTGCAGCGTGCCGTAGCACCACCGGTACCGCTGCCGCCACAACTGCCGGAGGCCGGTCGGCACTTCGGTCCAGGCGACGGCGGACTCCTCGTACAGCACCCGCCAGCCGGACCGCCACAGGGCCATGGTCAGGTCGGTGTCCTCGGCGAGGGTGTCCTCGCTGACCCCGCCGACACCGAGCACGGCGTCCCGCCGGAACGCCCCGATGGCACCCGGCACGGTCGGCATGCACTCCAGCACCTCGAACATGCGCCGGTCGAGGTTGAAACCGAAGACGTACTCCAGGTGCTGCCAACGCGCCAGCAGACTGCGCCGGTTACCGACCTTGGTGTTGCCGCTGACGGCCCCCACGGCCGGGTGCGCGAGCGGCTGCACGATCCGCTCTATGGCGTCGGGCTCGAACACGGTGTCGGCGTCGACCATCACGACGATGTCGTAACGGGCATGCGCGAGACCGCGGTTGAGAGCGGCGGCCTTACCGGCGTTGACCTGCCGTACGACCTCCACCCGCGCGTCCCCCGTGTTCGCGGCGATGTCGGCGGTCCGGTCGGTGGACCCGTCGTCGATGACGACGACCTGGAGCTCCCGGTGCCGGGAATCGAGCAACGACCGCAGGGTCGAGCCGATCCCGGCCTCCTCGTTGTACGCCGGGACGAGCACGGTGACCGGCCCGGACGTCTCCCGCATCCAGGGCGCACCGGTCCGGAACCGCTCCAGCCGCCGCACATGGGCCCGGGCGAAGAGCGCGAGCAGCAGCAGCCGCAGCACACCGAGGCCACCCGCGACGCCGAGGATCCAGATCATGGCGGTGGAGAAGACCTGCCCGAGGCCGGTGACCCGGATCAGCCCCTGTCCGACCCAGCGTGCGAGGAGGGACGAAGGGGCGTCCGGGACGAGCCCGAGCCCGTCGGACACGGTGGTGAACCGTTCGACGGCCCGGTTCCTCAGCAGTCTGCGCGCCTCCTGGTACG
This sequence comes from Streptomyces luteogriseus, assembly GCF_014205055.1. Classification (NCBI taxonomy): domain Bacteria; kingdom Bacillati; phylum Actinomycetota; class Actinomycetes; order Kitasatosporales; family Streptomycetaceae; genus Streptomyces; species Streptomyces luteogriseus. The sequence continues at coordinate 3,713,005 of NZ_JACHMS010000001.1, forward strand.
CGCTCTCCGTCTGGCTGAGCTGCCGGACGATGCCCTGCGCGGGCCTGCGCGACCCCTTGTCGGCGGCGACGAGCACGTACCCGTACCCGGCGGCCCGCCGCGCGGCCTGCCACTCCCGCCCGCACAGGGTGTCCGGGCTGGTGGTGCGGGGCATGCGCAGCAGATTGGTCCGCCGGCCGGTGGCCCCGGCGAGGGCGCTCTGGGTCATCTCGAGCTCGGCCCGGAAACGGGGCGCGGAGGACTCCCCCAGCACGGCCCCGGTGTACGTGTTGGACCCGATCTCGTGCCCCTCGGCCCGGATCCGCCGGACCAACTCCGGGTGCCGGGCGGCCTGGGCCCCGTGCACGAAGAAGGTCGCCCGCGCGTTGTTCCTGCGCAGCAGGTCGAGGATCCGGGGTGTCCACACGGGGTCGGGCCCCCCGTCGAAGGTGAGCGCGACGGTCCGGGCGGGCATCGACCCGGTGTGTATCCCGTCCCGGTCTATCCCGATCACGGGCCCACCGCGGTCGACAGCGTCGGGCACGGGAGCGGTACAGGGCGACCGCGCCTTCGCGGCATCGACCTCGTGCTGGGTCCAGCCCTGGAAGATCAGCAGGGCGAAGACGAGGGGGAGGGTGAGGGCGAGGAGGAGCCAGTGGGCTCGGGGGTCGCGGGACTGTTTGTGGCGGGGTTTGGTGCGGCGGGGGTTGGAGTTGGGGGGTCCGGTGCGGCGGGGTTCGCCTTTGCCTCGAGAGCGGGTCAGGGGACGTCACCGCCCCCGGGCTCCGGCCATCGTCCGACTCCCGCGTACTCCGCGGGCTGCCGTCTCCACATTCTGGCGTGGAACACGCTGCTGGCCACGGCTGCCGTAATCGCTTTGATGCTGCGGGAGTTACGCATGGGGCGCGAGTGTAGTTTCGGAGGTCCGGCGGTAGGGGTGGAACGGTGAGCTTCACAGATTGGACACGCTTGGCGGGCACTAGCGAATCGGAGTCCCGTACGCCCCGCATTGCCCGTGTTCTCGCGGAAGTTCGCGCTGGTGAAACCGAAAACCTCACCGGTACCGTCAGGGCACCAACTGAACTTCTGTCTCTCACGGGGAGTCACTGTGAAGCGCCGCTCATTGCCCGTTGCTGCCGCATTGACAGCGACGGCAGCACTGCTGTTGACGGCCTGCGGTAGCGGGGACGACAAGTCCGGCGACAACGACAAGATCGCCGGCGCGGGCCAGGCAGCGGAGTCTCCGAAGGAGTCGGCATCCGCCTCGGGGGCTCCGGCAGGGGACAAGCCGGACGGTGTGGATGTGTCCCTGCCCAGCGACATGGACCTGGTCTTCGACTGGGACAAGCCGAAGGACAAGAACGAGGCGGCGGCGATGGGGGACGCGGCGAACTACCTCCGCGCCATCTATCGGGGCGTCGACAAGCGAACGACCAAGGATGCGGCCGTGACGACCTACGCCACCGGTGATGGGCTGCACTACGCGCAGGTACAGATCAACGAGTGGATCAAGGGTGGCTGGACCGCCACCGGAACACTGCGTCACTACGATGCCACCACGCGTTCCGCCCCCAACGGCAAGTCCGTTGAGGTCGCGTTCTGCGCGGACGCCGGCAAGTTTTACGGCAAGGAAATCAAGACCAAGAAGATCCTCACCACCAAGCCCAGCATTGAGGACTTCGACTACTTCAAGATCGTCATGGTCAGGTTCCCCACGGGGACGGACCTGTGGCAGGCGTCCAAGGTCTTCGTCGAGACGAAGGCGGCGAAATGCCAGTGACGGGGGCACGACGCACACTCCTCGGAACCGCGGCGCTGGCTCTGGCCCTGAGCGCCCTTGTCCTCACCGAAACCGCGTACGCGGCAAAGCCGGTGGGTTCCGGCAAGGGGGCCAACACCGAGCAGGAGGGCGGCGGCGACAAGAGCGGCATCTACGCCGCCGCCCGCATCCAGTACTCCGGATCCGTGGCCAAGGGCGGCGGCGCCGGCAACGTGACGTCCGCCGACGTCAACTGGACGCCTCCACCCTGCTGGTACGCCCCGTACCTCGGCGCCAAGGACTTCAAGAAGGAGATGTCCGAGCACATCGACAGCCAGCTCAATGCACCCGGCATGGGGGGAACCGCGGGTGCGGCGATCGGTGAGGCACAGCGCCACTACGAGGACGGGTACGGCTGGTCCGGGAGTCCCGGCTACAAGGACTACAACGTCGAGAACGACGGCAAGGGGATGTTCTGGGCCGGCGTCGAGAACCCCGACGAGCCGGACTACCTCAAGCGGTCCTCCTGCACCGACCTCCCCTTCTGGGTGGAAAACGGCGATGCCCCGCCGCCCCAGTACGAAGAGGCCATCTCACCCGAGATACTCGCCGCTCTCGCCTACCAGCACATGGAACTCCCCGACACCAAGGTCACCCTCGCTCCCGAGGCCACCACCAAGGTGAACCTGCCGACCTGGGCCTGGCTCGACAAGGCCGTCTTCGACGAGGTCCAGGCCACGGCGGCCCTCAACGTCCCCGGCTTCAACATCCAGGCCACCACCACCGCCAGGCCGGTGTCCCTCAAGCTGGAGCCGGGCACCAAGGACGCCGTGATGTACCCGGCCTCGGGCGAGTGCGTCATCAACGCCGACAACTCCATCGGCGAGCCCTACGCCAAGGGCAAGGCCGACGAGACCCCGCCGTGCGGCATCAGGTACCTCCGCTCCTCCGGCGACGGCACGTACAAGCTCCGGGCCACCGTCACCTGGCAGATCACCTGGACCGGCACGGGCAACCCCAACCCGACACAGCTCCCCAACGGCACCTTCGGCAACGACCAGGACATCACGGTCCAGGAGATCCAGTCCGTCAACAGGTGACGGACCGAACCGCCCCCGCTCTGCGAAACCAGCGGCAGGAAGCCGGAGAGGCAAGGCGAATTCCTCTCCGGCAGACTTGCTCCACCTCCAGGCGATCACTGAAGGCTCAGTCCTCAGTGAACTCTTTCTGGACAACGGACCGGGCCTAGTGCAACAGGTGGGCCCCCCATAGTCTGAAGTGCGAGCAGTGAGGGCAGGCCAGCGATCGAAGGGCGGGGGGAAGCATGTCGCTTCGGGTGGCGAACCCTGAGGACCTGGAGCAATTGGCGAAACTCCTGGAGGGGCGCGGTGGCGTGGGGGACGGCCTTGACGAGGCCTTCACACGCGCCGCTCGTCTGGGTGTGAGCGGGCACCTTTCGCCACTGAAGCCGATGAGATCCTGGGCCGGCAGCCAAGCACAGGACCTGCGCAAGCGCGCCGTCATCATGCGACTGGAAAACGGCGACCCGATGGCCGGGTTGCTGTGGGCGGGATTCACGGCCAATGACCTGGAAAAGTACAAAGGCCAGGGGATCAAGCCGGAAACGCTGCTGCTGGCCAACTCAGTGGCTGCGAGCGATGATCCCCGCGCCAAGGACCTGGCGCGGCAGCCTGGCGAAAAGCTCGGAGACTGGGTCGCGCGACTCGAGGCGCACGCGATCTCGAAGATCCCTGGTCTGGAACCTCATGAAGAGACCCTCACCGAGATGATCAAGTTCGGCAGCGACGTGTTCAACGTCGCTGCCGCGACCCAGGTCGTGACGGCGACCGGCTTTTCGGGAACCAAAGTGCTGTTGGGCAACGCGGTGAAGACCGGCAAGCTGGGACCGATGAAGGACGCTCTCGCAGCACGGTGGACCGCTGCCGGCAACAGCCCCATCCTGCGCTGGGTCGGAACCAAACTCGGAAGCTACAACCCACCGATACGCTCACTGGCCGCACCGGGCAGCTGGCTTCCCGGACAACTCGGCAATCTTGCCTCCCGGAGCCAGGCGTACCAGCGGGTTGCCAACGTTCCCTTCAGTTCCGGTTTCCTGGGTGACCGCTGGGGTGGCGGATGGGACGCGCTGCGCCAACGCGGCTTCATGAATGCCAAACTGCTGGGTTTCACCCCCAACCAGGCCATCAACTTCATCGCCGGGTCGGACGACGTGGCTCGCATGTACGGCGGGCTGACACACTCCGGCCAGGCGGTCACCCGCGCGGGGCAGGCCAGCCTCTGGACGGTCGGGAAGGCCGGTGGATTCGGCGCGGCGGCGAAGACCGCAGGGCTGTTGCGTGGGGCGGGAATTGTCGGATCCGCGGGTGCGACGGTGTTCTCCGTCGCCAACATCGCCACCATGGATCATGCGAAGGAATGGAAGAAGAGCAAGGCTGGATATCTCGCCAATTACGCCGAGGTCGGGTTCAACGCCTCCTTGACCGCGGCGATGGTGGCGCCCAATCCAGTCACGATCGGCCTCGCCGTGGGGACGGGCATCGTCTACGGAGGGCTGAAGGTCGTCGAGCACTGGGACGACATCACAGAAGGTGCCGACAAGGCGGCGGACTGGGTGGGGGACAAGGCGAGTGACATCGGGAGCGACATCGCCGACGGCGCCAAGAGCCTGGGCAGCGCGCTCAACCCGTTCGATTAGCTACCATCGGGGGAAGGCGTGCAGCGATATTCCGGATCCCGAAATTTTCCGTAGGAAGTGAGCAACTGGCCGTGGAAACGAGTAGCGAGTCCTTGCGATTCGAGCTTATGCCGTACAAGAGCAGCGCTGAAGAAGGATCCAAGGCGGGGCTCAGGGGGGATGTGGGGCATTTCGGGGCAGTCACAGTGGAGCGCTGCACGCTCTATCGACCGGCCGAAAAGGGAATGGAAACCGTCCGGCTGAGCGGTCCCGAATTCCCGGAGACGACCTTCCGCGGGAAGCGCAGGTCGGGACAGCCCTCGCTGTTCAAGGCAGAGCTCACCCTGGCTGGCCGGAACGCGGAACTACGATTCAATCCCCGGGCCCTGCGAAAGGAAGACCGGGCATTGCGCATCGCATACGAGGGCAGAGAGTACATCTACTCCGCCGAGGGTCTCGGCAAGGCCAAGGTCCTGGAGAGAGAGGGACTCCGAGTCACGATGGAACCCGGCCAATACATCCCGCAGGCCGGGACCGCCAGCACGGGCACAGCCACCGACTCGGCCGACGTCGTGGATCTGGCGATCGCCATCGTCCTGGAGGAAGTGGACACCGACGTACTCACCCTCGGCGGCGCCGCGTTGTCGTCCCCGTTCGCCCTGATGCAACACTTCTCGGACCGGGCGGAGTAGCGATCTCGGCTGCGACGGCGTTCAGCGTGCCCATCATCGAGATGATCGCCTCACCGGAGTCGACCTCGGCAGTGAAGTCCCGACCCAGGTCCGCCCACTGCGGGTGAGGCCCTGTGGCCCTGTGTTCCAGAAAATCAAGAGAGCTTGGACACCCCGTCCAAGAATCTTCCTGGGGCCGAGATCAGCGCACCCCCAAATGACAGGTTGCGCGTGTACACACCCTCCAACAGGATCGCGAGACTGATGTCAACGGAGTCCGCACTCCCGTGAGCCGTACCGGAAATGGTCTTCGGATCTGACGCACTGGAACGGGCCATGAGGATACGAGACTCGGGGCGTTCCAGCACGTGATGCCGCCGGTTTCCATCCTCCCGGTACCGGTACTCCCGCCCCACAGCCCAGATTTTCAGAGCCCGGCCGCCTCTACTCAGCCGCAAGGACTTCCGGGTGAAGGACGCATGCTGCCCTGCCACGCTCAGTTTTCCTTCGGCCACACGAGGTCGCCCGCCGTACCGAAGAGCCTTGAAGGAGGACATAGGAATGTTCTCACCAGTCACCATGGCGCCTTCGTAATCGGCGCGTTCGGTAACAGGAACGACCTCCAAGGCGGGAACGACGAGTTCCACTGGGCCGAGCCCGCCGACGTCACCTCGCCAGCAGCTCACGTGACGTTGATTCATCGACGTCACAGTGTTCGCGAAGCGCTCAAGCTCGAACGAAAATTGAGACATTCCTAGACCTTAACCTCTACCGCTCCGAAGGATCAATCAAAGGGATTGAGCGCACTGCCCAGCGCCTTCGCACCGTCGGCGAGTTTCCCAGCTCCCTCACTTATCTTCTTCCCTGCCCAGGCCCCGGCGTCCGCGACCTTCCCTGGGTAGTTCTTGACGGTCTCCCAGTTGTCGACGATGGTCGCGACACCATAGACGGCACCCGTGACCACGGCGGCGCCGATTGTGAGGGGGGTGGGCGCGACCATGGCCATCGTCATGGAGGCATTGAAGGCAACGCCGGAAGCCTTCGCCACATATCCGGCCTTGTCACGCTTGAAGGCCTCGACAGGGTTTCCTTCCTGTACGAGGTCGACGGCACCGATCACCGTGGACACCGCGCTGCCGCCGACGCCGGCCGCACGCCACCAACCCGCCGTACGCATCGCTGTCCCGGCTCCGGAGGCGAAGGCGCCCAGACGACTCGCTCCGGTCGCCCTGCTCAGTGCACCGGCGTTCTTGCCGACCTTGAGCAGGTTTGCCTCCCAAGCCCACTGCCTCCCCGAGAGGGCCGCGAGACTGTCCTTTCCGGCCAGTACATCAAGGATCGGCGCAGGAGTACGTGCCCCGACGGCTGCAGCCAGGGCTTTGATACGTGCAGGGATGAAGCGAGATGTCGCCTGCCCCTTCAACAGCTGAGCGAGCGTGGTACCAGGCGCCTTCAGGAATTTGACCTGGCCGGGAGTCTTGAGACTCTTGAAGTACGAGATCAGCTGACCGGTACCCACCGCCGCCATCTTGAAGGCGCCCGGAACCGTGGAGACCATTGCCGTCAGGTCGATGTAGTCCCCGACCACTTCCCCGAGGTTTTCGTCGCCCGTGACCTTGGCGACGGCATCACCCTTGATGCGCTCGATCCAGTCCGAGAGCGTCTCGCCCTTCTGCCGCTCCAGCCACTTGGTGTCGAACTTGTCGCCATTCGCAACGGAGGCGTTCGCGATCAGCATGGCGTCGGGCGGAAGGTTGGCGCCCTTCAACTCCTCCGGCGTGAACCCCGCGTACAACGCGGCGGCCTTGGGATCACCCTTGTCGGCCCGCAGAATGGCCGCACGGCGCCGTAGGTCGACCGCCGCGTCGTCGGCCCAGTTCCGCATGGGTTTGAGGGCGGCCAGCCTGTCGGTCACACCCAGGCCGGACGCGCGGGTAAAGGCCTCGTCCAGCTTGTCCCGCAGTTGGCCCCTGCCGTCGAACAGCTTGGCCAAGTGTTCCATGTCCTTCGGATTGGCCATGCGCTTGGAACTGTTGCTCATTCTTTCCCCGTGATCATGTGCTGCGCCGTGTGCAAGGACTGGTGCCGGAAGCCAGGGCAGGACAGTGACGTCCCGCCAGGCCGCCGCCGGCATGCGAGTAGGACCTCAGGAGGCAGACTGGGGCTTCGGCGGGGACGCGAGCTGCGACCCGGCCGGCAGCAGATCCGTGATCAGCTGCCAGAGTTCCTTGGCCGTGGTGCGCCGCACCCTCAACTCGCTGCTGCCGTCCACCTGTCCGTCGGCCACCGGCTCGGCGGGCAGCTCACGCACCCAGTAGCCTTCCAGGCCGCAGTCCCAGACGGCCAGAGCGGAGACGGCGAGCCCCCCTTCGCCCCGTGGCTCCTCCGCTCCCTTCCACACAACGGTCATCCGCCACATGCAGTTCAGCTGGGCCAGCACCTCGGTCAACCTCGCCGGGGCGCCGACCGCTGCCGCCACGGCCTCAGGTTCTTCGAACTCACCGTTCTCCATGCGTTCGAGCACCCGGTCGAGGGTGCCCATCGTCGAGCCGATCACCTCACCGGAGTCGACCTCGGCAGTGAAGTCCCGGTGCAGGTCCACCATCCTCGCCAAGGCCCAGACCAGCATTTCGGGCTCGGCGGGTACGTACTCGGACTCGGCCTCGCCGGGCCAGCTCTCGTGCGTGAAGATGAAGTCGTCGCCGACGACAGCCCCACTCTGCGTGGCGCCTTGGGGACCGGTGACCTCGACCCGGGCGATGACGCGCGGCTCCATGAGCGTGGAGACGAGCGGGTAGAGGTCGGCCGAGATCTTGCTGTCGCTGTCGAGGAGGCCCGCCTCCTGGAGCTCGGCATGTGCCCGGGCCAGCTCGTCCGGAACCTGACCTTCCTCCACGAGTAGCCCCAGCACACTCACATGGGCATCGGACAACCGCAGTCGACGCCGGGCCGCATCCATGGAAGGCATTTTTATCGTCCCCCTGAAATTCCGAAATTAGAGATCGTTGAAACGGTTGAGGAAACGCCCGGGCAGCGATACCAATGCACCGGACAGCGACAAGTTCCGCGTGTACACACCCTCGAGGACGAGCGCGACGCCGATGTCGAGGGCGTCCGCATCGCCGGTCCAGGTCCCGGAAATGGTGCTGGGATTCCTCCAGCTCGAACGCGTCATGTGCACGCTGGCACCCGGGCGGACCAGCTCATGGCGGCGCTTGCCGCCCCGCTCGACGTACGTGTACGTCCGCTCCTTGAGCCTGATGCGCAGGGCACGCCCGCCCCTCCCCGGCCACCACACGTTGCGGGAGAGGTCCGCAGGGTCCCAGTCCACGCGCAGCTCACCTCGGGCCAGAAGCGGCCGACGGAGGTACCGGAGCCCGAGGTACGTGACGAGCGGAAAGCTCTCGCCACTCACCGCCACCTCGCAGTACTCCGACGGGTAGTCGCTGTGCTCCGCGGGGAAGGCGAGCTCGACACGGCCGAGGCCGCCGACGTCGCCGGTCCAGAGGTAGACGTCGCCACGGGCTCCCCGTACCGAGGCCGCCCGCTGCAGCTCGAACGTGAGTCCGCCCATACGCCTGCCCCTTCTCCTCTTTCCCCTGAGCCCTGGCCGACCGGAGCGGCGCACGCAAAGCCACTTTAAAGCAAAGGTAACCGCAACGTCTGGAGACAAGTACCCGGAGGAAATAGGCGCCAATAAGCCAATGATGGGCATAGGGGCGATTCTCAGACCAAAGTCGGTACAACCTTCCCACTGGCCGCGAGTGGCAGGCGCGCGCAATGAGAAGCCGTATGGATTGTGTCGACCATGTGACGGTCAGGGGGAATTTCCCACACCTTCGTAGGGCCGTACACCGCCCCCGTATGCTTCCCCGGCGATGCCGTGGATCCATGCGCGACGCACGGCAGGTACCAGCAGCAGACGGGGGAGGAAACAACTGTGGGGCCCACACCGGGCGATGACGCAGTCGAGTTGAAGAAGCGGGCCGAACGGCTTCGGGATGCCGCGCGGGAGGCCAGGACGCTGGCCCGCAGGCTGGGGCCGTACCTCGACGACGCGGTGAAGAAGGCCACCCCGCGTGCCGCAGCCTTCCGAACCGGCGGCGATGAGGGCGCCATTTGGCAGGGCCCGTTCGCCGATGAATGCACGGCCAAGCTGCAGCAACGACAGCGCACGCTGAACAGCATGGGCACCGCACTGCTGGGAGACGCCACCCGCTGGGAGAGCCAGGCCGACGAATTGGACCGGCAGGCCGGGGAGAAGGACAAGGCCCAGGCCGGAACGGGTGGCAGCTGATGGGCTTCAGAGGCTTCGACGCCGCCAAGCTGACAACTCTCGCCGGCCACCTGGACACCCTGGCCCAGAGCTCCGGAAAGCTCCATTCACAGCTGGCCGCCGTGCTCACCACCGCCCAGCAGAACCTGCCGTCGGGGCAGAACGCCTCCCGCAACCCCGACCTCCAGGATCTCGTCGGCGATGTGATCCCGATGCCGTCGTTCTTCCGTCGCCCGCGTCTGCCCGGTTCCCTCGGCGGCGAACTCGACGACATGCAGTCGTCGATGAAGCGCCGCATCAGGCAGATCGAGGGACTGCAGGAGCTGGAGAAGCGGGGATACCCCGTCAGCGACAGCAGCGTCTTCCTCGACGAGAAGGCGCCCGACGCGAAGAAGATCGACGATGCCCTGCGCCATCTCCACGAGCTGAAGGGCAAGGACTTCGGCACCAACGGCAACCGCGACGACCTGGAGCAGATCTCCGGCGAGCTCGACGGACTGACCGCGGCCGAACTGGACTCCTTCGTGACGAAGGCCTCGCCCAAGGACCTGTCCTTCTACAACCAGCTGCTCACCGACACCGACGACTCCGTCTGGAACCCGTTCGACGACAACGGCCTGCCCGAGGACAGGCGACGGGACACGCTGAGCCTGATGCTGTCCAAGGTGAGTCCGGAGAACGTAGGCAAGTTCACGGCGGCCTTCCCGGGCGTGCAGCCCACGTTCACGAACACCGATGCGTACGAGGCGGGCGGCAACAGCCAGAACGGCCAGACCAACAACGGCATTCACTGGGCGCCGCCTCCGGACCCCCTGTTCCAGGACGGGGTGTCCGCCGATGACGTCAATCAACGCCAGTTCGGCGACTGCTGGTACGTCGCCTCGCTGGCCGGCCTGGCGCAGAAGGACCCCGCCTTCGTGCAGGAGGGCATCAAGCAGAACCCGAACGGCACGGTCAGCGTTCGTGTCTGGGACAAAGAGGGCAACTACCACTGGGTGACGATGACGGCCGACCTGCCGTCCGACCAGAACGGCAACCCCATCGGCACGTACGGCAATGGGGAGAGCTGGCCCGCGTATTACGAGAAGGCCTTTGCGATGGCCTACTCGGACGACGGTGACGACGAGCGCGGATACGGCGGTATCGAAGGGGACGACCCCAAGAAGTCCGCTCCGTACCTGACCGGCAAGGAAGGCGAGGACCTGACCACCGGCGGCTTTCTGGGTATCGGCGAACACGAGGACAAGAGCCTGGAGTCGCTGAAGGAGGCCTACGGCTCCGGAAAGGTGGTCACCGTCTCCACCCCGGCCGACGAGGGGCTGGACAAGGACCACCCGGCCGAATGGGGCAACGCGTATCACAGCAACCACGCGTACTACGTCCGGGGATTCACCGACGACGGCAAGGTCATCCTGGGAAACCCCTGGGGCGTCTCCGGCTATCCGCCGATTACCGTGTCGCAGGAGCAGTTCAACAAGTACTTCGGCGGAGCGGAGGCCTTCGATGCCCCGTGACGCCCGGGAGGTGAGCAGTGTGTCCGAAGGCGAGAAGGTGAAGTACCCCTTCGCGTTCGATGGTCGCTGGGCACTTCGTCACCAGATTCCGTACACCGTCGAGCACGATGGCCGGACCTATCAGGTCCTGGCGACCGTCTTCGCCGAACCGTCCGTGCACGGACGTATCCGGGTCGGCTGCGAAGGCCGACCCGTCGGGGAGTTCGACGGGTTGACCCCGGGTGACGTGCTGGAGATCACCGGGGACAGTTGGCGGGTGGCGGAAGTCGATTACCGCACCCGCATCGTGCTGGAGCACGTGATCGACGGTTGCGAGGAGGACACCGGTGTTCAGCCCGGCACGTAGGTACGGCATCGCGGGCGCCGCCCTGGCCTTCTGGGCGCTGACCGCCTGCGGATCGTCGACCGGCGGTGGTGACGACCCGACCACCGCACCCACGACCACGCAGGCGGCGGCGAAGGACAAGGGCCCGCAATGTGTCGGTGAAGCCCCGGCGGACGGCGTGCACGTCCTGCGCGGAGGCGGGTTCCGGCTGCCCGGCGGTGGCGGCGTGCAGTACGCGGCCGCGAGCGCGGACGGAACGTCGCGTACTGCGACACTGCGCGACGGGGCCGGCTACGGGTCGGGGCAGCAGCAGTGGACCGTGAAGCCGGGATCCCGGGTCACCGTCTCCGGCCACGCCTACACGGTGCGGCAGGTCTGCTCCTACCGCGTCGTCCTGGAACCGCGGGACGCCAAGGACAAGGCCGCTCTCGCCGCCGCTCCCGAGTCCATGGAATTCGCGGGCGGCGCCGCCGACAACGCCCTGTGCTTCACCACCAACCGCGCCGTCCTGGCCGCCGCGTCGAAGGGTTTCCCGGCCAAGGGGCAGCCCCTGTCCCTCCTCGACAACGGCGGCGTGAAGCAACTGCCCACCGGCCCGTCCCTCACCGTTTCGTACGTCGACACCGCGGCGGGTTCGGCCGGCCTCGGCGCGAACTGTGCCGGGGTTGCGGTGGCCGTCTACAAAGACGTGAGGGTCGGCGACACGGTCGAATTCGCGGGCGTGCTGTTCAAGGTGTCGGGGCTTACGGAGCAGGCGGTGCGCCTCACCCGGACGAGCGAGTAGCGCGCAGCAGCGGTCCGTCCCCCGCGAAAGCCGGATTCGGGGGTGTGAGCGTCGACGGCCGGGCCGCCCTCACGCCCCCTTCACCGGCTGGGGTTATGGTCGGAGCCCATCCCCGAAGTGAGCCGGAGAGGCACACCGTGTTCGGCAAGAACAGGCACGTCGACGAACCTCCCGTCCCCCTCGTCCCGTGGACGGATGCCTGGGCGTTCGCCATCACCGAGGAAGAGCGGCCTGCCGGTGGACAGCGCAAACGTGCCGCGCTCGGCGTCCGTGCGTTCAGGGTCCCGCAGGGTCCGGCAGGACAACGGGTCAACGCCCCCTGTGCCTTCTTTCCGCCGCAGCCGTCGGATGCGGACGCTCGTCGTCTGTACGAGGACGCCGAGGGCACCAGGCTGCTCTGCTCTCTCGATGAGCCTCAGGACATCAAGGGCAGGCAGCACTACGAGGTGCGCGACGCGCGGGGAGATGCCATCGGCACGGTCCAGCGCATCGCTCCGCTGAAGCGCGCCTTGAAGCCGACGTGGCGCATCGCCCAGCCGGGGCGACCCGAGATCGTCAGCAGCGCCGAGTGGGCGAAGGGTGGCCCCAGGGAAATGGTGCAGCGCGGTGCCGGCAAGCTGTTGCTGGGTGTCGTCCAGGCCGTCGCCGACATGGGCGCGGAAGGCGGTGACCGAACGTCCGGGTCGCGGGTCCTCGAGTGGAAAGCCGGCGACGAACTCGTCCTGACCTCCGAGAGCGATCTCAGGTTCCTGGTTCGGGCCGCCTGGCTGGACCGGCGTCTGGTCTTCGCATACGCGCTCCTGCGTATGAAGTGAGCACGCCCCGGGGACATGCGGTGCCGACGCGGTGATCTTCCTCAAGAGTGCGTTTGCACATGGCAAAGAGACGGCGATCCAACGGTCTCGTGCGAACTCTTGTCCGTAAGGTGAGTGTGCGACTCCACAGCCTTGACCGGCTGGTTCCGGAACACACGCTCTGGGGATTTGAAACGTGGGCATGCGGAACGTGAATCCGGACGATCTGGACCAGCTCGCGAAGCTGCTCGACGGACGCGGCGGGGTCCAGGACAAAGTGGATGAAGCATTCACCAGAGCGTCCCGGCTCGGCGTGACCAGCAAGTTGACCACGCTCAAACCTCTGCGCGGCTGGGTCGAGGACACCGCACCGGACTTGCGCAAGCGGGCCGTCTTCGCCCGGCTGGAAAGTGGTGACCCGCAGGCCGGGCTCATGTGGGCCGGGTTCAGCCCCAAGGAGATCGAGAGGTACAAGAGCGAGGGCCTCGGCCCGGACGCCCTTGTGCTGGCCAACTCCGTGGCGGCCAGCGACGATCCGAACGCCTACAAGTTCAAGCGGCAGCCGGATGAGTCGCTGGCGGACTGGATTGAACGGCTGGAGGCTCACGCCATCGCCCAGATACCCGGGCTCCAGCCGCACGAAGAGACGATCGCCTCCATGATCGGCCTCTACGGCGACTGGGGATCCGTGACGGCTGCCACGGCTGTGGTGACCATGCAGGGCACGTCACTCACCAAGGTGCTGCTGGGCAACTCCTTGAAGGCGGGTGCGCTGCGCACCTGGAAGACGCGGCTCGGGGTCGTCCTGCGGGGATCCGAGAACGGCCTCATTCGGTCCGCCGGCAACGGCCTGGTCAAGTGGGCACCCAAAGTACGCTCATTGAGCGCTCCGGGCAGTTGGCTTCCCGGTCAACTCGGCTCTCTCTTCGGCCGGAGCAGCACCTACCAGAGCCTCTCCCGCATCCCCCTGACGAGTGGCATCCGGGGTGACTTGATAGGCCAGGGCTACAACTGGGTTCGCGCCACGCCGTTGATGAACACGCTCCGCGCCAACGGGGTCATCGACTTCCTGGTCGGCTCCGACCAGGCGGCCACGATGTACGGCGGTTTCACGCACTCCGGCCAGGCAGTCGCCCGCGCGGGCAACGCGAGCCTGATCAAGGTGTTCACCAAGGCCGCGAACAGCCAGCGCTTCGCCAACTCCGTGGCCGAGGCCACCAATGCCGCGCGGGGTGCGGGGGCCCTGCGCACGGGCCTCGGCGCCGCCGCCAAGACCGCCGGCTTCCTGCGCGGCGCCGGCATCGTGGGCGGTGTCCTGTCGACGGGCTTCAGCGCCGCCAACGTCATGTCGCAAGGCAACCCTGTCGACGCCTTCAAGAAGAAGGGCGCGGCTTACGTCGCCGACGTCGCCGAGGTCGGCTTCAACGCCTCTCTCACGGCGGCCATGGTCGCTCCGAACCCGGTCACCATCGGCCTCGCGGTCGGAACGGGTCTCATCTACGGCGGAGCGAAGGTCGTCCAGCACTGGGACGACATCAAGGACGGCGCGGGCAAGGCGGCGGGCTGGGTCGGCGACAAGGCCAAGGACCTGGGAAAGAGCATCGCCAAGTCCAAGGCGAATCCAATGAACTGGTTCTGACCGGCCACACACGCCTACACCCGGAGGGTTCTACTTCGCCCACGGCTCACTCGTCCGTGACCAGCAACTCTTCCTTGTCCGGCAGCAGATCGGTGATCTTCTCCCACACTGCGGCGGAGTTGGACTTCACCAGGACGAGTGCGCTGTCCGGCCCGACCTGCCCCGGCATGATGGGCTCTTCGGGCTGTTCCCGGATCCAGTAGCCGAGGGGGCCGCAGTCCCAGGCGGCCAGGGCGCGGACCATCGTGGAGCGCTGACCCTCGTGTTCGCCGTCCCACGCGGTGGTGATGCGCCAGGTGGCGTTCAGGGAGACGACCATGTCCAGGAACCGGCCCAGAGCCGGCTCCTCCAGGCCGGTGTCCGCTTCGACGAGTGCCTTGCGCACCCGATCGCGGGTCTCGTCCTCGTCGGCGCCGGACTCTTCCAGGGCGACGAACGCGGCGTCCAGAGCACCCATGGTCGTCTCGACACGAACCTCGGGAGCACCTTCCTCCGGCTTTTCGGTCCGGTGCAGGTTGACCTTGCGGGCAAGTTCCCACACGAGGGTGTTCGGCTCGATGGAGACGTACTCGGACTCCTCCTCCCCCGGCCAGCCGTCATGGGAGATCACTGCCTCCTGGCCAACGATCACCCCGTGGTTGACCGCGCCGTGCTCGCCCGTGATCTCCACCTGGATCATGACCATCGGGTCGGCCAGGGCAGCCAGCGGCTCGCGGAGAACCGGCGCCAGTTCTCCCTCCTCGCCCACCAGGCCGATGCGCTGGAGCTCGACCAGTGACTCCCACAGCTCCTCAGGAGGGGTTTCACCGTCCAAGAGGTGTGCGAACACGGCGATGTGACGGTCGGCCAGCCGGAAGCGGGCTCGGGAGCTGTCGTACGAGGGCACTGGTGCGATTCCTCTCGCTGCAGCAGGGCGAGCCCCTGCTACTTCTTCTCGTCCTTCAGGTCCTTGGCGTCCTGTGCGCACTTGTGCGCCTCGTCGCGCAGCGCCTTGGCGACCGTGCCGCACGTGGTCTGCCAGCTCTTGAGACGCCCGCGCACGTCGTCCGCGTTAGGTCCCGACCAGGTCTTCATGCCGATGGTGCTGTGCTTCTTGGCCGCATCGACGAGTGAGTCGATGTGGTCGGCCAGCGACCGCAGCTGGCCGGCCCGCCGGTTGAGTTCCTGAATGTCTGGATTTGCCATAGCAGCCTCCCCCGCTGTCCCAGGAGCCTCAGCATACTGGCGCCGCGTGTAGACCTTCCTGGGGATCCTGACCCAGGCCAGCACCACTCGTTCACACGAAACCCCCATCTCTGAAGGCCCAGGACTGCAACTACGTCTGGTGCGGTAGCGTCCCTTGTTGCAAACGGATAGTCCGTTTACTCACGTGACACGGGGAGGAACGCCATGGATCGCGGTGCAGATCTCACTCAGCTTCGGGAGCTGTCCAAGCTCTTCGGCAAGAAGGCCACCGACCTCCAGGGCCTCATCAAGGCGCTGGAGTCCGCCACGAGCCACAGCTCGGGTTACTGGAAGGGCCCCAAGGCCGACCGTTTCCGGAACGACTGGCACGACATCAAGCCGACGTTCGACAAGTGGGTCGACACGCTGAACGACGCCAGCAAGTCGGCCAACACCAGCGCCGACAACATCGAGCGCGCCACCTGATCCGACGCGGAACGCGCGGATGCAGCCTGCCGGGGCATTCCTTCGAGACCATCAAGTCTCGGACGGGGTGCCCCCGGCGGCATTTCAGCAGGACAGATGACTAGCGCTTGTAGACGACGTGATCAAGAAGAAAAGAAAACGTCCTGCGAAGCAGTATCAACTGCCGCCTCATATCAAGAGGTCGCACCAGGAAGTCGCCGAGGCAAGGGCATGGCGGCCACGGCCTCGGCTCCCCCGACTCCGGTTGATGCTCAGCACGTTCGGCCTATGCCTGCTGTGCGTCGGCATGGTCCTCAGCTTGGCGCTCCCATCGTATTTCCTGGTACGGGACCTGCGCTCCCGCGGGGTGAGCGCCGCTGCCACGGTCGTCGGTGTCGACTCAAAGCCGCAGTACGTGAAGGTCCGTCTCGTGAGCAGCCCCCAGGTGGGCACCGAGGTCAAGCTCTGGGATTACGCCGGAATGCTTCCCGAGACGCAAACCGGCGCTTCCATGATCGTCACATACGACCCCGAGGACCCATCCCGTATCCTCACTCAGAGTTGGGTGAAGGACCCGCCGACGAACCTGCCGGCATACGGCACGGCGGCTATCGCCGCCTTTTTCCTGTCGGGAACAGTGGCACTGGTGTTCCGTCGCCGTTGGATTCTACGAAACTGGCCCTCGGACGCCTCCGTTGCCGGTTCAGCGAAAGCGCACGGCTCCAAATCCGTACGTCTCACCAAGCCCTGAACGGCGGCACCAGCACCGCGGGCCTCGCCGGAAAGGCGAGGCCCGCGGTTTCGTCACTGATTCGCGGTCAGCCGTTCATCACAGCCTGCACCGGCACGAACCCCCCGCCTGCCACGAACAACCCGCTCCCCGCTGCCCCGCCCCCGCTGTTCGCCGGGAGCCTGATGCCGAACAGTTCGCCGTCCGAGGAGCTCTGCGGCGTCAGCAGCATGCCGTTGCGGGACTTGCGGGCCTCCACCGCGAAGCCCCGGTACTGGCCGGACAGTGAGTCAGTGGTGCCGGCAGCGAGCAGGCCCACACCGCCGTCGGCTCCCTTGCGGATGACCCCTTCCAGCGGCTCGTCCAGCGGTGCGTCGTAGAGGAGTTCGGCGTCGTCGACCACGACGACGTACGGCCGTCCGTCGAGCTGGTCCTGGATCTCCTCCAGGTCGTCACTCGAGCTGTCTGCGTTCAGCATGCCGAGCACGCCCTCTCGCCCCTCGAGGTCCCGCAGTGGAGACCGGCGAGGTGTGACGACCACCAGAGGCGTACCTGCTCGCAGAAGGGACTCGGCGGCGCACAACAGTGCCGTCGAACGGCCGGACTTCGGCGGGCCCGCGATGACGAAGCCGGGGCCGTTCTCCTCCAGGTCGATACCGATGGGGTGAAGTTCGTCGCCGCCCACGGCGAGCAGCGCCCACAAAGGCGACGAGGGGACGAAGTCCGGGTCCAGAGCCATTGCCTCCGACGCCGTGATGCGCGTCGGAAGGGCATCGACTCGCAGAGGGCGGCGGCCCGCCGGGACGCGGCCGTAGCGGGTTCGCGCCTCTTCCGCGATCTCGCGGAGGGCACGAACCTGGGCCTGGCCTGCGGGGTCTTGCGCCAGCAGCCCGATCTGCGTCTCGTCCACGCCCGTGTCCGTGATGCGCAGGGCGCGTCCGGGCGGCATGTTCTTCGGGACCTCGCGGGCCTGGAGACCTGCGGTGGAATAGTCGTTCGGGTCGGCGAAGCGCATGACAAGACGGTCGGAGAAGGCCGAGGAGACATGACCGCTGAGGCCACTGCGGTCGGCCGTCATGACGACCTTCAGACCCGCTGCCGAACCCTCGCGGAAGAGTCGCTGGGCCGCTTCCAGCAGCTGACCGTAGTTGTAGTTCTCGAAGGTCGACGCGAAGCCCTCCCAGCTGTCCAGCAGGAGCACCATCCAGGGCAGGCGCTCTTCGGGAGCGGCACCCGCGCGCTGTTCCGCCGCGCTCGACGCACCTTCCATCGCCAGCAGTTGCTGTCGACGGGCGACCTCCACCTGCAAGCGCTGGATCAGGCGACGGGCTCGGTCCGGCTCGTCGCGGGTCACGACAGCGCCCACGTGGGGCAGACGTACCAGCGGCAGGAGGGCGTTGGAGCCGCAGTCGATGCCGTAGACGTGCACGTCCAGCGGGGAGGTGTTCCGGGCCAGGGAGCCGGCCAGGGTGCGAAGAGCCGTCGAGCGACCCGAGCGGGCGCCGCCGAGCAGCAGTGTGTGCTCCCCGTGCACGAGGTCCAGGGACACCGGCACGCGGCTCTGCTTCGCCGGCAGGTCGACCAGGCCGTACGGGATCGGGGGCACGTCGCCGCCCGGGGCGGCCGGTGCACCGCCGTAGGCGGACAGTTCGTCGAGTGTGACGGACTCCGCCAGCGGCGGCAGCCATGGGCTGCGCTGCTCACCGAAGCCCATCCGCTCGGCGCCTTCGCGTACGGCGTCGACGAGGACGGCCAGGTCCGTGACCATCGTGCCGTCGTCGTCGGCCTCCTCTCGCTTGGGCAACGGGCGGGCATAGGCGTTCCACGGCAACGGGATCAGCGTGGCCTTCGGGCCCGTCTGGCCCGTGGCGGGGCGACGGCCACCGATACGGGCCGACTGCACGCCGACCAGGGACTGGGCGCCGGAACGCACGTACATGCGACCTGGAGTCGACTTGGCGATCGCGCCCGAGTCCGGTGCGTCGATGACGTCCATCGACTCGGAGGCGTCGGTGACTCGCAGGGCGATGCGGAGGTTGGTGTTGGCCCGGATGTCGGCGCTCACCACACCCGCGGGACGCTGCGTCGCGAGAATCAGGTGCACGCCGAGCGAGCGGCCCCGGCGTGCGATGTCGACCAAGCCGGCGATGAAGTCGGGCAGTTCGGCGACCAGGGACGCGAACTCGTCGATGACGAGCACCAGCCGGGGCATCGGCTCCAGTTCGGGGCGGAGCTTGCGGGTGTCGTTGTAGTCCTCGATGTCCTTGGCCGCCGCATCGAAGAGGATGCGCTCCCGGCGATGGAGTTCGGCCGCGAGTGAGGCGAGGGCCCGCTCGGTCAGATGGGCGTCGAGGTCGCTGACCATGCCGACGGTGTGGGGCAGGCGGGCGCAGTCCATGAACGCGCTGCCGCCCTTGTAGTCGATGAGGACGTAGTTCAGGGCGTCGGGACGGTTGGCGACCGCCAGCGAGGCGATGATTGTCTGGAGCAGCTCGGACTTACCGGCACCCGTCGTACCGGCGACCAGCGCGTGCGGCCCGTCGCGGCGGATGTCCAGAACGAACGCGCCGTCGGCGGCGAGTCCGATGGGTGCGGCCGTGGTCGAGCCACCTGCCCGCCAGATGCGTTCCACTTCGGTACCCGCCGGGTTGGGCATGTTCAGCAGGTTCAGCAGCCGGGCCGAGGTGGGCAGCGCGGAATCGGCGTCGTCGCGACTGACATCGCGGACGGGGGCGAGGGAGCGGGCCAGGAGTTCGCACCATTCGTACGGGACCTGGTCGGCCAGCACATCGCCGACGGCCTCCAGGCCGTAGCCGCGCACTCGGACATGGTGGGCCGCGTCCGGTGACCAGGCCACGACGGCTTTGCACTCCTCGGGAAGCAGCCGCTCGTCCTCGTCGATGCAGAGAGCGAAGATGCCGTACTGCGGTCCCTCGGTGAGGAGTTGGGGAACGCCCGGGACTCGGCGCAGCAGCCGTGCTCCGTCGAGGATCAGGAGCACGTTGGCGTCGGGATACAGCTGGCCCGTCATGTTGTGCTGCTCGCGGGCCGCCTTGCGGCGAGCCAGCTCGTTGAGGAGTTCGTTGACCCGGCGGCTGATGCCCTCCGAGTCGAAACCGACCAGAGCGACGCAGTCCTGTCCCTCGTCGGGAGCGGTGTGCGGAAGCCAGTGCGCCCAGTGCCACTCGGCGCCGGCGGCCGGTGTCGCGGCCAGGGAGACCAGTGACAGGTCCCGGGGGCTGTGCAGCACGGCGGCCTGCACGCTCAGCCAGCGCGCGGTGGCAAGGGCACGGGCACGGTCCCCCGCGATGCCGACCACGCCGAGCCGGGCGAAGGGCAGGGTGACGGGGACGTCGGGCAGGACCGGGGGTTCCGGGGGCTCCTCGTCGTGCGATGAACCGCCACGCGCGAAGACGAGTTCCACGTCGGAGGGCAGGGCTCCCAGCCCGATACGCAGCTGCATCGCGTCCGGGTCGGTGAGCCGGCGCTCCCAGAGACGGCGGCGCGGTCCGGTCGCGAAGAGCAGGATCTCCGCCGGGTCGGGGTTGTCCTCGCGGCGGGCACGCTGTTCTTCCTTGCCGAGAGTGACGAGTTCGGACTCGTGGGCCGCGAGATCCTTCTTGTACTGCTTGAGGGACGTCCTGTGCTTCTTCTTGCCCTCGCGGTTCTCACTGATCCACTGGCCCAGCATCATGAGCGGGCTCATCAGGCAGAACAGCAGCATGTAGATCTGCTTGGTGAGGAAGTACATCGACAGCCCGAACAGCATGGGCATGAACGCCATGATGAACTGGAAACGTGCCCGTTCCCCCTTGGAGGGAGGCACCGGCACGGACAGCCGCCGCCGAGGCCGCAGCGGCGACAGCCGAGGGGGGCGGTTGTAGGCGAGGCCGCCCTCGCTCATCAGGGACAGATGCGCATCCGGCTCGGCCACCCGGTCGAGGACCAGCAGCGAGTCGCCCACCCGTACGGCACCGCCCAAGGGCCAAGGAGTACCGGCCGTCACCGCGTCATCGTTCAGCCGGGCGCCGGCGCCGGCCTCCGGGGTGAGGGTGACGTTGCCCTGGAGGTCGATGGTCAGCCGGAGGGCGACCGCCGGCAGTGAGGCGTCCGGCAGGGGGAGCGAACAGGTCGGCGCCGATCCGGCGGTTGCCGCGCCGACGCCCAGCCGGACCACGCGCCCCGCGCCGGGACCGCCCGCCACGCGCAGTTCGTACTGCCCGACCGGCTCGCCCTTGCGCAGCAGCGGGCCTATCGAGGGGTCGACGGAGACGCGCATGCCGTCCCGCAGGACGCCGGCCGCCGGTGCCGCGGGGTCGCACAGCTCACCGTCCGCCCACAGCACCGGCGCCCCGGAGACCGCCGTTCCGTAGCCGGGCAGCGAGGCCAGTGAGGTCCCGGGCATGGCCACGACGTTCTCCGACCCGGCACCCCGCGGGTTGATGCCTTGTCCGACGGCCTGCGCCAACACCTCCGCGACATCGCCTGCCGTGGCGGTGTCGTCGGCGGTGACGACGATGTCCTCCGACTCACCGCCTTCGCGTACGACCGTGACCAGCATCCGCATGATGGTCGTCCTCCCCGTCGGCCCCTGTGGCCACGTTCGTTAACTTCAGCTAACGGAGACTATGGCAGTCCCCGGCATCGCGCCCCAGCGCCCCGACCTCACACCGCCGGCATCGCGTAGATCTCCGGTCCGTTCGTCACCAACAGTCGGTTTCCTGCCGTCGCGATCTGCCACGGGGCGCCGGAGTCCTTGTCGTCCGTCCAGGTCCAGCGCACTGTGCCGGTCTTGGCCTCGAGGGCGATGACGCCCCCTGACAGGGGCCCGGCGGCGCAGTACAGCGTCGTGCCTGCCCTCACGAACGTCCCCGGCCCGCCACGGTTCTGGTCCTCGCAGAGCCAGATCCGCCGGTGCGTCTTGACGTCGACGGCCCAGATGCCGCGGTCGTAGTCGCTGATGTAGAGCACACCGTCGATGACGGCCGGGTTGTTGAAGCCGCGGCGGCCCTCGGGGGAGAGCGTCCAGCGGGTGCGGCCGGTCTCCGCGTCGACGGCTGTCAGCTTCTCGCCGGGCAGGAAGACGAGGCCGTTCGCGACCGTGGGCTGCCAGGCCCAGTCGTCGCCGATCCTCTGCGTCCACAACTGGTCGCCGGTCGCGGTGTCGCGCACGGTGAGGTTCTGGTTGGAGTCCGCGTAGACGAGGTGCTTACCGGAGACGGTGCCCTGGACGTCGTAGTCCCGCGTGCCCCAGTCGCGGTGCTGCAACCAGACCTTCTTCCCGGTGCTGTGGCTGATCGCGGCGATGGCGGTGCGGTAGTCGGTGGCGCTCCGGGCCTGTGCGTAGTCGGTTGCCGTGACGTACACGTTCTTGTCGTCGATGGCGATGGTGCTCTCGATGCCGAGTTTCTTGCCGAGACGGCTGCGCCACACCTCCTTGCCGGTCTTCACGTCCCGGGCGACGAGGACTCCATCGACGCCGCTGTCGGTGAGGAACACCTTGCCGTCGTGGAACAGGAGCGGGGAACCGGGGGCGCAGACATCGGGCTTCGACCAGCGGGCTTCACCGGTCTTCACGTCGTACGCCACCAGAGGGTCGCCGCTGATCAAGAACAGGCCGTCATGGATGAGGAGGGGTACGTCGGTGGTGGTGCTGTCTTCCGCCGCTGTCTCGTGCCACAGCGGTTGGGGGGCGACTCCCGCCGGCGGGGTGGTGAAGTTCTCCCCGGCGGGCCGGGCGGAACCGGCGCCGTTCGTACCGGTCGCCCCGTCCTCGGTGTCGCCGTCCCGGCTGAGCCACCAGGCGGTGCCGCCGCCCGCCAGCGCCACGGCGGCGGCACCGCCGAGCGCGAGACCGAGAACACGGCGGCGGGAAAGGGCGGTTGAGGTGGTGGCGACAGTGGAGGCCGGTCCCGGGGCGCCGGGGTGTCCTTGAGCACCGTGGCCCGGCGGGGGCGTTCCGTACCCGGGAGCGGGAAGGCCGCCCGGCGGTGTGGCGTAGCCGGGGGCCGGCGTTCCCTGGGCGGCGGCCGCGGGGGCGCCGCCGTATCCCGGGGCCTGCGGATACCCGTAGCCCGGGGTGGGGGTGCCCGGTGACTGCGGTGCCCCCTCCGGCATCGCCGGCGCGGGCCCGAAGGACGCGGCGCCCGTGGGCTGAGGCCGCTGCGGCGCCTCCAGGTCCAGGATGCCGGCCGCATGCGTGGCGATCGTCGAGGCCACCGCCGACGGCAGCCAGTCGCTGAGGACGCCTTCGACCCCCTGCGGGGCGAGCGCCGCCACGATGTCGGCCGGAACCGGCCGATGCGCCGGGTCCTTGGCGAGGCAGGCGCGGACGAGGCCCAGCAGTTGCTGTGGTACGCCGTCGACGTCGGGATCACCGTGTACGACCTGATAGAGCAACGAGGCGTGCGAGGCGGCTCCATGGCCGAAGGTGCCCCGACCGGTCGCGGCGAACGCGAGTACGGCGCCCAGCGAGAAGACATCACTCGCCGTGCCGATGTTCTCGCCCAGCGCCTGCTCCGGTGACATGTAGCCGGGAGACCCGACCACGACGCCCGTCTGCGTCATACGGCTTCCGTCCACCGCCCGCGCGATTCCGAAGTCGATGACGCGCGGACCGTCTGCCGCCAGCAGGACGTTCGACGGCTTCATGTCACGGTGGATCAGTCCGGCCGCGTGCACCTCCTGGAGGGCTGCGGCGAGGCCGGCGGCCAGCGCCCGGACGGTGTGCTCCGGCAGTGCACCGTGCGCGGCGACCACGTCCGTGAGGTCCGGGCCGAGCACGTACGACGTCGCCAGCCACGGCAGCGGCGCGTCCGGGTCGGCGTCCACGACCGGGGCTGTGAAGCGGCCGGACACCGCCTTGGCTATCTCGACTTCGTGCCGGAAGCGGTCGCGGAAATCGCCGTCCGCGGCAAGATCCGGACGTACGACCTTCACCGCGACGGTACGGCCACCGGGTGAACGGGCGAGGTAGACGCGCCCCATGCCGCCGGCACCGAGTCTTCGCAGAAGTCGGTACGTGCCCAACTCCACAGGATCGTCCGGCTGCAGTGTCTCCATGGTGGGCCTTCCCGGCATGGCCCGATGGGGCATGCGTCATTCGTCTGTGATGGTGTTCGCTTTAGCAGACACAGTAGTGAGCGCCCGAACCAGGGGGAGAATTAGGGGCTATGAGCGGAAGTTCGGCGAGGCCGAAGCGGAGGAAGGCGGCTGGGCCTGCCTTGCGCTACGAGCACAGGGCAGAGCGTCCGCCGTCCCTTCGCCGCGTGAAGACGGGGTTCGGGGAGCGCCTGTTCGGTTGCCTGGTGCTCCCCGGCTTCGTCGCCCTGATCATGCCGCTGGTCCTGTTCGACATGTACTGGGGCCACGAGCTGTGGGGTGACTTCGCTCCGGCGTGGCCGGGCGGTGCGTACGCCTTCACCGGCGTGGTCGGCGCCCTGGTGCCGGTGGTCTTCTTCGCCTGGGTGGCGCCACTGACCCGGATGGACTGGAAGAGGAGCAGGGCGCGTTCGTCGGCCTGGGTGGCAGCCTCCCTGCCCGGGCTGGGCGCTTGCTACCTGGTCGGCGGGGTGATCGCCACGACCGTACGGCCCAGACGGCGCCGCGACTGGGACTCCGGCTGTTTCAGCGAGGGCGGCCCCTGCTGGGTGCACGTGCACTACCCATGGCTGTGGGTCGTCGGGCTCGTCTCCACCCTCGTGGCGGCCGCGCTGCTGATCACCCTGCTCGTCAGGCTCAGCCGCAGGGCGACCCCTACCCCACCCTCGACATCCGGGCCTCCGGCCGACCCGACTCCTGGCTCTCCGACCGGTACCGGAGGTCGTCGCCCACCGGCTTGAGGTGGACGGTCGTCTTCGCGGGGTTGCAGCCGCTGTGATTGCTCTTCGCGCCGACCGACGTCGCGACGAGCTCGTTCTTCGTGACCTGCTTCAGGGTGAGTACGTCGACGCAGACGCCGCCGACCGGGTCGGTCTGACGGAGCTTGCCCAACTCCTGGCCGACGGCGGCCCGTTCTACCGTGATGCGGAACGTGCCGAGGGGCAGTCTGCCGTCGAGGGCGACGCCTTGGCCCTCCCAGGTGCCGAGGTACGCGGCGGGCACCGCGCCGGCGGAGGGGCCGGAGCTCGCGCTGGCCGCCGGGGGCGAGTCGGAACCGCTGGAGGAGTCCGCGTCGTTCTGGCCGCCGCCCCGGTCCGGCAGCAGGTCGAACACGAACACCGACCCGATCGTCACGGCCGCCATCGCTCCCGCGACCGCCAGCGCCACGGAGCAGCTCAGCCTGCGCACCCGGCCGCCGTCCTCGCCCTCCGGCGTGGACGTCGCCGCGACGGAGACGGTGACCCTGCCGGGGCGCCGGCCGGAGGCCGGGGCGGTGTCCTGCGGGTGGTCGCCGTCCCGGGGCTCGGGAACGGCGGCGACGTGGGGAGTGGGTGGCATCGCCGGGGGTTGCATCGCCGGGGGCGGGGCCTCCTCGGAAGAGGTCGCCTCGGAAGAGGTCACCGCAGACGGCATCGCCCCGGGCGGCAGCACCCCGGGCGATGGCATCACCGGCGGCGGACCGAACACCCCGATCCCGCCGCTCCCGGCCGCTTCCGGCCCGCCCACCGAGGGGCTGCTGAAACCGACCGGCCCGGAAGGCCCCCCGGCCCCTCCCCCGGCCCCGGCCGCCGCCCCGGCTCCCGTCGCCTCCAGGTTCAGCAGGTGCACGGCACTGCGGCTCACCTGTTCCACCAGCGTCCCCGGCAGCCATCCGCCGGCCACGAGCCGGGCCGCGCCCTCGGGGGCCAGTCGGCGGGCCAGCTGAGCCGGGGTGGGCCGCGCCGCCGGGTCCTTGGCGAGGCACTCCGCCGTGAGGCCCCGCAACTCGTCGTCCAGCAGGCCTAGTTCCGGCTCCTCGTGGACGACCTTGTAGAGGAGGGCGGCGGAGGAGTCGCCGGGGAAGGGGGGCCGGCCGGTCGCCGCGTAGGCGAGGACCGCGCCCAGCGAGAAGACGTCGGCGGCGCCCGTGACGCCCTTGCCGAGGATCTGCTCGGGTGACATGTAGCCGGGTGAGCCGATGGACACGCCGGTGGAGGTGAGGGACGCGGTGCCGTCCGTGGCCCGGGCGATGCCGAAGTCGATCAGCAGGGGGCCGTCGAGGGTCAGCAGGACGTTCGACGGTTTCACGTCCCGGTGCACCAGGCCCAGCTCGTGCACCGCCGCCAGCGCCTCGGCGAGTCCCGCGCCCAGGGCCCGTACGGTCGGGGCCGGCAGGGGCCCCCCGTCGGCGACCGCGGCCGACAGGGAGGGACCCGCGGCGTACGCGGTGGCCACCCAGGGCACCCGCGCGCCCGGGTCCGCGTCCAGGACCGGCGCCGTCCAGGCACCGCCCACCCGGCGCGCGGCGTCGACCTCACGCCGGAAACGCGCCCGGAACTCCTCGTCCAGCGCGAAGTGCGGATGCACGATCTTCACGGCGACCGTGCGGCCACCGGGGCTGCGGCCCAGGTAGACCCGGCCCATGCCGCCGGAGCCCAGCCTGCCGAGCAGCCGGTAGGGCCCCACGACGGTGGGTTCGTCGACGTCGAGCGGCCGCATGGGCGTCACCCCTCCCCCGTGGGCAGGCGGGGACGGCTCCGGTCCCGGTACGCCTGCACCACCCAGCAGAGTAGTGCGGGAGCACCGCCCGGCTCACGGCTGGAGCAGGTCCACCTTCACGTCCGCCGGGAAGCCGGTCGTCGGGCCGACCCTGCGTGCGAACTCGGCGACCGCCGCCAGCTGCGGGCCGCCGAAGCGGAAGTCGAGGGTCGTGAAGTAGCGGGCGAGGGTCTCCTCGTCGAAGGCCTCCCAGCGGGCGGCCTGCTCGGCGACCTTGCCGACCTCCTCAAGGGAGAGGTTGCGGGAGTCGAGGAAGGCCTCGTGCACCCGGCGCGTGATGACCGGCTCGCGCTCCAGGTAGTCGCGGCGGGCCGCCCAGACCGCGAAGACGAACGGCAGGCCCGTCCACTCCTTCCACAGCGCGCCCAGGTCGTGCACGGCCAGGCCGAAGCGCGGCCCGTCGAGCATGTTGGCGCGCAGCGCGGCGTCGCCGATGAGGACGGCGGCGTCGGCCTCCTGCATCATCAGGCTCAGGTCGGGCGGGCAGGTGTAGTAGTCGGGCCGGACGCCGTAGCGCTCGGCGAGGAGCAGCTGGGCCAGGCGCACCGAGGTGCGGGAGGTCGACCCGAGGGCGACGCGGGCGCCGTCCAGCCGGTCCAGGGGGACCTGCGAGACGATCACGCAGGACATGACCGGGCCGTCGCAGCCGACGGCGATGTCGGGGAAGGCGACCAGGTCGTCGGCGTGCCGGAGGAACTCGACGAGGGTGATCGGACCGATGTCGAGTTCGCCCTGCACCAGCTTCTCGCTGAGCTTCTCCGGGGTGTCCTTGGAGAGCTCGAAGTCGAGGAGCGTGCCCGTTCTCGCGAGCCCCCAGTACAGGGGCAGGCAGTTCAGGAACTGGATGTGGCCGACGCGCGGCCGGGTGCGAGGATTGTCCACATCGTGAGGCTAGCCCTCACGGCGTACGGACCGGCGCGCGACCCCGCCGTCGGGGTGTGGGCCCGTTGCGGGCGCCCCCTCCGCCAGTCGGCCGGAGGATGTTCAAACATTCGGGTGACGTGATCTTGACCCCTATTGCATTCCGCGGACTGCGTGCTAGGCTCGTCGCAAGTTGCAGTTTGGTTTCCCTTGCAGTACAGAGCCTGCGGAGCATGTGACCGCGGGCTCTCGTCATTCTCAGACATATGCACTTGTGCGGAATTCATCTTCACACTTGCTGGTTCTGGAGCAGGGCAACCCTTTTGGGCCCAAGGAGGGCTTATGGCTACCGGAACCGTTAAGTGGTTCAACGCCGAAAAGGGCTTTGGTTTCATCGCCCAAGAGGGCGGCGGCCCCGACGTCTTCGTCCACTACTCCGCGATCAATGCGACCGGCTTCCGGTCCCTCGAGGAGAACCAGCAGGTGTCTTTCGACGTCACGCAGGGTCCGAAGGGCCCGCAGGCTGAGAACGTCACGCCGGTCTGATTTGTAGTACCCAAGGAGCCCCGCGCCGCCAGGCGACGGGGCTCCTGCCCTTTCCGGGCCCTTCTGTCCGATGAATTCCCGGTGAATTCCGGCCGTGGGACGATGAGCGGATGCGGAAAGATCAGCGGAACAGTGGCGAGGTCGGCGGTACGCCGGCCGACAAGCCCTTGGCGATGGGCCTGTCGGTCGGCCTGTCCTTGGGCACGGCGATAGGCCTCGTGCTCGGCATCACCGTCTTCGACAACCTCGCGCTGGGCCTGGCCCTTGGCCTCGGCTTCGGCACGGCGGTCGGAGCGGGGGCGGGCATCGGCGCGGGACAGGCCTCGCGACTCCAGGAGGACGGGGAGCACGAACACGAGGGCGCCGGGGAGAACGACGGCGTAGGGAAGAACACGGGCGACGGGGAGAACACGGGCGACGGGGAACATGGCCGGAATCAAGGGGACGGCCGGTCGGACGAGAGCCGGGGCGACGGCGTCTCGCGCTAGGGTCTCCGGCCATGACCGACGCCGCTGACCTCGTGAACGCCGCCCCCGGCCCCGTGGCCGACGCCCACGACTTCGTGGCCGACGACGCCGGCCTCGTGGACGACCCCTCCGGCCTCGTGGACGACGACGCCGACTTCGTGAACGACCCCTCCGGCCTCGTGGACGACGCCCCCGACTTCGTGACCGAGACCCGTGTGTTCTACGACGCCGTCGCCGAGGAGTACGCCGTCCGGTTCGGTGACCTGCGCCCGGGGACGCCGCTGGACCGGGGCGTGCTCCATGGGTTCGCGCAGCTCGTGGGCCAGGGGGGCGAGGTCGCCGACCTGGGGTGCGGGCCGGGGCGGGTCACGGCGTACCTGGCGTCCCAGGGACTGTCGGTGTTCGGGCTCGACGTGTCGGAGTCGATGCTCGCGATCGCCCGCCGCGAGAACCCGGGCCTGCGGTTCGTGCGGGGCTCGATGCAGGAGCCGGACCTGCCGGACGGCTCGCTCGACGGTGTCGTGTCCTGGTACTCGATCATCCACACACCCGAGGAGCACCTGCCCGCCCTCTTCACCGTCTTCCACCGCGTCCTGCGCCCCGGCGGCCATCTGCTGCTCGGCTTCCAGTGCGGGGACGAGCCCCGCCGCTACGAGGAGGCCTTCGGGCACCAGGTGTCCCTGACGTTCCGCCGGCGCCGGCCGGAGCGCATCGCCGCCCTGCTGAGCGGCGCCGGATTCACCGTCCGCGCCACGACGGTACGAGAGCCCGACGAGGCGCAGGGCGAGCCGGTCGCCCAGGCGAGCATCGTGGCCCGCAAGCCCGGGAAGTAGGCCGCCCGGGGCATCGCCGTAGCCCCACGTGTGATGCCCGAGCGGCCCCCGCAGCCGGGCGTACGCTCCCCAGCGCGAGCCCGCTGCCGACCCACCCGCCCCCGGTCTCCAGCGCCGGCCGGCCCCGGCCCCTAGAGCACCCCCGCGATGTCCCGCGCCGCGATGTACCCGAACGTCATCGCCGGGCCGATCGTCGACCCCGCGCCGGCGTAGCTGTGGCCCATGACGGCCGCGCTGGCGTTGCCCGCCGCGTACAGGCCGGGGATCACCGAGCCGTCCTCGCGCAGCACCCGGGCCCGGGCGTCCGTGCGCAGTCCGCCCTTGGTGCCGAGGTCGCCGGGGACGATGCGGAAGGCGTGGTACGGGGGCAGCCAGAGGGGGGCCAGACAGGAGTTGGGGAGGACCGACGGGTCCGTGTAGTAGTGGTCGTAGGCGCTGTCGCCCCGGTGGAAGTCGGGGTCCTCGCCCCGGCGCGCCTGGGCGTTGAAGCGGTTCACGCTGGTGCGCAGGGCCGCCGCGGGGACGCCGATCGAGGCCGCCAGGGCGTCCAGGGTCCACTCCTTGTGCGCGGCCCCGGAGTCGTACCAGGTGCCGGGGAAGGGCAGGGCCGGCAGGACGTCCTTGAAGAGGTACCGGTTGCGGTAGTTCTGGTCGACGATCAGCCAGCACGGGATGGCCGGGTCGGTGTCCTGGACGTCGTACATGGTGTGCACGACGTCGCTGTAGGGCGCGGCCTCGTTGACGAAGCGCCGGCCGGAGCCGTTCACCAGCAGCCCGCCGGGCAGGGTGCGTTCGGCGAGGCAGAAGTAGGGCTGTCCGGGGATCGGGATCGCCGGGCCCCACCAGGCGTCCTCCATCAGGTCGAGCGCCGCGCCCAGCCGCTCCCCCGCCCGGATGCCGTCGCCGGTGTTCTCCTTCGCCCCGACGGTCCAGTCCGTGCCGATGGGCTGGCGCTGGAAGCGTTCCCGCATCGCGGCGTTGTGCTCGAAGCCGCCCGAGCCGACGATCACGCCCCGGCGGGCGCGGACCAGGCCCGGGGCGCCGTCGCGGGAGACCACGGCTCCGGTGACCGTGCCGTTCTCGACGTGCAGGTCGGTCAGGGGCGAGTTCAGCCAGACCGGGACCCCGGCCGATCGCAGGCCCGCGCGCAGGCCCGCCGCGAGCGCCTGGCCCATCGTCAGGGGTTTCTGGCCGAGTGCCGCCGCCTTCACGCCGCGGGCGAGGCACTGGGCGGCGACGGCCGCGCCCCGGGCGTTGACGGCGGCCAGGGCGACCCACTTGTAGTCGGCGCTGAAGACGACCATGCCGGCGGGGACGTCCATGTACGGCGGGTTCAGGTGCGCCAGCTCGGCGCCCAGGAGGTTGCCGTCGATCTGGTCCG
Source organism: Streptomyces luteogriseus (assembly GCF_014205055.1). Lineage (NCBI taxonomy): Bacteria > Bacillati > Actinomycetota > Actinomycetes > Kitasatosporales > Streptomycetaceae > Streptomyces > Streptomyces luteogriseus. The sequence continues at coordinate 3,743,527 of NZ_JACHMS010000001.1, forward strand.
GCTCGATGGAGCGGCCGCCCGGCAGGCCGCCGGGGAGCTCGGGGTAGTAGTCGCTGTAGCCCTCCATCCAGCGGAAGCGGAGCGGGCTGTTCGCCATGACGAAGGAGATCGTCGCCGGGCCGTGGGCGAGGAAGGCACGCTGCCGGTCGGCGGGGACGTCCGGGCCGACGACCGCGGCGAGGTAGGCGGCGGCCTTCGCGGGGGTGTCCGGGACGCCGGCCGCGAGGAGCACCGGGTTGTTGGGGATCCAGATCCCGGCGCCGGAGCGGGCGGCCGAGCCGCCGAAGGTCGGTGCCTTCTCCACGACGACGCAGCTCAGGCCCTGCCGTGCGGCCGTCAGTGCGGCGGTCATGCCGGCGGCCCCGGAGCCGACGACGACGACGTCGTACGTGCCGAGCGGGGGTAAGTCAGCTGCGCGGGCGCCCTGTTGGACGCCCGTGGCGACCGCGAGACCGGCACCGGCGGCACCGGCCAGCACTCGTCTTCGGGTCGGGGCTCCGGCAGTGCCGGCGGTGTCCGTGCGTGTGGTCATGGCCGCTCCAGCCCGACGAGAACGCGAAAAGGGGTGGGGAATGTCGCGCGGGGGTCTTGCGAAGTCAAGACCCGTGCGGCACCACTGTGCGTCCGCACCGGGACCGATGGCCGCGCGGGGTCCGCCACCCGGCACCGACGGCCACCCGAGCCCGCTGCCCGAAGCCCGTCGCCGCGCACGCCCCCGCTACTCGAGGCCGACAACCACCCGCGCCCACCATCCGAAGCCGATCGCCACGCCCGCGCCCGCCCCCCGAAGCCGATCGCCACGCCCACGCCCGCGCCCGCCGAGCCAGGGCCGACAACCACCCGCGCCCGCCACCCGGAACCGACAACCACCCGCGCCCGCTAGTCGAGGCCGATGGCCGCGCAGTCCGCCTTGTACTTGGACGTGCAGATGTCCTTCACCGTGTACACGCCGTCCGTGATCACCGTGTCCTTGATGTTGTCCTTGGTGAGGGCGACCACCGGCACCAGCATCGACGGGATGCTCTTCTGCGTCGGGCTGTCGACCGTCTCCCGGGTCAGCGCCGCGAACTCGATGGCGCGGCCCTGCACCTTGGCCACCGCGATCTTCGCGGCGTTGGTCGCCTCCAGCAGGAAGGACTTGTACACGGTCATGTACTGCTCGCCGGAGACGACTCGCTGCACCGCGTCGAGGTTGGCGTCCTGCCCCGTCACCGGCGGCATCCTGGTGGTCCCGGCCTCCTGGAGCGCCTCGATGACGGCGCCGGCCATGCCGTCGTTGGCCGAGTAGACGGCGGCGATGTTGTTCAGCCCGACGGACTGGATCGCCTTCTTCATGTTGGCCTTGGCGATCGCGGGCTTCCACTCCTTGGTGTCGTACTCCTTGACGATGTCCACCTGGCCCCGGAGCTCGCTCAGCGCGCCGTCCTTGAACCGGGCGGTGTTCGGGTCGCCGGGGTCGCCGTTCATCATGACGACCTTGCTCTTCTCGGCCTTGTCGCCGAGTTCCCCGATGATGGCGCGGCCCTGGACCTGGCCCACGAGTTCGTTGTCGTGGGAGACGTAGGCGTCGATCGGGCCCTCGGCGAGCCGGTCGTAGGCGATGACCGGGATACCGGCGTCCTTGGCCTTCTGGACGTCCGTGGCAATGGTCTTGGAGTTGAGGGCGTCGACGAGGATGACGTCCACCTTGTCGGCGATCATCTTCCGGAACTGCTCGCTCTGTCTGGTGACGCTGGCCTCGGCGTTGGCGTAGCGGACCGTGCCCTTGTTCTCCGTGAGGGACGCGACCTCCTGCCTGATCAGGGGGTAGTCGAACTTCTCGAAGCGTGCCGTGTCGCGGTCGGGCAGCAGCAGGCCCACCGTGATGTCGTTGCCCTTCTTCGCGGCGGAGTCGTCACTCCCGCCATCGCCGCAGGCGGCGAGGGACAGGGCCGATACGGAGACCGCCAGGGCCATGGAGATTCGCCGCACGGCGGCCTGACGGGGGTTGCGCGCTATCACTGGTGGTGCCTTCCGATGGGGGGAGCATCGTGACGAGGTGGTCGAAAGCCAACGGGCAGACGCCGTGCGTCGTCAAGAACCACGTGTGAAGAGATCGCAAAGGTGACTCACCGGGTGTACAGACCTTCGACTTCCGTGGCGAACGCACGCAGCACGGCCTCCCGGCGGAGCTTCATCGACGGGGTCAGATGGCCCGCCTCCTCCGTGAAGTCCTCGGGCAGGATGGCGAAGCGGCGGATGGACTCCGGGCGGGAGACCATCTTGTTGGCCTCGTCGACCGCGCGTTGCAGGACGGCGCGCAGTTCCTCGTCCTCGACGAGGAGCGTGGGCGGTACGGGATGCTTGCCGTTCATCTGGCGCCAGTGGGTGACGCCGGCCTCGTCGAGGGTGATCAGCGCCGAGACGAAGGGGCGGCCGTCGCCCAGGACGAGGCACTGGGAGATCAGCGGGTGCGAGCGCAGCCAGTTCTCCAGCGGGGCCGGGGCGACGGACTTGCCGCCCGCGGTGATGAGCAGTTCCTTCTTGCGGCCGGTGATCGTCAGATAGCCCTCGTCGTCGAGTTCGCCGAGGTCGCCGGTGGCGAGCCAGCCGTCGGGGGCGGCGGGGACAACGCCCCCGGCCTGCGGGTCCCAGTAGCCGCGCAGCACGTGGTCGCCGCCGACCAGGATCTCGCCGTCGGCGGCGATGCGGACGCGGGTGCCGGGCAGCGGCCAGCCGACGGTGCCCAGGCGGGGTTTGAGGGGCGGGGTGACGGTGCTCGCGCCGGTGGTCTCCGTGAGGCCGTAGCCCTCGAAGATCTCGATGCCGGCACCGGCGTAGAACGCGGCGAGGCGGCGGCCGAGGGGGGAGCCGCCGCAGATGGCGTAGCGGACCCTGCCGCCCATGGCGTTGCGGATGCGGCGGTAGACCAGGGGGTCGTAGAAGGCGCGGGCGGTCCTCAGGGCGCGGGTGGGGCCGGGTCCGGTGCCCGTCTGCTGGGCCTCCAGGGCCTCTCCGTAGCGCTGTGCGACGGCCACCGCGCGGTCGAAGGAGGAGACCCGGCCGCCCGACTCGGCCTTGGCGCGGGCGGAGTTGAAGACCTTCTCCAGCATGTACGGGATGGCCAGCAGACAGGTCGGCCGGAAGCCGGCGAGGTCGGGCAGCAGGTGCTCGGCCTTGATGCTGGGCGCGTGGCCCAGCCGTACGCGGGCCCGGACGCAGGCGATCGCCACCATGCGGCCGAAGACGTGGGACATCGGCAGGAACAGCAGGACCGAGGCCTCTTCGCTGGTCTTCGCCCGGAAGACGGGGTAGAGCAGCTCGATGGCGTTGTCGACCTCGGCGAAGAAGTTGCCGTGGGTGAGGGCGCAGCCCTTGGGGCGGCCCGTGGTGCCCGAGGTGTAGACGAGGGTGGCGAGGGTGTCGGGGCCGAGCATGCCGCGCCGCACCTCGACCTCCTGGTCGGGCAGATGCGCCCCGGCCTCCGCGAGCCGGTCCACGTGCCCCTTCTCCACGACCCACATGTGTGTGAGGTCGGGCAGCCGCTCCCGCTCCGGGCCGAGGGCGGCGGCCTGTGCGGCGGTCTCGGTGACCAGGGCGACGGCGCCGGAGTCCTGGAGGATCCAGCGGGCCTGGAAGACGGAGGAGGTGGGGTAGACGGGGACGGTGACCAGTCCGGCCGACCAGGCGGCGAAGTCCAGGACGGTCCACTCGTAGATGGTGCGGGCCATCACGGCGACCCGGTCGCCCGGCATCAGGCCCTCGGCGATCAGGCCCTTGGCCACGGCCCGCACCTGGTCGGCGAATTGCGCCGCCGTGACGTCGCCCCAGCGGCCGTCGGCGTCCTTGCGGCTGAGGGCCACGGCGCCCGGGTTCGCGCTCGCGTTGTCGAAGGGCAGGTCGGCGAGCGACCCGTGGGTCCACGGCGGGGCCAGCGCCGGTACGGAGGCCTCCCGTACCGCCCCGTCCAGCCGCCGTACCTCGGGCTCGACCAGCACCGGCCCTCCGTACGCGTCGCCGTAGGCGGAGGAGGGATACGCAGTGGACACGGGCGGCTCCTGGGGCGTGCAGCGAAGAACTGCTTGCTGCATGACGTACGTGCCTCGCACGCCGAGGCGCTCAACCGGCCGTACCCCCAGAAAGGGGTTACTGACGGTAGGAACGGGATCGTACGGCGCTCACGTGGCGGGTTTGTGCGGGTTCGGGGATGGTCCGGAGCCAGGCCTGTGCAATCTCGGGGGTTAAGTGAGGGTGCTTCAGGTTCCGCACGGCCCTCACTCTCAGGCCCGCTCCAGGACGGCCGTCACCCCCTGTCCTCCCGCCGCGCAGACGGAGATCAGGCCTCGGGCGGGGGCGTCCCGTTCGGTGAGGAGCTTGGCCAGGGTGGCGATGATGCGGGCGCCGGTGGCGGCGAAGGGGTGGCCGGTGGCGAGGGACGAGCCGGCGACGTTCAGCCGGGCGCGGTCCACGGTGCCGAGGCCCTGCTTCTCCCAGGCGGCGAGCGTCGCCAGCACCTGGGAGGCGAACGCCTCGTGGATCTCGACGAGATCGAAGTCGTCCAGGCCCAGCCCGGCGCGCTCCAGCATGCGCGGGACGGCGTAGGCGGGTGCCATGAGCAGTCCGTCCTCGCCGCCGGCCACATCGCCGCCCACGAAGTCGACGGCCGCCGTCTCGTACGCGGTGAGGTACGCCAGCGGCTCCAGGTCGCGTTCGCGGGCCCACTCCTCGCTCGCCAGCAGGACGGTCGCGGCGCCGTCCGTCAGCGGGGTGGAGTTCCCGGCCGTCATGGTCGGTTCGGGGTGGCCGAGCCCGAACACCGGCTTCAGGGAGGCGAGTTTCTCCACCGTCGAGCCGGGGCGCAGGTTCTGGTCGCGGGCCAGGCCGCGGAAGGGGACCACCAGGTCCTGGAAGAAGCCGCGTTCGTACGCCGCAGCCAGCCGCTGGTGACTGGTGGCGGCGAGTTCGTCCTGCGCCTCGCGGGGGATGCCCCAGGCACGGGCGGTGACGGCGGCGTGTTCGCCCATGGACAGGCCGGTGCGCGGCTCGGCATTGCGCGGGATGTCGGGGACGAGGTGGCCCGGTCGCATCCTCGCCAGGGCCTTGAGGCGGGCACCCGGTGATTTCGCGCGGCGGGCTTCGAGGAGGATGCGGCGCAGGGAGTCGTTGACGCCGAGGGGCGCGTCGCTGGCGGTGTCGGCGCCGCCCGCGACGGCCGATTCGGTCTGGCCGAGGGCGATCTTGTTGGCGGCGGCGATGACGGCCTGGAGGCCGGTGCCGCAGGCCTGCTGGATGTCGTAGGCGGGGGTGCGCGGGTGGAGTTTCGAGCCGAGGAGGGTCTCGCGGGCGAGGTTGAAGTCGCGGCTGTGCTTGAGGACGGCACCGGCGACGAACTCGCCGACCGCGCCCGGCTCCTGGAGCCGGTATCGCTCGACGAGGCCGTCCAGGGCGGCGGTGAGCATCTGCTGGTTGGAGGCGGTGGCGTAAGGGCCGTCGGAGCGGGCGAAGGGGATGCGCGCTCCGCCGACGATCGCCACGCGCCGCACCGACGGCGACAGCTGCTGGGGACTCATTTCGACCAGCTCATCTCGACCTGCTCCTCGTCCGTGACGTAGCCTTACCTCCGGTAACCTTACTCCAGAGTAAGCAGGAGTGGGGCTTCGGTGAGCCGTCCTCGGGAACTGGGAGTCGTCCATGGCCGACCGCTATCTGCGCTTGACCGGCACCGCGCCCGGCCGCTTCCTCACCCGCCGGCTGGGGCTGCCGCAGCCCGCGGCGCTGACCCGCTGGTCCGCCGAGCGGCCCGCCCTCGACGGCGGCCTGCTGCACCTCACCGCCGGCCGGTCCGCCCTCGACCTGGCTCCGGTCCTGGCCCGCACCGGGATCGGCCCGGCCGGCTCAGGCCGAACCGAGCGGGCCGCCGACGCTCCGGCCGCCGTCGTCCTGGACGCGACCGGGGTGCGGGACGTCGAGGCCCTGGCCGCGGTGCACGCCGCCCTGCATCCGGTCGTACGGTCGGTCGCCTCCAGCGGGCGCGTCGTGGTGCTCGGCGCGCCGCTCGACCCCGCCGACCACCACCAGGCCGCGGCCCAGCAGGCCCTGGAGGGCTTCACGCGCTCCCTCGGCAAGGAGATCGGCCGGGGCAGGACGGTGAATCTCGTCCGGCTCACGGACGCCGCCGCCGCGGAGTCCACCCTGCGTTTCCTGCTGTCGCCGAAGTCGGCGTACGTCAGCGGGCAGGTGATCGAGGTCGGCGCCGCCCGGGAGGCATCCGCTGCCGACCGGGAGCCGACCGACGCCGACCAGGACCGCCCCCTGTCCGGCCGCACCGCCCTCGTGACCGGCGCCGCCCGGGGCATCGGTGAGGCGGTCGCCGAGACCCTCGCGCGGGACGGTGCCAGGGTCGTCGTCCTCGACGTGCCGCAGGCCGAGCAGGACGCCCGGCGGGTCGCCGAGCGGCTCGGCGGCACCGCGCTGCTGCTCGACATGACGTTCGCCGACGCGGGCGCCCGGATCGCCGAGGCGCTGCCCGACGGCCTGGACCTGCTGATCCACAACGCGGGCATCACCCGCGACCGGCGTCTGGTGAACATGCCCGCCGAGCGCTGGATCTCCGTGCTGGAAGTGAACCTGGCGTCCGTGCTGCGCACCACGGACGCCCTGCTGAAGGACGGCGCGCTGAAGCGCGGCGGCCGGATCGTCGCCACCGCCTCGATCGCGGGGCTCGCCGGGAACGCCGGCCAGACCAACTACGGGGCGAGCAAGGCGGGCGTCGTCGGCCTGGTCCGCTCCCTCGCGCCACGCGCACTCGACGAGCACGGCGTGACGGTCAACGCGGTCGCGCCCGGCTTCATCGAGACGAAGATGACGGCCGCCGTCCCGCTGTTCATCCGGGAGGCGGGCCGGCGCATGAACTCCCTCGCGCAGGGCGGCCTCCCGGCCGACGTCGCCGAGACCACCGCCTGGCTGGCGCACCCGGCCTCGGGCGCGGTCAACGGCCAGGTCGTCCGCGTCTGCGGCCAGAGTCTGCTGGGGGCGTGATGGCCGACCCCGCCGCCGCTCTCGTCCTCACGGAGCCCCCATCCCTCGCGCCGCTCCTCGCCCGCGGCGCCCTGCTGTCCCCCTTCAAACGCCCCGGCTCCGACGCGGAGTTCCCCCGCACCCGGCTCGTCCTGCCCGGCCTGCGCGTCGACCTCGCCCGGCTCGCGGCGTACGAGCGGGTCTGCGGGTTCCCGACCGGGGAGGACGCGCTGCCGGTGACGTATCCGCACGTGCTCGGATTCCCCCTGGCCATGCGGCTGATGAGCGGCCGGGGCTTCCCGCTGCCGCTGCTCGGCCTCGTCCACACGTCGATCACCGTCACCCGGCACGCGCGGATGCCGGCGAGCGGCACCTACGAACTCTCCGTGCACGTCGAGGGACTGGCCCCTCACCGGCGCGGCACGAAGGCCACGGTCGTCACCGAGGTGCGCGGCGGCGGGGACGTCGTGTGGGAGTCCCGGAGCACCTACCTGGCCCGGCACCGCACGCGGGAGCCGGCGGCGGCTCCCCGGGAGGCGGAGGCGCGCAAGCCGCTGCCCGAGGCCGCGCGGTGGCGGCTCGCCGGGGACGTCGGACGTCGCTACGGGGCCGCCTCCGGGGACCGCAACCCGATCCACCTGCACCCGCTCACGGCCCGGCTGTTCGGCTTCCCCCGGGCCATCGCCCACGGCATGTGGACCGTGGCCCGCTGCCTCGCCGCGCACGGCGTCCCGGACTCCTGCCATCTGCGCGCGGAGTTCCGGGCGCCGGTGCTGCTCCCCGGGACGGTGACGTACGCCGAGCGGGACGGCCGGTTCGAGCTGCGCGGCGGGGAGGACCGGATCCATGTGACGGGAGACATCCACCCCGTGTGACGTCCACCCCGTGTGACGTCCACCCCGTGTGACGGCTACCCGGTGTGAGGGCCCGCCTGCTCCTCCGGGGGTGCCCAGGGGCGCCCCGCCATGAGGTCGCCGAGCCCGGCCCAGGCGAAGTTCATCAGCGTGGCCGCGGCCTGGCGGGCGCTGACGCCCGGGGTGACGTTGGCCCAGGCGGCGAGCGACTCGGCGGCGCCGACCAGGGCCTCGGCGAGCCCGGCGACCTCGCGCTCGGGCAGGTCCGGGTCGCGGTGGGCCTCGCGGGCGCCGGCGAGGATCAGCTGCGTCACGAAGGCGACGATCTCCTCGCGCATCGCGGTGACCTCGGCGGCGAACGGCTCGCCGTGCGTACGGGCCTGGAGGTGCAGGACCGACCAGGCGTCCGGGTTCTCCCCGGTGTGCGTGAAGAAGGCGCCGAGGCCCTCCCACAGTTGCCGGTCGGCGGGCAGGTCACGGCGGACCCCGGCCCGTACCGCCTCGACGAGGGCCCCCGCCTCCCGGCGGATGCAGGCGGTGAAGAGGTCTTCCTTCGAGTTGAGGTACAGGTACACCAACGGCTTGGACACGCCGGCGAGTTCGGCTATCTCGTCCATCGACGCGGCCATGTAGCCCCGTTGGCCGAAGATCTGCACGGCGGCGTCCAGCATCTGCTGCTCACGGACCGCACGCGGCATCCGCTTCGTCTTCACGGCACCCATACCGCTTAGCGTACGGGCCCCCTGGGCGGCCTTCGTCCGGGAAACCGGGGAAGGACCGCCGAGGGGGCCCGTCTGTGACCGGGACCGACCGTCCGTCAGGCGGCCGCGGGGACCGGCTCGGTCTTGTCGCGGGGCTCCGCGTCGAAGGGGTCGTCCAGGGAGGAGCCGTCGGCCGTGGCGTACGCGTCACGGTCGAGCAGGTTCTCCCGGGCGGAGACCAGGACCGGGATCAGCGCCTGCCCGGCGACGTTGGTCGCGGTGCGGATCATGTCCAGGATCGGGTCGATCGCGAGGAGCAGGCCCACGCCCTCCATCGGCAGGCCGAGGGTGGAGAGGGTCAGGGTCAGCATGACCGTCGCGCCGGTCAGGCCGGCCGTGGCGGCGGAGCCCACCACCGAGACGAACGCGATCAGCAGGTAGTCGCCGACGCCCAGTTGGATGTCGAAGATCTGGGCGACGAAGATCGCGGCGATGGCCGGGTAGATCGCGGCGCAGCCGTCCATCTTGGTCGTCGCGCCGAACGGCACCGCGAAGGAGGCGTACTCCTTCGGCACGCCGAGCCGCTCGGTGACCTTCTGCGTCAGCGGCATGGTGCCGACCGAGGAGCGGGAGACGAAGGCCAGCTGGATCGCGGGCCAGGCGCCCTTGAAGAACTGGATGGGGTTGACCTTGGCGACGGTCGCGAGCAGCGTCGGGTAGACGCCGAACAGCACGATGAGGCAGCCGATGTAGATGTCGGCGGTGAACGTCGCGTACTTGCCGATCAGGTCCCAGCCGTAGGTGGCGATGGCGTAGCCGATGAGGCCGATCGTGCCGATCGGGGCGAGCCGGATGACCCACCACAGCGCCTTCTGGAGCAGGCTGAGGACGGACTCGCTGAGGGTGAGGATCGGCTGGGCCTTCTCACCGAGCTGGAGCGCGGCGATACCGGCGACGGCGGCCATGAAGACGATCTGCAGCACGTTCAGCTCGGTGAACGGCGTGATGACGTCGCTCGGGATGATGCCGGTCAGGAAGTCGATCCAGGAGCCGGTGCTCTCGGGCTTCGCGCCGTCCTTGGGCGTGAGGCCGGTGCCGGCGCCGGGGTTGGTCAGCAGGCCGATGACCAGGCCGATGCTGACCGCGATCAGCGACGTGATCATGAACCAGAGGAGGGTGCGCGAGGCCAGGCGGGCCGCGTTGTTGACCTTCCGCAGGTTGGTGATCGAGACCAGGATCGCGAAGAAGACGAGGGGGGCGACGGCGAGCTTCAGCAGCCCGATGAAGGTGTCGCCGACCTTCTCCAGGGTCGTGACCAGCCAGGACACGTCCTGGTTGCGGGCGAGCCAGCCGAGCAGCACACCCAGGACGAGACCGGCGAGTATCTGGACCCAGAAGGGCACCTTGAAGGACTTCGTGTGTGAGGACACGGACTGACTCCGTTGGGGGACGCGAGGGGGGAACTGACGTGGGAGACGACGGGGGGTTGCGTGACGTCAGGGACGACAGAAAGCGGACGCGCACCGACAGAGATCCACGTGCAGCCGCGCCACGAGCGGAGCGCTCAGAGGCGAGTGGGGCGCGACTGCTGACTTCATACAACGACCTTAACACCTGAACTTTGAGGACCCCAAAGCCTGGCTTTGACAGGTGACGACGCACACACACCCATACAACGCAAAGCGCCCCGTTTTCGAGCATGTGCGGAAACGGGGCGCTGCGAACGTGTGAGCGGACCTTACGAGCTCTGCCCCTGGGCCCGGGCGCTGTCGTCGGCGACGTCCTCCTGGCTGCGGTTGGCGTCCAGGTTGGCCTTCATCCGGTCGACGCGCTGCGCGACCTGGACCGACGCCCGGTCCCGCTCCTTGCGCAGCACGACGAAGCTGATCGGCGCGGAGATCAGCAGGGCGAGCAGCACGACCCACAGTCCGTTGCTGTTGCCGAGACCGCGCGGGGCGATGCCTGAGTAGACGGCGCCCCAGACGACCACGAGGCAGCCCACGAAGACTCCGAGGCGCATCAGCGTGTAGCGGAGCATCTCAATCCACTCTTCCGGTTCGAACGGTCGGAACGCACCCAAAGGGGCACCGTCCAGTGAAGCACGCCGAGCGGCCGATCTTGCAGGGGGGTCGGGCCGGGGTCAGGCCAGGGACAGCAGCATGATGACGTCGTCGCGGTCGTCCCCCGGTGCCACCCGGATCGCCCCGGGGATGCGCCCGACCTCCTTGTAGCCGCAGGACTCGTAGAACCGTTCAAGGCCGAGTCCGCCCCGGCAGGTCAGCCGGATCGCCTCGATGCCGTCCATGCGCCGGACCGCGTCGGCGGCGGCACCGAGCAGGTCCCGGCCGTAGCCCTTCCCCTGGTGCCGCGGGTGCACCATCACCGTGTACAGCCACAGCCAGTGCGTCATCAGATGGTGCGTGTTGTAGGTCAGGAACGCGGTCGCCGCGACCCGCCCCTCCTCGTCGTGCCCGACGAGCAGCTTGACCCGCCCCTCGGCCATCGACGCGAAGTGCTGCACCAGCGCGGGGCGGATCTCCTCGCGCGTCACCGGCGGCACGTACCCGACGGCTCCGCCGGCGTTGGAGACATCCGTCCACAGATCGAGCAGGCCGTCTCGCAGCTCGGGGGTGACGGCGGGGTCGAGCGTGAAGGTAAGGGGCATGCGTGGATTCTAGCTATTACGACAGCGTGTCCGCCGCCACTTTCAGGTCCGACACCAGCCCCCGGTACGCGGCCTCCCGGTCGTCGGACCGCAGCACGGACGACGGATGCACGGTCGGCACCAGCCGCTCGGGCCGCCCGTGGATCTCCTCCTCCAGCACCGTCCCGCGCACCTGCGTGACCCGGAACGAGGACCCGAGCAGCGCCTTCCCGGCGGTGGCCCCCAGCACGACGATCAGTTCCGGCTCCACGACGGCGAGCTCCGCGGCCAGCCAGGGCCCGCACGCGGTCATCTCCCGCAGGGTCGGCGCCTTGTGGATCCGCCGCTTCCGTGGCTCGGCCTGCGTGAACTTGAAGTGCTTCACGGCGTTGGTGACATAGGCCTCGGACGGATCGATCCCGGCCTCCGCCAGGGCCCGGTCCAGCAGCTTCCCGGCGGGCCCGACGAACGGCTTCCCCTGCCGGTCCTCCTGATCCCCGGGCTGCTCCCCCACGAGCATGACCCGGGCGTCCGCGCCCCCGGCCCCGAACACGGTCTGCGTGGCGTCCCGGTGCAAGGGACACCCCCGACACTCGCCGGCGGCCCGCCGCAGAGCGGCAAGCCCACCGCGCTCAGGAACGAAGGGTTCAGCGGTATAGGCGTCCTCGGACGCCCCGGCTCTGATCATGCCCTCCGGGTACCCCACCCAGGGGCGCGGGGAACTGCGCGACCAGCCCCCACGCACCCGCACCCGAAGGCGATCAAACCCTCATGGGCTGCGGCGACTCACGCCGCTCCGGGTCAGGACCCGGATACTCCCGAAGGATCTCGTACCGGGTGTTCCGCTCCACGGGCCGGAACCCGGCATCACGAATGAGGTCGAGCAGATCCTCACGCGTCAGCTTGTTCGGCGTCCCGTAGTTGTCCGCGTCGTGGGTGATCTTGTACTCGACGACCGACCCGTCCATGTCATCCGCACCGTGCTGCAACGCGAGCTGCGCCGTCTGCACCCCGTGCATGACCCAGAACACCTTCACATGCGGCACGTTGTCGAACAGCAGTCGCGACACCGCGAAGGTCTTCAGCGCCTCCGCCCCCGTCGCCATCTGCGTCCGCGCCTGGAGGCGGTTGCGGACCTTGCCGTCCTTCATGTCGACGAAGTCGTGCTGGTACCGCAGCGGGATGAAGACCTGGAAGCCGCCGGTCTCGTCCTGCAGCTCACGCAGCCGCAGCACGTGGTCCACCCGGTGCCGCGGCTCCTCGATGTGGCCGTAGAGCATGGTGGCCGGGGTCTTCAGACCCTTCTCGTGCGCGAGCCGGTGGATCCGGGACCAGTCCTCCCAGTGGGTCCGGTGGTCCACGATGTGCTGCCGGACCTCCCAGTCGAAGATCTCGGCGCCACCACCGGTGAGGGACTCGAGACCGGCGTCGATGAGCTCGTCGAGGATCTCCGACGCGCTCATCCCCGAGATCGTCTCGAAGTGGTGGATCTCCGTGGCCGTGAACGCCTTCAGCGAGACGTCCGGCAGCGCGGCCTTCAGCTCCCGCAGGGACCGCGGGTAGTACCGCCACGGCAGGTTCGGGTGCAGCCCGTTGACGATGTGCAGCTCGGTGAGGTTCTCCGACTCCATCGCCTTCGCGAGCTTGACGGCCTCCTCGATGCGCATCGTGTACGCGTCCTTCTCCCCCGGCTTGCGCTGGAAGGAGCAGTACGCGCAGGAGGCCGTGCACACGTTCGTCATGTTGAGGTGCCGGTTGACGTTGAAGTGCACGACGTCGCCGTTCTTGCGCGTCCGCACCTCGTGCGCCAGTCCGCCGAGCCAGGCCAGGTCGTCCGACTCGTACAGCGCGATGCCGTCCTCACGGGTCAGGCGGACGCCCGTCCTGACCTTCTCCTCCAGCTCGCGCTTGAGCCCGAGATCCATGCCCACACCTTTCTACGACGACGTCCCTTACCGTACGGCTACTCCTCTTCGGGCAGTTCCCCGACCCGGTTCTCCCACTTCGTGGAGAGCACGATCGTCGTACGCGTCCGGGAGACCCCCTTCGTGCCGCTGAGCCGCCGGATCATCTTCTCCAGGCCGTCCACGTCTGCGGCGCGCACCTTGAGCATGTACGAGTCCTCGCCGGCGATGAACCAGCAGTCCTCGATCTCCGAGAGGTCCTTCAGCCGCTGCGCCACGTCCTCGTGGTCGGTGGCGTCGGAGAGCGAGATGCCGACCAGGGCGGTGACGCCGAGGCCGAGCGAGGCGGCGTCGACGGTGGCCCGGTAGCCGGTGATGACTCCGGCCGCCTCCAGCCGGTTGATACGGTCGGTGACACTGGGTCCCGACAGTCCGACGAGGCGTCCCAGCTCCGCGTAGGAGGCCCGGCCGTTCTCCCTCAGGGCCTGGATGAGCTGCCTGTCCACCGCGTCCATTGCGATCGAAGCCTTCCGCTGAAGTTGTAGTTGAGTCCGATGGGGTTCGGGTGCTGCTCAGCCGTCGCGGTGTGCACCGCCGCCGAGTTCACCTTGCCAACGGCGGTAGAGCCGGTGCGGTACGCCCGCCGCGTCGAGGACGCGTCCGGCGACGAAGTCCACCAGGTCCTGGATGTGCGTCGCGCCCGCGTAGAAGGCGGGTGAGGCGGGCACGACCGTCGCGCCCGCGTCGTCGAGGGTGACCAGGTGCCGCAGGGTCTGGCCGTTCAGCGGGGTCTCGCGCACGGCCACGATCAGCTTGCGGTCCTCTTTGAGGGTCACGCTCGCCGCCCGTTGCAGCAGGTCCTTCGACAGCCCGAGCGCGACCCCCGCCACGCTCGCCGTCGAGGCGGGCACGATGAGCATGCCCTTGGTGGGGTACGACCCCGAGGAGGGCCCGGCGGCCAGGTCCCCGGCGCTCCAGTGCCGTACGGCGTCGATGTCCACGGCGAAGGTGTCCGGCTTGCCGTCGGCGCCCCGGGACAGCCATTCCCGCAGGTCGGCCTGCCAGTGGGCGTCCCTGAAGGAGATCCCGGTCTCGTCCAGCAGGGTGAGCCGGGAGGCCCGGGACACCACGAGATCGACGCTCTCACCGGCGTCGAGAAGAGCCCGCAGCACGGCAGCGGCATACGGGGTGCCGGAGGCCCCGGACACCCCTACGATCCAAGGCGTACGCGGCATCTCGCCTGGCTTGACTGGGTTCACAACACCGAGCCTATCCGGCGTCGCAGGGTGGGAACCGGCCAAGGGGTGCGGGCCGTTGCACGGAGGGGACGAGCGAGCACTGGGGGTCGCCATGTCGGATCCGCAAGCCAGGTGGTCGCAGGGCGACCGTGCGCTGGCCGCGGGCAAGCTGATGCTGGCCTGGGTGGCGCTGCTGTGGCTGCTGGAAGTGGTGGACGTGGCCACGGGCCATGCGCTGGACGGCTTCGGTGTCACCCCGCGCGACCCCTCCGAGCTGGTCGATGTCGTCCCCTCGTCCTTCATCCACTTCGGCTTCGCCCATCTGGCGGCGAACACCGTGCCGCTGCTGGTCCTCGGATTCCTCGCCGCGCTCGCGGGGGTGCGCCGGTTCCTGCTCGTCTGCGCGCTGATCATCGTCGTGGACGGCCTGGGCGTCTGGCTCATCGCCCCGGCCCACACCAACACCGCGGGCGCCTCCGGCGTGATCTTCGGCCTGTTCGGCTTCCTCCTGGTCACCGGTTTCGTCGAGCGCCGCCCCCTGGGCGTCCTGGCGGGCGTCCTGGTCGCCGCGGTCTGGGGCGGCTCGATCCTGGCGGGCCTGGCCCCGACCCAGGCGGGCGTCAGCTGGCAGGGCCATCTGCTGGGCCTGCTCGCGGGCGTGGCGGCGGCGTTCCTGTTCCGCCGCCGCCCGGAGCCGAGCCGCGCGCTCGGCGCTCCGTGATCAGACGGTCAGACCCCGCACCAGCAGATCGAGCAGCGCGCACACGAACAGCGCGATCCCGATGAAGCCGTTGACGCTGAAGAAGGCGCGGTTCACGCGGGACAGGTCGTGGGGGCGGACGATCGAGTGCTCGTAGAGGAACGCGGCGGCGACGATCAGCAGGCCCAGCCAGAAGAAGGCGCCGGCGCCGGTGGCCAGGGCGTACCAGATGAACAGGACCGTCGTCAGGGCGTGGCAGACCCGCGCGCCCCAGATCGCCGACGGGATGCCGAAGCGCGCCGGGACGGACATGACGCCGATCTCGCGGTCGGTCTCCACGTCCTGACAGGCGTAGATCAGGTCGAAGCCTCCGATCCAGATGCCCACGGCGAGGCCGAGGATCACCGCGTCCCAGGACCACTCCCCCGAGATCGCCAGCCAGCCGCCGACCGGGCCCATCGCCTGGGCGAGACCGAGGATGGCCTGCGGGAAGTTCGTGAACCGCTTGCCGTAGGGGTAGACCACCATCGGGATCACCGCGATGGGGGCCAGTGCCAGGCACAGCGGGTTCAGCAGGGCCGCCGCGCCGAGGAACACGGCCAGGGCGATCAGCGCACCCGTCCAGGCGTGCTTCACCGACATCGCGCCCGTCACCAGTTCGCGCTGCGCCGTGCGCGGGTTACGGGCGTCGATCTCCCGGTCGATGATCCGGTTGACGGCCATCGCGAAGGTGCGCAGGCCCACCATGCAGACGGTGACCAGCAGCAGCCGGCCCCAGTGGATGTTCTTGTCCCACTGGAACATCGCGGTGAGCGCGGCGATGTAGGCGAAGGGCAGCGCGAAGACCGAGTGCTCGATCATCACCAGCCGGAGGAAGGCCTTGGTGCGTCCCGGCTGCGGGATCGCGGCGGAAGCGGAACTCACAGCCCGTACTCCTTCCAGCGGCGGTCGACCTTCGCCGCCGTCTCGGGATCGGACTCGACCATGTCGGGCCAGCCGCCGTCGCGGGTGTAGCCCTCCTCGGGCCACTTCTTCGTCGCGTCGATACCGGCCTTGCCGCCCCAGAACTGCTGGTAGGAGGCGTGGTCGAGGTGGTCGACGGGGCCCTCGACGATCGACAGGTCACGGGCGTAGTCCGTGTTGCCCAGCGCCCGCCAGGCGACCTCGTGCAGATCGTGCACGTCACAGTCGGAGTCGACGACCACGATCAGTTTGGTCAGCGACATCATGTGGGCGCCCCAGATCGCGTGCATGACCTTCTGCGCGTGCTTGGGGTACTTCTTGTCGATCGAGACGATCGCGCAGTTGTGGAAGCCGCCCGCCTCCGGCAGGTGGTAGTCCACGATGTCCGGCACGATGATCTTCAGCAGCGGCAGGAAGAAGCGTTCCGTCGCCCGGCCCAGCGGCCCGTCCTCCGTCGGCGGGCGGCCCACGACGATCGACTGGAGCAGCGGCCGCTTCCGCATCGTCACGCAGTCGATCGTCAGCGCGGGGAAGGGCTCCTGCGGCGTGTAGAAGCCGGTGTGGTCGCCGAACGGCCCCTCGGGCAGCATCTCGCCCGGCTCCAGCCAGCCCTCGATCACGACCTCGGCCTGCGCCGGCACCTGGAGCGGCACGGTCTTGCAGTCGACCATCTCGATCCGCTTGCCCGCGAGGAACCCGGCGAACAGGTACTCGTCGATGTCCCCGGGCAGCGGCGCGGTGGAGGCGTACGTGACGGCGGGCGGGCACCCGAAGGCGATGGCGACGGGCAGCCGCTCCCCGCGCCTGGCCGCCACCTGGTAGTGGTTCCGGCTGTCCTTGTGGATCTGCCAGTGCATGCCGATGGTGCGCTTGTCGTGGCGCTGGAGGCGGTACAGCCCGAGGTTGCGGACGCCGCTCTCCGGGTCCTTGGTGTGGGTCAGCCCCAGGTTGAAGAACGACCCGCCGTCCTTCGGCCAGGTGAAGAGGGCCGGGAGCTGGTCCAGGTCGACGTCGTCCCCGGTCAGGACGACCTCCTGCACGGGGCCGTCCTTCACCTTCTTCGGCGGCACGTGCGTCATCGCGCCGAGCTTGCCGAAGGCCTCGCGCACGCCGACGAAGCCGTGCGGCAGCTCGGGCTTCAGCAGCCCGCCGATCCGCTCGGAGATCTCCGCGTACGACTTCAGGCCCAGGGCCTTCAGCAGCCGGCGGTCCGTGCCGAACACGTTCATCGCCAGCGGCATGCTCGAACCGCGCACGTTCTCGAAGAGCAGGGCGGGGCCGCCGGACTTCTGCACCCGGTCGACGATCTCCCCGACCTCCAGATACGGGTCCACCTCGGCCTTGATGCGCTTGAGGTCGCCCTCGCGCTCCAGCGCCCTGAGCAGGGAGCGAAGATCGTCGTAAGCCATGGGGTCCAGTATCCCCGAGCCGCTACCCTGGCCTGGAACCACCCACCGCTTTCGCTGAGAGGCCGCATGCTCCGGGTACTGATGTTCCTCGTGCCGCTGGCGCTCAGCGTGTACGCCTTCATCGACTGCATCAGCACGAAGGACGACGAGATCCGCCACATGCCCAAGCCGCTGTGGGCGATCCTCGTGCTGCTGTTTCCGCTCGTCGGGTCGATCTCCTGGCTGATCGCCGGTAAGAAGCGCAGCCCCGCCGCCGACGGCTGGTCCGGGGCCCGCGGCGGCCGCTCCCGGCAGTGGGTGGCTCCCGACGACAATCCCGACTTCCTGAAGTCGCTCGACAAGGACAAAGACGCGGACCCGGATCCGGACCCGGATCCCGACGAGCGCAGGCGCGAGGAGTAATGCCTGTGCGGCTGCCGATCTATTGAGTCGACATCCGCTCGGAGCTGCGCGAAGCTCCTCGCGATGACTCAACGAACCGATACACCTTCCGCGTGGGACGAGCGTACGCAGCTGGTCACCTTTCTGGACTATGCCCGTGACACCGCGCTGGCCAAGTGCGAGGGCGTGTCAGCCGAAGACGCCCGCAAGGCGCCGCTCCCGAATTCGCCGCTGATGACGTTGTGCGGGCTGATCAGCCATCTGCGCTGGGTCGAGTACTACTGGTTCCAGGTGATGTTCCTGGGCGAGGAGGCCGCCGGGCCGCTCACGGAGGCGACCGACGATGATCCCGACCCCGAGATGCGGACCGCGGTCGACATCCCGTTGCCCCGGCTTCTCGCCGAGTACCAGGAGCAGAACGCCCGTTCCCGCCGCCTGGTGTCCGAGCACGACCTGAACGCAACGGCCAAGCGCCCCATCGGCGACGGCCGCCATGTCGATCTCCGCTGGGTGATCCTCCACCTGATCGAGGAGACGTCCCGCCACAACGGCCACCTCGACGTCGTGCGTGAACTCGTCGACGGGCGGACCGGCGTCTGAGACCCTCGCTCAGAGGGCGGCGGTGAACGCCGCCCAGGCGGACCGGCTGACGACCAGGACCGGTCCGTCAGGGTTCTTGCTGTCGCGGACGGGGACGGTTTCGGGGAAATCGGGGGCTATTTCTATGCAGTTGCCAGCGTCGTTGCCGCTGTAGCTGCTTTTGATCCAGGAGATTGCGCCGTGGTCGCGACTGTTCATGGTCCCGCCCATACCCTTCCATCGCCTCCCTGATCAAGGCGGCAGATTGTGGGGCAGACGGAGCGTCAGCCCTGAGCACATCATAGGTCTGGCTTTGTTCAGCCCAGGCTCCGGGATCGTTGCTGAAGTAGCCGTGACTCAGGGATTCCGAGTAGACCCACTGTTCGCCGTTCGGCAACGTGATCAACGACATCGAGCTGCTGGGGCGGACGAGGTCTGATCGGTCAGCCGGGGCCACCTGAATACGGATGTTGGGACGCCGCCCGAGGCTCAGCAGGTGCGCGTACTGATCATGCATCACGGCGGAATCGCCCACTGGACGCAAACAGCTCTCGTCCAACACGGCGACGTACATCGGCCCGCTCCCTGAGAGGAAGCGCTGCTGTCGACTCAGACGTGCCCGGACCCGCTCTTCGAGCAGTTCGCCGCTAGCCCTCTGGGAAAGCAACGCCCGTGCGTAGCCCGCGGTCTGCAGCAAGCCCGGCATCACCATTTCCTGATACTCGTACAACTTGACCGCCTGCGCGTCCATCTGCGCCCTGCGCTGGAACCAATCAGGATGCTCCACCTGCTGGTACCAGTCGATGCGATCCCATAACCGCGTCAACACCCCACCCGTACCCAGCAGTTCGTCACAGGTCTTGGCGAACGTGTCCTGCGGAACCCTCGTACCACCCTCGACCCGTGCCACGTGCGAGCGGTCGCACGGGATCTGTCTGGCCAGACCCTCCTGCGTGAGCAGCGCGGCCTCACGGAAGTGCCGCAGGACCTCCCCGAAGACCGCCGCCGTACTCGCGCCGCCGTACCGTCGGCTCACGGCTCCCCCTCCGTGACAGTGCACCGGTGTCACACGCCAAGCATTGAACCGGACTGTTCCCGTGCGCAACGCTCTATACACCCAGAGTGACGGAGGTACGCGAAATGGAACCGGGAACGCTCGTCTACGACCCGCACACGCGCAAGGTCGGCGAGTACCAGGACAGGACCGGCCCGTACGTGATGCTGCGCCCGGTCGGCGGTGGCCGGGAATGGCAGGCCGATCCGGCGAGGATCCGGGAGGCCACCCTGGACGAGCGGCTCAGCGCGGGCGTACGCGCGCTCAACGACCGTTCCAGGGAGGGCTTGTCGGCCGACCCGACCCGGCCTCCCTCCCCGGTGCCCGGGTGCGCGGCCTGTGAGGAGCTGGCGCTCCGGCGGGACAGGGCGCGGGCCGCGTTCGACGGCAGTGCGGTGACGGACGCGAACGTGTTGCTGCGCCAGCACCAACGGGCAGAGCACGGTGGGGAACCGGCCGGCCGCAGGATCTTCCGGTACGTGCCGTACACGATCGTTCAGGACGCGTCGGCCCAGCCCGAGTACGAGGCGTACTGCGTCTCGGGCGAGGAGGAGGACTGCGGGGCGGGTTCGGGCCCGTGCCAGGCGCCCGGCGAGGTGGAGGAGTGGCAGCGCAGGCACACCCAGGAGACGAGGCACCTGCGCTACCGCCGCAGCTTCGCCGACTACGCGGTGCTGGAGCGGCAGGGCTGACGCCCCGGCCGGTGCCCGTCAGGAGCGTTCGGTCACCTTCCTCAGCTCCGGCGGGAGTTCCTTGACGGAGTCGGCGACGACGAGACGGTACGCGCCGGGGTCCTCGGCCACCGCGACGGCGACGGCCGGGTCCACCCCCCGCACGGCGAACGCCGTCATCAGGGCCGGGCCCTCCCCCGCGTCGCCGTCGCCCGGAGTGTCGTCGCACGCCGGGCGGGTGGCGGCGCCGAGCGACTTCCCCACGGGGACGTCGCTCTCCTCCCTGCCCAGGTAGGTGCGGCCGCCGTACTCGACGACGTACGCGCAGGACGGCGCCGGCCGCGCGCCGCCGGTGTCGTCGTCCGGTGACGACGCCGGCGTGCAGCCCACGGACAACGAGGCCAGGGCCGCCGCCAGGAGAAGTGACGCCTTCATCGGTGGGCCTCCTTCGGGAGCCAGGGCTCCGGTGCGGTGGATACGCAACGAAGACGTCCGGGGGTCAGGATCGGTTCAGTTCCCGGGCGCCCCCTGCGCCACCAGCCGACCCCCGCCCTCACCGCCCGCCGGGCCCAGGTCGATTAGCCAGTCAGAGGCCCGGACGACGTCGAGGTTGTGCTCGACGGTGACGACCGAGTGCCCGGCGTCGACGAGGCGCTGGAGGACGCCGAGCAGGCGGGCGGTGTCCGCGGAGTGCAGGCCGGTCGTCGGTTCGTCGAGCAGGTACAGGGCCCGTCCGGTCGTCCGCCGTCCCAGTTCCCTGGCGAGCTTCAGGCGCTGGGCCTCGCCGCCGGAGAGCGTGGTGGCGGGCTGGCCGAGGGGGAGGTAGCCGAGGCCGACGTCGGCCATGCGTCGGAGCCGGGTGGCGACCTGCGGGACGTCCCCGAACACCGTCAGCGCCTCGTCCACCGTCGCCTGGAGCACCTCGGCGATGTCATGGCCCTCGTGGCGGACCGACAGCACCTCCGGCCGGAAGCGGCGGCCCTTGCACGTCGGGCAGCGCACCTCCACCGCCGGCAGGAAGTGCATATGGACGGTGAGGACGCCCGCGCCCTCGCAGCGTTCGCAGCGCCCGCCGGGCACGTTGAAGGAGAAGTGGCCGGCGGTCAGGCGGCCCTGACTGCGCGCCGCGAAGACCTCCCGGATCGGGGTGAAGACGTCCGAGTACGTCGCCGCGTTGGAACGCGGGACGCGGCTGACCGGCTGCTGGTCGATGAGGACCGCCTTCGACAGATGCTCCCAGCCGTCGATGCCGTCGTGCTCGGCGGGCTGTTCCCCCGCCCCGTTGAAGTGGCGCCGGGCGGCCCGGCCGAGGGTGTCCAGCACCAGCGTCGACTTGCCCGAGCCGGACGGTCCCGTGACGGTCACCAGGCGGCGCAGCGGGATCCGTACCGTCAGGTCCCTCAGGTTGTGGGCCCGGGCCCCGCGGATCACGACGGCCGTCCCGCTGTCACCGCGTCCCCGGGACGGCAGCGCGGACAGCGCACCGGACAGATACGCGCCGGTCACCGAGCCCTCGGTCCGGGCGACCTCCTCCGGCGTGCCCTCGGCGACGATCCGCCCGCCGTCCCGGCCCGCCCCCGGCCCGACGTCCACCACATGGTCCGCGGCCTTCAGGACGTCCAGGTCGTGCTCGATGACCAGCACCGTGTTGCCCAGGTCGCGCAACCGGCGCAGGACGCCGATCAGGCGGGCGGTGTCCGAGGGGTGCAGGCCGATGGTCGGCTCGTCCAGGACGTAGAGGACGCCGGTCAGGCCCGAGCCGAGCAGGGCGGCCAGGCGCAGCCGCTGGGTCTCGCCCGCGGAGAGGCTGGGGGTGGCCTGGCCGAGGGTGAGGTAGCCGACGCCGACGTCCAGCAGGCGGCCGACCCGCTCCTCCAGGTCGGCGACGACCGGCTCCACGAGCGGCCACTCGGCCCCGCCCGACCGCTCGCGCAGGCCGCCCAGCCAGCCGGCCAGGCCGGTCAGCGGAAGCCGGGCGGCCTCGACGACGGTGAGGCCGTGCACCGTGACCGCCCGGGCGGCAGCGCCCAGCCGGGCCCCGCCGCACTCCCCGCAGGGCTGCTTCACCAGGCCCTGCCGCTCGGCCCGTTCGCGGTACTCGGGGTCGTCGGCGCGGTCGTTGTAGCGGCGCAGCAGGGCCGTCGCGACCCCTTCGAAGCGGCCCGCCGCCACGGTCGCCGGAGGATCCGTGTCGGGGAAGTGCCGCCGGAACTCGGGACTTTCGACGCCGTGGAGCAGCAGGTCCCGCTGCCTGTCGTCCAGTTGGCCGAGCGGCGCGTCCATGTCGAAGGTGAAGCCGTAGTGGCCGGCGGCGGCCCGCAGCACGGGGAGGCTCCAGTCGGTGAATTTGGCGTTCCAGCCCCTGACCGCCCCCTGCGCGACGGACTTGTCGTCGTCGACCAGGCGCCGTACGTCGGGCCGGATCACCTCGCCCAGGCCGGTGCAGGCCGGGCAGGCTCCGGCGGGCTTGTTGAAGGAGAAGGAGCCCATGACCAGTTCGGGCACGGGGGTGCCGCAGTGCGGGCAGGGCCGCTGCCCGGGTTCGGCGTCCTCGTCGGCCTCGGTGTCGTCGGCGTAGGACGGCGGGATGTCCTTGCCGCAGCCGGGGCAGGGCCGGATCCCGATGTGCGACCACAGCAGCCGCAGGTAGGTGAAGACCTCGGTGACCGTGCCGACCGTGGAACGGGGGCTGCGGTTGGTGAGGTGCTGGTCGACGCTGATGGACGGGGACAGGCCGGTGATCGAGTCGACGGCGGGCTTGCTGACGAAGCCGGTGACCATGCCCAGCGACTCCAGGTACTGCCGCTGGCCCTCCCGGTGAAGGGTGTCGAAGGCGAGGGTGGACTTGCCGGAACCGGACAGGCCGGTCAGCACGACCAGCTTGTTCTTCGGCAGGGAGAGGGAGACGTTCCTGAGGTTGTGGAGGCGGGCACCGGTGACGCGGATGAAGTCGTCCATTCCTTCAAGTCTTCCATTGAAGTGCGGTGTTGAGACTTGAGAGGGCTTATGCGGCCTGCTTCCTGCCGTAACCTTCAAATCGATGACGAACGACCGACGCCTCCGCCCCGTCGACCTGGCCCGGGCGGCCGGTGTCTCGACGCAGCAGATCCGCAACTACGAGGACGCCGGTGTGCTGCCGCCCGCCGCGCGGACCGCGTCCGGCTACCGCGTCTTCGGGGAGACGCACCGCGGAGCGCTGCTGGCGTACCGGACGCTGATGCGGGGATACGGGCCGGTGACGGCGACGGCGATCATGCGGACCGTGCACGAGGGGGACGTCCCCCGCGCGCTCGCGCTGCTCGACGCCGCCCATGCCGCCCTGCACGAGGAGCGGGTGTCGCTGCGGGCGGCGAGCGAGGCCCTGGAACTGCTCGCGGCCGAGCCGCCCGCCCCGCTGCCGCGTTCGGGCGGGCTGCGCATCGGCGAGGTGGCGGTACTGCTGGGCGTACGGACGTCGGCGCTGCGGGTGTGGGAGGGGGCCGGGCTGCTCACGCCGGGCCGTGAGCGCGCGACGGGGTACCGGGTCTACGAGCCGGCCGATGTGCGCGACGCCCGGCTCGTGCACACCCTGCGCCGCAGCCACTACCTGTTCGACCAGATCAGGCCGGTGCTGGAGGGACTGCGGCGGGAGGGCAGCAGTGCGGCGCTGCGGGCGGCGGTGGCAGCGCGCGGCGAGGCGCTGACGGCCCGTACCAGGGTCATGATCGAGGGCGCGGGGGCCCTGCACGCCTACCTCGACGCGGCGAAGACCGGGCCGGGTTACGAAAGGGCGGACCAGGGTCATGGATGAGGTCATGGACCAGGCACGGGCACGCACATGGCTCACGACCGCCGTCGAGGAGGCCCGTTCCGGGCTCGCCGAGGGCGGCATCCCGATCGGTGCCGCGCTGTACGGCGCCGACGGCACCCTGCTGGGCCGCGGCCACAACCGCCGCGTCCAGGACGGCGATCCGTCCCTGCACGCGGAGACGGCGGCCTTCCGCGCGGCCGGGCGGCAACGCACCTACCGGGGCACGACGATGGTGACGACCCTGTCGCCGTGCTGGTACTGCTCCGGCCTGGTGCGGCAGTTCGGCATCTCGCGGGTGGTGATCGGCGAGGCGGTCACCTTCCGCGGCGGCCATGACTGGCTGGCCGAACACGGGGTGGAGATCGTGCTGTTGGACGACGCCGAGTGCGCCGGGCTGATGCGTGACTTCATCGCCGCACACCCCGCGCTCTGGAACGAGGACATCGGCGTCAACTGAGCACACCGGGCGGGCCCCGTATCGCCGTTCGAGATGCCATCCGTTCCCCTGAAATACGGCGACACGCGGTGTGGCCGGTGGCGGGCTCGGCTTTCCCTTGATCGGGTCTGTCCCATCTGCGAACGGAGACGCCCCGTGCGAATGACCGACATCCAGCGCTGCGAGGTCCGGCCTGGACGACTCGTCGAATGGACGCTCAGTCCGGCGACCGTCGCGACGGCGAAGGCCCTGCCCGAGGACTCCAGGCCCCCCGCCTACATCCAGGAGTCGCATCTGCGGACGGCGCGGTCGGTGCGCGAGGACGGGCTGTTCGTGCCGACCTGGATCGGCGCCGCCTTCGACCTCCCCGGCCGGGCCGACCTGGACGCCCTCGGGGAGGCACTGCGCGCCTGGACGCTGCGGCACGAGACCCTGCGCAGCGGCTTCCGCTGGGCGGGCGGGCCCGGTGACTCCCTGCGCCGCTTCACACTCGACGCGGAGGCCGTGTCCCTGCACCGCGAGGACGCCGGGGAGTTCACCGACCCGGCGGCCCTGGCCCAGCACCTCCAGGACCGCTTCGACACCACCGCCGACGCCCTGCGCTGGCCGAACATCATCTACACGGCCGTCGTCCGGGACGACAGCACCAGCGTGTACATGGCCTTCGACCACAGCAACGTCGACGCGTACTCCCTCTACCGCATCCCCGCGGAGATCCAGGAGCTGTACGCCGCTCACCTCTCCGGCAGCGCCCCGGAGCAGCCGCCCGTCTCCAGCTACGTCGACTTCTGCGAGGCCGAGCGGGCGGACGCCGACCGGATCGACGCGGACCACGAGATCGTCGCCCGCTGGCGGGAGTTCATCCGGCGCTGCGACGGGCGGCTGCCGAGCTTCCCCGTCGACCTCGGGCTTGACCCCGGGGGCGGTCTGCCGACGCAGAAGCTCATGCGCGAGATGCTGGTGGACGCGGACGCCGCCGCCGCGTTCGAGGCGTACTGCCGCCCCTTCGGGGGCTCCCTGGTCGGGCTGCTGGCGGCGACCGCCCTGATCGTCCACGAGATCGGCGGCGAGCCCGTCTACCGGACGGTGGTGCCCTTCCACACCCGGGCCAAGTCCGCCTACTCGGACTCGGTGGGCTGGTACGTCGGCGGCGCCCCGATCGAGGTGCCCATCGCCGAGGCGCCCGACTTCCCCGCCGCGCTGAAGACCGTACGCGCCGCGCTGCACGCCACCCGGCCGCTGGCCCGGATGCCGCTGGCCCGGGTGCTGCGGCTGCTCGGCGCCGACTTCCGGCCGACGTCCCCCGACATGTACTCCATCGTGTCGTTCGCCGACGCCCGCGGCATCCCCGAGTCCACGACCTGGACCGAGCGCAACGCCTACGGCCTGATCCGGGTGTCCTACGGCGACCAGGTCTGCGCCTGGGTCACCCGGCTCCACGAGGGCCTGTGGTTCGCGGCCCGCTACCCCGACACCGACGTCGCGCACAAGAACCTGCGGCTGTACGCCGACCGGCTGCGCGACATCATCGTGTCGGTCGCGGACCACGCCCCCGCCGCCCGGCGGTGAGTTCCCCGGCGGGAGCTACACGCCCGCGTAGGAGTGCTTGCCGGAGACGAAGATGTTCACGCCGTAGTAGTTGAACAGCCAGCAGCCGAAGGCGATGAGGGCCAGGTAGGCGGCCTTGCGGCCCTTCCAGCCGGCGGTGGCGCGG
Source organism: Streptomyces luteogriseus (assembly GCF_014205055.1). Lineage (NCBI taxonomy): Bacteria > Bacillati > Actinomycetota > Actinomycetes > Kitasatosporales > Streptomycetaceae > Streptomyces > Streptomyces luteogriseus. Next base: position 3,769,561 of record NZ_JACHMS010000001.1, read on the forward strand.
GCGTGCAGGTAGCAGGCGTAGGCGACCCAGGTGATGAACGACCAGGTCTCCTTGGGGTCCCAGCCCCAGTAGCGGCCCCAGGCGTCGCCGGCCCAGATGGCGCCCGCGATGATCGTGAACGTCCACAGCGGGAAGACGGCCGCGTTGACGCGGTAGGAGAACTTGTCGAGGGAGGCGGAGGAGGGCAGCCGCTCCAGCACGGACGTCGCGAAGGTGCCGGGCGTGCCGCCGCTCGCCAGCTTGCTCTCGTAGGAGTCCTTGAACAGGTACAGGATCGTGGCCATCGCGCCCACGTAGAAGACCGCGCCGCAGAAGATCGCCGTCGAGACGTGGATGTACAGCCAGTACGAGTGGAGAGCAGGGACCAGCTGGTCGCTGGCGGTGTAGAGGACCGTGACCGCCAGGCCCAGGTCGAGCAGGACCGTGGTGATCAGGAACAGGCCGAGCCAGCGCACGTTCTTCTTCAGCGCCAGCAGCCCGAGGTACACGCCGACCGCGACCGTGGAGAAGGTGATGTTGAACTCGTACATGTTGCCCCACGGTGCGCGCTCCACCGACAGGGCGCGGGTGAGGACACCGCCGAACTCGATCAGGAAGGCGAGCACCGTGAGGGAGATGGCGATCCGGCCGTACAGGTCGCCCTGCTCGTCCCCGCCGTGCGCCCCGGGGCCGTCCGGCACGTCGCGCTGACCGGCCGCGGCCCGCACGGTGACCTTCGGCCGCTCCAGCACGGCGGTGCCGCCGGCCTGGTTCACGGTGACGGCCGGGGCCGCCTTCTTGGCGTCCGCCTCGGTGGTGAGCGCGGCGGCGGTCCGGGCGACCTTGCTGCGGCTGCCGAGGAGCCATTCGGCGATGTAGGCGAAGAAGGCCAGGGTGTAGACGGCCATCGCGGAGTAGATCAGCACGTTGCTGATCTGCGCGAGGTTTTCGTTGGTGGCGGCGGCGAGGGACACCTCAGCACTCCTTCGGGTGAACATCCCGGCGACCTGCGGTCGGGCGGTGCGGTCTGAGAGAAGCTTGCGGTCGTGTCACCGGGCTGGTTTCAACCCGGCTGGCGTTGATCGTGGAAGACCCGGAGGGCCGCTGGTCCGCCGGGCGGCGAGAGCCAGGAATCTCCCTTGTTCCGCGCGGGAGAGGATTCAATTCTCAGCCCCTTCGGCAGACGCGGCGCCGGAGTCGGACACCTTGTCCGGCTCCGCCACCGTCTCCTCGGAGAGCCCTGGTGCCTGCTCGTAGAGGTCGCCGGCGAGGTGCCCCAGTTCCTCGGGGACCTTGGCGGACTCGCTGCGGCCGAGGCCTGCCATCTCGACGACGGTGACGCCGTCGGCGCCCTTGACCGCGCGCACCCAGACGCGGCGGCGCTGGATGAACAGGGAGGCGGCGAGGCCGCCGATCGCGGCGAGGGCACCGGCGAGGGCCCAGCCGCTGCCGGGCTGCTGGACGACCTGGAAGCCGGCCCACTCCTTGATGTCCTTGCCGAAGGTGACCGAACCGGCGCCGTTCGGGAGCTTCATGGTCTCGCCGGGCTTCAGCAGCTTCTTGAACAGCTTGCCCTTCGAGTCCTTGAACTCCTTCATGTTGGTGCGGTCCATCTGGTACACGCTCTGCGGGATGCCCGAGTCGGCCCCGAGGTCGCCGTGGTAGGCGGACAGCGCGAGCAGCGGATTGTCCAGCGCGGGGAACTGCGACAGCATCGTGCCGCTGGCGTGGCCGCCGAAGGTCGGCACGAAGAACGCGTTGAAGCCGAGCTGCTCCTTCTCGCCCTTGGCGTTGCGGTAGCCGTCGAGGACCCTGACGACACCGGAGGAGGTGACGTTGGCGTCCAGCGGCAGCAGCGGTACGGCGTCGTCGAAGACGACCTTGCCCTTGGCGTCGCGGACGGTGACGACGGGGGCGTAGCCGTGGCTGACGAGGTAGACCTTGGAGTCGCCGATCTCCAGCGGGTGGTTCACCTCGACGGTGTCGTTCTCGTCCTTGCCGTAGGCGCCCACGCTGTAGGTGAGGTCGGCCTTGTAGACGCGCGGGGTGCCCTTGTTGGGGCCGGTGCGCTCGTAGGTGCCGGTGAACTTCTTCAGGTTGAAGCTGAACGGCACCAGGTCATCCGACGTGAAGAGGTTGCCGGACTTGAAGTCGTCGTACTGGGTGAGGGTGTTGGAGAAGCCGTTGCCCTCGACGACCAGTTTGTTGCCCTCGGACTTGTACAGCTGGCCCCAGGCGAAGGCGATCAGCATCACGATGAGGGCGATGTGGAAGACGAGGTTGCCCGTCTCGCGCAGGTAGCCCTTCTCGGCGGCGACAGCGTCCCCGGTGAGGTGGGTGCGGAAGCGGCGCTTCTTCAGCAGGGCGAGAGCGGCCTGGTGGACCTGCTCGGGTTCGGCCGTGGTGCGCCAGGTGGTGTGGGCGGGCAGCCGGTTCAGCCGCCGGGGCGCGCCGGGCGGCAGGCCGCGCAGCTGGCCGACGAACTGCCAGGTGCGGGGCACGATGCAGCCGATGAGGGAGACGAACAGCAGGATGTAGATCGCGGAGAACCACACCGAGCTGTAGACGTGGAACATGCCGATCTTGTCGTAGACGTCCCCGAGGGTCGGGTGGGCCTTGCGGAAGTCGGCGACCTTCGTCTCGTCGCTGCCGGACTGCGGGATGAGCGAGCCGGGGATCGCGCCGAGGGAGAGCAGCAGGAGCAGCAGCAGGGCGACCCGCATGGAGGTCAGCTGCCGCCAGAACCAGCGGGCCCAGCCGATGACGCCCAGGGCGGGCAGGTTGGGCGCGTCCTCCTTGGGGGCGGTGGACAGCTGGGAGCCGGCGTCACCCAGCTCCTGGTCCTCGGCGGCGGAGGGGGCCGGGTCGGAGGCGGTGGTCTTGCTCATCGATCAGATCCCCACAGTGAAGCCGTCGGACCAGACCTGCATCTCCTGCACGATGCGGTCCCACGCGCCGGTCAGCAGCAGCAGACCGGTCACGATCATCATGGTGCCGCCGACCCGCATCACCCAGACGTAGTGGCGCTTGATCCAGCCGAAGGCTCCGAGGGCCTTGCGGAAGGCGACCGCGGCGAGCACGAAGGGCACGCCCAGGCCCAGACAGTACGCGAAGGTGAGTATCGCCCCGCGACCGGCGGTTCCCTGCTGCCAGGCGAGTGTCTGCACGGCGGACAGCGTCGGGCCGATGCAGGGCGTCCAGCCGATACCGAAGAGGGCGCCGAGCACGGGGGCTCCCACGAGGCCGGTCGCCGGCTTCTTGTGGAAACGGAACTCGCGCTGGGTGAGCCAGGGCATCAATCCCATGAAGAAGACGCCCATGAGGATCATCAGGACGCCCAGCACCTTGGTCAGCACGCCCCGCTCCTCCTGGAGCGTCTGGCCGAAGTATCCGAAGAGGGCCCCGCCGGAGACGAACACCGCCGTGAAGCCCAGGACGAACAGCGAGGCACCGGCGACCATCCGTCCCCGCCGGGCCTCGGCCAGGTCGGTGCCGCTGACTCCGGTGACGTAGGACAGGTAACCGGGCACCAGCGGCAGGACGCAGGGCGAGAAGAAGGAGACGAGGCCGCCGAGCAGCGCGATCGGCAGAGCCACGAGCAGGGCGCCGTTGAGCACCGTGCCGTTGGGGTCCGCGACCTCGGCGAGCGTGGTGACTGCGCTCACGTCACTACTCCGCTCACTTCTCGGCGACGACCGGCTTGAGCATCTTCAGCAGCCGTTCCTCGCTGAGCGCGGACAGCGAGCGGGCCGCGATCTTGCCGTCCCGGTCGAGGATGAGCGTGGAGGGGATCGCCTGCGGGTTGAGCGTGCCCTTCTTGAAGCGCAGCAGCAGCTTGCCGGTCGGGTCGTAGAGGCTGGGGTAGGTGATGCCCCAGTCCTTCTCGAAGGCGAGGGCCGCGCCGGTGGAGGTGTCGCGGGTGTTGATGCCGACGAACTGCACGCCCTTGTCCGCGTACGCCTTGGAGACCTTCGCGAAGTACTTGGCCTCGGCGCGGCAGGGGTTGCACCAGGAGCCCCATACGTTGAGGACGACGACCTTGCCCTTGTAGTCGGCGACGTCGAGGGTCTTGCCGGCGATGGTCTCGCCGGACAGGTCGGGGGCCGGGGTGCGCTTGCCCTGGGCCACGGTGGCGACGCCGTCGGTGCCGGTGACGAAGTTGGTGTTGCCGCCCCCGCCGGAGGTGCCGCCGGAGCCGCACGCGGAGACGAGCAGCGCGACCGCGGCGAGAGGTGCGGTCAGGGCGGCGCTACGGCGGACACGGCGGGTGCGCTCGGTGGCACTTGTCGTGCGGTTCGAGCGCAGGGGGGCGCTGCTGTCGGCACTCATGTGAAAAGTTTCGCATGCCCGTTCCGGGGATCTCGCCCACCCCCCTTGCGGGCGGAAAACCGCATTTCAGGCGGCGTTCCGCGAGGCCTCTCCGCTGGGCGTGGCGGCCCGGCCGGTGAACTCCCGCCAGCCACCGGCCGGCTGCTGTCCGACGCCGAGCGTGCGGAGCTTTTCGAGCACCTCGGGCTTCTGCGCGTCCAGCCAGTCGGTGAACTGCCGGAAGGAGACGAGACGCACATCCGCGCCCTTCTCCTTCTCGCGCGCGATGTGCTTGAAGGCCTCCTCGACGGCGTCCATGTAGATGCCGCCGTTCCACTGCTCGAAGTGGTTGCCGATGAAGAGGGGCGCCCGATTTGTTTCGTATGCCCGCTTGAATCCCTGGATGTACGCCTGGGCCGACTGCTTCCGCCAGCCCGGGTAGTTGTGGGCGGGTGCCTTCGTGGTCGCGAGGGACTGGTTGGCGAGCATGTTGTAGTCCATCGACAGGACCTCGAAGCCACGGCCGGGGAAAGGTATCTGCTGGAGGGGCAGGTCCCATATGCCCTGGCGCTTGGCGGGCCAGACCTGGAGGCCGCCGGGTGAGGAGGCGTCGTAGCGCCAGCCGAGCTCGCGGGCGGTGGGCAGCAGGTTGTCCCGGCCGAGCAGGCAGGGCGTACGGCCGCCGACGAGCTCCTTGTCGTAGTCGAACGGCAGCGACGGCAGGTCGGTCCAGCCGGTGTTGGTGCGCCACTCCTTCACGAAGGCCTTGGCCTGGTCGATCTCGCTGCGCCACTGCCGGGGCGTCCAGTTCTTGACCGAGCCGTGGGACTCGCCGCAGAAGTGCCCGTTGAAGTGGGTGCCGATCTCGTGGCCCTCGAGCCAGGCACGGTGGACGTTCTTCAGGGTCGCCTTGACGTGGTCGTCGGTGAGGTAACCGATGTCGGAGGCGCCGCGGGGGTTGTTCGGGGGGTTGTAGAGGCGCTTCTTCGACTCGGGCAGCAGATACAGCCCGGACAGGAAGAAGGTCATGCTCGCGCCGTGTTCCTTGGCGAGGTCCAGGAAGCGGGGGAAGAGGCCGTTGCCGACCTCGCCGGCGCCGTCCCAGGAGAACACGACGAACTGCGGCGGGGCCTGCCCCGGCTCCAGCGGCTCGGGCTCGGCGGGCTGGTGGGGCTGCTTGCCGGTGTAGGCGGTGGAGCCGTCACCGATGGGGCGGGCGGCGGGCTTGGGCTTCGCCTTCGCTCCGCCCTGTGCGGAGTCGCCGCCGGAACCGTCGGCGCGGCCGGAGTCGTCCGAGCCCGTGAGACCGCCGCATCCGGCGAGTGAGACGGCGGCGGCTCCCGCCCCGAGTCCGAGCATTCCCCTGCGGGAGAGAGCGCGCATGGCATCCCCGATTCATCACGTCGTGCTGGTCACCCAGTCAGAGGACGTGAAGAACGGGGAGGTTCCGATTATTTGCGCAGATTCCGTAACGAAGCAGTCGTAAACGATCAGAAGGGGGCGAAGGTCCGGGGCCCTGAGAGGGGCCGGGGCTCTGAGGTTCCGGAGTTCCGGAGCCGCCAGGCCGCCGGGCCGCCTGGCCGCCGGGCCGCCTGGCCGCCAGGCCGCCAGGCCGCCAGGCCGCGAGCCAACGCCCCTGCTGTCGTCCCGTCGGCGGGTTCACGCCTACCGCGCCGTGAGCCTGCCACGTGCGGCGACCGCCCGGCCCCGGGCGCACGGGGCTCCCCCGGGGGCGGGGTGCGCGGCTCCCCGGGTTTTCGCCCCGGAGGGCGGGTGCACGGCCGGCCGGGATCTCGCCCGGCAGCCGCGCTTGTCCACACCCTGTTGACGCGCGCCGCGTCTACGCCCCGAAGGCCTTGGCCTGGCCCTTGACCGGCTTCGCGCCGGCGAGGAGGTGGGCCGGGACCAGGTCGCGGGCCGGCTCGGTGTAGCCGACGGAGACGATCCGGTCACCCTGGTACGTGAAGGTCGTCAGCGAGGCGAGCGTGCACTGGCGCTTGCGCGGGTCGTGCCAGAGGCGGCGGCGCTCGACGTACGACCGGACGATCCAGATGGGCAGCTGGTGGCTGACCACGACCGCCTCGTGCCCGCGGGCCTTGTCCTTGGCCGCCCCCAGCGCGCTCATCATGCGGACGACCTGGTCGACGTACGGCTCGCCCCAGGACGGCCGGAACGGGTTGACCAGGTGCTTCCAGTTGCCCGGCTTGCGCAGCGCCCCGTCCCCGACCCCGAACGTCTTGCCCTGGAAGATGTTGTCGGCCTCGATCAGCCGCTCGTCCGTGGCGAGACCGAGCCCGTGCGCCTTGGCGATCGGCTCGGCCGTCTCCTGCGCCCGCTCCAGCGGCGAGGCGACGACATGCGTCACATCGCGGCCGGACAGGTGCTCGGCGACCCGGTCGGCCATGCGGCGGCCCAGGTCGGAGAGGTGGTAGCCGGGGAGGCGGCCATAGAGGATGCCGTCCGGGTTCGCGACCTCACCGTGCCGCATGAGGTGGACGACGGTGATGTCCTCGGCGCTGTCGTTGCGCTGGTCGCTCATGCCGTCGCCTCCGCGGCCGCCCGGGCCGCCGCCGGAAGGGCGTCGGCGATCCGCTGTACGGCCCGCTCGTCGTGCGCGGTGGACACGAACCAGGACTCGAAGGAGGACGGCGGCAGGTAGACGCCGTCGGCGAGCAGCGAGTGGAAGAACGCGGTGAAGCGGAAGGACTCCTGGGTCTTGGCGTCCTCGTAGTTCCGCACGGGCCGGTCGGTGAAGAACACCGAGAACATGTTGGAGGCGGTCTGCACCCGGTGCGCGACGCCCTCCTTGGTCAGGGCCCCGGTGACGAGCCCCTGGATCTCCTTCGACACGGCGTCGACCTTGGCGTACGCGGCGTCGTCGAGCAGCCGCAGCTGGGCGAGGCCGGCCGCGGTGGCGACGGGGTTACCGGAGAGGGTGCCGGCCTGGTAGACGGGCCCGGCCGGAGCGAGGTGGGCCATGACGTCCGCCCGCCCGCCGAAGGCCGCCGCGGGGAAACCGCCGCCCATGACCTTGCCGAAGGTCATCAGGTCGGGGACCACGCCGTCGACCCCGAACCACCCGGCGCGGCTGGTCCGGAAGCCGGTCATGACCTCGTCGGAGACGTAGAGCGCGCCGTTCTCGGTGCAGAGGTCCTTCAGGCCCTGGTTGAACCCGTCGGCGGGCGGTACGACGCCCATGTTGCCCGGGGAGGCCTCGGTGATCACACAGGCGACCTCGCCCGGGTGCGCCCGGAAGGCCTCGCGGACGGCGTCGAGGTCGTTGTACGGCAGGACGATCGTGTCGCCGGCCTGCGCACCGGTGACGCCGGGGGTGTCGGGCAGCGCGAACGTGGCGACACCGCTGCCGGCCGCGGCGAGCAGCGAGTCGACGTGCCCGTGGTAGCACCCGGCGAACTTGATCACCTTGGTGCGCCGCGTGAATCCGCGGGCCAGCCGGATGGCGGACATGGTCGCCTCGGTGCCGCTGGACACCAGCCGCACCTGCTCCAGTGGCGCAACCCGGGCGGTCATCTCCTCGGCGAGCGCGACCTCGCCCTCACCGGGCGTGCCGAAGGACGTGCCGCGCGAGACGGCGTCCTGCACGGCGGCGATGACCTCGGGGTGGGAGTGCCCGAGGATCATGGGCCCCCAGGAGCAGACGAGGTCGACGTACTCCCTGCCGTCCGCGTCCGTCAGATAGGGGCCGGTGCCGGACACCATGAACCGCGGCGTGCCGCCGACGGCTCGGAAGGCCCGCACCGGTGAGTTCACGCCGCCGGGCGTGACGGCCGCCGCGCGGTCGAACAGAGCCTGCGAGGCCGGTGCTTCATACGGATATGCCAGTTCACTCATGACCTGCGACTTCTCCGACCTTCTCCGACGCTGTCGGGCTCCGGGTGCCAGTGACCTGTTCAGGGTAGGCCAGGGGCGTGGGCGGGCGGGGCACGGGACAACCGGCCCCGCACCCGCCGCCGTCTGCGAGACTGGTCCCTGATACACACAGCTCGAACGGCCCGGGGTGGCCGGAGGCTGCGGAGATCCTGCGGGCAGATGTTTCAGCGCACGTTTCGGCGGGCGGCCGTGGGGGAGGTCACTGACACGATGATCGGGTTGCGCGGCGGGGGCGACGCGTTCTGGAAAAGCAGTCGGGTGGAGATATGCATCGCGGTGGCGGACTGGGCGAGGGGACTGATGACCTGGGTCCTCGACGTGCCCGGCGGGGAAGGCACCGACGCGAGGCGGAGGACGCTCAGGAAGCGCGTCAGACACAGGACCGGCCGAGTGAACCGGAGCGGGCCGCCGGACGTACTGAACGCCAGGTGGACGATCTTCGGGCCGGGGGCAGCGGGAATGGTGGTCGGGTGGGGGTGACGTACAAGTACTTCGGTGCGCCCGACGGCGCGACCGCGGCCCGCGTCCCGATCTCGATGCGCCCCGAGGAGCTCGGAGGCGACGAGCTCGGCATGAACGGCATGTTCACGAAGATCAAGCCGGAGACCATGGCGGCCATGGTCCTCACGGGCATAGAGGGCGTCCCCCTGCACAAGGTCCCGCCCCTGGAACTGGTCGTCCTGCACCCCGACTACGCAGTGGTGAAACTCCCCATGACGGTCGTCGACCCCCTGCGCGGCATCGGCGAGGAAGCGGTCGGCGCGGCGGCCTTCATCTGGTCGACGGTCCCCGACCGGGGCGGCCCCCGCGACGCGTTCAACGTCTACCAACTGCTGCACGAGTGGCAGGACTTCTCGCACCGGCTGCACGAGGCGGGGCACCAGCCTTACTGCCTGGTCTGGCCCTGAGCCGACCCGCTCCTCGACCGGGCACGGTCCAGGGGGCGAGATCCGGTCGACCCGCGGGTCGAGCGGCTGCACCGCCCCGGTCAGGGGGATGAGCCGTGCCCGCGTTGGGCAGTACGGGTACGCAGCCGGTGACCATGACCCCAGGGGGACCTCGTGCGTGATCTCGCGGACTCGATCGAATCGGTGGAGCAGCTCGCCACGGTCTGGCGGGCCATGGTGCTCGACCGGGACCCGCGGGCCGATGTGCGGGACCTGCCGGGCATCGCCGTGCGGTGGGCCGACTGCCGGTTCGCCTTCTGGAACTGTCTGACCCTGACGGACGTCGGCGCGGACGCCGGGCTGCTGAAGCAGCGGCTGAACGAGGCCGCAGAGATCATGCGGTCGAAGTCCCGTCCCGGGTTCCTGTGGGTCTTCGAGGATCTGCTCGACGACCCGGCGCGCGCCGCGCTCGAGGAGGCCGCCGGGGAAGCGGGGCTCGCCTACGCCTTCCCCGGCACCGGCATGGCGGGAGATCTGCTGCCGATCCCCGAGCCCGCCCATCCCGAGCTGACCTTCGTGCGCGTGACCGACGACGAACTCCTCGCGGCCTACGCGGACATCAACTCGCGTGCGTACGGGTTCCCGTTGGAGGACGGGCGGGACGGGCTCGCCGGGTCCTCGCTGTGGAAGAGCGACGTGTTCGCGTACCTGGGTCTGCGCGACGGGGTTCCCGTGACGTGCGCCGCCACCGTCGAGGCGGACGGGCGGCTCTTCGTCGTGCTCGTCGCCACCGATCCGGCGTGGGAGCGGCGCGGGTACGGGGAGGCCGTGACCCGCAAGGCGCTGTACGAGGGGGCCCGGGCCACCGGACCGACCCGGGCGACGCTGCACGCGACCGCCGCCGGCGCGCCCGTGTACCCGCGGATCGGGTTCCGGCCGAACTCCCCGATCGGGTTCTACTCGCTCGCGGACTGATCGGCGGAAGACCTGGCCCGGCCCCCACGAGGGGCCGTCCTTCACGAGGTGGCCGTCGCCTCCTCCGGGGCCATGACCAGGCCGGGGACTCGCGGCAGGGCGGTGCGGACGGCGTCGACCACGCGGGGGATGTCCACACCGAGGCGGGTGAGCCGGGGAAGGAGCTCGTCCAGGGGCAGGTCCGCGAAGCGGGCGATGCTCAGGAAGTCGCTGATCGGCCAGCGCAGGGTCAGCGGGAGACGGGCCCTGCTTCCGTTCTCCTCGTGCTCTCGGAGGCACAGGCGCCGGTCGGTCTCGTCCAGGCCGCTCAGCGCGTGGACAGGGGTCTCCAGGCCGAAGGCCGTCAGGCGGTCCACGACCTCCTGGGGCTCCATCAGCAGGGTGTGCGGCGCGGAGACCAGGTAGTGCACCGGCACGGGTTCGTTCCAGTCGAGTTCGGTCTCCCTGGCGGAGCCGCGCACCCAAGGGGCGATGAGGCTGTTGTCATTGCCGCTCGCCCTGGCCGGTGCCGTGGTGCACGGCGTGCGCAATCCGTAGCGGGCGAGCCGGTCGACGACCGCCCGGGGGGACTTGCTCAGGCTCTGCGCCACCGGGATCACGGCCAGCATGGGCACGGGCCGGCCCGGGGCGAGTTCCTCGTCGTACCGGAGCCTCTGGGCGAAGAGCTGGCGGAGCATCGTCACGTCGTCCGGTTCCACCCGCTCGGGCAGCTCCGTCCAGGGCACCGCCAAACCGTAGGCGCGGAGCCGGGCCGCCACCGCCGCCGGCGCGAGCCCGCTGCGGTGGGCGGCAACCACGAGGGTGGTGAGGTCGATCTCGGCGCCGCATGCGTGCCAGGAGCGCCCATGAACATCAGCGCTGAGAATCGACGTGTCCGTCGGGTCGGCATGCTCGGGGTGGGCACCGACAGGGAAGCCGAACCCCGCGAGGCGGCGGGCGACGTCGGAAAGGGGAACGTCCGAGGTGAGCGCCGCGCGGGCGAGGAGGCCCGGCGGCACCGGTTTGCCCACGTCAAGGAGTTCGGCAGCGTCAGCGTCCCAGCCCCACTCCTCGCCCTGTCTCAGCAGTTCCGCGGCGGCCTCCTCGTCAAGGGAACCGAGTTCCACGTCGAATCCGTACGCCCTGAGAACCTCGACCACTTCGCCGAAGGTGCGCCGGCACTTCGTGACGCCGGACAGGACGTGCCCCGCACGGACCGTGGCATGGAGACCGAGCCAGGGCCTCTCCCCGTCCAGGTCGCGGCTGAGCAGCTTCACCACCCAGTCCTCGGGCGCCTCCATCGGCATCACTCCCACCTGGACATCGAAGCCGAAGGCCCTCATCCGGCCGACTGCCTCGTCGACACCGACGTTCAACAGCAGTGCCGCCTTGAGAACGTGGCCAGGAGGCACCACCTCCCCGGGCTGCCACCAGCCGCCCCCGTGGGCCCTGTTGTCCTGGTCGAGCATCGCCACTCCGGTAGGGTCGACCTGGGCGGCGGCGTCGGCGGGACCCGGTGTGGGCAGACGGAGTCGCTCCAGGCGGGCGACGGCCGCTTCGTAGGGCATCCCGCAGTTGAGCGCCACGGACAAGGCATGGCCCGGGCACGCCGTCACGTCGTTCAGCGTGTGCGGGTCCATCCAGCTTCTGCTGTTCCACACCCCTCTGGAGTCCGTGCACAGCAGCATGTCCGAGGGCCTGGCGGCGAGCACCGAGCAGACCCGGTCCAGCTCGGGTACCAACGTGGCCAGCGTGGACAGTTCGACGTTCGGCCGGTGGGCGAGCAGCCGCCACAGCAACGTGATGTCGTCAGGAAAGCCGTAGATCTCGCCGCCGACGAGGCTGCCCGTGAATCCTCCGGGCTGGGGCAGGCCCGAGTCGGCCTGGTGGACGACTCCGTCGTCCGGCGGGAAGAACCCGGTCCTGGCGACCGGCACCGGGTAACCGTGCAGGTCCACCTCGACCCCGGCCTCTCCGGCCGCCTCGGTCACGATGTCCGCAAGGCGCGGGCTGCGCCACGCCACCTCGGACAGCCACTCGAAGCCGAGCAGGGGGGGATCGGCGGAGAGCAGAGCCGGCAGGGCGTCCACGATGAGCCGCTCCACCGGCTCACACACGTCGTCGTCCAGGATCTCCGTACGGTCCACCGACAGGTCCCTGGGCCGAGTTCCCCCGGTCAGGTTGACGACGACCCCGCGCGGGCGGCGGTGATCGCCGGGATCGGTCAGCACCCCCCGCCGTGCCCGGGGCTCGGTGTGGATGCCGTCGACCAGGATGCCGCCCCCCTCCTCGCACCAGATCACCTGGCCGTCGGCCTGGTAGGCGCCCACCGGCCAGGCGACCGTCCGCCCGTGGGCCACGAAACCTTCGGACCGGTTTCCGGCAGCCTCCCGCAGGCGCAGCTCCCCCGGTTTCCAGGTCGCCTCCTGGGTTCCGTGCCGGGCGGTGGTGACGAACTCGGCCAGCCCCAGCAGTCTTCGCAACTCCCGTACGCAAGAAGGTGCCTTGTCCCCGTCCCGGAGGTACAGGCGCACCTTCGTGCCCACGGGGCCCTTCCGGCCGGTCCGGCGCACCCTGAAGTAGTGGCCGGGGCCAGTGATCAGGACGGTGAGTTCCTCCGGGCGTCCGGTGCCGCCGTCCATGGCGCAGGTGGTGACCCTGATCTCGTCCGCGATCATGAAGTAGCTGAGCACTCCGATGCCGAACCTGCTGTTCGGATGGACGGTGATGCCCTGCTTCTCCCAGTCCTGCAGCTCCTCCTGGTAGCGGGGAAGGTCGGTGAACCGGACGCCGGCGCGGGAGAAGACGTCCGCCAGGACCGTCTCGTCCATGCCGATCCCGTTGTCTGCGCACTCCAGGTAGTAGCGGCCTTCCTCCGTGTCGAAGTCCTGCGTGAAGGTGATCTCGCCGTCGTAGGTGTCGCGGCCGTCGCGCGCGTGCTGCCGCGCGCGGCGGTAGCGGCAGGCGTCCAGGGCATTCTGGTAGAGCTCGCGGATGGCGAGGCTGCGGTCGCGGTAGAGGTTCTCGCCCATGAGAAGTTCCTGGATACGTTCCTCGTCGAGCCGGAACCGGATCACTTCCCCGGCCTGCGCTGGTCCCGATCCGTCGTCCGCCTCGTGCACCTCGTCGGCGTGGGCATACACCGGAAGCGCGCCGACCTCCTCGGCGAGTTTCGCGCGCCGGGCGCCGCGCAGCAGGGTGTCCACGAGTTCGGCGTGCTCGGACAGTGCGGCCACGGCCGCGGGGTGATCACACACCGCTCTCAGCCCGAGGACGTCCCGGTGGGCGGTCCAGGTGGCCTCTCCCACGGTGGTGAAGAGGCACTCCAGGTCCAGGGGGTCCGGGATGCCGAGGTGCCGGACGACCGCCGGGGGAAGGTCCGTGACCTCGATCGCCAGGGCGTGGGCGATCGCGAACAGCGGCCCCACCAGCCATTCGCGCACCTGCTGCCAGTCCCGGCCGCCGAAGTCGAGCTGGTAGGGATCCTCACGCAGGGCGCCGGCGGCGCCGCCGCGCCCGTACAGCTTGCGCGGCGCCACCTGCGCACAGGCCAGCAACCGGGACACCAGGTCCGGACGGCAGACGGTCGCGATGTCGGTCCCGGCGCCGTCCGCCGTGCTCGGCACGGCCCGGAGGTCCACGGGCTGCCCCTTCGCCCACTGGTGGAAGAGCCACCACCCGATCTCCCGGCGTCCACCGGCCCGGTCCTGGAGCGCGTCACCGCGCACGGCCTGGCGGACGAGCCTCTTGTGGGAGCGCAGGAGCACCTCGTACGCCCGGCGCTCGGGACTTCCCTCCGGCTGTTCCCGGAGGTCGGCCGGGTCCACGTGGGACAGCGTCGCGGCCGCCTGCGCACCGTGCACCTGGTACAGGAACGGCAGGAGGGCGAGCAGGGCCGCCTCGGCCGGTTCGAGGATCCCCTTCTGGTGGCAGCGGAGCTGGTACAGGAGGAGGTTGGTCCGGTGGGCGACGCGCCGGGCCAGGTTCGGGTCGTGCCACGGGTCGTCGGCGAGGAGGTCGCGCGCGGGTCCGTACAGCTCGGCCAGCCGGCCTGCGAACTCCCGGGCCTGCTCCCGCAGGGCGTCGGCGCGCTCTTCGGAGCCGGGCCGGACGAACTGCCAGGCCTGGGACTGAGCCGTGTCGTCCTGCCAGTCCTGCCCTTCCGGGCGGGCCGGGAGCGGCCCGGCCGGAGGGCCGGCCGTCTCGGGCGACCGTTTGAGGCGGGCCCTGCGCGCCTCCTCCGCCATGCTGTCCCACTGCGTCAGCGTGGGAAGCGGTAAGCGGCTTCCGTTGCGTCGGTGCGCGATTCTCGCCAGGGCGTTCAGGAAGTCGTGCCGGTCCCTGCGGTCGCGCGGGATCGCCCCGGAGAGCCGGGAGTCGACCGAGCTCACTCCCGGTGGACGCCGGCCTCGCTCCAGGTCCGTCGCGATCTCCTCGCGCACTTCGGCCGGGCTGGGGTTCCCGGCCCACTCGATCAGCTTGGCCAGCGCCTGGTCGTACCGCTGCCGTCCCGCCATCGCCGCCGTCCCCCTCCCGCGCCCCCACCGGCGCCCCAGTCGGCCGAGCAACCCGAGTCGTACGACCCGTACGACTCGTGAGGCCGCACATTACCGGTTTGACCTGCGGCATCACCGCGGAATCGGCGATTGCGCCCGAACGCCGGCCGCACCGCTCCGGGCACGGTCGGTCGCGTCACCCCGCTGCTCCGCTTTCCCGGGAGGGAACCTCGATGGACCCCGTGCTCGCCGCCGCCGCCTGTGGCGTGCTGATGCTCCTGATCATCGCCTGTGCGGCCGTACTCGTCGTCCGGTCCGCGCTCAGCGGATCCGAGTCGAAGGACCGGGCGGGGATCCTCGTGGCAGTGGCCGAGGTGGTCCGGGCGTTGCGAGGAAAGCGGTGACCGGCCGGTGTGCGGGCCGTCGTCGGACGGCGGCTGCCCCGGTTTCCTGCCGGACTCCTCCTCAGCCCGCCTCGCCACCGCTTCCCGCCGGCCGGCCGCCCACCGTGAACCCGATGACCGCCCCACCCCCGTCCCGCCGGTGCGCGAACGGCGCTCCCCCGTGCGCCAGGGCCACCTCGCGGACGATGGACAGGCCGAGGCCCGAGCCCGGCAGGGAGCGGGCGTCGGCGGCACGGTAGAAGCGGTCGAAGACCCGGGCGAGGTCGTGATCGGTGATGCCGGGGCCGCGGTCCAGCACCTCGACCCGGATCGTGCCGGGCCGGGCGGGCCCGGCGACGACGATCTCGACGGGGGCCCGGCCGCCCTGGTCGAACTTGACCGCGTTCTCGACGAGGTTGGACAGCGCCCGGGTCAGCATCCCGGGCCGTCCGTCGGTCGTGGTGTCGCCGCTCGCGCGCAGCAGGATCTCCCGGCCGCTGCGGCGCCGGGCCACCCCCGCCACCTCCTCGGCGACGTCGGCGAGGTCCACCCGGCGCGGCGGCTCGGTGTCGGACTGCCCGGCCGCGAGATCCACCAGCTCGTTGACCAGGTCGGTCAGCTCCCGGGCCTCCTGGCCCAGGTCGGCGACCAGTTCCTCGCGGGCCTTCGGCGGGAGTTCGTCGATCCGGCGCAGCAGGGAGATGTTCGTGCGCAGCGAGGTCAGCGGCGTGCGCAGCTCGTGGCCCGCGTCCTGGACCAGCCGGCGCTGGTCCTCCTCGGACTGTGCGAGCCGCCCCAGCATCCGGTCGAAGGCCCGGCCGAGCCGGCCCACCTCGTCATGACCGGCCACCGGCACCTGGATGCCCAGCCGGCGGGTGCGGGCGACGTCCTCGGCGGCGTCGGTCAGCACGACCAGGCGGCGCGTGATCCGCCGGGCCAGCCACCAGCCGAACAGCCCCGCGCCGACCACCACGGCCGCCATCAGCAGCAGCGTCCGCTGCTGGAGTGCCCGCAGCAGGTCCTCGACGTCGCTGAACTCCTGCGCGACCTGCACCGCCCCGCGCCCGCCGCCGAGGGAGACGGTGGCGACGCGGTAGACGTCGCTGCCCACGTCGACGTCCTTGTGCTCGGCGACCTGCCCGGACAGCGTCTCGGCGGCGATCCGCGCGTCGGTGCCGGTGACCGGCAGCCCCGGACTGCCCCCGTCGACGACATGCCCGTCCGGGCCGAGCACCTGCACATCCGTGCGTGCGGGGCGTACGAGGTCGTGGCCGGGCGCGGCGGACGAGAAGTCGCCGGGCGTCATGTGGTTCTGCCGCACCTCGTCGCGCAGGTCCTGCACGACCTCGTCGAACACCGTCTGCTGGTCCACCCGCACCAACCGGGCGGCGGCGCTGTAGGACAGGATGCCGACCAGGATCGTCACGGCCGCCGTCACCGCCGCGAACGACACGGCGAACGTGGTGCGCAGCGAGACCAGCTTCGGCCGCCGCCCGGCCAGCAGGCGGCCCGGGCGGCCCACTCAGTCCTCCCGCAGCACGTAACCCACGCCCCGCACCGTGTGGATCAGCTGCGGCGCCTCCGGCTCGTCGAGCTTGCGGCGCAGGTAGCCGACGTAGACGGCGAGGTTCTTCGAGCCGGGCCCGAAGTCGTAGCCCCAGATGCGGTCGTAGATCGTGGAGTGGTCGAGGACGATGCCCGCGTTGCGTACCAGCAGTTCCAGCAGCTCGAACTCGGTGCGGGTCAGTTCCAGCTCACGCGCGCCGCGCCAGGCCCGGCGCGCCTGCGGGTCCATGCGGAGGCCGGCCGCCTCGATGAACCGCTCCGGGAGCGGCCTGGGCGCCTCGGCCGCCGGTGCGCTGCCGGCTCCCACCGGGCTGGTGCGGCGCAGCAGGGCGCGCAGCCGGGCGAAGACCTCCTCCACGTCGAAGGGCTTGACCACGTAGTCGTCGGCGCCCGCGTCCAGCCCGGCGATACGGTCGGCCGTCTCGACGAGGGCCGTCAGCATCAGCACGGGCGTGCGGTCGCCCTCGGCGCGCAGCACCCGGCACACCTGGAGCCCGTCGATGCCGGGCATCATCACGTCCAGCAGGAGCACGTCCGGGCGGTTGCGGTGGGCCTGTGCGAGCGCCTCGACCCCGTCGGCGACCGCCATGACCTGGTAGCCCTCCAGGGTCAGGGCACGCTCCAGGGCGTTGCGGATGGCGCGGTCGTCTTCGGCGAGCAGCACGGTGTGGGGCACGCGTCCAGTGTGCCAAGCCGCCCGGCCCCCCAGGCCGTACGCGCTGCGCCGGGGCGTCCTTCTTACTCCCCTCTCACCAGGGGCCGGGCAACCCGGGAGCCGGTTCCTACCGTCCCCTCACCGTTGCTCGTGGGCGAGCCGGGCGGCGTGGGTCGGGGCGTCGGGGACGTCCGCCGGGCGGTCCACGGCGAACTCCTTGCGCAGCACCGGCACGACCTCCTCGCCCAGCAGGTCGATCTGTTCCAGCACGGTCTTCAGCGGCAGCCCGGCGTGGTCGATCAGGAACAGCTGGCGCTGGTAGTCGCCCGCGTACTCGCGGAAGGCCAGCGTCTTCTCGATGACCTGCTGCGGGGAGCCGACGGTCAGCGGGGTCTGCTCCGTGAAGTCCTCCAGCGACGGACCGTGCCCGTACACCGGCGCGACGTCGAAGTAGGGCCGGAACTCGCGCACCGCGTCCTGCGAGTTCTTCCGCATGAAGACGTGCCCGCCGAGCCCGACGATCGCCTGCTCGGGCGTGCCGTGGCCGTAGTGGGCGTAGCGCGTGCGGTACAGCTCGACCATGCGCTTGGTGTGGTCGGCCGGCCAGAAGATGTTGTTGTGGAAGAAGCCGTCGCCGTAGTACGCGGCCTGTTCGGCGATCTCCGGCGAGCGGATCGAACCGTGCCAGACGAAGGGCGGTACGCCGTCCAGCGGGCGGGGCGTGGCCGTGAAGCCCTGCAGGGGCGTGCGGAACTTCCCCTCCCAGTCGACGACGTCCTCGCGCCACAGGCGGTGGAGCAGGGCGTAGTTCTCGACGGCGAGATTGATGCCCTGGCGGATGTCCTGCCCGAACCAGGGGTAGACCGGGCCGGTGTTCCCGCGGCCCAGCATCAGGTCCACCCGGCCGTCGGCCAGGTGCTGGAGCATCGCGAAGTCCTCGGCGATCTTCACCGGGTCGTTGGTGGTGATCAGGGTCGTGGCCGTGGAGAGGATCAGCCGCTCGGTGCGGGCCGCGATGTAGCCGAGCATGGTGGTCGGCGACGAGGGCACGAAGGGCGGGTTGTGGTGCTCGCCGGTCGCGAAGACGTCGAGCCCCACCTCCTCGGCCTTCAGCGCGATGGCGACCATGGCCTTGATCCGCTCGCGCTCGCTCGGTGTCCGGCCGGTGGTGGGGTCGGGCGTGACGTCGCCGACGCTGAAGATCCCGAACTGCATGGTCGCTCACCCTCCAGGTTGTTTACGGTTCAACCATACCCGGAGAACGGCCGCCGCCCGGGGGCTATTCCCAGTGCGGGTCCCGGCCGGTCCGCGCCAGCAACCGCTCGAACGCCGACGCGTCCTCACCCTCCGGCACCGGCTCCCCGAACACGCCCATCCGCCGGGCCGTCGGCGCCAGCTCGTCCACCGCGCCCGTCAGCTCCGCCACGACCGCCTCGTCGGCACCCGGGAAGTCCTGGCCCGTAGCCCGCGCCAGGTCCCACACGTGCACCGTCAGATCGAGCAGCGCCATCGAGCCGACCAGCCGGGCCGGCATGTCCATCCCGCCGGTCGTGCCCTCCTCGGCGCCGGGCGCGGACCAGGCCGCCACCAACCGGTCCGCCTCCCGCGCGAACCGCTCACGCCACCCGGGGTCCTCGGCGACCACCCCGGCCGTCTCGCCGAAATCCGACGCCTCCTTCACGGCCAGCCGCTGGAACTGCACGACCACCTGGAAGAGGTGATCGACCAAGGCCCGCACGTCGTACTCGGCGCAGGGCGTGGGAGCGGCCAGGGCCGCGTCCGGAATGCCCCGCACCACCGGCACCGCCCGCTCCCTCGCCCGGGCCAGCAACTCACCGATGCCGTGGATCCTCACCGCGTTCGTGTCCATACCCCGACCGTAGGCAGGCCGGGGGCTGCCCCTCTTGAAGAAACGCGACGTACGATCCGGCCATGGAGGCACCCCGCCACGACACCCGCGGGATCGTCGACCCGTCAGGGCTGCTCCACCGCGTCCGATTCCGCCGCCACGAGCCCGCAGAGCCCCTGCGCCGGTACGTCGAGTGGTACTGGCTCATCGACTGGGACCTGCCCGCGCCCTACGCCTCCCACATCGTCCCGCACCCCTCCGTCAACCTCACCTTCCAGTGGGACGAGTCCGGTGAGACGGACGCGCCGCCGTACGCCGAGGTCACCGGCGTCGCCCTGGGCCTCTACACCAGGAAACTCACCGGGCGCGGCCACGTCTGCGGGGTGAAGTTCCGCCCCGGCGGCTTCCGGCCCTACACCCCCGCGACACCCGTCTCCCGGTGGACCGGCCGCGCGCTGCCCGCCCGGGAGGTGTTCCCGCAGATCACCGGCGACACCGCCCGCACGGTCGTCACCGCCGCCGGCGACCGCGCCAAGGTGGCCGCCCTGGACGCCTTCCTGCTCTCCCTGCCCCACGGCCCGGACCCACGGGCCGACCTCGCGATCGACCTCGTCCGCCGGATCCGCGCCGACCGCACCATGCGCCGCGTCGGCGACTTCGCCCGCGCCGAGGGCCTGTCGGTGCGGGCCCTGCAACGGCTGTTCGCCACCTACGTGGGCGTGAGCCCGAAGTGGGTCATCCTCCGTTACCGCATCCACGAGGCCCTCGAACAGGCCGGCACCCGCGACGACATCGACTGGGCCACCCTCGCCGCCGACCTCGGCTACGCCGACCAGGCCCATCTCGTACGGGACTTCACGGCGACGGTGGGGGTGCCCCCCACGGCATACACGACGGAGGCCCGGGCGGGACGCGCCGAGCCCTAGGAGCCGCACTTCTCAGGGCACGAGCACCAGCCGCCCCCCGTCGAGCCGGGCGGGCGCCTTCGCGGCGTCCTGGACCGGCTGGAGCCCGCGCCGGGCGGTGCGCTGCCGGTGACGGGCGCGGCGGGCGCGGTCGGCGGGTACGCCGTCCAGCTCGCCGCGCACCGGGGGGCATGGCGGTGACCGGGCCGGCGCCGCGAGGGTGACGAGGCCTTGATGCGGTCCCTGGGGCCCGGGCGTCCCGTCGGCGGCGCTGTCGCGGACCGGGACGTCGACGCGGTGCCGGACACCGCGGTCCCTCGGTGAGCCGGCCCTGGCGGGAGTGCGCGACGGGGGCCGGCACATCGGCGTCATCCCGGAGGCCGACCCGCCCGGCGGTCGGCGCGTTCAGCGGCAGCGTCGCCGCCCGGACGGCCACCCGCGAGCGCGACGACGCCGAGACCGGTTACACCTGACGCCCTGGACGCCTGCCGACGACGCGCCGGGCACGCCACCGAGACCGACGACGCCTGACGTCCTGGACGCCTGGGACGCCTGCCGCCCTGACGCCGACGCCACGAGGTGGTGAGGGCATGCGAAGCTGACCGCCATGTCCGTGCTCCGCTCCGCCGCCCTCTTCGTCCTCGCCGCGCTCCTCGAGATCGGCGGCGCCTGGCTCGTCTGGCAGGGCGTGCGTGAGAACAAGGGCTGGCTCTGGGCGGCCGGCGGCGTCCTCGCGCTGGGCGCCTACGGCTTCGTCGCGACGTTCCAGCCCGACGCCCACTTCGGCCGCGTCCTCGCCGCGTACGGCGGGATCTTCGTCGCCGGCTCGATCCTGTGGGGCGTGGTCGCGGACGGCTACCGCCCGGACCGCTGGGACATCACGGGCGCGCTCGTCTGCCTCGCGGGCATGGCCGTCATCATGTACGCCCCACGGGGAAACTGACCGGGCCGACCGGGCCGTCCGGGCCGACCGGGCCTCAGAGCGGCTCGTCGGGCAGCAGCCCCAGCTGACCGAGGAAGTCCATCTCGTCGAAGTACAGCCGGTAGTCGACGATCCGCCCGTCCCGCACGGTGGCGATGTCCACCCCGCGGATCCGGACCTCCTTCTGCGTCGGCGGCAGCGTCTCGCCGTTGGGCAGCTCCAGCGGCCCGGTGTTCCGCCCGCGGTAGATCCCCTCGTCGATGGCCGTGTCCCCGGCCTCGTAGGAGTGCAGCACCTCGAACGTCGCCTCGGGGACCGCCTCGGTCATCGCCCGCCAGTACTCGACGATCGCGTCGCGCCCGCGCAGCTCACCCTCGTCGGGAGTGAAGGCGACCGCGTCCTCCGCGTAGAGCTCGCCCAGGACCTTCAGATCGGCGTGTGTGGTGACCGCGTCCGTGAGCCGGTCCATGACCTCACGTGCCTCGCCCATGATCCACCTCCGGGAAAACAGGGGATCACCCGTCCCCATTCTCCCACCGAAGGGCCCGCCTATCCTGGCCACGGACCCGACGCGGACGCCGGGCCCGCCCACGCCCGAGGACCCGAGGAGCACCCCATGGCCACCGCCGCCCCGCCCGCAGCCTCCCGCATCGCCGTCGTCACGGGTGCGAGCAGCGGGATCGGCGCCGCCACGGCCCGGCAGCTCGCCGCGGCGGGCTACCGCGTCGTCCTCACCGCGCGCCGCAAGGACCGCATCGAGGCCCTGGCCGAGGAGATCACCACGGCGGGCCACCAGGCCACGGCGTACCCCCTCGACGTCACCGACCGCGCGGCGGTCGACGAGTTCGCCACGGCGTTCAAGACGATCGGCGTCCTGGTCAACAACGCGGGCGGCGCGCTCGGCGCCGACCCGGTCGCGACCGGCGACCCGGCCGACTGGCGGCAGATGTACGAGACGAACGTCATCGGCACCCTCAACCTCACCCAGGCCCTGCTGCCCAAGCTGATCGCGAGCGGCGACGGCACGGTCGTGGTCGTCTCCTCCACCGCCGGCCACGGCACCTACGAGGGCGGCGGTGGCTACGTCGCCGCCAAGCACGGCTCCCACGTCCTCGCCGAGACCCTCCGCCTGGAGATCGTCGGCCAGCCCGTCCGGGTCATCGAGGTCGCCCCCGGCATGGTCAAGACGGACGAGTTCGCCCTGACCCGCTTCGGCGGCGACGAGGAGAAGGCGGCCAAGGTCTACCAGGGCGTCGCCGAACCCCTCACGGCCGACGACGTCGCCGACACGATCACCTGGGCGGTCACCCGCCCCGCCCACGTCAACGTCGACCTCCTGGTCCTGCGCCCCCGCGCCCAGGCGTCCAACACGAAGGTGCACCGGGACGCGTAGCGCCGGTCAGCCCTTCACGCAGACGACCTGCTTGATCTGCGCCACGACCTCCACGAGGTCACGCTGCTGGTCGATGACCTGCTCGATCGGCTTGTAGGCGCCGGGGATCTCGTCGACGACCCCGGAGTCCTTGCGGCACTCCACGCCCTGGGTCTGCTGTTCCAGGTCCTTCGTGGTGAACCGGCGCTTGGCCGCGTTGCGGCTCATGCGCCGGCCCGCGCCGTGCGAGGCCGAGTTGAAGGACTTGGCGTTGCCGAGGCCCTTCACGATGTACGAACCCGTGCCCATGGAGCCGGGGATGATCCCGTACTCGCCGGAGCCGGCCCGGATCGCGCCCTTGCGGGTCACGAGCAGGTCCATCCCGTCGTAGCGCTCCTCGGCCACGTAGTTGTGGTGCGCGCTGATCTCCGGCTCGAAGGTGGGCTTGGCCTTCTTGAACTCCTTGCGGATCACGTCCTTGAGGAGCGCCATCATGATCGAGCGGTTGTGCTTCGCGTACTCCTGCGCCCAGAACAGGTCGTTGCGGTACGCCGCCATCTGCGGGGTGTCCGCGACGAACACGGCGAGGTCGCGGTCGACCAGGTTCTGGTTGTGCGGGAGCTTCTGGGCCACGCCGATGTGGTGCTCGGCCAGTTCCTTGCCGATGTTCCGGGAACCGGAGTGCAGCATCAACCAGACAGAACCGGTCGTATCGGTGCACACCTCGACAAAGTGATTTCCTCCGCCGAGCGTTCCCATCTGCTTGGTGGCACGCTCATGACGGAACTTGACCGCCTCCGCCACCCCGTCGAACCGCGACCAGAAGTCGTCCCACCCGGCAGTGGCCATTCCATGGAACCGCCCCGGATCCACCGGGTCGTCATGCATCCCCCGCCCCACCGGAATCACCTGCTCGATCCGCGACCGCAGCCGGGACAGGTCGCCGGGCAGGTCGTTCGCCGTCAGGGACGTCTTCACCGCCGACATTCCGCAGCCGATGTCGACCCCCACCGCCGCCGGGCACACCGCACCCCGCATCGCGATGACCGAGCCGACCGTCGCGCCCTTGCCGTAGTGCACGTCGGGCATGACGGCCAAGCCCTTGATCCAGGGCAGGGTCGCCACGTTCCGGAGCTGCTGGAGCGCGCCCTCCTCGACCGAGGCCGGGTCGGTCCACATCCGGATCGGCACCTTCGCCCCCGGTATCTCTACATACGACATAACGCCCTCAATCCCCCGTAAGCGAACAGAAGTCCTCAACAGCAAATACCGGAGCCAAGGTCGACGAAAGGGAAATCGGACCGGCGTTCACGGCAGTGCGTGCGATACACATTGTGTTCATCGCCCGGCCTGGGGCGGCAAGCCAATATCCGTGTCGAGAGGGGCCACCACGTGCAACGGAAGGCGTACGTACCCGGTATCGCCGTGCTCCTCGCGGCGGTACTGGCCGGCTGCACCGGCGGCTCGGGCGACGAAGGTCCGACGGACGGCTCCAACCCGGACGACACCGGCACGGCATCGGCCTCCGCCGAGCCCGGCCGCTACCGCACGCTCCCCGAGCCCTGCGCCGAGGTCGGCGAGAGCACGCTCGACGAACTCCTCCCGGGCATCCCGAGGATCGGCGACGAGGAGCAGCGCGAGAAGGCCTACGAGGGCGAGCCGACGACCACGTTCGACACCGACCGCAAGGTCGGCTGCCGTTGGAAGGTGGACTCCCCGGACGCCACCGACCACCTGTTGATCGATTTCGAGCGGGTCGTCTCCTACGACAGCGCCGTCAGTGACGACAACCAGGCCGAGCAGCTCTTCGCGGAGCAGGAGGCCGCGGCCCATCTGCCCGTGCCGACCGCGACCGAGACGGCCGCGGCCGGCAGTACTCCGCCGGGCGGTGCGAGCGCGTCCCCGAGCGGCTCCCCGTCCCCGTCCGGTTCCTCCTCGCCCTCGGCGTCCGTGTCCGCCGCCCCGACCGAACTGCAGCCCCGGGTGCTGGAGGACCTCGGTGACGAGGCCTTCCTCGACGACGGGCTCAGCAGCTCCGGTTCGACGGCCAAGCAGCGGACGGTGACTGTGGCGTTCCGCACGTCCAACGTCATCGTGACCATCGAGTACGCGGAGCAGCCGACGACCGTGGGCGTCGTCCCGGACAGCAAGGAAATGCAGGACAGGGCGCAGAAACTGGCCTCGCAGCTGGCGGATTCGCTGAGCGACTGAGGCCCTTTCACTCCCCCTTCACGCGTGCCCGCAAAGCACCCGAAGGAAGAACACACCGTTGCCTCACCGCGTACCGTGACCACTCGGACCCGTTCCGACCGCAGGGAACCACGAGCGTCATGAGTGAAGGAACCATGCAGCGACGAGCACAGCGAGAAAAGCGAGACCAGCGAGCGAAGCGCCGCAACCGCGTCCTTGTCTGCGCGGCCGCCGTACCCGTGATGCTGGTCGCCGCCGGCTGCTCCTCGGACTCCGGCTCCGGCGACAGCACGGACAAGGCCGCGAAGGCCGCCGCGTCGGCGTCCGCGAGCCCGTCGCCGACCGTGCAGGCGGCGGCGTACGGCAAGCTTCCGGAGCCGTGCAAGGCGTTCTCGAAGAAGACGCTGGAGGACCTCGTTCCGAAGGGCAAGTCCGGCAAGGAGGGCAAGTCGGACGACATCTCGACCCGGGGCAGCTGCTCCTGGGACAGCCTCGACAACAACGGCGTGAAGGGTTCGCAGTTCCGCTGGCTGAACGTGTCGATGCTGCGCTTCGAGTCGGACGTCACCCGTGGCCCGGCCGACAAGCTGGCCCAGGAGTACTTCGAGAAGCAGGTGCAGGAGGCCCAGGCCGTCGAGGGTGCGAAGGGCGTCAAGACGGAGCCGGTGGCCGGTACGGGCGACCAGGCGACGGCCGTGCACTACGACCTGAAGAAGAAGGAAGGCACCTTCAAGCAGCAGACGGTCGTGGCGCGCGTGGAGAACGTCGTGGTCACGCTCGACTACAACGGCGCGGGTCTGGCCGGTGACAAGACGCCGAGCGGCTCCGACATGCTGAAGGACGCGAAGAAGGCGGCCAAGGAGGCGGTGGACGCCGTGTCCGAGGCGAACGGCGAGGGTGGCGGCAAGGCGGGCGGCAGCGCTTCGAAGACGCCGTCGAAGGCTCCCTCGAAGTCCCCGTCGAAGTCGCCGTCCAAGTCGGCGTCCAAGGAGGCCTCGGACGAGCCCTCGAAGAGCGCCTCGTCGCCGTCGAAGAAGCCCGCGTCGAAGAGCTGAGCATCTCCGACGGGATCCGGCCACCCGTCCTCCGCACATATGTGCCACCCTGTTGCGCGCAACAACACGCAAGGGGAGGGGAGTACGGGTGGCCGCGCCACTGCAGCTGACTCGGATGCACCGCGTTCTCATCGGCGTGGTCGTGGCCGGTGCCGTGATCATCGCCGGCATCGGCTTCGCCGGTTCGTACGCGGCGGTCCGCGAGTTGGCCCTCAAGAAGGGCTTCGGGAACTTCTCCTACGTCTTCCCGATCGGCATCGACGCGGGCATCTGCGTCCTGCTGGCCCTGGATCTGCTCCTCACCTGGATCAGGATCCCGTTCCCCCTGCTGCGTCAGACGGCGTGGCTGCTGACGGCGGCGACGATCGCCTTCAACGGCGCGGCCGCGTGGCCGGATCCGCTCGGTGTGGGCATGCACGCGGTGATCCCGATCCTGTTCGTGGTCTCGGTCGAGGCGGCCCGGCACGCGATCGGCCGTATCGCCGACATCACGGCCGACAAGCACATGGAGGGTGTCCGCCTCAC
Organism: Streptomyces luteogriseus; assembly: GCF_014205055.1. Taxonomy (NCBI): domain Bacteria; kingdom Bacillati; phylum Actinomycetota; class Actinomycetes; order Kitasatosporales; family Streptomycetaceae; genus Streptomyces; species Streptomyces luteogriseus. The sequence goes on from NZ_JACHMS010000001.1 coordinate 3,795,498, forward strand.
CCGCTGGCTCCTGTCCCCCGTTCCCACGTTCCTCCTGTGGCGCCGTATGAAGCTCTGGGAGCTCCGCTCCTACGAGCAGGTCATCAAGCTGGAGCAGGAGCGGCTGGTCTACCAGGCGCGGCTGCGGTCGCGGTTCGGGCGGGCGTGGCGCAGGAAGGCTCCGGTGGAGTCCCTGATGCCGTTGCGGCTGGCGCGGTACGGGGTGCCGCTGGCCGAGACGGCTCCGGCGGGGCTGGCGGCGGCGGGTATCGAGCCGGCGCTGATCCCGCCGGCTCCGCAGCAGAGCGAGGTGGCCGCGGGCAGTCGTGCGGCGGGCCAGGTGCCCGCCCCCCGGAGAGCCGCGGCTTCCGGCGAGCAGCGCCCGCAACTCGAGAGCAACCGCAGCGCCGAGCAGCTGGACGACATCGCGGAGCCCGAGCAGAGCCCGTGGTTCAACACTCCCCGTGAGGTCGATTACCAGGGCGGCTACGACCCCCACTACGACCCCGCCGAGCAGTACGCCCAGTGGATGGCGGAACAGCAGGAGGCCGAGGAGTACCAGGCCCGGTTCGAGCAGGAGTCCTCCCCGGAGGACACGGGCAGCTTCCCCATCCCGGTGGGGCCGGGCCGCACCCGCGAACTGGGTGAAGGCGGCGGCACGCCGGCCCCGGGCGCGCAGGCCCCCGGCTCCTCACCCGCCTCCGAGCCGGACGAGGAGTCGTACTACCAGGTCTTCAAGCAGTCGATCAACGGCAGCTACCCCACGCCGCGTGAGCTCATCGACAACGTGGAGGCGGAGTTCGGCATCGGCCTGCCGCCGGAGGACGCCAAGCGCATGGTCAACCGCTTCACGAACCGTCACAACGCGGAACTGGAAGAGGACCACATCGCATAGCCGGGGAGAATTTCGGAATCATTAATTCCGCCACCGGACCCCTGGTCGGCACACGGCTCCGTTCAGGCCATTTCCGAAAACGATCCCTTGCGCGCTCCCGCGCCGCGTGGCTACGATCCTGCGGCGGAAGCGGGGGATCTATGCAGGCAGTTCACTGAATACGCCGATAGAGATGACATGAGTTCGCCGCAAGTCATTGTGGCGACCCCTCTCGGCGATGAATTGATTCACTTTATCACCCAACTCCCGGGCGACGATGTCTCGTAGCGACGTCGCATGGCGGGGGAATTCTGGAAGTTGGGGGCGCAGCCATGCAGCCGAAAGAATATGTACTCCTGCTCGGAGCCGATCAATATCTCCGGGAAAGGGCCTTCTCGGGCGCGAAGGAGGCCATCGGCCTTCCGGTCTGGGCGGCGTCGGAGGACGCCGTCCGCAGACTGAACCGCACGTTCGACACCATGCTCTCCGCCGACCCCAAGGACGCGGATTCCCTGCTGCGGGCCATCCGCACGCATGCCGCCCGGGGCTGGCACCCCCGGGTCGTCGTGCCGCTCAACGACTGGACGGTGGACTCGGCGAACGTCGTCAACCGCACCCTGGGTCTGGGCGGCCTGGACGACACCGCGGTCACCAACGCCCGCAACAAGCACGCGATGAAGCTGGCCCTCCTGACGGCCGGCGTGCGCACCCCCCGGTCCCGGCTGGTGCAGTCCGACGAGGAACTGCTCGACGCGGTCGAGGACCTCGGGCTGCCCGTGGTCGTCAAGCCGTACGACTTCGGCGGCAGCGGCGGCGTCGTCCTGGCCACCACCCGCGAGGAGGCGCTGGCCGCTCTCGCGGAGTCCAAGGGCGTCATCGCCCAGTACGGCGCGGCGTTCAACATCCTCGGCGACAAGTACCTGGTCGAGCAGTTCGTCGACTCCGACGACGAGGTGTCCGTGGAGGTGCTCTGCGGTGCCGGACGCGCACAGGTCCTCGCCGTGACGGAGAAGTACCTGTCCCCGCGCCCCTGGTTCGCCGAGCTCGCCCATCTGGTGCCGAGTCACCGCACGGGCGACGAGGCGCTGACCGACCTCGCCGTACGGGCCTGTGTCGCGCTGGGCATCGACCGGGGCCTGGCCCATGTGGAGATCAAGTTCGGTGCGGACGGCACGCCCTGGGTGATCGAGGTGGCGGCCCGTCCGGGCGGTGACGGCATCATGGACCAGGTCGAGCGGGCCTACGAGCTCAATCCCTACCGGCTGCACGTCGGTTCCTACCTGGGTGTCGACCTCCTCGGCACCGTGGCCGCCGCGGTGCCCGTCAGGACTTCGGCGATCGCGTTCCTCAAGGCCGCGCCGGGACGGATCCTGGACGTGCTCGACGGGAAGCCGCTGCCGCCCGAGGTGCGCAGCGTCAACATCGCCGCCAAGCCCGGCGACCTCTCCCACGCGGCCAAGAACTGGAGCACGAGGGAAGGTCTCGTCGAGCTCGAATGGGACGAGCTGTTCGATGCGAAGACGCCGCTGCCGGTGACGGTGGCGAAGGACCTGGCCGACCAGATCTTCGTGACGGGTGAGGCGGCCGGGGCGTGACGCGGTACACGCTCTATTCCGGTCTCTACCGATTCTTCAACGGAGTGGTGCTGCTGCTCCTGAACTGGCACATCGCGTCCGCGCAGGGCGGCGGTTACGACGCGCTGGCCGTCTCCACCACGCTCTCCTTCGTCCCGGCCGTCTTCGTCCCGCCGCTGATCCGTTTCACGCCGATCGCCGGCGGGGCCCGGATGACCGCGGCGGGCCTCACCGGAATCTCCCTGACGCTGCTCGCGATCGCGGCCTGCTGGTCCCAGGTGCACGCGGTCGTCGCCCTGAACTTCGTCCTGTGGATCTTCTTCTTCTACCTGGAGTCGACCTGGGAGGTCTGGTTCAACGACGAGGCGTCCGGGGTCCGTGGTGACGTCCTGCGCAAGCACAGTTCGCTCACCATGACCGTCAACCAGGTCGCGCTGATGGTGGGTCCGCTGTTCGCTCCGCTGTTCACGCGTCTGATCCGGGCCGAGTGGGTGCTGGTGGTGTGCGCCGGGCTGTTCGCCGTCGTCGCGGTTCTGAGCCTCGGGTCCCACCGCACCGCCACGGCCTCGGAGGAGACGCCCGAGACGGCCGGGCCGCGGCGCGCGGGCGGCGTCAACAGGCTCTATCTCGCGGCCTTCCTGCTGGTGTGGCCCATCCTGGGGACGTTCAACCTCATGCTGCCGCTGCAGGCCCTCGCCCACGGCAGGAGCATGCTGACCGTCGGCGTCCTGGACATGCTGCTCGGCATCGGCATGGCCGTCGCCGGAACCTTCCTGCACCGTCTGACGAAGAGCCTGGACATGCGCTGGGTGCTGACGGGAGCCGCCGTCGCGGTGGCCGCGGCGATGGTGATCTGGGCCGTCGTCCCGGTGTTCGGGGCGGCGCAGATGGTCGCCGTGTTCGCTCTCGGATGTGCCTTCGGTTCCCTGCGCGTACTCCTGCGCGCGGAAGCCGCGGAGAATTTCTCGCCACGCCAGGTGGGCGCGATCGTGGCGAACGCGAACGCCTGCTCCCTCCTTCTGCTGTCGGCGGTCCTCGCGGGCGGCAGATTCTTCTCCGCGCAGATCTGGCTGGCGCCTTTCGCGCTGACCCTGCTGCTCGTTGTCTCGTTCCACGCCATTCGCAAGGCCCAGCACAACCGACTCGTACCGGCGGAGGTGTCCGAATGACCGTGCTCACCGATTCCCGAGGCGTTCCCCAACACGTGGAAAGCCCGCCGGACATGAAAGAAGTCGAGAGCGCGATCGTCCAACTCGTCTCCATGAAACTGGACCACGACCGATGTCGCCGCTCCGGTGCGGCCCTGCACCTGATCCTGGCCATGGACCTGCTGTGCTCCATGGAGCGCCCGGCGGTCCTGGAGGCCACCTCGGTCCTCGCCGCCCTGCCGGAGAGCGACCCCTCCGACGCCCGGACCGAGGCGATGCGCTCCGCCCTCGGCTTCTGGGCCGCCGGGGACCTGGTCGCCGCCCGCAACGGCTTCCAGACCCTCGTCGACACGTATCCCGGCGACGCCGTGTCGATCTACGCCGTGCACATGCTGGACTTCTTCCTCGGCGACGCCCCGCACATGCTCGCGACGACGACGGACTCCCTGGCGGCCTTCGCCCCCGACGACCCGGTCATCGGCTACCTGCACGGCCTGCACGCCTTCGCGCTGGAGGAGAACGGCCTGATCGAGGCGGCGATCGAACGCTGCCGGCTCGCCCTCGCGCTGAACGCCGACGACATCTACGCGATGCACGCGATGGTGCACTGCCTCTACGAGACCGGCCGGCACGAGGAGGGCGCCCGCTACATCCGCGACTACATGCGCGGCCGGGACGCCTCGACGCCCATGCGCATCCATGTCTGGTGGCACTACGCCCTGTTCGAGCTCTACGCGGACAACATCCAGGAAGTACTGGCCTGCTACCGCATCGGCATCCGCAGGAAGACGTCCCTGCGCTCCGCCGAGGACCTGGACGCCGTCACCCTGCTCTGGCGCCTCGCCCTGATCAGGCCGCAGCTCGACCTCTCCGCCTACTGGCGCTCCCTCTACCAGGACTGGGAGCCGTATCTGGAGGAGAGCTGGTACCTCTTCAACGACTTCCACGCCTACCTCACCTACTGCCAGGTCGGCGAGTACGGCCGTGCCGACGCCCTCCTGGATGCCGTCCTGACCCGCGGCAAGGAGGTGCCCGAGGAGATGGTCGACGTCTTCCTCGGCTTCCGCTCCTTCACCACCGGCGACTACGCCGACGCGGCGGAGCGGCTGGCCAGGTCCTACCACCGGGCGTTCGCGATGGGCGGCTCCAACGCCCAGCGCGACGTCGTCGAACTCACCGGGATCGAGGCGGCCCTTCGCTCCCGGAACTACGAACTCGCCGCGCACCTGCGCGAGTCCGGCCGGATCTTCCGCCACCGCGGCCCCGTGCTCGACGAGTACGCGGCCCGGCTGGCGGGTCTGCGCCCATCCGAACGCCACACACAGGGGGTACTGAAGTGAGCCTTTACCAAGCGATACTCGACGAGACCGCGCCCGGCGACCTGCCGCTGAGCACGGTCAAACTCGCCGACCGGACCACCGTGTGGCAGCTCGACAGCCCGGCAGGTTTCGCCGCCAAGGTGGCCCAGGGCCGGGCGGCGGTCTTCGTCTGCGAGAAGGCGGCGGCCCTGACCCTGGACGCCCTGAAGGAGTGCTGCGCGCCCTTCGGCGTCGGCGAGGCGGTCGAGTGCTCCGAGTCGCAGTACCTGCTGGCGATCGGGCTGCTCGACGATACCGCGCTCCTGGTGCTGGGCGCGAACGTCACGGCCGCCCCGGTGGAGTTCTCCCCCACCAGCGACGACGTCCGCAGCATCGTCGGCTCGCTCGACGACTACTACTACGGCTACGAGGACCGCTACCGGACCGTGTACGAGCACGGAGCCGAGCTGTGGGAGTCGGCGGAGCCGAACGCCTCGCTGCATCTGCTCATGCAGGAGCGCCCGGACGTGTTCTCCGGCCGGATCATCGACCTGGGCTGCGGCGAGGGTCGCGACTCCCTCTACCTGCTGTCGCAGGGGCACGACGTCGTCTCGGTCGACGTGTCGCACTCCGCGCTGTCCCGCGCGCGGGAGCGGGCCGCCGCCTCGAACCTGGACCCCTCCGGGTTCATGGAGCGCGACATCATCTACCTGCGCGGCTTCGAGGAGGGCTCCTTCGACCTCGCGATGAACATGGGCTGCCTGCACATGCTGGTCGACGAGGAGCAGCGGGCCCGCCACATCTCCCGCGTCCACGACATCCTCCGCCCGGGCGGGCACTTCGTCGTGGACCACTGCGCGAGCGAGTGGGGGAAGGGCTTCTTCTCCATCCCCGACTACGACGACATCTCCGCCGAGCTCGTCCCGGGGCGGGTCATCTCCCGCAGGATCCGCGTCGAGGACGGGGAGAAGAACATCGGCCTGGAGGTGCTCCCCTACTCGGAGCGGTCCGGGGACGCCCTCACCGAGGAGATCAGCCGGCACGGCTTCCGGCTGGTGAGCAGCACCCACACGGACACCGAGGCGTTCGGCTCGTCGACGATGCTGCTGTTCCGGAAGCCCGGGGCGTGACATGAGAAGGGGCCCTCCGGCGGAGGGCCCCTTCCCGTTCGGGCGACTACCGGCCGAGCAGCGCGCGCACCCGGTCCTGGCCCACCGCCAGCAGCAGCGTGGGCAGCCGCGGCCCGGTGTCCCGGCCCACCAGCAGGTGGTACAGCAGCGCGAAGAACGACCGCTGGGCGGTCTTGATCTCCGGCGGCAGCTCCTTCGGCGTGGCGTCGGCGGAGAACCCGGCCTGTACCTTCGGCACGCCGTAGACCAGGTGCGTCAGCCCGTCGAGCGACCAGTGCTCGGCCAGCCCGTCCAGCAGCAGCCGCAGCGACTGCTGGGAGGCCTCGTCGAGCGACTTCAGCAGCTCGGCGTCCGGCTCGTCCCGCACGATCGTCCGCTGGTCGGCGGGGACGTGCGTGTTGATCCAGGCCTCGGCCTTGTCGTAGCGCGGGCGCACCTCGTCGAGCGAGGTCAGCGGCTGCTCGGGGTCCAGCTCGCTGAGGATGCGCAGCGCCTGGTCCTCGTGCCCGGCGGTGATGTCGGCGACGGACGCCAGCGTGCGGTACGGCATCGGCCGGGGCGTCCGGGGCAGGTCACCGGCGGCCGTGCCCACGGCACGCGCGTGCGCCGCCACGTCGGCCGGCAGGGCGCTGCCGTCGGCGACCTTGGCGTCCAGCCGGTCCCACTCGTCGTAGAGCCGCTGGATCTCCTGGTCGAAGGCGACCTTGAAGGACTGGTTGGGCCTGCGGCGCGCGTACAGCCAGCGCAGCAGCTGCGGCTCCATGATCTGCAGGGCGTCGGCCGGGGTGGGCACGCCGCCCTTGGAGGACGACATCTTCGCCATGCCGGAGATGCCGACGAAGGCGTACATCGGCCCGATCGGCTGCTTCCCGCCGAAGATGCCGACGATCTGCCCGCCGACCTGGAACGACGACCCCGGGGAGGAGTGGTCGACGCCGGAGGGCTCGAACACGACCCCCTCGTACGCCCAGCGCATCGGCCAGTCGACCTTCCAGACCAGCTTGCCGCGGTTGAACTCCTCCAGCCGGACCGTCTCCGAGAAGCCACACGCGGTGCAGGCGTAGGTCAGCTCGGTGGAGTCGTCGTCGTAGGAGGTGACGGTGGTGAGGTCCTTCTCGCAGTTGCCGCAGTACGGCTTGTACGGGAAGTACCCGACGGTGCCGGAGCTGCCGTCGTCCTCAGCGGCCGCGCCGGAGCCCTCGGCGGCCTCCAGCTCGGCCTCGTCGACCGGCTTCTGCCCCTGCTTCTTCGCCGGTGCCTTCTTCGTGCGGTACTGGTCGAGGATCGCGTCGATGTCGCCACGGTGCCTGATGGCGTGCAGGATCTGCTCGCGGTACACACCGGTGGTGTACTGCTCGGTCTGGCTGATCCCGTCGAACTCCACGCCCAGCTCGGCAAGCGACTCGATCATCGCGGCCTTGAAGTGCTCGGCCCAGTTCGGGTGCGAGGAGCCCTTCGGCGCCGGGACGGACGTCAGCGGCTTGCCGATGTGTTCCGTGTAGCTTTCCTCGTCGACCCCGGCGATGCCCTTGGGCACCTTGCGGTACCGGTCGTAGTCGTCCCAGGAGATCAGGTGCCGCACCTGGTGGCCCCGGCGGCGGATCTCGTCGGCGACGAGGTGCGGGGTCATGACCTCGCGCAGGTTCCCCAGGTGGATGGGGCCCGACGGTGACAGGCCGGACGCGACGACGACGGGTTTGCCCGGGGCCCGGCGCTCCGACTCCTCGATGACCTCATCCGCGAAACGGGAGACCCAGTCGGTGGTCTCGGTGCTCTGAGCCACGATCGGCACGTCCTTCTTTCTGCATCGGGCAGCCGGTACGGTCGCACGGCTGACCGCCCCATTGTCCCAGACCACCTCGCGCCCGGAAAAACGGCTTTACCCCCATGGGATACTGACCGTGTCTATCGATTCCCTCGAGGAGAACGGCACCCTTACCTATGGCCTCGGTCACGTCCCTCAGCGACTCCGTCCACCAGCGCCTCGCGGCGGCCCTGTCGGCGGCTCTGCCGCAGGCCGGCTCCGCGGACCCGCTGCTGCGACGAAGCGACCGGGCCGACTTCCAGGCCAACGGGATCCTGGCCCTCGCCAAGAAGGAGAAGGCCAACCCGCGCGAGCTGGCCACGCAGGTCGTCTCCGGGGTGGAGTCGGGTGAGCTGATCAAGGACGTCGAGGTCTCCGGCCCCGGCTTCCTCAACATCACCCTCACCGACCGGGCGATCACCGCGAACCTCGCCGCGCGCTACGCGGACGACTCCGGCCGCCTCGGCGTGCCGCACACCGAGCAGCCGGGCACCACGGTCATCGACTACGCCCAGCCGAACGTGGCGAAGGAGATGCACGTCGGCCACCTGCGCTCCGCGGTGATCGGCGACGCGGTGGTCAAGCTGCTGGAGTTCACCGGCGAGAACGTGGTCCGGCGTCACCACATCGGCGACTGGGGCACCCAGTTCGGCATGCTCATCCAGTACCTGGAGGAGCACCCGCACGAGCTGGACCACAAGGCCGACGAGGTCTCCGGCGAGGAGGCGATGTCGAATCTCGACCGCCTCTACAAGGCCGCCCGCAAGCTCTTCGACGCCGACGAGGAGTTCAAGACCCGCGCCCGGCGCCGGGTGGTGGACCTCCAGGCGGGCGACCCGCGGACGCTGGCCATGTGGCAGAAGTTCGTCGACGAGTCGAAGATCTACTTCTTCTCCGTCTTCGAGAAGCTGGACATGGAGATCCGCGACGCGGACATCGTCGGCGAGTCGGGTTACAACGACATGCTCGCCGAGACCTGCCGCCTGCTGGAGGAGTCGGGCGTCGCGGTCCGCTCCGAGGGCGCCCTGTGCGTCTTCTTCGACGACATCAAGGGCCCGGACGGCAACCCGGTCCCGCTGATCGTGCAGAAGTCGGACGGCGGCTACGGCTACGCGGCGACGGACCTCTCCGCGATCCGCGACCGCGTCTTCAACCTCAAGGCGGACAGCATCATCTACGTGGTGGACGCCCGTCAGTCGCTCCACTTCAAGATGGTCTTCGAGACGGCCCGGAAGGCGGGCTGGCTGGGCGACGACGTGAAGGCCCACCAGCTGGCCTTCGGCACGGTCCTCGGCAAGGACGGCAAGCCCTTCAAGACCCGTGAGGGCGAGACGGTCCGGCTGGTCGACCTCCTCGACGAGGCGATCGACCGTGCCTCGGCGGTCGTCCGCGAGAAGGCCCAAGACCTCTCCGAGGAGGAGATCGCCGAGCGCGGCACCCAGGTGGGCGTCGGCGCGGTGAAGTACGCCGACCTGTCGACGTCGGCGAACCGCGACTACAAGTTCGACCTGGACCAGATGGTCTCGCTCAACGGCGACACCTCCGTCTACCTCCAGTACGCCTACGCCCGTATCCAGTCGATCCTGCGCAAGGCCGGCGCCTCCCGCCCGGCCGCGCACCCCGAGCTGGAGCTGCACGAGGCGGAGCGCGCGCTGGGCCTGCACGCGGACTCGTTCGCGGCGACGGTGACGGAGGCGGCGACGGAGTACGCCCCGCACAAGCTGGCGGCGTACCTGTACCAGCTGGCGTCGCTGTACACGACGTTCTACGACAAGTGCCCGGTCCTGAAGGCCGAGACGCAGGAGCAGATCGAGAACCGCCTGTTCCTCTGCGACGTCACGGCCCGCACGCTCCACCGGGGCATGGACCTGCTGGGCATCCGGACACCCGAGCGGCTCTGAAGCCGGACCCTGACCGACAGGCCGAGGGCGGCACCCCGCGTGGGGTGCCGCCCTCGGCCTGTCAGCGCTGTGCCGTGGTGTTCGCACCGTCCAGGGCCTCCCGGACGAGGTCCGCGTGCCCGGCGTGCTGGGCGGTCTCCCTGATCAGGTGCAACAGGATCCGGCGCGCCGACCGGAACTCGGGCTCCGGCGGCGACCAGGGCGTCTTCGGCAACGGCACGCCGACGTCCAGGTCCGGCAGCGCGGCCACCGCCTCCTCCGTGGCCCTTGCGGCCGACGCGTAGCGCTCCAGCAGCGCGGGGAGCGTGTCACCCTCGGCCATGCGGTACTGCGCCGTGTCGAGCATGCCGTCGGGCAGTTCACCGTCGCGCTCGGACATGATCCGGGTCCACATCTCCTCTCCCGTGGCGAGGTGCTTCACGATGCCGCCGAGCGTCAGCTCGCTCACGGTCGTACGCCGCCCGGCCTGCGCGTCGGTGAGTCCGCGCACGGTGATCAGCAGCAGCGCGCGCTGCTCCGCGAACGCGGCGAGCAGGTCCGTCTTCTCGGAGGAAGTGGTCATGTCCCAACGGTAGGGAGGAAGTAGGTCGGTCGCTGTCCGCTACGGCGGTCGTAGGCCGGGTCGGATTGTCAGTGCCCGGCCCTACAGTCACCACCATGGCGACTCTTCCCAACCTCCTGCCGAAGCTGGCGGCAGACCCGAGCGGCGGCTCGCTCGGCCTCCGGCTCCCCGCCGGGGCGCTCCTCGACACCACCGACGAGGGCCCCTGGCACGAGCCGTTGCTGTGGTGCGCCGGTGAACGGGCCGTCCCGGGCGGCTGGACGGCGCTGGAGCCGGCCCGTCGTGCAGGGCTCCTGCCGGTCGTCCTGGACACGGGCGACGGCCACGGCGGCCCGGACCGCTGGGAGTTGATGCCGGGCGAGGTGTCCTACCCCGGGGACCACGACGCCGAGGAGGTCCTGGCGGAGTACTGGGAGGAGCATGCCTCGCCGGGCGAAACCTGGCCCGGCCCGGCCGATGCCGCTCCCGGGGCCCGGGACCCGGATTCCGCGGCCGCCGGCATCGTGGACGCCCTGCTCGGCGACGGCGGCCCCCTCAAGGACCCCCGTTTCGCCCTGGTCCCGGCCCGCCGCAGCGCGGACATCCCGACGGCGATCGGCTGGACGGGCCCGGCGAACCACGAGGGGGACACGGCCCGGCTCAGCGCGGTGCTCCGCTCCTGGGAGGACCGCTTCGGCATACGGGTCGTCGCCCTCGGTTTCGACCATCTGCTGGTGTCGGTCGCCGCCCCGCCCACCACCCCGGCCTTGGCGCAAGTCGTGGCCGCCGAGCACTTCGGCTTCTGCCCGGACAACATCCGGCAGGGCGCCGACCCGAGTCTCGAGGCCTACGCCGCGCACCAAGTCCTCGGCCGCCCGGCCTGGCACTTCTGGTGGGACTAGGGCCTCAGCCGGCAGGGCCGTCCCCTCCGGCGCGGCCCGCCCCCGGCCGCGTCACCCACCTGCCCGAACCGCACACCTGGTCCCTGAATCCGGTCAGCCCGCCGCCCCGTCGAGGAGCCGGCTGTAACGCAGCCGCAGCGCCCGCTCCGTGCTGGCCGCCAGCGTTGCGAGCCCGATCGCGATGTTGAGCCATGTCGGCAGACGCACGGGCGAGGTGAAGGTGCCGACATGCCGGGAGACGGCCTCCACCTGGGTGAGCGGCCCGACGAGTTGCGGGACGAGGAGGGCGAGGGCGGTGACGAGCACGAGGGCCGAGAGGAAACCGATCCCGCGGCTCAGTGCCGGGTGCGCGCGGTCGAGGCGCGCGCGGCGCCCTTCGGCGGAGTCGGGGTCCGGTTCGAGCGGGAACTCGGTTCCGTCGGCGGTGACGTAGTGGCAGCGTCTGAGCCCGAAGTCGCTCATCGACACCTCGACGATGCCGCCCTGGACAGGGAAGGCTGCCGGGAGCCGGCACTCGGCGTGGTGCCTGCCGTCGAGGTACAGATGGGCTCGGACCCGGCCGGACGACTGGTTCTGCCCGTGCCTGACGTCGACGGCGTAGACCGTCCGCCGGCCTTCCTCGTGCGTCAGCCGAAGGTAGAACAGTGCGCGGAAGGGCAACTGCCACCAGCGGAAACGCTGCAGTGCCCGGCCGTCCCCGGGCTTGACCCGCCGCACGGCCCGACGCCGGCGCCATTCCTTGAACATGGCTTTCTCCCCGGCTACTTGCCCGGCTCGGCCGCGCAGGCGAGGTCCTGAAAGGGGCGCTGTCCGGTGGTCAGGAACGTCGTCACCGCGTCATTCGCGCAGGTGTTGCGGCCGAACGGATAGACACCGTGACCGCCCTGGTCGGCCGTCACCATCGTGGCCCGCTTCCCGAGCGCCCGCCGCAGCTTCCGGGCTCCGGCCAGCGGTGTCCCCGGGTCGCGTTCGTTCTGCACCATGAGCACGTTCGACGGACCCCGGTCACCGATGCGCACCGGCGGCTCGACCCGCTCGTCCGGCCAGAACGCGCACGGTCCGATGTTCGCCGTGGCCCCACCCAGCATCGGGTACCTGATCCGGTCGACGGCGGCATCGCGCTGGTACTCCCGGACCGCCCTCGGCCAGCGGGAGTCACCGCAGATCACATGGAAACGGGCCGCCATGAAGTTCTCCATGGCGTCCATCGAGGGCGGGGTGCCGGGCGGCAGCGGGCGGTCCTCGTCGAGCGCCTGCCACATCTCGGCGACCAACGGCATGGACGCGTCGTCGTAGAGACGGTCGAAGGTGAGTCCGCGGAACAGGGTCGCGTCGATGCCCCGGACCGGCTTCGCCTCCAACCGCTTCGCGAGGTCGAAGTACGTGGCGGTCACCTGCTCCGGTGTGGTGCCCAGACCGTACTCGGGGCGTGCGGCCGCGAACGCCGCGAAGTCCGGGAACCGGTCCTGCAGTCCAAGAGCGAGCGACCGCATGGCCGTGACGTCGTAGCCGCCGGGACCCAGGCTGCTGTCGAGCACGACCCGGTCGCCGCGCCCCGGGAACAGTGTCGTGTACACCGCGCCGAGGTAGGAGCCGTAGGACGCGCCGAGGTACGAGACCTTCGGCTCGCCCAGTGCCTCCCTGATGCGGTCCATGTCGCGGGCGGTGTTCGCGGTGGTGGTGTGCGGCAGCATCCACGCCGTCCGTGAGGTGGCGCACTGCCGGGCGACGGTTCGCGCGGGCCCGGCCGCCCGCGCGACGTCGGCCGCGGTGTGCGCGTACGGCGGCACGTTGCCGCGGTCGCGCTGTGCCGGCGTCAGGTCGCAGGTCACCGGCGTGCTGCGGCCGGTACCACGCGGGTCGAAGCCGATCACGTCGTAGGAGTCCAGCACCCTCTGCGGGAGCTTCGAGGCGGCGAGGACGACCGGGTAGCCGAGTCCTGAGATGCCGGGGCCGCCGGGGTTGGTCAGCAGCACCCCGCGGCGCCCGTCCGGTTTCTCGCTCGCCAGCCGGGAGATCGCGATCTCGATCTGCCGGCCCTCGGGATCGCGGTAGTCCAGGGGGACTTCGAGGGTGGCGCACCGCAGCCGGGACGAGGAGGGCTTCTCCGAGCACGGGCCCCACCGCACGGTGTCCGGTGTCGCCGCCCGCACGTCCGGAGTCACCGTCACCACCACGGCGGCGGCGGCGAGGGCGAGGGACAGGGTTCGTTGCATGGATGCTCTCCCGAGGGGCGTCGGCGGTGAAGGTGGATGGTCGAACCTGAACGAGTCTGTGAGCTGCGAGGCGGGCACCGCATCGGCCCGGCGGCTCACATCGCCTCGACGAAAGTCGAGACCGTCCTTCGACCCGGGTCGAAGGACGCCTCCGCCCTGGGGCTGCTGTGCCCGCCACGCCGTTTCACGACAATGGCCGGATGGACAGGGACGTCGCGCCACGGCTCGGAACGTGGCGACAGGCATGGCGGCTGACGGCGGCCGGGGCGCTGGGTGTCGCCCTCTGGCTCTCCACGGCCGTGGTACTGCCCCGGGGGTGCGCGACCGGCACGTGTTCCTGGTTCGTCACGGGTGATCCGCTGGTGGCCCTCGGCTGCCTGACGGTGCTTCCGTGGCGGCGGCGGTTCCCGCTCGCCGTCGCCCTGACGGTCGTGGTCGCCGCCGCCACGTCGACCCTCGCCACCGGCGCCGCGCTACTGGCTCTGTGCTCGGTCTCCACGCGACGCCGTCCGGTGGAGATCGGGCTGGTCGCGGCGGCCTACGTGGCCGGGGCGCAGTTCGCCGCCGGGATCTACCCGACCCGGGTCCCGCCCGCGTCGCTCTGGCTGCAGCTCGCGCTCCCCGCACTGAGCGCGGGCGTCGCGTCGGCCGTGGGCGTGGCCATCGGCGCGCGGCGCGTCGAAGTGCGGTTCCTGCGGGACCGGGCGGAGAGCGCGGAGCGCGAACAGCACGCACGGGCGGCGCAGGCACGGGCCCTGGAACGGAACCGGATCGCCCGCGAGATGCACGACGTGCTCGCGCACCGGATCTCCCTGGTCGCCATGCAGGCCGGCGTGCTGGACCACCGCACCGACCTCACGGCCGAAGACCACCGCGTGCTGGTCCGCGGCATCGCCGACGGCTCCCACCAGGCACTGGAGGAACTGCGGGACGTCCTCGGTGTGCTCCGGGCCGACCCGGGCCTGCCGGAGCTGCCCCAGCCCTCCCTGGACGGGATCCCCGAGCTGGTGGCGGGTGCCCGCGCGTCCGGACTGTCCGTCACGCTCACCACCACCGTGACGGGAGAACCGTCCGACGCCGTCGGACGCACCTGCTACCGGGTCGTCCAGGAAGGACTGACCAACGCCGCCAAGCACGCCCCGGGCTCGGACGTGCACATCGCCCTGGACGGAACGGCCGGCGGCGAACTCCACGTCAGCGTCCGCAACTCCGCGGCCCTCGGGGCCACGGCCCCTCAGCCGCCGTCCTCGGGGTTCGGCCTGCTCGGCCTCGCCGAGCGCGTCGGCCTCGCCGGCGGACGACTCGACCACCACGTGACACCCGACCACGGATACGTCCTCGCCGCCCGACTACCCTGGCCGGTCCAACACCCGTGAAAAGAGTGCATGAGTGGACAGCGAACGGGAGCGGGTGCGCGTCGTCATCGTCGACGACGACCAGCTGGTGCGGATGGCACTGCGCCTGGTCATCGACGGCGAACCGGACCTGACCGTCGTCGCGGAAGCGCGCGACGGGGACATCGCGCTCACCGTGGTGGACGAACAGCGGCCGGACGTCGTGCTGATGGACGTGCGGATGCCCGGCCGTGACGGTCTCAGCGCGACCCGGGAGCTCCTCACCCGGCCGGCGCCGCCGCGGGTCCTCGTGCTCACCACGTTCGACTCCGATGATCTGGTGCTCGGAGCACTGCGCGCCGGAGCACTCGGGTTCGTCCTCAAGGACACCCCGCCGTCGCGGATCGTCGACGCGGTGCGGACCGTCGCGACCGGGGACCCCGCACTGTCCCCGGCGGCCACCGCACGGGTGATCGCCGCGGCCACCGGGCCGCATTCCTCCGAGGCCCGCCGCCCGTCCCGGGAGGCCGCACGCAAGAGGCTGTCCGCACTGACCGAACGGGAACTCGACACCGCCCGGGCCATCGCGGACGGGCTGGGCAACGCGGAGATCGCCGAGCGGCTGCACATCGGCGTCGCGACCGTCAAGGCACACGCGAGCAGCCTGTTCGCGAAGCTGGCGGTCGAGAACCGGGTGCAGATCGCCCTCCTGGTCCGCGACGCGGAGGAATGACCGACCCTCCACGCCGGCCGCCCCGGCCCCTCACGCCCCGGTGGAGTCGTCCCGCAGCCCCTCCCCCAGCCTGCGCAGCCCCTCCCCGATCTCCTCCGGTGTCTGGGTCACGAAGCACAGCCGCAGGGTGGTCCGGTCGGGCGTGCCCGCGTAGAACGGGGCGCCGGGGACGTAGGCCACGTTCTGCCGGACCACCCGCGGCAGCAGGTCCGTGGTGTCGTACGGCTCCGGCAGGCGCGCCCAGAGAAACATGCCGCCCTCGGGCCGGTTCCAGACCGACCCCTCGGGCAGCGCACCGGCGAGCCCGGAGAGCATCGCGTCGCGGCGGTCTCGGTACACGCCGGCGACGCGGGCCACATGGGCGTCCAGGTCGTTGTCGGCGAGGTAGCGGGCCGCGGCGAGCTGGTTGACGGTCGGGGTGTGCAGGTCGGCGGCCTGCTTGGCGACGGCACAGGCACGCCGCAGCTCCGCGGGTGCCCGCAGCCAGCCCAGCCGCAGCCCGGGCGCCATGACCTTGGAGAAGCTGCCGAGCAGCACCGTCCGGTCCTCGGCGCCCGGGTGGGCGGCGATCCACGGCACACGTTCACCGTCGTAGCGCAACTCCCCGTAGGGGTCGTCCTCGACGATCCACAGTCCGCGCCGGGCGGCGACGGCGGCCACGGCGGCGCGCCGCTCGGCGGGCAGCGTCCGGCCGGTGGGGTTCTGGAAGGTGGGCACGGTGTAGAGCAGCTTGGGCCGCTCGCGCACGACGAGTTCCTCCAGCGCCGCGGGGTCGACGCCGTGCTCGTCACCGGGCACGGGCACGATCCGCGCTCCGGCGAAGCCGAAGGCCTGGAGTGCCGCCAGATAGCAGGGGCTCTCGACGAGGACGGTGTCCCCGGGTTCGAGGAGCGCGGTGGCGAGGAGGGAGAGGGCCTGCTGGGAGCCGGTGGTGACGAGCAGGTCGTCGGGGCCGGTCGGCAGGCCACGCGCGGTGGTCCGGGCGGCGAGCGCGTCCCGCAGCGCGGGTTCGCCCTCGGTCGTGGAGTACTGCAACGCCCGCGCGGGCGCTTCGGCGAGCACCGCCTCGTACGCGGCGGCGATTCCCTCGGCGTCGAACAGCTCCGGTGCCGGGAGCCCGCCCGCGAAGTTGATCACCTCGGGGCGGGCGGTGACGGCGAGGATGTCCCGTACGGGGGAGCCGCCGACGGCCCGCGCCCGCGCGGCCAGGGGCGGCACCGGAGAGTGGGTGGGCAGGGGCTCGGCGACGGTCATGACAGGGCTCCTTCGGCTGCGATGACGCCTGGTGCCCCGCAGCCTAAGGAAGTACGTGCCGTCTACAAGCAGGTTTCCGGGATCCGGACGCCCCGCCGGTCACCACAGCGGGCCCGGTGGCCCACCCCTTGCGCCGGTCACCGTGGCGGGAACCCGTGGCTCACGCCTTGGCGCCGGTCACCGCGGCGGGAACCCGTGGCTCACGCCTTGGCGCCGATCGCCGCGTACACGTTGATGTCCGCGTCCGTCACGTCGTTGATGTCGCGGTAGCGCACCTTCTCGATCTCCTCCAGCCCGGCGAGGAAGGGCTCCTCCGGCTGCTCGGGGACGGGGGCGGCGTGGTCGGGCCGCCAGCGGTGCGCCGGGACGATCCCCGGGTCGGCGATCTCCAGAGCGCTGTCCGTGAAGAACCGCTCGACGTCGGCGCGGGACCGCAGCACGAAGGTGAACCCGCGCTCGGTGTAGGTCCGCTGAACCGCGCGGATGTTCTCGGGGTTCAGGTCCTCGGTGAGGTGGCTCAGCACCAGCCGGCTGCCGGGGGGCAGTTCGTCGAGCAGCCCGCGCACCAGCGGATACGCCTCCTCGTCCGCGACGAAGTGCAGGACCGCGACCAGGCAGAGCGCGACCGGCCGGTCGAAGTCCAGGGTCTTGGCGGCCTGTTCGAGGATGCGGGCCGGGTCGCGCAGATCGGCGTCGATGTAGTCCGTACACCCCTCGGGGCCGCTGGTCAGCAGGGCACGGGCGTGCGCGAGCACCACGGGGTCGTTGTCGACGTACACGACCCGCGACTCGGGCGTGATCCGCTGCGCGATCTGGTGCACGTTCTCGGCGGTGGGCAGCCCGGTCCCGATGTCCAGGAACTGCCGGATGCCCTCCTGCTCCACGAGCGTGGTCACCGCACGCCGGAGGAAGTCGCGGTTGTGCCGTACGTCGAGGTACCCGCGCGGGTTGGCGGCCAGCGCGGCGGCGGCCGCGTCACGGTCGGCGGGGTAGTGGTCCTTGCCGCCCAGGAAGACGTCGTAGACCCGGGCCGGGTGCGCCTTGCTGCTGTCGATCCTCCTCTGCAGCTCGGCGGGATCCTGGCTGAGGGCGTCACCGGACATGGACCTCTCCCTGAGAGTAGCTTGTTCAATCAGCAACAACTGCGGCGGTCAACAACCTAACGAATCCGCCGAGTTGGTGGTGCCCGCACGCTCGTCCGGGGCCGGCTACCGCGTGGTCCCTTCCTTGACCCACTTCTCGCCGCCCAGCGGGAACTCGTAGGCCGGGCGCCCGTTGTTTCCGCTCGTGCGGAAGGGCCGGCCGTGGTCGTCCACGGTCAGCGTGCCCGTCCGGTCGCCGCTGGACCAGGCCAGCTCCAGGTACCAGCTGACGTCGTACGCGGAGGCGTCGGCCCGGATGTAGTACACCTCCGGGTCGCTCTCACTCACCTTGAAGGGGAAGTTCGCGTGCCCCGCCTCGGGCACGACTCCCGGGCGCGCGGCGTCGAGGGCGACGGTGAAGAACCGGGTCGGCACACCACCGCCGCAGCCGACGCCCGGATACCCCATGGCGTAGTCGTTCCAGGCGAGCGGCGCACGCTTCCCCGCCATACGGACCGTCAGCCGCTTGACGACCACGGTCTCCTGGCCCTTCCCCTGCACGGTCAGCTTCAGGAACTGCTCCCCCGACGGCACCGCCCCGTTCGCCGCGACCCAGCCGGGCGCGTCCTGCTCCGGCGGCGGCGGCCCGACCCGTCCCGGCGGCAGATTGATCAAGTAGCGCTGGGAGCAGGGACTTTCCCAGGCGTGCGGCTCCGTGTCCACTGTGAGGGGAGCGGAGGCGGGGGCGGTGTCCCGTCCGGGGCGGCCGGCGCCGGGTCCGGTGCCGGTGCCCGTGCCCGTGCCGGGTGACGCCGAGGTGGGAGACGCGGCGGCAGGCCCCTCTCCCTTGCCCTTCCCGGCCTTGTTCTTCCCCTTGTCCTTGTCCTTGTTGTCCGCGGACGACGAACCGGCCGACGGCGACACGGACGCCGCCGTGTCCTTCCCCGCCTGCCCGCCGCCACCGCCGGAGGCCGCCGCCGTGCCACGCCGCCCCTCGTCGTCCGACCCACCGGAGGGAACGGCCACGGCGAGACCGACCCCGCCGAGGACCACGGCCGTGGCGACACCGACGAACAGGGCGCGACGGGGGCGTGGGCGGCCTGCGGGCTCCGACGGTTCGGGTACGCCGGCCTTCGCATGCGCCGCTGTCGACGTCACGTCTGCCGGGGGCACCTGCGCGGAAGCCGCTTCCGGAGAGCTCACCTCCGCAGATGCCCCCTCCGGGGAGGTCACTTCCGAAGCGCCACTCCCTGCAGCCGGGCCCCCCGATCCCGCACCCCCCGTACCGCCGTTCCCCGTACCGCCGTTCCCCTTACCGCCACTCCCCTTGCGCACCCGCCCCGCATCCGCCAGTACCCACCGACGGTGCAGCTCGACGAGTTCCTCCGGCGACGCCTTGCACAGCCGGGCGAGCCGTTCCACCGGCGCGTAATCGGTCGGCAGGGCATCCCCGTTGCAGTACCGGTGCAGCGTCGACGTGCTCATGTGGAGCCGCTTGGCGAGCACCCCGTAGCTCAGCCCCGAGCGCTCCTTCAACTCCCCCAACAGCGCGGCGAATGCCGCCGCGGTCGTGCCTTCCGACACCGCTCCTCCATGCCCCGTGTCCCGTTCCCCCGTTCCAGGGAATGACTGTTCTCCCTGGTCACAGCATGTGCGGGCGTTCCAACGTCCCTGATCCTCCGCCGGGTCTGGCGGCCGGGACGGACCACCGCACAAGCTCTGGTCATCCAAGCACGCCGCTCCCGGCCCACCGGCGGCGCGACCCGCCCGGTCCCGCTTCCCCACTGCCTTTGTCCGAAAGGAAACGCAAGATATGCGCAAGTACCACGCCCTCCCCATCGCCCTCCTGGCCGCCCTCGCTCTGACGGCCTGTCAGAACGGCACGGGCACCAAGGACGAAGGCGCGGCGCACGCCGACCCGGCTTCGGCGACCGCCACGGCCACGCACCCGGCCGAGGACGGGGGCAGCGGGAAGGGAACGGGCGGCACGACGGATACGCAGGGCACGTCCGGGGCAACCGGCACACAAGGCACGTCCGGGACGACGGGCACGCAGCCCGCCGAGGGCGACAAGCCCACCAAGGGCGACAAGGCCGCGAAGGGCACCACGGCACCCCGCGTCTCCTGCAACGGCTCCAACACCACCGTCACCGCCCAGCCGGTCCGCCGCCCCCTCAACCACATGCTGCTCACGGTGAAGAACACCGGCTCGAAGACGTGCGACCTCACCTACTACCCGGTGCTGCGCTTCGACGAGATGCAGTGGGTCCCGCGGCCGATCAAGGACTCCAAGCCGCAGGCGGTGACGACACTGGCCCCCGGCGAGTCCGGCTACGCGGGCGTCTCGCTGTCGGCGGCCGACGGCAGCGGCGAGTGGGGCACGACCAGCCACAAGCTCACGGTCGGCTTCCAGGGCCGCACGCCGAACAGCGACGGCGGCCCCTCGGCGCTCCCGGCCCTGCCGGCCAAGGGCGTGTACTACGACAGCACGCTGGCGGTCACCTACTGGCTGCGCGACATGGACGACGCGCTGACCTACTGAGCGTCCCCTACTGATCCTTGAGCTTCTGGGCCACCTCGGTGGCCCAGTAGGTGAGGATGCTCCGCGCACCGGCCCGGCGGATGCCGGTCAGGGCCTCCATGATCGCCCGGTCCCGGTCGATCCAGCCCTTCTCGGCGGCGGCCTCGATCATCGAGTACTCGCCGGAGATCTGATAGGCGGCGACGGGCACGTCCACGGCGTCCGCGACCCGGGCGAGGATGTCCAGGTAGGGCCCGGCCGGCTTGACCATCACCATGTCGGCGCCCTCCTCCAGGTCGAGGGCGAGCTCGCGCAGCGACTCACGCACATTCGCGGGATCCTGCTGGTACGTCTTCCGGTCCCCTCGCAGGGACGAGCCGACGGCCTCCCTGAAGGGCCCGTAGAAGGCGGAGGCGTACTTCACGGTGTAGGCGAGGATGGCGACGTCCTCCCGCCCGATCTGGTCGAGGGCGTCGCGGATGACCCCGACCTGCCCGTCCATCATCCCGCTGGGCCCGACGACGTGGGCGCCGGCGTCGGCCTGTACCTGGGCCATCTCGGCGTACCGCTCCAGGGTCGCGTCGTTGTCGACCCGCCCCTGCGCGTCGAGGACGCCGCAGTGCCCGTGGTCGGTGGTCTCGTCGAGGCACAGGTCGGACATGACGAGCAGGTCGTCGCCGACCTCGGCCCGCACGTCCCGCAGGGCGACCTGGAGGATCCCGTCCGGGTCGGTCCCCGGCGTGCCGAGCGCGTCCTTCTTCGACTCCTCCGGCACGCCGAACAGCATGATCCCGGAGATCCCCGCCGCGACCGCCTCCGCGGCGGCCTTCTTCAGACTGTCCCGGGTGTGCTGCACGACCCCCGGCATGGCGGTGATCGGCACGGGCTCGCTGACGCCCTCCCGCACGAAGGCCGGAAGAATGAGATCGGCGGGGTGGAGCCGGGTCTCGGCGACCATCCGACGCATCACGGGGTTGGTCCGCAACCGCCGCGGCCGAGTACCGGGAAATGATCCGTACGTCGTCATGCCCCTACGCTACGCCCGCCCCAAACCCCCCGATACCGACGCCCTGTCGGCCCCCCGCTGCGGGCATGCGTGCCGCTAGGGGCGGCCCCCGACCCAAAGAGAGCGGCACCCCGCTCCGCCGGGCTGCGAAACGCCCCGCCCACAGCCCCCACGCCGAGCACCCCGCAGCCCACCGCCCCGCAATGCGCCCGACACCCCCCAGGTCCATCCTGAAACAACAAGGACCCCGACGGCCCCCACACCGCCGCCGTCCCTCCGTACACCCCCACGGAGGACGCGATGACAGCCCCCCACCAAATCCCCGGCCTCTTCGCCCTCTCGGAGATCCACGGCCCCGTCCTACGCCCCGGCGAACGCGCCTACGCCGACGAGGTAACCGGCTTCAACCTGGCCTCCCTGCACACCCCGGACGTGGCCATAGGCGCCACCGGCCCCGACGACGTCGTCACCGCCATGCGCTGGGCACACGCCACCCGCACCCCCGTCGCCGTCCAGGCCACCGGCCACGGCGCCAACTTCCCGATCGAACACGGCCTGCTGATCAACACGTCCCGTATGACGGACGTCCAGGTCGACCCCACCACCCGCACCGCCACCATCGCCGCGGGCGCCAAGTGGAGCCACGTCATGGCCGCGGCCGCCCCGTACGGCCTGGCGGGCCTGTGCGGCACCTCCACGGACGCGGGCGTCGTCGGCTACGCCCTCGGCGGCGGACTCCCGGTCCTCGGCCGGGCCTACGGCTACGCCGCCGACCTGGTCCGCTCCCTCCAGGTCGTCACCCCGGACGGGCACCTGCGCGAGGCGGACCCCCGGCACGAACCGGAACTGTTCTGGGCGCTGCGCGGCGGCAAGGGCAACGTCGGCATCGTCACCTCGCTCGTCACCGAACTGCTGCCCCTGCCCCGGCTCTACGGCGGCGGCATCCACTGCCACGCCGAACACACGGAGACGCTGCTGCGGACCTGGACGGACTGGACCCGCACCGTCCCGGACGAGATGTGCAGCATGTTCTCGGTCCTGCGGCTGCCGCCGATCCCCCAGATCCCGGAGCCCCTGCGCGGCGGCTTCTGGGCCCGGGTC
The DNA here is from genome assembly GCF_014205055.1 of Streptomyces luteogriseus. NCBI lineage: Bacteria > Bacillati > Actinomycetota > Actinomycetes > Kitasatosporales > Streptomycetaceae > Streptomyces > Streptomyces luteogriseus. The sequence goes on from NZ_JACHMS010000001.1 coordinate 3,817,896, forward strand.
GCGATCGCGTGGCCGGGCGCCCCGGCCGAGGGCGAAGCCCTGATCGCGCCGCTGCGCGAAGCCGCACCCGTGGCCGTCGACACGATCGAGGAGATGGACTACGCGGATCTGGACCGCATCCACATGGAGCCCCAGGACCCGCTTCCGGCACGCGAGTGCTGCATGCTCCTGCGCGACCTGACCCCCGACGCCATGGGCACGTTCCTGGAGCAGGTCGGCCCCGCAGCAGGCGTCGAGCACCCGCTCCTCGTAGCCTCCGTGCGGCACATGGGCGGCGCACTGTCCCGCCCGCCCGCCGTCGAGGACGCCGTCTGCTCCCGCGACGCCCGCTACTTCATGGAGTCGGTCGGCATCATGCCCGCCCCACCCGTCGCCGAGGCCGTGGAACAGGCGACACGCCGCCTCTACACGGCCATGGCCCCGTACGGAACGGGCCGCACCATGGTCAACATCCACGGCACCCCGGGCGACGCGGCCGACCGGGCCCGGGCATGGACCCCGGAGGTCCACGAACGGCTGCGCAGGGTCAAGGAGAGCTACGACCCGTCCGGTCTCCTGCGCTTCGGCCACACAGTGTGAGCACCGTCCTCCTCCGGCGCGATCACGCCACCGGGGGAATCACACCGTGCACAGCGCCGCGCCCGGCCACAGCGACCGCTCCGTCTCCTTCGCCTCCACCCTTCAGGACCACGCCGGCGCGCTCGCCGCGCGCCACGCCGTCAGTTCGCCGCCCGCCACTCCGCGCCGAGCAGCGGCATCGCCGCACCTGAAGAAGGCTCTGATCCTGCTCAAGATCCTTTACTTTGCTACCGGCCGGTAGCTACGTTCGTACCGACCACGGAGGTGGATATCGCCTCTCAACTGAATAAAGCAGGGGGAATCTGGCATGACTGCCGGAATCAGCAAGTACACCGAGCGACGCGGTGCCACCCGGCGCGCCAGCGCCATGATCGTCGCCGCCGTCACCGCGGGCGCCCTCTTCGCGACCGCCACCGGCGCCCAGGCCGCGGACCCCGCGGCACAGCGGACCGTCTCGGCGAGCAGTACCTCGGCCGTCGACGTCCCGGAGTTCACCGCGGCGGAGCAGGCACAGGGTGCGGCGCTCGCTGAGGGGATAGCCGAACTCGGCGTCACCGAGGACCAGTTCGCCGCCGCACTGGAAGTGGCCCTGACCAGGCCGGCTCCGGATGCGGAGGCCCTGCGCACGCGCCTCGCCGCGCTACCGGCGCAGCCGACCGCCGAACAGCTCGCGCAGGCCGCCTATCCCGGGGACGGCGAGGCCCAGGCCGCGCTGCTGCCCGTCTTCGCCAAGGAGGAGGTACGCGCCGCCGCCCTGGCCCAGCTCGCCCCCGCCTCCGCCGCTCCCGCCCCCGGCGGGAAGAAGCCCATGATGGCTGCGATGGGGTGGTGGGACCAGACGAAGTTCGTCGTCAAGTGCAGTGCCGCCGTCGCCGCCGTCCTGATCAGCTTCGCGCCGGCCGGTTCCAGCATCAAGGTCGCCCGCGCGGTGGCGCTGTTCAAGCGGTACGGCGCGAAGAAGACGGCGAACATCATCTGGCGCTTCGTCAACGGCAAGCACGTCGGTTCCAAGGAGCGCGAGGCCGTGAAGGCGTTCATCGGCATCTCCGCCATCTCGTCCGCGTGCAGCAAGTGAGGTGAGTGCATTGACGATCGAGCATGTCGCCGTGATCGCCCTGGCGGTCGAGGTGGTGATCTTGGTGCTGGCGCGGGTCGGCACCGAGCGGCGCCACTGGAACCACTCCAGGGGGCGCGGTCCCGCTCCGCTGAAGAGGGACGACATCACGCTCGCCTCGGGGACGCTGTACGCGATCGCCGCGGCCGCGATGGTCGCGGGTGCGGTCGCCGCACCGGTCGAGCTGACCCTCAAGTCGGTCGGTACGTTCGCCCTGTTCGGCGTCCTGCTCCCGGCGTTCGCCGCGAACGCCGTGCTCGTGCTGATGACCCGGGGCAACCCCGGCGCGGTCACCGCGGGCCGACGCGGACTCGCCTTCGCGGTCGCCGCGGGCGGCGGCTTCGTGTCGGTGGGCCTGGTCTGACGATCCGGCCCTCGGAACGGGTCCCGGTGGCTGCCACCGGGACCCGTTCCCGTCACGCCGGGCCGTCGAGGACCTCGAGGCCGGGCCGGGCACCCGACGCGGACTTCCCGGACCGGTCAGGCCCGCATCCTCCGGCACCATGACCGCGGCACGCGCTTCACAGGTGCCCGTGTCCTGTGACAGAACCGGCTCAGGGGTGCCCGAGAAAGCGGGCACCCCTGAGCCGGTATGCGCAGAAGGTCAGGTCGTCGAACGCCGCCGCCGCGCCCCCGGCCGCCGCTCACTCGGCCGCGTCACCGGGTCGCCGGCCTCCACCGCCGACGCCCGGCGCTTCGCGCCGAAGTCGGCCAGGGCTTCGGCCAGCTTGTGGACGGACGGCTCGGGAGCCATGACGTCCACCCGGAGCCCGTGCTCCTCGGCGGTCTTCGCCGTGGCCGGGCCGATACACGCGATCACCGTGACGTTGTGCGGCTTGCCGGCGATGCCGACCAGGTTCCGCACGGTGGACGACGAGGTGAAGAGAACGGCGTCGAAGCCCCCGCCCTTGATCGCCTCACGTGTCTCCGCCGGCGGCGGCGAGGCCCGAACGGTCCGGTAGGCCGTGACGTCGTCGACCTCCCAGCCGAGCTCGATCAGCCCGGCGACCAGCGTCTCCGTGGCGATGTCGGCACGCGGCAGGAACACTCTGTCGATCGGGTCGAAGACCGGGTCGTAGGGCGGCCAGTCCTCCAGCAGACCCGCGGCCGACTGCTCACCGCTCGGCACCAGGTCCGGCTTCACGCCGAACGCGATCAGCGCCTTCGCCGTCTGCTCGCCGACGGCCGCGACCTTGATGCCCGCGAAGGCACGCGCGTCGAGCCCGTACTCCTCGAACTTCTCCCGCACGGCCTTGACCGCGTTCACCGAGGTGAAGGCGATCCACTCGTAGCGGCCCGTGACGAGCCCCTTGACCGCGCGCTCCATCTGCTGGGGCGTGCGCGGCGGCTCGACGGCGATCGTCGGCACCTCGTGCGGCACGGCCCCGTACGACCGCAGTTGGTCGGAGAGCGACGCCGCCTGCTCCTTGGTCCGCGGCACGAGCACCTTCCAGCCGAACAGCGGCTTGGACTCGAACCACGCGAGCTGGTCGCGCTGGGCGGCGGCGGAACGCTCACCGACCACGGCTATCACCGGCCGGCCGCCCTCGGGCGAGGGCAGCACCTTGAGCTGCTTCAGCGTCTGCGCGATCGTGCCGAGCGTGGCGGTCCAGGTGCGCTGCCGGGTGGTGGTGCCGGCGACGGTGACCGTCATCGGGGTGTCCGGCTTGCGCCCGGCGGAGACGAGCTCACCGGCAGCCGCGGCGACGGAGTCCAGCGTCGTGGACACGACGACCGTGCCGTCCGACGCCCCGACCTCCGTCCAGCACCGGTCCGACGCCGTCCGCGCGTCCACGAACCGCACGTCCGCGCCCTGCGCGTCGCGCAGCGGCACACCGGCGTACGCGGGCACACCGACGGCGCTCGCGATGCCGGGGACGACCTCGAAGGGCACCCCGGCGGCGGCGCACGCCAGCATCTCCTCGGCGGCGTAGGTGTCGAGGCCCGGGTCCCCGGACACCGCACGCACGACCCGCCTGCCGCCCCGTGCGGCCTCCATGACAAGATGTGCGGCATCCCGCACCGCGGGGGCGGCGACGGTGGTTGACGTGCCGTCAACTACCGTCAGCTGGGGCGCTCCTGTGCCCGGCGCCGGATCCTGGGAAGGATCCGGGTCCGTGTGCACTTCGGACACGCCCTGCCTGGCGTGCTGACGTACGACGTCGAGCACCTCGTGCTCGGCGACAAGGACGTCGGCGCTCGCCAGCGCCTCCACGGCGCGCAGAGTCAGCAGTCCCGGATCTCCGGGTCCGGCACCCAGGAAGGTGACGTGCCCGTGTTCAGGACCGGCGGAAAGGGTGGTGGGGCTCACTGTGCTCGCTCCCCCATCAGACCGGCCGCGCCCTGGGCGAGCATCTCGGCCGCGAGTTCGCGACCGAGCGCCATTGCCCCGTCGTGCGTCTCGGGCACGGGACCGGTGGTGGACAGCTGCACCATGCGCGTGCCGTCGGTGGTCCCGACGACGGCGCGCAGGCGCATTTCCTTGACAATCTGCCCGTCGGCCAGCAAGTCGGCCAGCGCCCCCACAGGGGCACTGCAACCGGCTTCCAGGGCGGCGAGCAGTGATCGCTCGGCCGTTACGGCGATCCGCGTGAACGGGTCGTCGAGCTCGCCGAGCGCGGCGATGAGGTCCGCGTTGCCCGCGGTGCACTCGATCGCCAGGGCCCCCTGGCCGGGGGCGGGCAAAACCGTGTCGACCGACAGGAAGTCGGTCACTTCGTCGCCGCGGCCGATCCGGTTCAGTCCGGCGGCGGCCAGCACGACGGCGTCGAGCTCACCGCTGCGTACGAACCCGATGCGGGTGTCGACGTTGCCGCGGATCGGGACCGTCGCTATGTCCAGGCCGTGGCTGCGGGCGTACGCGTTGAGCTGCGCCATGCGGCGCGGCGAACCCGTACCGATGCGGGCCCCGGAGGGCAGGTCGGTGAACTTCAGCGCGTCCCGGGCGACGATCACGTCCCGCGGGTCCTCGCGCACCGGCACGGCGGCCACGACCAGGTCGTCGGGCTGCGTGGTCGGCAGGTCCTTCAGCGAGTGCACCGCGAAGTCGACCTCGCCCTTGAGGAGCGCGTCGCGCAGGGCGGTCACGAACACGCCGGTGCCGCCGATCTGGGCCAGCGCCTCGCGCGAGACGTCGCCGTACGTGGTGATCTCGACGAGCTCGACGGGCCGCCCGGTCACCCGGCTCACGGCTTCCGCCACCTGCCCGGACTGGGCCATGGCGAGCCTGCTGCGCCTGGTACCGAGCCTCAGTGGCTCACGCGTATCAGTCATGCCGGCCCTCGGTCTTTCTCAGTGGTGCTGTCCTCGGCCCGGGAGACGGCGGCCACCGTCTCGGGGTCGAGGTCGAACAGGGTCCGCAGCGCGTCCGCGTACCCGGCGCCGCCGGGTTCGGCCGCGAGTTGCTTGACCCGCACGGTCGGCGCGTGAAGCAGTTTGTCGACCACGCGCCGCACGGTCTGGGTGATCTCCGCTCGGTGCTTGTCGTCGAGACCGGGCAGCCGACCGTCCAGCCGGGCGATCTCGCCGGCCACGACATCGGCGGCCATGGTGCGCAGAGCGACCACGGTCGGTGTGATGTGCGCGGCCCGCAGTGCTGCCCCGAAGGCCGCGACCTCGTCGGAGACGATACGCCGTACCTGGTCCACATCGGCAGCCATCGGAGCGCCCGCGGAGGCCTCCGCCAGCGACTCGATGTCCACCAGCCGTACCCCGGCCAGCCGGTGCACGGCCGCGTCGATGTCGCGCGGCATCGCCAGGTCCAGCAGGAACAGCACGGGCTCGGGCCGCTGCGGCTCCTCGACCGGCTCGGGCCGGCGCCGCTCGGGGATCCGCCCGACGGTGGCGACGGTCGCGGCGAGCGCGGCGATGGCGTCGGTGTCCGCGGCCGGGTCGAGCGTGCCGGTCTGCCCCTGCCGCGCCGTACCGCCCGCCGCCCGCTGGGCGCCGCCCACCGAGCCGTTGTCCACCCACGCCGCGTGCTGTTCGAGGTCGGCGGCGGCCATCCCGGCCACGGCGGCCTCGCCCTGCACGGAGAATCCGGCGGTGCCCTGCACCGAGGACAGCTCCAGCGGGCAGCCGTCCTCGCTGCCGAGACCGGTGCCCGACGGACCGCTGCGCTGCGCCCCGGAACCGGCCGCGGGGCCGGGCTCGCCGCCCGGCGCCCCCGGTCCGTCCTCGCCGGGCCCGGCGGCCGGCGCGGGCGTACGGCCCTCGACCGCCTCGGCGACCGACTCGGCCGTCAGGACCAGGCCCGTCGCACCGGTGCAGGAGACGGTGACGTCGGCACGTGTCAGCTCGCCCGGCACCGACTCCATCGGTACCGCGCGGGCCGCCACGTCCGTGTCGTCGCCGTCCATGAGGATCTGGGCGAGCCGCTCGGCGCGGTCCAGGGTGCGGTTGGCGACGACGATCTCGGCGACCCCGGCCCGCGCGAGCGTGGCGGCGGCCAGGGAGGACATCGACCCGGCCCCGATGACCAGGGCCTTCTTGCCCCGCGCCCACTGCTGTACGTCCCCGCCCCGGGCCAGCTGCTCCAGGCCGAAGGTGACCAGGGACTGGCCGGCGCGGTCGATGCCGGTCTCGGAGTGAGCGCGCTTGCCGACCCGCAGGGCCTGCTGGAACAGGTCGTTCAGGAGCCGGCCGGCGGAGTGCAGGTCCTGGGCCCGGGCCAGGGAGTCCTTGATCTGGCCGAGGATCTGCCCCTCGCCGACGACCATCGAGTCCAGCCCGCAGGCCACCGAGAACAGATGGTGGACGGCCCGGTCCTCGTAGTGCACGTAGAGATAAGGAGTGAGCTCCTCCAGGCCGACGCCACTGTGCTGGGCGAGCAGCGTGGACAGCTCGGCGACACCGGCGTGGAACTTGTCCACGTCGGCGTAGAGCTCGATGCGGTTGCAGGTGGCGAGCACCGCGGCCTCGGTGGCCGGTTCGGCGGCGACCGTGTCCTGGAGCAGCTTGACCTGCGCGTCCGCGCTCAGCGCGGCCCGCTCCAGCACGCTGACCGGGGCGCTGCGGTGGCTGAGTCCGACGACGAGGAGGCTCATGCCGGCATCACGGCGGGCATGTCCCCGTCGGGCCCCTGGTCGGTGGAGTCGCTGCGCGCGGCGGCGGTGGGGACGCCACCGTCGGACGCGGCGGCCTCCTCCCCGGCCTTGCGCTGCTCGTGGAAGGCGAGGATCTGCAGCTCGATGGAGAGGTCGACCTTGCGCACGTCGACGCCCTCGGGGACGGACAGCACGGTCGGCGCGAAGTTCAGGATGGAGGTGACACCGGCGGCCACGAGCCGGTCGCAGACCGCCTGGGCGGCACCGGCGGGGGTGGCGATGACACCGATGGACACACCGTTGTCCTGGATGATCTTCTCCAGGTCGTCGGCGTGCTGCACCGGGATCCCGGCGACGGGCTTGCCGGCCATGGCCGGGTCGGCGTCGATCAGCGCGGCGACCCGGAATCCGCGGGAGGCGAACCCGCCGTAGTTGGCGAGGGCGGCGCCGAGGTTGCCGATACCGACGATCACAACCGGCCAGTCCTGGGTGAGCCCCAGTTCGCGGGAGATCTGGTACACGAGATACTCGACGTCGTAGCCGACACCCCTGGTCCCGTACGACCCGAGGTAGGAGAAGTCCTTGCGCAGCTTCGCGGAGTTGACTCCCGCCGCGGCCGCGAGCTCCTCGGAGGAGACCGTGGGCACCGAGCGCTCCGACAACGCGGTCAGAGCGCGGAGGTACAGCGGAAGCCGGGCGACGGTGGCCTCGGGAATCCCTCGGCTGCGGGTCGCCGGTCGGTGAGTTCGGCCAGTTGCCACGGTGCTCCTGCGGGTAGAGCGGGGCTGTAGGCGGTCATACGTCCCTACATGACCGCCCCGTCGAATGCAGGCTATGTCTTTGTGAACGCGTGCACAAAGATGGTGTCCGATTTGCCCGGCCAACGTGACCGGGGTCACGCGCCCCCGGCGCACGCGCAGGGAACCGGCGCATACGCACCACCGTTCCTTGTCTTTCGGGGGCAAAACCGCACACTCTCCTCAGTGAATCCCGCCCCCGAGACCAAGTCACCATCGATCCTAAGCGACTCGACGGCCGCTTTGGACTGATCGGTCAGTCGCCCCCCGGGCGGGAGCATGGCGGGATCAGTCGGCCAGCGCCTTGCGCAGACGGTCCTCGTTCACGCGCCAGAACGTGTGCTGCCTGCCATCCACCAGCACCACCGGGATCTGCTCCCAGTACTGGTCGTGCAGTTCCCGATCCTCGGTGATGTCCTTCTGCTCCCAGGGGACTCCGAGATCACCGCACACCTTCTCCACAACGACCTGTGCGTCATCACACAGATGACAGCCGGGCTTGCGGATCAGGGTGACGAGCCGGTCCCGAGGGGGCCTGCGACGGAAGAGGGGACTCATGTCGGCCATTGTCGCGCGGCCACGCCCGGGCGGAACACCCGCGAAAGCTCCAGGGGACGCGCCGACCGCACCCCGTCCCGCGCGGCGTCTTTGACGACACGCTCGCCGAGAGTTCACAGGCTCCCAACCTTCCGACTCCGGAACCCCCGAACAAACTGGCTATGCTCACGCCATGGCCGCTCTAGGATGGCTCACCCCCCGTAGGCGCTCCGCCACGGCGCGGAGCGTTTTGGCAGGCGAGGCCTCGGCGGAGGCAGCCCGCAAGTCCACGCAGGAAGCCGCCGGCACGACCGAGGAACCGCAGTTCCCGGTGCACGGCGACGACCAGGCCGCCGCCTTCTTCGACCTGGACAACACCGTCATGCAGGGCGCGGCCCTCTTCCACTTCGGACGCGGCCTGTACAAACGGAAGTTCTTCGAGACGCGCGACCTCGCGAAGTTCGCCTGGCAGCAGGCGTGGTTCCGCCTCGCCGGGGTCGAGGACCCCGAACACATGCAGGAGGCCCGCGACTCGGCCCTCTCGATCGTCCAGGGCCACCGCGTCGCCGAACTCCAGTCGATCGGCGAGGAGATCTACGACGAGTACATGGCCGAGCGCATCTGGCCCGGCACCCGCGCCCTCGCCCAGGCCCACCTGGACGCCGGCCAGAAGGTGTGGCTGGTCACGGCCGCCCCCGTCGAGATCGCCACGGTCATCGCCCGCCGCCTCGGCCTGACCGGCGCCCTGGGCACGGTCGCCGAGTCCGTCGACGGCGTCTACACCGGCAAACTCGTCGGCGAACCGCTGCACGGGCCCGCGAAGGCCGAGGCCGTCCGCGCCCTGGCCGCCGCCGAGGGCCTGGACCTCGGCCGCTGCGCCGCCTACAGCGACTCGCACAACGACATCCCGATGCTCTCCCTGGTCGGCCACCCCTACGCCATCAACCCGGACAGCAAGCTGCGCAAGCACGCCCGCCGGCTGGACTGGCGCCTGCGCGACTACCGCACGGGCCGCAAGGCCGCCAAGGTCGGCATCCCGGCCGCGGCGGGCGTCGGTGCGGTCGCCGGCGGCACCGCGGCCGCCATCGCCATGCACCGCCGACGCCGCTGACCATCCGATCAAACCGGGACACCATCGTTTACGGCCTGACAATCGCCGTAAATCCAACTGGCGTACCCCCACAACCCCGTATGCAGTCCTCTTGGCTGGACACGGCCACAACACGCCCCGGGCTCAGCCGCAATCCGAACCTTTTCGATCAACAACCGCTCACCCTGCGGCACTTGATGCGGCGTCAATCGGTTACGGAAGCGACGTAATCGATGATTTGAGCAACTCGGTGTAGCAGCGCCTGCACGAAGCGTTATTCTCCTCAGACGCAAACCGGTACCCCTCCGTCGCTACGACGGGTGAAAGGTCCCGCACTGCACGTGATGGAAGCTCTGCCTCTGGGAGTCCCGTGTACCCACACGTCGGGGTTGACGCCTCGGGCCTGGCTACGCTGCGCGCAACGGTCCAAGACCTGTTGCGCGGCTTCGTCCCCACCGCGTACGCCGTCCCCGCATTCGCCACCGCCGCGCCCGTCGGCCCGTGCTACGCACTGGCCGACGGCAGCGCCGCGGTCGGCAGACGAGGCCGCCCGTCCGGGGCGGCCACCGCGCGCCGGCCGGCCGCGGACAGCGACAGCGCCCGGATGATGGACCTCGTGGAGCGTGCCCAGGCCGGCGAGTCCGACGCCTTCGGCCGCCTCTACGACCAGTACAGCGACACTGTCTACCGGTACATCTACTACCGGGTCGGAGGAAAAGCGACCGCCGAAGACCTCACCAGCGAGACCTTTCTGCGTGCCCTGCGCCGCATCGGCACCTTCACCTGGCAGGGCCGCGACTTCGGCGCCTGGCTCGTGACCATCGCCCGCAACCTCGTCGCGGACCACTTCAAGTCCAGCCGCTTCCGCCTCGAGGTCACCACCGGCGAGATGCTCGACGCCAACGAGGTCGAGCGCTCCCCCGAGGACTCCGTCCTGGAGTCCCTCTCCAACGCCGCCCTGCTCGACGCCGTACGGCGGCTCAACCCGCAACAGCAGGAGTGTGTGACGCTCCGCTTCCTCCAGGGCCTCTCCGTCGCCGAGACCGCCCGGGTGATGGGCAAGAACGAGGGCGCCATCAAGACCCTCCAGTACCGGGCCGTCCGCACCCTCGCCCGGCTCCTCCCGGAAGACGCCCGCTGACCGCCCCGCACGCATGGCGACATTCAACTCACGGTCCGTGACGGCCCGTTGGGTTCGGCATCCGATCAGCCGACGTCCGTAACCCAAGTGCCACGCCGCTCGTTGTGCGGGATGCAGGCTCCCTGTGGTCACCCCCTGGCCGACTCCGATCACTCGATCGTGTGGTCGTGGTCAGGGTGTGCAACCCTCAGGACCCCCTGGGGAGTCGACCGTCATGACGAGAGGAGGTGCCGCCAGTGATCGCGAACGTATCGGCGCACCGGCGGGCGAACGCCTTCGCCCAGGCCCTGGAGGAGCAGCCCGAGCAGGGCACGGCGGCCGAGCAGCCCGAAGGTTCGGCACCGGCCCCGGCAGCCTCGGAACCGAGCGAGCAGGACCGCCATCTGGCGCTCGCCTCGGGGCTCGGCGCGCTGCCCAAGCCGGAGCTCGACCCGGAGGTCAAGGTCGTCCAGCGGGCCCAGCTGGTGGCGGCTTTCGAGGCCATGCTCCAGGAGGGCACCGCGGGCGGCGGGGCGACGGACAGCGCGGTCCCCGAGCAGCGATCCCGGGCTCGCGGCGCGCACCGCGCGAGTTCACTGAAGAAGTTCCGGCCGCGATCCCGGCTCGCCAAGGGCCTCACCGCGGGCGGACTCAGCGTCGGAGTGGCCGCGAGCGCCTTCGGCGGAGTCTCCGCCGCCAGCTCGGACGCCCTGCCCGGCGACTCGCTCTACGGCCTCAAGCGCGGCATCGAGGACGTCACCCTCGGCCTTGCCGACGGCTCTGACGAGCGGGGCCGGGTCTACCTCGACCACGCCTCCACCCGGCTCGGCGAAGCACGCCGCCTGATGGAGCGCGGCCGCAGCGGCCCCCTGGATCACGAGTCCCTCGGCGAGATCCGCCGCGCCCTGTCCGGCATGCGGCACGACGCGTCGGAGGGCCACCGGCTGCTGAGCGAGGCGTACGAGCGCGACCCGGACTCGCTGGGCCCCATCCAGGCCCTGTCCGCGTTCTCCAGCTCCCACCGCGAGGCCTGGGGCGAGCTGCGCGAGCGACTGCCCGTCCAGCTCGGGGACGTCAGCGAGCAGGTGTCGTCCGTGTTCGACGCCATAGACGAGGACGTCGCTCCGCTTCAGTCCCTGCTGCCCGAGCCCCCGGCCACCAGCGGCGGCGACGGCAAGCGGCGAGGCGCTTCCGAGTCGGCCCCCAGCGGCTCCTCCGGCACCGACCGCTCGGCCCGCCCCGGCGACAGCGGCGGCAGGCACAGCGACGAGGGCCGCACCGGCAGTGGCAGCCCCAGCCGCTCGGCCGGCTCCGGCAGCGACAGTGACGGCCTGCTCGGCGGCAACACCGGCGGCCTGCTCGACCCGCCGAAGGACAAGGACGGCGAGACGAGCACCTCCCCGTCGGCGGAAGGCAACACACCCGTCCCCGAGCCGGATGTGACGCTCCCGCCGCTCCTGCCCGGTCTGCTGCCCGGCCTGGGCATCGACAGCGAGGACGCGGACTAGATACGACAGCGGGGGCGCCCCTTCGGCAAGGGGCGCCCCCGTCGTCGTACGCCGGCGGGCTCAGCAGCCCACCGACCTCAGAAGAACACCGACCTCAGAAGAACACCGACCTCAGAAGAACACCGACCGCCGCTGCACCAGCAACTTGTACAGCGTGTGCTGGATCTGCTCCCTGACCTGGTCGGTCAGGTTGAACATCAGCATCGGGTCCTCGGCCGCCTCCGGCGGATAGCCGTCCGTGGGGATGGGCTCACCGAACTGGATCGTCCACTTGGTCGGCAGCGGGATCGCCCCGAGTGGCCCGAGCCACGGGAACGTGGGCGTGATCGGGAAGTACGGGAAGCCCAGCAGCCGCGCGACCGTCTTGGCGTTGCCGATCATCGGATAGATCTCCTCCGCCCCGACGATCGAGCAGGGCACGATCGGCGTCCCCGCGCGCAGCGCCGTCGAGACGAAACCGCCGCGGCCGAAGCGCTGGAGCTTGTAGCGGTCCGCGAAGGGCTTGCCGAGACCCTTGAAGCCCTCCGGCATCACCCCGACCAGCTCGCCCTGCTCCAGCAGCCGGGACGCGTCCTCGGCACACGCCAGGGTGTGACCCAGCTTGCGGGCCAGCTCGTTGACCACCGGCAGCATGAACACCAGGTCCGCGGCGAGGAGCCGCAGATGCCGGCCCGCCGGGTGGTTGTCGTGCACGGCGACCTGCATCATCAGGCCGTCCATCGGCAGCGTGCCCGAGTGGTTGGCGACGATCAGGGCGCCGCCCTCGGACGGGATGTTCTCGATGCCCTTCACCTCGACCCGGAAGTACGTGTCGTACAGCGGGCGCAGCAGGGACATCAGGACCTGGTCGGTGAGTTCCTCGTCGTAGCCGAAGTCGTCGACCTCGTAGTCCCCGGTGAGGCGGCGCCGCAGGAAGGCCAGGCCGCCCGCGATCCGCCGTTCCAGCCCGCCCTCGCCGTCCCGGGAAGGCTCCGGCGGCTGTTCATCGGAAGTCACAGGAACATCATCCTGCGGAACAGCCCTGGTGGGCAGGGGCTGCACCTCACGTACCGGCACGGACTCCGCGCCCGAGCGGCGGTTCCCGGCACCCCGGCGCCGCTGGGGACGCTGCACGGCGCTCCCCCGGGACCGGTCGTCGTCGAACGGAATGACCTTGGCGTCCGCCATCGTTGATGCGCTCCTCAGTTGGCGCTCTGCGTCGGGGAGTGTCCGCCGCCCGCGAGAGGCGAGTCGGCGATCCGGTCGACGGCCCCCGCAAGGGCCTCCGGCGGAAGAAGTCCGGGGCCCTGGCTGCGGGCGAAGTCCGCGAACGTCTCCGCGGTCGTGTACTTGGGCTGGAATCCCAGCGTCTCGCGCATCTGGCCCGTGGCCACCACCCGGCCGTGCGTGAGCAGCCGGATCTGCTCGGGCGAGAAGTCCGTCATGCCCAGCGTACGCACCAGCGAGCCCGCCCAGGTGACGGCCGGCAGCAGCAGGGGCACGGTGGGCCGCCCGAGGCGCCGTGAGCACTGGGAGAGCAGCAGCACACCGTCGCCGGCGATGTTGAAGGTGCCGCTGTTGAGCGTGCCCCGCCGGGGTTCGTGCGAGCCGATCCGCAGCACCTCGACCACATCGTCCTCGTGCACGAACTGCAGCCGCGGGTCGTAGCCGAAGACCGTCGGCAGGACCGGCAGCGCGAAGTACGAGACGAGCGGGGTGTCCGCGGTCGGGCCCAGGATGTTGGCGAACCGCAGCACGCACACGGCCACGTCGGGCCGACGGCGCGCGAAGCCGCGGACATAGCCCTCGACCTCGACGGTGTCCTTGGCGAAGCCGCCGCTGGGCAGGGACTTGGGCGGGGTCGTCTCGGTGAACACGGCCGGGTCGCGGGGCGCGGAGCCGTAGACGTTGGTGCTGGACTTCACGACCAGCCGTTGCACGGACGGGGACTTCTGGCAGGCACCGAGCAGCTGCATGGTGCCGATGACGTTGGTCTCCTTCAGGGAGGCCCGGTTGCCGCTGCCCAGGGGCGTGCCCGTCACGTCCAGGTGGACGATCGTGTCGGCGCCCGTCTCCGCGAGCACCCGCGCGATCCCGGGCTGCCGGATGTCGGCCTGGATGAAGTCCGCACCGCCCAGATGGTGCTCGGGCGGCACCGCGTCCACGGCGACGACCCGGTCCACCTCGGGGTCCCGCTGGATCCGCCGGACGAACCGGCCCCCCAGCTGGCGGGCCACTCCGGTCACGAGCACGACCTTGCCCAAGATCAGCGCCTTCCTTCCAGAACGTCTTGCCCCCGCCGCGTTCCCCCGTGGGGCCAACTTAGCGGGTTGTCGTTGCGCTGTGATGACCGCCCGATGCGCGAAGTGACCGAAGCAGCCGGACGCAGGAGCGCCGGGCCGCGGCCGCCGGCCTGACACGGATATGCGTGTGGCCCCCCACCGGTGGGTGGGGGGCCACAGCAACGCTTTCGCGGCTCGCGCGTCGCGAACTTACTTCTTGTTGCGACGCTGAACGCGCGTGCGCTTGAGCAGCTTGCGGTGCTTCTTCTTCGCCATCCGCTTGCGCCGCTTCTTGATAACAGAGCCCACGACTACCCTCGCTCACTTCTCATCACTCGGTGTTTGGGCGCCATGGGCCCATACGACCTACGAGGGGCCAGCCTACCCGTCCGAGCGCTGAGGTCGTAATCGAGGAGGCCGGGGGGATCCCGAGTGCCCTGTGGGGATCGCCCCGACCCTGTCGTCAGGCGGTTTCCACCCCCACGTAACTCTCGCGGAGGTACTCGTGAACCGCTTGCTCCGGGACGCGGAATGACCGCCCCACACGGATCGCGGGCAGATGACCGCTGTGCACCAGCCGGTACACGGTCATCTTCGACACTCGCATCACCGAGGCGACTTCCGCCACGGTAAGGAACTGAACCTCGTTCAGAGGCCTCTCGCCAGCTGCAGCCATGACACACCTGAACCTTCCGCACTCGACGGCCACCGGCTTCCCCTTCCGGTGACTCTTCGTCGCTGCGTGCTCACTCCCCAATGTAGGTGCCAGTGATGCGAGTGGGGAAGAGGTGCAGCCATCGGCGACCTACTGTGACAGACACGCCCGATTGAGTACGTAGCGGGTAAGCGGCAGGTAGTAATCGGACCGCACGCCGTCATCAAGTGGAACGGCCACGGCCACGGACCCCTCGGCCTCCCCCACGAACAGCGCCGGGTCGTCCGTATCGGCCGGCCCGATGGCCTCGAACCCCAGCTGACCTGCCCCGCAGACCCACCCGTGGTCCCCGATCACCAGCTCGGGAAGGGGCCCGCCGGCCTCCGCACAAGCGGCCAGTACGGTACGAACCGGGAGAGGTGAGTGCGTATGTGCGCCGGGCTCACAACCGGGGCGTTCCACGTCCGGGGTCCGCACCAGCGCGACTCCTCGTACGTAGTCGAGGTTGTACGTGCGTAGACCGAACCGGGTCGTTATGTCGACACGACGACCCTGCGCCGGGGTGAGAACGGCACAACCGGCCGCCGACAGAGCGTCTGCCAGAGCGCCGTAGAAACCGAGCAGCCGGTGCGGGTGCCCGGTCCCGAGGAGTACGGGAGCACGGCGCCCGGCGGCTTCGGCGAGGCGTTCCGCGAAGGCGTCCAGAGCCGCCAGGGTCCGCTCCGGATCGATCACGTCCTGGCCGGAAACCAGCCGGGAATCGGCCGAAACACCACACCGGTCCGCCATCAGCTCGATCAACTCCCGCTGTCCCCAGGCACCTTCGGGATCGATACCCAGCAGCACCCGGGGGTCCCGGGCGGCGAAGAGCCGGTAACGGCGCAGGCTCTCCTCCCGCGAGGTCGCCACGGTCCCGGCGAGCCGAGCGCCCACCAGATGCGCGCGCAGGGCTTCGGTGGTCAGCACAAGAAGATCGTGCGTGACCGGAACTTCCCCTGTCCCGAGAACCCGCGAACACCGCACGGTCGGCCTAGGTCGTGTCCGCGACCCAGGCCCGGCGTCACCCGCTCACGCCCTCACGCCAGCAGCCCCCGCAGCGGGAACACCGCCCGCCGGGCCGCCAGCACCGCCTGGTCCAGCCGGTCCGCCGGGTCGTAGCCCTCGTCCCAGGCCGACCAGGCCACGGGCCAGCGCCCGTCCGTCATCCGCGCCGGGGCCAACTGCCGCGTCTGCGCGAACACTTCCTGCCGCCAGCCCTCGGGGATCGTCGCCTCGGGCTCCACGGCCCGCCCGGCCGCGATCGCGACCAGGTGCGTCCAGGAGCGCGGCACCACGTCCACGACCGCGTAACCGCCCCCGCCGAGGGCCACCCACCGCCCGTCGGCGTACTCGTGCGCCAGGTCGTGACAGGCCACCTGCACCGCCCGCTGCGCGTCCAGCGACACCGCCAGGTGCGCCAGCGGATCCTCGAAGTGCGTGTCGGCCCCGTGCTGCGTCACCAGCACCTGCGGCCGGAAGTCGGCGATCAGCTCCGGCACGACCGCGTGGAACGCCCGCAGCCATCCCGCGTCGCCCGTCCCGGCCGGCAGCGCCACGTTCACCGCCGAGCCCTCCGCGGATTCCGCCCCGGTCTCCTCCGGCCACCCGGTCTGCGGGAACAGCGTCCGGGGATGCTCGTGCAGCGAGATCGTCAGCACCCGAGGGTCCTCCCAGAACGCCGCCTGGACCCCGTCCCCGTGATGCACGTCGACGTCGACGTACGCGACCCGCTCCGCCCCGAGCTCCAGCAGCCGCGCGATCGCCAGCGAGGCGTCGTTGTAGATGCAGAACCCGGACGCACCGCCGGGCATCGCGTGGTGCAGCCCGCCCGCGAAGTTCACCGCGTGCAGCGCCTCACCGCGCCACACGGCCTCCGCCGCCCCCACCGACTGTCCGGCGATCAGCGACGACACCTCGTGCATCCCGGCGAACGCCGGATCGTCCATCGTCCCCAGTCCGTACGCCTGGTCCGCCGCCGCCGGATCCGCCGACGCGGCCTTCACCGCCCCGATGTAGTCCTGGCGGTGGACGAGCCGCAGCGTCGACTCCCCGGCCGCCTTCGCGGCGACGACCTCCACCTCACGGTCCAGCCCGAAGGCATCGACCAGTCTCCGGGTCAGGGCGAGCCGGACCGGGTCCATCGGATGCCCCGGACCGAAGTCATAGCCCGTTACTGCCTCGTCCCACATCAGCTGTGCGCGGCCGCTCATGCCCGCCACCGTATCGGTCCGGTTGAGCCTCGAACGACCGGGCGTACAGCAGTGTCACCAGCACCAACACCATCGGCACGAGCATGGCCCCGCGGTAGCTCCACAGATCGCCGAGCGCCCCGACCAACGGCGAACCGATCAAGAACCCCACATAGTTGAAGACGTTGAGCCGAGCGACGGCCGCGTCCGACGCCCCCGGGAACAGCCGCCCGGCCGCCGCGAACGTCTGCGGCACCAGCACGCACAATCCCAGCCCCAGCAGCGTGAACCCCAGCATCCCGACCCACGCCCCGGGCGCCGCGGCCACCACGGCGAACCCACCCGCCGCCACCAGCGCCCCGCCCCGCACCACCGCGACCGCCCCGAACCGCCGCACCCCGAGGTCCCCGATAGCCCGCCCCAGCAGCGTGGTGACCATGTAGACGTTGTACGGCACCGTCGCCATCTGCTCCGAACTCCCGAGCACGTCCTGAAGGTACTTGGCACTCCAGTTGGAGACCGTGGAGTCCCCGATGTACGCGACCGTCATCACCAGACACAGCGGCAGCAGCCACTTGAAGACGAGGACCTGGCCCTCCCCGGTCGGCTTCTCCGCCTCGCCCGCCGCCGCACCGCCCCGGTGGTCGGCGTACCACCGGCTCCCCACCAGCACGGCCGGCAGCAGTACCAGCACGACCGGCAGGTACGACACCCACAACGCCAACTGCCAGTGCGCCCCCACCCACGCCAGCGAGGCCCCGACGATCCCGCCCAGGCTGTACGCCGCGTGGAAGCTGAGCATGATGCTGCGCCCGTACGACCGCTGCAGGCTCACCCCGAGCATGTTCATCGACGCGTCCAGCACCCCGACGGCGAGACCGAACGCCGCGAGCGCGACCCCGAGCTCCACCATCCGCTCCCCGGCCCCGACGCCGAGCAGCGCCAGCAGCACCACGGGCTGGGACCACCGCAGCAACAGGCTCGGCCGCACCCTCTTCACCAGCCGCTCGGTGGTCACGCTCCCGACCCCGGCGAGGATCGGCACGGCGGCCAGGAACGCGGGCAGCAGCGCGTCGGACACCCCGTACCGGTCCTGGATGGCGGGGATCCTCGTCACGAGCAGAGCGAAGGCGACACCCTGCACCAGGAAGCTGAACGCCAACGAGCCCCTGCCGCGCCGCAGCACATCAGTCATGGCGGCGAGCGTAGGGCCCCGGCCTACCCGTGGGTAGATCCAGCCAAAGATGAATTTGCCTCAGCTTCCGCGGCTCTTCGGGTACGGCTCACACGAGCAGGTCGGCCAGCTCCCCCATGTCGGAGAAGAGCCGGGTGGCGCCGGCCAGCTTCTCCGCCGGCGTCATGGCGGTGAACCCGTACACGTCCATGCCGGCTGCGACGGCCGCCCGCACCCCCAGCGGACTGTCCTCGACGACGACGCACCGCTCCGGCGCGACCCCCATCCGCTCCGCCGCGTACAGGAAGAGATCGGGGGCCGGCTTCCCCCGCCCGACGTCCTGCGAACTGAAGATCCGCCCCTCGTCGAACCACCGGTCGAGCCCGGTCGTCCGGTGCCCCACGCGAATGCGCTCATGGCTCCCGGAGGAGGCCACGCAGTACGGCACCCCGTCCGCGGCCAGCTTCTCCAGCACCTCGGAGGCCCCGTCCACGGCCACGAGTTCCTGTTCGAAGGCCGTGAACACCCGTGTGTGGAAGACGTCGTCGAAGTCCTCCGGCAACCGCTGTCCGGTCCGCTCGAGGACCAGCTCATGAATGCGGTGCATCGCCGATCCCATGTAGTCCCGAATGGACTCCTCGTAGGAGGTGGGGTGCCCCAGCTCGGTGAGGTACGCGGCGAGCAACCGGTTGGAAATGGGCTCACTGTCGACGAGGACGCCGTCATTGTCGAAAATCACTAGGTCATAGCGCATAGATTCGAGCTTAAACGCAGAAAACCCCCGCATCCGAAGATGCGGGGGTTTTCCCAAAAATTGTTCGGCGGCGTCCTACTCTCCCACAGGGTCCCCCCTGCAGTACCATCGGCGCTGTAAGGCTTAGCTTCCGGGTTCGGAA
This sequence comes from Streptomyces luteogriseus, assembly GCF_014205055.1. NCBI lineage: Bacteria > Bacillati > Actinomycetota > Actinomycetes > Kitasatosporales > Streptomycetaceae > Streptomyces > Streptomyces luteogriseus. The sequence continues at coordinate 3,836,900 of NZ_JACHMS010000001.1, forward strand.
TGTAACCGGGCGTTTCCCCTACGCTATAACCACCGAAACACTATGAAACTGTCAGCCGCACCACGCTGTGGCAACGTGGGGCTGTTCGTGGTTTCAGAACCAACACAGTGGACGCGAGCAACTGAGGACAAGCCCTCGGCCTATTAGTACCGGTCAACTCCACACGTTACCGTGCTTCCATATCCGGCCTATCAACCCAGTCGTCTACTGGGAGCCTTACCCTCTCAAGGAGGTGGGAATACTCATCTCGAAGCAGGCTTCCCGCTTAGATGCTTTCAGCGGTTATCCCTCCCGAACGTAGCCAACCAGCCATGCCCTTGGCAGAACAACTGGCACACCAGAGGTTCGTCCGTCCCGGTCCTCTCGTACTAGGGACAGCCCTTCTCAATATTCCTACGCGCACAGCGGATAGGGACCGAACTGTCTCACGACGTTCTAAACCCAGCTCGCGTACCGCTTTAATGGGCGAACAGCCCAACCCTTGGGACCGACTCCAGCCCCAGGATGCGACGAGCCGACATCGAGGTGCCAAACCATCCCGTCGATATGGACTCTTGGGGAAGATCAGCCTGTTATCCCCGGGGTACCTTTTATCCGTTGAGCGACGGCGCTTCCACAAGCCACCGCCGGATCACTAGTCCCGACTTTCGTCCCTGCTCGACCCGTCGGTCTCACAGTCAAGCTCCCTTGTGCACTTACACTCAACACCTGATTGCCAACCAGGCTGAGGGAACCTTTGGGCGCCTCCGTTACTCTTTAGGAGGCAACCGCCCCAGTTAAACTACCCATCAGACACTGTCCCTGATCCGGATCACGGACCCAGGTTAGACATCCAGCACGACCAGACTGGTATTTCAACGACGACTCCCCCTGAACTGGCGTCCAGAGTTCACAGTCTCCCAGCTATCCTACACAAGCCGAACCGAACACCAATATCAAACTGTAGTAAAGGTCCCGGGGTCTTTCCGTCCTGCTGCGCGAAACGAGCATCTTTACTCGTAGTGCAATTTCACCGGGCCTATGGTTGAGACAGTCGAGAAGTCGTTACGCCATTCGTGCAGGTCGGAACTTACCCGACAAGGAATTTCGCTACCTTAGGATGGTTATAGTTACCACCGCCGTTTACTGGCGCTTAAGTTCTCAGCTTCGCCCCACCGAAATGGAGCTAACCGGTCCCCTTAACGTTCCAGCACCGGGCAGGCGTCAGTCCGTATACATCGCCTTACGGCTTCGCACGGACCTGTGTTTTTAGTAAACAGTCGCTTCTCGCTGGTCTCTGCGGCCACCCCCAGCTCACCGTGTAAAACGGATCACCAGACGTGGCCCCCCTTCTCCCGAAGTTACGGGGGCATTTTGCCGAGTTCCTTAACCATAGTTCACCCGAACGCCTCGGTATTCTCTACCTGACCACCTGAGTCGGTTTAGGGTACGGGCCGCCATGAAACTCGCTAGAGGCTTTTCTCGACAGCATAGGATCATCCACTTCACCACAATCGGCTCGGCATCAGGTCTCAGCCTCATGTGATCCGGATTTGCCTAGATCACGGCCTACACCCTTACCCCGGGACAACCACCGCCCGGGATGGACTACCTTCCTGCGTCACCCCATCACTCACCTACTAACCGCTTGGTTCGGCGGCTCCACCACTCCCCTTTGCCCGAAGGCTCCAGGGCGGCTTCACGGCCTTAGCATCACGATGCTCGATGTTTGACGCTTCACAGCGGGTACCGGAATATCAACCGGTTATCCATCGACTACGCCTGTCGGCCTCGCCTTAGGTCCCGACTTACCCTGGGCAGATCAGCTTGACCCAGGAACCCTTAGTCAATCGGCGCACACGTTTCTCACGTGTGAATCGCTACTCATGCCTGCATTCTCACTCGTGAACCGTCCACAACTCGCTTCCGCGGCTGCTTCACCCGGCACACGACGCTCCCCTACCCATCCACACAGGCGTTGGCCCTATTGTGTGAATGACACGACTTCGGCGGTACGCTTGAGCCCCGCTACATTGTCGGCGCGGAATCACTAGACCAGTGAGCTATTACGCACTCTTTCAAGGGTGGCTGCTTCTAAGCCAACCTCCTGGTTGTCTCTGCGACTCCACATCCTTTCCCACTTAGCGTACGCTTAGGGGCCTTAGTCGATGCTCTGGGCTGTTTCCCTCTCGACCATGGAGCTTATCCCCCACAGTCTCACTGCCGCGCTCTCACTTACCGGCATTCGGAGTTTGGCTAAGGTCAGTAACCCGGTAGGGCCCATCGCCTATCCAGTGCTCTACCTCCGGCAAGAAACACACGACGCTGCACCTAAATGCATTTCGGGGAGAACCAGCTATCACGGAGTTTGATTGGCCTTTCACCCCTAACCACAGGTCATCCCCCAGGTTTTCAACCCTGGTGGGTTCGGTCCTCCACGAAGTCTTACCTCCGCTTCAACCTGCCCATGGCTAGATCACTCCGCTTCGGGTCTTGAGCGTGCTACTGAAACGCCCTATTCGGACTCGCTTTCGCTACGGCTTCCCCACACGGGTTAACCTCGCAACACACCGCAAACTCGCAGGCTCATTCTTCAAAAGGCACGCAGTCACGAGAATGAAGCAAGCTTCATTCCGACGCTCCCACGGCTTGTAGGCACACGGTTTCAGGTACTATTTCACTCCCCTCCCGGGGTACTTTTCACCATTCCCTCACGGTACTATCCGCTATCGGTCACCAGGGAATATTTAGGCTTAGCGGGTGGTCCCGCCAGATTCACACGGGATTTCTCGGGCCCCGTGCTACTTGGGTGTCTCTCAAACGAGCCGCTGATGTTTCGACTACGGGGGTCTTACCCTCTACGCCGGACCTTTCGCATGTCCTTCGCCTACATCAACGGTTTCTGACTCGTCCTGTTGCCGGCAGACAACAGAAGAGAGATCCCACAACCCCGCATACGCAACCCCTGCCGGGTCTCACACGTATACGGTTTAGCCTCATCCGGTTTCGCTCGCCACTACTCCCGGAATCACGGTTGTTTTCTCTTCCTGCGGGTACTGAGATGTTTCACTTCCCCGCGTTCCCTCCACATGCCCTATGTGTTCAGGCATGGGTGACAGCCCATGACGACTGCCGGGTTTCCCCATTCGGAAACCCCCGGATCAAAGCCTGGTTGACGACTCCCCGGGGACTATCGTGGCCTCCCACGTCCTTCATCGGTTCCTGGTGCCAAGGCATCCACCGTGCGCCCTTAAAAACTTGGCCACAGATGCTCGCGTCCACTGTGCAGTTCTCAAACAACGACCAGCCACCCATCACCCCGAACCAACCGGTTCGAGTTCACTGGGGCCGGCGACTGAGGAAAACCATTCCCTCAGACACCCAACAGCGTGCCCGACACACTCCCCGCTCCCCTCAACGTTCCACACTCCGAAGAGCAGTACTAGAAGGAGAAGACGATCAAGTATGCCGAATAGTCAACGTTCCACCCATGAGCAACCAGCATCAGACATTCGCCGATGTACTGGCCTCTGACCTCATCCCGAAGGACTCGGTAAGAAGTGCTCCTTAGAAAGGAGGTGATCCAGCCGCACCTTCCGGTACGGCTACCTTGTTACGACTTCGTCCCAATCGCCAGTCCCACCTTCGACAGCTCCCTCCCACAAGGGGTTGGGCCACCGGCTTCGGGTGTTACCGACTTTCGTGACGTGACGGGCGGTGTGTACAAGGCCCGGGAACGTATTCACCGCAGCAATGCTGATCTGCGATTACTAGCGACTCCGACTTCATGGGGTCGAGTTGCAGACCCCAATCCGAACTGAGACCGGCTTTTTGAGATTCGCTCCACCTCGCGGTATCGCAGCTCATTGTACCGGCCATTGTAGCACGTGTGCAGCCCAAGACATAAGGGGCATGATGACTTGACGTCGTCCCCACCTTCCTCCGAGTTGACCCCGGCGGTCTCCCGTGAGTCCCCAGCACCACAAGGGCCTGCTGGCAACACGGGACAAGGGTTGCGCTCGTTGCGGGACTTAACCCAACATCTCACGACACGAGCTGACGACAGCCATGCACCACCTGTACACCGACCACAAGGGGGCGCCTGTCTCCAGACGTTTCCGGTGTATGTCAAGCCTTGGTAAGGTTCTTCGCGTTGCGTCGAATTAAGCCACATGCTCCGCCGCTTGTGCGGGCCCCCGTCAATTCCTTTGAGTTTTAGCCTTGCGGCCGTACTCCCCAGGCGGGGCACTTAATGCGTTAGCTGCGGCACGGACAACGTGGAATGTTGCCCACACCTAGTGCCCACCGTTTACGGCGTGGACTACCAGGGTATCTAATCCTGTTCGCTCCCCACGCTTTCGCTCCTCAGCGTCAGTATCGGCCCAGAGATCCGCCTTCGCCACCGGTGTTCCTCCTGATATCTGCGCATTTCACCGCTACACCAGGAATTCCGATCTCCCCTACCGAACTCTAGCCTGCCCGTATCGACTGCAGACCCGGGGTTAAGCCCCGGGCTTTCACAACCGACGTGACAAGCCGCCTACGAGCTCTTTACGCCCAATAATTCCGGACAACGCTCGCGCCCTACGTATTACCGCGGCTGCTGGCACGTAGTTAGCCGGCGCTTCTTCTGCAGGTACCGTCACTTTCGCTTCTTCCCTGCTGAAAGAGGTTTACAACCCGAAGGCCGTCATCCCTCACGCGGCGTCGCTGCATCAGGCTTTCGCCCATTGTGCAATATTCCCCACTGCTGCCTCCCGTAGGAGTCTGGGCCGTGTCTCAGTCCCAGTGTGGCCGGTCGCCCTCTCAGGCCGGCTACCCGTCGTCGCCTTGGTGAGCCACTACCTCACCAACAAGCTGATAGGCCGCGGGCTCATCCTGCACCGCCGGAGCTTTCGACCACCATGGATGCCCAAGGTGGTCAGTATCCGGTATTAGACCCCGTTTCCAGGGCTTGTCCCAGAGTGCAGGGCAGATTGCCCACGTGTTACTCACCCGTTCGCCACTAATCCCCACCGAAGTGGTTCATCGTTCGACTTGCATGTGTTAAGCACGCCGCCAGCGTTCGTCCTGAGCCAGGATCAAACTCTCCGTGAATGTTTTCCCGTAATCGGGATGACACGCACGAGAGCGGAACAGTCAGGCGGAATAGGCCCGACCGTTCACAGCGTCCTCGCTGTGTTTTCTTCAAAGGAACCTCGACCATCGGGTATCCGATGGACGGGGTATCAACATATCTGGCGTTGACTTTTGGCACGCTGTTGAGTTCTCAAGGAACGGTCGCTTCCTTTGTACTCACCCTCTCGGGCTTTCCTCCGGGCTTCCCTTCGGTCTTGCGTTTCCGACTCTATCAGATCCTTTCCGATCCGATTTCCTCGGTGCTTTCCAGGTTTCCGCTTCCGCGTTTCCCTTTCCGGCGGTTCCGACTCTATCAGATCCTTTCGGGCCTGATCCCCGGTCAGCGGGGTTTGTCTTTGCGGCTGTTGGGCCGTTCCGACGAGTGAGACTTTAGCGGATTCCCCGGCTCCCGAGCCAATCGGGCGCCTCGTCCTTTCGAACGGGGATTCCTCATTCCGTAAATACACATACCAATGAAGCGACGACAGATGTACTGCACGTCGAATAGTGGCTGGTTACCTGCGGATTGGCTGCCCGGGGACCGACCGGAGTCGGCGCTCACGTCGGGCAACTCGGAGAACACTACGGACGGGGTCTGGGCGTGTCAACTCAAGGGCGGACGGCCCTCCGGGGGCGTAGCCTGGGGCTCATGACAACGCGTACGTGCACCCAGCTGTGGTGGGCCGCCTGACGGCGGCCGTCCTCACGTATGCACTCGACGGCCGCCGCTTCGGCGGCCGTTTTCGTTTCTCCCTCCCGGAACCACGGAGGGGCGGCCGCCCGGGGCGGCGGTCCCGACCAGGAGGTGGAGAGATGACACGGGTCTTCAGCGGGGTCAAGCCGACGGGGCATCTGACGCTGGGGAACTACCTGGGGGCCATGCGGCGGTGGGCCGCGGTCGACCAGCACGAGGCCGACGCCCTGTTCTGCGTCGTCGATCTGCATGCTCTGACCGTGGACCACGATCCCGCGCGGGTGCGCAGGCTGAGCCGGCAGTCGGCGACGCTGCTGCTGGCGGCCGGGCTGGATCCGGAGCTCTGCACGGTGTTCGTGCAGAGCCACGTGGACGAGCACGCCCGGCTGTCGTACGTGCTGGAGTGCGTGGCCACCGACGGTGAGATGCGGCGGATGATCCAGTACAAGGAGAAGGCCGCGCGGGAGCGGCAACGGGGCGGGAGTGTGCGGCTGTCGTTGCTGACGTATCCCGTGCTGATGGCGGCGGACATCCTGGCGTACGGGGCCGGTGAGGTGCCGGTCGGGGACGATCAGCGCCAGCATGTGGAACTCGCCCGGGATCTCGCCGTGCGGTTCAACCAGCGGTACGGGCATACGTTCGTGGTGCCTCGGGCCACGCGGCCGGGGGTGGCGGCGCGGGTGATGAACCTGCAGGACCCGGCGTCGAAGATGGGCAAGAGCGATGACGTCGGGCCGGGGATCGTCTATCTGCTGGACGAGCCGGACGTGGTGCGCAAGAAGGTCATGCGGGCGGTGACCGACAGCGGGCAGGAGGTCGTGTACGACCGGGAGTCCCGGCCGGGACTCGCGAATCTGCTGGAGATCCTCGCGGCGTGCACGGGTGACGAGCCCGAGGCGCTCAGTGGTGCGTACACGTCGTACGGGGCTCTGAAGAAGGACACCGCCGAGGCTGTGGTCGAGGTGCTCCGGCCGTTGCAGGAGAGGCACAAGGAGTTGTGCGCTGATCCCGGCCATGTGGAAGGGGTGCTGCGGGCCGGAGCGGAGCGGGCCCGGGGGATGGCACGGCCGACGGTGGATGCCGCGTATAGGGCGATCGGGTTGTTGCCGGCTGTGGCGGAGGCGGAGACGGCCGGTGCCGGGGCCGTGGTGACGGTGTGAGGTGAGGTGGCTGCGGGGGCGGGGTCGGGCCCGCCCCCAGTGGTCAGCTGTTGTTGCCGGAGGCCAGGGCGCGGCTGCGGTCGCGGGCGGCTTCGAGGGCGGCGATGAGGGCGGCCCGCACGCCGTGGTTCTCGAGTTCGCGGATGGCGTTGATCGTCGTGCCGGCGGGGGACGTGACGTTCTCGCGGAGCTTGACCGGGTGTTCGCCGCTGTCGCGGAGCATCGTCGCGGCGCCGATGGCGGACTGGACGATGAGGTCGTGGGCCTTGTCGCGAGGCAGGCCGAGGAGGATGCCGGCGTCGGTCATGGCCTCGACCAGGTAGAAGAAGTAGGCCGGGCCGGAGCCGGAGAGGGCCGTGCAGGCATCCTGCTGGGACTCGGGGACGCGGAGCGTCTTGCCGACGGCGCCGAAGATCTCCTCGGTGTGGGCGAGGTGGTCGGCGGTGGCGTGGGTGCCGGCGGAGATGACGGACATCGCCTCGTCGACGAGAGCGGGGGTGTTCGTCATGACGCGGACGACGGGAGTGTCGGGGGCCAGGCGCTCCTCGAAGTAGGCCGTGGGGATTCCGGCGGCGCCGCTGATGACCAGGCGGTCGGCGGGGACGTGGGGGGCGAGCTCGTCGAGGAGGGTGCCCATGTCCTGCGGCTTGACCGTGAGGATCAGGGTGTCGGCGGTCTTGGCGGCCTCGGGGTTGGTGACCGGGGTGACGCCGTAGCGGCTGCGGAGTTCCTCTGCTCGTTCCTGGCGGCGGGCGGTGACCAGGAGGTCGGACGGGGTCCAGCCGGCGCGGATCATTCCGCTGAGCAGGGCTTCGCCGATCTTGCCGGTGCCGAGGACTGCGACTTTCTGGGTCATGGCTGAGGTGCCCTCCGGGGGTTGCGCGTCGTCCGGGTTCATCCTCCCACTCGGGGGTGGTGGGCGTGGGGCGTGTCCGGTGGGCGGGATGTCCGGGGCGGGTCGTCCGCCGGGGGCTATGCCGTCCGGCGCCTGAGGGTCGCGGCGCCAAGGATCAGGACCAGGAGTGCGCAGCCCGCGACGATCAGGGCGTCCCGGACGAACGTGGCGGTCATGTCCGTGTGGCGGAGGACCTCGTTCATGCCGTCGACGGCGTAGGACATGGGCAGGACGTCGGAGACGGCCTCCAGGGCCGGGTGCATGGTGTCGCGCGGGGTGAACAGGCCGCACAGGAGCAGCTGGGGGAAGATCACCGCCGGCATGAACTGGACCGCCTGGAACTCCGAGGCCGCGAACGCCGAGACGAAGAGGCCGAGGGCCGTGCCGAGGAGGGCGTCGAGGAGGGCCACCAGGAGGAGGAGCCAGGGGCTGCCGGTGACGTCGAGGTCGAGGAACCAGACCGCGAGGCCCGTGGCCAGGGCGGACTGGATGATCGCGAGGGTGCCGAAGGCGAGGGCGTAGCCGGCGATGAGGTCGCCTTTGCCGAGGGGCATGGCGAGGAGGCGTTCGAGGGTGCCCGAGGTGCGTTCGCGCAGGGTGGCGATGGAGGTCACCAGGAACATCGTGATCAGCGGGAAGATCCCCAGGAGGGACGCGCCGATGTTGTCGAAGGTGCGCGGGCTGCCGTCGAAGACGTAGCGCAGCAGGAACAACATCACGCAGGGGACGAGGATCATCAGTGCGATGGTGCGGGGGTCGTGGGTGAGCTGGCGCAGGACCCGGGCCGCGGTGGCGGTGGTGCGGGAGGCGTTCAGGGCCCTCGGTGGGGTGATCGTCCTGGTCGGGGTGGTGGTCATCGGGTCGTCTCCTTCGTGCGGGCCGCTGCTTTTGCCGCGTCCACCAGGTGCAGGAAGGCCTCCTCGACCGTGTCGGCGCCGGTGCGGGCGCGCAGGGCGTCGGGGGTGTCGTCGGCGAGGAGTTCGCCCTCGCGCATGAGGAGGAGGCGGTGGCAGCGCTCGGCCTCGTCCATGACGTGGGAGGAGACGAGGAGGGTGGCGCCGCGGCCGGTCGCGATGTCGTGGAAGAGGTTCCACAGGTCGCGGCGCAGGACCGGGTCGAGGCCGACGGTGGGTTCGTCGAGGACGAGAAGTTCCGGGGAGCCGAGGAGGGCGACGGCAAGGGAGACGCGGTTGCGCTGACCGCCGGAGAGGTTGCCGGCCAGGGCGTCGGCGTGGGTGGTGAGGTCGACGTCGGCGATGGCGCGGGTGACGTCTGCGTCGCGGCGGTCGGCTGCCGTGCGGCCGGGGTCGAGGATCGCGGCGAAGTAGTCGAGGTTCTGGCGGACGGTCAGGTCGTCGTAGACGGACGGGGCCTGGGTGACGTAGCCGATGCGGGTGCGCAGGGCGGGGTGGCCGGCGGGGTGGCCGAGGACGTCGAGGGTGCCGGTGACCTTGGCCTGGGTGCCGACGAGGGCGCGCATCAGGGTCGACTTGCCGCAGCCGGAGGGGCCGAGGAGGCCGGTGATCCGGCCGCGGGGGACGGTGAAGCCGAGGTCGCGCAGGACCGTGCGGGGGCCGCGGACGACGGTGAGGTTCTCGGCGTGGACGGCTGGGGTGTGCGGGTCCGGGCCTGGGCCGGGGGTGGGTGCCGGGCCCGGACGTGGCGAGCCGGGAGCATTATTCATCATGCGATGAATAATGCTCCCGAGGGTCGGACGCGTCAAGCGGCCCCGTCGGGTCGTGTGCGTCGGACCGGGGTCTCGGCGAGGAGCAGGACGACCTCGTAGACCTCCTCCACGAAACCGTCCGGGAAGGCCCGGAGGAGGTGCTCGCGTTCCGCGGCCAGGAACGCCGCGGTGTGTTCGGCGCCGTGGACGAGGAAGACCGAGTGGCTGCCGATATTGGCGAGGTGGGTGTCGACCGGGACCCGGCGGCTCCAGCGGACCGTGCGGCGGGTGAAGTCGAGGCGGCCGGTGGGGTCGGCGGCTCGGGCGTTGACGTTGCGCTTCTCTGCGGAGACGTCGATGCCGAAGTGGCGTTCGGTGCGGGCGGCGGCCTCGGCGATCCAGGGGACGTCGAGGGCGTCGGTGTTCCACCAGAGGGCGAGGGCGCCTCCGGGACGCAGGACGCGCAGGGCTTCCGGGACGGCGCGGACGGGGTCGGTCCAGTGCCAGGCCTGGGCGTAGGTGACGAGGTCGACGGAGTCGCCGGCGAGGGGGAGGTCGTCCCCCGTGCCTCGGATGACCGGGACACCGGGGAGGGCGCGGCGGAACTGGGCCGCCATGCCGTCGCCGGGTTCCACGGCGATGACGTTCGCGCCCCTGGCGTGCAGGAGGGCGGTGGCGATACCGGTGCCGGCACCGATGTCCGCGACGCGGCTGCCGGTGAGCGGCCGGCCGGTCAGGTCCTCTATCGCGTCGAAGAGGGCCGGGGGGTAGGAGGGGCGGTTGGCCGCGTACTGGGCCGCCGCGGCGTTGAAGGAGTGGGCTCGGGCGGTTCGGGCGGGCTCGGGGGCGGGGTGCCCGGCAGGGGATTCGGGGGCGGGGTCGGCTCCGGTGCGGTGGTGGGCGGCGGGAGGTGTGGTCATACGGCCATGGTGGCCGGGGGCGGGGTGGGGTGCGGTGAGATTTCGGTGAGACCGGCGGCCGGTCGCGCCCGGGTGTCCTATCGGCGGGTGAGGCGGGTGAGGCGGGTGAGGGTGACGCCGTTCGGGAAGGCGGTGCGCTCGGCGACGTCGAAGACGGTGGGGTCGAAGGCGCCGTCGAAGGCCGGGACTCCGGCGCCGGCGACCACCGGGTAGCTCTTGACGACCAGTTCGTCGATCTCGGACAGGAGGGCGCCGGCGAGCTTGCCGCCGCCGCAGAGCCACACGTTCAGGGCGGTTCCCTCCTCCCGTTTGAGTGCGCGGACGAGGCCGAGCGGGTCGCCCGGAACGACGGTGACCGCAGGGTCGGCGTCGGGCCGGAGCGTGCTGGACACCACGTACTGGCGCAGGTGCGCGTAGGGGCTGGTGACCCCCTGCTCGAAGGGGGCCCGGTAGGTGCCGAGGCCCATGACGACGGTGTCGAAGTACCGGTTGGGGGTGTCGGCGAGGCCGGCGGCGGCGCGGTAGGCGGTCGGGACGGTCTCGGGGTACAGGGTGTTGGCCCAGGCGCTGTAGGCGGCGCTCTGCCGTTCGTCGCCTGCGGGGAAGAAGTCGTACTCGCCGCCGGGGCCGGCGATACGGCCGTCGAGCGTGACGGCGATGTAGTAGACGAGCTTTCGCATCTCTTATAACTCCATACGTAGTACTCTCCTTGAAGTGGTTGGAAAGTAGTACTACAACTGGAGTGGTGTCAATGGTGAGACGGAACGACCAGCGGCGCGCCGCGCTCGTCGACGCGGCGATCGAGGTGCTGGCCAGGGAGGGGGCCCGGGGTCTGACGTTCCGGGCGGTGGACGCCGAGGCCGCGGTACCGACCGGGACCACGTCCAACTACTTCGCCAGCCGGGACGACGTCCTCACCCAGGCCGGCGCCCGGGTCTACGAGCGGCTCCAGCCCGACGACGCGATGATCGCCCGCCGGCAGGCCGCCGGCCGCGACCGGGAGGCCTACGCGGTGCTGATGCGGGAGCTCGTCGGCCGCGTCGCGGGGTTCCGCACCGGCTATCTCGCCCTGCTGGAACTGCGCCTCGAGGCCACCCGCCGTCCCGAACTGCGCAAGGTTCTCACCGAGCGGGTCCGCGCCGATGTCGACGCCAACGTCGCCCACCATGAGGCCTCCGGTCTCCCCGGTGACGCCATGGCCGTCAAGCTGCTCATGCTGACCCTGAACTGGCTGATCGTCGAACAGCTCACCCTGCCGGACGTCTTCAGCGAGGCCGAGCGCGAGCAGCTGGTGACGGCGGCGGTCGAACGTATCGTGGCGGAGCGGTAGGCGGCGGGGCCTCTCGCGGTGGTGGCTAGGCCCGGCGGCGGTTCTTCGGGTTGCCCGAGCGGCGGGTCGTGCGCTTCTCGTACTGCTTGCGGGCCTCTTCGTACTCCTCGCGGTGCAGCTTCTCCCCGGGGGCCTCGGTGAGGGAGCGGAAGAAATGGGCGAGGAGCGAGCCGACGAAGCCGACGGCCAGGAGGCCGCGCAGGGAGGCCTGGCGGTCCGGGTCGTGGCGGCGGGTGAAGCCGTCCCAGGTGTGGCGGAAGGCCATCGCGCTGCAGATCGCGAACATCACGACCATGAGGAGCGTGACGAAGCCGCCGATCGCGGCGATCTGGAGTCCCTGGTAGGCGAGGCGGAGGACGAGGCAGGAGACGGCGGCGGCGGCCAGTGAACCGGCGGCGACCGCGATGCGGCGGGCGGTGTAGCCGTTGCCGTGGTCGACCCAGGTGGTGCCGAAGAAGCGGATCGGCTCGGGGCGGGGGCCGGTGGAGCCCGCAGGGGTTTCCTGGGTGCCGGTGTCGTCGCTCACGCGTCGATTATGACCCCGGGGTGGCTGCGGGCTCCGAGTGGCTCAGCTGCAGCGCGGGCGGATGTAGCCGTCGCTGCCGGTCTGCACATAGGCGTCCGAGATGTACTGCCCGTTGTCGATGTTGTCCCAGATGCTCGTCGTGCCGTACGGGCCCGTCACCCTGGTACCCGGCGACTGGCAGAAGATCGAAACCTTCGCCCCCTCGGGCAGGACCCGGACGACGGTGTAGTTGGTGCCGGGGCCGCTGCGGACGTTGACACGGACGCCCGGCGCGACGGAGTAGTAGCGCAGAGCCGTGGTGGTGGCCTCTGCGGTGACTGCTTCCGCCCCCTGCCCGCTCACCGTTTCCTCGGCGCGGTCGACAGACATGGAAAACCTCCCCCGTTGGACCCCATGACTTTCATGGGCCCCGTTGATTCCCCTGAGTCACGTCGTAAAACACACGTACGTAACTCGCACGCGGAGACTAGCAAGCCGCCTCTGTGGCGTACGAGTCATCGATTAGGCTCCGTGCGTCGCGCGCGCGGACGAAGATCACGGGGGTGGTTCCATGGCGCCGCAGAGCAACACCGGGGCGGGCGCGGAAGCGGAACTTCCCGACTACGCCGGTCACTATCGGCTGGAGTCGGTTCTGGGCTCCGGGGGCATGGGCGTCGTGCATCTCGCGCGCAGCACTTCGGGGATGAAGCTGGCGGTGAAGGTCGTCCACGCCGCGTTCGCCAGGGATCCCGAGTTCAGAGGGCGCTTCAGACAGGAGGTGGCGGCCGCGCGACAGGTCAGCGGTGCCTTCACCGCGTCCGTCGTCGACGCCGACTCGGAGGCCGAACGGCCCTGGATGGCCACCCTGTTCATCCCCGGGCCGACCCTTTCCGGCCATGTGAAGCGGAACGGGGCCATGAGTCCCGCCGAGTTGCGCCGCCTGATGGCCGGACTGGCCGAGGCGCTGCGTGACATCCACCGGGTCGGCGTGGTGCACCGGGACCTCAAACCGAGCAACGTGCTCCTCGCCGAGGACGGCCCCAAGGTCATCGACTTCGGTATCTCCCGGCCCAAGAACAGCGAACTGCGCACCGAGACGGGCAAGTTGATAGGCACTCCGCCCTTCATGGCACCGGAGCAGTTCCGCAAGCCCCGCGAGGTGGGGCCCGCCGCCGACGTCTTCGCGCTCGGGTCGGTGATGGTGCACGCCGCCACGGGCCGCGGGCCGTTCGACTCGGACAGCCCGTACGTCGTCGCCTATCAAGTCGTGCATGACGAGCCGGATCTGACCGGGGTGCCCGCGAGTCTCGCACCGCTGGTGGTGCGGTGCCTCGCCAAGGAGCCGGAGGACCGGCCGACCCCGGACGAGTTGATGCGGGAGCTGCGGTCGGTGGCCGCCTCGTACGACACGCAGGCGTTCATACCGGCGCAGCGGACGGTGGAGACTCCGCACCCCGGACCGGAGCCGCCCGTCGAGGAGAGCCGACGACGGCCCAGGAGGCGCCGCGGCAGGTGGCCGCTCGTCGGGGCGGGGCTCCTCGGCGTGGCAACCGCCGTCGCGCTGGGCTCGGTGTACGTGCTCGGCGGTGACGGTCCGTCCCCGGTGAGCGGCCACGATCCGCGCACCACGCCGGCCGCGTTCAGCCCGTGGGAGACGACGTCGGCGCCCGAGAAGGGAACGCCGCAGTGCTCGTACGGGAAAGAGACACTGGTCTGCGCGCAGAAGGGCCGGGTCTTCGCGCTCGACCCCTCCGACGGGCGTCAGCTGTGGCGGCGGACCGTCGCCGAGGCGCAGGGTGGACGGCCCGTGTTCTCCGGTGGACTCGTACAGCCCGCGCTGGACCGGAGCACCCGCCTGGAGGCCCTCGACCCCGGTTCGGGCAGGACTCGTTGGCGGCAGACCGTGCCGTCGTACGACGGGCTGGCGTACGCGGGTGCCACGCTCCTGGTCACGGGCGTCGACGGCTCGGTCACGGGCGTGGACAGCGCTTCGGGGCGGACGAGATGGAGCCACCGGATCCAGGGCCACCGGAGCCCGTACTTCACCTCCTTCGCCGGAGACCCGCTGGCTTACGTCACGAGCACGTCGGAAGACGGGGCGAGTACACGGGTCACCGCGGTCGCCCCGGATACGGGCAAGGTGCGCTGGGACGTACGGCTGAAGGGATCACTGCAACCCGTCGGCACGGCCGGCGATTCGGTCTTCTTCGTCTCCGTCGACGCGGTCTACGGAGAGGCGAGGGCCGTGGTGCGCTACACGCCGGACGACGGGGTCTCCCGCCGGGTGGCGCTGCCCGTCCCGCTCGAGCAGCCGCAGGCAACGGTGCGCGGCGACCTCGTGTACCTCGTGGGGAGCGGCGGATCGCTGGTGGCGGTCGACATGGACGCGCGGAAGCAGATGTGGAGCCTGGAGACCGCGGTGACACGGGGTTCCGCGCCGGTGACCGACGGCCGGTACGTCTGCCTCTCCGCTCCCGACGGGCGACTGCTCGGCGTGGACGCGCGCGACGGCCGCCTTCTCGGGCAGACACGTCCACGGCTCGGGACCAACGCGGACCGGGTCGCCGACGCGGTGCCCGCCCCCGTGCTCGCCGACGCCCGCCTCTACGCCACCGCGCCCGACGGGACCGTCTTCTCCGTCCCCGCGGGCAACCCCGCCGCCTGGTGACACGGCTGAGGGGCCGCACCCTTGGCGGCCCCTCGGACTCGGACTCGGACTCGGCGGACGAACCGGATCAGCCCAGCTTCGACACGTCCCGCACCGCGCCCTTGTCCGCGCTCGTCGCCATCGCCGCGTAGGCCCGCAGCGCCGCCGAGACCTTGCGGTCGCGGTTCTTCGGGGCGTACACGCCGTTCAGCGCCTGCTCGCGGCGGGCCAGCTCGGCGTCGTCCACCAGCAGCTCGATGGAGCGGTTCGGGATGTCGATGCGGACGCGGTCGCCGTCCTCGACCAGGGCGATGGTGCCGCCCGCGGCCGCCTCGGGCGAGGCGTGGCCGATGGACAGACCCGAGGTGCCGCCGGAGAAGCGGCCGTCGGTGACCAGCGC
Source organism: Streptomyces luteogriseus (assembly GCF_014205055.1). NCBI lineage: Bacteria > Bacillati > Actinomycetota > Actinomycetes > Kitasatosporales > Streptomycetaceae > Streptomyces > Streptomyces luteogriseus. The sequence continues at coordinate 3,852,214 of NZ_JACHMS010000001.1, forward strand.
GCAGGTCTTCCCGAGGCCGCGGCCCTTCAGGTACGAGGTCGGGTAGAGCATCTCCTGCATGCCGGGGCCGCCCTTGGGGCCCTCGTAGCGGATGACGACGACGTCGCCGTCCTTGACCTGCTGGGTGAGGATCTTCTGGACGGCCTCCTCCTGCGACTCGCAGACCACCGCCGGGCCCTCGAAGGTCCAGATGGACTCGTCGACGCCGGCCGTCTTCACGACGCAGCCGTCCACGGCCAGGTTGCCCTTGAGGACCGCGAGGCCGCCGTCCTTGGAGTAGGCGTGCTCCGCGGAGCGGATGCAGCCGCCCTCGGCGTCCTCGTCCAGGGCCTCCCAGCGCTCGGACTGGGAGAAGGCCTCGGCGGAGCGGACGCAGCCGGGGGCCGCGTGCCACAGCTCGATCGCCTCGGCGGAGGGGGAACCGCCGCGCACGTCCCAGGTCTTCAGCCAGTCCGCGAGGGACGGGCTGTGCACGGAGTGCACGTCCTCGTTGAGCAGGCCGGCCCGGTGCAGCTCGCCGAGCAGGGCGGGGATGCCGCCGGCGCGGTGCACGTCCTCCATGTAGTACGTGCGGTCCTTGGCGACGTTCGGGGCGACCTTGGCCAGGCACGGCACACGGCGCGAGACCGCGTTGATCTCGTCCAGGCCGAAGGGGACGCCGGCCTCCTGGGCGGCGGCCAGCAGGTGCAGGATCGTGTTGGTCGAGCCGCCCATGGCGATGTCGAGGGCCATGGCGTTCTCGAACGCCGCGACGGACGCCACGCTGCGGGGCAGGACCGTCTCGTCGTCCTGCTCGTAGTAGCGGCGGGTGATGTCCATGACCGTATGGGCAGCGTTCACGTACAGCTGCTTGCGGGCCGTGTGCGTGGCGAGCACCGATCCGTTGCCCGGCAGGGAGAGGCCGATGGCCTCGGTCAGGCAGTTCATCGAGTTGGCGGTGAACATGCCGGAACAGGAGCCACAGGTCGGACAGGCGTTCTCCTCGATACGGAGGATGTCCTCGTCCGAGATCTTGTCGTTCACGGCGTCGGAGATCGCGTCGACCAGGTCGAGCGTACGGACCGTGCCGTCGACCAGGGTGGCACGGCCGGACTCCATCGGGCCGCCGGAGACGAAGACCGTGGGGATGTTCAGCCGCAGGGCGGCGTTCAGCATGCCCGGGGTGATCTTGTCGCAGTTGGAGATGCAGATCAGGGCGTCGGCGCAGTGCGCCTCGACCATGTACTCCACGCTGTCCGCGATCAGGTCGCGGGAGGGCAGGGAGTACAGCATGCCGCCGTGACCCATGGCGATGCCGTCGTCGACGGCGATCGTGTTGAACTCGCGCGGGATGCCGCCGGCGGCGACGACCGCCTCGCTGACGATCCGGCCGACCGGCGCCAGGTGCGTGTGCCCTGGGACGAACTCGGTGAAGCTGTTGGCGACCGCGATGATCGGCTTGCGGCCGATGTCCCCACCCGGTACACCGGAGGCGCGCATAAGGGCGCGGGCGCCCGCCATGTTGCGGCCGTGGGTGACTGTGCGGGACCTCAGCTCGGGCATCGTCGCTCGCTCCTTCAGAGACTGCGTCAGAGGATTCGGAGATTTCTGACTGCTACCGAGCGTACGCCGGTCATCCAGTGGGCGGGACGGTGCGTCCGGAATGCGGGACAGCCGTCTCGGGCGACGGCACCCGTACACCTTGCGGATCGGGCACCGTACGCCTTGCGGAACGGCACCCGTACGCCCTGCGGATCGGGCACCCGCCCGCCTTACGGATCGGTCAGATGGCCCTGTACGACGGGCGCCAGCCGCGCGATGACCTGCTCCGGGTCCGCCGAGGCCAGCGGCTCGATCTTGAGGACGTACCGCAGGATCGCGGTGCCCACGAGCTGTGCCGCGGCGAGCTCGGCCCGCAGCTCGGCGTCCGGCAGCTCCAGTCGTACCGCGATGCGGCGCAGCACCTGAGTGGCGATGATCCGCCGGAAGACGGCGGCCGCGGTCTCGTTGGTGAGGGCGGACCGGACGATGGCGAGCAGCGGCGCGCGGGTCGCCGGGTTCTCCCAGACGCCGAAGAAGAAGCGGGCCAGGCGCTCCCCCACTCCGTCCAGCGGGCCCTCCTCGATGGCCTTCGGCGCCTGCAGGGCGGGTCCGAAGGACAGGGTGATCGCCGCCTCGAAGACCTGCTCCTTCGTGCCGAAGTAGTGGTGCACGAGGGCCGGATCGACGCCGGCGGACTTGGCGATGCCGCGCACGGACGTCTTCTCGTAGCCGCGCTCGGAGAACTCGTCGCGGGCGGCGGTCAGGATGCGGTCTCGGGTGTCCGCCGACTCCGTGCGCGGGGGGCGGCCGCGACGGCGGGCGGCGGTGCCGGACCCGCTGCCGGCCGGGGGCCGGCCGGTCACGACCGGGGCACCTTCACCGCCGAGGCCAGGTGCAGGCGGGTGAAGGCCAGGGCCTCCGCCAGATCGGCCTCGCGCTCCGCGCTCGACATCGCGCGGCGGGTGTTGACCTCGATGACGACGTGCCCGTCGAAGCCGGTCAGGGCGAGCCGCTCCAGCACCTCGGCGCAGGGCTGGGTGCCGCGGCCGGGCACCAAGTGCTCGTCCTTGGCGGAACCCCGGCCATCGGCCAGGTGGACGTGGCCGAGCCGGTCCCCCATGCGGTCGACCATGTCCAGCGCGTCGGAGCGGGCCGTCGCGGTGTGGCTGAGGTCGATCGTGAAGTGCCGGTAGTCGTCCTTCGTCACGTCCCAGTCGGGTGCGTACGCGAGCATCTCGCGGTCGCGGTAGCGCCAGGGGTACATGTTCTCGACGGCGAACCGTACGTCCGTCTCGTTGGCCATGCGCCAGATGCCGGTGACGAAGTCCCGGGCGTACTGGCGCTGCCAGCGGAACGGCGGGTGGACCACGACCGTGCTCGCGTCGAGCTTCTCCGCCGCCGCGCGGGCCCGCTGGAGCTTGGTCCACGGGTCGGTGGACCAGACGCGCTGCGTGATGAGCAGGCAGGGGGCGTGCACGGCCAGGATCGGGATCCGGTGGTAGTCGCTGAGTCTGCGCAGGGCCTCGATGTCCTGGCTGACCGGGTCGGTCCAGACCATGACCTCGACTCCGTCGTAGCCGAGGCGCGCGGCGATCTCGAAGGCCGTGGCCGTCGACTCCGGGTAGACCGAGGCCGTCGACAGGGCGACCTTCGCGTCCGGGATCTTCACGGCTGGCTCTGCCATGCAGGACAGATTACGGGGTGTGGTCGGGGTGGCGTGGGGGGCCTCTTGGCGGTTGTGGTGTTTGCCATAGACGAGCGGGCTCCTACACGGACTCCATGTGATCCAGGCGACGCAGGATCACGCCTTCCCTCAGCGCCCAGGGGCATATCTCCACGCGCTCCACGCCGAACAGGTCCATCGCGGCCTCGGCGACCAGGGCGCCCGCCAGGAGCTGGCCGGCCCTGCCCTCGGAGACGCCCGGCAGCTCCGCGCGCTCCCGCTCGGTCATGGCGGCCAGACGCGGAACCCAGCCCTCCACGGACTCCCGCTTGAGCTCGCGCTGGACGTAGAGGCCCTCGGCGGAGCGGGCGGCGCCGGCGATGCGGGCCAGTTGCTTGAAGGTCTTCGATGTGGCGACGACGTGGTCGGGGGTGCCCAGGCGGCTGAACTCGCCGACCGTGCGGGCGATCTCGGTCCGCACATGGCGGCGCAGGGCGCGGACGTCGTCCGGATCGGGCGGGTCGCCGGGCAGCCAGCCGGCGGTGAGGCGTCCGGCGCCCAGCGGCAGCGAGGCGGCCGCGTCGGGCTCCTCGTCGATGCCGTAGGCGACCTCCAGGGAGCCGCCGCCGATGTCCAGGACCAGCAGCTTCCCGGCCGACCAGCCGAACCAGCGGCGGGCGGCGAGGAAGGTGAGCCGGGCCTCCTCGGAGCCGGTGAGGACCTGGAGCTCGACGCCGGTCTCGGCGCGTACGCGTTCGAGGACGTCATCGGCGTTGCGGGCCTCCCGTACGGCGGAGGTCGCGAACGGGAGGACCTCCTCCGCACCCTTGTCCTCGGCGGCCTGGAGCGCCTCCTTGATCACCGAGATCAGCCGGTCGACGCCGTGGGGGCCGATCGCGCCGTCGTCGTCGAGGAGCTGGGCGAGGCGCAGTTCCGCCTTGTGCGAGTGGGCGGGAAGCGGGCACGCGCCGGGGTGCGCGTCCACCACGAGCAGATGCACCGTGTTCGATCCCACGTCGAGGACACCGAGTCTCATGTACGGAACGCTACTGCCCGCCGGGCCCTCCGCCGTCCTCGGTGCGGGCACGAGGCCCGTACCCTGGACTCGTGCCAAAGACGAAAAAGGCGAAGCGCGACAAATCACCGGCTGTCGTGGAATCCGACGAGAAGGGCCTCGACTTCGCTCGCGCATGGGTGGAGTTTCCTGATCCGGCGGACGACGAGCAGGTCTTCCGCTGCGATCTGACATGGCTGACCTCTCGCTGGAACTGCATCTTCGGCAGCGGCTGCCAGGGCATCCAGGCGGGCCGCGCGGACGACGGGTGCTGCACCTTGGGTGCCCACTTCTCCGACGAGGACGACGAGAAGCGCGTCGCCGGGTATGTGGCCAGGCTCACGCCGGACATCTGGCAGCACCACGCCGAGGGCACGCGGGGCGGCTGGGTCTCCGAGGACGAGGACGGCGAGCGGCAGACGCGGCCCTTCCAGGGCTCGTGCATCTTCCAGAACCGGCCCGGCTTCAAGGGCGGCATGGGCTGCTCGCTGCACATCCTGGCCCTGAAGGAGGGCCGCGAGCCGCTGGAGACCAAGCCGGACGTGTGCTGGCAGCTGCCGGTGCGGCGGACGTACGAGTGGATCGACCGGCCCGACGACACCCGCGTCCTTCAGGTGTCGATCGGTGAGTACGACCGCCGGGGCTGGGGTCCGGGCGGCCACGACCTGCACTGGTGGTGCACGTCGGCGACCTCGGCGCACGGCGCGGGCGATCCCGTGTACGTCTCCTACCGGCCCGAACTGATCGAGCTGATGGGCAAGGCCGGCTACGACCGGCTGGTCGAGCTGTGTGAGGAGCGGCTGGCCTCCCAGCTGCCGCTGCTGGCACCGCACCCCGCGGATCCCGCGCATCCGGCGAGCCCTGGGGCCTGAGGGCGCGGCTACGACGTGACCGGGCTCGGGTCGCCGCTGTCCGACGGCGGGGGCGTCGAGCCCGTGGGGTCGGTCGGGGCCGGGTCCGTCGGCGTGGGCGTGGGGTCCGGGTCGGTCGACGGGGGCGGGGTGGTCGGCGTCGGGTCCGGGTCAGGGGCGGAGGTCGTGGGCGTCGGGTCGGGGTGGGTCGGGTGCGGGTCACCCGGGCCGCTGGGGCGGGGGTCCGGGCCGGGGTCGGAGGGGCTGGGCGCGGTGCCGTAGCCCTCGATGTGGACGACGGCACCCACCGGGGCGAGGGCGACCTGCGCGTGCCAGGGGCCCGCGGGCTCCCGCAGGTGGTCGACGTACACCTTGATCGTCACCGACTCGCCGGGCCGGAGCGTGCCCGAGGACTGGCTGAGGTAGAGCCAGGGAGCTCCCGTGGACGCGGACCAGCGGACCGGCGCCGGGCCGCTCGCGGTCAGCGTGACCAGGGTGGTGTCGCCGCTGTTGTCGGCCGTGACCTCCAGGGCGCTCTCGCGTCCCGCGCCGGCGACGCCGATGACCTCGACGGAGACGTCGGCCTTGCCGTCCTTGCCGAAGCGGGGGCCGGGGCGGGTGCTCGCATTGCCGGTGTTCTCGTAGCCGCCGCCCGCCATCTCGCCGTCCAGGCCGAACGGGTCGTCCGCCTCGCGCGCGGAGGCCGAGCGGCCGTCCTGGCCCTCGCCGATCGGGGTGCCCCGGTAGGCGGCCCACAGAGCGAGGACGGGGGCGGCGACGACGGTGGCGACGACGGTCGTGGTGACGGCACGCGCGCGCAGGCGGTCCCTGCGGGCGGCGTGGTCCTTGGGGTCCATCGGGAAGCCGCGCCGGTCGAAGCGCGGTGCGGCGTTCCGCGTGCGCGGGTGGTGGGCCATCGCCACGTGCAGGGCCGCGCGGGGCGCGGGCAGGACGGGCAGTTCGGCGGGCGTGACGCTGGTGCCGGGCCAGCGGCCGGGGATGGCGCGCTCGGCGGTGCGGCGGCAGCGGGGGCAGTCGTCGACGTGCCGGACGAGTTCGCCGCGCAGGGCCGTGCCGAGCACGAGCCGGTCGTCTCCGGCGAGGCGCGACACGCTCGGGCACGCCCCGGACTCGACCACGGCGAGGGCCGCACGCGTGCGTTCCACCTCGCAGGCGGCGGAGGCGAGCAGATCGCGGGCGGCGGCCGGGTCCATGCCGAGGACTGCGGCGACCTCGCGGGCGGCGAGGTGGTGGCGTACGGCCAGTTCGAGCGCCTCGCGCTGCTCGGGGGTGGTGCCGGCGGCCTCCGGCCAGGCCAGCAGGGCCAGTTCGCGACGGCGCCGCTCCTGGACCTCCTCGGAGGCGGCCGGGGCAGCCGGACGGTCGGCGCGCCGCCGGTCGGCGCGGCCCGCGGCATGACTGCTCTGACGTTTCTGCTTGGCCTCGGCCAGCTTGCGCAGGCACGCCCAGCGGGCCAGCGCGTACAGCCAGGCCCTGCGGTCCGCGGGTGCCTGGGGGACGTGCCGGCCGCGGCGTTCGGCGAGTGCGAGGACGTCGCCCAGGGCGGCGGTCGCGGCCTCGTGGTCGCACAGCACGGAGAGGCAGTAGGTGAACAGGCCGTCCAGGTAGGGCTCGTAGCGCGCGGGCGGCCGCTGCGCCAGCGTGCGCGCCGCCCCGCGGTCGCGCGCCTCCCGGTGCGCCCGGTGGGTACCGGCCGTGCGGGCCGAGCGGGTCGAGATCTCCGGAGTACTGCTCATCATTCGGCGACCGTAGGGGGCCGGGAGTGGCACCTTCAGGCGGCTTGAGCACATTTAATCCGTACGGGTGAAACGATCCCTCAATCGGGGACACGAACCGGTCGTTCCGCGGCTGGCGCGGGGTGGCGAACCCCTGGCGCGCAGGCGGCCGCCGTCGGCCGGTCCCGCGATGTCAGTGCCGGCGGCTACGGTTTCGTCCATGGCTGCCCGTACGAAGACCACCAAGGACCGCCCGTCCTACCGCTGCACGGAATGCGGCTGGCAGACGGCGAAGTGGCTCGGCCGCTGCCCCGAGTGCCAGGCCTGGGGGACGGTCGAGGAGTACGGCGCGCCCGCGGTGCGTACGACGGCACCGGGCCGGGTCACCACCTCCGCCCTGCCCATCGGCCAGGTGGACGGCCGCCAGGCCACCGCCCGCCCCACCGGCGTTCCCGAGCTTGACCGCGTGCTCGGCGGCGGGCTGGTCCCCGGCGCGGTGGTGCTGGTCGCGGGCGAGCCGGGCGTCGGCAAGTCCACGCTCCTGCTGGACGTGGCGGCCAAGTCCGCGAGCGACGAGCACCGCACGTTGTACGTCACGGGCGAGGAGTCGGCGAGCCAGGTCCGGCTGCGCGCCGACCGCATCGGCGCCATCGACGACCACCTGTATCTGGCGGCCGAGACGGATCTGGCCGCGGTGCTGGGCCACTTGGACGCGGTCAAACCGTCGCTGCTGATCATGGACTCCGTACAGACGGTGGCCTCCCCCGAGATCGACGGCGCGCCCGGCGGCATGGCCCAGGTGCGGGAGGTCGCCGGAGCCCTCATCCGCGCCTCCAAGGAACGGGGCATGTCCACGCTGCTGGTGGGCCATGTCACCAAGGACGGCGCGATCGCGGGCCCGCGCCTGCTGGAGCACCTGGTGGACGTCGTCCTGAGCTTCGAGGGCGACCGGCACGCCCGCCTGCGTCTCGTGCGAGGCGTCAAGAACCGCTACGGCACCACCGACGAGGTCGGCTGCTTCGAGCTGCACGACGAGGGCATCACGGGCCTCGCCGACCCGAGCGGGCTCTTCCTGACCCGCCGGGCCGAACCGGTCCCGGGCACCTGCCTGACCGTCACCCTGGAGGGCCGCCGCCCGCTGGTCGCCGAGGTCCAGGCGCTCACGGTCGACTCGCAGATCCCCTCCCCGCGCCGCACCACCTCGGGTCTGGAGACCTCCCGCGTCTCGATGATGCTCGCGGTGCTGGAACAGCGGGGGCGGATCAGCGCCTTGGGCAAAAGGGACATCTACTCCGCGACGGTCGGCGGGGTGAAGCTCACCGAGCCGGCCGCGGACCTGGCCGTCACCCTCGCCCTGGCGAGCGCGGCGAGTGACACACCTCTCCCGAAGAACCTCGTCGCGATCGGCGAAGTGGGCCTCGCGGGCGAGGTGAGACGGGTCACCGGAGTGCAGCGCAGACTGGCCGAGGCCCACCGTCTGGGCTTCACGCACGCGCTGGTCCCGGGGGACCCGGGCAAGGTCCCGGCGGGCATGAAGGTCCTGGAGGTCGCGGACATAGGGGACGCCCTGCGGGTCCTTCCCCGCTCCCGTCGCAGAGAGGCCCCACGGGACGAGGAGGGTCGCCGGTAGACTTTGCCCTGGTCTCGCCCGTCCGTGCGAACCGAGCGCGCGACACGGGGGCGCCCAGAACCTGCGACCGGAGGAGTGCAGTGGCAGCCAACGACCGGGCATCTGCTCCCGGAAAATCCGGCGGGAGCGCCGGTACCGATGGCCTGATGCGCGCCTCGCTGAGCGCCGTGGCACCCGGCACCGCCCTGCGTGACGGCCTGGAGCGCGTGCTCCGCGGCAACACAGGCGGACTCATCGTGCTCGGCTTCGACAAGACGGTCGAGACGCTGTGCAGCGGCGGTTTCGTGCTGGACGTCGAGTTCACCGCGACCCGTCTGCGCGAGCTGTGCAAGCTGGACGGCGGCATCGTGCTGTCCTCCGACCTGTCGAAGATCCTGCGGGCGGGCGTGCAGCTGGTCCCGGACCCGACGATCCCGACGGAGGAGACGGGCACCCGGCACCGCACGGCCGACCGCGTCAGCAAGCAGGTCGGCTTCCCGGTGGTCTCCGTGTCGCAGTCGATGCGGCTGATCGCCCTGTACGTCGACGGCCAGCGCCGCGTCCTGGAGGACTCGGCGGCGATCCTGTCCCGCGCCAACCAGGCGCTCGCCACCCTGGAGCGCTACAAGCTCCGCCTCGACGAGGTCGCGGGCACCCTGTCGGCGCTGGAGATCGAGGACCTGGTGACCGTCCGGGACGTCTCGGCGGTCGCCCAGCGCCTGGAGATGGTGCGGCGCATCGCCACGGAGATCGCCGAGTACGTGGTGGAGCTCGGCACGGACGGCCGGCTCCTTGCCCTCCAGCTCGACGAGCTGATCGCGGGCGTGGAACCCGAGCGCGAGCTGGTCGTGCGGGACTACGTCCCCGAGCCCACGGCCAAACGCTCCCGCACGGTCGACGAGGCCCTCGCCGAACTCGACGCCCTCACCCACGCCGAGCTTCTCGAACTGTCCACGGTGGCCCGGGCGTTGGGCTACACCGGCGCGCCCGAGACGCTGGACTCGGCGGTGTCCCCGCGCGGTTTCCGCCTCCTCGCCAAGGTGCCCCGGCTCCCCGGCGCGATCATCGACCGCCTGGTCGAGCACTTCGGCGGACTGCAGAAGCTGCTCGCCGCGAGCGTCGACGACCTCCAGACGGTGGACGGCGTGGGCGAGGCCCGGGCCCGCAGCGTCCGCGAGGGGCTGTCGCGGCTGGCGGAGTCGTCGATTCTGGAGCGGTACGTCTAGCGCGCAGGGACAGCGGCTGGAACGGCTGAGGGCGGCACCCGGGAAGGGGTGCCGCCCTCAGCCGTTCTCCGGGCGTTCCGTCAGTCTTTCTCTCGGGCGTTCTCTCGGCCTTCTCTTGGGCGTTCTCTCGGACGTCGTCCCAGGCGTCGCGGCCCTAGTCGGCCGAGAGCACGAACGACGTCTGCACCTTCGCGAAGCCCGGAGCCTTGGCTTCCACCAGGTACGTGCCCGACCCGGCCGAGCCCGCGGGAGGTGTGGCGCACTCGGGGGCGCTCGGCTTGCGGTCCCACTTCACGGTGTAAGTGATGCCGCTGCCGGCGGCGACCCGGTACAGCTGGTGCGCGGCGGCCTTGGGGCAGTCCTCGGAGGACCAGTAGTCGTCGTCGCTGCTCGCGGGGGCGATCGTGAACACCGCGTTCTTCGGCCCGAGATCGATCTTGCAGTCGCTGCCGGAGACGTTCCGCGCGGCCAGCAGGAACGTGGGCGTCTGCTCGGGGTCGTAGGTGTTGTGGCGGCTGCGCAGGCTGAACTTCACGGCGCTCGCGGTGCAGTTGGGCAGGGTGGAGCCGGCCGGCAGTGTGTCGCCCGCGCCCACGCCGCCCGCGGCGGTACCACCCCCGGAGCCGCCGCTGCCGCCCGCACCCTCGGAACCGCCCGAGCCGCCGGACCCGGAACCGTCGCCGGATCCCGAGCCGGAACCGTCCTCGGAGCCGTCTCCCGAGCCGTTCCCGGAGCCGTCTCCCGAACCGCCGGAGCCCTCGTCCCCCGACTCGTCACGTCCGCCCGGCGCTTGGCTGATGGCAGGGCCCGAACTCGACGGGCCGGGCGTGATGGAGGGCGCGGGATTCTTGCCGTTGGCGCCGTTGTCGCCGTCCTTGCCGCCTCCGCCGCCCATGGTCACGATCCAGAGGGTCAGCAGCGCCAACACGGCGACCACAGACACCAGTACGACCCTCCGACGCCAATAGATGGAGGAGGGAAGCGGCCCGACCGGATTGCGCAGAGATCCCACGGCTCAAACCTTACGAGAGATCGACGCGTTCGCCCGTCCCACCCGCCGCTCGGAGCGACAACTTTTCCAGATCATCATCCCGGAAATGACGCTCCCACCCTGGACTTTCGTCGGGTACGGGACGCGGCGATCGCAGGGCGTGACGGTATCGGCCCGCCCCTTACCCTCCGTGATGACGCACAGCACGACCCGATGCGGGTGCAGCGCGAGGCTGGGACACATGCGTGAGGTGAACCTCCCTCGACGGAGGGGCCGTTGGGGACAACAGGGGAGGCCGGGGCAGCGCCCGCTGACGATCGGCGGCTCGAACAGAGATCTGCCGATCGTCGGGTAACCGCCCCGGCGGGGTGGTGGTGTGCCCGATTCGGCACCTCTGCGTGGCACCATCAAAGGGCCATGACTGCTCCCACGAAGCCCCCGCGCCCCGCCGACGCCCCCGCCGACGCCCCCTCCGGGCCGCCCCTCGGAGAGAATCTGCACTCCCCCGTCATCGACTGGTTCGGCGAACACGCCCGTGACCTGCCGTGGCGGCGCCCCGAGGCCGGGGCGTGGGGGGTGATGGTCAGTGAGTTCATGCTCCAGCAGACGCCGGTGAGCCGCGTCCTGCCCGTCTACGAGCAGTGGCTGGAGCGCTGGCCGCGCCCTGCCGACCTGGCCAAGGACGCGCCCGGCGAGGCCGTCCGCGCCTGGGGGCGGCTCGGCTACCCGCGCCGCGCGCTGCGGCTGCACGGCGCCGCCGTCGCCATAACGGAACGGCACGGCGGTGACGTACCGGCCGACCACGCCCAGCTGCTGGCGCTGCCCGGCATCGGGGAGTACACGGCCGCCGCCGTCGCCTCCTTCGCCTACGGCCAGCGGCACCCGGTGCTCGACACCAACGTGCGGCGGGTCTTCGCCCGCGCGGTCACCGGCGTGCAGTACCCGCCGAACGCCACCACGGCCGCCGAGCGCAAGCTGGCCCGCGCACTGCTGCCCGAGGACGAACCGACCGCCGCTCGCTGGGCCGCCGCCTCCATGGAGCTGGGGGCGCTGGTGTGCACGGCGAAGAGCGAGTCGTGCCACCGCTGCCCGATCGCCGCGCTGTGCGCGTGGCGGCTGGCGGGCAAGCCGGAGCACGACGGGCCGCCGCGCCGCGGCCAGACCTACGCGGGCACCGACCGGCAGGTGCGCGGGCGGCTGCTCGCCGTGCTGCGGGAGGCCCACGGGGCCGTTCCGCAGGCGGCGCTGGACCGGGTGTGGCACGAGCCGGTGCAGCGGGCCCGCGCCCTGGACGGCCTCGTCGCCGACGGTCTGGTGGAGCCGCTCGCGGGCGGCTCGTACCGGCTGCCGCTGACCTGACACACGGACAGGTCACAGCCGCGGGCCACCGTCCGTCACAGAGTCAGGGTGGACAAATCACCCCAAACTAGCCTCAACGCCCCCATCGCTTGGCCCTGTTCGGGCGTCCGTTACACAACCGACGGACAGCCGAGCGCTGGCCGAAGGCTGCTTCGGACAGCGCCGTGACAACGCCTCCGTACCTTCAGATGCGTTCCCGGAAGACACGGGACGACTGAAGACCACAGGCAGTACACGGGCGGCGGGGAGCCGGCCCGAACGGGGAAACGGGAGGCGGTTCACCATGGCGCAGGGCGAGGTGCTCGAGTTCGAGGAGTACGTCCGCACCCGGCAGGACGCGCTGTTGCGCAGTGCCCGCCGCCTGGTCCCGGACCCGACGGATGCACAGGACCTGCTGCAGACGGCACTGGTACGGACGTACCGCCGGTGGGAGACCATCGAGGACAAGCGGCTGGCGGACGCCTACCTGCGCCGGGTGATGATCAACACCCGCACGGAGTGGTGGCGGGCGCGGAAGCTGGAAGAGGTCCCGACCGAGCAGCTGCCGGACGCCTCGGTCGACGACGCCACCGAGCAGCACGCCGACCGCGCCCTGCTGATGGACATCCTGAAGGTGCTCGCCCCGAAGCAGCGCAGTGTCGTGGTGCTGCGACACTGGGAGCAGATGTCCACGGAGGAGACGGCCGCCGCCCTCGGCATGTCGGCCGGAACGGTCAAGAGCACGCTGCACCGGGCGCTCGCCCGGCTCCGTGAGGAGCTGGAGTCCCGCGATCTGGACGCACGCGCGCTGGAGCGTGAGGAGCGGGAGCGGTGCGCGGCCTGACCGGCGAGGGTTCTGCACGGACCCGGGGCAGTATCCAGGCGGTGAGCGCGGCACTGGCCGTGCCCACCGCCCTCGCCCTGTTGGTGTCCGGGTGCGGTGCCGGCGGCACCGGCGCCCGTGACGAGGGCCCGGCGCACGCCGACTCGGTGGCCGGCGCCGCCGCCACACCGTCCGCCGCGCCGTCGAAGTCGCCCGACACCGTGAACGCGGTCAAGCTCGTCAAGGACGATCCGAAGGTCGCACCCGAGGTGAAGCGCGAGCTGAAACCGTGCGTCGCCGACGAGTACCCGGTCGACGTCTCCTACGGCAATCTGACGAAAGGCTCGTCGGACGACGTCGTCGTCAACGTGCTGACCTGCGGCGACGCGGTCGGAGTCGGCAGTTACGTGTACCGCGAGCAGGACGGCTCGTACGAGAACGTGTTCACGGCGGAGGAGCCTCCGGTCTACGCGGAGATCGACCGCGGGGACCTGGTGGTGACCAAGCAGGTGTACGAGAAGGGCGACCCGGTGTCGAGTCCCTCCGGGGAGAACGTGATCACGTACAGATGGACCGCCGGCCACTTCGCCGAGAAGTACCGCACGCACAACGACTACGGGAAGGTCGTCGGCGACAGCGCCACGCCGGTGCCCGCGAGCTGAACGCGGGCCAAGGCCGCGTGAACCGATCGGGCCGTTCGGACCGATCCCCCGGTGAACGCAACGCCGGGAAAGTGCGTCCCAGCAGTAGAACGCACCCCACGGATCACAGAGGACTGAGAGCACCGGGATGGCAGACCAGACCCACGTCCTGTTCGTCGAGGACGACGACGTCATCCGCGAGGCCACGCAGCTCGCCCTGGAACGGGACGGCTTCGTGGTCACCGCCATGCCCGACGGGCTGTCGGGCCTGGAGGCGTTCCGGACGGACCGCCCCGACATCGCGCTGCTGGACGTCATGCTCCCCGGCCTCGACGGTGTCAGCCTGTGCCGCCGCATCCGCGACGAGTCGACCGTGCCGGTCATCATGCTGTCGGCACGGGCCGACTCCATCGACGTCGTGCTGGGCCTGGAAGCGGGTGCAGACGACTATGTGACCAAGCCGTTCGACGGTGCCGTCCTGGTCGCCCGGATCCGCGCGGTGCTGCGCCGCTTCGGGCACGCCGGCGGCGGCCGGGGCGAGGAGCCGGAGACCTCGGCCGACGGTGGCCTGCTGGTCTTCGGGGACCTGGAGGTCGACACCGAGGGCATGGAGGTCCGCCGCGCCGGTCAGCCGGTGGCGCTGACGCCGACCGAGATGCGGCTGCTGCTGGAGTTCTCCTCCGCGCCGGGCACGGTGCTCTCCCGCGACAAGCTGCTGGAGCGGGTGTGGGACTACGGCTGGGGCGGGGACACCCGCGTCGTCGACGTGCACGTGCAGCGGCTGCGGCAGAAGATCGGCCAGGACCGGATCGAGACGGTCCGCGGGTTCGGCTACAAGTTGAAGGCCTGAGCAGGGGCAGGGGTATGAGGGGGCACTTCCGGCGCCTGGTCGCCGCTGGTCTGGAGCGGGCGGGCATCCGCACGGGCCTCAGATGGAAGCTGAGCGCGGCCATCGCGCTGGTGGGCGCGCTGGTGGCGATCGCGCTGAGCCTCGTCGTGCACAACGCCGCCCGGGTCTCGATGCTGGACAACGCGCGGGACCTCGCCGACGAGCGGATCATGATCGCCCAGCGCAACTTCGAGCTGTCCGGGCGGATGAACTTCCCCAACACCAAGATCAACGACCCGGATCTGCCCCATGCGCTGCGGGACCGGGTCGAGGCGGGCCAGCGGGCGACCTACGTGGCGGACCGGCCGGGCGAGGTGCCCGACATATGGGCCGCCGTGCCGTTGAAGAACGGGCAGGTCATGTCGCTGCACTCGGGCTTCACCGACCGCAGCTCGGACATCCTCCAGGACCTCGACCAGGCCCTGCTCATCGGGTCCATCGCCGTCGTCCTCGGCGGCAGCGCGCTCGGGGTGCTCATCGGCGGGCACCTGTCGCGGCGGCTGCGCAAGGCGGCCATCGCCGCGGGCCAGCTCGCCGGCGGCGAGACGGACGTGCGCGTGCGGGACGCCATGGGCGGGGTCGTACGGGACGAGACGGACGATCTGGCGAGCGCGGTGGACGCCATGGCGGACGCGTTGCGGCAGCGCATCGAGGCCGAGCGGCGGGTCACCGCCGACATCGCGCACGAGCTGCGCACCCCGGTGACCGGGCTGCTGACCGCGGCGGAACTGCTGCCGCCCGGACGCCCGACCGAGCTGGTGCTGGACCGGGCGAAGGCCATGCGCACGCTGGTAGAGGACGTGCTGGAGGTGGCCCGGCTGGACGGGGCCTCCGAGCGGGCGGAGCTTCAGGACATCATGCTGGGGGAGTTCGTCGCCCGGCGGGTGGCGGCCAAGGATCCGGCGATCAAGGTGCGCATCGTGCACGAGTCGGAGGTCACCACCGACCCGCGACGCCTGGAGCGCGTCCTGTTCAACCTGCTGGCCAACGCGGCCCGGCACGGCAAGCCGCCCATCGAGGTCAGCGTCGAGGGCCGGGTCATCCGCGTGCGCGACCACGGACCCGGCTTCCCCGAGGACCTGCTCGCCGAGGGGCCGAGCCGCTTCCGCACCGGCAGCGCGGACCGGGCCGGGCACGGCCACGGTCTCGGCCTGACCATCGCGGCCGGGCAGGCCCGGGTGCTGGGCGCCCGGCTGACCTTCCGCAACGTCCGCACCCCCGGCACGCCGGAGCACCTCCCGGCCGAGGGTGCGGTCGCCGTGCTGTGGCTGCCGGAGCACGCGCCGACGAACACCGGGAGCTACCCGATGCTGCCGGGGTCGTGAGGGTGGCGCGGCGGATCAGCAGGACCAGTCCTGGTCCATGTCGAGTCCGCCCTCGCGGGGCTGTGTGAACGAGAACCAGTTGCCCGAGTCGTCGCGGAACAGCGCCTCCGTGCCGTACGGGCGCTCCTGCGGCTCCTGGAGGAACTCCACGCCGCGGTCCTTGAGCTTCTTGTAGTCGCCCTGGATGTCGTCGGTGGTCAGCACGCCCGCGCCGAGCACCCCCTTCGTCACCAGCTTGCGGACCATCTCGGCGGACTCGGGGTCCATCGCGGGCCCGCCGGGCACCATCAGTGTCAGCTCGACGTCGGGCTGGTTCGGCGAGCCGACCGTGAGCCAGCGCATGCCGCCCTCGCCCATGGTCATGTCCGTACGGACCTCCAGGCCCAGCTTCTCCGTGTAGAACTCCTTGGCGCGGTCCTGGTCGAGGACCCAGACGGTCGAGATGGCGAGACCCTTGATCATGGCGTGCTCCTGCTCTGACTCTGTGGCGGTGGCGGTGGCGGTGGCGGTGGCGGTGGCGGTGGCGGTGGCGGTGGCTGTAGCTGCGGCTGCGGCTGCGGCCGGTTGTGCCCGCCCTGCCACGGTAGGCAGCGGGGGTGTCAGCCCGCTTCTCCGGAATTGCGCTTCTCGCCGGTGCCGGGCGCGGAACGGAAGCCGCCGGCCCAGAGCATGGCGTAGCAGCCGGGTATGAGGGCGGCCCCCCGGCCCACGTGCTTCGTGCGGTACTCGCTCGGTGTCAGCCCGGTCCAGGCCTTGAAGCGGGCCGAGAACGTGCCCACGCTGCTGAAGCCGACCAGGTGGCAGATCTCCGTCACCGACAGGTTCGCGGTGCGCAGCAGGTCCTCGGCGCGCTCGATGCGGCGGTGCGTCAGGTACTGGCCGGGGGTCTCACCGTAGGCCTCCCTGAAGGCACGGATGAAGTGATACCGCGAGTACCCGGCGTGTGCGGCGACGGTGTCCAGGTCCAGCTCGGGGTCGGCCCAGTCCCGGTCCATGACGTCCTTGGCGAGCCGCATCCGCCGCGTCCTGTCCATGGGACCGATGGTGGCACGGGGGTGTGACAGCGGCCCCTCGCCGGTGGCCGGGCAGTTCGCGGCCGGGCATGACGAAGGCCCCCGGGCGGACACTCCCGGGGGCCTCGTACGGTGCGGTCAGACGGCCTCGACCATGGGCGGCTGCGCCGCCGGGGTGTCCGGCTTGCCGTCCTCCTTCGGTCCCGCTCCCTTCAGCGGCACCTCCTTGACGAACACGGCCGCCACGAGGGCGACCACCGCCACCACGGCTCCGAGCAGGAACGCCGTGTGCGTGCCGGCGGAGACCGCGTGCTGGTACGCCTCCCGGATCAGCACCGGGAGCTTCTCCAGGCTCTTGGCGTCGAGCTGTGCCGACTGCTCGGTCACCTTGGAGCCCAGCGCCCCGGCCCGCTCGCTCATGACGTCCTGGACGCGGTTGTTGAACAGCGCGCCCATGATCGCGACGCCGAAGGAGGAGCCGAGCGTACGGAACAGGGTGGACGACGAGGACGCGACGCCCATGTCCTTCATCTCCACGCTGTTCTGCGCGACCAGCATGGTGATCTGCATCAGGCAGCCCATGCCGAGTCCGACCACGGCCATGAAGACACCGGAGGTCAGTCGGGAGGTGCCGGTGTCCATCGTGGACAGCAGGTACAGGCCGACGATCATCAGCGCGCTGCCGGCGATCGGGAAGACCTTGTACTTGCCGGAGTTCGTGGTCACCCGCCCGGCGACCATCGAGGTCACGAGCATCGCACCGAGCATCGGCAGGAGCAGCAGCCCGGAGTTGGTCGCGGAAGCACCCTGCACGGACTGCTGGTACAGCGGCAGGAAGAGCGTCGCGCCGAACATCACGAAGCCGGTGATGAAGCCGATGACCGACATCAGCGTGAAGTTGAGGCTGCGGAAGATGTGCAGCGGCAGGATCGGCTCGGCGGCCCTGGTCTGCCAGAACACGAACCCGACCAGCGCGGCGATGCCGATGCCGATCAGCTCCATGATCCGCGCGGAGCTCCAGGCGTACTCCGTGCCGCCCCACGTGGTGACGAGCACGATCGCGGTGATGCCGACGGTCAGCAGCGCGGCGCCGAGGTAGTCGATCCGTGCCTCGGAGCGCTTCTTCGGCAGGTGCAGCACGGCACCGACGGCGGCGAGCGCCACCGCTCCGAGCGGCAGGTTGATGTAGAAGGCCCAGCGCCAGCCCCAATTGTCGGTGATCGTGCCGCCGACCAGCGGGCCGCCGATCATCGCCAGCGCCATGACGCCGGCCATCATGCCCTGGTACTTGCCGCGCTCGCGGGGCGGGATCAGGTCACCGATGATCGCCATGACACCGACCATCAGACCGCCGGCGCCGAGGCCCTGCACGGCACGGAAGCCGATCAGCTCACCCATGTTCTGGGCCATGCCGCTGAGCGCGGAACCGACCAGGAAGATCACGATGGACGTCATGAACGTGCCCTTGCGGCCGTACATGTCGCCGAGCTTGCCCCACAGCGGGGTGGAGGCCGCGGTGGCGAGCGTGTAGGCGGTGACGACCCACGCGAGGTG
Organism: Streptomyces luteogriseus; assembly: GCF_014205055.1. Lineage (NCBI taxonomy): Bacteria > Bacillati > Actinomycetota > Actinomycetes > Kitasatosporales > Streptomycetaceae > Streptomyces > Streptomyces luteogriseus. The sequence goes on from NZ_JACHMS010000001.1 coordinate 3,870,448, forward strand.
TTCGAGTCCGCCCAGCTCACCGACGATCGTCGGCATCGCGGTGCCGATGATCATGTTGTCGAGCATCGCGAGCATCATCGCGATCATCAGCGCGAGCAGGACCACCCGCACGCTCTTGGGTTGTTTCCCCCCAGCGTCGGCCGCCGGTGTGTCCGTCGTGTCCGTCATCGCTTCCCACTCCCCCTGCTACCGCTACTTACTTGCCGACCGGCTAGTGACTACACTCGGAAGCTAGCGGCGGAACTAGCCGGGCGTCAAGTAAGTTTTATGGAAAGCGGGGGCGTAGGAGGATGGGCGGCACCATGGACGGCACCAAGCAGCGGCGCCGCGGGGACACCCGCCGGCGCATCCAGGATGTGGCCCTCGAACTCTTCGCGGAGCACGGCTACGAGAAGACCTCCCTGCGCGAGATCGCCGAGCGCCTGGACGTCACCAAGGCCGCGCTCTACTACCACTTCAAAACGAAGGAAGAGATCCTCGTCAGCATCTTCGAGGACCTCACCCAGCCGATCGAGGACCTGATCGAGTGGGGCCGGCAGCAGCCGCACACCCTCGCGACCAAGCAGGAGATCATCCGCCGCTACGCCGACACCCTCGCCGAGGCGACGCCGCTGTTCCGCTTCATGCACGAGAACCAGGCGACGGTACGGGACCTGCGGATCGGCGAGTCCTTCAAGGCCCGCATCCACAGCCTGCGCGACATCATCGTCGACCCGGACGCGGACCTGGTCGACCAGGTCCGCTGCGCCAGCGCGATCTTCACGCTGCACGCCGGCATGTTCCTGCTCCAGGACATGGGAGACGACCCCGAGGAGAAGAACAAAGCCGTCCTCGAGGTCGCCACCGATCTGGTGACCCAGGCCCACCGGGGAGCCGGGGGCTCCTAGGGCCTGGGGATCGCACCTGGGGTCAGACCGTCACGCCCTTGGCGCGCAGGAACTTCACCGGGTCGACCGCCGAGCCGTAGTTCGGGGTCGTACGGATCTCGAAGTGCAGGTGGGGGCCGCTCGAGTTACCGGTGTTGCCGGACTTGGCGATCTCCTGGCCGGTCTTGACTATCTGGCCGACGTGCACCGTGACCTTCGACAGGTGGGCGTACTGGGAGTACGTGCCGTTGCCGTGCTTGATCACGACGGCGTTGCCGTACGCGGGGCCGTCGCCGGCGCCGTTGCCGCCGGCCTTGACCACGGTGCCGCCGTGGGCGGCGACGACCTGGGTGCCACTCGGCACGGCGAAGTCCTGGCCGCTGTGCTTGTGCGCCCACATGCCGCCGTTCTGGGCGAAGCTCGCGGAGAGGCTGTACTTCTTCACCGGGTCGACCCAGGAGGGCTTGGCCTTCTTGGCGGCTGCCTTCTTGGCAGCGGCCTTCTTCTCGGCCGCCTTCTTCGCGGCGGCGGCCTTGGCGGCCTTCTCGGCCTTCACGGCCTCGGCCTTGGCGGCCTTGGCCTGGACGGCGGCCTGCGCCTGCACGGCACTGGCGGCACCGGACGCGGCCGTGGTGTCGGCGGCGGACGCGACCCCGGCTCCCAGTGCGACCGAGACACCAAGGCCGGCGGCCAGCACGGTCGCACGGGTGCGGAGCTGGGACGTACGGGAAGAACGGGACGTGACGCGCTGGGACATCGAAACCTCGTGTGGAAGGGGACGGAGAAAACCACCCGGCGCACAACCGCTCGCCGTGTGGCCATCCCTTGGTAACCCGAAGTCCGACAAACTCCCAAAAGCGTGATCTACGACGCTAGTTAGTAATTTGGTTCAGTGTTCTACGTCTCTTGACACAGCAGTCATTCGGGACGAATCAGGGCACTGACCCGCACTTCCACCCCTGCCGCGGGGAAAGAATCCCTTTCCTCCCGGCCCGTTATCCACTATTCCATCTAGTAACGGACATATCGCCTGTGCGCCATGTCACCAGGGGCCCTCTTCAGCCATTCCGGAAATGTGGCGCACGCCTCTAGGCACTTACCGCCCGGTAACCCTACGGTTCCCCTCGCGCCACCCTCGCGCACGAGCATGCACACGACATGTTGGCAGCGTCATTGACGTGAGAGGACCCCCACGACATGCAGACCCGACGCCCCTGGTTGCGCCGCGCATCAGTGACCGCCGTCTCGGCGGCGGCCCTCGTGGCCATGGCCGCACCGGCCGACGCCGCGACCACCAGCCAGGCCTCCACGACCGCCGCCACGGCCGCCACCGCGGCCGCGGACGTCGACTACGGCACCTGGCAGAAGGACTGCCAGGCGGTGATGAACCAGGCGATGCCCTATCTGAAACAGCGGATCGCGGCCACGAAGCCGGGCGAGAAGCAGGCCATCGTCTTCGACATCGACAACACGACGCTGGAGACGGACTTCGGCTTCAGCTACCCGCAACCGGCCAACAAGCCCGTCCTGGAGGCCGCCAGATACGCGCAGGAGCGCGGCGTCACCCTGTTCTTCGTCACCGCCCGGCCGGACATCATCGCCTCGTTCACCCAGTACAACCTGAAGCAGGCCGGCTACCAGGTCTCGGGGCTCTACGTCCGCAACTTCATCGACCTGTTCAAGAACGTCGCCGAGTACAAGACGGCCCAGCGCGTGGACATCGAGCGCAAGGGCTACACGATCATCGCGAACATCGGCAACAGCGCCACCGACCTCTCGGGCGGCCACGCCGAGAAGACGTACAAGCTGCCGGACTACGACGGGCAGCTGTCCTAGGGAGCGTCCGGGCATGAGGAAGGGGCCGGTGCTGTTCAGCACCGGCCCCTTCTCACTTTGGGTCGTTACGCTCAGGCGTCCTTGCTCAGGTTCGGGCCCGTGCCACCGGCCGCCTGCTCGATCGGCGGGACGTCCGGGAGGGGCGCCTTCTCCTCGCCGCGGAAGGTGAAGGTCTTGGTGTCGCCCTCGCCCTCCGTGTCGACGACCACGATGTGACCGGGGCGCAGCTCGCCGAAGAGGATCTTCTCCGACAGCGAGTCCTCGATCTCACGCTGGATGGTGCGACGCAGCGGACGCGCACCCAGCACCGGGTCGTAGCCCTTCTTGGACAGCAGCTCCTTGGCGGACTGGGAGAGCTCGATGCCCATGTCCCGGTCCTTCAGGCGCTCGTCGACCTTGCCGATCATCAGGTCGACGATCTGGAGGATGTCGTCCTGGCTGAGCTGCGGGAAGACGACCACGTCGTCGACGCGGTTGAGGAACTCGGGCCGGAAGTGCTGCTTGAGCTCGTCCGAGACCTTGTTCTTCATGCGCTCGTAGTTGGACTTCGTGTCGCCCTGGGCCGCGAAGCCCAGGTTGAAGCCCTTGGAGATGTCCCGCGTGCCGAGGTTGGTCGTCATGATGATGACCGTGTTCTTGAAGTCCACGACCCGACCCTGGGAGTCGGTCAGGCGACCGTCCTCCAGGATCTGCAGCAGCGAGTTGAAGATGTCCGGGTGGGCCTTCTCGACCTCGTCGAAGAGGACGACGGAGAACGGCTTGCGGCGGACCTTCTCGGTGAGCTGGCCGCCCTCCTCGTAGCCCACGTAGCCGGGGGGCGAACCGAAGAGCCGCGAGACCGTGTGCTTCTCGCTGAACTCCGACATGTCGAGGGAGATCAGCGCGTCCTCGTCGCCGAAGAGGAACTCGGCGAGCGCCTTGGACAGCTCGGTCTTACCGACACCGGAGGGGCCGGCGAAGATGAACGAGCCACCGGGACGCTTCGGGTCCTTCAGACCGGCACGCGTACGGCGGATCGCCTTCGACAGCGCCTTGACGGCGTCGACCTGGCCGATGACCCGCTTGTGGAGCTCGTCCTCCATGCGCAGCAGGCGGGAGGACTCCTCCTCGGTCAGCTTGAAGACCGGGATGCCGGTGGCCGTGGCGAGGACCTCGGCGATCAGCTCGCCGTCGACCTCGGCGACGACGTCCATGTCGCCGGCCTTCCACTCCTTCTCCCGCTTGGCCTTGGCGGCCAGGAGCTGCTTCTCCTTGTCGCGCAGGGAGGCGGCCTTCTCGAAGTCCTGCGAGTCGATCGCGGACTCCTTGTCGCGGCGGACGCCGGCGATCTTCTCGTCGAACTCGCGCAGGTCCGGCGGCGCGGTCATCCGGCGGATGCGCATCCGGGAACCGGCCTCGTCGATCAGGTCGATCGCCTTGTCCGGCAGGAAGCGGTCCGAGATGTACCGGTCGGCCAGGGTGGCGGCCTGGACCAGCGCCTCGTCCGTGATGGAGACGCGGTGGTGGGCCTCGTACCGGTCACGCAGACCCTTGAGGATCTCGATCGTGTGCGGCAGGGACGGCTCCGCGACCTGGATGGGCTGGAAGCGGCGCTCGAGGGCGGCGTCCTTCTCCAGGTGCTTGCGGTACTCGTCCAGCGTGGTGGCACCGATGGTCTGCAGCTCACCGCGGGCCAGCATCGGCTTCAGGATGGAAGCCGCGTCGATGGCGCCCTCGGCGGCACCCGCACCGACCAGCGTGTGGAGCTCGTCGATGAACAGGATGATGTCGCCGCGGGTGCGGATCTCCTTGAGGACCTTCTTCAGGCGCTCCTCGAAGTCACCGCGGTAGCGGGAGCCGGCGACCAGCGCGCCGAGGTCCAGGGTGTAGAGGTGCTTGTCCTTGAGGGTCTCGGGCACCTCGCCCTTGACGATGGCCTGGGCGAGGCCCTCGACGACGGCGGTCTTGCCGACGCCGGGCTCACCGATCAGCACCGGGTTGTTCTTGGTACGGCGGGACAGCACCTGCATGACCCGCTCGATCTCCTTCTCGCGCCCGATGACCGGGTCGAGCTTGGACTCACGAGCGGCCTGGGTGAGGTTCCGGCCGAACTGGTCGAGGACCAGGGACGTGGAGGGGGTGCCCTCGGCAGGACCGCCGGCGGTGGCGGTCTCCTTGCCCTGGTAACCGGAGAGCAGCTGGATCACCTGCTGCCGCACGCGGTTCAGATCTGCGCCCAGCTTGACGAGGACCTGGGCGGCGACGCCCTCGCCCTCGCGGATCAGGCCGAGCAGGATGTGCTCCGTGCCGATGTAGTTGTGGCCCAGCTGAAGGGCCTCGCGGAGCGACAGCTCCAGGACCTTCTTGGCACGGGGGGTGAAGGGGATGTGGCCGGACGGGGCCTGCTGGCCCTGGCCGATGATCTCCTCCACCTGCTGGCGGACCGCCTCGAGCGAAATCCCGAGGCTCTCAAGGGCCTTGGCGGCGACACCTTCACCCTCGTGGATCAGGCCCAGGAGGATGTGCTCAGTGCCGATGTAGTTGTGGTTGAGCATCCGGGCTTCTTCCTGAGCCAGGACGACAACCCGCCGCGCGCGGTCGGTGAACCTCTCGAACATCGTTAATCGCTCCTCAGAGCGGTCAGGCAGTGGGGGGAACTTCCCCTCCCTGTCCTTCCGCAGCTTAGTCCCGCAAGCGGGGACCGCTCATTCCAACTGCCGACACCGTCCTTGGCCTCCTGACCCCGAACGCCGACATCTGCTCCAACCCGATGGTGCGAGACGATGTTCCCGCAGGCCAGGCAGATACCCCACTCGCCAGTACGCCGATGGCGAACGTGAGACGTCCTTTCCTGCGTGTCGCCCCCTCCCACTAGGGATGTCTTACCCGCAGGGACCGGAAGTCCATGCCGGGCGCCCCCGTTCCCTCCGCTACGGGCGAACAACCTTGCGCCTCCCCGCACCCCCCGCGCGCCCCCGATTCGCCACGCTGTGCGCTCACGACGCCACCCAGCGTAACCCGCAGGCGCTTTCGGCTGTTGCACTTGGCATGTTCGGCGCCTCTCAGCCCGTGACCGCATCCTCGACTCCGCTCGTCCCGCTGGTCCCGCTCCCCCGCCGGCCGCTCGACCCGGCCGGCGCGAGCGGTCAGGTCCGGTGGTGGTACGAGAACGAACTGGGGTGGCCGACGGTGCCCGGCGATCCGCTGCATCTGCCGGTGGGAGTGCGCTGGGACGTCCTGGACGTCCCGGCGGAGGCGGGGCACGCGGCCCTGCGGCGCCTGGCGCCCGGCTCCCCCGTCGCGCTGCACCGCGACCGGATGCTGCTCCTGGTGGCCGCGGGCGGCGCGGAGGAGCTCCCCGGGCTGCTGGAGTGGCTGGACTGGGGCGCCCTGTCGCTGGATCTGGTGGCGATCGGTGCGGGCGGCCTCATGGAGGCGCCGTCGCCCCCGGTGCCGCGCGGGGAGAGAGCGATGCCGCCGGCGCGCGGGTCGCACGCTGCGGCGCCCTGCGAGGCGGGTGTTCCGCCTGCTCCCCGGGACCGGGTCGGTTCCCAGGGGGCCGCCGTGTGGCTGCGGCCCCCCGAGCCGGGATGCGAGGTCGAGGCCTCGCTGCCGACGCTGTCGGCGCTGGGGGGCGGTGGGGGCGCCCCCGATCTCGTGCGGCTGGTGAACACGGTGGCCACGCAGTGCCACCGGGTCCGGCTGCGGCGCGTGTGCGCCCAGCCACCGGCCAAGCGTGCGCAGGGTCGGTAGGGCCGCTGTTCAGCCGTTGGCCTTCTCGTAAGCCTCGCGGATGGTCGCGGGAACACGGCCGCGGTCGTTGACCTCGTAACCGTTCTCCTTCGCCCAGGCGCGGATCGCCGCGGTGTCCTGGCTGCCGCTCGAAGCGGCGCGGGCCTTTCCACGCCCGCCCGAAGCACGGCCTCCGGTACGACGACCGCCCTTCACGTAAGGCTCGAGAAGGCCACGGAGCTTGTCCGCATTGGCAGTGGTGAGGTCGATCTCGTACGTCTTGCCGTCCAGCGCGAACGTCACGGTCTCGTCCGCCTCGCCACCGTCGAGGTCGTCGACAAGAAGGACCTGAACCTTCTGTGCCACCGGATTTCCTTTCATCGATATCTTCAGGGCGGGTGTGCCGGCGTCCGCCGTATCGCCGTCCCCTGTTATATGCAGTACTGCAGTACGTCGGAAAGCAAACCGCTTTTGCCGGAAAAACACAAACCCCCGGCAGAGACCGGCAGCCCGGCCCCGGTCCGGAAACGTGCGCGTTTCGGACATAGGGCACCGGGGCAGGGCGGGCTCGCGGAATATGCCTTGGCGAACCGGTCGGACCCTTCGGTGACCTACTTGCGCCCGGCGATCACAGATGCAGAAGCATCCGGCTGTTGCCCAAGGTGTTCGGTTTCACTCGTTCGAGTCCGAGGAACTCCGCGACGCCCTCGTCATAGGAACGCAGGAGCTCCGCGTAGACATCCGTGTCGACGGGCGTCTCGCCGATCTCCACGAAGCCGTGCTTGGTGAAGAAGTCGACTTCGAAGGTCAGACAGAAAACACGGCGAACACCGAGCCAGCGGGCGGTCTGCAGCAACTTCTCCAGCACGCGGTGTCCGACGCCGGCGCCCTGCAAGCCGGGCTTCACCGCGAGAGTGCGCACTTCCGCGAGGTCTTCCCACATCACGTGCAGCGCGCCGCAGCCGACGACCTCGGCGTTGTCGTCCCGTTCGGCGACCCAGAACTCCTGGATGTCCTCGTAAAGCGTCACCGTTGCTTTGTCGAGCAGGATGCGGCCGCGGACGTAGGCGTCAAGGAGGCCCCGTACGGCCGGGACGTCGCTGGTGCGGGCCCGTCGGACGGTGATGGCTTTTGCGGTGGCTTCGGGGCTCTTCGCGGACATGACGGGACGCTATCGCCCGCCGAGGTCCCGGGGGGAGGCGGGGTTCTCCCCGGGCCCTTCCCCGGGTTCCGCTCGTTCGGCCGGTTCTGCGGATTCCGACGGTTCGGTCGGTTCCTGGGTTTCCGGACCCTGGACGATGCGGACGGCATCGGTGAGAGACTGCCGCTGTTCCTCGCTCATCATGCCGAAGAAGGCGACGAGAGCCGCGGCGGGGTTGTCGCTCTGCGACCAGGCGTCGTTCATCAGGGCGGCTGCGTAGGCGGCGCGGGTGGAGACCGCCTCATATCGATAGGCACGGCCTTCCGCCTCGCGGCGTACCCAGCCCTTCTGATGGAGATTGTCCAAAACGGTCATCACGGTGGTGTACGCGATGGACCGCTCCTTCTGAAGATCTTCCAGGACTTCTCGAACGGTCACCGGGCGGTTCCACTTCCACACCCGCGACATGACCGCGTCTTCGAGTTCTCCCAATGGGCGAGGCACAGCTCAGAACAATAGTGGGAGATCCCGGTAATGGCGTGGCGGACGTGCGCGGGACCGGCGAACGGGAACAAAAAGGGCGTACGGCTCGTGGATGCGGGCGCCGCGGGGTGCGGGTCCGCCGAGTCGTACGCCCTCGGGGGGTGGGGTCAGGCGTCGGCCGTCGGGGACGTCGCGGTGGACTGGCGGGCACCCTCCACGCGCGCGAGGGCGGCGTCCACGGCCGCGTCCTCCTTGGCCTTGTTGGCGCCGCCCTGGGTCTTCACGATCACCCGGATCACGCCGATGAAGAAGACGGCCATGACGGCCGGGGGCAGGAGCGCGGAGACGTAGTCCATGGATCCAGGGTAGCCACGTCAGCCGACGGCGAGCTGCTGGGGGTTGGCCGGGGGTGGCGGGGCCGGCTTGCGGCGCGGGAAGACCTCGCCCGGGGTGGGGATCGGACGGGAGGGCTTCGGGGTGTCCGGGCCGGGGGCCGGGGCCGGGGCGGGCTTGGGGGCCGGCGGCTTGCGGGCGGGCTTCTTCTCGGGCTGCTTCTCCGTGCCGTCCTCGGCGGCTGCGCCGACGGGGGCGCGGCGGCCTCCGGGGATGGCCAGGAGGCGGGTGCGGGAGCCGGGCACGGCCGCCACGGGGAGAGGGGCCGAGGTGAGGGGAGTGACCGCGCAGCGATCCAGGAGGGCCGCCGCGGCGGGGTTGCCGCGCAGGGCGCGGAGGGCGGCGAGGTCGTCGGGCAGGGGGCGGTAGCCGGCACCCAGCGCCTCGTCGAGGAGGGCGAGGTAGCCGGCGGCGGTTCCGGGGAGGGCGGCGCGATACCGGCCCAGGTCGGCCACGAGGAAGGCGCGCAGCCTGGCCCCCTCCCGCAGTGCCTCGTCGAGTGACTCTGCGAGGCGGAGACAGTCCTGGACGTCGTCGGCCGAGGCGGGGGTGGGGTCTAGGGCGAGGGCGAGAGCGCGGCGGAGCACACGCAGCTCCTCCACGCCGAACACCATGCCGCCGCGGGATCCGTATGGCGTGGGCATGCGGCGACGATACGCGCTAATCAGACAAATTGCGCATAGGGGGCGGGTGTGGCGCGGGGGACCACTCGGGTGGTGGCGGGGGGATGCCGGGGGGGTGGCTGGAGGATGCCGGGACGCCTGGGCGGCGTGGCCGGGTCACCGGGTCACCGGGTCACCGGGGTGGTGTGGCCCGGACACCGGGCGCTGCGGGCGAAAGCCGGACGGCGGCGTGGGCGGGCAGCCGGAGGTCGCGCGCTGGGGCGGCTGCGGCCGAGGGGGCGCAGGGGCGCAGGGGCGGTGGGGCGGTGGGGCGGTGGGGCTGAGGGTGCCCGGGGGCCGCGGTTGGGGTGGGGGGCGTGCCCGATTCGTCGCGTCGCGCGCCCCCCCCTCCTCAGCCGCTCACGTGCGGGACACGTTCCGCTCGTACACAAGCCGCAGTCCGATCAGCGTCAGCCAGGGCTCGTGTTCGTCGATCACCGACGACTCGCCCAGGACCATCGGCGCGAGGCCGCCCGTCGCGATGACGGTGACGTCGTCCGGGTCCTCCGACAGCTCGCGGGCCATGCGGTTGACCACGCCGTCGACCTGGCCGGCGAAACCGTAGATGACGCCCGACTGCATCGCCTCGACCGTGTTCTTGCCGATGACGCTGCGGGGCCGGGCCACCTCGATCTTGCGGAGCTGGGCGCCGCGGACGCCCAGGGCCTCCACGGAGATCTCGATGCCGGGTGAGATGACCCCGCCGACGTACTCCCCTCGCGCGCTGACCGCGTCGAACGTCGTCGCCGTGCCGAAGTCGACGACGATGGCGGGGCCGCCGTAGAGCTCGACCGCCGCGACCGCGTTGATGATGCGGTCGGCGCCGACCTCCTTGGGGTTGTCCATGAGGATCGGCACGCCCGTCTTGACGCCCGGTTCGACGAGGATCGCGGGCACGTCGCCGTAGTAGCGGCGCGTCACCTCGCGGAGCTCATGCAGGACCGAGGGGACGGTGGCGCAGATGGCGATGCCGTCGATGCCGTCGCCCAGCTCGTCACCGAGGAGCGGGTGCATGCCCATCAGGCCCTGGAGCAGGACCGCCAGTTCGTCCGCGGTACGGCGCGCGTCCGTGGAGATGCGCCAGTGTTCGACGATCTCGTCGCCGTCGAACAGGCCGAGGACGGTGTGGGTGTTTCCTACGTCGATCGTCAGCAGCATGACCCGTATCCGCCCCTACTCCGCCGGCCGCAGGTCCAGGCCGATGTCCAGGATCGGCGAGGAGTGGGTGAGGGCCCCGACGGCGAGGTAGTCGACGCCGGTGTCCGCGTACGCCTTGGCGTTGTCGAGGGTGAGGCGGCCCGAGGCCTCCAGGGCGGCGCGGCCCTGGACGAGCGCGACCGCCTCCGCGCACTCGCCCGGCGTGAAGTTGTCCAGCAGGATCAGGTCGGCGCCGGCGTCCAGGACCTCGCGGAGCTGGTGCAGGGTGTCGACCTCGACCTCGATGGGGACGTCCGGGAAGCGTTCGCGGACCGCCTGGAAGGCCTGGGCGACACCGCCCGCGGCGACCACGTGGTTGTCCTTGACCAGGGCCGCGTCCGAGAGCGACATGCGGTGGTTGACGCCACCGCCGCAGCGGACCGCGTACTTCTCGAGGCTGCGCAGGCCGGGGGTCGTCTTGCGGGTGTCGCGGACCTTCGCCTTGGTCCCGTCGAGTACGTCCGCCCACGCGCGCGTGGCCGTCGCGACGCCCGACAGGCGGCACAGGATGTTCAGCGCGCTGCGCTCGGCCGTGAGGAGGTCGCGGGTGCGGGTGGTGACGGAGAGGAGCTTCCGGCCCGCTTCCACGCGGTCGCCGTCCTCCGCGTGGCGCTCGATCTCGAGCTCCTCCTCGCAGACCACCGAGATGACCGCCTCGGCGACGCGCAGACCGGCCACGGTGCCCGCCTCGCGGGCGGTGAAGTCGGCCGTGGCCACCGCGTCCTCGGGGATGGTCGCCACCGTCGTCACGTCCACGCCGTGGGCCAGGTCCTCCTGGAGGGCCACGTTGGCGATGTCCTCGACCTCGACGGGGTCGAGGCCGGCGTCGGCCAGGAGCTGGGCGAGTGCGGGGTCCAGGCCGCACTCCAGGTATGCCTCGTCGTCCGCGCCGCAGGCGCAGCCGTCTCCGCAGCCTCCGGAGGAGGCGAGGGGAAGGTCGGGGGTGCTCACGTCGGTCACTGCTCCTGGGGGGCCTGGGTCGGGAGGGTCGGGGGGAAGTCTGTGGTGTCCGTGGTGTGCACGGCCAGCGTGCGGTCCGGGTTCAGGGTCACGACGATGTGGCGGCGCCAGGCCGCGTCGTCGCGCTCGGGGCGGTCCTCGCGCCAGTGGCAGCCCCGGGTCTCCTCGCGCAGCAGGGCGGCGGCGACCAGCACGCGGGCCACGCACAGGAGGTTGGTGGCCTCCCAGGTGTCGACGCCGGCCTCGGCCGTCTCGCCGTTCTCGGCGAGGGCCTCCCGGGCGTCGGTGTGCAGGCGCTGGAGCTGGTCGGCGGCCTTGGCGAGGGAGCCGGCCGAGCGCAGGACGCCCGCGCCGCCGGTCATGATCCGCTGGATCGTGAAGCGGGCCTGCGGGGTCTGCAGCGGGTGCTCGGGGATCTCGGGGTGCGGGACCGGCTGGGGCACGCGCGCGGGCAGGCCGTTCGCCGCGATGTCGGCCGCGATGCGCTCGGCGTAGACGAGGCCTTCGAGCAGGGAGTTGGACGCCAGCCGGTTGGCGCCGTGCACCCCGGTGCAGGCGACCTCGCCGCACGCGTAGAGGCCGGGGACGGTCGTACGGCCGTGGGAGTCGGTGCGGACGCCGCCGGAGGCGTAGTGGGCGGCCGGGGCGACCGGGATGGGGTCGGTGACCGGATCGATGCCGTGGGCGCGGCAGGCGGCCAGGATCGTCGGGAAGCGGTGTTCCCACATCTCGGCGCCGAAGTGCCGGGCGTCGAGGTACATGTGCTCGGCGTCCTGCTCCAGCATGCGGCGCGTGATGCCCTTGGCGACGATGTCGCGGGGGGCGAGTTCGGCGAGTTCGTGCTGTCCGACCATGAAGCGGACGCCGTCGGCGTCGATCAGGTGGGCGCCCTCGCCGCGCACGGCCTCGGAGACCAGGGGCTGCTGGCCCTCCGCGTCCGGACCGAGGAACAGCACGGTCGGGTGGAACTGGACGAACTCCAGGTCGCTGACCTCCGCGCCCGCCCGGAGCGCGAGCGCCACGCCGTCGCCCGTCGACACCGACGGGTTGGTGGTGGCGGAGAAGACCTGGCCCATGCCGCCGGTCGCGAGGACCACCGCGGGGGCGTGGACGGCCCCCACGCCGTCGTGCTGGCCCTCCCCCATGACGTGCAGGGTGACACCTGCGGTGCGGCCTTCGGCATCCGTGAGGAGGTCCAGGACGAGCGCGTTCTCGACGGTGCGCATGCCCCGCGCGCGCACGGCCTCGACCAGGGCCCGGGAGATCTCGGCGCCGGTGGCGTCACCGCCGGCGTGCGCGATGCGACGGCGGTGGTGGCCGCCCTCCCGGGTCAGTTCCAGCTCGCCCTCGGAGGACTCGTCGAACCGGGCGCCGGTCTCGATGAGACGGCGTACGGCGTCGGGGCCCTCGGTGACGAGGAGGCGGACGGCGTCCTCGTCGCACACTCCGGCGCCCGCGACCAGGGTGTCCTCGAGGTGCTGCTCGGGGGTGTCGCCCTCGCCGAGGGCAGCCGCGATGCCGCCCTGGGCCCAGCGGGTGGAGCCGTCGTCGAGACGGGCCTTGGTGACGACGACCGTCCGCAGGCCCGCGGCCTCGCAGCGCAGGGCGGCGGTCAGCCCGGCGACGCCGGAGCCGACGACGACCACGTCCGCGGCGATGGACCACCCGGGGGCGGGCGCGTGCAGTCGTATGCCTGTGGTGGTCACGAGGCGGCTCCGAAGCTTCCGAAGGTGAGGGGGACGTTGTCGATCAGCCGGGTCGCCCCGACCCGGGCGGCGACGGCGAGGACCGCGTCGCCGGTGAAGTCGTCCGCGATCTCGGTGAAGTCGGACGGGTCGACCAGCGCGAGGTAGTCCAGCGCGAGCGGCGGTTCGAGGCGGGCGGCCTCGTCCAGGACCTGGCGGGCGGCCGCACGGACGGCCGCGGGGCCGCCCGGGACGGCCGTCGCCACGGCGTGCGCGTCGGCCGCCGCGCGTGACTCCCCTATGGCACTGAGCGCCTCGGCACGCGCGCGAGTGGCGGGCACCTCGCGGGCCCGGGCGCGCAGTGCCTCCTGCGCGGCATGCCGGTCCTGGCCCGCGAACAGGGCACCCGACAGCGCGAGGGCGGTGCGCCGCTCGGCGGCCGACAGGTAGCGGTTGCGGCTGGACAGGGCCAGGCCGTCCTCCTCGCGGACGGTGGGCACGCCGACGATCTCCACGCCGAAGTTCAGGTCCCGCACCATGCGGCGGATCAGCGCGAGCTGCTGGGCGTCCTTCTGGCCGTACAGGGCGACGTCGGGGCGGGTCAGGTGCAGCAGCTTGGCGACGACGGTGAGCATGCCGTCGAAGTGGCCGGGGCGGGAGGATCCCTCCAGGCGCTCGCCCATGGGGCCCGCGGTGATGCGGACCTGGGGCTCGCCGCCCGGGTAGACCTCGTCCACGGCGGGGGCGAACACGACGTCCGCTCCCGACCGTTCGGCGAGGGCGAGGTCGGCGTCCAGGGTGCGCGGGTAGCGGTCGAGGTCCTCGCCCTGGCCGAACTGGAGCGGGTTGACGAAGACGGTGACGACGACCTCGCCGTCCGGCCCGGCGATGCCGCGGGCGGTGCGGATCAGTGTGGCGTGGCCCTCGTGCAGCGCGCCCATGGTCATCACCACGGCGCGGCGGCCCGCACGCGCGCGTGCGTGCAGTTCGCCCGCGGTGCGCAGCAGGGTGGTGGTCATCGGGCGTCCCCTTCGGTGCCGTCGGTCCCGTGGGCGAGTACCCCGAGGAGGTCCTCGGCGAGCTCCGGTTTCAGCAGGCCGTGTGCCAGGGCCCGGTCGGCGGTCGCGCGGGCCATCGCCAGGTAGCCGTCGACGGTCTGCGGGGCGTGCCGGCGCAGCTCGGTGACGTGCGCGGCGACGGTGCCCGCGTCGCCGCGCGCGACCGGGCCGGTGAGGGCCGCGTCACCGGAGCGCAGGGCGTTGTCCAGGGCCGCGCCGAGCAGCGGGCCGAGCATCCGGTCGGGGGCCGAGACCCCGGCCGCGCTCAGCAGCTCCATGGACTGGGCGACCAGCGTGACCAGGTGGTTGGCGCCGAGAGCGAGGGCCGCGTGGTAGAGGGGCCGGTTCTCCTCGGCGATCCACTCCGGCTCGCCGCCCATCTCGATGACGAGGGCCTCGGCGGCGAGGCGCAGCTCCTCGGGGGCGGTGACGCCGAAGGAGCAGCCGGCCAGCCGCTGGACGTCCACGGGCGTGCCAGTGAAGGTCATCGCGGGGTGCAGGGCGAGCGGCAGGGCGCCCGCGCGCAGGGCGGGGTCGAGGACCCGCGTGCCGTACCGCCCGGAGGTGTGGACGAGGAGCTGGCCCGGCCGCACGGATCCGGTGTCGGCGAGGCCGGTGACCAGGTCGGGCAGGGCGTCGTCGGGAACGGTCAGCAGCACCAGGTCGGACCGCTGGAGCACCTCGGCGGGCGGCATCACCGGCACGTCGGGCAGCAGTTGCCCGGCGCGGCGCCGGGAGGCCTCCGAGACCGCGGAGACGGCGACCGGGCGGTGCCCGGCGAGCTGCAGGGACGCCGCCAGGGCGGGACCCACGCGGCCGGCGCCGACGACGCCGACGGTGAGCCGCGCGGGGCGGTCCTTGGGGTCTGGCTGTGGGGTTGTGTTCACTCGACGGCGGCCTTCCCGTTCCAGTCCGCTCCGGGTACCGGACGATTTCTCGTCATGTTAACGCGATCGGTTCGAGGGGCGTTCGGCCGTCCACAGGCTGTGCACGCCCGTGCGCCGTCCCGGGCGGCGTACGAAATGCGGCGTACGAAATGCGGATGCCCGGCCGCACACGCGCGGGAGAGGATCCGGGCATGACCGATACGGCGGAACACGACGATCAGGTGACGGACGAGGACCGGGGCGCACGGCTGCGTGAGCGGCGGCTGGCCGCCCACCGCGCGGCCCGGCGCGTGTTCGCGCGCTTCGGCTTCCACCGCACCCTCCGGGAGCGCCTGGCGGTGCTGGCGGAGGCGGAGGGCGTCCACGACCTGGACGAGCTGTCCGACGTGTACGGCGACGGTGTCGTCGAGGTGCTGGAGACGAAGGTCGCCGGGCTGCTCGGCACCGAGGCCGCGGTGTTCTTCCCGACGGGCACGATGGCCCAGCAGGTGGCCCTGCGCTGCTGGGCGGGCCGCACCGGGAACCCGGCCGTCGCCCTGCACGCGCTGAGCCATCCCGAGGTGCACGAGCGGAACGCGTTCAGCGAGGTGGCCGGTCTGCGCCCGGTGCGGCTGACCGGGGAGCCGCGGCTGCCGACCGCCGCCGAGGTGCGCGACTTCGGGGAGCCGTTCGGGGCGCTGATGCTGGAACTGCCCCTCAGGGACGCCGGTTTCGTCCTGCCCACCTGGGAGGAGCTCACCGAGGTCGTCGAGGCCGCGCGGGAACGGGACGCGGTGGTGCACTTCGACGGGGCCCGACTGTGGGAGTCCACCGTCCACTTCGGCCGGCCCCTGGAGGAGATCGCGGGCCTGGCCGACAGCGTCTACGTGTCGTTCTACAAGTCCCTGGAGGCCTTCGGCGGCGCGGCGCTCGCCGGCCCGAAGGAGCTCGTCGAGGAGGCGAGGGCCTGGCGGCACCGGTACGGCGGGATGGTCTTCCAGCAGTTCCCCACGGCGCTCTCGGCGCTGGTCGGGCTGGAGCGGCAACTGCCCCGGCTGCCGGAGTACGTGGCCCACGCGCGCGTGGTGGCCGCCGCCCTGCGCGAGGGGTTCGCGGCGGCAGGGGTGCCGTGGGCGCGCGTGCACCCGGAGGTGCCGCACACCCACGACTTCCAGGTGTGGCTGCCGTACGAGCCGGAGGTCCTCGCGGAGGTGGCGGTCCGCACGGCCGAGGAGACCGGGGTGGTCCTGTTCGGAGGCGCCTGGGACCGGGGCGGGCCGGGCCTGGCGCTCACGGAGGTGCATGTGCGGGCCGACGGGCTGGAGTGGACGGCCGAGGACGTGAAGGCGGCGGTGGCGGAGTTCACGGCCCGGCTGCCGGAGCAGGTCAGGTAGGGCGGCGCCGCCACCGGCTCAGGGCGTCCCGGAGCACGTGGCGGCCCGCGCGGGAGCGCTGTTCGTCGCTCAGCTCCCGTACGGCCTGCCGGTCGTGCGTGCCCGGCGCGGGCGGGGCGGGTTCGCCGAGGGTCCGGGCACGGTAGGTGTCGAGCAGGTGCTGCTGCGTGATGCTCATGGTGGATCACCTTTGCGGGACGGGGTGTTGGAGGTCCGAAGGCTCCGCGGCGGCCCCGGTCGTCCCACCGTGCGCCTGTCTCGGGGACGGCGTCGCGCCGATTGACAGGGCGCGTCAATCGACGGGGGCGTTGTCGGTGGCCGGGTGCACCATGAGGGCATGAGCGTGCACATCGACATCAAGGGGCTGCGGCCGGAGGAGGCCGCCGTCGTGCCCTCGCCCCTGGCCGAGCTGGGCATGGCGCTGCACGCGCTGTCCGAACCGGCGCACCACCCGGGGCTGCAGGGCTGGGTGACGGGCGTGACGGCCCGGCTCGACCCGCATCTGGCCGACCGGATGTGCGAGGCGGACTTCCTGTGGCGGACGACGTTCTCGGACCTGTTCCTGCCCTGGGCGGGCCTGCCGGACCGGCGCGCGCTCCCGGGCGCCACCCTCGCCGAGGAGCTGGACCAGCTCGACAAGCTGTCCGACGAGCAGTTCGTGGACGCGGCGCTGGAGTTCACCTGCGCCACCGGCTACGGCGAGTGCGGGCCGACGGCGCTGTCCGACCCGGACACGCGCCGCCGGGCGCTGGACCTGGCCGCCGCGCGCGGGCCGCGGCAACTGCGCTTCGGGGAGCGGCTGCTGGCCGACCCGCCCCGGATCCGGGCGTGGCTGCGGCAGTTCCTCCGGGACTGCGACGAGGCGTTCTTCGCGGAGGCCTGGGCCCGGCTGCGCCACCAGCTCGCCGCCGACGCCCGGCACAAGACGGACCTCCTGCGGCGCAAGGGCCTGGCGGAGGCGCTGGCCGCGGTGTCCCCGGCGGTCACGCTCGACGAGGCCGCCGGCCGGATCACCGTCGACAAGCTGGGTGACGGCCGTACGGCCACGGGCGACGGCGGCCTGCTGCTCGTCCCGACCAGCCTGGGCTGGCCGCATCTGATGGTCCTGCACCGGTACGGCTGGCAGCCGGTGCTGCACTACCCGGTGGGCTCCCCGGAGCTCGCCGCACCGCAGACCCTCGAACAGCTGGCCATGCGGATGACCGCGCTGTCCCACCCGGTCCGGATGCGCATGTGCCGTCATCTGGCCCGCAGCGCGCACACCACCAGCGAGCTGGCGCAGGTGCACGGCATGACGGCCCCGGAGATATCCCGGCATCTGGCCGTGCTGAAGAAGGCGGGCCTGATCACCACCCGCCGCCGTGGGCGCTACGTCCTGCACCAGCTGGACGTGACGGTGGTGGCCCGGCTCGGCAGCGAGTTCCTGGAAGGGATCCTCAGGTAGCGGGGGGATCCGGTCCGCGGATCAGCCGTGCCCGCCGGCCCGCACCAGCCCCGTCTCGTAGGCGAGCACCACGACCTGCACCCGGTCCCTGAGCCCCAGCTTGGTCAGGATGCGGCCCACGTGGGTCTTCACGGTCGCCTCCGACAGCACCAGCCGCGCCGCGATCTCGCCGTTGGACAGGCCCTGCGCGACCAGCACCATGACCTCGCGCTCACGTTCGGTGAGCCGCTCCAGCTCCTTGTGCTGGGGCGGCTTGGCGCCCGGCAGCATCGGAGCGAAGCGGTCCAGGAGGCGCCGGGTGGTGGAGGGCGCCACGACCGCGTCACCGCTGTGCACGGCCCTGATGGCGGCCAGGAGATCGGCGGGCGGCACGTCCTTGAGCATGAAGCCGGAGGCGCCCGCCTTCAGACCGGAGAAGGCGTACTCGTCGAGGTCGAAGGTGGTGAGGATGAGCACCTTCGGCGGGTCGGCGTCCTCACAGATCCGGCGGGTCGTCTCCACCCCGTCGAGCTTCGGCATGCGGACGTCCATCAGCACGACGTCGACCTCGGCCTTCCGCAGTTCCTGGAGGGCCTCGACACCGTCGCCCGCCTCCGCCACGACCTCCATGTCCGGCTGGGCGGCGAGCACCATCCGGAACCCGGTGCGCAGCAGAACCTGGTCGTCGACGAGCATCACGCGGATCGTCATCGGGCCTCTTCCATGGGGGGTCGTTACAGGTGTCAGCGGGGGGCGTGCGCCGGCGTCAGTGCGCGGGTTTGAGCGGCAGCAGGGCACTGATGCGGAATCCTCCGCCCGGGCGCGGGCCCGCGTCCAGGGTGCCGCCGACCATACCGACCCGCTCGCGCATGCCGATCAGACCGTGGCCCTGGCCGTCGAACCCGCCCTCCTCGTACAGCTCGTGCGGGGCGCCCTTGCCGTCGTCCTCGACGAGCAGGCCGAGGCCGTCGTCGAAGTACACCAGGCGCACGCTCGCGCCCGCGTTCTCCCCGCCGTGTTTGCGGGTGTTGGTGAGCGCCTCCTGCACGATGCGGTAGGCGGTGAGCTCGACGCCGCTGGGCAGCGGTCGGGGCGTGCCCTCGACCTTGAAGTCGACGGGCAGTCCGGAACCGCGGCACTGTTCGACGAGGTCCTCGATCTGCCGCACATCGGGCTGCGGCACGTACTCCCCGGCCTCCTGGTGCTCGCCGGTGCGCAGCACGCCGAGCAGGCGGCGCATCTCGGCGAGGGCCTGGCGGCCGGTGGAGGAGATGGTCTCCAGGGCCTTCTTCGCCTGGTCGGGCGCGGCGTCGAGGACGTAGGCGGCGCCGTCGGCCTGAACTACCATCACCGACACGTTGTGCGCGACGACGTCGTGCAACTCGCGGGCGATCCGGGCGCGTTCGGCGGCGACGGCGACCTTGGACTGCGCCTCGCGCTCCCGCTCCAGACGGGCGGCGCGCTCCTCCAGCTGCGCGAAGTAGGCACGGCGGGTGCGGATGGAGTCGCCGAGCACCCAGGCGAGCGCGAACGGGACGGTCTGCAGGATCGCCAGAGCGATGTCGCCGGCCACCCCCGTCTGCTCGTTCGACCAGCGCAGCTGAGCCAGAGGGGCCGCGCACAGGCCGGCGACCAGCGCGAAGCGGGAGGCCCAGCGGGCGCCTTCCGCGGCGACCGTGTAGACGATCGCCAGCATGGCGAAGTCGGCGGGCAGGATCGCGACGTCGGTGACCAGCTGCGCCACGCCGACCGCCGCCGCGAGCAGCAGCATCTTCTCCGGCATGCGGCGGCGCAGCGCGACCACGAGGCTCAGCAGCAGCGTGAGCGGAACGACCACGGCCCAGGGGCCGACCTGCTCGCCCGCCGCCCCGCCCACGACCGAAATCCCGAGGAGGACCACGGCCCAGAAGCCGTCGACCCACATCGGGTGCCTGCGGAGGAAGTCATAGAGGCGCTGCACGTAACCCAGCGTAGGGAAGCGGGATAGGTGCAGGGGTCAACCGGAGGACCGATCCCTGCCCGGCGCGCATACTCCGCAAGGTGGAGTTGCGTACGTTGCGTGCGCATAGCCTGGCCCGGTGACGGCAGGGACGAGGAACGAGTGGCAGGAGTGGCGCGGGTGGCGTGCGGCGGCGCAGGACGCCCTGTACGCGCCGGGGGGCTTCTACCGGCGCGCGGAGGGGCCGGCCGGACACTTCCGGACATCCGTGCACGCGACACCCCTGTTCGCCGGGGCCGTGGCGCGGCTGCTGTGCCGGGTGGACGAGGCGTTGGGGCGGCCTGCGGTGCTGGACTTCGTCGACATGGCGGCCGGGCGGGGCGAGCTGGCCGGCGGAGTGCTCGCCGCTCTGCCCGCCGGTGTGGCGGCCCGCACGCGCGTGTGCGCCGTCGAGATCGCCGAGCGGCCCGCGGGGCTCGATCACCGGATCGAGTGGCTGGCCGAGCCGCCGCGAGGGACGACGGGGCTGCTGTTCGCGAACGAGTGGCTGGACAACGTGCCCCTGGAGGTCGCCGAGGTGGACGCCGCGGGTGTCACGCGGCTGGTGCTGGTCCGGGAGGACGGGACCGAGCGGCTCGGCGAGCCGGTGGACGGGGAGTCGGCGCGGTGGCTGGAGCGGTGGTGGCCGCTGCCGGGCGAGGAGGGGCTGCGGGCCGAGATCGGCCTGTCCCGGGACGAGGCCTGGGCCGCGGCGGTCGGGACGCTCCGGCGAGGGCTGGCCGTCGCGGTGGACTACGCG
Source organism: Streptomyces luteogriseus (assembly GCF_014205055.1). Taxonomy (NCBI): domain Bacteria; kingdom Bacillati; phylum Actinomycetota; class Actinomycetes; order Kitasatosporales; family Streptomycetaceae; genus Streptomyces; species Streptomyces luteogriseus. Next base: position 3,890,861 of record NZ_JACHMS010000001.1, read on the forward strand.
CACACGGCGGGTGCCCGGCCGCCGTTCGGGACGCTCACCGGGTTCCGGGAAGGCCGCGAGACCACACCCGTCCCGGACGGCTCCTGCGACCTCACGGCTCACGTCGCCCTGGACGCGTGCGCGCTGCCCGGCGGACGTGTGCTCTCCCAGCGCGAGGCGCTGCGCGCCCTGGGTGTGACCGGCGCGCGCCCCCCGCTCACGCTGGCCTCCACCGACCCGGCCGCGTACGTACGCGCCCTGGCGGGCGCCGGAGAGGCCGCCGAGCTCACCGCGACGGGCGGACTGGGCGACTTCGGCTGGCTGGTGCAGCCCATCGGCGTCGAGGACCCGTTCTAGGCGCTACTTGTCGATGTCCCCGACCACGAAGAACATCGACCCCAGGATCGCCACCATGTCCGCGACCAGCGTCCCCGGCAGCAGCTCCGTCAGCACCTGGATGTTGTTGTAAGACGCCGAGCGCAGCTTGAGCCGGTACGGGGTCTTCTCGCCCTTGCTGACGAGGTAGTAGCCGTTGATGCCGAGGGGGTTCTCGGTCCACGCGTACGTGTGGCCCTCCGGCGCCTTGAGGACCTTCGGGAGCCGCTGGTTGACCGGCCCGGGCGGCAGCTCGGCGAGCCGGTCCAGGCAGGCGTCGGCCAGGTCCAGCGCGTTGTGCGTCTGCTCCAGGAGGCACTCGAAGCGGGCGAGGCAGTCGCCCTCCTGCCGGGTGACCACCTTCAGGGTGTCCTGGAGGTCGCCGTAGGCGAGGTAGGGCTCGTCCCGGCGCAGGTCGAAGTCGACGCCCGAGGCGCGCCCGATCGGCCCGCTCACCCCGTAGGCGTGCACGGCCTCGGCGGTGAGGGCGCCGACGCCCCGGGTGCGGCCCCGGAAGATCTCGTTGCCGAGCACCAGGTCGTCGAAGCGGTCCATCCGGGAGCGCACGTCGGCGACGGAGGCACGCGCGCGCGTGGTCCACCCGGCCGGCAGGTCCTCCTTGAGGCCGCCCACCCGGTTGAACATGTAGTGCATCCGCCCGCCGGAGATCTCCTCCATGACGTGCTGGAGTTCCTCGCGCTCCCGGAAGGCGTAGAAGATCGGCGTGATCCCGCCGAGCTCCAGCGGGTACGAGCCGAGGAACATCAGGTGGTTGAGCACCCGGTTCAGCTCGGCGAGCAGCGTACGCAGCCACACCGCGCGCTCGGGGACCTCCATGCCGAGCATCCGCTCCACGGCGAGGACCACGCCCAGCTCGTTGGAGAACGCCGACAGCCAGTCGTGGCGGTTGGCGAGCATGATGATCTGGCGGTAGTCGCGCGCCTCGAACAGCTTCTCCGCACCGCGGTGCATATAGCCGATCACCGGCTCCGCGTGCCTGATGCGCTCGCCGTCCAGAACGAGCTTCAGCCGCAGCACGCCATGGGTGGACGGGTGCTGCGGCCCGATGTTGAGCACCATGTCGGTGCTCTCCGCGGCGCCGCCGATTCCGACCATGGTCTCCGTCGTAGGAGTCATGGACACAGTCTCCCCTACGTACGCTGGCCCCATGGAGACGGGGAGTCCGCAGAACACGGGGCCGGTGGGTCCGCAGAGCACGGAGAGCGCCGGTCCGCAGGGCAGCACCGAGCCGGTGGGTCCGCGGGGCACGATCGAGGCCGTGGGGAACGAGCCGGTGTGGATCGCGCTGCCGCCCGGCCTGCTGAAGATGCGCCGGCTGCTGCTGGTCGTGTGGCTCGGGCTGATCGCCCTGGCCGCCGGGCTGCTGCCGGGGCTGCTGGCCGGTCCCGCCTGGGCCGCCTTCGCGCTGCCGCCGCTGGCGCTGATGGCCTGGGGCTGGGTGATGACCGAGCGCAACTGGCGTTCCTGGCGGTACGCCGAGCGGGCCGACGACCTGCTGATCAGCCGCGGCGTGCTGTGGCGCGAGGAGACGGTCGTGCCGTACGGGCGGATGCAGCTGGTCGAGGTCACCTCCGGGCCCGTGGAACGGCACTTCGGGCTGGCCAGCGTGCAGTTGCACACGGCCGCCGCCGCGACCGACGCGACCATCCCCGGCCTGGACCCGGCCGAGGCGGAGCGGTTGCGCGACCGGCTCACCGAGCTGGGCGAAGCCCGGTCGGCGGGGCTGTGACGGCGCCCGAGGCCGCCGAGGCCTCCGAGGCCGTTCCCGAGGTCACCGAGCGGCGGCTGCACCCCGTCACACCGCTGCGCCGCGCCTGGGCACCGGTGGCCGTGCTCATCGGCTGGGCCGTGCACGACCCCGACGGGGCGCAGCGCCACCTGACCCGGCTGACGACGACCACGCTGCTGATCGGCCTGGCCGTGCTCGTCCCGGCCGCCGCCCTCTACGGCTTCTGCTCCTGGTGGTTCACGCACTTCGCGGTGACCGAGAGCGAACTGCGCATCCGTACCGGGCTCGTCTTCCGGCGCACCGCGCACATCCGGCTGGAGCGGATCCAGGCCATCGACGTCACCCAGCCGCTGCTGGCCCGGGTCGCGGGCGTCTCCAAACTCAAACTCGACGTCATAGGCACCGACAAGAAGGACGAGCTGGCCTTCCTCGGCGCGGACGAGGCACGGACGCTGCGTGCCGAACTGCTCGCCCGGGCGGCCGGTTTCGCACCCGAGACCGCGCACGAGGTCGGCGAGGCCCCGTCCCGGCAGCTGCTGCGGGTGCCGCCCCGGGTGCTCGCCCTGTCGCTGGTGCTGACGGGCGCGACCTGGATGTCGCTGGCCGCGGCGCTCGTCGTCCCGCCGGTGCTGTGGCTGCTCACCCACAGCCTGTGGACGGTCCTCGCGGTCGCCCTGCCGCTGCTGGGCGCGGCGGGCGCGAGCAGCGTCGGGCGGTTCGTCGCCGAGTACGACTGGACGGTGGGCGAGTCGCCCGACGGGCTGCGCATCGACCACGGCCTGCTGGACCGGGCGCACGAGACGGTCCCGCCGGGGCGCGTCCAGACCGTGCGGCTCGTGGAACCGCTGCTGTGGCGGCGGCGCGGGTGGGTGCGCGTCGAGCTGGACGTGGCCGGCTCGTCCAACTCCGTGCTGGTGCCGGTCGCTCCGCGCGAGATCGCCGAGGACGTCGTCGCGCGCGTGCTGCCCGGGGTGAGCGTGCCGGAGCCCGCGGCCCTGTCGCCGGCGCCGCGCGCCGCCCGCTGGTGCGTGCCGCTGTGGTGGCGCGGGTACGGACTCGCCGTCACGGACACGGTGTTCGCGGCCCGGTCCGGGCTGCTGCGGCGGAGCCTGGCGCTGGTGCCGCACGCCAAGGTGCAGAGCGTACGGATGACGCAGGGGCCGTGGGAGCGGGCCCGGGGTGTCGCCGACGTGTGTGTGGACACGGGCGCGAACAAGACGGTGCGGGCCCGGCTGCGGGACGCGGCCGAGGCGCGCGAGCTGCTGGCGGCGCAGGCGGAGCGGTCCCGGACGGGGCGCAGGGACGCACGGCCGGACCGCTGGATGGCGTGACCGCCGACACGCGGAGGGCCCCCGGCCGTAGCCGGGGGCCCTCCGTCGGAACACGCTGCCGAACGCGCCTCAGGACACCGCGCTGCGCAGTCCCTGTACGTCGATCTGCTCCGTCTCGTCGTGCGCCGTCAGGTCGATGACCTGGCCGATCCCGCGCGACTCCTCGTCGGCCGGCTTGTAGCGGGCCTCGGTCTCGGCCTTGTGCAGGGCGAGCGCCTCCTGGCCGACGACATCGGCGAGGTCCTCGTTCTGCACGGCCTCCAGGGCCGCCCGCGACGTGCCGGCCTTCGTGCCGAAGAAGTCGAACCCGCCCCCGGCCGACGGACGCCGCACCGGCGACTGAGGCGGGACGGCCACGGCGGTGGGCACGGTGTAGTGCCCGGACAGCCGGCCTCCGGACTGCTCGGGCCGGGCCGTCTCCTCGGCCCGCGCGGCCTCCGGGAGTCGCCCGGTACCGCCGGGCTGCACGGAAGCCTCAGCGGCCGACTCGGGGGCCCCAGCAGCCGACTCTGCGGTCTCAACGCCCGACTCGACGGTCCCAACGCCCGACTCGACGGTCCCAACGCCCGACTCGACGGTCCCAACGCCCGACTCGACGGTCCCAGCGGCCGGCGCGGAACGCCCGCCGCCCGTCTCGGCCGTCGCCCGCTCGTGCCCGTCGGCCGCCTCGGACTGCTCCTGCGCCTCGGCCTCGTCCTCCCGTGCCTGCTCCCGCGGCTCCGCCCGGTCCTGCTTCGGCTCCCGCGCGGGCTCCGTGTCCTCGCCCTTCGGGCCGCCGTCGCCGTCGCCGCCACCGTCCGGGTCCGGCACCGGGACCGTCCCGCCGTCGAACCGGGCGAGCGCGGCGGCGGCCCGCAGGAACAGCCGGGACCCCTCGGGCGAGAACACGGCGGGAACCTCGGGCCCCTCCTCCACGCCGAGGGCGGCAGCCGCCTCGTCCGGCTCCGGCGCAGCGTCCGCCGGGGCCGGCGTACCCGCCGGAAGTGCGGCCCGCACCGGAGCCGTCGCCTCTATCTCGAGCACCCGGCGTTCCTCCAGGACGCTCGCGCGTTCGGTCTCCGACGTGGCGTACCGGCGCAGCAGCGCGGCGTGCTCGTTGCGCAGCCCGGCCAGTTCCGTGCGCTTGGCGCGCAGCCGCTGCTCCAGCTTCCCGCGCAGCTCGCGCGACTCCTCGAGATCGGCCTCCAGTTCGGCGACCCGTTCCTCGAAGCGCCACTCGTCGCTCGCACGCGCGCGCGTGAGGTCGGCGACGCGCTTGCCCGCCTGCGTGTCCCAACGGCGCAGCACGACCGCGCCGATGATCGCCGTGGCCGCGGCCGCCGCGGCCAGGCCGCGGAGCACCATCGGCTCCGTGAACACCCAGGGCCCCAGGGCGCAGACGAGGGAGACGCCTGCGATCGCCGACGGGGGGAGCATCCTGTGCAGGGGCGGGGAATGGCGGTGACGTCCACGTGGCATGGCCAGAAACTTACCGCGCGTAGGCGAATCATGGTGACCCACCCCGCAAAAACAAAGCCACACCGAAACGTTCACACGGCATCAGAACTCGGGAAGAACCGGAATCGACCGCTCATCCAATTCCCAAGATCATTTCAACGCCCGCTCAGCCGCCCGCTCATCCACTCCAGCGCCGCCGGAATCTCACGCCGCCAGGTGTTGAAGTTGTGGCCGCCGCTTTCGAGGATGATCGACGAGATCCGCGTCCCCCCGTTGCCCTCCACCCGCTCGATGAACCTCAGCGTGTCCTTGTAGTTGCCCTCTCCCTGCTTGCTGCTGCTGACCAGCAGGGAGGTATCGGGAGCGGGCATGTGCGCGACGTACCACCCCAGATCGGCGCGATTGCGCAGCGCCTTGTCGCCCTGGAAGAGATCACCCGTCGTCGCGTCGATCGGCGCCTTGTAGTACGCGGACAAGCCCGCCCCCGCGGCGTACACATCCGGATGGTGCAGCGCGATCTTCAACGCGCAGTAGCCACCCGTGGAGTTGCCGATGATGCCCAGACCGCCCGGCTTTTCCGCCACCCTGTAGTGCGTGCGCAACGCGTCGGGGAGATCCCTCGCGAAGAACGACTCGGTCTGCGGCCCGCCCGGGATGTCGACGCACTCCGTGTCCCGGGGCGGCGCCACCGTGGGACGCAGCATCACCAGGATCATCGGCTCCGCCCGGCCCGCCCGCGCCAGCTCCAGTGCCGTACGCGGATAACGCAGCTTCTCCACCAGCGCCGACGCCGTACCCGGGTACCCGGTCAGCACGACGGCCGTGGGAAACCGGTGGGTGCGGTACCGCGGCTGGAAGTACTCCGGCGGCAGATAGACGTACGCGGGCGTGGCGATACGGGTCGTACGGCCCACGATCCCGACCTGCTGGACCCGGCCACCGGCCTGGGGCAGCGCACCGCCCGCCCCCGGCACCCGGCGCGAGCCGACCACCTCCAGCGGGCCGCCGCCCGGCGTGTGATCGACGACCACACCCTGGTCCTTCTCCTGCCCGAACAGGTCGGCCCAGCTCGCGTAGAACCCGAAGGCCTGGTTGGCGGCGAGACCCACCGCGGCGAACAGCGCCAGCTGAGTGCCCAGCAGCAGACCGACCCGCCCGCCCACGGCACGCCAACTGCGCCGGGCCAGCCGTGGCCAGACCCAGACGGTGCCGGCGAACAGCAGCACAGCGGACAGCACCGCCAGCACCAGCGTCGTGTTGCTCGTCAGACCCATACGTCGGTTACCTGCTCGCGCTCTCCGTCCGGACCCTCGCGAGCACACCTTCGCAAGAGCTTGCCCCGGACTTTCCTCGGCCTTTGAAACGGCTTTGACATGGGGAGTGAACCTCTTCCCCCAAGACACCGTCCTAGAGGGCGCAATGTCGCCGGATGCCCGAATCGGCACCGGATCCAAGGTCTCTCGCAGAACTACGGGATGCGATGTCTGTCAAGACAGATGAGGAAATGTCGGGCGAGGTTCCGAGTCGCGGCAGCGGCGCGGCACGTCCGGGCCGGATGCGCCGGATACTGAGCGGGCCACGCCCCGAGGCCGTCCCCGTCCTCGTCGGCAGAGCCTGCGCCCTGGTGGGCGTCCTGGACATCGCCGCGGGCGTCTTCCCCCGCTTCCGGCACAGCCGCATGCACGCCATCGCCGAGGTCCTGCCCGGCGCACTCGGCCCGTTCGCGGCCGCCCTGTCCCTCAGCACCGGCGTCCTGCTGCTGCTCCTCGCCCACGGCCTCAAGCGCGGCAAGCGCCGGGCCTGGCGAGCAGCGGTCGCACTCCTGCCCGCCGGCGCCGTCGCGCAGTTCACCTACCGGCACTCGCTCGTGGGCACGCTGATCTCCCTGGCCCTGCTGGCCCCCCTGCTGCGCCACCGCGACCAGTTCAACGCCCTGCCCGACCCGCGCAGCCGCTGGCGTGCCCTCGCCAACTTCGTGCTCATGAGCGCCGGTTCACTCCTGCTCGGACTGCTCATCGTCAGCGTCCACGGCGAGCACATCATCGGTGACCCCAGCCTCGCCGACCGCATCACCCACGTCATCTACGGCCTGTTCGGCTTCGAAGGCCCCGTCGACTACCAGGGCAACACCTCCTGGACCGTCGCCTTCTCCCTCGGCGCCCTCGGCCTGCTCACCGCCGTCACCACCATCTACCTGGCCTTCCGCCCCGAACACCCGGCCGCACAGCTCACCGAGGACGACGAGGCCCGGCTGCGCGCCCTGCTGGACAAGCACGGACGCCGCGACTCCCTCGGCCACTTCGCCCTGCGCCGCGACAAGGCCGTCGTCTTCTCCCCCAGCGGCAAGGCGGCCGTGACCTACCGCGTCGTCTCCGGCGTGATGCTCGCCAGCGGCGACCCCATCGGCGACGTCGAGGCCTGGCCCGGCGCCATCGAACGCTTCATGGACGAGGCCAAGGCCCACTCCTGGACCCCCGCCGTCATGGGCTGCTCCGAGACCGGCGGCGAGGTGTGGACCCGCGAGACCGGGCTCGACGCCCTCGAACTGGGCGACGAGGCGGTGGTGGACGTCGCGGATTTCTCCCTCGCCGGCCGCGCGATGCGCAACGTGCGCCAGATGGTCAAGCGCATCGAGCGCGCCGGTTACGAAACCCGGGTACGACGTGTCCGTGACCTCGGCGAAGCCGAACTGGAGCGCATCCGGCAGGCCGCCGACGACTGGCGCGGCACCGACACCGAACGCGGCTTCTCCATGGCCCTGGGCCGCGTCGGCGACCTCGCCGACGGCGACTGCCTCATCGCCACCGCCCACAAACAGGACGAGCACCCCGGCCCCTACGGCGACCTCAAGGCCATCCTGCACTTCGTGCCCTGGGGCACCGACGGCGTCTCCCTGGACCTGATGCGCCGCGACCGCTCGGCCGACCCCGGCATGAACGAACTGCTCATCGTGGCCTCCCTCCAGGCCGCCCCCCGGCTGGGCATCGCACGCGTCTCCCTCAACTTCGCCATGTTCCGCGCGGCACTGGCCCGCGGCGAGAAGATCGGAGCCGGACCCGTACTGCGCGCCTGGCGCGGACTGCTCGTCTTCCTCTCCCGCTGGTTCCAGATCGAGTCCCTCTACAAGTTCAACGCCAAGTTCCAGCCACGCTGGGAACCGCGCTTCGTCGTCTACCGCGCCTCCGCCGACCTCCCCCGCATCGGCTTCGCCGCCATGCAGGCCGAGGGCTTCGTCACCCTCGCCCTCCCCCTGCCGCGCTTCCTGCGCCGCCGGCGCCTCGCCACCCCCCGCCCCTGCGCCCACGGCACCATCACCGAACGGGACGTCCGGGCGGCATGACCCCACCTCGCGAGGGGGCCGTCACCCGGGCCGCAGCGCCTGGCGGCCCCCGCCGGGGCCTACGCTGAACATATGAGCAACCAGAGCGGACGCGGGCGCGTGGCGGGCCTACCCGAATGGGACCGCTGCGCGGTCATGGGAGTCGTGAACGTCACCCCCGACTCCTTCTCCGACGGCGGCCGCTTCTTCGACACCACGGCCGCCGTCAAACGCGGCCTCGACCTGGTCACCGAGGGCGCCGACCTCGTCGACGTGGGCGGCGAGTCCACCCGCCCCGGGGCCACCCGTGTCGACGAGGACGAGGAACTGCGCCGCGTCGTCCCCGTCGTGCGCGGCCTGGCCTCCGAAGGCGTCACGGTCTCCGTCGACACCATGCGCGCCTCCGTCGCCGAGCGGGCCCTCGCCGCCGGTGCCGCCCTCGTCAACGACGTCAGCGGCGGCCTCGCCGACCCCCGCATGATCCCGGCCGTCGCCGACGCCGGCGCCCCCTTCGTCGTCATGCACTGGCGCGGCTTCCTCCAGGGCGGCAACGTCAGGGGCGAGTACACCGACGTCGTCACCGAAGTCGTCGACGAACTCCACGCACGCGTGGAAGCCGTCCTGGCCGGCGGCATCGCCCCCGAACGCATCGTCGTCGACCCCGGCCTCGGCTTCTCCAAGGACGCCGGACACGACCTCGCCCTCCTCGCCCGCCTCGACCGGGTCCTCACCCTCGGCCACCCCCTGCTCGTCGCAGCCAGCCGCAAACGCTTCCTCGGCCGGGTCCTCGCCGGCCCCGACGGCCCACCGCCGCCCGCGCGCGAACGCGACGCCGCCACCGCCGCCGTCTCCGCACTCGCCGCGCACGCCGGCGCCTGGGCGGTCCGCGTCCACGAGGTACGCGCCACCGCCGACGCCGTCCGGGTCGCCCGCGCCATCGCGGGGGCACGCGGTACGGGCACCGGGGCGGAAGGAACCCGGTGAGCGCCCCGCACACCGACGTCGAGCAGGTCGAAGCCGCCAACACCGCCTTCTACGAGGCACTGGAACAGGGCGACTTCGAAGAACTGGCGTCGCTCTGGCTGACCCCCGCCGACCTGGGCGTCGACGAGTCCTACCACGACCCGGCCGACACCGGCGTGGTCTCCTGCGTCCACCCCGGCTGGCCCGTCCTCACCGGCCGCGGCGAAGTCCTCCGGTCCTACGCGCTGATCATGGCGAACACCGACTACATCCAGTTCATCCTCACCGACGTGCACGTCTCGGTCACCGGCGACACCGCCCTGGTCAACTGCACCGAGAACATCCTCAGCGGCGGCCCCGCCCCCGAAGGAGCCGGCGAGGAGCTCGGCCCCCTCGTCGGACAGCTCGTGGTCGCCACCAACGTGTTCCGGCGCACGCCCCAGGGGTGGAAGATCTGGTCGCACCACGCTTCCCCCGTCCTGGCGGAAACCGACGAGGACGAACAGGACGACACCCCCGCCTGAGTGGGTAGGCGGCAGGAAGTGGTTGGAATCACGGACGCCCGGGTAGGGGCGGCTACCAACCTGCGCACCGACGGGTTCCCCAGGGGAAACGCTGGATGAATCCTGCCGGACCCGGCCGAAGCCCCCACCCCGTGGCCCGTCCCCGTCCGTGCGCGCAGGTAGATTCGACCGAGGCCGGTGTGCCGACCGCACACGGCACCGACCGGCCCTGACCGACGATTGCAGGAGTGATTCGCGTGGATCGTGTCGCGCTGCGCGGCCTGAAGGCCCGTGGGCACCACGGCGTGTTCCCCAGGGAACGCGAAGAGGGCCAGACCTTCATCGTGGACCTCGTCCTCGGCCTCGACACCCGACCGGCCGCGGCCGACGACGACCTGGCGAAGACCGTGCACTACGGCATCGTGGCGGAGGAGGTCGTGGCCGTCGTCCAGGGCGAGCCCGTCGACCTCATCGAGACGCTCGCCGAGCGCATCGCCCAGGTCTGTCTGAAGCACGAGGGAGTACAGGAGGTCGAGGTCTGCGTCCACAAACCGGACGCACCGATCACCGTCCCCTTCGACGACGTGACCGTCACCATCACCCGGAGCCGAGCATGACCGCGCCCTTCATCAAGGGTCCCAGCGACCCGACCGTACAGCCGGTACCCGCCTCCGTCGTCGAGAAGGTCGACGCCGCCGACACGACCCTGTCCAACCCCAAATGGGCCGTGGTCGCCCTCGGCTCCAACCTCGGCAACCGCCTGGAAACCCTCCAGGGAGCCGTCGACGCCCTCGGCGACACGCCCGGCCTGCGCATCAAGGGCGTCTCCCCCGTCTACGAGACCGAGCCCTGGGGCGTCGACCCCGGCAGCCAGCCCGCCTACTTCAACGCCGTCGTGGTCCTCAAGACCACCCTCCCGCCGTCCTCGCTCCTGGAGCGCGCCCATGCGGTGGAGGAGGCCTTCCACCGCGTCCGGGACGAACACTGGGGCCCCCGCACCCTCGACGTCGACATCGTCTCCTACTCCGACGTCGTCTCCGACGACCCGCAGCTCACCCTCCCCCACCCCCGCGCCCACGAGCGCGCCTTCGTCCTGGCCCCCTGGCACGACCTGGACCCCGAAGCGCAGCTGCCCGGCCGCGGGCCCGTCGCCGGACTCCTGGACACCGTCACCCGCGACGGCGTGGCGCCCCGCCGGGACCTGGAACTCCGGCTGCCCGAGTAGCCGTTAAGGTCAAGACGGCCGCGAACCGGGCCGGAGAACCGGGGGAACCGAAGGGACACCGTGAGAGAGCTGCGTATCAGGGTGCTGGCCGCCGTCTTCGTCGTGGCCGGCGTCCTGTCCTGGGCGGGCGCCCGCCTCTGGAACTCGGTCGGAACGCTCCCGAGCGTCCCCCTGGCCGCCCCCATCGTCCTCGCCGTGATCGCCGTGATCCTGCTGGCCACGGCGCTCTCGATCCGCACCCGCCTCAAGGCCCAGCGCGAACGCCGCCCCGAGGCCAAGGGCGTCGACCCCCTCATGGCGGCCCGCGCGGTCGTCTTCGGCCACGCCAGCGCCCTGGTCGCCGCCCTGGTCGCCGGCATGTACGGCGGCACCGGCGTCTTCCTCCTGGAATCCCTCGACATCCCGGCCCGCCGCGACCAGGCCATCTACGCCGGCCTCTCCGTCCTCGCGGGCATCGGCGTCATAGCGGCAGCGATCTTCCTGGAACGCGTCTGCAAACTCCCGGAAGACGACGAGAACGACGGCACGGGGGTTGCCCCGACGGTCTGACGCGGGGCGACCTCGGGCGTCAGCGGCGTCAGCGGCGTCAGCGGCGTCAGCGGCGTCAGCGCGCCATGATGAGGCTCATCGCCTCGTTCCGCGTCGCCATGTCCCGCAGCTGACCCCGTACGGCCGACGTCAGCGTCTTGGCCCCCGGCTTGCGGATCCCCCGCATCGACATGCACATGTGCTCGCACTCCACGACCACGATGACTCCGCGCGGCTCCAGGATCTCCATCAGCGAGTCCGCGATCTGCGTGGTGAGTCGTTCCTGCACCTGTGGACGCCGGGCGTAGACGTCCACGAGCCGGGCCAGCTTGGACAGCCCGGTGATCTTGCCGCTGGTGGCCGGAATGTACCCGACGTGCGCGACGCCCCGGAACGGTACGAGATGGTGCTCACAGGTCGAGTACACCTCGATGTCCTTCACGAGGACCATCTCGTCGTGCCCGATGTCGAACGTCGTCGTCAGCACGTCCTCGGGCTTTTGCCACAGCCCCGCGAATATCTCCTTGTACGCCCGCGCCACCCGCGCCGGCGTCTCCCGGAGGCCCTCGCGGTCCGGGTCCTCGCCGACCGCGATCAGGAGCTCGCGCACGGCGTTCTCGGCGCGCTTCTCGTCGAACTCGCCGATATGGCCGGCGCCGTCCAGCGTCACGGGGTCGGTCATCAGATGCCTCGTTCCTGTGTCCTTCACGGGGCGGCCTGCGGAAATGGCGAAAAGCCGCGCCCCCCAGGCTAAAACCTGGGGGGCGCGGCATCCATTCCGGGGCGGTGGGCCGCCGGGAGAGCCCGGTCAGCTCTCGGGGCGGTCCTCCGGGGTCCGCTCGGGCGCCGGGGCGGGCTCCGCCGCGGTGCTCTTGGCGGTGGAAATGGCCGGCGTCGCGCCGTTCGCGCCGTTCGTCAGGGCCAGCTCCTTGGGGGAGAGGACCGGCGGACGGGTGGACGGCGTGCGGCGGGAGGAGCCGGTCCAGGCGGGCCTGGGCGGGCGCTTGACGATGGGGGCGAAGATCTCGGCGATCTGCTCCTTGCCCAGCGTCTCCTTCTCCAGCAGCTGCAGCACGAGGTTGTCGAGGACGTCGCGGTTCTCGACCAGGATCTCCCAGGCCTCGTTGTGAGCGGTCTCGATGAGCTTCTTGACCTCTTCGTCCACGAGCGCGGCGACCTCTTCCGAGTAGTCGCGCTGGTGAGACATCTCACGGCCGAGGAAGGGCTCGGTGTTGTCGCCACCGAACTTGATCGCGCCGAGACGCTCGGTCATGCCGTACTGCGTGACCATCGCGCGGGCCAGGCCCGTGGCCTTCTCGATGTCGTTGGCGGCACCCGTGGTCGGGTCGTGGAAGACGAGCTCCTCGGCCGCGCGACCGCCCAGCATGTAGGCCAGCTGGTCCAGCATCTCGTTGCGCGTGGTGGAGTACTTGTCCTCGTCCGGCAGCACCATCGTGTAGCCGAGGGCGCGGCCTCTCGACAGGATCGTGATCTTGTGGACGGGGTCGGAGTTCGGTGAGGCCGCCGCGACCAGGGCGTGTCCGCCCTCGTGGTACGCGGTGATCTTCTTCTCCTTGTCCGACATGATCCGGGTCCGCTTCTGCGGGCCCGCGACCACTCGGTCGATCGCCTCGTCCAGCATGTGGTTGTCGATCAGCTTCTTGTCGCTGCGGGCCGTCAGCAGAGCGGCCTCGTTCAGGACGTTGGCCAGATCGGCACCCGTCATGCCGGGCGTACGGCGGGCCATGGCCGACAGATCGACGTCGGGCGCGACCGGCTTGCCCTTCTGGTGGACCTTGAGGATCTCCAGACGGCCCTGCATGTCCGGGCGGTCGACGGCGATCTGCCGGTCGAAGCGGCCGGGGCGCAGCAGCGCCGGGTCGAGGATGTCGGGCCGGTTCGTCGCGGCGATGAGGATCACGCCGCCCTTGACGTCGAAGCCGTCCATCTCGACGAGGAGCTGGTTGAGGGTCTGCTCGCGCTCGTCGTGACCGCCGCCGAGGCCGGCGCCGCGGTGGCGGCCGACCGCGTCGATCTCGTCGACGAAGACGATCGCCGGGGCGTTCGCCTTGGCCTGCTCGAACAGGTCACGGACTCGGGAGGCACCGACGCCGACGAACATCTCGACGAAGTCGGAACCGGAGATCGAGTAGAAGGGGACGCCCGCCTCGCCCGCGACGGCGCGCGCGAGCAGGGTCTTGCCGGTGCCGGGGGGCCCGTAGAGCAGGACGCCCTTGGGGATCTTGGCGCCGACTGCCTGGAACTTGGCCGGTTCCTGGAGGAACTCCTTGATCTCGTGGAGTTCCTCGACGGCCTCGTCGGATCCGGCGACGTCGGAGAAGGTGGTCTTGGGGGTGTCCTTGGTGATGAGCTTCGCCTTGGACTTCCCGAAGTTCATGACTCGGGAGCCGCCGCCCTGCATCTGATTCATCAGGAACAGGAACACGACCACGATCAGCACGAAGGGCAGCAGGGAGAGCAGGATGCCGACGAACGGGTTCTGCTTGGACGGCGAAACGGTGTAGCCGTCCGGGATCTGCTTGTCCTGGTACTTGTTCTGCAGCGTGTTGGCGATGTCGACGCCCTGGTCGCCGATGTAGCTCGCCTGGATCTTCGAGCTGCCCTCGACCTTCACGCCGTCTTTGAGCGTGGCCTTGATGGTCTGCTCGTCACCGGTGGTCAGCTTGGCCGACTCGACCTTGTTCTGGTTGATCGCCTGGACGACCTGGCCGGTGTCCACCGTCTTGTAGCCGCCGGACGAGCCGACGACCTGCATCAACACGACCACGGCAAGGACGGCCAGCACGATCCACATGACCGGCCCACGGAAGTATCGCTTCACGTCCATCCATACGGAGCGGTGCCGCCCCGTCCCTCCTGCCATAGTGAGTTTGATAAAGACTGTTCTTCGGACGGTACCCCAGCATTGTCACCTGAAGCTGCGTGGGACGACTGGCGATCCGCCTACGCCTGCTCCAACGGCGGGAGGCCCGCTGGGGTTCCCGATCACCGTGACGGCACCGCGGCCGGGGTTTCAGCCGCCGTACACGTGGGGCGCGAGCGTACCGACGAACGGGAGATTGCGGTACTTCTCGGCGTAGTCGAGGCCGTAGCCCACGACGAATTCGTTGGGGATGTCGAAGCCGACCCATTCCACGTCGATGGCGACCTTCGCGGCCTCGGGCTTGCGCAGCAGCGTGCACACCTTGAGGGAGGCGGGCTCGCGCGAGCCGAGGTTGGAGAGCAGCCAGGACAGGGTCAGGCCGGAGTCGATGATGTCTTCGACGATCAGGACGTGCTTGCCCTTGATGTCGGTGTCGAGGTCCTTGAGGATCCGCACCACACCGGAGGACTGGGTGCCCGCCCCGTACGAGGATACGGCCATCCAGTCCATGGTGACGGGGGTGGACAGCGCCCTGGCGAGGTCGGCCATGACCATCACCGCGCCCTTGAGGACTCCGACGATGAGCAGGTCCTTGCCTGCGTACTCCGCGTCGATCTTCGCTGCCAGCTCGGCGAGCTTGGCGTCGATCTCTTCCTTGGTGATGAGCACCTTCTCGAGGTCGGCACCCATGTCTTTCGCGTCCACCCGCATCACTTTCGGTCGTCCCAGCGGCCGATCGGCCCCTCCGCCGGCTGCGGGGAGGGGTCGTGGTTCAGCCTTGCCGAATCACCAGTCTGCCACCCTGCCGCTGGGCCACGACTTTGCCGGGGAGGTTGATGGCTCCCTGACCGCGCCAGCCGGTGATCAGCCGGTCGACTTCCTCGATGTGGCGGGCGAAGAGTGATCCGGCGGGTGCGCCGGCGTCGATGGCGGCCCGGCGCAGGATGCGGCGGCGTACGGCGGGTGGCAGGGCGTAGAGCTTGGCGCATTCGAGGAGTCCGGTGGCGTCGCGGACGGTGGCCTCGGCCTGGCCGGCCCAGGAGTCGAGGGCGTCGGCGTCGTCGCGGGAGAGCTGGGCCGTGCGGGCGAGGGCTTCCACGACGCCTTTGCCGAGGGCCTTCTCCAGGGCGGGCAGGCCTTCGTGGCGCAGCCGGGAGCGGGTGTAGGCCGGGTCGGCGTTGTGGGGGTCGTCCCAGACGGGCAGGGACTGGACCATGCAGGCCTTGCGGGCGGTCTGCCGGTCGAGTTCCAGGAAGGGGCGGCGGTAGCGGCCGCCGGCTCCCGAGACGGCGGCCATGCCGGACAGGGAGCGGATGCCGGAGCCGCGGGCGAGGCCGAGGAGGACGGTTTCGGCCTGGTCGTCGCGGGTGTGGCCGAGCAGGACGGCGGCGGCGCCGTGGCGTTCGGCGGCGGTGTCGAGCGCGGCGTAGCGGGCGTCGCGGGCGGCGGCTTCGGGTCCGCCGGTGCGGCCGACGGTGACGGCGACGGAGTCGACGGGGTCGAGGCCGAGTTCGCGCAGGCGCTGGACGACTTCCGCGGCGCGGGCGTCGGAGCCGGGCTGGAGGCCGTGGTCGACGGTGACGCCGCCGGCTCTGATGCCGAGTTTGGGGGATTCGAAGGCGAGGGCGGAGGCGAGGGCCATGGAGTCGGCGCCTCCGGAGCAGGCCACGAGCACGAGCGGCGGGGGCGGCAGCTCGTGCGGGAGGGCGTGCGGGACCGCGGCGGGGGCGCGGTGGTGTTCGGTGAGGAGGTCGTGGAGGACGCGGCGGACCGCCAGGCGTATCGCCGCGACCGCAGGATGGGGACCCATGTCCGGTTCCCTTCATGAAGTTTTCGGGGGTGAGTCCGCGTGCCGGTCACGCAGAGTGTGTAGATGGTGACAGAAGCGGGCCGTTCCCCGAGCATTGCACGCCTACCCCTGCCTCACGGTCCCTCGGACGGGTGATTGGAGGGGCGTTCGCCTGCCGTCGGCCGGTTTCCTTTCACGACCTTCCCGCGATGTTCACTACTCGGCCCTGCGGTGCACCCGCGCGACCCAGTCCGCCGGTTTGGCGATCTCCGACTTGGTGGGGAGGGTGTTGGGCGAGGTCCACGCGCGATTGAAGCCGTCCATGCCGACCTCGTTGACGACGGCCCGTACGAAGCGTTCGCCGTCCCGGTACTGGCGGAGTTTGGCGTCCAGGCCGAGGAGTTTGCGCAGGGCCAGGTCGAGGCGTGAGGCGCCCTTGGCGCGGCGCTGCTGGAACTTCTCGCGGATCTCGCCGACGGAGGGCACGACGGACGGGCCGACGCCGTCCATCACGAAGTCGGCGTGGCCTTCCAGCAGGGACATGACGGCCGTGAGGCGGCCGAGGATCTCGCGCTGGGCGGGGGTCTGGACGATCTCGACGAGGGAGCGGCCGCCGTCGTCCTCCTCGGCCTCGGGGCGGCCTCCGGCGAGGGTCTGGGCGGCTTCCCGGACGCGTTCCAGGACGGTCATGGGGTCGACGTCGGTCTCTTGGAGGAACGACTGGATTTCACCCTCAAGGTGGTCCCGCAGCCAGGGCACGGCGGTGAACTGGGTGCGGTGCGTCTCCTCGTGCAGGCAGACCCAGAGCCTGAAGTCGTGCGGGTCGACGTCGAGTTCGCGCTCGACGTGGACGATGTTCGGGGCGACGAGCAGGAGCCGGCCGCCACCGTTGGTGCCGCTGGGGAGTTCGCGGGTGGCGGGGGCGAAGGTCTCGTACTGGCCGAGGACGCGGGAGGACAGGAAGGACAGCAGCATGCCGAGTTCGACGCCGGTGACCTTGCCGCCGACGGCGCTCATGACGGAGCCGCCGGGGGAGTTGCCGCGCCGTTCCTGCATCTTGTCGAGCAGGGGGCGGAGGATTTCCCGGAACCCGGCGACGTTCGCCCGGATCCAGCCCGGGCGGTCGACGACCAGGACGGGGGTGTCGTGGCCCTCCTCGGTGCCCAGGCGGGTGAATCCGCGGACGTGTTCCTCCGAGGCCTTGGCATGCCGGCGCAGTTCCGCGACGACGGCGCGGGCCTCGTCGCGACTGACCTCGGGGCCCGGCCGTACGAGCCGGGTCGCGGTCGCGACCGCGAGGTTCCAGTCGACCATGCCGGTTGAAGCACCACCGATGCTCGTCATGCGTCAACCGTACGTGAGCGCTCGCCGCTGGGGCAGGGCGGCGAGGGCCGGGGGCTTCGGGGACCCGCTCCGGCCGGTGCCGACGGGCGGGCGGGGCCGGTCCGTCATCGGCAGCCGCACGCCGCCAGGGCGGTGGCGATCCTGTCCAGGGCCTTCTGGGTCGTGGTGGGGAGGATTCCGTCCGTGCCGTTGGCCATGAACGCGAAGGCCAGCAGGCGGCCGTCCTCGTCGACGAGGGTGCCCGCGAGGGTGTGGACGCCGGAGAGGGTGCCGGTCTTGGCGCGGACGACGCCGGATGCTCCGTCCGTGTAACGGGTGGTCAGGGTGCCGGTGAAGCCGGCGACGGGGAGGCCGGTGAGGGCCGGGCGGAGTTCGGGGTGGGAGGGGTCGGCGGCCTTGGCGAGCAGGGCGGTGAGGAGGTCGGGGGTGAGCCGGTCGGCGCGGTCGAGGCCGCTTCCGTCCTTGAAGGCGGCGCCCTTGACGGGGAGGCCGAGCTTGCGCAGCTGGGAGCCGATGGCCTTGCCGGCGCCGGCGAAGTCGGCGCGCTCACCGGTGGCGACGGCCGTCTGGCGGGCGAGGGCTTCGGCGATGTCGTTGTCGCTGTTGGTCAGCATGCGCTCGACGAGGGCGGAGAGCGGGGGCGAGGAGACCGTCGCGAGGGTCTTGGCGCGGGTGGTGGCCTTGGAGGGGCCGGGGGCGGTGGTCTTGATGCCGTGGGACTTGAGGAGGTCCCCGAAGCGGCGGGCGGCGTCCGCCGCCGGGTCGGGCACGCGTTCGACGGGGCCGCTCGTGGAGTCGTCGGTACGGCCCTCGTCGGCCATCAGGGGGGTGACGCGGGCGAGGTTGCCGTCGACCCCGATCGGGTGCATCTCGTCGCCCGCGTAGAGGGTCGTGTCGTAGGAGAGGGTGACCTCTCGGACGCCCCGTTCGGCGAGGGCGGCGGCCGTGCCGGCGGCCAGGGTGCGCAGGCTCGCGGAGCCCTGGGTCTTCTCACGGGCCGTGAGGGTGGGGTCGCCGCCGCCGACCAGGACGACCTCCTTCGTGTCGGGTTCGAGTGCGGCGCGGGTGGTGAGGCGGTGGTCGGTGCCCATGGCGGACAGTGCGGCGGCGGCTGTCGCGATCTTCGTGGTGGAGGCCGGGGTGAGCCCGGTGCCGGAGCCGGAGCCGTACAGGCGTCTGCCGGTGGTCACGTCGATGACGGACGCGGCGGGCCGGGAGCCGAGGGCCGGGTCCTTCAGCAGGGGGTCGAGGGCGCCCGCGAGGGCCTTGCCGTCGGGGGCGGATTTCACGGTGCTGACGCCGCCGAGGCCGGTCAGCACGGGTCCGGCGGTGGGGGCGGGCCGGGTGCGGCCGGGGGCGCCTGGGGCGCTGCCGTGATCTGTGCCACCCGCGCGGCCCAGGGCCACTGCCCGGTCCCGCTCGGCCGTACGCTGACCCGAGGAGTCCCAGGGACCGGCGGCGGTCACCACACCGGCGGCGAGTGCGAGTCCGGCGGTGGCGGCACCCGCGGTGTACTGCCAGGTCTTCGGCAGCGCGACCCGCGCGACCTGCGGTTTCCCGGCTCGTGCGAGCCGGGCGATCTGTGGTTTCGTGGCCGCCGCGGCCCGGGCCAGGCGTGGTCGTACGGCATCCGCGAGGCGCACCACGTGCGGTTTCGCGGCCCGCCAAGGCCTCAGCTCTGGCACGACCACCAGCCCCTTTCGCGATCACACACCTGCGTGAGGGACACTTAACCACCAGAACTATGTGTTGATCATGGAGGAGCCACCGGTGGAGTTCGACGTCACGATCGAGATTCCGAAGGGTTCGCGCAACAAGTACGAGGTGGACCACGAGACCGGTCGTATCCGCCTGGACCGGCGACTCTTCACCTCGACCGCCTACCCGACCGACTACGGTTTCGTCGAGAACACCCTCGGCGAGGACGGCGACCCGCTGGACGCGCTGGTCATCCTCGACGAGCCGACGTTCCCGGGCTGTCTGATCCGCTGCCGCGCGATCGGCATGTTCCGCATGACGGACGAGGCGGGCGGCGACGACAAGCTGCTGTGCGTGCCGTCGACGGACCCGCGTGTGGAGCACCTGCGGGACATCCACCACGTGTCGGAGTTCGACCGTCTGGAGATCCAGCACTTCTTCGAGGTGTACAAGGACCTGGAGCCCGGCAAGTCGGTCGAGGGTGCCGACTGGGTGGGCCGCACCGAGGCCGAGGCCGAGATCGAGCGGTCCTACAAGCGGTTCAAGGACCAGGGCGGTCACTGACCTCCCACTCTTGTTGCCGACGGGCCGCACGCCTGCGTGTGCGGCCCGTTCGTCCGTCTGTGCGCATACTGAGGCTGTGGGGGGTACGAGGCTGACGTGTCGTACAGGGAGCGCCAGGCAGTGACGGACGCGGAGGACCGCAAGCCGAGGTCGGACGAGGCGAGGAGTGCGTTCCTCCCTCCGGCCGGGACCGGCGTCGACGGGGACATGTCGACGACGTCGGAGTTCGCGATCCCCGACGGACTGGCTCTGCGCGGAGCGGCCGGCGCGGAGTCCGAGACGACGTCCGAGTTCGCGGTGCCGCAGGGGCTGGACGTCCATGCGGCGCCCGCGGCGGAGCCGGAGGGGTCGGCGTTCACCCCGCCGAGCACGTACAGCTCGAAGCACGCCCCGACGGCGTTCACGCCGCCGAGCGGGATCCCCGTGGTCAGCCTGACCAAGGACGTGCCGTGGCAGGACCGGATGCGCACGATGCTGCGCATGCCGGTGGCGGAGCGGCCGGCGCCGGAGGCGATCCAGCGCGGCGGCGACGAGAGCGGGCCGGCGGTGCCGCGCGTGCTCGACCTGACGCTGCGTATCGGCGAGTTGCTGCTGGCGGGCGGTGAGGGCGCCGAGGACGTGGAGGCGGCGATGTTCGCCGTCTGCCGGTCGTACGGTCTTGACCGCTGCGAGCCCAACGTGACCTTCACGCTGCTGGCGATCTCGTACCAGCCGTCCCTCGTCGACGACCCGGTCACGGCGTCGCGGACGGTGCGCCGCCGGGGCACCGACTACACGCGGCTGGCGGCCGTCTACCAGCTGGTGGACGACCTCAGCGACCACGAGACGGCGGTCTCCCTGGAGGAGGCCTACCGGCGACTGGCGGAGATCCGCCGTAACCGCCACCCCTACCCCGGCTGGGCGCTGACCGGTGCGAGCGGGCTGCTGGCAGGTGCGGCCTCCGTGCTCGTGGGCGGCGACCTGATCGTGTTCGTCGCCGCGGCGCTGGGCGCGATGCTCGGTGACCGGCTGGCGTGGCTGTGCGCGGGGCGTGGGCTGCCGGAGTTCTACCAGTTCACCGTGGCCGCGACGCCGCCGGCCGCGATCGGAATCGCGCTGACGCTGGCCCACGTCGACGTGAAGGCGTCGGCGGTGATCACCGGTGGGCTGTTCGCGCTGCTGCCCGGGCGGGCGCTGGTAGCGGGTGTGCAGGACGGTCTGACCGGCTTCTACATCACCGCGTCCGCGCGTCTGCTGGAGGTCATGTACTTCTTCGTCGGCATCGTCGCGGGCGTGCTGCTGGTGCTGTACTTCGGCGTGCAGCTGGGCGCGCGGCTCAACCCCGACCAGGCGCTCGGTGCCTCCGACGACCCGGTGATGATGATCGGGGCGTCGATGCTGCTGTCACTGGCGTTCGCGGTGCTGCTCCAGCAGGAACGATCCACCGTGATGTGGGTGACGCTGAACGGCGGTGTCGCGTGGGTCGTCTACGGCGCCATGCACTACGTGGGGGACATCTCGCCGGTGGCGTCCACGGCGGCGGCCGCGGGGCTGGTGGGACTGTTCGGGCAGCTGCTGTCCCGGTATCAGTTCGCCTCCGCCCTGCCCTACACGACGGCGGCGATCGGGCCCCTGCTGCCGGGCTCCGCGACGTACTTCGGGCTGCTGGCGATCGCCCAGAACGAGGTGGACGAGGGGCTGGTGTCGCTGTCGAAGGCGGTGGCGCTCGCCATGGCCATCGCCATCGGAGTGAACCTCGGGTCGGAGATCTCCCGGATGTTCCTGCGCATCGGGTCCGCGGAGAAGCGAAGGGCCGCCAAGCGCACCAGGGGTTTCTAGCGCGTTCGGCGGCCTCGGGCCGGTGGGGTCGACCGCGGTTCAGTAGCCGCCGTTGTACGGCTGCTGGTGACCGCCCTGCTGCTGGTGGCCGTAGCCGGGAGCGGGCTGCTGCCGGCCGTCCTGCTGGTGGCCGTACCCGGGGGCCGGCTGCTGGTGGCCGCCCTGCTGGTGGCCGTACCCGGGAGCGGGCTGCTGGTGGCCGCCCTGCTGGCCGTAGCCCGGGGCCTGGGGGTACTGGTTGTAGTACTGCTGGTCGCTGTAGCCGTTCGGGTCGTCGTACGGCGGCTGCTGCGGCCGCTGGTGGGGCGGCTGGTCGTCCGGGGTGATGCGGCGCAGCTGGGTCGTCGCGTCGTCCATGGCCGGGGGCTGCTGCCGCTCCGCGGGGTTCTCGGCCGCGGCGCGCTTCTTCTTCGAGCGGTCGCGCAGGTACTCGATGATGATCGGGACCACGGAGAGCAGGACGATCAGGATGAGGATCGACTCGACGTTCTTCTTGATGAAGTCGATCTGGCCGAGCCAGTAACCCGCGAGGGTGACGCCGGTGCCCCAGGCGACGCCGCCGATGACGTTGTACGTGAGGAACGTGCGGTACTTCATGCGGCCGGCTCCGGCCACGATGGGGGCGAAGGTGCGCACGATGGGGACGAAGCGGGCCAGGACGATCGCCTTGGGGCCGTACTTCTCCATGAACTCGTGGGCCTTGTCCAGGTTCTCCTGTTTGAAGAGCTTGGAGTTGGGGCGGTTGAAGAGCTTCGGGCCCAGGAACTTGCCGATCATGTAGCCCACTTGGTCGCCGATGACGGCGGCGAGCACGATCAGCACGCAGACCAGCCACAGCGGCTGGGTGATGTAGGTGCCCTCGGCCACGAAGAGACCCGCCGTGAACAGCAGGGAGTCACCCGGCAGGAACGCGAAGAGACCGGACTCCGCGAAGACGATGAGCAGGATGCCGGGCAGGCTGAACGTGGAGATCAGGTAGTCCGGGCTGAGCCACTCGGGGCCGAGCGCAAGCGTGGTCACGGGGATGTGGCTCCTGCTGCTGTGGGGTACGGGCGGGGCTGGCTGCCTCAAAGTATCAACGCAGCCGTCATGACCCAGGTTCCATGGGCGTACTCAGGATGCACTGTGCCCGGCCCCGGTCAAAGCTGTGAACCATGGGCATCGATGAATACGGCGGCGGACAGGGCCCGGAGCCCGACGTCCTCGTCGTCACCACGAACGACATTCCCGGCTACCACGTGCGCGAGGTGATCGGCGAGGTCTTCGGCCTGACCGTGCGCTCCCGGCACCTGGGGAGCCAGATCGGCGCCGGGCTGAAGTCGATGGTCGGCGGTGAACTGCGCGGGCTCACCAAGACGCTCGTGCAGACCCGCAACCAGGCCATGGAACGGCTCGTCGAACAGGCACGCACGCGTGGCGCCAACGGCGTCCTCGCCTTCCGGTTCGACGTGACGGAGG
Source organism: Streptomyces luteogriseus (assembly GCF_014205055.1). Taxonomy (NCBI): domain Bacteria; kingdom Bacillati; phylum Actinomycetota; class Actinomycetes; order Kitasatosporales; family Streptomycetaceae; genus Streptomyces; species Streptomyces luteogriseus. Next base: position 3,913,826 of record NZ_JACHMS010000001.1, read on the forward strand.
CGGCGGACGTGGGCACCGAGGTGTGCGCGTACGGCACGGCGGTGGTCCTGACCCGGGAGTGAGGCACCCCCGGGCCGGGGATCAGGCGGTGTGACGTGCGGCGTTCGCGGCGATCGCGTCCCGCAGGTGCTCGGCGAGGCCCGGGCGCAGCGCGTCGTAGAACGCCTTGAACCGCTCGTCGGAGACGTACATCTCGCCGAGGCAGCGGTGGATCTCGTAGGAGCACTCGTAGAACCACGTGCAGATGTGCTGCCGGTGCTCCTCCGCCAGGGTCATGGCCGCCTCGCCGGTGGGCGGCTCGTCCGCCGACATCAGGGCGCCGTAGCGCTCGCCCCAGTCCGCGGCCTCGGCCTGGATGCGCTTCCAGTCCTCCTTGGTGTAGCTCGCGGTGCGGCGCTGGGAGTCGGCGTACTCGTCGGTATCGCCCCAGCGCTCCTCCACCTCCTCGGCGTACTGCTCGGGGTCCTTGTCCCCGAAGACCTCGAACTTCTCCTCGGGCGTGAGGTTGAGTCCCATCGTGCGTGCCTCCATGGCGTGCTCCACGGCCGCCGCCATCTTTCGCAGCTTCTCGATCCGGGCGGTCAGCAGGTCGTGCTGGCGGCGCAGGTGCGCGCGCGGGTCCGCGTCCGGGTCGTCGAGCAGGGCGGCGACCTCCTCGAGCGGGAAGCCGAGCTCCCGGTAGAACAGGATCTGCTGCAGCCGGTCGAGGTCGGCGTCGCTGTAGCGCCGGTGGCCCGCGTGGCTGCGTTCGCTCGGGACCAGCAGGTTGATGTCGTCGTAGTGGTGCAGCGTGCGCACCGTGACACCGGCGAAGCCCGCGACCTGTCCCACCGAGTAGTTCACTTCCGCTCCCTTCTTCTTCCGTGCTCCACGGTCGGGCCTCACGCCACGTGAGGTGCAAGCGTGTTTCCCGTTTATGCCGTTTGATCCGTTTATCGTGTGCCCGTGGTCCAGGACTCCGAAGACCAGGCGCCCTCCGTCACCCCGTCGACTCCCGCCCGCACCCTGCTGCCGTCGATCGTGCCCGCCGCCACTGTCGGCGTGGTCTCCGCCCTGATCCTGGTGGGGGTGGAGGTCGCCGCCGACCAGCTCCAGGACGTGCTGTGGGAGACCGTGCCCGACGCGCTCGGGATCGGCCGGTACTCCGTGGCGTGGATGTTCGTCGTGCTCGTCGCGACCGGCATCGCGGTCGGTCTGGTGGTGTGGAAGGTGCCGGGGCACGCGGGGCCCGATCCCGCCACCATCGGTCTGGACGCCCCCGTCCTGCCGCCCGTGGTGCTGCCGGGGCTGTTGCTGGTGACCGCGCTGATGCTGGCCGGCGGGCCCAGCCTCGGCCCCGAGAACCCGATCATCACCGTGAACGTGGGCCTCGCGGTCTGGCTGGGCAGCCGGCTCGTCCCCCGGGCACCCGGACGGATCTGGCCGGCGCTGGCGGAGGCGGCCACCATCGGCGCGCTGTTCGGCACCCCGGTCGCGGCCGCCCTGGCGATTTCCGAGCTGCTGGCCACGAAGGAGACCCGCGGCATGCTGTGGGACAACCTCTTCGCGCCGCTGACCGCCGCGGCCGCCGGCTCCCTGACCGTCACCCTCCTCGACCACCCGAGCTTCGACCTGGGCCTGCCGTCCTTCGGCCGGCCGGGGTGGTCCGACCTGCTGGCGTCCGTCGTGGTCACCGCGGTGGGCGCGCTGCTCGCCATGTGCGCCGTGCGGGCGCTGCCGTACGTGCACAGTGCCTTCCAGCGGCTGCGGCACCCGATGCTGATGCTCCCGGCGGGCGGGGTCGTGCTCGGCTGCCTCGCGGCTGTGGGCGGCCATCTGACGCTGTTCAAGGGGCTCGACGAGATCGCCACGCTGGCCCACGACCCGGACGGCTGGTCGGCCGGGGAGTTCGCCGTCATGACGGTGGTGAAGCTGGCCGCGCTGGTCGTCGCCGCGGCCTGCGGTTTCCGTGGCGGGCGCATCTTCCCCGCCGTGTTCGTCGGCACCGCCCTCGGCCTGTGCGCGCACGCCCTGGTGTCCGGAGTGCATCCCTCGGTGGGCGTGTCCGCCGGTGTGCTCGGGGTGCTGCTGGCGATCACGCGGCAGGGCTGGATCAGCCTGTTCGTCGCCGCGGTGCTGGTCGCCGAACCGACGGTCATCGCCCTGCTCTGCGTCGCTTCGCTGCCGGCCTGGCTGCTGGTCACGGGCCGGCCCGAGATGCAACTGCGCAAGGACGGCACGCCGGTCCGATGAACCCACCCCTCTCCCGAACCCACGCCTGGAGGCCCCCATGCCGTTCAGCGAAGGCACCCCCCGGACCGGCGAACGCCGCCTGTCCGTCAACCCCTTCTACGGCCCCGCCAACCCGCTCGGGGACATGGCCGAGGGCCCGCCCACGCACCGGCTGCCGGACCAGCCCATGGCACCGGCGACCGCCCATCAGCTGGTGCGCGACGAGCTGATGCTCGACGGCAACGCCCGGCTGAACCTCGCCACCTTCGTCACCACGTGGATGGAGCCCGAGGCCGGGATCCTGATGGCGGAGTGCCGGGACAAGAACATGATCGACAAGGACGAGTACCCGCGCACCGCCGAGCTGGAGCGGCGCTGCGTGGCGATGCTCGCCGACCTGTGGAACGCGCCCGACCCGGCGACGGCCGTGGGGTGTTCGACGACAGGGTCGAGCGAGGCGTGCATGCTCGCCGGGATGGCGCTGAAGCGGCGCTGGGCGAAACGCAACGCCGACCGCTACCCCGGGGCCCGGCCCAACCTGGTGATGGGCGTCAACGTGCAGGTCTGCTGGGAGAAGTTCTGCAACTTCTGGGAGGTGGAGGCCCGGCTGGTGCCCATGGAGGGCGAACGGTTCCACCTGGATCCGCAGGCCGCGGCCGAGCTGTGCGACGAGAACACCATCGGGGTCGTCGGGATCCTGGGCTCCACCTTCGACGGGTCCTACGAGCCGATCGCGGACCTGTGCGCGGCGCTGGACGCGTTGCAGGAGCGCACCGGGCTGGACGTCCCGGTGCACGTGGACGGGGCGTCCGGGGCCATGGTCGCGCCCTTCCTCGACGAGGACCTGGTGTGGGACTTCCGGCTGCCGAGGGTGGCGTCGATCAACACATCAGGGCACAAGTACGGGCTGGTCTACCCGGGCGTCGGCTGGGCGCTGTGGCGGGACGCGGAGGCGCTGCCGGAGGAGCTGGTGTTCCGGGTGAACTACCTGGGCGGCGACATGCCGACGTTCGCGCTCAACTTCTCCCGGCCGGGGGCGCAGGTCGTGGCGCAGTACTACACGTTCCTGCGGCTGGGCCGGCAGGGCTACCGGGTCGTGCAGCAGGCCGCGCGGGACGTGGCGACGGAGCTGGCCGGGCGGGTCGAGGCGCTCGGCGACTTCCGGCTGCTGACCCGGGGCGACGAACTGCCGGTGTTCGCCTTCACGACCGCGCCGGACGTGACGGCGTACGACGTCTTCGACCTCTCCCGGCGCCTGCGCGAGAGCGGCTGGCTGGTGCCCGCGTACACCTTCCCGGCCAACCGGGAGGACCTGTCCGTGCTGCGCGTGGTGTGCCGCAACGGTTTCTCCGCCGACCTCGCGGAACTCCTCGCCCAGGACCTGGAACGGCTGCTGCCGGACCTGCGCCGACAGCCGCGCCCGCTGACGGAGGACAGGGGCGCGGCGACGAGCTTCCACCACTAGCGGTAGAGCCGCGGGTACGTGGCTGCCGGGTCCGGCGGCACTGCTGCGGGTGCCCCCCTGCCAGAGCCGGCGGCGCTGCCGCGGGTACCTCACCTGCCGGGGCCGACGGGCCGACCGCCCGAACCCCGCCGGCCCGGCCCGGCCGCTCAACACCCCTTACCCGCTGGCCTGGGCCACGGCCGCAGCCACGCGACCTCGTGCCCGAGCCAGCGGTCAGCCGCGGGCCCCACCAGCCGGAGCCGACGGCCCGGCCGCGGGTACCTCGCCTACCGGGATTGACGGGTCAGCCGCTCGGACCTCTACGGTCCGGGCCGGCGGCTCAACCACCCGCACACCGCCCCGCCCGAACCAACGGCCCAGCCGCCCGTCCCCCCGCCAGAGCCAGCGGCCAGCAGCTCAACCGCCCCTCCCCCACCCGTCCGGGCTAGCGGCTCAGGCGCCCGAACCGCCGTACCGCCAGGGGGAAGAACACCGCCAGGAGGGCCAGCGGCCACACCACTGCCGACCAGATGTGCCCGGACTCCGTGCCTGGTACGCCGAGCAGGTGCCGTACAGCCGTGGCCGTGTGGGACATCGGGTTCCACTCGACGACCGTGCCCAGCCAGCCGGGCATCGAGCCGGGGGCGGCGAGGGCGTTGGACAGGAAGCCGACCGGCCAGACCAGGATCTGCACGGCCTGGACCATCTCCGGCTTCCCCGCCACCAGGGCCAGATGGATGCCGATCCACAGCATGGCGAACCGGAACAGGAGCAGCAGTCCCACCGCCCCGAGGAGGGCCGCCGGGCCGCCGCCGGGACGCCAGCCGAGCGCGGCGCCGACTCCGATGAGGACGACCAGGGCGAGCGCCGACTGGAGCATGTCGGCGGCCGAACGGCCCACCAACACCGCCCCGTTGGCCATGGGCATCGAGCGGAAGCGGTCGATCACACCCTTGTTGAGGTCCTGCGTGACGGCGAGCATCGTGCCCTCCAGGCCGAAGGCCATGGTGAGCGCGAGCATGCCGGGGATCAGGTAGTCGCGGTACTCGCCGCTCACCCCCCGGCCGCCGCCGACCAGGTACCCGAACATCAGCAGCAGCATCACCGGGAAGACCAGGTTGACGACGAGCTGGACGGGCTGCCGCCCCCAGCGGGCGAGTTCCCGGCGGGTCATGGTCCAGGAGTCGGTCAGGGCGTAGGCGCTCACGCGGCCTCCTTCACTCGGCGGTCGTCTGAGGTGAGGTGCAGGAACACCTCGTCCAGCGTCGGGCGGCGCAGCGCGACGTCCTCCGCCTCGATCCCGGCCTCCTGAAGGGCCCGTACGACCCCGGAGAGCGCCTCCATGCGGTCGGTCACCGGCGCGCTCAGCAGCCGCCGGTCGGCGTCGACGCTGACCCCGGTGAGGGGCAACAGGGCGACGGCGGCCCCCAGTTGGCCGGCGTGCCGCAGGGTCACGTCGATACGGTCGCCGCCGGTCTCGGCCTTCAGTTCGTCCGCCGTGCCCTCGGCGATGACCCGGCCGGCGTCGACGACCGAGATGCGGTCGGCGAGCTGGTCGGCCTCCTCCAGATACTGCGTGGTCAGCAGGACCGTCGTACCGCCGCCGACCAGGGAGCGGACGGACGCCCACACCTCGGCGCGGCCGCGCGGGTCGAGGCCGGTGGTCGGCTCGTCCAGGAACAGCACCTCCGGCTCCGTGATCAGGGAGGCGGCCAGGTCAAGGCGGCGCCGCATGCCGCCGCTGTACTGCCGGACCGCCTTGCGGCCGGTGTCGGTCAGGTCGAAGCGCTCCAGGAGTTCCCCCGCACGCGCGCGTGCCCGCCGCACCCCCAGGTGGTGCAGCCGGCCGAACAGCTCCAGGTTCTGCCGGCCGCCGAGCTCCTCGTCGAGCGCGGCGTGCTGGCCGAGCAGGCCGATGCGCAGCCGCACGGCATACGCCTCGCGCACCACGTCGTGCCCTGCCACCTCGGCCCGGCCCGCGTCGGGCCGCAGCAGCGTGGACAGGACCCTCACCAGGGTGGTCTTGCCGGCGCCGTTCGGGCCGAGCACTGCGTGCACCGTGCCGCGCGCGACCGTGAGGTCGAGCCCGTTCAGCGCCTTCTTGTCGCCGTACGTCTTCTCCGCGCCTTCGACGGTGATCGCCGGATCGGCCACTGAGTCTCCCTCGCTAGTCAAACTTGACTACAAGCCCAAACGTAAACCCGGCCGAGCCATTCGTCAAACTTGATTAGTGGGCGTCCCCGGGATGCCGCTCCCCCGTCGCGTACGGGTTCTCCTCGCCGTCGGCCAGGACGCCGACGAACGGGTCGCCCTCGTCGGCGAAGGTGTAGGCGCCGCCCTCGATGCGTTCGATGAGACCACGGGTCCACTCGGCCTCGGAGTCGGCCGTGTGGACCCACATGTTCATGATCTCGCCGATGTGCCCGAGCTGCGCGGGCCCCTCCTCGGGCACGTAGTGCTCCAGGACGGCGGCCCGCCACTGCTCGATCCGCAGGGTCCGCTCCTTCAGCAGCGCGACCGCCTCGGCACGCGGCAGGTCGACGACGAAGCCGACGGCGGCCGTCTTCATGTCCCCGCGCTGGTCGTAGGTGACCAGCGCCTCCCGCAGCAGCCGGAAGTACTCCTCGGTCCCCCGCCCGGTGATCTCGTACTCCGTGCGCGGCGGGCCCCCGGCCGTCGACGGGGCGATCTCGTGCGCGTGCAGCAGCCCCTGCTTCGCCATCTGCTTCAGCGCGTGGTAGATCGAGCCGGGCTTGGCGGTGGACCACTCGTGCGCGCCCCAGTACTCCAGGTCGTTGCGCACCTGGTAGCCGTGGGCGCGGCCGTGCATACGGACCGCGCCGAGCACGAGGAGACGGATGGTTGACATGCGGTCCAGGTTATGGCCCGGCCGTCACCTGCTGTTCCTCGGCCACCAGCTCGAAGGCCGTCCTGCCGTCCAGGGACTCGCGGACGATGTCGGCGTGACCGGCGTGCCGGGCCGTCTCGCGGATGAGATGGAGGCAGAGCCACCGGTGCGAGACCCGGCCCTCCGGCGGGAACCAGGGCTGGGCCGGCAGCGCGAAGGTGTCGTCGAGGCTCGGCACCGAGCGGATGTATGCCTCCGTCTCGGCGGCGACCTTCTCCCAGTACGCCAGCTGCGACTCGACCGTCTCGCCCTCGACCAGCCGGAAGCACTCGTGCCAGTTGCTCTGGTCCCGCACGACGGCCGGCGGCTCGCCCTTGGCCAGGGAGACCCAGAACTGCTCGACCTCGGCGACGTGCTTGACCAGCCCCGCGAGGGACAGCTCACTGGCGCTCGGGCGGGAGCTCGCCTGCTCCTCCGTCAGCCCGAGCACCGCCCGCCGGACCCCGCCGCGCTGCTCGGCGATGAAGGACAGGAGCGCCCCGCGCTCGTCGCCGTGTGCCTCCGCCGGAACGTGGGTGACCATGAACGCCGCCTTTCGCCTGGTCAGCGGGCCTCTCCCCCTGACACCGACAAAGCTACGGGCCCTTGCGGTCAGGTTCTGTCCGCAAGGGCCCGGGCGCCGGTAGGTTCTGGAAGCCGAGAGGTTCTAGAACGGGAACCCGCTGCGGCCGTGCTGCACCGAGATCCACTTGGTCGTGGTGAACGAGTCCAGCATCGTGTCGCCGTTGAGCCGGCCGATGCCCGAGTGCTTCTCACCGCCGAAGGGGACGATCGGCTCGTCGTGGACGGTGCCGTCGTTCACGTGGAACATGCCCGTGTCGATCTGCTTGGCGAACGCCACACCCCGCTCGATGTTCCCGGTGTGGACGGCACCGCTCAGGCCGTACGGGGTGTCGTTGACGAGGCGTACGGCCTCCTCCTCGCCGTCGAACGGGACCAGGAAAGCGACCGGCCCGAACACCTCCTGCCGGAGAAGCGCCGAGTCGGCGGGGACGTCGGTCAGCACGGACGGCTCGACGAGGTTGTCGGTCCGCCCGCCGCGCACCAGCGCCGTGGCGCCCTCGGCGAGGGCCTGCTCGACCACGCCGGAGACGGCGTCCGCCTGCGAGGAGTTGATGACCGGGCCGATGACGGTCTCCGGGTCGCGCGGGTCGCCCGTCTTCAGGGTCCTGACCTTGGCGACGAACTTCTCGGTGAATTCGTCCGCGACCGCCCGGTCCACGAGGACGCGGTTGGCGGCCATGCAGACCTGGCCCTGGTGGACGTACCGGCTGAAGACCGCCGCGTCGACGGCGTAGTCGAGGTCGGCGTCGTCGAGGACCACCAGCGCGCTGTTGCCGCCCAGTTCGAGGACGGAGCGCTTGAACAGCCGGGCGCAGACGGTCGCCACGTGCCGGCCGACCGCGTCGGAGCCGGTGAAGGATATGACCTTGGGGACCGGGTGCTCGATGAAGGCGTCGCCGATCTCCGCGATGTCCGTGATGACGACGTTCAGCAGCCCGCCGGGCAGCCCCGCGTCCTCGAAGAGCTTCGCGACCAGGGAGCCGCCCACGATCGGGGTGTTCTGGTGCGGCTTGAGCACCACGGCGTTGCCGAGCGCGAGCGCCGGGGCGACGGACTTGATCGACAGCAGGAACGGGAAGTTGAAGGGGCTGATCACGCCCACGACGCCGACCGGCACGCGGTAGACGCGGTTCTCCTTGCCGTCCACCGGCGAGGGGATGATCCGGCCCTCGGGGGCCAGTGCCAGGTGGACCGCCTCGCGCAGGAACTCCTTGGCGAGGTGCAGCTCGAAGGCGGCCTTCAGGCGCGTGCCGCCGAGCTCGGCGATGATGGCGTCGGAGATCTCGGCCTCGCGCTCCTCGATCAGACGCAGCGCCTTCTCGAAGACCGCCCGGCGGGCGTAGGGGTTGGTCGCGGCCCACTGCTTCTGGGCGCGGGCCGCCGCCCGGTACGCCTGATCGACCTCGTCGGCCGTGGCTATGGTGATCGACGCGAGCTTCTCGTCGTCGTACGGGTTGAAGTCGATGATGTCCCAGGAACCGGTGCCCGGGCGCCACTCACCGTCGATGTACTGCTGTGCAAGGTCGGTGAAGCAGGACGACGACAATGTGATCCCTCGATCCCTAGCAGACCCCTGATCGCGCCTTCACGATCTGATCACACGTCATCGTACTTGTGTTTCAGGCGAGTTGAAGGGGTCCTTGAGGAGAGTGGCCCGGCTCCATCAGGAGAGCGGGACGCCACCTCCAGAAGAGCGGGACGACTCCGTCAGGAGAGCGGGACGACTCCGTCAGGAGAGCTGGAGGAGCCCCCGCAGAAGGTCCCGGCTCTCCGAGGGGCCCGGGCTGTCGCTCTGGAGCTCCTTGAGCGCCTTCTCGTACTGGGCGACGTCCTCGGCCTTGTCCAGGTACAGCGCGCTGGTGAGCTGCTCCAGGTACACGACGTCCGACAAGTCGGACTCCGGGAAGCTGAGGATCGTGAACGCGCCACTTTCGCCGGAGTGGCCGCCGAGGCTGAACGGCACCACCTGGAGACGCACGTTGGGCCGCTCGGAGATCTCGATGAGGTGCTGGAGCTGGCCCCGCATCACCTCGCGGTCGCCGTACGGACGGCGCAGGGCGGCCTCGTCCAGGATGATGTGGAAGTCCGGCGCGCGCTCGTCGACCAGGTACTTCTGCCGCTCCAGACGCAGCGCCACGCGCCGTTCGACGTCGGCCTCGCTCGCGCCCTGCATGCCCCGCCGGACCACCGCGTGGGCATACGCCTCGGTCTGCAGCAGTCCGTGCACGAACTGCACCTCGTACGCCCGGATCAGCGAGGCGGCGCCCTCCAGGCCGACGTAGGTCGGGAACCAGCTGGGCAGCACGTCCGAGTAACTGTGCCACCACCCGGCGACGTTGGCCTCCTTCGCCAGCGACAGCAGGGAGGCGCGCTCCTGTTCGTCCGTGATGCCGTACAGGGTGAGCAGGTCCTCGACGTCTCTGGTCTTGAAGCTCACCCGGCCCAACTCCATCCGGCTGATCTTCGACTCGGAGGCGCGGATCGAATAGCCCGCCGCCTCGCGCGTGATGCCCCGCGCCTCACGCAGTCGCCTGAGTTGTGATCCGAGCAGCATGCGCCGCACCACCGATCCCGGCTCTCCCGCGCTCACGTTCGCCAGCCTCCCCAACGTCTCCAGGGGCCGCAGTCTGCCACTAAAACACTTCGAGCAGTACTCGTCCGGTTACGGAAACGGAATCGAGACGGTCGCCGCTCGCGCGCGGAAGCAAGGAGAAGGCAAGTGAACGGCCAAAGAGGGACCCGAAGATGACGGAAAAATTGACCAACAAGCGGTACGGGACATCTCATTCCGGTCACGTGCACGTGCATCTGCCCTTGCATCTGCTGTACGCATCCGAAACCATGGTCCCGCACCACCGCCGCATCGCACCGACCGCGAATTCCCGGGAGTGCCTCGCATGGGGACGAATGGATCGACCATGCTCGAGCCGTTACGGCAGGGCCTTCCGCCGCTGGATCCCGCGGCCGTGTCCGACGCCGCCTCCTGCGCTCTGCCCGCCCGCCTCGAAGCGGTGCGCGAGGCACGCCGGTTCACCCGCAGGACCCTCGACCAGTGGGACATGGGCGAGCGGTTCGACGACGTGTGCCTGGTGGTCTCGGAACTCGTCACCAACGCCCTGCGGCACGGCATCCCGGCGAACGACGTCTGCGCCGGCGGCCGCGAGGCTCCCGTGCGGCTGCACCTGATGCGGTGGACCGAGCGTCTGGTGTGCGCGGTGCGCGACCCCAGTCACGACAGTCCGGTGGCCCGGGAGACCGACGACTTCTCGGCCGAGTCGGGCCGAGGGCTGTTCCTCGTCGACTCCTTCAGCGACAGCTGGGGCTGGCACCCGCTCGCGGGCGCGCTCGACGGCAAGGTGGTCTGGGCGCTGTTCCGGCTGCCCCGGACCGGTTCACGGACGGCCGACGCATAAGAAACCGCGGCGCTTCCTCGCGTCGCGGTTCTACGCGCGTCACCGTGCGTTGAGTATCGATTGCCCCGTTTCCTCCGGGGCCCGGCGGATCGTCAGCCGCCCACCAGGTGGTCGAACTCGCCGTCCTTCACACCCAGGAGCATCGCTTCGATCTCCGCACGGGTGTAGACCAGCGCGGGCCCGTCGGGGAAGCGCGAGTTGCGCACGGCCACGTCACCGCCCGGCAGCCGGGCGAACTCCACGCACGAGCCCTGCGAGTTGCTGTGCCGGCTCTTCTGCCAGGCCACACCGTGCAGCCCGGCGGCAGCCATACCGTTGTACACGTCGTGATCCACAGGTCGCTCCCCGGTGGTGCACTGGCTGGTGTGGCCATTGGTGCAGTGGTCAACTGACCCGGATCATAACCCTGTTCATGTGCAGATGCATGGGCAGATGCACGTGCACGCGGGGTGGTCCCGCGGTTACAGCTTTGACGACCGCTTTACCGAGCTCTTGACTGTTTGACGGCCCTTCCCCGCCTCTCGTTCCCGGCGGCCTGCGACGAAGTCGCCGGATTCGGGGAGGTCCGGTGGAGGCGGAGCATCCGCTCGACGGCGGGACGGAGTGGCCGCGGCAGGGCCGCGCCGGAGAAGCGTGAGCTGAGGCGCGGGGCCGCGGGAAAGGCGTTCGACCGGCCGACCGGCATCCGGAAGGCCGCTGCGGCCTGCGAGGACGGGGAGAAATAGGCCGGTCGCAGGAGGTGCGGGTCGTTCTCCCGGCCGGTGCGGTGCTCGGACCATCGCCGGACGCCCGCTCGACGTCCGGCCCCGGGCGACCCGCGCACCCCGCGCCCCGGATCACGCCGGATCGCGCCGGATCACTGCGGACGACGGCCGCCGTCCGGCAGGCCCGACCGGCGTCCGGCCCGGTCCTGGCGGCCCGCCGCGGCCCCTGCCGCCGGCCGGTCGGCGGTTGAGTCCGGCCCCGTCACCTCATGGGGAGGAGGCCCCACCCGTCAAGCGTGGGGAACCTCACCCGGTCCGGACCGGCTCAGCGGGCGGTGTACGGCAGCAGCGCCATCTCCCGTGCGTTCTTGATCGCCTTGGCCAGCTGCCGCTGCTGCTGGGACGACACCCGCGTGACCCGGCGGCTGCGGATCTTCCCGCGGTCCGAGATGAACTTCCGCAGCAGGTCGGTGTCCTTGTAGTCGATGTAGGTGATCCCGGCCTGGTCCAGGGGGTTGGGCCGGTCCTTGGCGGGCTTGCGGTCGGGCTTGCGCGGCATGGGGTCAGACCTCCAGGAGGGTGTCGAAGGCGTGCGGCAGCCGCTGCCAGGCGTCCCGCCCGGCGGCGTATTCGGCGTCGGTCAGCAGGCAGGACTCCAGCAGCCGTTCCAGGCCGTCCCGGTCGAGGCCGGGTGAGGTGAAGACGAGGTGCTGGCAGCGGTCGCCGTGCTCGGCGTCCCAGTCCAGCGCGGCGGCGGCCCGGCGTACCGGCGGGACCATCTCCCAGGCCGCGTCCGGCAGGGAGGCCAGCCACGGGCCCGTGCTCTCCACGCACAGGGCGCCGCCCGCCGCGTCCCAGTGGAACAGCGTGTCGGGCTTGTCGGCGAGCCAGAAGCGGCCCCGGCTGCGGGCGGCCGAGCAGGTCAGGTCCTCCAGTGCGGCGTACAGCCGCTCCGGGTGGAAGGGGCGGCGCCGGCTCCAGACCAGCGTGGAGACGCCGTGCGCGTCTGCCTCGGCGGGCAGCAGGGCGCAGGCCGGGTGCTGGGCGGCGGCGGCCGCCTCGACGTCGAAGCCGGCCAGGGCGGCCTGGGCCAGCGGGGAGAGCGGACGCAGGCGCGGGGTCGGCACCGTCAGACCGTCGTCGACCGGGTCCGCGGAGACTCCCTGACCGATCGGGACCTGGCGGGCCGTCGGGTGCAGCTGCGCGAGCAGCTCGCGGTCCTCGTCGTCGGCCTCCGGGGAGTCGGCGACCGCGAGGACGGGGGCGTACTCCAGCTGGCGCGCGAAGGTGTCGGCGACCGTGCGCTGGTCGGTGGCGGCCGCGGCGAGACCGCCGTCGGCCAGGTCGTCGCCGTTGCCGAGGCAGGGCAGGACCAGGGCCGGGTCGACGGCGGTGATCACACCGGTGACGGTGAGACCGCCGGCCGTGACGACCTCGGCCATGGCCTTGGGCTCGACCGAGTCCCACAGTTCGACGACGGCGAGCCGGGTGCCGCCGGCGTCCCGCAGCCGTTCCAGCTCGGGCACCAGGTCCTCGCGCAGGGCGCAGCAGGCGCAGTCGTTGACCAGCGGCGCCTCCCCCGCGTCGAGGATGCCGGAGGCGTCCCTGATGGTCCGTACGACCGTGCCCGCGGCGGCCGTCGCCAGGTCGTGGTGGAGGACGACACTGCCGGGGACGTCGGCCAGTAGCCGCGCGACGGCCGCCTTGCGGGCGTCGGCGTGCAGCCCGCCGACGATCACGACGGGGAGCCCAGGAGGGACAGCCACGGGATCAGCCCTTCTTTCCGTACCGGCGCTCGAAGCGCTCCACGCGGCCGGCGGTGTCCAGGACGCGGGCCGTGCCGGTGTAGAAGGGGTGGCTCACGTCGGAGATCTCGACGTCGACGACCGGGTAGGTGTTGCCGTCCTCCCACTCGACGGTCTTCTCGCCCGCCGTGGCGGAAAGGGTCGAGCGGGTGAGGAAGGCGTAGTTCGCGGCACGGTCGCGGAAGACGACGGGGCCGTAGTCCGGGTGGATTCCCTGGCGCATGGTCAGCGCTCCTCTCGGAAGTCGACGTGGCGGCCGGCGACCGGATCGAACTTGCGCAGGGTCATGCGGTCCGGGTCGTTGCGGCGGTTCTTGCGGGTCACGTAGGTGAAGCCGGTCCCGGCGGTGGACCGGAGCTTGATGACCGGACGGAGTTCGTTGCGTGCCATGCCGCTATGATACTGAAAATGAAATCCATTTCCACAACATGAGGCAGAGAGGTACGTCACCACCCATGTCCGCGCACTGCATGCTGACCGGCACCCGGCCGGGCTTCGGCAACCGCATCTCGCACTCCCACCGGCGCACGTCGCGCCGGTTCGACCCCAACATCCAGTCCAAGCGCTACTGGCTGCCGAGCGAGGGCCGGCACGTACGGCTCCGGCTCAGCACGAAGGGGATCAAGACCGTCGACACGATCGGGATCGAGGCGGCCGTCGCCCGGATCCGCGCCCGGGGAGTGAGGATCTGATGGCCAAGAAGAGCAAGATCGCGAAGAACGACAGGCGGCAGGAGGTCGTCGCGCGGTACGCCGCCAGGCGGGCCGAACTGAAGGAGATCATCCGGCGGCCGTCGTCGACGGAGGCCGAACGGCTCGCCGCACAGGCGGAGCTGCGCAGGCAGCCGCGCGACGCGAGCGCCACGCGCGTGCGCAACCGCGACGGCGTCGACGGCCGGCCGCGCGGCTACTTCCGGGCGTTCGGGCTGTCCCGGGTGAATCTGCGGGAGCAGGCGCACGCGGGGTACCTGCCCGGGGTGCGCAAGTCCTCCTGGTGAGAGGCGCGCCCCGGGGCTCTTGACCGGCCCTGGTAGCTTGCTGCGATCGTTCCGGCCAGGAGGCCGGCCGGTGCCGTCAGGCCGGTCGGCCGGCTACAGCTTGGGGGCTTGCAGTGACTTCGGTGATCTTCTCGCGCCGCTCCGGCGCCGTACGCGTCGCGGCGGCTGCCGCGGGTCTGGCGGGCGCGCTCGTGCTGAGCGCGTGCAGCAGCGACGGCGACTCGGGCGACGACTCGGCCGCCGCCCCCGCCCCGTCCGCTTCGGAATCCGCCGCCCAAGGCGGCGACTCCGGGTCCGGTTCCGGGGACCCGGCCGGTGGCGAACTGGCGGGCAGCTGGCTCGCCACGACCGACGGCAAGGCCGTGGCCCTGGTGATCACCGGCAAGCAGGCCGCGCTGTTCGGCACCGGCGGAAGCGTGTGCAGCGGCACCGCGGGCGAGGAGTCCGGGATGCGTATGATCCGCCTGAAGTGCACGGACGGCTCCAAGGACCGGGCGACCGGCATGGTCGACTCCGTGAACGGAAGCAGTCTGAAGGTCACCTGGAAGGGCGGCATCGGCGCCGAGACCTACCGGAAGACCGAGGGCGGCAAGCTCCCGACGGGCCTGCCGACGGCGAGCCCCGGCTGACACCCGACGGCGTACGGACGGGCCGCGGATCGCCTGAGGGCGCTGCGGCCCGTCCGGCGTTCGGGAGGGCGGAGCACCCGGGGGCCCGGGACCCGTCCAGTGTTCGGGGGGAACCCGGGGCCGAGGGACCCGTCCGGCGTTCGGGTCGGTGTTTGGGGAGGCACCGCGGATCCAGGGGCCGTCCGGCGTTCAGGGAAGCGCCGCGAGCCCAGGGACCCGTCCGGCGTTCGGGGAAGCGCCGGGACCAAGGAGCCTGTCCGGCGTTCGGGGAGTCACCTGGGGCCGAGGGACCCGTCGGCGTTCGAGGAGTTGCCGGGGGCCAGGAGCCTGTCCGGCGTTCGAGGAGTGACCAGGGTGCGGGGGACCCGTCCTGACTTCGGGGAGCCCCGCGAGCCCAAGGCCCCGTCCAGCCCCGAAGAGCCGCCGCGAGCCCAGGGACCCGTCGGCGTTCTGGGAGACACCGGGCCCGGGAGCCCGTCCGGCTTTCGGGGGAATCGCAGGGGGTGCGTACCCCTGCGGCAGGCACGTGCGTGATGATCCAGGGGCCCGATGCCGCTTTCGTTCGACACGTCCAGAGGACCTCATGCGCACCTACCCCCTCACCCTGGCCGCCGCCCTCGCCGCGACGGCCCTGCTGACCGGCTGCAGCGACGACAAGTCCGGTGGCGACGACGTCAAGAACGCGGACCGGCCGAGCGAGTCGGCCTGCGCGCTCGGTGACATGGGCGTGGAGGTCGGCGCCGGCGCCGCCCCGGCCGCGGGGGACACCGGCACCGTCACCGTCACGCTCACCAACAAGGGCGCGCAGTGCTCGCTGAAGGGCTTCCCCGGCGTGGACCTGCTGGCGGACGACAAGACGACGTCCGTCTCGCCGGACGAGGGCGCGAAGCCCCAGTCGCTGACTCTCGGGAAGGGCGGGACCACGTCCTTCACGATCACCTACGTCCGGGGCGAGGCGGGCTCCGCGGAGAGTCTCGACGTGCGCAAGGCGTCCTTCACCCTGCCCGGCGACACCAGGACGGCGCACGAACTGACGTGGTCGTACGGCGCGGTCGACTGGTCGGAGGACAAGAAGCCCTCGGTGAGCGGCTTCGAGACGTCGGGCGACTGACGGCACCGACGACACCGACGGGCCGGACGAGACCGACGGGCCGGACGAGACCGATGGCCCGGACGGCCTTGACGGCGGATCAGCGCAGCGGCGGCCGGTGCCGGACCTGGGCCCGGTCCGCCGCCTGCGCGCCTTCCGTCCAGCCCGCCGCGTCCCGCACCCCGCGCAGCCGGGTCGTGGTCGTCTCCGGGAACATCCGGTCCAGCCGCCCGGTGACGGCGACCTCGCGGGAGGCGAGGACCGGGAGCAGGTCGTCGGTCACCTGGGTCTCGGCAGCCGCCGTCAGGCGGGTGCCGATGCGGTGGGCGTAGGCCGCGAGGAACGACTGGCGGAACGTCTTGGTGCGCTTACGGCCGCCCGCTCGCTGCGCGGCCTCCGCCTTGGTCATCGCCGTCGTGGCCTGTACGAGGAGTGAGGTGTAGAGGAGTTCCACCGCCTCCAGGTCGGTGTCGAAACCGACGACGGTGGAGAAGCCGAGGGGTTCGTTCCACACCGCCCGGCAGTGGTTGGCGCCGGCGACGGCGTCCAGCAGCACCGCCTTGGCCTGCTCGTACGGCGGCTCGACCCCGATCCGGCAGGCCCCGGGTGTGTCCGGGGAGGGCGCCCGCGCCGCGAGCAGCGCCTCGTCGACGCTGTGCCGGGCCATCAGCTCCTGGGCCTTGGCACTGAGCGCCTCCGCCTCCTCGGGGAACCCGGTGGCCTCGGCCTTGGCGAGCAGGGCACGGATGCGGGTGAGCATGCGGGACTCGGTCCGCGCCTCCCCGGGCGAATCCTCCAGGGCCTCCAGAGAGGGCAGCCGCAGCAGCAGGCGGTACAGCTCCAGCACGGCGGTGGCGTACGAGAAACGATCGGGGCGGGGCGGGGCGTCGGCGGGGAGCTCTGCCAGCTGCGCGTTCCAGCGGCGGCCCCGGGGTCCGTCGTCGGGCGCCTGGGCGCGGATCAGCTCGGCGGCGAGGAGCACATGGACGTCGTCCAGCTCGCGCCGGACGATCCGTACGACGTCGGCCGGCTGCCAGCCGCGCCGCCAGGCCGCTGCCACGAACTCCCGGCCGCGCCGGCCGAGTTCGGCGTCCGCCGCCGGGTCGGAGGCGAGCAGGGACGCGCCGGTGTCGAGGGCCGTCTCGCCGGAGGCGTAGAGGGCCGCTTCGAACGCGCGGTCGACGGTGGTGGACGTACTCACGGGCCGATGGTGCCACGTCATGACGGAGGATTAGGCACCCGGCGAGAGAGTGTCAACTCAAGGTTGACACCCATGAGGGCGCAACCTACGGTTGACACATGACGCACCCCGACACCACGTCATCCATCCGTCTCGACGACCTCATCGCGGCCATCAAGAAGGTCCACCCGGAGCCGCTGGACCAGCTCCAGGACGCGGTGATCGCCGCGGACCACCTGGGCGACGTGGCCGACCATCTGATCGGCCACTTCGTCGACCAGGCCCGGCGCTCCGGCGCGTCCTGGACCGACATCGGCAAGAGCATGGGCGTCACCCGGCAGGCCGCGCAGAAGCGGTTCGTGCCGAAGGAGTCGAACGACCTCGACCCGAGCCAGGGCTTCAACCGGTACACGCCCCGCGCCCGCAACACGGTGATGGCCGCGCACAACGCGTCCAAGGCCGCCCGCAACGCCGAGGGCCTGCCCGAGCATCTCGTCATCGGTCTGCTGGCCGAGCCGGACGGCCTCGCCGCGAAGGCGATCATCAAGCAGGGCGTCACGCTCGACGCGGTCCGCGAGGCGGCGACGGCGGCTCTTCCGCCGGCCGTCGACGAGGTCCCGGAGCTCGTGCCGTACGGCCAGGGAGCCAAGAAGGTCCTGGAGCTCACCTTCCGCGAGGCCCTGCGCCTCGGCCACAACTACATCGGCACCGAGCACATCCTGCTCGCCCTGCTGGAGCACGAGAACGGCGAGGGCGTCCTCAGTGGCCTCGGCGTCGACAAGGAGCGGGCCGAGCAGTACATCGGGACGGTGCTGGAGAAGATCATGCAGGCGCAGAAGGAGTCGGACGAGGCCTGACGAGGCCTGACGAGGCCTTCCACCAAGGCGAACCGGGGCGTTGTCAGACCCCCCTGGCACACTCGCAGCATGGCCGACCGGTGGGCTCTCGCTCCGGCCGAGGACGGTGGCGTGGACGTCGCCCCCCTCGGTCCGGACGGGCTGCCCTCCGGCCCGGTGCGGCGGGAGGCGGATCCCGCCGAGGCCGTCCGGAGCCGTCCCGGCGTCACACGGTGGGTGTGGCGGTCCACCGCCGAGGTCTACCCGCGCCTGCTCGCCACGGGGGTGCGAGCCGAGCGGTGCTACGACATCGAAGCCGCCGAGACCCTCCTCCTCGGCCACGAGGGGCGGTACGGGGAACCACGCTCGGCCGCGGCCGCCCTGGCCCGGCTGCGCGGCGGCCCCGTACCGCCCGATCCGCCGCAGCGGTCCGCCGAACCGGGCTCCCAGTCCTCCCTGTTCGAGCCCCAGGGCGTCCACCTGCCCCTGCCGGACCTCCTCGCGGTCTACGCCGAGCAGCAGCGGCGGCACGAGAGCGCCGAGCACCCCGACCGCATGCGGCTGCTGACGGCCGCCGAGTCGGCGGGGATGCTGGTGGCCGCCGAGCTGAACCGCACCGGGCTGCCCTGGAGCGCTCAGGTGCACCGCGCACTGCTGCACGACCTGCTGGGCGAGCGGTACGCGGGCGGCGGAGAGCCGCGCCGCCTGGCCGAGCTCGCCGACGAGGTGTCCGCCGCGTTCGGCAGACGCGTGCGCCCCGATCTGCCCGCCGACGTGATCAAGGCCTTCTCCCAGGCCGGGATCAAGGTCTCCTCGACCCGCCGCTGGGAGCTCCAGTCGGTCGACCACCCCGCCGTGAAACCCCTGATCGAGTACAAGAAGCTCTACCGCATCTGGGTCGCCCACGGTTGGTCCTGGCTCCAGGACTGGGTCCGCGAGGGCCGCTTCCGCCCCGAGTTCCTCGCGGGCGGGACGGTGACCGGGCGCTGGGTCACCAACGGCGGAGGCGGGCTCCAGATCCCCAAGGTGATCCGGCGGGCCGTGGTCGCCGACCCCGGCTGGCGGCTCGTCGTCGCCGACGCCGACCAGATGGAGCCGCGCGTCCTCGCGGCGATCTCCCGCGACCCCGGGCTGATGGAGGTGGCGGGCCGGGAGACCGACCTGTACCAGTCCGTCTCCGACCGCGCCTTCTCCGGCGACCGCACCCAGGCCAAACTCGCCGTGCTCGGCGCCGTCTACGGCCAGACCTCCGGCGACGGCCTGAAGAACCTCGCCGCGCTTCGACGCCGTTTCCCCAGGGCGGTGGCGTACGTCGACGACGCGGCCCGGGCCGGCGAGGAGGGCCGGCTCGTGCGGACCTGGCTGGGCCGGACCTGCCCGCCGGCGGCCCGGGGGACGGACGACGCGAGCGAGGAGGCGGGCATCCCTACGGCTGCCGAGGGTTCCGGCTCCGGGGGCGGTCATGGCTCCGGCTCCGGCTCGGGGGAGGACGACCAGCCGGACGGCGGGCAGTGGGTGCCCGGGTACGCCTCCACCAACGCCCGCGCCCGAGGCCGTTTCGCCCGCAACTTCGTCGTCCAGGGCAGTGCCGCCGACTGGGCGTTGCTGCTGCTCGCCGCGCTGCGCAGGACCTGCGCGGAGCTGGCGGCCGAACTGGTCTTCTTCCAGCACGACGAGGTGATCGTGCACTGCCCCGAGGAGGAGACGGAGGCGGTCGTGGCGGCGATCCGCGAGGCGGCGGACCTGGCCGGCCGGCTGACCTTCGGTCAGACGCCGGTGCGGTTCCCGTTCACGACGGCGGTGGTGGAGTGCTACGCGGACGCCAAGTGATCAGACGGGGCACTCCAGGAGCTCACGCAGCTCCGTGACCACCGCCTGCTCGTCCGTGTCCTCCAGCGCCGCCAGCGCGGAGCTCCACTCCTCGCGCGCCTCGCCGATGTGCCCCCGCTCGCGCAGCAGCAGGCCGTGCTGGTGGCGGGCGAGACCGCCGGTGTAGTGGTCGGCGCGGGCTTCGGCCCGGCGGAGCAGTTCGGCGCACTCGCGGGCGGCCCGCCCGTCGTGTCCCAGCAGACGCAGGGCCCGGACCAGCCCGAGCCGGGTCTGGGACTCGCCGTGCCAGTCGCCGTGCCCGCCGAGGATGCGCAGGCTCTCCTCGAAGTGCGGCAGGGCGGCGGCCGGTTGGCCGAGCCGCAGATGCGCGTACCCGATGTTGCAGTGCGCGGAGTGCCGCACGATCACGGCGCCGATCGCGTCCCCGAGGGCGAGCGAACGCCGGTGCCGCTCGATGGCGGCCCGCGGGTCGGTGTGCTCGACGAGGTTGCCGAGGTGGCTGTGGGTGACGGCTTCGCCATACGGGTCGTCCAGCCGCCGTGCGTACTCCAGGCTCCGCTCCAGTGCCTCGCCCGCCTCGGTGTGCCGGCCCAGCCCGTCCAGCAGCAGTCCGCGGTTGTTGAGGCAGCGGCGGATCCAGGAAGGGTGGTCCAGCCGCCGCCAGATGGCGAGCGCGCGGTCGTTGAGGGCGAGGGCGTCGTTCTGCCTCCCGGTCAGCAAGTGCAGCCCGGCGAGGTCGACCAGCGCGTACGCCTCCGCCACCGCGTCACCGAGCCGCCGGGCCACCCGGAGGCCCGCCTGCCCGAGCACCTCCATCTCGGCGACGCGCCCCCGGCGATGGGCGTACGGGAAGATCAGCCGGACGAGCGTGGAGACCAGGCCCGCACGCTGCCCGGAGGGGTCGTCCGCGTACCGCACGGCCAGGGCGACGACGTTCTCCAGCTCCCTGTCCCCCCAGGCGAAGGCCTCGTCGGCATCGGCGAAGGGGGCGACGGTGCCGACGTGGGCCGCATGGCCACCCGGCTGAACCGGGGTGGGCCGGCGGCGGTCGTCCCGGTCGGGGCCGGGTTCCACGATCGCGGCGAGGAGGCGCTCGGCGACGGCGGCGTACCAGTGCAGCGCGGTGTCGGCGGTGGTGGCGGTGCCCCGCTCTCCGGCCCGTTCACGGGCGAAGTCGCGCACCAGGTCGTGCGGTGCGTAGCGGCCGTAGGTCGTCTCCTCCAGCAGGGCCACGTCCAGGAGGCGGTCCAGGGCGGCCTCGGTGCGGTGTTCGCTCGTGCCGGCGAGGCGGGCGAGCAGGGGGGCGCCGTATGTGGGCAGGTCGAGCGCGCCGATACGGACCAGGGTGCGGGCCGCGTCCCGGTCGGCCTCGCGCTCGGAGGCGGCGAGCGCGTCGTGCGCGACGGCCAGGGAGCGGCGGACGCTCAGGTCGTCGTACTCCAGGTGGTGCAACCGGACCTCAGCGGCCGTGAGTTGTCCGGCGAGGACGTCGGGGGTCAGGGCCCGTCGGGCGGCGAGCCGCGCGGCGACGACCCGTAGGGCCAGCGGGAGCCGGCCGGTGAGTTCGACGAGGAGCCGGGCGGCGTCCGTGCCGTCCAGGCCCTCGCGGCCCGAGGCCTTGCGCAGGAGTTCGGCGCCTTCCTCGTCCGACAGCGGGGCGAGCGGGAACCGGGCCGCGCCGTCGAGGGCGGCCAGCGGCGAACGGCTGGTGACGATCACCCCGCAGCCGGCACCGCCCGGCAGCAGCGGCCGTACCTGCGCGGCACTCGCGGCGTCGTCCAGCACCAGGAGCGTGCGGGTCGGCGCGAGCAGTGAACGCAGCAACGCGGCTGCGTCCTCCGGCCGTTCGGGGATCCGGCAGGGCTCGGTGCCGAGGTCACGCAGCAGGGTGGTGAGGGCCTGAGCAGGGGTGAGGGGGGTCATGCCCGGGGTGGCGCCATGCAGGTCGAGGTGGAGCTGACCATCGGGGAAACGTTCCGCCAGCTGATGGGCGACGTGCAACGCGAGCGCGCTCTTGCCGACACCGGCCATGCCGCTGATGACGGCGGTGGGGTGGGGATCGGGTGCGGTGAGCGTGCGGTGCAGGGCGTCCCGTACGGCGGTGCGGCCGATGAAGTGAGTCGGGTGCGGGGGCAGTTGGGCGGGTGAGGGATCCGGCCTGCCAGGTCCGCCCGAACCATTTGCGCCCCTCGAGTCTTTGTCGCCGCCCGAACCATTTGCGCCCCTCGAGTGTTTGTCGCCGCTCGAGCCGTCTGCGTCCTCAGGGCCCTTCGCGCCCCTCTCCCCCGCAGCTCCCCGCAGCACCTCCACGTGTGCCTCCCGGACTCCGGGCCCGGGTTCGATGCCGAGCCGGCCGACGAGACGGGTGCGCAGTTCCCGGTGGACGGCCAGGGCCTCGGCCTGGCGGCCGGTGCGGTGCAGGGCGAGCATCAGCTGCCGGTGGTACACCTCCCGCAGCGGATACTCGACGGTCAGCGCCGCCAGCTCCGGCACCAACTCGTGCAGCCGCGGGCCGCCCAGCGCCAACTCGGCGTCGTAGCGCCACTCCAGAAGCAGCAGCCGTGCCTCGCACAGCCGCTGCGCGAAGGCGTAACCGCCCACCTCGGGCGGCAGCCCGGCGAGCGGCGCGCCCCGCCACAGGGCGAGTGCGCCGGCGCACTCGCGCACGACCCGCCGCCAGTCCCGGCCGGTGTGCGCGGCACGCGCCTCGGCGACGTGGGCGTCGAAGACATGGACGTCCAGCTCGCCGTCGTCGATCCGCAGCACATACCCGGACGGCACGGTGCGCAGCCGTCCTGGATCGTCGAGCAGCCGCCGCAACCGGGTGATGTGGTTGTGCAGCGAGGCCTGGGCGGACACGGGCGGCGCCCCGCCCCACAGTGCGTCCTTGAGCGACTCGACGGAGACGACCCGCCCGGCGTCGAGCAGCAAAACGGCCAGCAGAGCACGGGACTTGGGGCTCGCGATGATCCGGGCCTCGCCCCGGACGCCCTCCCGGGCATCACCCCGGCCGCCCTCCCGGGCGTCGTGAAACAGCACCGGCGGCCCCAGCAACCCGAACCGCATGCCCCGTGCCCCCCGCCATGCCGATCTTCCACCCCCGGGCAGCGGATTTCCGCCACCTCGGCCTTCTCCTGTTCCACCGGGAACGGCCGTTGCTCTGGCCACCCTCGATCTTGGTTCAGTGACTTCCGGCCGATCGGGAGACGGCACAACGGCGAACCGTTGGCCATATGTTAGCGATCAGTTGGCAAAGCCTGATGTGATCACTACATCGGATCTGGCCCGACGGCGCGCGCGTCTGGACGCGCATACTCGGGGGAGTGTCGCCGCCGCGGCCGGATCCGGGTCCCGGTCGGCGGAGGTGATCGGCCGGGGCCCACTCCATCTCTCCGGCGGGCCGCTCCATCGCTCCTCCGGGTACATGCACGGCACCCGCACGGCGTCAGATGACGGGCGGCCGCCCCAGCCGGGTGAGCCGCCACACGGTCCGCCACCGCATGGGCCGCCGCTCCCCCGCCGGCTCCCGTACGCCTTCCACGAATCCGCCGAACCACGCCCGCAGTCCGGCGCCCGACCGGTTCCGGGCGAGGGTGAGCAGCACCCAGATGCCCAGGTGGACGGGGACGAGCGCGAGCGGCAGCCGGCGGCGGGCCAGCCAGACCCGGTTGCGGGCGTTCACCCGGAAGTAGATGGCGTGCCGGGCGGGCGAGGTCTTCGGATGCCGGAGCAGCAGCTCCGGCGCGTACAGGATCCGCCACCCGGCATCCACCGCGCGCCACGCGAGGTCGGTCTCCTCATGCGCGAAGAAGAACTCGGCGGGCCAGTCACCGGTCTCGTCGAGCATCGCCATCCGCAGCGCGTGCCCGCCCCCGAGGAAGCCGGTGACGTAACCGCCGCGGTGGGGGTCCGAGTTGCCGATCCGGGGCACGTGCCGCTGCTGTGTCTCACCGAGTTCGTCGGCGATGCGGAAGCCGACGATGCCGAGCCGGTCGTCGGCGGCGTACAGGTCCCGCACGCGGCGCAGCACATCGGCGTCCACGAGCAGACCGTCGTCGTCGAGATCCACCACGACGTCGATGTCGCCGAACTCCCGCAGCCGCGCCAGGGCCGCGTTGCGCCCGCCGGGGCAGCCGAGGTTCTCGTCGAGTTCGACGGCGGTGACCTCGCCGGGCAGCGACAGCCGCCGGGCGAAGTCGGGCAGCGGGCAGCCGTTGCCCACGATGACGATCCGCTCGGGTGGCACGTCCTGCTTGGCCACGGACTCCAGCAGGGCGTCGACCTCGTCGGGCCGGTTGCCCATCGTCACCACGGCGACGGCGATCCGAGGCGCCCCCATGTCCTCACCTCATCCGGTCGGCAACTGACGGGTTGACGGGCGATGCTAGCCGTTCACGGCGGGGACGCCTCGCGTACGCCTGCCGGACTGCGGTTCCCCTACGCCGTTCAGCGCAGGCGGCACCCGACCGGAGCGGGCACAGGATGTCGGGTGCGGCAGGGCACGCGCTGCCTAGCGTGAAGGCACGAAAGGAAGGAGACCGGACGTGCTGGACCGGCTCAACCAGGCGATGGACCGGATCGAACGGAACCTCGCCCACACCGTGGACGTCGCGGAACTGGCGCGTACGGCATGCACCTCGGAGTACCACCTGCGCCGCATGTTCTCGGCCCTGTCAGGCATGCCACTGTCGGAGTACATCCGACGCCGGCGGCTGACGGTCGCGGGCGCGGAGGTGCTGTCGGGGGACGCGACGCTGCTGGAGATCGCGGTCCGCTACGGCTACGGCTCGGGCGAGGCGTTCGCCCGGGCGTTCCGCACGATGCACGGCGTGGGCCCGGGCGAGGCCCGGCGCACCGGCGCCGCGCTCGTCTCCCAGCCCCGGTTGGCCTTCCGCCTCACCGTCGAAGGGAACAGCAGCATGCACTACCGCGTCGTGGACCGCCCGGCCTTCACCGTCACGGGCTTCAAGACCCGGATCCCCCTGATCCACTCCGGGCCGAACCAGGCGATCATCGACTTCGTCCGGGGCCTGGACAAGTCCGCCGTGGAGGCCCTGGAGAAACTGTCCGACCAGGAACCGCAGGGCGTCGTCGCGGTCTGCGACGACCTGGACCCGAGCCGGGCGGAGGGCACGGAACTCGACTACTACCAGGCCGTGATCACCTCGTCCCCGCCCCCGGCGGGGGTCCCCGAGGGCACCACCGCCCTCCCGGTCTCCCTGGGCACCTGGGCGGTCTTCACCACCTCGGGCCCGGCCCCCGAGGCCATCCAGGAGCTGTGGCGGGACGTGTTCACGGAGTGGTTCCCGTCCAACCCGTACCGCACCCGCCCGGGCCCGGAGATCCTCCGCACCCGCCTGTCCCCCGACGGCACGGAGGCGGACGCCGAGCTGTGGCTGCCGGTGGAACGCGAAGCGACCCACTGACACCCGGCCACACGCAAGAACCCCAGGTCGGAGTCCATCCGACCTGGGGTTTCAGTGGAGCCGCCTTCGGGATTCGAACCCGAGACCTACGCATTACGAGTGCGTTGCTCTGGCCATCTGAGCTAAGGCGGCGCGCTGTCAGCACTATGGTGCGATCAGCAACGACGGTAAGTCTACACAGTTTCGGAGGGTGCTCCGCACCAGCCCCGGAGGCGGGCCTTCCGGGGCTGGGAGAAGGGCTATGAGCAGCGCTTTCCGTCCGTGGGCGGGGTCCCGCGGAGGAGGTAGGCGTTGATCGTCCGGTCGATGCACGAGCTGCCGCGGCCGTAGGCGGTGTGGCCGTCGCCCTCGTAGGTCAGCAGGCGCGCCGAGGAGAGCTGGCCGGCCAGGGCCTTCGCCCAGCGGTACGGCGTCGCGGGGTCGCGGGTCGTGCCGACCACGACGATGGGCGCGGCGCCCTTCGCCTCGATGCGGTGCGGCTCACCCGTGGCGTGCACCGGCCAGTACGCGCAGTTCAGCGCGGCCCACGCGAGGCCCTTGCCGAAGACCGGCGACGCCTTCTCGAACTCGGGCAGCGCCCTGCTCACCTCCTCGGGGGTGTCGAAGGAGGCCGGCAGGTCCAGGCAGTTCACCGCCGCGTTGGCGGACATCAGGTTGCTGTAGGCGCCGTCGGCGTCCCGCTCGTAGTAGCTGTCGGACAGGACGAGCAGTCCGGAGCCGTCGTTCTCCTTCATCGCGGACGTCAGCGCCTCGCGCAGCTGCTCCCAGGAGCCCTCGTCGTACATGGCCGCGATCACGCCGGTCGTGGCGAGCGACTCGGTGAGCCTGCGGCCGTCGGCGTCGCCGGTGGGGACGGGCCGCGTGTCCAGCTTCGCGAAGAACGCCTTGAGGTTCTCGCCGACCCGCTCGGGCGGGGTGCCCTTGCCGCCCAGCGGGCAGTCGGGCTGCCGTGCGCAGTCCTTCGCGAACGACCGGAACGCCGTCTCGAAGCCCGCCGTCTGTTCGAGGTTCAGCCGCCGGGCCGGCAGCGACGGGTCCATCGCGCCGTCCAGCACCAGCCGCCCCGCGCGGTCGGGGAAGAGCCCGGCGTACGTCGCCCCGAGGAACGTGCCGTACGAGGCCCCGACGTAGTTCAGCTTCTCGTCGCCGAGCACCGCCCGCACGATGTCCATGTCCCGTGCCGCCTCCACGGTGGACACATGGCGCAGCAGCCGGGGCGCGTCCGCGCCGCACCCCTCGGCGAACGTCCGGTACGCGGCGACCAGCCCGTCCGTCTCCTTGCCGTCGTCGGGTGTGGCGTCCGTCTGCGTGTACGTGTCCATGTCCGGCCCGTCCAGACACCTGACGGGCTCGCTGCGGGCCACGCCGCGCGGGTCGACCGCCACCATGTCGTAGCGGGCCCGCACCTCGGCCGGGTAGCCGATGCCCGCGTACGCCTGCACGTAGCCGATCGCCGAGCCGCCCGGCCCGCCGGGGTTCACCAGCAGCGAGCCCAGCCGCTTGCCGGGGCCCGTGGCCTTCTTGCGCGTGAGGGCGAGCCGGACGTCACCGGCGGACGGCTCCGCGTAGTCGAGCGGCGCCTTGAGGGTGGCGCACTCGAAGCCGGGGACACCGCAGCCGCGCCAGGCCGGCTTCTGCCGGTAGTACGAGGAGAGCGCCGCGGGCGTGGCCTGCGGCAGCTCGACCAGCGCCGCCTCCGCCGCCGCGGAGGCGGCGGACGTCGTCGCGCTCCCGGAGGAGCAGGCGGAGACGAGCAGCGCGGCCGTGGCGAGCAGTCCGGCGGCGGTCTTGACCCGGTTTCGTGTCCTGCGGTGGAGACCGCCGGAGCCGGAGACGGAACGGGGGGTACGCCGTGAGTACATCCAGCGAGCGTAACTCTGGGCGACGGAATGGGTGCCCTGCGTGCACGCCGTGCCTCGTACGAGTTACGTCGTCAACGCGCAGCCGCCAGAGCCGGCGCCCCGCCCCGCCCCGGAGCCGCCGGGCCCGGCCGCTCGGTTTTCAGCCCGCTCTGAGCGCCATCGTCATCGCCTCCACCGCGAGCAGCGGCGCCACATTGCGGTCGAGGGCGTCGCGGCAGGCGGCGATCGCCTCGATGCGGCGGAGCGTGGACTCCGGGGAGCTGCCGCGGGCGAGGCGCTCCAGGGCGTCCTCGGCGTCCGCGTTGGCGATGGCCACGCGCGAGCCGAGCTGGAGGGCGAGGACGTCGCGGTAGAAGGCCGTGAGGTCGGTCAGGGCGATATCGAGGCTGTCACGCTGCGTGCGCGTTCTGCGGCGCTTCTGTTTGTCCTCCAGGTCCTTCATCACGCCCGCGGTGCCCCGGGGCATGCGGCCGCCCTGGGCGGCGCCGAGAGCGGCCTTCAGCTCCTCGGTCTCCTTGGAGTCCGTCTCCTCCGCGAGCTGCTTGGCGTCCTCGGCGGCCGCGTCGACCAGTTCCTGGGCGGCCTTGAGCGCGCCGCCGATCTCCTCGACGCGCAGCGGCAGCCTGAGCACGGCGGCTCGGCGTGCGCGGGCGGCCGGGTCGGTGGCCAGGCGGCGTGCCCGGTCCACATGGCCCTGGGTCGCGCGGGCCGCAGCGGCGGCGACGTCCGGCTCGATGCCCTCGCGGCGGACGAGCATGTCGGCGATGGCGTCGACCCTCGGCGTGCTCAGGTTCAGGTGGCGGCAACGGGATCGGATCGTCGGCAGGACGTCCTCGATGGAGGGGGCGCACAGCAGCCAGACCGTGCGGGGCGCGGGCTCCTCCACGGCCTTGAGGACGGCGTTGGCGGACTTCTCGTTCAGCCGCTCCGCGTCCTCGACGAGGATGATCTGCCACCGGCCGGTCGCCGGCGAGGTGAACGACTTGCGGACGGTGTCGCGCATGTCGTCGGCGAGGATCTGGCTGCCGACGGCGGCGACGGTGCTGACGTCCGCGTGCGTGCCGATCAGTGCCGTGTGGCAGCCGTCGCAGAAGCCGCAGCCCGGGGAGCCGCCGAGGGCGCGGTCGGGGCTGACGCATTGCAGCGCCGCCGCGAACGCCCGGGCCGCCTGGTTGCGCCCGGCGCCGGGCGGGCCCGTGAACAGCCACGCGTGCGTCATCTTCGACGCCTCGGGAGGCGGGGCGCCGGTCACGGCCGCGGTGACCAGGGCGTCGGCGTCCCGGGCGGCAGCGGCCAGCTGCTCGCTCACCCTCTCCTGCCCGACGAGGTCGTCCCACACGGTCATGGGTCACGCCGCCCTTCCGTCACGTTCCGCGTTGCGAGATCCATTGTGGGGGCGACCACTGACATCGCCTGCCACCCCACCCGGCCCCGCGGTCCGCGGGAGCCCCGAGCCGGGGCCAGGGGCTCCCGCGCCGGTCCGCCGGAGGCGTCAGCGCCCCCGGCCGCCCCTGCCGCGGCGTCCGCGTCCCTCGTCCGGCTCCTCGTCGTGCGGTCCGAGCAGTTCGTCCGCCAGCGAGGGCAGGTCGTCCAGCGGCGTCTCCTCGGCCCAGTCGGACCGGCGTCGGCGCGGCGTCCCGTCGGCGTCGACCTGGGGCATCTCCCGCGTACGGTCCTCGGTGCCGTCGGGGCGGGGGGCCGGGGCGTCCTTGCGGAAGTACCCGGGCGGGACCCGGTCCGCCGGTTCGTCCCCGCGCACCGGCGGGAGCACGGCGGTCTCCTCGGCGTCCTCCGGCCGGACCGGAGGCAGCACCGCCGTCTCGTCGGCCGCACCGGAGGCATCCCGGTCGGGCACCCGCGGCAGCACCTCGGTCTCGTCCCCGGCGCGTGGCGAAACCGGCGGCGGCACCTCCGTCCGCTCCCCGGCCACCGGCGGAACCGGCGGCTTGGGCAGCTCGGCGGTCACCTCGGCGTCCGAACCGGCGGAAGCCCGGCCCGGGCCCTGCTCGTCGTCCCGCACGGGGCGCAGCACGGTCGTGTCGTCCCCCGCACCTCCCGGTGTCACCACCGGCGTCGGCACGGTCGCCGCGTCCTGACCGGCCGCGGAACCCGCGGCACCCCTGGTAGCGGTGCTCTTCGGAGCGGTGCTCTTCGGAGCGGTGCTCTTCGGAGCGGTGCTCTTCGGAGCGGTGCTCTTCGGCCCGGCCTCGGCCGCGGCCGCTGCCGCCTCGGCGAGCCGCCGCGCCTCCTCGGCCCGCAGCAGTGCCGCTTCGGCCTTGCGCTGCTTCTCCAAGCGGAGCGCCTCGGCCTCGGCACGCAGTCGCGCCTCCTCCTCGGCCTGCTTGCGACGGCGCTCCTCCTCGGCCTTGCGGCGGGCCTCCTCCTCGGCGCGTGCCTTCTCCTCCGCGAGGAGCCGGGCCCGCTCCTCCTCGGCCTTCCTGCGCGCTTCCTCGGCCCGGCGGCGGGCCTCCTCCGCCTGCCGTTCGGCCTCGCGGCGCTGCGCCTCCTCCAGCTCGCGGCGCTTGCGCTCCTCCTCCTCGGCGCGCAGCTTGGCGAGCTGCTCCTGGCGCTCACGCTCCAGGCGCTCCTCCTCGGCCTTGCGGGCGGCCTCTTCCTCGGCCTTGCGGCGGGCTTCCTCCTCGGCCTTCTTCCGCGCCTCCTCCTGTGCCTTGATCTCGGCCTCGGACAGCGGCAGCACCTGGTCGAGCCGGTGCCGGATGACCGTCGTGACCGCCTCGGGCTCCTGGCCCGCGTCCACCACCAGGTACCGTCCGGCGTCGGCGGCGGCCAGGGTGAGGAATCCGGCCCGCACGCGTGCGTGGAACTCGGCGGGCTCCGACTCCAGCCGGTCCGGCGCCTCGGTGAACCGCTCGCGCGCGGTCTCCGGCGCTACGTCCAGCAGCACGGTCAGATGCGGCACGAGTCCGTTCGTCGCCCAGCGGTTGATCCGGGCGATCTCGGTCGGCGACAGGTCGCGCCCGGCGCCCTGGTAGGCGACGGACGAGTCGATGTACCGGTCGGAGATGACGACGGCGCCGCGCTCCAGGGCGGGTCGTACGACGGTGTCGATGTGCTCGGCCCGGTCGGCCGCGTACAGCAGCGCCTCCGCGCGGTGGGACAGGCCCGCGCTCGACACGTCCAGCAGGATCGACCGCAGCCGCTTGCCCACCGGCGTCGCCCCGGGCTCCCGCGTCAGGACGACCTCGTGGCCCTTGGCGCGGATCCACTCGGCGAGCGCCTCGGCCTGCGTGGACTTGCCGGCGCCGTCGCCGCCCTCCAGCGCGATGAAGAAGCCGGAGGCCGCGGCGCCCTGGTCCGGGTCGTCGCCGCCGAGCAGCGCGTCCTTCAGGTCCTGGCGCAGCGGCACACCGGAACGGTCGTCGACCTTGGCCAGCACCAGCGCGGCGACCGGCAGCAGCAGGGCGCCGGCCAGCATCAGCGTGAAGGCCGCGCCGCCGTGCGCGAAGACGAACTTGCCGCTCTCCAGCCGGTGCGGCCCGATCGCCGCCGCCACCAGCGGGGCGATGATCGCGCCGAGCGCCACGCAGACCCGGACGACCGCGTGCAGGTGCTCCGTGGTGCGGGGGCGCCGGTACTCCTCGGCCTCCTGGTCGAGGAGGGTGTGCCCGATGTTGGCGGACAGGCCCGCGCCGACACCGGCCAGCGCGAGGATCAGCAGCACGGAGGTGACGTCCGGGACCAGCCCGGCGGCCAGCAGGGCGATACCGGTGAAGGCGATCGTCAGCGCGAGCAGCCGGCGCCGCGACAGGGCGGGCATCAGCGCGGGCGCCGTACGGATGCCGATGACGACACCGCCGGTCAGCGCGGCCACGAAGAGGCCGTAGAGCACCGGGCCGCCGCCCAGGTCCTTGGCGTGCAGCACGGCCACGGCGACGGCGGCCGACACCGCGGCGGCGACGGCCGCGCAGGACAGGACCAGCAGCGGCATCGCGCCGGTGCGGCCCTTGTCGGTGCCGGTGCCGGTCTTCGGGCGGCGCAGCCCTTCGAGCGGCGACCGCGCGCGCGGGGTGCGCGTGTCGGGCAGCTCCAGGAAGGTCAGCACGGACAGGGACGCGGCGAACAGCCCGGCGGCCACGTAGGAGGCGAGGGCCGCCTGGTGCTGGCCGAACCAGTCGATGCCGGCGCCCAGCAGGTTGTTGAACAGGCCCGCGACGACCAGCGCGACGGCCGCGAGGGGGATCGCCACGAAGTCGGTGCGTAGCGACAGGCGGCGCAGGGCGTCCATGTGGTCGGGCAGCGGCCGGACCGTCGCCCCCTCCGGCGGCGGGGCGGGGAGCAGCGCGGGCGCCGCGCTCTCACGGCACACCGTCCAGAACCGCTCGGCGACCCCGGCCACGAAGGCCGTGACGAGGAGGACGGCCAGTGCGTTCTCGGGCGTCCAGTCGATCCACAGGGGCGCGACGATGAGCAGCGCGGCGCGCAGCCCGTCGGCGCCCACCATGGTCCAGCGCCGGTCGAGCGGGCCGTCCTGCGAGGTGAGCGCGGTGAGCGGGCCCAGCAGAACGGCGCCGAACAGGAGCGTCGCGAGGATGCGCACCCCGAAAACGGTCGCCACTGCGAACGCCACGCCCCGGTAACCGCCCCCGAACGATCCTTCGGCGATGGCCGCCTGAAGGGCCAGGAGGACCAGGACGAGAAGGGCGAGGGTGTCCCCCACGCCGCCCACGAGCTGTGCGCTCCACAACCGCTTCAGCTGCGGTCGCCGCAGCAGGGCGCGGACGGCACGCTCGCGGGAGTCCGCGACCAGGGCGTCGTCGGGGGCGGGCTGAGGGGCCGTTGGGTGGTCGGCTCGCGTCATGCGTTCAGCCTATCGGGAGCCACCGACACCCTGGGGGGCGCGGTCTGGCATGCGCACGCCCCGACACCGAAGTGTTGCCGGGGCGTTCGCTTTCCGAACCCTGGGCGAAGATCCGGACGCGGCGGTCCGGGTTCCGAACAGGGCTCGAACGACCTCAGTCCTCCGTGGACTTGGCGGCGGTCGCCGTCTTGGCGGTCGTCTTCTTGGCGGTGGTGGTCTTCTTCGCCGTCGTCTTCTTCGCGGTCGTGGTCTTCTTCGCCGCGGTCTTCTTCGCCGTCGTCGCCTTCTTGGCCGGCGCCTTCTTGGCCGCCTTCTTCGCGGTCTTCTTCGCAGGCCCCTTGGCGCGCTTCTCGGCGAGCAGCTCGAAACCGCGCTCCGGGGTGATCTCCTCGACGCTGTCGCCGGAGCGCAGGGTCGCGTTGGTCTCCCCGTCGGTGACGTACGGGCCGAAGCGGCCGTCCTTGACCACGACCGGCTTCTCGCTGACCGGGTCGGTGCCCAGCTCCTTCAGCGGCGGCTTGGCCGCGGCCCGGCCACGCTGCTTGGGCTGGGCGTAGATCGCCAGCGCCTCTTCCAGCGTGATCGTGAAGAGCTGCTCCTCGGCCTGGAGCGAGCGCGAGTCCGTGCCCTTCTTCAGGTACGGGCCGTAGCGGCCGTTCTGCGCGGTGATCTCCTGGCCCTCGGCGTCGGCGCCGACGACACGCGGCAGTGACATCAGCTTGAGGGCCTCGTCGAGGGTCACCGTGTCGAGGGACATCGTCTTGAACAGGGACGCCGTGCGCGGCTTGACCGCGTTCTTGCCCGTCTTCGGGGTGCCCTCGGGGAGGACCTCCGTCACGTACGGGCCGTAGCGGCCGTCCTTGGCGACGATCGTGTGGCCGGTGGCCGGGTCCGTGCCCAGCTCGTAGTCGCCGCTCGGCTTGGCGAGCAGCTCCTCAGCGAGCTCGACGGTCAGCTCGTCGGGCGCCAGGTCGTCGGGGATGTCGGCGCGCTGGTGCTGCTCGGTGTCCTTCTCGCCGCGCTCGATGTACGGCCCGTAGCGGCCGACCCGCAGCACGATGTCGTTGGCCACCGGGAACGACGACACCTCGCGGGCGTCGATCGCGCCCAGGTCCGTCACCAGCTCCTTGAGGCCGCCGAGGTGGTCCCCGTCGCCGTTGCCGGCGTCGGCCGCGCCACCGTCGGCGGTGCCCTCGCCGAAGTAGAACCGCTTCAACCACGGCACGGACTGCGCCTCACCGCGGGCGATGCGGTCGAGGTCGTCCTCCATCTTGGCGGTGAAGTCGTAGTCGACGAGCCGCCCGAAGTGCTTCTCCAGGAGGTTGACCACGGCGAAGGACAGGAAGGACGGCACCAGGGCCGTGCCCTTCTTGAACACATAGCCGCGGTCGAGGATCGTGCCGATGATCGACGCGTACGTCGACGGGCGGCCGATCTCGCGCTCTTCCAGCTCCTTGACCAGGGAGGCCTCGGTGTAGCGGGCCGGGGGCTTGGTGGCGTGCCCGTCGACCGTGATCTCCTGCGCGCTGAGGGCGTCGCCCTCGGAGACCTGGGGGAGCCGGCGCTCGCGGTCGTCCAGCTCGGCGTTCGGGTCGTCGGCACCCTCGACGTAGGCCTTCAGGAAGCCGTGGAAGGTGATCGTCTTGCCGGACGCGCTGAACTCGACGTCGCGGCCGTCGGCCGCCGTGCCGCCGATCTTCACCGTGACGCTGTTGCCGGTCGCGTCCTTCATCTGGGAGGCGACGGTCCGCTTCCAGATCAGCTCGTAGAGCTTGAACTGGTCACCGGTCAGTCCGGTCTCGGCGGGAGTGCGGAAACGATCACCCGAGGGGCGGATCGCCTCGTGGGCCTCCTGCGCGTTCTTGACCTTCCCGGCGTACGTCCTCGGCTGCGGCGGCAGGTAGTCGGCGCCGTACAGCTGCGTGACCTGGGCGCGGGCGGCGGCGACCGCCGTGTCGCTCAGGGTCGTGGAGTCCGTACGCATGTAGGTGATGTAGCCGTTCTCGTACAGCTTCTGCGCGACCTGCATGGTGGCCTTCGCACCGAAGCCGAGCTTGCGGCTGGCCTCCTGCTGCAGCGTCGTCGTACGGAACGGGGCGTACGGCGAGCGGCGGTAGGGCTTGGACTCGACCGAGCGGACGGCGAACCGCGTCTGCTCCAGGGCGGCGGCCAGGGCGCGGGCGTTCGCCTCGTCGAGGTGGAGGGTGTTCGCGCTCTTCAGCTGTCCCAGGGAGTCGAAGTCGCGGCCCTGCGCGACGCGCCTGCCGTCGACGGTCTGCAGGCGCGCTACCAGCGACGACGGGTCCGACGAGTCTCCGGCGCGGCCGGTCGCGAAGGTCCCCGTCAGGTCCCAGTACTCAGCCGAACGAAAGGCGATGCGCTCGCGTTCCCGCTCCACGACGAGTCGTGTGGCGACGGACTGGACGCGGCCCGCGGACAGCCGCGGCATGACCTTCTTCCACAGGACCGGCGAGACCTCGTAGCCGTAGAGGCGGTCGAGGATGCGGCGGGTCTCCTGGGCGTCGACGAGTTTCTGGTTCAGCTCGCGCGGGTTGGCCACGGCGGCCTGGATCGCGGCCTTGGTGATCTCGTGGAAGACCATCCGCTTGACCGGGACCTTGGGCTTGAGCACCTCCTGGAGGTGCCAGGCGATGGCTTCGCCCTCGCGGTCCTCATCGGTGGCGAGGAAGAGTTCGTCGGACTCCTTCAGCAGGTCCTTGAGCTTCTTGACCTGCGCCTTCTTGTCGGCGTTGACCACATAGATGGGCGCGAAGTCGTGTTCGACGTCCACACCGAGGCGGCGGACCTCGCCGGTGTATTTCTCGGGCACCTCGGCGGCGCCGTTGGGAAGGTCGCGGATGTGCCCGACGCTCGCCTCGACGATGTAGCCGGGGCCGAGATAGCCCTTGATCGTCTTCGCCTTGGCAGGCGACTCGACGATGACGAGTCGGCGGCCGCCGTTCGCGGTCTCGCTGGTCGGGGACAACTTCGCTCTTCTCTCCGGTCGACGCTGGGGCCTCCCCGGAGTCGCTTACCGGGGCTGGGTACGTGGTGACGCTGCGGAGTGTGACGGTACATCCCGCCCCCGTGTCAAACGGGAAAAGCCCGCAACGGCCACTCGAACGGTAACCCGACTACCACCAATCCTGCCGCCCGGAGTACCGGGAGCAGGGCAGCCCCTGTGCGGAGGGCAACCCCCCGGTTACCGGCAGGTGCGTCGCCGGAGCGGGCCTCACAGGCGCGTGAAGCACCACGTTCCGAGCGCCAGCGCGAGCACCGAGACGACGCTCGCGAGGGTCGCCGATGCGACGGGCCTCACACCGACGGCGACGGGCCGCTGCCGGCACACGCACGTCACGGTCCACGCCAGTAGTCCGCCTCCGAACAGGGAGAACACCGCTCCCGCGAAGATCGCCGGTTCGCTCTCCATGGCCCGCCGTGCCCCTTTTCCCCTGTCCGCGCATCCCCAGCCACGGGAGGCTGACACGCCTGGGCGGCGGGCAGGCGAACCCGAGGTGAACGCCGGGGCGACTCGGCGGTGGATCAAGGGCGTCCGTTCCTCGTGACCCGTTTCGGACGAGGTGTTCAAATCGACTCGAATTTGTTGGCGAGTCTCCTCGACGACCCCCGGGATCGCCCCTCGGGAGCCCGTTCAGCGGACCGGCTCCAGGAAGCCCTGCTCGACCAGCAGCCGGATCTGGGCCGGTGTGCGGTCGCGCAGCATGACCGGGTCCTCGCCGATCAGCTGGGCGATGGCGTCGAGGATGCGGCCCGCGCTCATCGTGCCGTCGCAGACGCCCGCGAATCCCGCGCCGACGGTGTCCACCCGGGTCGCCCGGCGCATGCCGCGGTTCTGGCGCAGCACGACGTGCTCGGGATCCTCGGCGCCGGGCAGCCCGACCTGTTCCTGCACGATCTCGGCGGCGAGCCGGAAGTGTCCTTCGAGCAGGGCGGCGTCGTCGTGGTCGCGCAGGTGGTCGAGCCGGTCGAAGTGGGCCCGGATCGTGTCGCCGAGCGGCTGCTCGACCGGGTGCGGCCACTCCTCCACGGTGAGCGAGGGCACGGCGGCGCTCGTCCTGCGCAGGGTGATCCAGCCGAAGCCGACGGCCTTCACCTTGCGCGCCTCGAACTCGTCGAGCCATGCGTCGTACCGCGCCTGGTACTCCGCCGTGTCGCCCTGGTGGTCGCCCGCGTCACGCAGCCACAGCTCGGCGTACTGATTGACGTCCTGCACCTCGCGCTGCACGATCCACGCGTCGCAGCCCCGGGGCACCCATGACCTGAGCCTGTCCTGCCAGTCTTCCCCTTCCACGTGCTGCCAGTTGGCGAGGAACTGCGCGAACCCGCCCTCGTTCAGACGGTCCCCCGCCTGCTGAACGAGCGTGCGGCACAGATCGTCCCCGCCCATCCCGCCGTCGCGGTAGGTGAGCCGCGCGCCGGGGGAGATGACGAAGGGCGGGTTGGACACGATGAGGTCGTAGGTCTCGTCGCCCCGCACCGGTTCGAAGAGGGAGCCCTCGCGTCGCTCGACGGCCGAGGTGCCGGACAGTGCCAGCGTGAGGGCGGTGATGTGCAGGGCGCGCGGATTGAGGTCGGTGGCCACCACGCGCGTGGCGTGCTGTGCCGCGTGCAGGGCCTGGATGCCGGAGCCCGTGCCGAGGTCGAGCGCGGCGGCGACGGGCGTACGGACGGTGATGCCGGCGAGGGTCGTGGAGGCGCCGCCGACTCCGAGGACGACCCCTTCCTCACGCCGGCCGATCCCGCCGGCGCCGCCGACCGCGCAGCCGAGGTCCGACACGATGAACCAGTCCTCGCCGCCGGGCCCGCCGTAGGGCCGGACGTCCACCGTGGCGGCCAGTCCGTCCGCACCGGCCCGGGTCAGCCAGCCGTTCTCCAGACAGGCGTCCACGGGCAGTACCTCCGCCACGCGCGCGTGCGGCACGGGCTGCTGGAGCAGGAACAGCCGGACGAGCATCTCCAGCGGCGTGTCCCCGCGGGTCGCCCGGAGCGCGGGCACGGTCTCGCTCCGGGCCAGTGCCGCGTACGCGGGGGCGCCGAGCAGTTCGAGCAGTCCGTCGGCGGTGAAGGAGGCCGCGAGCAGAGCGTCCCGGAGCCGGGCGGCGACATCGGGACGGTCGGAGGCGGGCAGCGGGGGCAGGGGTGACTGGCTGGCGTTACTCACGCCCCCCATTGTGGCCGCCGGTGCGGGTGCCGCACCTGCCCGTGGGGGAGGGACGGCACGCATACCTGCCGTACGGCGGCACGTGCTCCCGCCGTACGGCATGTGCTCCCGCCGTACGGCAGGCGTTCGTGCCGTACGGCACATCAGACACCGGCGGTCACCTACGACTCGGCCGTCGGGGCCGCCGCACTGCGCTGCCCGCCGTCCGACCCGTCAGCTCTGCGTGGCCCCCGCCGACGCCGTGGCCGCCTTGCAGCTGGACTGCTGGGCCATCGCCTGGCCGACCTCGCCCTCCTCCAGGTTCCTGAGGGCGTTGTTGCCGCTCTGGCTCAGCTTGTCCAGCTCGGTGGCGATGTCCTTCAGGCCGTCGGCGAACTTGCCCTGGTCCTTGGTGTCCAGACCGTCGACCTGCTTCTTCAGGGAGGCGTACGAGGCGGAGATCGAGTTGAGCTCCTTGACCGCGTCCTGCTGCTTCTTCTCGCCGTTCTCG
Source organism: Streptomyces luteogriseus (assembly GCF_014205055.1). Classification (NCBI taxonomy): domain Bacteria; kingdom Bacillati; phylum Actinomycetota; class Actinomycetes; order Kitasatosporales; family Streptomycetaceae; genus Streptomyces; species Streptomyces luteogriseus. Next base: position 3,951,216 of record NZ_JACHMS010000001.1, read on the forward strand.
ACGTCCGGCGCCCCGGCCTTGTTCACGGCGGTCCCGATCGCCTTGTAGGCGTCGGACATGTCCTGGAAGGCCTGTGCGTCGGTCTTCTGGACGTCCTCGGGCGTGCTGTTGTCGGAGGTCTCCTTCTGGATCGCCGCATTGGCCGACTCGATCTTCTTGGCCTGCGGCTGTACGGCGTCACAGACCTGCTTGGCCCAGGCGTCCAGCTTGTCGTTGCCGTCGTCGCCGCCGCAGCCCGACAGCGCCAGTACCAGTACCGCACCGCCGGACAGTGCGGCCGCGAGCTTCTTGTTCACCGGTTTGGTCCCTTCCATGGCTCTCGGCCCCGGAACATACACGCCAGATGCACGACAACCGCACGCCGAACGTCTATTAAGACCGTTTTGTAACCTTTTGCACCAAGCGAGAGAAGGCTCACGCGTGAGCGTGTACCCACACAGCGCGGGCGGGCGCCGCGTCAACGCGCGCCGCCCGCCCGCACCTTGGAACCGGTGCTCGGAAACCTCCCTACGAAACCACCGCCGGATCGGCCGACTTGGGCTCGGAACCGGCGTTGTCCTCGTCACCCATGGCGATTCCGCGCCGCTTTGACACGTACACCGCCCCGGCGATCACGAGGAACGCGAGGACGGCGACCAGAATCCGCACCCCGATGCTCTTGTCCGGGCCGTAGGAGAACTTGATCACCGCGGGCGCGATGAGCAGCGACACCAGGTTCATGACCTTCAGCAGCGGGTTGATCGCGGGACCCGCCGTGTCCTTGAAGGGGTCGCCGACCGTGTCTCCGATCACGGTCGCCGCGTGCGCCTCGCTGCCCTTGCCGCCGTGGTGGCCGTCCTCGACGAGCTTCTTGGCGTTGTCCCAGGCGCCACCGGAGTTGGCGAGGAACACCGCCATCAGTGTGCCCGCACCGATCGCACCCGCCAGGAACGCCCCGAGCGGGCCGACACCGAGCGTGAACCCGATGAAGATGGGCGCCATCACGGCCAGCAGACCGGGCGTGGTGAGCTCGCGCAGGGCGTCCTTGGTGCAGATGTCGACGACCTTGCCGTACTCCGGTTTCTCGCTGTAGTCCATGATCCCGGGTTTCTCACGGAACTGCCGCCGCACCTCGTAGACCACGGAACCCGCCGACCGCGACACGGCGTTGATCGCCAGCCCCGAGAAGAGGAAGACGACCGCCGCGCCGGCGATGAGACCCACGAGGTTGTTGGGCTGCGAGATGTCCATCATCAGACTCATCGGGGCGCCGTCCCCGCTGAGTTTCTCGCCCACGTCCCGCGCGCCGGTGAAGATCGCGTCGCGGTACGACCCGAACAGCGCCGCCGCCGCGAGCACGGCCGTGGCGATCGCGATGCCCTTGGTGATCGCCTTGGTGGTGTTGCCGACCGCGTCCAGGTTGGTGAGCACCTGCGCGCCCGCGCCCTCGACGTCGCCTGACATCTCCGCGATGCCCTGCGCGTTGTCGGAGACGGGCCCGAAGGTGTCCATCGCGACGATCACACCGACCGTGGTGAGCAGGCCGGTGCCGGCCAGCGCCACCGCGAACAGCGCCAGCATGATCGAGGTGCCGCCGAGCAGGAACGCCCCGTACACACCGAGACCGATCAACAAGGCGGTGTAGACGGCGGATTCGAGACCCACGGAGATACCGGCGAGGACGACGGTGGCCGGGCCGGTGAGCGAGCTCTTGCCGATGTCCCGCACAGGCCTGCGGGTGGTCTCGGTGAAGTAGCCGGTCAGCTGCTGGATGACGGCGGCGAGCAGGATGCCGATCGCCACGGCGACGAGCGCGAGGACCCTCGGGTCGCCGTCCTTGCCCAGGATCGCGGCGTCGGTGACCCCGTCGAGCTCGGAGTACTTGCCCGGCAGGTAGACGAAGACGGCCACCGCCACCAGCACCAGCGAAATCACCGCGGAGATGAAGAACCCTCGGTTGATGGCGCTCATGCCGCTGCGGTCGGCGCGCCGGGGCGCCACCGCGAAGATGCCGATCATGGCGGTGATCACCCCGATCGCCGGCACGAGCAGCGGGAAGCCGAGTCCGGCGTCACCGAAGGCCGCCGAGCCGAGGATCAGCGCGGCGACCAGGGTCACGGCGTACGACTCGAAGAGGTCGGCCGCCATACCCGCGCAGTCGCCGACGTTGTCGCCCACGTTGTCGGCGATGGTCGCGGCATTGCGCGGGTCGTCCTCCGGAATGCCCTGTTCGACCTTGCCGACCAGGTCGGCGCCGACGTCGGCGGCCTTGGTGAAGATGCCGCCGCCGACACGCATGAACATCGCGATCAGCGCGGCGCCGAGGCCGAAGCCCTCGAGCACCTTGGGCGCGTCGGCCGCGTACACCAGCACCACACAGGAGGCGCCGAGCAGGCCGAGGCCCACCGTGAACATGCCGACCACACCGCCCGTGCGGAAAGCGATCTTCATCGCCTTGTGCGAGACCGTGGTCAGATCCTTTTCCGGCTCGCCTCGAGCCGGAGTGGCTTCACGCGCCGCCGCGGCGACACGCACATTGCTGCGCACGGCGAGCCACATGCCGATATAGCCGGTGGCCGCCGAGAACGCCGCTCCGATCAGAAAGAACACCGACCGTCCGGCACGCTGACTCCAGTCGTCCGCGGGCAGCAGCATGAGCAGGAAGAACACGACCACGGCGAATACGCCGAGCGTGCGCAGCTGACGGGCCAGATAGGCGTTCGCGCCTTCCTGGACCGCTGCCGCGATCTCCTTCATGCTGTCGGTGCCCTCGCCGGCCGCGAGTACCTGGCGCACCAGGACCCCCGCGAGCACCAGGGCCGCCAGTGCGACGACCGCGATGACCACGATGAGGACACGGTTGCCATCGGTCAGTACGGCGGCTGCGAGGTCTGTGGGATGGCCCGACTGTGATGAGAGGGAAAGCCCCGCCATTCGTCCTCCTTGACGCTTGGGCTGAGCTCAAGATGTGGACGGGATTGTAGGTACCGGAACCTGATCAAAACAGAGCGCAATAAACGGAATTGGCATTCCGAAGTAATGCCCTTAAAGCATTCTGAGGCTGCCGGAGGGCGCGCGAATGATCGTGAACGAATTCACGCGATGAACGGCACAGGACCTACTGTAAAGGCGGGCACTGACACCCGCACATGACGAAGGGCCCCACGGGTGGGGCCCTTCGGAAGAACGGTGTGCGCGGTGGCGGGGTCAGACCAGGATCGTCGGCGGCGGCGTGGTCGGCCAGGTCATCTTGATCAGCCCGCCGTGCTCTCCCGCGCTGACCTCGACGTCATCGACGAGTCCACTGATGACCGCGAGGCCCATTTCGTCCTCGTCGGCCTCTCCGTCGGCGTCGCCGGGTCCGGCCCCGGAGGCGCGCTCGCCGGAGACCGCGTGCGGGGCCTCGTCGCCGACCTCGATGGAGAACTGCTTCTCCTCCTCGATCAGCAGCACCTTCACCGGTGCCGAGATCCCGACGGTCTGATGCAGTCCGACGGCTCGGGTGCACGCCTCACCGACGGCGAGCCGGACCTCGTCGAGGACGGCCTCGTCCACTCCGGCCCTGCGCGCCACCGCTGCCGCCACCAGCCGGGCGGTCCTGACGTGCTCGGGCAGCGCGCTGAAGCGGAGCTCAACGGTGGCCATGCATCCCCCTCGCAACTAGCGGGCGTGCTGTCGAGAGGCTCCGGGCCGGCGAAACCCGGGCCCCCTCGGTCTTCACTCTTGCCGAATGTCGGCCGGCCCGGGCACTCGGCCCGGGACCGGTGTCAGTCGGTGGCCGCAACCGCTTCCTCGACCGAGGTGTGAATCGGGAACACCTTGGTGAGGCCGGTGATACGGAAGATCTTCAGAATGCGCTCCTGGTTGCAGACCAGGCGCAGGGAGCCCTCATGGGCACGCACGCGCTTCAGGCCGCCGACCAGTACGCCGAGCCCGGTGGAGTCGAGGAAGTCCACGCCCTCCATGTCGACGACAAGGTGGAAACTGCCGTCGTTCACCAGCTCGACCAACTGCTCGCGCAACTTGGGCGCGGTATATACGTCGATTTCGCCACCGACCCTGACGATCGTGCGATCGCCCATGGTTTCGGTCGACAAGGACAGGTCCACGGATCCTCCAGCACCTTGCTATCGAGCGGTCGCCCTAGGGGCATTCGGCTTCAGCCCCTGGACGCTTCGCCAGCCGCGATGGCATTCAATCACTTACCGGCAGGCGTGCACGACGCCTTGGCTCCATTGTCCGTCACGCCAGTGACACACTCGGTGCCGATGGCCAAGAATCACCGATCCGATCGAACCCCGACGGACCCTGCCTCGCGACCCGCGCCGGGCGCGGTCCTGGACAGGCTCGCGTCCGGCCCCAGCAGGGCTTCTCGCATTACTCATACGGAGCACTTGCCCCCGCGTGAGGGTCGCCATGCCGTCTGGCCGGACCGGATCCGCGCCGAGGTCGTCGCGGCCGTGCGCGCCGCGGGCATCGAACATCCCTGGGCCCACCAGGCACGCGCGGCCGAGCACGCCCTGGACGGCGAGTCGGTCGTCGTCGCCACCGGCACGGCCTCCGGCAAGTCCCTGGCCTACCTCGTGCCGGTCTTCTCCACCCTTCTGGACGGCGCGGAGGCCCCGAACGGCCGCGGCGCGACCACCCTCTACCTGGCCCCCACCAAGGCTCTCGCGGCGGACCAGTGCCGCTCCGTGAAGGAACTTTCACATCCGCTGGGCAATTCCGTGCGCGCAGCCGTGTACGACGGCGATACTCCGTTCGAGGAACGCGAGTGGATCCGGCAGTACGCCAACTACGTCCTGACCAACCCGGACATGCTGCACCGCGGCATCCTGCCGTCCCACCCCCGCTGGGCCTCCTTCCTGAAGGCGCTGAAGTACGTCGTCATCGACGAGTGCCACACCTACCGCGGCGTCTTCGGCTCACACGTCGCCCAAGTGCTGCGCCGGCTGCGCCGTCTGTGTGCCCGCTACGGCGCGTCGCCCGTGTTCCTGCTGGCCTCCGCGACCGCCGCCGAGCCTTCGGTGGCCGCCCGCCGCCTCACCGGCGTGCCGGTCCTGGAAGTGGCCGACGACGCCTCCCCACGCGGTGAACTGGTGTTCGCCCTCTGGGAACCGCCGCTGACCGAACTGCACGGCGAGAAGGGGGCTCCCGTCCGCCGTACCGCCACCGCCGAGGCCGCCGACCTGCTGACCGACCTCACCGTGCAGGGCGTGCGCTCCGTCACCTTCGTCCGTTCCCGGCGCGGCGCCGAGCTGATCTCGGTCATCTCCCAGGAGCGTCTGGCCGAGGTCGACCGGTCGCTGGCCCGGCGTGTCGCGGCGTACCGGGGCGGCTATCTCCCCGAGGAACGACGCGCTCTCGAACAAGCCCTCCATTCGAGTGAACTGCTGGGCCTCGCCGCGACGAACGCCCTCGAACTCGGCATCGACATCTCCGGCCTCGACGCGGTCGTCATCGCCGGCTACCCGGGCACCCGTGCCTCCCTGTGGCAGCAGGCGGGCCGGGCCGGACGGGCCGGGCAGGGGGCGCTGGCCGTCCTGGTCGCCCGCGACGACCCGCTGGACACCTTCCTCGTCCACCACCCCGAGGCCCTGTTCGACCAGCCCGTCGAATCGACCGTCCTCGACCCGGACAACCCCTACGTGCTGGCCCCGCACCTGTGCGCGGCCGCCGCGGAGCTGCCCCTGACGGACGAGGACCTCGCCCTGTTCGGACCTGCCAGCGAGGGCCTCCTGCCCCAGCTGGAGGCCGCGAAGCTGCTGCGCCGCCGCACCAGGGCCTGGCACTGGACCCGCCGCGAGCGCGCCGCCGACCTGACGGACATCCGCGGGGAGGGCGGGCGCCCCATCCAGGTCGTCGAGACCGGAACGGGCCGGCTGCTCGGCACGGTCGACGCCGGCGCCGCGCACTCGACGGTGCACGAGGGAGCGGTCCACCTCCACCAGGGCCGCACGTACCTGGTGCGGTCGCTGGACCTGGAGGACTCCGTCGCCCTCGTCGAGGAGGCCGCCCCGCCGTACTCCACGGTCGCCCGCGACACGACGTCCATTTCCGTCCTGGAGACGGACATCGAGGTCCCGTGGGGCGACGGCCGCCTCTGCTACGGCTCCGTCGAGGTCACCAACCAGGTCGTCTCCTTCCTCCGCAGACGGCTCATCACCGGTGAAGTGCTCGGCGAGACCAAGCTCGAACTCCCTCCCCGTACGCTGCGCACCCGCGCCGTGTGGTGGACCGTCACCGAGGACCAGCTGGACCGGGCCCGGATCAACCCGGAGATCCTCGGGGGCGCCCTGCACGCCGCCGAGCACGCGTCGATCGGCCTGCTGCCCCTCTTCGCGACCTGCGACCGCTGGGACATCGGCGGCGTGTCGATCCCGCTCCACCCCGACACGCTCCTGCCCACGGTCTTCGTCTACGACGGCCATCCGGGTGGCGCGGGCTTCGCGGAGCGCGCCTTCCACACCGCCCGCACCTGGCTGACCGCCACCCGCCAGGCCATCGCCTCCTGCGAGTGCGACGCCGGCTGCCCGTCCTGCATCCAGTCCCCCAAGTGCGGCAACGGCAACGACCCGCTGCACAAGAGGGGGGCGGTGCGGCTCCTCACGGTGCTGCTGGAGGGGGCTCCGGAGGAGAAGGATGGCGCGTCCGAGGAGAAGGAGAGCGCTCCGGAGGAGGAAACGGTGGACGAGGCACCGGTGCGGCCGCCGGCAGAGCCGTCGGAGGCCCCGCCCGCGCCCTGACCTCCGCCGTGAACGGACCCCTTCCCGACGCCGCCGTCACGTCCGAGATCTCCCCGGCGACCTCGCACCGCACGAGCCGCACGCCCTGCGCCCGGGCCACCCGGCCGGCCCGGGCGCAGGCCGCCGAACCACCGTCGGCCCAGTGGTCCGCCGCGGCGAGTGCCGCGAGATCCGCACCGCCCGCCGCCCGATGCCGGACGACAACGGCCTGCCCCAGCGCCAGGACGACCCCGAACACCACACACAGAACGGCGATCGCCCCAACGCTCCACACGGTGGCGGACCCCTGGTCCGCACCGGCGCCCCGAAGACCGGCACACCTCCGGCCCCGTCTCACGTGCCCACCGCCTCCTCCACCGACGCCACGGCCTCCTCGCGCACGGCGGCGAAGGACAGACCGCGCAGCACCGGCGGTTCGGCCACGACGGTCACCCGGACCTGTTCCGTGCCCCGGCTGACCATCACTTTCGCGCCGGGCGGCGCCGCCTCGCGGGTCAGTTTCACGACCGCACCAGGTGGGTCCTGGCGGGCCGCCGCACGCGCACCCGTCCGCGCCGCGTCCACACACTGGATCTGCGCGGCCACGACCAGCAGCCCCCACACCAACGCCATCGCGAACATCACCAGCACGGGCAGCACCACGGCCGACTCCGCCGTGACGAACCCCCGGTCCGCGCCCCGCTCACATCCGCGCATTGAGGGCGTCCTTCACGATGTTCTGGAGTTCCGCACTGACCGGGCCGCTCGTGACGACCTTGTACAGCACCACCGCGAACGCCACCGCCGCGACGATTCCCATCGCGTACTCGGAGGTGACCATTCCCGCGTCCCTCCGTGCCGCCCGCATCCCGCACACCAGGGCACGCATCCGTGCCCGTACCGCCTGATACATCTCAACCCCCGTAGGAAAGAGTCCGAACTTCTGTTGGTCGTCGCTCACTTGCTTCCGGGCCTTCGCCGTCTTCGGCGCTCCTTCGCCTCCTTTCGCCGCTTCGTCGCCTCCCTGCGGCGCGTCATCCACCACCCCCTCCGAGCACCCCGCCCGCGAGTCCGATCACCACGGGCAGCACGCCGACCGCGATGAACGCGGGCAAGAAGCACAGCCCCACCGGCGCGCTCACCATCACGCCCGCCCGGCGGGCCCTGGCCGTCGCGGCCCGGCCCCAGTCGGCCCGGGCCTCCGCGGCGAGCCGGGCGACCGGCACCGCGGCGGGCAGCCCGGACACATCGGCCCGTTCGAGCAGCCTGGCGAGACCTTCGGCACCCTGTACGGCGCCCAACCGCCGCCAGGCCGCGCCCGGTTCACTGCCCAGGCGCACCTCCGCCGCACCCCGGGCAAGGGCGTTGCCGACGGGGCCTCCCAGGGCCTCACCCACCGCCTGGGCCGCGATCACCGGACCGGCGCCCGCCGTGATGCAGGCCGCCAGCAGATCGGCGGCGAGGGGCAGTTGCCGTGCCGCCTCGGCGGGGTCGGGTGCCCCCGGGCCCGCGCCGGCCGTCTCTCGCCTCAACTGCCACCGCCACATCCCCACCGCGCCGGCCAGGCCCACGGCGGTCCCGGCGAGGCCTCCGACCAGCACCCATCCGGCGCACGCGACGCCCATCGGGGCCAACGACGTGCGCGCGATCCCCCGCACGGCCGGCCCCAGGGCGGGAACCGTCGCCTCCCGCGCCCCCGACAGCCCGGTCAGCCGCCGGCGCATCCTCCTGCGGCGCCGCGCCTCCAGCAGCCGGCGCACCAGCCATCCGCAGGCCAGCACGATCCCCACGGCCACCCCCAGCCTGTGGACAACTTCTCCGCTCATGCCGCCGTCTCCGCACCCCGCACGATCCGCCCGACCCACCACAGCCCCAGGCCCTCCAGCACCCCACCGGCCGCCAGACACCCCAGTCCCGCACCGGTGTGCAGCAGGATGCGGAGGGGATCGGCCCCGAGGGCGGTGCCGATGAGGAGCCCGAGGGCCGGCAACCCGGCGAGCATCACCGCCGTGGCCCGGGCGCCCGCCAACTGGGCTCGCAGGTCGGACCGTTGGTCCCGTTCCGCGCGCAGGGCGGCGGCGAGCCGGTCGAGCCCGGCCGCGAGCCCCGCACCCTGGTCCACGGCAACCCGCCAGCAGGCCGCGAGCCCCCGCAGTCCCTCAGCACCCGGTTGCCCTGCCGCCGTGGCGAGCGCATCGGGCACGTCGCCGCCGAACCGCGCCGCCGCAAGCACCGTCGGCTGCGCCTCCGCGAGTCCGCCGCAGTCCCGCGCGGCTCGCAACAGCCCCTCACCCGGCTGGCGCCCGGCCCGCACCTCACCGGCGAGCGCCCCGCACAACGCGATCACCGCGTCGGCTCGGCGCTCCCGGTCCCGCCGCACCTCGCCGGCCAGCCGGGCCCGCCGCAGCAACAGCACCCCGGCCGCCCCGAGGACGACCGGCAGCACCGACGCCCCGAGCACCGCCAACACCAGCCCGGCCACCGGTGACCACCACTCGGGCCGCAGCCGCCCACGGAGCCGCCACGGTCCCCCGGCCATCCACCGCCACCCGGGCGGCCCGCTCCCGACGGCTGCGCCGTCCGCGAACAGCAACCGCGCCCGCCGCGCCGCCTCCTCACGCTCACCCAGCAGCCAGACCGCCGCCCCCATGCACACCACGGCCGCACCCATCGACACCTCAGGCACACGTGTCACGATCCGCCCCCTCCACCACGACCTCACCCGGCCCGCTCGCCTCGCCCCGGAGCAGCCCCCGCAGCCGCTCCCACCCCCGCTCGCGCACGAACGCCTCCGCTCCCCACCGCAGTGCCGGCACCGTCCGCACCAACCCCGACGGGTCCCGCTCCAGCACGTGCACCTCCGCGATCCGCCGTCGTCCGGCCCGGTCGCGCACCAGGTGCAGCACCACGGAGAGGGCGGCCGCCAACTGGCTGTGCAGCGCGGCCCGGTCGAGCCCGGCGGCCGTGCCGAGCGCTTCCAGCCGGGCCGGTACATCGGCAGCGGCGTTGGCGTGCACGGTCCCGCAGCCGCCCTCGTGCCCGGTGTTCAACGCGGCTAGCAGATGAACCACTTCGGGCCCACGCACCTCGCCCACGACCAGCCGGTCGGGCCGCATCCGCAGCGCCTGGCGCACCAGGTCCTCGAGGGTGACCAGGCCCGCACCCTCCTGGTTGGCGGGTCTGGTCTCCAGCCGTACGACATGCGGGTGATCGGGCCGCAGCTCCGCCGAGTCCTCGGCGAGGACGATCCGCTCATCCGGTCCCACCAGTCCGAGCAGGGCACTCAGCAGCGTGGTCTTTCCCGTGCCGGTACCGCCGCTGACCAGGAAGGACAGCCGGGCGTCGAGCAGCGCGCGCAGCATGCGGTCCCCGCCCGGCGGCACCGTGCCCGCCATGACCAGCTCGCCGAGCGTGAAGGCGCGCGGCCGTACCACCCGCAGGGACAGGCAGGCGCAGCCCACCGCCACCGGCGGCAGCACGGCGTGCAGCCGGGTCCCGTCGGGCAGTCGGGCGTCGGCCCACGGGCGGGCGTCGTCCAGCCGACGTCCGGCCACCGCGGCGAGGCGCTGGGCGAGCCGTCGTACCGCTGCCGCGTCCGTGAACCGCACCGACGTCAGCTGCAGTCCGCCGCCGCGGTCCACCCAGACCCGGTCCGGGGCCGACACCAGCACGTCCGTCACCGACGGATCGGCGAGGAGCGGCTCCAGCGGGCCGCTGCCGACCAGCTCGGACCGCAACTGCGCGGCGGCACCCAGGACTTCCGCGTCCCCGAGGACCCGCCCCTGCTCCCGCAGAGCCTGTGCCACGCGCGCGGGGGTCGGCTCGGCCCCGCTCTCGGCCAGCCACCGCCGCACCCCGTCGAGCAGCGCCGCGCCCTCGAGTCCGGCCAGGGTGCTCATGCCGCACCCGCCTCGACGAGCGCCCGCTCCCAGAACTCCGTGCAGAACCGGGCGAGCGGTCCGCGCGGGGTGGCACCCGGAGGCGCCGTGCCCGCGTCCGGGCGCGACAGCCCCGGCTCGTCGGGCACTTCGCCGACCAGGGGCAGGCCGAGCAGCCGCGCCACCTCACGGCCGTCGAGCCCCGGTGGGTAGGGCCCGCGGACCGCCACCCGCAGATCCCGCAGGACCATGCCGACCGCCGAGGCCACCCGCCCCGCGGCAGCGACGGCCCGCAGCTCGGCGGGCACCACCAGCACGCCCACGTCCAGTTGGGTGAGCACCTCGGCGACGCCGTCGTCGATCCGGCGCGGCAGGTCGACCACGACCGTGCCGCCCCGGCGCCGGGCCGCCGCGAGCACGGCACGTACCGCCTGCGGCGGGACCGCGATCCGGTCGCCGCGGTCCCAGCTGAGCACCCGCAGCGAGTGCAGCTCGGGCAGCGACTCCTCCAGGGCTCCCCCGCCGACCCGTCCGCGCGAGGAGGCGAACGCGGGCCAGCGCAGCCCTTCGGCCGTCTCACCGCCGAGGAGAACGTCCAGGCCCCCGCCCAGCGGATCGGCGTCCACGAGGAGGGTGCGCAGTCCCTCCCGCGCGGAGGTGACGGCGAGGGCGCACGCGAGCGTGGACGCTCCGGCCCCGCCCCGGCCGCCGATGACGCCCACGGTGAGAGCGGGCCGGCCGACACCCTCGGCCACGTCGGCGATCCGGTCGACCAGCCACTGCTCGCCGTCGGGCAGCATCAGGACGTGCTCGGCGCCGATCTCGACGGCACGCCGCCACACCCCGGAGTCGTCCTGGTCCCGGCCGACGAGCACGACGCCCCTTCTGCGTACCGCCCCGCGCACCCGGCGCGCGGCGTCGTCGCCGACCAGGACGAGCGGCGCGGCCTCCCAGCTGCCTCTGCGCTCCGGCACCCCGTGGTGCACCTCGGGTGTGGCGCCCGCCGCCGCGCACAGGCGCAGCAGGTCGTCGAGGAGTTCGGTGTCCTCGGTGACGATCAGCGGTCCGCCCTGCCGCCCTCCGGCGGGCGGCGGATCGTGTGTGACGGTTCCGACCACGCTTTCCATCCCCCTTCGCTGCATGACTCGCGCGACAACTGCGGCCCCGCGATTGCCAAACGTGGGAAGAACCGACGAGCGGCCTCCCTGTGAACGGCCGACAGAATCCGGCCAACGCTCCCCGCTACTCGGAACGGGCCATGAACTCGCCGCGAGCGGGGCGCGCTTGAATCACGGTGCAGCCATCCCGGAAATCGTGTGGATCTTGGTGGATAACTGTGGACGCCCCGAGGGTTGTGAATATCGCCGTCACCCATACCGGTGAGCCGCTCAGGCCTCCCGTGCGACTCCCGGAGAGCAGTCCGGCGACTACCCACCGTGACAGATCATGCGCATGACAACACTGTGCCGCAACAGCTTCCAAGCGGCTTTTCAGGGCGCGCGAAGGGGACGAAAACCCATCCGGACATGCGACGACCCCCGCCGGGGGGGAGAGCGGGGGTCGTCCCCACGGCCGACTCGGGGGGGGAGGAGTCGGGCCGGGTTAGCACGGTCGCGAACGATCCGTGACTTCCATGGTGTACCCGAGAGCCTTCTCAGGCAAACCCACGCGCCCCACCTTACGCCGAATGGGCTGCCCCTATGCTCTGGGGCGTGGAAAACCACTCGATGCCCCGCACAGCCGCCTTCTTTGACCTGGACAAGACGGTCATTGCGAAGTCGAGCACGCTCACGTTCAGCAAGTCGTTCTACCAAGGCGGTCTGATCAACCGCCGGGCCGTCTTGCGCACCGCATATGCCCAGTTCGTCTTCCTTGCCGGCGGCGCCGACCACGACCAGATGGAGCGCATGCGCGCATATCTGTCCGCCCTGTGCCGCGGCTGGAACGTGCAGCAGGTCAAGGAGATCGTCGCCGAGACGCTGCACGACCTGATCGACCCGATCATCTACGACGAGGCCGCCTCCCTCATCGAGGAGCACCACACCGCCGGCCGCGACGTCGTGATCGTGTCCACGTCGGGCGCCGAGGTGGTCGAGCCGATCGGCGAGTTGCTGGGCGCGGACCGCGTGGTCGCCACCCGGATGGTCGTGGGCGACGACGGTTGTTTCACCGGCGACGTGGAGTACTACGCGTACGGCCCGACCAAGGCCGAGGCCGTCAGGGAGTTGGCCGAGTCCGAGGGGTACGACCTCAGCCGCTGCTACGCCTACAGCGATTCGGCGACCGATGTGCCGATGCTGGAGTCCGTCGGCCATCCGCACGCCGTGAACCCCGACCGGGCGCTGCGCCGCGAGGCCCTCGCGCGCGGGTGGCCGATCCTGGACTTCCACCGCCCGGTCCGGCTCAAGCAGCGCATTCCCGCGTTCTCCGTGCCGCCGCGCCCGGCGCTCGTGGCGGTCGCGGCGATAGGCGCAGCGGCGGCCACCGCAGGACTCGTCTGGTACGCGAACAAGCGCCGGACCACGGTCGCTTGACCTGCGGCGATGCACAGTTCTACGTGAACCCGAAAGTAAAGAAGTGCGGCCTGGACTTCCGCTCGCACCGGGGCAGGAGTACAAAGGACTCAACGGCCCGCGAGACCAAGGACATCCGAGAGGATCACCTTTTAACGCATTTGGCCCCACGGACCGAGCATGAACACCGGGCACCCACGCGACGTCGACCCGTCGAATACGGGCCAGCCGCACCAGGTGACGGGCAAAGCTCCCGACCTGATGGGCATATATCGAGGACGCTTGGTAACCCGATGCTCATGCCAGCGGCGGTACGAGAACTCGTACCGCCGCATCACTTTTCCGGCCGTGCGATGCCGTGCCGCACCGCGACGTCACACCGCACCGCGATGTCCCGCCCGCATGGTCACGCAGCTCCGCGCTGCAGCGCCTCGCACACCGCCATCGACTCGCGGGCTCCCAGCTCGACGGCCCTGCCGCAGTGGGCGATCCAGGCGGCCACACCCTCAGGGGTACCGGAGACGTACCCGTCGAGGGCCTCCAGGTAGGCGTCGCGCCCCAGCTCCGCGTGACCGACCTCGGCCGCGCAGACCGACTTCGGGTCCAGCCCACTGCCGATGAGGACGATGCGCTCCGCCGTGCGTGCGATGAGGCCGTTGTGGGACGTGAAGGGCCGCAGCGCGAGGAGTTCGCCGTGCACGACGGCGGCCGTCACCAGCGCCGGTGCGGAGCCGCCCGCGATGATCAGTCCGGCAAGCCCGTCCAGCCTGCCGTGCGTCTCGGTGGCGCTCGGCAGCGGCAGCGCGACGAGCGGCTCGTCGACCGGCTCGCCCTCCTTGCGGGGCCGCCCCACCTGGTCGCCCTTGTCCGCGGCCGCCACCAGGTGCAGCCGGGCCAGCACCCGCAGAGGCGACTGCCGCCAGATCGACAGCAGCTGGCCCGCCTCCGCGGTGAGCCGCAGGGCGGCACCCACGGTGCGGGCCTCGTCGTCGCCGCTGAAGTCCGTGCGCCGGCGTACCTCCTCCAGGGCCCAGTCCGCGCCGGACAGCGCGGCCGAGCCACGGGCGCCGCGCAGGGCGGCCTCGGAGGTGATCGCGTTGCTGCGCCGCCGCATGACCCGGTGCCCGTAGACCCGGTCGACGGCCTTGCGGACGGACTCCACGGAATCGGCCACTCCGGGCAGCGCCCCCAGGGCCGCGAGGGGATCGGCGCTCGCGCCTGCTGTACTCATGAGTACGACCCTACGCACCCCGGAGCCCCGCCCCGCGGCGGAGTGGCCTTCTTCACGCGCGCGTGCGCCCGGCCACGTCCGTCCGAAGGGCTCTCCCCATGGCCACCGAAGGGCCACCCCTCGGGCCGCCCTCGGGCCACCCCTCGGGCCGCCGAAGGGCTACCCCTTGGCCGCCGGAGCGCCCGGGACACCCTGCGCCGCAGGAGCACCGGGCACCCCCTTGGGCGCCGGGGCGGGCCGGTCCGACAGGAACGACGCCCAGCCCGCCTTGGGCGCCTGGCCGACCGGCAGGGTGCGCAGCTTCTCCAGCGTCTTCGGGTCCTGGGCGTCCAGCCAGTCCACGAGCTGCCGGAACGAGACGCAGCGCACCTCCTCCTTGGTGCACACCGTCTCGATGACCTCCTCGACGGCCCGCATGTAGGTGCCGCCGTTCCAGGACTCGAAGTGGTTGCCGATGATCAGGGGCGCGCGGTTGCCGTCGTAGGCCCGCGAGAAGCCCTTCAGCAGGCCGTCGCGCATCTGGTCACCCCAGAAGTCGTGCATGGCGGGGTTGCCCTGGGTCTTGGTGCCCGACTGGTTGACCATGAAGTTGTAGTCCATGGTGAGCTGCTCGAAGGAGTGGCCGGGGAACGGCACGAGCTGCATGGACACGTCCCACAGGCCCTGCTTCTTCTTCGGCCAGACCTGGTCGTTCACGCCGCTGGTGTCGTAGCGGAAGCCCAGGTCGCGGGCGGCCCTCATGAAGTTGCGCTGGCCCTCGAGGCAGGGTGTGCGGGCGCCGATGAGCTCCTTGTCGTAGTCGAAGGGCAGGGGGGCCGCGTCCTTCAGGCCGGTGTTGGTCTTCCAGGTCTTCACGAACTGCTTGGCCTGGGAGATCTCGTCCTTCCAGTCCTGGACGGACCACTCACCGACGCCGCCGCCGCTGCCGCAGAAGTGGCCGTTGAAGTGCGTGCCGATCTCGTTGCCCTCGAGCCACGCCAGGCGCAGCTGCTTCGCGGTGGCGGCGATGCCGCGGCGGTCGTTGAAGCCGATGTCGGAGCGGCCCGGGGAGTGCTGCGGGGGCCGGTACCGGTCTCGCTTCTCGCCCGGCAGCATGTACACGCCGCTCAGGAAGTACGTCATGGTCGCGTTGTTCCGCTTGGCCACCTTGCGGAAGTGGGAGAACAGCTTCTGGCTGTCCTCGCCCGCTCCGTCCCAGGAGAAGACGACGAACTGTGGGGGCTTCTGACCGGGCCGCAGGCGTTCCGGTCCGGGCAGGTGCGGCTGGGCGCCGGTGTAGGCGGTGGAGCCGTCTCCGATCAACCGGACGGCACTCTTGGGCGCCTGTGCCGGTGTCGCCTTCTGCGGGTCGGGGGCCTCTTGCCGGGGGGTGCCGGTCGCGCAACCGGCGAGCGATGCGGCGCAGACCGCGGCGATCACTGAACTCGCGGCGATCCTGTGGGTGGCGGCCATGTTCCGCCCACCTTCTTCCTTCTCTCGGGTGCGGACAGCGCCGCCAAATTCGCACGACTTCGAGAAGGAATTAGTACGACAAGCCGATCAAATAGCCACTTCACTCGTCAGAGTGATCTATTCACCCATTTGCCCGTAATGTCTATGCTCGTCCTTTACTCTGCATTACGATCCGTTTACCGAGCGTTGATTCATCCCGCCGATTTACGCCGTGACCGCCGCGACCGAACCCGCCCCGAGCGGGACCCCAGTACGCGACCGCGCAGCCCCGGAGGAGACGGGAAACCATGTCAGCCTGCGTCCCCACACGCGCCGCCGATCCGAACCGAACCGAACGCACCCATCCGCCCCACAGCCCGCCGCCGACCGGACCCCGCCGCTTCAGGATCGCGGGTGCCGATGTGTCGGCCTCGATCGCGGTCTTCCTGATCGCCCTGCCCCTGTCCCTGGGCATCGCCCTCGCCACCGGCGCCCCCCTCCAGGCCGGCCTCGTCGCCGCCGCCGTGGGCGGCCTGGTCGCCGGGCGGCTCGGCGGCTCCCCGCTCCAGGTGAGCGGCCCGGCCGCCGGGCTCACCGTCGTCACCGCCGACCTCATCCAGCGTTACGGCTGGCGGACGACCTGTGCCATCACCGTCCTCGCGGGCCTCGCCCAACTCGGCCTGGGCTGCCTGCGCGTGGCCCGCGGCGCCCTGGCCGTCAGTCCCGCCATCGTGCACGGCATGCTCGCCGGGATCGGTATCACCATCGCCGTCGCCCAGCTGCACATCGTGCTCGGCGGCACACCGCAGAGTTCCGTCCCGGACAACCTCCGGGCGCTTCCCGCCCAGTTGGCGCACATGCGCCCGGCCGCCGTGTCGGTGAGCGTGCTGACCCTGGCGCTGCTGCTGCTCTGGCCGAGACTGCCCGGCCGGGCCGGACGCCTGCTGCGCAAGGTGCCGGCCGCGCTCGTCGCCGTCGCCGGAGCCACCGCGGCCGCCGCCCTCGCCGGGCTGCGCCTGCCCAAGGTCGACCTGCCGTCCTGGAGCAACCACGCCCTGGCCGGGCTGCCCGAGGGCCCCGTGCTCGGCCTGGTGGCCGCCGTGCTCACCACCACGCTGGTGTGCAGTGTGCAGTCGCTGCTCGGCGCGGTCGCCGTGGACAAGCTGGTGGCCGGCCGCCCCGGCCTGTCGACCCGCGTCGGGCGCTCGCAGCTCGACCGCGAGTTGCTCGGGCAGGGCGCCGCCAACATCGTCTCCGGCTCGCTCGGCGGACTGCCCATCGCCGGTGTGGCCGTGCGGAGTTCGGCGAATGTGCACGCGGGCGCGGTCAGCCGGAACTCCACGATGCTGCACGGCGTTCTCGTAGTGATCGCCGCGCTGCTGATGGTCCCGATCCTGGAGCTCATCCCGCTAGCCTCGCTCGCCGCCCTGGTGATGGCCGTCGGCATCCAGATGGTGTCCCTGAACCACATCCGCACGGTGACCCGCCACCGCGAAGTCTGGGTCTACGCCGTCACCACCCTCGGCGTGGTCTCCCTCGGCGTCCTGGAGGGCGTGGCGCTCGGCATCGCCATGGCCGTCGGCGTCGCCCTGCACCGCCTCACCCGCACCCGCATCACGCACGAAGCAGAGGAAGGAGTCCATCACGTACACGTCAGAGGACAGTTGACGTTCCTCGCGGTGCCACGGCTCAGCCGGGTCCTGCATCTCGTGCCCCACGGCGCCGACACGGTCGTCGAGCTGGACGGGTCGTTCATGGACCACGCGGCGTACGAGACATTGCAGGACTGGCAGAAGACGCACACCGCGCAGGGCGGCACCGTGGAGATCACCGGACGGCATCCCGGCACCCGCATCTCCGAGCCCCAGACCTCCGGCGACTGCCGCTGCCGGCCCTGGACACCCTGGCGCAACCACCAGTGCGAAGGCCCCCAGTCCGTACCCCCTGCCGAGAAGAACCCGGACGGGTCGGACCGCTCCGAGCCGGACCCGACGGGCACCAGCGGAACCAGCGGGCACGAACTGGCGCGTGGCATCAGCGCGTTCCAGCGCAACACCGCCCCGCTGGTGCGCAGCGAGCTGGCCCGGCTGGCACGAGAGGGGCAGAAGCCCTCGCAGCTCTTCCTGACCTGCGCCGACTCGCGGCTGGTCACCTCGATGATCACCTCCAGTGGTCCGGGCGACCTGTTCGTCGTGCGCAACGTGGGCAACCTCGTCCCGTGTCCGGGCGAGGAGAGCGGCGACGACTCGGTGGCGGCGGCGATCGAATACGCCGTGGACGTGCTTCAGGTGCGGTCCATCACGGTGTGCGGGCACTCGGGCTGCGGCGCCATGCAGGCCCTGCTCAACTCCGAGCCCGGCGGCGCCCAGACCCCGCTGAAGCGGTGGCTGCGGCACGGGCTGCCGAGCCTGGAGCGCATGGCCGACGGCAATCTGCCCTGGGGCAGGCTGGCCGGACGGTTCCCCGAGGACGCGGTCGAGCAGCTCTGCCTGACGAACGTGGTTCAGCAGCTGGAGCACCTGCGCGCCCACGACTCGGTGGCCCGGGCGCTCCGCGAGGGCGCCCTGGAGCTGCACGGGATGTACTTCCACGTGGGCGAGGCCGAGTCCTTCCTGCTCACCGAGACGGAGAGCGGCGGCGCCTTCGACCGCGTACGGGAGTCGGATCTGACGGCCTGAGGCCGGCGCCGGACGAGGGTGTGCCCCCGATCGACAGCCGGGGCACACCCCGCGGCCCGGCGAGCGGCAAGCGGGGTGACGGGCAGCAGACGCACTGAACTTTCCCTGGTCGGCGTCCGTGGGTACGGATGACGCCGGTCCCCGACAGACCGTCCAACAGGTCTAAACCAATCGGCGGTCGGCCCTTGTCATCGCACCCCCGGGTCTGATGAGCTGTGGCCTGGGACACAACGGACACCCTGGGAAAGGCAGATGCCGTGAGCAATGAAAGCCTGGCCAACCTCTTGAAGGAGGAGCGACGCTTCGCGCCCCCCGCCGACCTGGCCGCGAACGCCAATGTCACCGCGGAGGCGTATGAACAGGCCAAGGCTGACAGGCTCGGCTTCTGGGCCGAGCAGGCCCGTCGGCTGACCTGGGCCAAGGAGCCCACCGAGACGCTGGACTGGTCGAACCCGCCGTTCGCCAAGTGGTTCAAGGACGGCGAGCTCAACGTCGCCTACAACTGCGTCGACCGCCATGTGGAGGCCGGGCACGGCGACCGGGTCGCCATCCACTTCGAGGGCGAGCCGGGCGACAGCCGCGCGATCACCTACGCCGAGCTCAAGGACGAGGTCTCCAAGGCCGCCAACGCCCTGCTGGAGCTAGGAGTCCAGGCGGGCGACCGGGTCGCCGTCTACATGCCGATGATCCCCGAGACGGCCGTCGCGATGCTGGCCTGCGCCCGGATCGGCGCCGCGCACTCGGTCGTCTTCGGCGGTTTCTCCTCAGACGCGCTCGCCACCCGCATCCAGGACGCCGACGCGCGCGTGATCATCACCTCCGACGGTGGCTACCGGCGCGGCAAGCCGTCCGCGCTCAAGCCTGCCGTGGACGAGGCCGTCGAGAAGGCGGGCATCGTCGAGCACGTCCTGGTCGTGCGCCGCACGGGCCAGGAGGTCGCCTTCACCGAGGGCCGCGACGTGTGGTGGCACGACCTGGTGGGACGGCAGAGCGCGGAGCACACCCCGCAGGCGTTCGACGCCGAGCACCCGCTGTTCATCCTCTACACCTCGGGCACCACGGGTAAGCCGAAGGGCATCCTGCACACCTCCGGCGGCTACCTCACGCAGACCGCCTACACCCACCACGCCGTCTTCGACCTCAAGCCGGAGACCGACGTCTACTGGTGCACCGCCGATGTCGGCTGGGTCACCGGCCACTCGTACATCGTCTACGGGCCGCTGGCGAACGGCGCGACGCAGGTCATGTACGAGGGCACGCCCGACACCCCGCACCAGGGCCGCTTCTGGGAGATCGTGCAGAAGTACGGGGTCACGATCCTGTACACCGCGCCGACCGCGATCCGTACGTTCATGAAGTGGGGCGACGACATCCCCGCCAAGTTCGACCTGTCCAGCCTGCGCGTGCTGGGCTCGGTGGGCGAGCCGATCAACCCCGAGGCGTGGATCTGGTACCGCAAGAACATCGGCGGCGACCGCACCCCGGTCGTCGACACCTGGTGGCAGACCGAGACCGGTTCGATGATGATCACCCCGCTGCCGGGCGTGACCGCCACCAAGCCCGGCTCCGCGCAGACGCCGCTGCCCGGCATCTCCGCGACGGTCGTCGACGACGAGGCGAACGAGGTGCCGAACGGCGGTGGCGGCTACCTGGTGCTGACCGAGCCGTGGCCGTCGATGCTGCGCACCATCTGGGGCGACGACCAGCGCTTCATCGACACGTACTGGTCGCGATTCGAGGGCAAGTACTTCGCCGGTGACGGCGCCAAGAGGGACGACGACGGCGACATCTGGCTGCTCGGCCGGGTCGACGACGTCATGCTCGTGTCCGGGCACAACATCTCCACCACCGAGGTCGAGTCGGCGCTCGTCTCACACCCCTCGGTCGCCGAGGCGGCCGTGGTCGGCGCGGCGGACGAGACGACCGGGCAGGCCATCGTCGCGTTCGTGATCCTGCGCGGCACGGCCTCGGAGACCGAGACCCTGGTCGCCGAGCTGCGCACGCATGTCGGCAACACCCTCGGCCCGATCGCCAAGCCGAAGCGGATCCTGCCGGTGGCCGAGCTGCCCAAGACCCGCTCCGGCAAGATCATGCGCCGGCTGCTGCGGGACGTCGCCGAGAACCGTCAGCTGGGGGACGTCACCACGCTGACCGACTCCACGGTCATGGACCTCATCCAGACCAAGCTGCCCGCCGCGCCCAGCGAGGACTGATCGCGGCACCGGCATGACGAATCCGGCGGAGGGCACCCGATCACCGGGTGCTCTCCGCCGGAGCGTCCCCGCGGCGGAGGCCGCCGGATGCGCACGGCCGTACGCTTACCTAAACTAAGCAAAACAAGTGCTCCATGGTGCGCCGGGAAGTCTGGTCGGCATGTGTTCCGTCCTGCCCACCGACCGGAGGTTTCCCCGTGACCGCGCCCCGCTCCACCACCCCCCGCAAGGTCCTCGGCCGGCTGTCGCTGCCCGAGCGGACCTACGTGGCGGACGCGCTGCGCACCGAGACCGTCGGCGGGGTGCTGCTGCTCGCCGCCGCGGTCACCGCGCTGCTCTGGGCGAACATCCCCGCGCTGCACGACAGCTACGAGAACGTCTCCCACTTCCACGTGGGTCCCGCCGCCCTCGGCCTGGACCTGTCGATCGCGCACTGGGCCGCCGACGGGCTGCTGGCGATCTTCTTCTTCGTCGCCGGAATCGAGCTCAAGCGCGAACTCGTCGCGGGCGACCTGCGCGACCCGAAGGCCGCAGCGCTCCCGGTCGTCGCCGCCCTCTGCGGCATGGCCGTACCGGCCCTCGTCTACACCGTCACCGCCGTGGCCGGCGGGGGCTCCCTGGCCGGCTGGGCCGTGCCGACCGCCACCGACATCGCCTTCGCGCTCGCCGTGCTCGCCGTGATCGGCACCTCCCTGCCGAGCGCACTGCGGGCCTTTCTGCTCACGCTCGCCGTGGTCGACGACCTCTTCGCGATCCTGATCATCGCGGTGTTCTTCACCTCCGACCTGAACTTCGCCGCGCTCGGCGGCGCCGTCGCCGGTCTGGTGCTCTTCTGGCTGCTGCTGCGCAAGGGCGTACGCGGCTGGTACGTGTACGTGCCGCTCGCCCTCGTCGTCTGGGCGCTGATGTACAACAGCGGCATCCACGCCACCATCGCCGGCGTCGCCATGGGCCTGATGCTGCGCTGCCACCGCCACGAGGGCGAGGACCACTCCCCCGGCGAGCGCATCGAGCACCTCGTGCGGCCCCTCTCGGCAGGGCTGGCCGTTCCGCTGTTCGCGCTGTTCAGCGCGGGCGTGGCGGTGTCCGGCGGGGCGCTCGCCGATGTGTTCACCACACCCGAGACGCTCGGCGTCGTCCTCGGGCTCGTCGTCGGCAAGGTGCTCGGCATCTTCGGCGGCACCTGGCTGACGGCCCGTTTCACCCGCGCCTCGCTCAGCGACGACCTCGCCTGGGCGGACGTGTTCGCGGTGGCGAGTCTCGCCGGCATCGGCTTCACCGTGTCCCTGCTCATCGGCGAACTCGCCTTCGCCGGCGACCAGACGATGACCAACGAGGTCAAGGCCGCCGTCCTACTGGGCTCGCTCATCGCCGCGACACTCGCGACCGTCCTGCTGAAGATCCGCAACGCCAAGTACCGCCGCCTGTGGGAGGACGAGGAGCGCGACGAGGACGCCGACGGCATCCCGGACGTCTACGAGGAGGACGACCCGGCCTACCACTTGCGGCTCGCCGCGCTGTACGAGCGCAAGGCCGCCGACCACCGCCGGATCGCCCAGGAGAAGGCAGCGGCGCGCCACGGGCTTGCCGAAGTACCGGGCGGGGCAGGCGAGGACCACCACCGTCCGGCATGATCTGACGAGACGGTACAAAAGACGGGTCCGTACGCGGTCATGCCGTGCGCAGTCGGACGACTGCGCACGGGTCGGACAGAAGACGCGGACATCGGACCGTACGCAGAAGAGGGAGACCGCGATGAGCGCACCCGACGGCAGCCCGGTCGGCGCCGAACGCAGCATCGGCCAGCTGTTCGCCTCGGCGACGGCGGAAATGTCGGCGCTGGTGCACGACGAGATCGCGCTGGCGAAGGCGCAGCTCAAGCAGGACGTGAAACGCGGCGCAACCAGCGGCGGCGCCTTCTCGGCGGCCGGCGCGGTGCTGATCTTCTCCCTGCCGATGCTGAACTTCGCGCTGGCGTACGGCATCCGCACCTGGAGCGACTGGAACCTCGCGGTCTGCTTCCTGCTGTCGTTCGCGGCGAACGTGCTGGTCGCGGGCGTCCTCGCGCTGGTCGGCGTGACCTTCGCGAAGAAGGCCAAGAAGAGCAAGGGCCCGCAGAAGGTCGCCGCGTCGATGAAGGAGACTGCGGTCGTGCTGCAGAAGGCCAAGCCGCACCCGCGGCCGGAGCTCCCGCAGGACCGGGTCCCCGAGGCCATCGAGGCTGTGGCACGCTCGTCCTCATGACGGACCCCGCCCCTTCCCCGGCACAACCGGCCTCGGCCGTACTCCTGGACGGCCCCTGGAGCCACCGCGACGTGGCCGCCAACGGCGCCCGCTTCCACATCGCCGAGCTGGGGGACGGGCCGCTGGTCCTGCTGCTGCACGGTTTCCCGCAGTTCTGGTGGACCTGGCGCCACCAGCTGGTGGCGCTCGCCGACGCCGGCTTCCGGGCCGTCGCCATGGACCTGCGGGGTGTCGGCGGCAGCGACCGCACCCCGCGCGGCTACGACCCCGCCAACCTCGCGCTCGACGTCACCGGCGTCATCCGCTCCCTCGGCGAGTCCGACGCCGCGCTGGTCGGCCATGACCTCGGCGGATATCTCGCGTGGACCGCCGCCGCGATGCGTCCCAAGCTGGTGCGGCGGCTGGCGGTCTCCTCCATGCCGCACCCGCGGCGCTGGCGCTCGGCCATGCTGAGGGACGTCAAGCAGAGCCGCGCCGGTTCACACATCTGGGGGTTCCAGCGGCCCTGGATCCCGGAGCGGCAGCTCACCGCCGACGACGGGGCTCTCGTCGCGGAGCTGATCCAGGACTGGTCCGGGCCGCGCCCGCCCGAGGACGAGGCGCTGCAGACGTACCGCCGCGCCATGTGCATCCCCTCCGCGGCGCACTGCGCGGTCGAGCCGTACCGCTGGATGGTGCGCTCCCTCGCCCGCCCGGACGGCATCCAGTTCAACCGGCGGATGAAGCGGCCCGTGCGCGTGCCGACGCTGCATCTGCACGGCTCGCTCGACCCCGTGATGCGCACCCGCAGCGCGGCCGGGTCCGGCGAGTACGTCGAAGCCCCTTACCGCTGGCGCCTGTTCGACGGCCTCGGGCACTTCCCGCACGAGGAGGACCCGGTCGCGTTCTCCTCGGAACTCATCAACTGGCTGCGGGATCCCGAACCCGACCGGTGACCGGCCGGCCCCGCCCCGTCACCGGCACGTGAACGCTTGTCTGACGAACGGCCAATTGCCTGGCGCATAGGCCAATTGGACGCCCCGGGAGCGGTTATCGACCATGGGGCGGGGGCACACGTCGGGGTATGGGCTGGACGCACGACTACAGTGACGCAACCCGCAATCGCCGCTCGGCGGGCGGTGCGAACCCCCACCAGCGAAGCGGCGCACCGCAGATGGCGACCGCGGACCCCCGGGTAGGGATTCCGCGTATCCTCCGCCGCCGGGCCCGCTGGGTCTCCGTACGTCTGCGCCACACTCGCGACTGAGGCACCGCTCGCGCGAGTGACACCCCGCCATCTGCCGCTCCGGGGCCGCCCCGGAGCCGCCCGGCCTACAGGGCGCAGCTGTCGCTGCCCACCTGCTGGGCGGCGGCGCGCCCCTTGGTGATGTCCTCCCGGATCTCGTCGACGGTCAGCGCGTATCCCGTCTCGGCGTCGTCGAGCGACTTGGCGAAGACGACGCCGTAGACCTTGCCGTCGGGGGTGAGCAGCGGGCCGCCGGAGTTGCCCTGACGGACGGTCGCGAAGAGGGAGTAGACGTCGCGGCGGACCGTGCCGCGGTGGTAGATGTCCGGGCCGTTGGCGGTGATGCGGCCGCGCACGCGGGCGGCTCGCACGTCGTACGCCCCGTTCTCCGGGAAGCCCGCGACGATCGCACCGTTGCCGCTGCTCGCGTCCTTCTCGGTGAACCGCAGGACGGGCGCCTTCAGATCCGGCACGTCGAGGACGGCGATGTCACGCCGCCAGTCGTAGAGCACGACCTTGGCGTCGTACTTCCTGCCCTCGCCGCCTATCTGCACGGTCGGCTCGTCGACTCCGCCCACCACGTGCGCGTTGGTCATCACGCGACGGTCGGAGAAGACGAAGCCGGTGCCCTCCAGGACTTTGCCGCAGCTCGGGGCCGTGCCCATGACCTTGACGATGGAGCGCTGGGCGCTGTGTGCCACGGGGCTGTTCGCCAACGCCGGGTCGGGCGGCTGGACGTCGGTGATCGGCTCGTTGGAGAAGGGGCTGAAGACCTGTGGGAAGCCGTTCTGCGCGAGGACGGAGGAGAAGTCCGCGAACCAGGTGGCCGCCTGGTCCGGCAGGGCCTGCGAGACGCCCAGCAGCACCTTGGAGCTGCGGACCTCCTTGCCGAGGGTCGGCAGAGTGGTGCCCGCGAGGGCCGAGCCGATCAGCCAGGCGACCAGGAGCATCGCCACGACGTTGACCAGGGCGCCACCGGTGGCATCGAGGGCCCGGGCCGGGGACCAGGTGATGTGCCGGCGCAGCTTGTTGCCGAGGTGGGTGGTCAGGGCCTGGCCGACGGAGGCGCAGACGATGACGACGACGACCGCGACGACGGCGGCGGTCGTGTTCACCTCCGCCTTGTCCGTCAGCGCGTCCCAGATGACGGGCAGCACGTAGACCGCGACGAGGCCGCCGCCCAGGAAGCCGATCACCGACAGGATGCCGACGACGAACCCCTGGCGGTACCCCACGACCGCGAACCACACGGCGGCGACCAGCAACAAGATGTCCAGCACGTTCACGGAGGCCACCCTGTCATGCGCGCCAGTCGAGCGGGACCTGCTTCTCGCGGTCCCAGGGCCGCTCCCAGCCCGCGAAGTGCAGCAGCCGGTCGATGATTCCGGCCGTGAAACCCCAGACCAGGGCCGATTCGACCAGAAACGCCGGACCTTGGTGGCCGCTGGGGTGGACGGTGGTCGCTCGGTTGGCGGGATCCGTGAGATCCACCACGGGGACGGTGAAGACCCGGGCGGTCTCGTTCGGGTCGACGACTCCGACCGGGGTCGGCTCGCGCCACCAGCCCAGCACGGGTGTGACGACGAAGCCGCTGACCGGGATGTAGAGCCGAGGCAGGACGCCGAAGAGCTGGACGCCCGAGGGGTCGAGGCCGGTCTCCTCCTCCGCCTCGCGCAGGGCGGCCCGCAGCGGGCCATCGCCGTACGGGTCGCCGTCCTCCGGGTCGAGGGCGCCGCCCGGGAAGGAAGGCTGGCCGGCGTGCGAGCGCAGGGAGCTCGCCCGCTCCATGAGCAGCAACTCCGGGCCGTGCGTCCCTTCACCGAACAGGACCAGCACGGCGGACTGCCGCCCCGCCCCGTCCTCCGGCGGCAGGAACCGGCTCAGCTGCCGCGGCCGGACGGTCTCCACGGCGTGCACCACCGGGTCCAGCCAGCCGGGCAGGCCGTCCTTGCTCAACGCCACCCGGCCGCCCTGTGTGTCGCTCGCACGCGTCATCGCCACCCCCGTCGTCCTGCCGCGTCCAACGCACGACGGGCCCGAGATCGTTCCGCCGACGCCCCGGATCCCCTGAACGGGCGGCGCGTGGGGCTCTCCGGATGGCGCGTGAGGCTCGTGGGGTGGCGCGTGGGGCTCTCCGGATGGCGCGTGGAGTTCTTCGCGTCGCGCGTCGGGCCGCTCGGGCGGCGCGTCGGATGCTGCGGGCGCCTCGGGCAACTCATCCGGCCCCCAGCGGCGGCGCCGGTGTGCCGCCCGCGTCCAGGTAGGCCTGCGGGGGCTTCAGACGCTGCCCGGGGAAGCCCCCCTTCTCGTACTTGAGGAGCTTCTTCGCCTTCTCCGGGTCGGTCTCGCCCTCGCCGTAGGCCGGGCAGAGCGGGGCGATCGGGCAGGCGCCGCACGCGGGCTTGCGGGCGTGGCAGATGCGGCGGCCGTGCCAGATGACGTGGTGCGAGAGATCCGTCCAGTCGCTCTTCGGGAAGAGCGCGCCGATGGCGGCCTCGATCTTGTCCGGGTCGGTCTCGCCGGTCCACCGCCAGCGGCGCACCAGGCGCTGGAAGTGCGTGTCGACGGTGATGCCGGGGCGCCCGAAGGCGTTGCCGAGCACGACGAACGCGGTCTTGCGGCCGACGCCGGGCAGCTTGACCAGGTCCTCCAGCCGGCCGGGCACCTCGCCCCCGAAGTCCTCCACCAGGGCCTTCGACAGCCCTATGACCGACTTCGTCTTGGCCCGGAAGAAGCCGCACGGGCGGAGGATCTCCTCCACCTCCTCGGGGTTGGCGGCGGCCAGGTCCTCCGGGGTCGGGTACGTGGCGAAGAGGGCGGGCGTCGTCTGGTTGACGCGCAGGTCGGTCGTCTGGGCGGACAGGACCGTGGCGACGACCAGTTGGAAGGGGTTCTCGAAGTCCAGCTCGGGGTGCGCGTACGGAAAGACCTCGGCGAGCTCGCGGTTGATCCGACGGGCCCGGCGGACCAGGGCGGTGGGCGACTCGTCACCCGGCGGGTGGACGACGGCCTTGGCGGGGGCGGTGCCCTTGAGACGGGCGGTGGCCTTCTTGGGCGCGACCGCGACCTTCTTGGCGGCGGGCGCCTTCTTCACGGCGGCGCCCTTCGATGCCTTCTTCGATGCCTTCTGGGCGGCGGACGTCTTGGAAGCGGCCTTCTTGGCGGAGGCAGCCTTCTTGGCGGAGGCCGTCCCCTTGACGGAGGCCGTCTCCTTCGCGGAGGCCGTCTGTCTCGTAGACGCGGCCTTCTTCGCGGACGCGGCCTTCTTCGCGGACGCCGCCCTCGTCACCGGTTCCGTCTTGTTCTCTTTCGCCGTTTTCCTACCGCCATCGGGGCTCTGTTCGCCCACAGCGGAATCGCGACGTACAACCACCCGCGCAGCCCCCTCGGCCTGTGCTCTCACCGGCGATTTGGACACCCGGCCAGCCTAAGGCCCGGCACCGACATCCGCCCCGGCCCCTGAAGATCGGCGCCCAATTGGACCCCTGCCGCGTACCCCGGGACACGTGTGCGGCATCCTTGTGACAGATCACACTGTTTGGACCGCCCGACAAAATGGGCACCACGGTCCCTCGGTACACGGGGGAGCAAGATCCCCTGAGCAGGTCGAATAGGAGAGAACTCGTGGACGACGTTCTGCGGCGCAATCCGCTCTTCGCGGCGCTCGATGACGAGCAGGCCGCGGAGCTCCGCGCCTCCATGAGTGAGGTGACCCTCGCCCGCGGTGACTCGCTGTTCCATGAGGGCGACCCCGGTGACCGCCTGTATGTGGTCACGGAGGGCAAGGTGAAGCTCCACCGCACATCCCCCGACGGCCGCGAGAACATGCTGGCCGTGGTCGGCCCCGGCGAGCTCATCGGCGAGCTCTCGCTGTTCGACCCGGGCCCGCGCACCGCGACGGCCACGGCACTGACCGAGGTCAAGCTGCTCGGCCTCGGCCACGGCGACCTCCAGCCCTGGCTGAACGCCCGCCCGGAGGTGGCCACGGCGCTCCTGCGCGCCGTCGCCCGCCGACTGCGCAAGACCAACGACGCGATGTCCGACCTCGTCTTCTCGGACGTCCCGGGCCGTGTCGCCCGCGCGCTGCTCGACCTGTCGCGCCGGTTCGGCGTGCAGTCCGAGGAGGGCATCCACGTCGTGCACGACCTCACGCAGGAGGAGCTGGCCCAACTCGTCGGCGCGTCCCGCGAGACGGTCAACAAGGCCCTCGCGGACTTCGCCCAGCGCGGCTGGCTGCGCCTGGAGGCCCGCGCGGTGATCCTCCTGGACGTGGAGCGCCTCGCCAAGCGCTCACGCTGACGCGCACACCCGGCCCCGTACGTCATCGGGCCCCGTCTCCTCACGAGACGGGGCCCGACGTCGTATCCGGACGGGGTCAGATGAGCCCGTGCTCCTCCAGATAGTCCATCTGCGCGCGCACCGACAGTTCCGCCGCCGGCCACAGGGAGCGGTCCACGTCGGCGTAGACGTGGGCGACGACCTGCGCAGGGGTGCGGTAGCCGTCCTCGACGGCCGTCTCGACCTGGGCGAGGCGGGTGGCGCGGTGGGCGAGGTAGTACTCGACGACGCCCTGAGCGTCGTCGAGGACCGGGCCGTGGCCCGGCAGGACGGTGTGGACGCCGTCGTCGACCGTCAGGGAGCGCAGGCGGCGCAGGGAGTCCAGATAGTCGCCGAGGCGGCCGTCGGGGTGGGCCACGACCGTCGTGCCGCGGCCGAGGATCGTGTCGCCGGTGAGGACGGCCCGGTCGGCCGGGAGGTGGAAGGAGAGGGAGTCGGCGGTGTGGCCGGGGGTCGGCACCACGCGCAGTTCCAGCCCACCGGTCGTGATCACGTCCCCGGCGGCCAGGCCCTCGTCGCCCAGCCGCAGTGCCGGGTCGAGGGCACGCACGCGCGTGCCGGTCAGTTCGGCGAACCGGGCGGCGCCCTCCGCGTGGTCGGGGTGCCCGTGGGTCAGCAGGGTCAGGGCGACCCGCTTGCCGGCCTGCCCGGCCGTCGTGACGACCCGTCGCAGGTGCGCGTCGTCCAGCGGCCCCGGGTCGATCACCACGGCCAGGTCCGAGCCGGGCTCGGAGACGATCCAGGTGTTCGTGCCGTCCAGGGTCATCGCCGACGCGTTCGGGGCCAGGACGTTCACGGCCCGCGCGGTGGCGGGCCCCGAGAGGACCCCGCCCCGGGGCTGGCCGGGAAGGGCGCTTGCGTCCGTCATGCGGTGGCTCCACCGGTCGGGATGTGCTTGGTGAACTCGTCGTGGCCCGGCCAGGAGAGCACGAGCTCGCCGTCGACCAGGCGGGCGGTGGCCAGGACGGGCGTGAGGTCACGCCCCGGGGCGGCGTCGAGCGCCCGGGCGGCCGTCTCGTACTCCGTCAGCTGGCGCAGGGTCGCGATCGTCGGCGGCATCATCAGCAGCTCGCCCTTGTCGTACCCGGCGGCCGCCTCACCCGGCGTGATCCACACCGTCCGGTCGGCCTCGGTGGAGGCGTTGCGGGTGCGCTGCCCCTCGGGGAGCGCGGCCACGAAGAACCAGGTGTCGTAGCGGCGGGCCTCGAACTCCGGGGTGATCCAGCGGGTCCAGGCGCCCAGCAGATCGGAGCGCAGGACCAGGCCGCGGCGGTCCAGGAACTCCGCGAAGGACAGGTCCCGGGCGACCAGGGCGGCCCGGTCGGCCTCCCAGTCGGCACCCGTGGTGTCACCGACGACCGAGTCGGAGGCCGGTCCGGCGAGCAGCACGCCCGCCTCCTCGTACGTCTCGCGCACGGCCGCGCAGACGATCGCCTGGGCCGCCGTCTCGTCGACGCCGAGCCGGTCGGCCCACCACGCGCGCGTGGGGCCCGCCCAGCGGACGTGGTGATCGTCGTCGCGCGGGTCGACACCGCCGCCCGGATACGCGT
This sequence comes from Streptomyces luteogriseus, assembly GCF_014205055.1. Taxonomy (NCBI): domain Bacteria; kingdom Bacillati; phylum Actinomycetota; class Actinomycetes; order Kitasatosporales; family Streptomycetaceae; genus Streptomyces; species Streptomyces luteogriseus. The sequence continues at coordinate 3,981,221 of NZ_JACHMS010000001.1, forward strand.
ACGCGCCTCCGGCGAAGGCCATGGAGGCGCGTCTGCGCAGCATGTGGACGGCGGGGCCGCTGCCGGTGTCCTTCAGGAGCATGACGGTGGCCGCGCGCTTCGGGGTCACCGGGGTGAGGGTGCCGGCCGCGAGTGCGCGGATGCGGTCCGGCCACTCCGGGGGGTACCACTGACCGTTCGCCATGGGCGCGAGGCTATCCCGTGACGGGCGGATGTTCGAGTGGCCCCGGGGACGGAATGCGCAGCTGGGGCCATCGCAGAGGGCACGGACGGGGTGCACGGCCCGGTGCTACGCGAGCTCCACCTGGATCTCGACCTCGACCGGTGCGTCCAGCGGCAGCACCGCGACGCCCACCGCGCTGCGCGCGTGCACGCCCTTGTCGCCGAGGACCTCGCCGAGCAGCTCGCTCGCGCCGTTGAGCACCGCGGGCTGGCCCGTGAAGTCCGAGGCCGAGGCGACGAAGCCGACGACCTTCACCACACGCGCGATGCGGTCCAGGTCACCGGCTACGGACTTCACGGCGGCCAGGGCGTTCAGCGCACACGTGCGTGCCAGCTCCTTGGCCTCCTCGGGGGTGACCTCCGCGCCGACCTTGCCGGTGACCGGAAGCTTGCCGTCCACCATCGGGAGCTGCCCGGCGGTGTAGACGTACGGGCCTGACTGCACGGCCGGCTGGTACGCGGCGAGCGGCGGGACCACCGCCGGCAGGCTCAGGCCGAGCTCGGCCAGCTTCGCCTCGACGGCGCCCACTACTGCTTCTCCCGCTTCAGGTAGGCCACGAGCTGCTCGGGGTTGTTCGGCCCGGGCACGACCTGGACGAGCTCCCAGCCGTCCTCGCCCCAGGTGTCCAGAATCTGCTTCGTGGCGTGGACGAGCAGCGGCACAGTCGAGTATTCCCACTTGGTCATGCGGCCGACTCTAGCCCCTGGCGGCCGGGGGCCACGCGGCCCACCACCGCACCGGTTGTCCACAGCCTCCCGCGTAGCGCGGGCACGGACTGGTTAGGCTCGAATACGTGAGCAGGCTCCAGGTCGTCAGCGGCAAGGGCGGTACCGGCAAGACCACGGTGGCCGCGGCCCTAGCGCTGGCCCTGGCCACGGAGGGGAAGCGGACGCTTCTCGTCGAGGTCGAGGGCCGTCAGGGCATCGCGCAGCTCTTCGAAACGGAAGCGCTGCCTTATGAGGAACGGAAAATCGCGGTAGCACCCGGGGGCGGGGAGGTGTATGCCCTCGCCATCGACCCCGAACTGGCCCTTCTGGACTACCTCCAGATGTTCTACAAGCTGGGCAGCGCGGGACGGGCCCTGAAGAAGCTCGGCGCGATCGACTTCGCCACCACCATCGCGCCCGGCCTCAGGGACGTCCTCCTGACCGGCAAGGCGTGCGAGGCGGTGCGCCGCAAGGAGCGCAGCGGGCGGTTCGTGTACGACTACGTCGTCATGGACGCCCCGCCGACCGGGCGGATCACCCGCTTCCTGAACGTGAACGACGAGGTCGCGGGTCTCGCCAAGATCGGCCCGATACACAATCAGGCGCAGGCCGTGATGCGGGTGCTGAAGTCGCAGGAGACGGCCGTGCACCTGGTGACGCTGCTGGAGGAGATGCCCGTCCAGGAGACCGTGGACGGCATCGCGGAGCTGCGTTCGGCCCGGCTGCCGGTGGGACGGATCATCGTGAACATGGTCCGGCCGGAGGTGTTGGACGAGACGGACCTGGAACTCGTACGGACGGTCCCGCGTTCCACTGTCGCGCGGTCCCTGTCCTCCGCGGGGCTCGGCGGGGCGCGGCGCGGCGGGCACGCCGAGCGGCTGGTGGATCCGCTGCTCACGCAGGCCGAGGAGTACGCCGAGCGGTACACGCTGGAGCACGAGCAGCGGGCGGTCCTGGCCGAACTGGGCCTGGCGACGCACGAACTGCCCCTGTTCGCCGAGGGCATGGACCTGGCGGGGCTGTACGAGCTGGCCCGCGAGCTGCGCGAGCAGGGCGTGTCATGAGCAGGCACGGGCAGGGCACGCGAGCGGGGCACGAGATGAGCCGGCACGGACAGGGCACGCGAGCAGGGCGTGTCATGAGCCAGGACGGACGGGCAAGGCCCGTCATGAGTCGGAAGCAGGGGATGTCATGAGTCGTCCGGACCCGGCCCACAGCCACGACCCGGCCCGCCCGCACCTCGCCCCCGCGCGCCTGCTCGACATCGATCCCCTGCTGGAGGACCCGAAGACCCGGATCATGGTCTGCTGCGGCTCGGGCGGGGTCGGCAAGACCACCACCGCGGCGGCCCTGGGTCTGCGCGCGGCGGAGCGGGGCCGCAAGGTGGTCGTCCTGACCATCGACCCGGCCCGCCGGCTGGCCCAGTCCATGGGCATCGACTCCCTGGACAACACCCCGCGCCGGGTGAAGGGCATCGACGACTCCGCGGGCGGCGAGCTGCACGCGATGATGCTCGACATGAAGCGCACCTTCGACGAGATCGTCGAGGCGCACGCGGACGGCGAGCGGGCGGCCGCCATCCTGGGAAACCCCTTCTACCAGTCGCTCTCGGCGGGCTTCGCGGGCACGCAGGAGTACATGGCGATGGAGAAGCTCGGGCAGTTGCGCGCCCGGGACGAGTGGGACCTGATCGTCGTCGACACCCCGCCCTCCCGCTCGGCGCTGGATTTCCTGGACGCGCCCAAGCGGCTGGGGTCGTTCCTGGACGGCCGGCTGATCCGGCTGCTGACGGCACCGGCGAAGCTGGGCGGCCGCGCCGGGATGAAGTTCCTGAACGTCGGGATGTCGATGATGACCGGCACCCTCGGCAAGCTGCTCGGCGGTCAGCTCCTCAAGGACGTCCAGACGTTCGTGTCCGCGATGGACACCACCTTCGGCGGCTTCCGCACCCGCGCGGACGCGACGTACAAGCTGCTCCAGGCGCCTGGCACGGCGTTCCTCGTGGTGGCGGCTCCGGAGCGGGACGCGCTGCGCGAGGCCGCGTACTTCGTGGAGCGGCTGGCCGCGGAGGACATGCCGCTCGCCGGTCTGGTACTCAACCGGGTGCACGGCAGCGGGGCCGACCGGCTGTCGGCCGAGCGGGCACTCGCCGCCGCGGAAAATCTTGAAGAGCCCCGCATTGTGGATCAGGAGGGCGGGAAAGCAAGACTTCGTAACTCCCCCGACGCACAGGAAAGTTCAGACTCTCCCACGCCCAGAACACCAACTCAGGCTCCGGCATCGGCTCCCGAGGGTGGCTCCCCCACCGAAGAAGCCGAGCTTGCCGAGGACACCGGGCACGCCAAGGGCCCTGCGGACACCGAGCAGGCCGAGGCCCCCGAGCGGTCCGTCGACCAGCTCACCGCGGGCCTGTTGAGGCTGCACGCCGATCGTATGCAGCTGCTCTCCCGTGAGCAGCGCACGCGTGACCGCTTCACCGCGCTCCACCCCGAGGTGGCCGTGACGGAAGTGGCCGCGCTGCCCGGTGACGTGCACGACCTCGCGGGACTGCGCGAGATCGGCGACCGGCTCGCGGCCGACGAGCGCGAGCTGCCCGACCCCGCCGACCAGCCGGAGACGCCCGAGGCGAGTGCCTGAGGCGCGTACCCGTGCTGCGTACCCGAGGCGCGTGCCGGGTCTGTCTGGAGGACAACCCGGCGAGGGCGCAGGGCTCGTGACGAGGGCGAAGAACCCGTACGCCGAAAAGCCCGTCGGCGAAGAAGCCGTACGCCGAAAGACCCGTCGGCTGAGAATCCGTGGGTGATGGCGAAGGGCCCTGACAGAGCCCTCAGACCTGGACCTGGGGAGCTCCCGAAGGGACTCCTCAGCTCACCCTCAGCTCACCGCTGCGTAGTTCTCGTAGATCTCGTCGTCGTCGAGGGGCAGAACACCGCACCCCCGCTCGTACTCCGTACGCGCCGTCTCCAGCAGCCGGCGCCAGGAGGTCACAGTGGGACGCCTGCGCAGCAGTGCGCGGCGCTCCCGCTCCGTCATTCCTCCCCACACGCCGAACTCGACGCGGTTGTCGAGCGCGTCGGCCAGGCACTCCGTGCGCACCGGGCATCCGGTGCACACCGCCTTGGCCCTGTTCTGCGCTGCTCCTTGAACGAACAGTTCATCCGGATCGGTAGTGCGGCAGGCCGCCTGCGCACTCCAGTCGACTACCCAGCCCATACCGGCGCCGTCCTCTCCCGAATCGAGGCTCCCCCACGGCGGCAAGCGGCATATTCACCGCCGCCAGTTGAGGACGTTACGGAAGGTGGGCACAGCGCAACACCCCCAGCGGGCCCAATCTTGAATGGCCCGAACGGACTATGGGTAAGCGGCAGATCACCCGGGGGAGTGAGCTGGCGACATACGTAACCTTCCCGGCAAACCGGGACAGTTCCATTGCGTCACATGGGGCGCCGTATGACACACAAGGCGGATTCGGACACGACCCCACCAAAAAAATTGGGGAACACCCGGAACGATTCGGGGTCGCCGGACGTATTGATACGTGACCTCACGGCTGTGACAGTTGAGAGCAGCTTAGGCCAAGGCCTATACGCCTGTCCGGTGAATGAGAACGTAGGCTGCCCTCATGCCAATGAAGCGCTCGGGCGGTGGTCTGTCTCCCACGCAGCAGGCCGCCAAGTTCCTCGGTGTCAGTGTCCTCGCGGGAGCCGTGCTGGCCGGCATCGCGCTGCCCGCGGTGGGCGCGCTGGGACTGGCGGCCAAGGGGTCGGTCGAGAGCTTCGACGAGCTCCCGGCCAACATGAAGACCCCGCCGCTGAGTCAGCGCACCACGATCCTCGACGCCGACGGCGGCCAGATCGCCACGGTCTACTCGCGCGACCGCACGGTGGTCCCGCTCAAGGACGTCTCGCCGTACATGCAGAAGGCGATCGTCGCGATCGAGGACTCGCGCTTCTACCAGCACGGCGCGGTCGACCTGAAGGGCGTCCTGCGCGCCCTCAACAAGAACGCGCAGACCGGCGGAGTCTCCGAGGGCGCCTCCACCCTGACGCAGCAGTACGTGAAGAACGTCTTCGTCGAGGAGGCCGGCGACGACCCGACCAAGGTCGCGCAGGCCACCCAGCAGACCATCGGCCGCAAGATCCGCGAGCTCAAGTACGCGATCCAGGTCGAGGAGGAGCTGGGCAAGAAGAAGATCCTCGAGAACTACCTGAACATCACGTTCTTCGGCCAGCAGGCCTACGGCGTCGAGGCCGCCGCCCAGCGCTACTTCTCCAAGTCCGCCAAGGACCTGAACGTCCAGGAGGCGGCGCTCCTCGCCGGCATCGTCCAGTCGCCCAGCCGGTACGACCCGGTCAACGACGAGGCGGAGGCCACCAAGCGCCGCAACACCGTGCTGCAGCGCATGGCGGCCGTCGGCGACATCTCCAGGGCGCAGGCCTCCGACGCGATGAAGGCACCGCTCGGCCTGAAGGTCAGCAAGCCCAAGAACGGCTGCATCACGGCGGTCAAGGGCGCCGGCTTCTTCTGTGACTACGTGCGCGAGGTCTTCCTGAACGATCCGGTCTTCGGCAAGACCAAGGAGAAGCGCGCGAAGATCTGGAACCAGGGCGGTCTCACCATCCGCACGACCATGGACCCGCAGGCCCAGAACGCGGCGCAGGCCTCCATCAAGGACCACGTCTACAAGAGCGACGAGGTGGCCACCGCCGCCACCCTCGTCCAGCCCGGCACCGGCAAGATCCTCGCCATGGGCCAGTCGCGTCCGTACGGCTTCAAGAAGAACCAGACGCAGATCAACCTCTCGGTCGACCAGTCGATGGGCGGCGGCATGGGCTACCAGCCCGGTTCGACGTTCAAGCCGATCGTGGCCGCCGCCGCCCTCGAGGACGGCATGCCGGCGAACAAGGTCTACTCCTCGCCGTACCAGATGCCGTACCCGAGCCCGGTCTCGGCCTGTGACGACAAGCGGTGGGTGAACGACCCCAACAACCCGGCGAAGCTCCAGAACGAGAACTCCTCCGAGGTCGGCCCGTACGACATGCGGGAGGCGACCGCCAAGTCGGTCAACACCTACTACGTGCAGATGATCAGCGACATCGGCATCTGCCCGGTGACGACCATGGCCAAGAAGATGGGCGTCGTGCGGGCCGACGGCGACAAGATGCCGCAGGTGCCCTCCATCGCCCTCGGCACCCAGGAGATGTCCCCGCTGACCATGGCGAACGCGTACGCGACCTTCGCCTCGCGCGGCATGCACTGCACGCCGGTCGCCATCGAGTCGGTCAACCGGCGGGTCGGCGACAAGACCACGTCGCTGGAGGTCCCGAAGTCGACCTGCTCGCGCGCGATGTCGGAGAACACCGCCGACACCATCAACGCCCTGCTGAAGGGCGTCGTCGAGGACGGTACGGGTAAGAAGGCCGGCCTCGGCAGCCGCCCCAGCGCCGGTAAGACCGGTACGACGGACGAGCGCTACGCGGCCTGGTTCGTGGGCTACACGCCGAACATGGCCGGTGCCGTGTGGGTCGGCGACCCCGCGCACAAGCGGAAGATGGTCGGCATCACCATCGGCGGCCGGTCGTACGGCAAGGTCTTCGGTGGCGAGGTTCCCGGCCCGATCTGGGGCGACATGATGTCCGGCGCGCTGGAGGGCAAGCCCGTCGAGGACTTCAACGACGTGCACATCCCCGACAGCAAGCCGCGGGACCGCGGTGACGGGGACGGCGGCCGGGACGACGGGGGCAACGGCGACAACGGTGGCGACGACGGCTTCATCGGCGGCCTGGTCGGCGGCAACAACGGCGGAGGCGGCGACGAGCCCACGCCTTCGTTCTCCATCCCGGAGGGCTTCATCCGGGGCCAGGGCAATGGCGGGAACGGCAACGGCGGCCGGTTCGGCTGAGCCGGCTGTGCCGGCAGTGCGCTGAACGACGACGGCCCCTTCCCACCCGCGCGGGTGGGAAGGGGCCGTCGTCGCTCGGCCGAGAGATCAGCCGACGTCCCGCTGAGACGTACTGGAAGATCAGCCGGCCAGCAGCTTCTTCACCGCGGCGGCGACGCGGCCACCCTCGGCCTGCCCGGCCACCTTCGGGTTCACGATCTTCATGACCGCACCCATGGCCCGCGGCCCCTCCGCACCGGCCGCCTTCGCCTCCTCGACGGCCTGGGCGACGATCTCCTGGAGCTGCTCGTCCGACAGCTGCTGCGGCAGATACGTGGCGAGGACCTCGCCCTCCGCCTTCTCCCGCTCGGCCTGCTCGGCACGACCACCCTGCGCGAAGGCGTCGGCCGCCTCACGCCGCTTCTTCGCCTCCCGGGTGATCACCTTCTGCACCTCGTCGTCGGAGAGCTCGCGCTTCTCCTTGCCCGCGACCTCCTCCTTGGTGATCGCGGCGAGCGTCAGCCGGAGCGTCGAGGAGCGCAGCTCGTCGCGCTCCTTGATCGCAACGTTGAGGTCTTCCTGCAGCTTCGACTTGAGCGTGGTCATGGGGTCGATTGTCGCAGGTGCGGGAGGAGCGGCGCCCCTCGATTTGTGGGGCGGCCGTCTAATGCCCGGTGCCGTCAGGGGAATTCGCGTACCGCCCGGACACGGGCAACGGCCCGGGTCTGACACGATGGTCGTATGCGCGCGCGATATGGAGTACCCCTGGGGATCGCGGCGGCTGGCGCCGCCGGACTGTTGTACTCGGCAGGCTTCGAGGCCCGCTCCTTCCGCCTCCGCCGGGTCACCGTCCCGGTCCTGCCCCCGGGGATGCGTCCCCTGCGTGTGCTGCAGGTCTCCGACATCCACATGGTCGGCGGCCAGCGCAAGAAGCAGCGCTGGCTGCGGTCCCTGGCGGGTCTGCGCCCCGACTTCGTGATCAACACGGGCGACAACCTCTCCGACCCGGAGGGCGTCCCGGAGGTCCTGGACGCCCTCGGCCCCCTGATGGAGTTCCCGGGCGCGTACGTCTTCGGCTCCAACGACTACTACGGCCCCAAGCTGCGCAACCCCGCCCGCTACCTGCTCGAGAAGGCGCAGGGCCGCCACGGGCTCAACGGCAACGCTCCGGCCGAGGGCGTGGTGCACAACCCGTGGGAGGACCTGCGGGACGGCTTCGACGCGGCGGGCTGGCTCAACCTGACCAACACGCGCGGCGAGCTCAAGCTCGAGGGCGGCTCGGTGGAGCTCACGGGCCTGGACGACCCGCACATCAAGCGGGACCGCTACGCGCAGGTGGCGGGCGGCCCGTCCGAGGCGGCGGACTTCTCGATGGGCGTCGTGCACGCCCCGTACCTGCGCACTCTCGACGCCTTCACGGCCGACGCCTACCCCCTGATCCTGGCCGGCCACACCCACGGCGGCCAGCTGTGCATCCCCTTCTACGGCGCCCTGGTCACCAACTGCGACCTGGACACGGAGCGGGTGAAGGGCCTGTCCACCCACTCGGCTGAGGGCCATACGTCGTACCTCCACGTGTCGGCGGGCTGCGGAACGAACCGCTACACACCGGTACGGTTCGCGTGCCCGCCGGAGGCGACGTTGCTGACGTTGGTGGGGCGAGAGGTGCCGGGGAGGTAGCGCGAGGGGGTCGGCCCGGGTGGGTCACCCCATCCGGGTCACCCCGGACGGGTCACCCCGGACGGGTCGCCCCGGACGGGTCACCCCGGATGGGTAACCCGCACAGCCCCGCCCACATCGCCCCCTATGTCCGTTTCTGCCAGCGTGGGGGCATGACCGCCCCGATACCCCGGGACATCCCGGACCTCCCAGCGATACCGTCCCCGCCGGCGCTGAAGCCCGCCCCCGTGCCGGCCACGGCCGTCGTCACCCCGGTCCGCCGCCCCGCGGCCGCGGCCTTCCGCCTGCTGATCGCCCTCGCGGCGGTCACAGGCGTCACGCTCGAACTGCTCCTCGGCGATCCGTCCCGGGCCCTGAGCTCCTTCGCGATCCAGAGCAACATGCTGCTGGCGCTGGTCATGACACTCTCGGCCCGCCGCGCATGGACGGCAAGCCGCCCCCTGCCGGGGGCCGTGCTGGGGGCGACGCTGCTCTACGTCGTCATCGCGGCCCTGGTGCACCACCTGCTCCTGGCCGACGCGGCGAGCCCGTTCTCCCTCGCGGGCGAGGCCGCGACCCCGACGGGCGGGCCGGCGCCCTCCCATCCGGTGCTGCACACGGTGACCCCGATCGCGGCGGTACTGGACTGGCTCCTGCTCACGTCCCCCGGCCGCATGCGCCTCCGCCAGGCCAGCACCTGGCTCCTCTACCCCATGGCTTACCTGGCCTTCTGCCTCACCCGGGGCGAGCTGCTCCTCCCGGGCACCCCCGACCGCTACCTCTACCCGTTCCTGGACGTCGGCCAGGACGGCTTCAAGCGCGTCCTCGGCAACGCCCTCCTCCTGGGCCTCTCCTTCTACGCCCTGGCCGTGCTCCTCGTAGCCCTCGACCACGCCCGCCCGAACCCCATCCGCCACCGCGGCAAAACCGGATTTCGTCTCTAGCCACCGGTGGGCTAAAGTAAACGTCGTCGCCGCGACAGCAGCGACATCGGGGTGTAGCGCAGCTTGGCAGCGCGCTTCGTTCGGGACGAAGAGGTCGTGGGTTCAAATCCCGCCACCCCGACAGTGAACACCAGGTCCGCAGCCTACTCATGTGAGTAGGCTGCGGACCTGTTTCGTATGCGTGTCCATCTGCGTGACCAACGCTCCGGACCGCACTTGAAGATGCCGTCCATGACCACCGCGCCGGTCTGGATCACGGGCCGGATCGCGTGACCACCGCGTTGACACCGACCGCCGCCGGACGTTGACTGGCGGCACGGCGCAGGCCATGCCGCCACCTGACAACAGGGTCGCCCGCGAGAAGCGACCGCAACGCCGAGGCAGGATCGACCGGGTCTCCGAAGCCTGAAGCAGGCCGTCGAGAAGACCAAGAGCGCCTTCGGGCGGAACGGAAGCGGCAACCGATGATGTACGACCAGACACGCGCCCAGCAGCCCGCGGGCCACACCGGGGGCTCCGCCGAACTCCGCACCCCGGGCCCGGAGCCGCTGCTCCCGTCGGCCGAAAGGGACGCGATCCTCCAGCGCCTCCGGCACGCCCTCAACACCTTCGCCGACACTCCACGCGAGGCGGTGGAAGAGGCCGAGAGCGCCTACGACGAAGCCACCGCCCAGCTCGTGAACGCCCTCGCGGAGCGGCGGCGTCTCCTGCGCGCCGGATGGCAGGACCAGGCCCCCGGAACACAGTCCGACGAACTCCGGCACGCGCTGAGGCAGTACCGGGAGATCACCCAGCGGCTGCTCCAGCTCTAGGCGGCCGCATACTCCCTGCTGCGGCAGAACTCGGAGTAGTCTGGACACTACCGAGGGCATTCCGCACACCGGCTTCCACGCCGGGTCGTTCTCGGCGAAGGATGAAACCCGGGCCGTCGCAAGCGGCCCGGAGACGGGTCCGCATCATGTCGGCGACCTTGTACCCCACCCTGCCGCGCCGCGAGCCCGTCGCAGCCCCGGCCGCGCGTCTCGCCCTGAAGACCGACGACGGCGCCTCCCGCGGACTCCTGGATGGTGCCTGGTGGCCCCGCTCCCGGGATCTGCTGAGCGAACTGCCGTCACTCACCGACGTGTTGGACCCCTTGTGGGGCCGCATCACCCGCATCGCCGTGAACCCGACGCACTGGCCGGTCATCCCCCGCAGGGTTCCCGTGGGCGGCCACATCGTCAAGGTCGGCTGGTTCACCCCGGAGATCGACCCGCACAAGCTGCTGCTGCTCTCCTACGGCACCAGCCGCTGGGATCTCCTGGTCATCCCACCCGAGACCGGGGATGAGTCGGCGGCCCGGCTGATGGCTGCCGCTTCCGGCCATGACGGCCCGCCGCTCACCGCGAGCGCGCTCATCGCCGCGGAGGAGTCCCGGCACGGCGTCCTGGCGGCCGAGCAGCCACTGGACCCGGACGAGACATGGGAGTACGAGGGCGGCGCCTCCACGGTGTCAACGGCCGTTCCCCAACAGACCGCTCCGCCCGGCCGGCCCGGCCGACTGATCAGCGGTACGTGAGGTGGCGGCCATGAACGCCTTCCTGACAACCGCCGCCTTCGTGGTGCTCATCGCGGCCGCGGCATACGTGATTCACCGGCTCAACCTCCAGCACTCCGACAGAATCGCGGGGTACCGGTACAGCTCGCCCCTGCCCGGCCGTCGCGGCCGCGGCGCTCCGCAGCTCCCGGTGGGACCGGACCGATCCGGGTCGCCCACCGCCGGCGAACGGCGGGACCACCGCGACGGGGGCCGCGGCCGCTTCCCACCGCGCCGTCGCCGTAGTCGTACCACTCACCACAGGTGATCAGCCGGGTTCCCCGCCGGGCGCGCGTACGGATGGCCGCATCGGCCCGTGCCGACGCGTGTCCCCCGGCGCCCACCCGGGCCGTGACATTGCGAGAAGCGGCCGGGGCCCGTGTTCCGAGGCAGGCAGCTGAACCGAGGCGTCATGACTGGCTCCCGGTGGGAGCCCGGGGGGCACCTGGGCGGCCCCGCCCGCGGGGAGGCGGGGGCGGGCCTAGGAGAGGATTCCCGCCAGCGTCCCCGCGAGGGTCAGGGTGAGGAACGCCGCGCCCCACGCCATCGCCTGGCGTATGCGACGGCGCTTGGTGCAGGTGGTGCGGTTCAAGAGCTGGGTCGGGGTGGCGCCCGTCGTGGCCGGGTGGGGTCTGCTCGCCAGGCTCAGGAGGACCAGGGCCGGGGCGCAGGCCGCGCAGCCCGTCCAGAGGAGGAGCTGGGGGATCGCGCCGTACTGGGTGGGAGTGATGACGCCGACGGTGATCGCGGTGAGGAGGGCTGCCAGGGCAGCGCCCAGGGTGGCCAGGGTCAGGCCGGCCCGGTGGTCGGCCTTCGCCAGTTCCGCGCGGACCGCCTCGGGCGGGAGCGGGCGGCCGAGGCCCGCCGTCTGCTCGCCGTGGAGTGTGGTCATGCGTACCCCTCGCTGATCAGCGGTTCCTTCCGAGTACCCCAATGGGGCTGCGCCATAACGCGGTTCAGGTGTTCCACGTCTCGTCGTACGGGTCGTGCGGAGTGGGGACCGGCCTCGCCGTCGTCACCTTCAGGTAGGGGATCGGGCCGTCGTTGACCGGGTCCTTCGTGCGGCGGGGTGTGTAGGTGCCGGTGATCTCAAGCCATGTGTCCGGGCGCAGGACGGGAGGGGCGTTGCCCGTCAAGGCGATCTTGACCGGCTGGGCGTCCGCCGCACAGCAGTTGAGGCCCATGCGGACCAGGTAGGGGGCGCCCTCGCGGTCCAGGGTGACGAAACCGGTGATCTTCAGCTCGCGGTCGCGGAGGGCGCGGCCGTCGTCGTAGATCGCGCGGCCGGCGTAGTCGGCCACGGCGAGGTGGAGGGGGGCGTCACCGGTGGGGAGGGCCGGGAAGCCGAAGGGCTTGGTCAGGGCCGTGCCGGTGTGCGCCGCACTGTAGGAGCCCAGGGCCGGCGGCGCGACCAGGATCAGGGCGAGGACCGGGAGCGTGAGGAGCCAGGAGATGCGGGGCTCGCGGTGGTGGTCGTCGTGGGCCGGGGCGCAGCGGCGGTCGTACCAGAGGGTTGCCGCCGCCGTGACGATCAGGACCGCGCCCGCCAGGAGGACCAGGGGGCGCAGGCCCTCCTTGACGTAGCGCAGGTAGAGGTCGGTCGTGCCGGCGTGCAGGAGGGTCGCGCCGAGCAGGAAGAGGAGGGCCGTCTGGGCCAGGCGGTTCACAGCAGGACCGTTCCGGTCAGGGCCGATACGGCGACGGCCAGGGCGAAGGTCGCGGGGGCGAAGCGCAGGGCGAAGGCGCGGCCGAAGGTGCCCGCCTGCATCGCGAAGAGCTTCAGGTCGATCATCGGGCCGACGACCAGGAACGTCAGACGGGCCGTCAGGGAGAACTGGGTCAGGGACGCCGCCACGAACGCGTCCGCCTCCGAGCAGATGGAGAGCAGGACGGCCAGGGCCGCGAGGAACAGGACCGACAGCACGGGATGTCCGGCCGCGACGCCCAGCCAGTCCGCCGGGACCACCGCCTTCAGGGTCGCCGCGGCCATCGCGCCGACCACCAGGAAACCGCCCGCGTGCGTCACGTCGTGGCGGACCGAGCCCCAGAAGGCCGCGCCCCTGCTCTGCCCCTCGTACGACGCGCGGGCCGGGGGACGCAGCCAGTCCGTGCGGCCGAGGCGGTGCCAGAGCCAGCCCATCGAGCAGGCCACCAGCAGGCTGGCGACGAAACGGGCCAGGACCATCTCGGGGTTGCCGGGGAACGCCACGGCCGTCGCCGTCAGCACGATGGGATTGATGGCGGGCGCCGAGAGGAGGAAGGCCAGGGCCGCCGCCGGGGTGACGCCCCGTCGGACCAGCGCGCCCGCCACCGGCACGGACGCGCACTCGCAGCCCGGCAGCACCGCGCCCGCCGCCCCCGCGACCGGGACCGCCAGCGCCGGGTGCTTCGGCAGCGCCCGGGCGAAGAACGACGGCGGTACGAACACCGCGATCGCCGCCGACAGCAGCACACCGAGCACCAGGAACGGCAGCGCCTGGACCATGACCGCGACGAACACCGTCATCCAGCTCTGCATCACCGGTGCGGCCAGGGCTCCGCGGATCGGGTCCTGGAACATCACCGCCGTGAGCAGCAGAAGGGTCAGGAGGAGGGGGGAGTTGAGGTGCCGGGCCTCCTCTTCCTTGCCGCCGACCGGCGCGGTGTCCGCAGGCTCGGCACCCCCGCGGTCGGCACCCCCGCGGTCGGCATCCTCGCGCTCGGCACCCCCGCGCTCGGCATCCTCGCGCTCGGCTTCCCCAGGATCGGCGCCGTCCTGCGGGGCGGTCTTCGTGATGGCCACGGGCCCGGTACCTCCGGTGGTGCGCGAGGGCATTGCCCCATTCCCTCCCCTTGCGTACGGACGGCGACGGCCGGGCGTTCACGGCTCACCGTCCCCTTCTGGAACCGGCCGCCCCGGTGAGGCAGTCTTCTCCTCGTGGGGAGCGTTCCGAACCAAGGTCAGCCGAGTGATCCGGCCACGCACATGATCGTGTGCGGTGACGACGGGCTCGCGCACCGGCTGGCCGCCGAACTCCGCGGTGTCTACGCCGAGCAGGTCACGCTCGTCGTACCGCCCTCCGGGAGACGGGTGCGCCGGCCCGTGGTCGGACGGGCCCGGGCGGCCTCGGCGGCGCTGCTCGACCGGGTCGTGAACGCGGCGGTCAACCGGACCGGCACGAGCGGTGAACCGGCCTCGAACGAGCAGGTCGTGGAGGCTCCGGAGATCACGGAGGCCGTCCTCACCGAGGTGGGCGCCGACCGAGCGGCGGCCTTGGCGCTCGTCCACGACGACGACGAGACCAACATCCGCGCCGCCCTCACCGCCCGTCGCCTCAACCCCCGCCTCCGACTCGTACTCCGGCTCTACAACCGGCGGTTGGGGCAGCACATCGAGGAACTGCTGGACCAGACCGCCGCCGTGGCCTCGGGCGACGGGCGGGGAGCGGGCATCGACGCGTCGACGACGGTGCTGTCCGACGCCGACACGGCCGCGCCCGCGCTGGCCGCCACCGCCCTCGTGGGCACCAGCAAGGTCGTCCAGACGGAAGGGCTCGTGCTGCGTGCGGTGGAACGGCAGCCGCCACGGCCGGGCGAGGTGGCCGACCCGGGGCTGTGCACCCTGGCGCTGCTGTCCGCGACGAGCAACGACCCGGCCGGTGCGGACGGTTCCGAGGGCAGCGGGGAGCACGGGCCGCACCTGCTGCCGGACGAGGCGGCGGTGGCGGCGGCGACCGGGCGCGGGACCGTCGTCCTGGAGCAGGTGTCGTACTCCGGGCCGTCCCTGCCCGCCGGGCGGGGTGGTGTGCCGCCGTTCGCCTCGCTGTTCTCGCGGCGGCTGCGGTGGTCGCTGGCCGGGCTGGTGGCCTGTGTGCTGGCGCTCGCAGTAGGGCTGATGATCGTGACGGGCGAGCATCCGCTGTACGCCACGTATGTGACGCTGCTCGATCTCTTCGGCATCAACGATCCCGCCTTCCACGAGTCGACCGCGCGTCAGGTGCTGCAACTGCTGTCCGGGCTGGTGGGGTTGCTGCTGCTGCCGGTGCTGCTGGCCGCGGTGCTGGAGGCACTCGGCACGTTCCGCAGCGCGTCCGCGCTGCGGAAGCCGCCGCGGGGGCTCGGCGGTCATGTGGTGCTGCTCGGACTCGGCAAGATCGGGACGCGGGTACTGACGCGGCTTCGGGAGCTGTACATCCCGGTGGTGTGCGTGGAGTCCGATCCGGACGCGCGCGGGATGGCCACGGCGCGGCGGCTGCGGGTGCCGGTGGTGCTCGGGGACGTCACGCAGGAAGGGGTCCTGGAGGCCGCGAAGATCCACCGCGCCCATGCGCTGCTGGCGCTGACCAGCGCGGACACGACGAATCTGGAGGCCTCGCTGTACGCCCGGTCCGTACGGCCCGATCTGCGGGTCGTACTGCGGCTGTACGACGACGACTTCGCGACGGCCGTGTACCGCACGCTGCGGGCCGCGCACCCGTTCGCCCTCACGCGCAGCCGGAGTGTGTCGCATCTCGCCGCGCCCGCGTTCGCCGGGGCGATGATGGGGCGGCAGATCCTGGGGGCGATCCCGGTGGAACGGCGGGTGCTGCTGTTCGCCGAGGTGGATGTGGCCGGGCATCCGCAGTTGGAGGGGCGGACGGTCGGGGAGGCGTTCCGGGCCGGGGCGTGGCGGGTGCTGGCGCTCAACACGTCACCTCCTGGGCGGCGGCGCAGTGAAGGGGAGAGCGGGGAGGAGGCCGGCGCGCCGGCCTCGGGGCTGGTGTGGGATCTGCCTCCTACGTATGTGCTGGGGGCGGGAGACCGGGTGGTGCTGGCGGCGACGCGGCGGGGGTTGGCGGAGTTGCTGGGGCGCAGGAGGCGGGAGCGGGCGGGGGCGTGACGCCGGACGGTGTTCCTCGCGGCCCGTTGTCACGAGGTGCCCGGCGTCGGTGCCGGGGCCGGGGCCGTTCGCGCAACCCGGCGCAGCGGGGTGCCGCCCGCGCCCACCCGTGCCGCCCCAGCGGCACGATTGCCCGCAAAGACACGGGCGAGACCCGAGCACGACCACCCACGGGGCCGTCGGCACAACCACCCGCGGGTTCCGCAGGAGCCCAAGGGGGCGGGAACCGCGCGATCAGCCACACCACACCCACGGCCGCCACACCACCCCGCCCCCGCTCCCCGAGCTACTGGGCGCTCCCCCGCCCCTTCAGGTGCCTCTCCGCGAACTCCAGCTCCAGCCGCACCTGCTTGATCCGTTCGTCCACCACCAGGGAGCCGTGACCGGCGTCGTACCGGTAGACCTCGTGCACCGCGCCTCGTGCCTCCAGGCGTTTGACGTAGTTCTCGATCTGGCGGATCGGGCAGCGGGGGTCGTTGACACCGGCCGAGATGTAGACCGGGGCCTTGACCTCGTCGACGTAGGTGAGGGGGGAGGACGCCTCGAAGCGGTCGGGGACCTCCTCGGGGGTGCCGCCGAGGAGCGTGCGGTCCATCGCCTTCAGCGCTTCCATCTCGTCGTGGTACGCCGTGACGTAGTCGGCGACGGGCACCGCCGCGATGCCGAGCGTCCACGCGTCGGGCTGGACGCCGAGTCCGAGCAGGGTGAGGTAGCCGCCCCAGGATCCGCCGGTGAGGATCAGACGGTCGGGGTCGGCGAGGCCCGAGGTGACGGCCCACTCGCGGACCGCGGCGATGTCCTCCAGCTCGATGAGACCGACACGGTGCTTCAGGGCGTCCGTCCAGGCCCGGCCGTAGCCCGTGGAACCGCGGTAGTTGACACGGATCACCGCGTAGCCGTGGTCGACCCACGCGGCCGGACCCGCCGCGAAGGAGTCGCTGTCGTGCCAGGTGGGGCCGCCGTGGATGTCGAAGACCGTGGGGAGCGGGCCGGTCACGCCCCGCGGCTTCTGGACGAGGGCGTGGATGCGGCCTCCCGGGCCCTCCACCCACACGTCCTCCACCGGCACCGAGCCGGGCGACTTCATGCCGGGCGGGTCGAGCACGACACCGCCCGTCGTGGACCGCACCGCCGAGGGCTCGGCCGACGAGGACCACAGGAACTCCACGCTGCCGTCGGGCCGGGCCGTCGCTCCGGACACCGTGCCCTTCGGGGTCGGGATCTCCGAGAGAGTGCGGCCGGCCAGGTCGTAGCGGAACAGCTCGCTGCGGGCCTCGAAGCTGTGCGCGATGAGCAGGCCGCTGCCGTCCGGGTACCACTCGGCGCTGACGTCGCCCGGCAGCTCCAGCGCCAGGTCCGTCTCCTCGCCGGTGGCCACGTCCCACACCAGGGGCTCCCAGCGGCCGCGGCGCTGGTGGCCGATGAGCAGGCGCGTGTCTCCGTCGACGGGGGCGAAGCCGAGGACCTCAAGGCCCAGCTCGCGGGTGCCGCCCTCGGTGTCGTCGAGGTCGGCGACCGCGGTGCCGTCGGGGCGCAGGACGCGTAGCGCCGAGTGCATCGCGTCGCCGTGCTCGGTGTGCTCGACGGCGATGAGGGAGCCGTCGTGGGAGAGGTCGCCGACGCCGGCCGACTCGCGGTGGCGGTAGATCTCCACCGGGTCCTCGCCGGTGCGCACGAGGTGGATGGTCGTGCCGTCCTCGTCCGTGGAACGGCCCACGACCGCCGTACGCCCGTCACGGCCGAGGGCGAGGCCGGCCGGGTAGGAGGCGTCCAGGCCCGCGGCGGCCGGTTCGTCCGCGCCGCCCGTGAAGGGCTGGCGGCGCCACACGCCGAACTCGTCGCCGTCCTTGTCGTCGAACCACCAGATCCACGCGCCGTCCGGGGACAGCACGCCGTCCGTCGTGCCGTTCGGCCGGTCCGTCACCTGGCGCTGCTCGCCCGTCGACCGGTCCCAGGCGTACAGCTCGTACGTCCCGGTCGCGTTCGAGACGAACAGGGAGCGGTCCGGCGCGTCCTCCGCCCAGTCGGGCAGGGACACCCGGGGCGCCCGAAAGCGCTTCTCCCAGTCCGGCATCCGCTCCTGCCGTCCCGTCTGTACCGCTTGCTCGTGCTGGTCCCGCTGATCCCGCGCGGCGGACCCGTTGCTCTCAGTCATGGCCCCATACTGCACGCCCCGGCCGACAATTCGCTGGCGAGGTCCCCAGCCTGTGGATAACCTCCACCGGTCCCCCCTCCGAGCAGGCAGGAGTCGCACTCTTGTACTCCCCCACCCCGGCGGACTGGAACGAGGTCAACCGCGCCCACTGGGACGAGCGGGTGCCGCTGCACGTCGCCGGTGATTTCTACGATCTCGACGCCTTCCGGACCGGTCAGGACCCGCTGCGCGACTTCGAGCTCGCCGAGGTCGGCGACGTCGGCAACCGCTCTCTGCTGCACCTTCAGTGCCACATCGGCCTCGACACGCTGTCCTGGGCCCGGCACGGCGCCGCCCGCGTCGTCGGTCTCGACTTCTCCGAACCCGCCGTCGCACTGGCCCGCGGGCTCGCGCACGACCTCGGTCTCGGCACGGACCGGGCGGCGTTCGTGGCGGCGGACGTGTACGACGCGGTGGCCGCGGTCCCCGACCCGTCGTACGACATCGTGTACACGGGCGTCGGCGCGCTGTGCTGGCTGCCCGACATCGGGCGCTGGGCGGAGACCGTCGCGGCGCTCGTGGCCCCGGGCGGGTTCCTCTACCTCTCCGAGTTCCACCCGCTCACCGACGTCCTCGACGACGAGACCGGTTCGCGGATCACGCACGACTACTTCGCCCGGGACGCCTGGGTCGAGGAGAGCGCGGGGTCCTACGCGGCCGAGGGCGCCGAGTTCACGCACAGCCGGCGGGTCGAGTGGCAGCATCCGGTCGGCGAGGTCGTCTCGGCGCTCGCGGGGGCCGGGCTGCGGATCGAGTTCCTGCACGAGCACGACGTGTCGCTGTTCCGACGGTTCGGGAGTTTCGAGCGGCGGGACGGCTACTTCCGCTTCCCGGCGGACCGGCCGCGGATTCCGCTGATGTACTCGATCCGGGCCCGCAAGGACTGAGCACACTGAGCCTCGGCCGGGGCGTTCGCGCAGGTCTGACCCGATTGTCAGCCCGAGCCGGACGAGCCCCCGGCGGGCCGGGAGCACCTGGCCGAGCGGTACTGGAGCGGCCCGGCGTCCGGACCCGCCCGACGCCCCGCCCCGTTGCCGACCCCGCGGCCGGATCCTGCCCGGCGCCCCCGTACCGTGGGGGTGTGTACCGGTTTCTGCTGACGCCCCGATGGTGGGGGATCAACGTCTTCGTGCTGTTGTCCATCCCCTTCTGCATCTTCATGGGGTCCTGGCAGCTGGGCCGGTTCGAGGACCGTGTGCAGGATCACCGGACCGCGACCGAGCAGGTTTCCGAGGCCCGGCACGAGGCGCCCCGGCCGCTGAAGGACATGCTGCCGGTGGACAAGGCGACGTCCGGGAAGCTGGTCACCGCGAGCGGGACGTACGGCAAGCAGCTGCTGGTGCCCGGGCGCGAGCTCGACGGCAAGCAGGGCTTCTACGTCCTGACACTGCTGCGGACCGGCTCGGGCGAGGCGCTCCCGGTGGTGCGGGGCTGGCTGCCCGGTTCCGCCGACGCGGCGAAGGTTCCCGCTCCCCCGGCCGGTGAGGTCACGATCACCGGTGCGCTGCAGGCGTCGGAGACGCCCGGGGACAACGGGGTCAGCGCGCAGGGCGGGCTGCCGGCCGGGCAGACCTCGGCGATCAGCGCGGCGTCGTTGGTGAACCTGGTGCCGTACGACGTGTACGACGCGTGGGTCACGCTGGCGAAGGGCGACTCGGGCATGAAGGCCGTGCCGGCCGCCGCGCCGCCGGACTCGGGGCTGGATCTGAAGGCCTTCCAGAACCTGGGTTACACCGCCGAGTGGTTCGCCTTCGTGGGGTTCGTGATCTTCATGTGGTTCCGGCTGCTGCGGCGCGAGGTGGAGTCCGCGCGGGATGCGGAGCTGGGGCTGGTTGAGGAAGAGGAGCCGGTCGCCGTGGACGCCGCGGTGCAGTGAGCGGCACCCGGGCTCGGGCGCGTGCGTCCGCGGCCCCGCGGACGCGACGCCACGGTCACGACGACCCGGCGGTCACGACCCCGCGCTCACGACCCGGCGGTCACGATCCCGCGCTCACGACCCCGCCAGCACGCCCGTCCAGTAGACCGTCCCCGCGCAGGCGTTGGACACCGTCACCGAGCTCGCGCCCGATCCCGTGACCGGGGTGTACGTCACCGCCACACTGCCGTCGACCGTGCCGTCCTCCCTGGCGAGCTGGGGGGCCGTGCCCGTGTCGCCGCCGGTGGAGGTGCCGCCCGTGGCCGCCGGGTCGTCCGACGGGGTGGGGTCGGGGCTGGGGTCGGGGCCGCCGACACTGCCGCCGGGGGTGGGGCAGGTCTCGGAGGGGACCCAGGCGAACTTCACGTCGTAGCCGATGCCCGGCTGGAGGACCAGCTGGACGGCCTCCAGGGAGGGGTCGGGCAGCAGACCGGCCGCCGCGTCACCCGCGGTGTGCCGGGCCGAACCGACCTTGCTCATGTCGGCTGCGCCCTGCGGCAGCGCGGCTACCGAGCCGGGGCCGGTGACCGTGCAGGCCGCGCCGGAGACGTTGGTGACGCGGAAGGAGCCGGAGACCGCGCCCGTGGAGTCGGGGGCGTTGCTGCTTCCGGAGGCGGGGCCGAGCTGGGCGGGGGTGCACGCCGGGATGCCGGCGGCGGTGGTGGAGGCGGGGTCGGCGCCCTGGGACGCGCCCGTGGAGGCGCCGGATCCCTTGCCCTTGTCCTTCTCCTTCTTGTCGCCCTTCTCCTTGGCCTCGGCCTTGCCGGAGGAGCCGCCCGCGGTGCTCTCGCCGCCGTCCGGGCCCTTGCCCTGGCTCGCGCCGCCCTGGGTCTCGGAGGCGTGTCCGGCGACGGACGGGTTGGCGTCGGAGCCGGTGGCGTTGGAGACGTGCACCAGGGCGGGGATGGCGGTGCCGATGAAGAGCGCGGCGGCGGCCATGCCGACGACGGCCTGCCGCTTGCGGGCCCGCCGTTGCGGTACCGCCTTGCGGAGGTAGTCCAGGGTGCCGTCGCGCGGTTCCACCTCCTGCACCACCTGGTGCAGCATCCTGCGCAGGTCCAGCTCGTCCGAGTCGAACCCTTCGGGGCTCTGATCGTCGGGGCCGTGGTTCACAGTTCCGTTCCCAGCGTGCGATTGCTTCGGATTGTGCCCGTGGAGCCTGGTCGGCGCCTGCCGTTCGTCGAGGCGCTCGTCGGGCTCGGGGCGGTCGCGCCCGTTGCCGCCCTTGCCGTTGCCGTCACTCATGCCGGCGCCTCCATGGCGATCCGGAGCGCCGCGATACCACGCGAGCCGTAGGCCTTGACCGAGCCCAGCGATATGCCGAGCGTCTCGGCGACCTGCGCCTCGGTCATGTCCGCGAAGTAGCGCAGCACCAGCACCTCGCGCTGGCGGCGCTGCAGCCCCTTCATCGCCTTGATGAGGGAGTCGCGCTCCAGCTGGTCGTAGGCACCTTCCTCGGCGCTGGCCATGTCGGGCATGGGCTTCGACAGCAGCTTCAGGCCGAGTATGCGGCGGCGCAGCGCGGAGCGCGAGAGGTTGACGACGGTCTGGCGCAGGTACGCCAGGGTCTTCTCGGGGTCGCGCACCCGCTTGCGGGCGGAGTGGACACGGATGAACGCCTCCTGGACGACGTCCTCGCAGGAGGCGGTGTCGTCGAGGAGGAGCGCGGCGAGACCCAGCAGCGAGCGGTAGTGCGCCCGGTAGGTCTCGGTGAGGTGGTCGACGGTGGTGCCGGCCGCGAGGCCGTCCTCCGCGCCGTCGCGCTGATTGGGGATGCGGGCCGGCCGCGCTGCGGGCACGGGCGCGATCACCGGCATGCCACCGGGCGTACCGGCCATGCGGGGTCGTAGAGCCGCCGGACGGGGCGGTCGAAGGACCGTGCCGCGTGCCGCGCTGAAGTCGAGTACCTCTGCCACGCCTGTTGGACACGCTTACCCCTGTGAGGGTTGTACGTGCCGGGCATCACTTTCACGCCGACCGTCGCCGTCGACGGTCTACCCGCGTCAGGCAGCACAACCGATGGTGCATCAAATGCCCTCATGCGTCCCGCTCTTCCCCTATGTCCAAATGTGAACGGACGTCCCCACGCCCGGTTCCAGGCGTCCCCACGCCTGATGAAGCGCTCCCACGGCCGAAGGGCGACCGCAAAGACGCTCCCCGCCCTCCGCACGGTTGCGGAGGACGGGGAGGTAAATCCTCTGATGCCGAAGCGCCATGAACAAGTGGTCCGGACCATCGACCGGCTCACATGTCGTCCACAGATCCTACAAACCGCCTCTGACATCGGCCGTGGATTTCCGCGCCGCGAAACTTCACGAAACCCGGGCGACCACCCGGTCGGGAAGACTCCTACGCGTCAGGACGGGCCGGCCGCGTCAGAACAGCCCGGCCGCGTCAGGACAGCTCGGCCGCGACCACCTCGGCGATCTGCGCGGTGTTGAGCGCGGAACCCTTGCGCAGGTTGTCCCCGCACACGAACAGTTCGAGCGCCGTGGGGTCGTCCAGCGCCCGCCGGACGCGCCCGACCCAAGTCGGGTCGGTGCCGACGACGTCGGCGGGGGTCGGGAACTCCCCCGCGGCCGGGTTGTCGAACAGCACGACCCCGGGCGCCGTGGCGAGGATCTCGCGGGCCTTGTCGACGGTGACCTCGCCCTCGAAGCGGGCGTGCACGGTCAGGGAGTGGGTGGTGATGACCGGCACCCGGACACAGGTGACGGCCACGGGGAGGTTCGGCAGGCCGAGGATCTTGCGGGACTCGTCCCGCACCTTCAGCTCCTCCGAGGACCAGCCGTCCTCCTGCGCCGTGCCGGCCCACGGCACGACGTTCAGCGCGACCGGCTCCGGGAACGGCCCGGTGTGGTCCCCGACGGCCCGGCGTACGTCGCCGGGGTGGATGCCCAGTTCCGTGCCGGAGACCAGGGACAGCTGCCGGCGCAGGGTCGCCACACCGGCGCGCCCGGCGCCGCTGACGGCCTGGTACGAGGAGGCGACCAGCTCGCGCAGCCCGAACTCGGCGTGCAGCGCGCCCAGGGCCACGATCATGGTGAGCGTCGTGCAGCTGGGGTTGGCGATGATCCCGCGCGGGCGCATCCGCACGGCGTGCGGGTTGACCTCGGGCACGACGAGCGGCACGTCCGGGTCCATCCGGAACGTGCCGGAGTTGTCGACCACCACCGCGCCCTTGGCGGCGGCGAGCGGCGCCCATCGCTCGGCGACCTCGTCGGGGACGTCGAACATGGCGACGTCGACCCCGTCGAAGACCTCCTCGCTGAGGGCCACGACCTCGGTCTCCTCGCCGCGCACGGTCAGTTTGCGGCCGGCCGAGCGCGGGGAGGCGATGAGCCGGATCTCGCCCCAGACGTCGGCCCGCTGGGACAGGATCCGGAGCATGACCGTGCCGACGGCACCGGTCGCCCCCACCACGGCAAGCGTCGGACGCCCGGACCGTACGGTCCGGGCGTCCTGTCGGAGATCGGCCATCAGCGGCCGGTGCCTCCGTAGACGACGGCCTCGTCGCTGTCGGAGTCGAGCCCGAACGCGGAGTGCACGGCGCGGACGGCCTCGGGGACGTCGTCGGCGCGGGTGACCACCGAGATGCGGATCTCGGAGGTCGAGATCAGCTCGATGTTGACGCCCGCGTCGGACAGGGCCGTGAAGAAGTCGGCCGTGACGCCCGGGTTGGTCTTCATGCCGGCGCCGACGAGGGAGATCTTGCCGATCTGGTCGTCGTAGCGCAGCGAGTCGAAGCCGATGCCGGCCTTGTTCTTCTCCAGCGCGTCGATGGCCTTGCGGCCCTCGGTCTTCGGCAGCGTGAAGGAGATGTCCGTCAGGCCCGTGGAGGCGGCGGACACGTTCTGCACGACCATGTCGATGTTGATCTCGGCGTCGGCGATCGTGCGGAAGATCGAGGCCGCCTCGCCCGGCTTGTCCGGCACGCCGACGACCGTGACCTTGGCCTCGGAGGTGTCGTGCGCGACACCGGAGATGAGAGCCTGCTCCACCTGCTTGTCCCCTTGCTTGATCGGCTCGCTGCTGACCCAGGTCCCCTGGAGTCCGCTGAAGCTGGACCGGACGTGGATCGGGATGTTGTACCGGCGGGCGTACTCCACACAGCGGTGGAGCAGCACCTTCGACCCGGACGCCGCCAGTTCGAGCATGTCCTCGAAGGAGATCCAGTCGATCTTCCGGGCCTTCTTCACCACGCGCGGGTCGGCGGTGAACACGCCGTCGACGTCGGTGTAGATCTCGCAGACGTCGGCGTCGAGGGCGGCGGCGAGAGCCACAGCCGTGGTGTCGGAGCCGCCGCGGCCGAGCGTGGTGATGTCCTTGGTGTCCTGGGAGACACCCTGGAAACCGGCGACGATCGCGATGTTGCCCTCGTCCACCGAGGTCTTGATCCGGCCCGGCGTGACGTCGATGATCCGGGCCTTGTTGTGGACCGAGTCGGTGATGACACCCGCCTGGCTGCCGGTGAACGACTGGGCCTCGTGGCCCAGCTTTTTGATCGCCATGGCCAGCAGGGCCATGGAGATCCGCTCTCCGGCGGTCAGCAGCATGTCGAGCTCGCGCCCGGCAGGCATCGGGGAAACCTGCTCGGCGAGATCGATCAGCTCGTCCGTCGTGTCGCCCATCGCGGAAACCACGGCAACCACCTGGTTGCCGTTCTGCTTCGCTTCCACGATCCGCTTGGCGACGCGCTTGATGCCCTCGGCATCGGCTACGGAGGAGCCTCCGTACTTCTGCACGACAAGGCCCACGTGCGCTCCTCGCTCAATCCGTCTCTATCCGCTCATACGCATTCGTACCGCGGTCGGCTCAGTCTAACGAGCGTCCGAAAAACCCCTCCGCGATATCGCATGGTGAGATCTCGGTCCGCCCGTCCAGAGTCGCTCATGCCCATCTGGGCACCGGCCACTCGGGAAAGTGCCCGGCGTCACAATCGCACGAGCCGCGGTCCCGGTCACCCAACTTTCAAGCACTAGGGTTCGCCTGTGCGCGTACTCCTGGTGGAAGACGATGAACCGGTCGCCGAGTCCCTGCGCCGTGGCCTCAGGCGCTACGGCTTCGAGGTCGAGTGGGTCACCACGGGCGGGGCGGCCCTGAAGCACGAGGGTCCCTACGAGGTGGTCCTGCTGGACCTCGGCCTGCCCGACACCGACGGGCTGGACGTCTGCAAGGCGCTGCGCGAGCGGGGCGACGTACCGATCATCGTGATCAGCGCCCGCAGCGACGAGACGGACCGGGTGGTCGGGCTGGAGCTCGGCGCGGACGACTACGTCTCCAAGCCGTTCGGCGTCCGGGAGGTCATCGCGCGGATAAGGGCGGTCATGCGCCGCACGCGGCCCCGCACCCCCGCGGGGACACCCGACGCCGGCCCCGACCGCTACGGCACCCGCCTGACGATCGACCGCAAGGCGGCCCGGGTGCGCCTGGCCGGCGAGGAGGTCGCCCTCGCGCCCAAGGAGTACGACCTGCTGGCCTTCCTCACCGAGGAGCCCGGGGCGCTGATGTCGCGCGAGCAGATCATGGAAGCGGTCTGGGACGCGAACTGGTTCGGGCCGACGAAGACGCTCGACGTGCACGTGGCGGCACTGCGGCGCAAGCTCTCGGGGGCGATCACGATCGAGGCGGTGCGCGGGGTCGGCTTCCGGCTGGAGATCACCAGGGACGCCGACACCGAAGCCGGCACGGACGTGAGCGGCGGCAGCAAGAGCGGCGGCGCGGGCGAAAGCAGCAGCAGCGGGGACGGCGGCAGCGGCAGCGGGGACAGCAGCGCGGGCGGGAGCGGCGGCGCCTCATGATCCGCCAGCTCGTCCGCAGCTACGTCCTGCTCGTCGCCGTCGCCATCGCGCTGTTCACCGTGCCGGTGGCGTTCACGCTCACGGACCAGCTGCGGGGCGACACCCGGTCGGCCGTCCTGCGCGAGGCCGACGCCATGGCCCTGCTGCTGGGCAACGGCCGGGCCGCCTCCTGCCAGGCCCTGGAGGAGATGGCCAAGGCCTACGACGACGAGATCCAGGTGACCCGTACCGCGAGCTGCCCGGCGGACCTGCCCCGCCCGGCCGCGGACGCGGCACTGAGCCGGGCCCTGGAGGAGGGCAGGGCCACGACCGACTGGGGCTCCTCCTTCATCTGGGGGCCCGAGCTGGTGATCACGGTGCCCGCCCGCGCGGCCGGCACGGACCGGATCGTCGGCGCCGTACGCGTCGTGTACTCGACCGACGAGATGACCGGCCGGCTGTGGCAGATCTGGGGCTTCCGGGCGGTCCTCGCCGTGCTCGTCCTCGGGGTGGCCGCCCTGCTCGGCGTCGGGGTGGCCCGGCGTCTGACCAGGCCGCTGCGCCAGCTCAACGACATGGCCAGCAAGTTCAGCGACGGCGATCTGACCGCCCGCTCCCCCGTGACGGGCCCGCCCGAGACCCAGACCCTGGCGCGCACGCTCAACCAGGGCGCCGAACGCCTGGACACCCTCATCGCGGCCCAGCGCATCTTCGTCGCGGACGCCTCCCACCAACTGCGCACCCCGCTCACGGCGTTGCGGCTGTCCCTGGACAACATCGCCGACGGGACGGACGACGAGTTCGTACGGGAGGACGTGGAGCAGGCGACGGCGGAGGTCGTCCGGATGAGCCGGCTGGTCAGCGGGCTGCTGGTGCTGGCCCGGGCCGAGGCGAAGGTGACGGCGGCCGAGCCGCTCCCGCTGATGGACATCGTGCGGGAACGGCTCGCCGTGTGGAGACCGGCCGCCGACGAGCGCGGAGTCACCGTCGCGCTCAGGGGGAGTATCGACGGCCGGCCGTCTGTGCTGGCCGGCCCCGGTCATCTGGACCAGATGCTGGACAACGTGCTCTCCAACGCCCTGGAGGTCTCGCCCGACGGCGGGACGATCACCGTGCGGGTGGAGCCCCGGGGCGATGTGGTGGGGGTGTCGGTCCTGGACGAGGGGCCCGGTATGTCGGACGCCGAGAAGTCCCGCGCCTTCGACCGCTTCTGGCGCGGCCAGGGCCTGACCGGCAAGTCCGGCTCCGGCCTCGGTCTCGCCGTCGTCAGACAACTGGCGACGGACGACGGCGGGACCGTGGCGCTGACCGACGCGCCCGGTGGCGGCCTGTGCGTGACGATCACGCTCCGGGCGTCCCACCGGGGCGGCGGCTGACCGGGCTCAGCCCTGCGGCATCTTCGAGGAGTGGTGGTTCACGATCAGCCACCTGCCGTTCGGCTGCTTCTCGTAGGCGTAGGTGTAGCGTGCCTTGACGGTGCTCTTCTCGCCCGTGCCGTGGTCGGTGAGCGAGAACTCGTAGACACCGGTGTCGATGACGGTGTCGCGGTCGAGGACGTTGACGACGGACTCGACCTTGGTCCCGACCGGCTTGTTCTGCAGGAAGTGCTCGAAGTAGTCGACGATCCCGGCTCTGTCCGTGCGGACCTGGTTGGAGACGGTCGGCAGCAGGACCGCGTCCTTCGCGTACAGCTCGGCGACCTTCTTCGGGTCCCCGGTCCGCAGCGCGGCGTTCCAGCGGTCGAACAGCCCGAGCACCTGCGCCTTGGTCACCGGCCTGGTCTGCTTCTCGCCCTGGCCGCGGGAGTCGGCTCCGGCGGCCCCGGTGCCGACGGCGAGGGTGCCGGCGGCCAGGACTGCGGTGGCGGCGACGGCGACGGCTATGCGCCGGCGGGCGGGGCGACGGTTCATGACATCTCCAGTGGGATCGAAGGGAGTTGGCTTGCCTCCGCGTTCTCTGCGGTGGAAGTGACTCCAGCCTCGCGTTTCACCGGTTAGGGGCCGTGCAGGCCGCGTACAGCGCACATACAAGGAGCCTCCAAATCACGCGGCGTGACAGAGGGCCGGGCGCTACCGTCCAGGCATGGAGATACTTCGCTACGTGGCGTTCAGTACGGATCCCGAGGGCGGCAACCCCGCCGGGGTGGCGCTCGACGCGAGCGGCGCCGACGACAAGGTGATGCTGGCGGCGGCGGCCGAAGTCGGCTATTCGGAGACGGCGTTCGTGGTGGACTCCGGCGACGGCCCGCTGGACGTCCGGTACTTCAGCCCGCTCGCCGAGGTGCCGTTCTGCGGCCACGCGACGATCGCCACGGCCGTGGCCCACGCGGAGCGGCACGGCCCCGGCCGGCTGCACCTGCGCACCCAGGCCGGACCGGTCACCGTCACCACGGACCGGGCGGCGGACGGCTCCCTCGTGGCGACCCTGGTGAGCGTCGCACCGCGCACGGTCCCGCTCGAAGAGGCCGATCTCGCCGAACTGCTGGCGATCCTCGGCTGGTCCGCCGAGGACCTGGACCCGGCGCTGCCGCCCCGGGTGGCCTTCGCCGGGGCCTGGCACCCGGTCATCGCCACCGCGAGCCGGGACCGGCTGGCGGACCTGGACTACGACATGGCCGCGCTCGCCGCCCTGATGGCCCGCCGGGACTGGACCACGATCGACCTGGTCCTCCGCGAGTCACCCACCGTCTTCCACGCCCGCAACCCGTTCCCGCCCGGCGGCGTGGTCGAGGACCCGGCGACGGGAGCGGCGGCGGCCGCGTTCGGCGGCTACCTGAGGGAACTCGAACTCGTGCCGACCCCGGCGACGCTGACGATCCATCAGGGCGTGGACATGGGGCGGCCGAGCACGATCACCGTGACGGTGCCGACGGACCCGCACAGCGGAATCGGCGTCACCGGCACGGCCGTTCGGATCTGACCCGCTACTTCGCCGGGCGCAGACCCAGGGGCCCGGCGATCTCCTCCGCCATCACCCGGCCCGCCTCGATCTCCAGGGTGTCGTCGCCCATGCCCTGGTCCGTGTCCAGGCCGTCGAGTTCGGCGAGGGGCTGGTTGAGGCGGACGTGGGCGAGGACCGACTGCAGGGCCCGGAGGGTGGCCGACGCCGTGGAGCCCCAGTTGGAGAAGTAGGAGAACTGCCACCACCACAGGGCCTCGCTGGTGCGGCCCGCGCGGTAGTGGGACATGCCGTGGCGCAGGTCGGCCATGACGCCGGCCAGGTCGTCGGAGATCCGGGCCGGCACGGGCGCCTTGCGGGGCTCGTAGGGGTCGAAGACCTCGGAGTAGACGTCGATCGGGTCCAGCAGGCGGGCCAGGTTCTCGCGGAGCGCGTCGGCGTCCGGCTCGGGGCCCGAGTCGGGTTCGTAGCGCTCGTCGGGCACGATGTCCTCGTGCGCGCCGAGCCGGCCGCCGGCCAGGAGGAGTTGGGAGACCTCCAGGAGGAGGAAGGGCACGGCCGATTCCGGCTCGTCGCCCTTCGCGACCTCCGTGACGGCGACCAGGAAGCTCTCGATCTGGTCCGCGATCTGGACCGCGAAATCGTCCGGGCTCTGGTCGGTCGCGTGCAGCGTGGCGTCAGACATCTAGGAGTCGTCTCCCCTCGAAGGCGCGGCCGAGGGTGACCTCGTCCGCGTATTCCAGGTCCCCACCCACCGGGAGGCCGCTGGCCAGGCGGGTGACCTTCAGGCCCATGGGCTTGATCATGCGGGCGAGGTACGTCGCCGTCGCCTCGCCTTCCAGGTTCGGGTCCGTGGCGAGGATGAGCTCGGTTACCGTGCCGTCGGCGAGCCGGGCCAGGAGCTCCCTGATGCGCAGGTCGTCGGGGCCCACCCCGTCGATCGGGCTGATCGCGCCGCCCAGTACGTGGTAGCGGCCCCGGAACTCACGGGTGCGCTCGATCGCCACGACGTCCTTCGGCTCCTCGACCACGCAGATGACGGCCGGGTCGCGGCGGGTGTCGCGGCAGATGTTGCACAGCTCCTCCTGCGCGACGTTGCCGCAGGTCGCGCAGAAGCGGACCTTCGCCTTGACCTCCATCAGGGCCTGCGCGAGACGCCGTACGTCCGTCGGCTCGGCCTGCAGGATGTGGAAGGCGATCCGCTGGGCGCTCTTCGGACCGACGCCGGGCAGCCGTCCCAGCTCGTCGATCAGGTCCTGGACCACGCCTTCGTACAACGGACTGCCCTTCCTGGGTCTTCGGGGTCGGTACGCACCGTCCCGTACGTACCGTAGTTGTCTGCCGCCCCTCCTTGGAAGGCGGTGCGCCGGGTCAGAACGGCAGGCCGGGAATGCCTCCGCCGCCCAGTCCCTGCGCGAGCGGGCCCAGCTTCTGCTGCTGGAGCGTCTGCGCGTTCTCGTTGGCCGCCTGCACGGCCGCCACGACCAGATCGGCGAGGGTCTCGGTGTCCTCGGGGTCCACCGCCTTCGGGTCGATCTTCAGGGCGCGCAGCTCTCCGGCGCCGGTGACGGTGGCCGTCACCAGGCCGCCACCCGCCTGGCCGTCGACCTCCGTCTGCGCCAGTTCCTCCTGTGCCTGTGCCAGGTCCTGTTGCATCTTCTGGGCCTGCTGGAGCAGCTGCTGCATATTGGGCTGGCCACCACCGGGGATCACGATCAGCTCCTTGCTCGGTACGGGTTTTCCCGTTCGGCACGAGCCTACGTGGTCGGGGCTGCCGTCGCTCCAGCACTCTTTCGAGTGAGTCCCCCTCGCGCCCTATACCCGATCAAGGAATACTTCCGGGCGGAAAAGAGGCGAAAGCTACGTCTTCGCCACCCATTGGGAGGTAGGAAGGGTCCGGCGCGGGCAGGGTGCGGACTTTCGTCCATCGCGCAGCGTGATCGGTGGGTGAACCGTACGTGGTCATTCGTGGTCAGTGAGGAGTGCCGGGTGGGTCAGCCGGAGATGCAGCCCGAGGGGCCGCCTCAGGACGGGCGGGGCGAGCAGGCGGCGGCCGGGCTGCGGCCGGGCGATCTGACCGGGCGGGTCTTTCCGCTCGGGGACTGGGGTGAGCCGGCGCTTCGGCTGGACGAGCTGTACCGGTGGGTGGAGCACGGGGCGCTGCGGACGGCGGCCTGGTACCTCGCGGACCGGGTGTGGAAGCGGCGGTGCGCGCGGGTGCTGCGCTGCGGGGCCGCGGTGGGGGCGATCACCGGGGTCGCGCTGCCCCTGCTGGATCTGACCGGGGTGGCGGGCGGGATCGCGCCCTGGGGGTGCCTGGCGCTGCTGGTGGGGGCGGCGTGCGTGGCCGTCGACCGGTACTTCGGGGTGACGTCCGGGTGGATGCGGGACGTGGCCACCGCGCAGGCCGTGCAGCGGCGCTTGCAGACGCTCCAGTTCGACTGGGCGGCGGAGAGCGTGCGGGAGGTGCTGGGTCCTGCGGAGGGCACGGCCGGCGAGGCCGCGGAGCGGTGCCTCGGGGTGCTGCGGAGGTTCTCCGAGGACCTGACGGAGCTGGTCCGGGTGGAGACGGCGGACTGGATGGGGGAGTTCCGGGCGGGGGGCGCCGCGCCGGCGGGGCTGCAGGCGGTGGTGTTCCCGGGACCGGGGCGCGGGGCCGAGGTGGGGGTGAACGGGCGGTTCACGGTGCCGCCACCGCATGGGACGGCCCGGCCGAACATGCCCCGGCAACGGCCGCCGGAGCCGCGGTGAGGCGGTCGGGCGTCAGAGCTGCCCGGGCGCACGTCCCGCCGACTCGGCCGTTGAAAGCCAGTCCTTCACGGTGGCGAGCAAGGATGTCAGCTCGACCGGCTTGGTCAGGTAGGCGGAGGCGCCTGCCGCCTGGGATCTGCCCCGGTCCTCCACCTTCGCACGGGCCGAGAGCATGATGATGGGCAGGTCCGACCGTTCCGGCATGGCACGTATGGCGGCGGTCGCCTGATAGCCGTCCATCCCCGGCATCATGATGTCCATCAGCACCACCCTGACATCGCGGTGATCCCTCAGGACCTCGATGCCCGCGCGGCCGTTCTCCGCGTGGAGGACGGACAGGCCGTGCCGCCCCAGGATCTCGGTGAGCGCGAACGCGTTGCGCTCGTCGTCGTCCACGATGAGCAGTTTCTCGCCGTGGAACCGGACCTCGGCCGGTGGCTGAGGTGTCTCGGGCTCCGGCGGGGGCGGGCTCTGAGGAGCGGGTTCCGCGGTCTCCAGGGGCAGGTACAGGGTGAACGCCGAGCCCAGTCCCGGCTCGCTCTCCACGACGATCTCGCCGCCGAGCAACTGCGCGATCTCCCGCGAGATGGCCAGGCCGAGACCCGTACCGCCGTACTTGCGGCTGGGGGTGCCGTCGACCTGTCTGAACGGCTCGAAGATCACATCCAGTTTGCTCGCCGGGATCCCGACCCCCGTGTCGATGACGCGGAACTCGATGACAGGCGCGTCCACGGCGCGCAGGGAACCGGCGTCCAGGAGGCGTTCGAGTACCGCCGTCGGCACGTTCTGCGCGGGGCGGATGACCAGGCGGACGGACCCGGTGTCGGTGAACTTGACGGCGTTGGAGAGGAGATTGCGCAGGATCTGCAGGAGCCGCTGCTCATCGGTGACGAGCGTCGCGGGCAGCGAGGGTGAGCAGGTCACGGAGAAGTCGAGGTCCTTCTCCGCCGTCAGCGGCCGGAAGGTGGCCTCCGCGTAGTCGACGGTCTTGACCAGGGAGATGAGCGATGGGGAGACCTCCATCCGGCCCGATTCGACCCTCGACATTTCGAGAATGTCGTTGATCAGTTGCAGCAGGTCGCTGCCCGCCCCGTGGATGGTCTCGGCGAACTCGACCTGTTTGGGCGACAGACTGCTGTCGCGGTTGTCGGCCAGTATCCGGGCCAGAATGAGCAAGGAGTGCAGTGGCGTACGCAGCTCGTGCGACATGTTGGCCATGAACTCGTTCTTGTAGCGCATGCTGACAGCAAGTTGCTCCGCACGCTCTTCGAGAGCGATCCGGACCTGTTCGATCTCGTCGTTCCTGAGTTCCAGGTCCCGGTTCTGCCGGACCATCACCTCGGCCTGCGCCTCCAGTTCCTCCGTCCGCAGGCGCAGTTGCTCCGCCAGCCGCTGAGAGCGCAGGAGCAGCTCCTCGGTTCGCTGCTGCTGCTCCAGCACCACCTCACCGCTGTGCTCGACGAAGGCGGCGACCTCCGGCGGGATGTCGTCAGCGCGCTCATCCAGCCACCGCTGGGCCTCCGCGACGCGGGTGGCGGACAGCAGGTCGCCCTCGCGTGCCCGCTCCTCCACAAGGCTCAGCCACTGCTGGAAGGCCGCGTCCTCCTGCACCCAGCCGGACAGCCTGCCCCACTCCCGGATCAGGGCCTCGTGGGCGATCTCGGCTGTGTCGGGGCCGTTGGATCCCAGGACGACGATGCGGTGCTCGGGTCCGGCGAGGAGCTGGGCCACACGCCAGTCGTCACCGAGATGGGAGCGATGGGCGGTGACCCGTACGGCGTTCGCGCTGCCGCCGCGCGAACGGACCATGGCCAGCAGAACACGGCGGATCCGGTGACCCTCCAGGCGTGTCTGCTCGCGCAGCCAGTGGTACACGTGCTCCGCGTGCTGGTTCAACGCTCCGGCCACCCCTCCGAGGCCGTGATAGCCGTCGAAGGTGATCTGCCGCTCGTGCTGGAGCGGCCACAGTTCGGTCAGCGTGAACTCCAGCAGCGGCAGACTCCCCGCGGCCCTGCTCGCCTCGGCCGCGATCAGCTCCGGCAGCCCCGGGCTGAAGGTGACGCCGGACAGCTGCGCGGGCTCGACGATGACCCTGGTCAGCGCCGACTCGTCCAGGGGCGAGATGTTCAGTTGCCGGTCCTGGATGCGGCCTCCGACATCGGGCAGTTCCAGCATGTCGGGCAGGAAGTCCGCGCGCAGCGTGCATACGACGCGCACGTTCGTGTCGGGGGTGGACTCCGCGGGCGGGAGGACGCGGTGCAGGAAGTGGAGCAGGTCGAACCCGGTCCGGTCGCCGAAGACCTCCTCGAACTGGTCACCCACGAGAAGGAGTCGCTGCCCGGTCAGCACCGCAATCCTGGATGCCACGGGCCACAGGCCCTCCTGCCGCAGTGACTGGGCCCGGCGTTCCAGCTCCTCCAAGGAGTGCCGGGCCCCTGGCTGCTCGGCTTCCAGCAGGGCCCGGGCCACCGCCTCGAAGGGCGAGGTCCCCGGGCGGAAGGAGACCACCCGCCACCCGTCGCTCTCCAGCACGGGCCGCAGTCCGGCCGCCACGAGGGAGGACTTGCCCACCCCCGAGGGGCCTGTGACCAGGACGAGGGGCTGCGCCTTCACCATGTTCTTCAGCCGCGCGATCTCCGCCTCGCGGCCCACGAACACACCGCTTCTGCCGTCCTCGGCCGTGAAGGTCTCCAGCCCCCGGTAGGGGCAGCTGGGCAGCAGAGTGCGGCCGAGCACGTCGGGCCAGGCGGCTGCCACCTCCGCCAGCGGAATGGCGTAGGCGTCCTGGGCGGCACCGTCCTTGCCGGCGATCGCCAGCATCCCCAGGACGGTGTCACCCCAGCGGTCCGTGGCGACGACCGGGGCCCCGCTGTAACCGGGCTGGGCACGCAGGGCGGACTCGGTCCGCGCGTCCAGCTGAAGGAGCCCCGCGCCCACGGCACCCCGCAGCACGCAGGTGCTCCAGGCCCCGTTGGACTTGCGCGGTGGGGTGCCGGCGAACCCGAACACCGAGACCGACGTCCCGCTGACCGGGCCCCCGCCCGCATCCACCAGGCGCGCGGACCCCGCTTCCGCCGGAAGGGTGTCCCCCGCCAGGACGAGCCCCGCGACGTCCCGTCCGGAGCCGTGAGGACCCGGCGGAGGGTCCCAGGCCACCACCCGGCACTCCCGCAGCGGGGCACCCTCACCATCGCCCAGCAGGGCGAACTCGACCTGGATGCGGGCATCGGAGGACGGCCGCTCCTGACGGCGTTTGTCCACGCCGAGCGCCGCGTTGACGACATGTGCGCAGGTGACGATGTGCCGGCTGCCGACGACGAAACCGACACCGACGGGAGCCTCCAGCGTTCGCGAACGGATCTTGACGATGAACCCCTCGCGCTGAGCCCGCATGACCGTCAACTCCGCTTCCACACCACCCGCACGGCGAAGTTCACCTCGGTCGTCCCCTTGGCGATGATCACGCCGCCCTCGCCACCGATCTTGAGACCGAACTGGATCTCCGTCTCGTCCGGTTGCAGCGTCCGGACGGTCTGCGACACCTGCGCCAGCGCGGGCTGGACCCGTGCCAGAGCTTCCCGCAGTGTCGTCTCCGCTCGGCCCACCACACCGCCGTCGGCCGCCAGATCGAGGTCCGACCCCGCCAGGTCGGACTGGACCTCGAAGACGGCGTTACCCTCGCCGTCGGCAACGGTCATTGCAATAAGATCTGCCACAACACCCCCAAATACGCCCAGCTCTGGCAGAGCGCTACCCATCTTCGGGCATGAGGGAGGGCCACGCCTGGAAGTTCGTCGACTTCCCTACGGCTGAGCGCACCTAGTCAGGCGGTCCCCCGTCGTCCTGCGCGCACAGAGTGAGTCCCTCCGGGGTCCAGCACGGGACGTGGCCGTGGGTGCGGATGACGTCCTGGCCGTTGCCGCGGGCCAGGTACGTCAGGAAGCTGGACGCCAGCGAGTCGGCGGGGGGCCGGCCGTAGGTGTAGGCGTACTCGATCTCCCTGTACGGGTAGTCGCTCGTGCCGTGTTCGATGGCGTCGACCGAGGCGGGATCGCCGTCCAGGCGGAGCGCGTGCAGGCCCTTCGCGCGGCCGGCGAGGTTGAGTTCGCTGTAGCCGATGGCGCCGGGGAGGCCGGCGACCGTCGCCAGGACCTGTTCGGTCGAGTCGAGTTCGCAGCGGATGACGGCTGCCGTGGGGTCGTCCTTGTGGACGCAGTCGACGGAGGAGTTGGCGATCTCGCCCCGGCCCAGCACCCGGCGCTGGAAGACCTGCCGCGTCCCGGAGTTGGCGTCCCGGCTGACCAGGTGCACGGGCAGGTCGGGGCCGCCGAGCTGCCGCCAGTTGCGGATCTCGCCCCGGTACAGGCGCCAGACGTCACCGGTGGACAGGTTCGTCAGCCGTACGTCGTCGTTGACCACGAGCGCGAAGACGGACACCGCCACCCGGTTCTCCCGCAGGCCGGGCAGGCCGGCGGGCTTGGGGCCGTCCGACAGGGCCACCACCGGCGGGGCGCCCCCGGAGTCCCGTCCGGCCTGGGCACCGGCGGCCGTGAGCTCGCGGATCCCGGCCGTCGAGCCGTGCGCGTCCACGTCGATGACGGGGTCGCCGCCGCAGTCCCGCTCGTACTTCTCGGCCACCTCGCGCAGGACGGGCGCGAACGCGGTCGAGCCGGTGAGGGTGAGGGTGCCGCTCGCGCAGCCGATCGGGGGCGGGGTGTCGTCCTGGGCGACGACGATCGCCGCCAGGGTGACCACGCTCGCCGTGAGCGCGATGGTGATCAGCCGCGCGGCCCGGCTGAACAGCGGCGGCTTCTCGTCCGGCGTGGCACTGCGGTTGGGATGCACCTCGCCGTCGCGCAGGCCGCCCACCAGCCGGATCTCGTCGCCCACATCACCGCCGGAGAGGAGGACGAGCAGCTTGAAGTGGTCGCCGCGGTTGAGCGGGACGCGCGGGATGCGCAGGGTGTTCCCGTCGTAGGCGAAGCCGCGGCCGACGGTGAAGTGGTCCATGAGGTGGTCGGCGTCGGACGGCTGGGTGACCGAGACACCGCGGACGGTGCGGCCGGTGAACACCGCGGTCAGTCCATGCAGCTCGGGACCGGTGTAGTCGTCGCGGTCGATGCCCTGCGAGCCGTCGTTCTCGATGCGCAGCAGGACCAGCGTCGCGTCGGACATGTCGGGAGCCTCGTCGAACAGGCCGAGACGGCGGTTGGCGCGGCCCGAGCGCACGTCGTCGCCGATGGGGTTGTCCATCTGCACGCGGTAGCCGACGCGCTTGCGGCGCGGTACCCGGCGTTCGTACCAGACCATCACGCCCGAGGCGACGATCCCGAGGAGGGCCGTGCCCACGGCCACGAGGTTCTCCGCGCTCAACCACTCCATCGTGGGTGCCCCCCGCCGCGTCCCGGACGATTCGATCGTCCGGTCACCGTACGGCCGTACGAGCGCCCCACCGCATTTCGTCGGCCGGAGTTCGCCGGACGTTCAACGACCGGGAGCACGAGGTGAGTCGGTCACTGCTTCGTGTACGTCAGCCGTTCCCCGCTGCTGGTGTTCACGCGCTCGAGCGTGCCGTCCGGCAGGAGGGTGACCTCGGTGGCCGCGCCCGGAGTGCAGGCGGTGCTCGGCTGCCCGACCTTCACGGAGGAGGGGCCGATCTCCAGCGCGCCGTCGGCACCGGGTGATGCCGTCAACCGCCCCTCGAACACGCAGTGGTAGTCGCCGCCGCCCTTGGTCGGGCCGTCGGCCACGAGGGACAGGATCGTGTCGCCCGGTTCGCCCTGCTGGATGGTGAGCGAGCGGCTGTGCTCGCCGTCGGCGTTGTCGATGGTCGTGGTCCAGGTGCCGAGGTATCCGGTCGGGATCGTGCCGTCCGCCGGGGAGGAGGTGTCCGGCTGCGAGGTCGTCGGGGACGGGCCCGGGGTGGTCGGCGGGGCGCTGGTGCCCTGCGTCGGGCCGGCGCCGTCGTCGGCCCGGTCGTCGCCGCCGTCCTGCATCAGCGCGTACACCGACCCGCCCGCGGCGAGCGCGACGACCAGGGCGATCACGACGAGCAGCGCGGTGGAACGGCCGTTCCCCCGCGGCTGCTGCGGCTGCTGGGGGCCGTACGGCGGCGTCGTTCCGTAGGGCGGTGGGCCGTAGGGCGGGGTGGAGCCGAGGCCGCCGTAGGCGGGGTGGGGCTGGGGGTGTTGCTGGGGGTAGCCGTACGCCGGGTACGGGGGCGGGGGCGTCTGCGCCTGCGGGTGGGGCACGGCTCCAGCGGCCGGGAGTTGCCGGGGCGCCGGGGGCGCGCCCTGCCCCGCGACCATGGTGGGCAGATGGTTGACCGGCGGGCCCTCGCCCGGCCGGCCCGGCGGGGGCGGGGCGGGGGCCGCGGCCGGCGCCGTCGCGGGGGCCGGGGGCAGCGCCGGGCGCTGCGCCGACTCGTCGGCGGCGGGGGCGTGTTCAGGGGTGGGACCGGGGCCGGGGTTCTCGTGGGGGCCGGAGCCCTGCCGGCCCGCGGGCGGCCCGGGAGCACCGGCCTCGTCCGCCGAGCCGGCCCCCTCCGGATCCTCCGCGTCCAGCAACCGCACGGCGTGCCGCCCCAGTTGGGCCACGAGTGCGCTCGGCAGCCACGGGTCGAGGGCGCGGCCGTCGGAGACGGTGTCGTCCGCGCCCGTACGCTCCAGTACGCGGTCGAGGGAGGGCCGGGCGGCGGGATCCTTGCGCAGGCAGTCCCGCACGAGGTCGGCGATGCCCTCGGGGACGCCGTCCAGGTCCGGTTCCTCCTGGGCGATGCGGAACATCAGGGCGTGCACGCCGCTGTTGGCGGTGCCGAAGGGCAGGGCGCCGGTCGCCGCGTAGGCGAGGACCGAGCCGAGGCAGAAGACATCGCACGCCGGGGTGATGCGGTCGCCCCGCACCTGCTCGGGCGCCATGAAGCCAGGCGATCCGACGAGCGCGCCGGTGCGAGTGAGCCCGCCGTCCGTCACGGTCTCCAGGGCGCGGGCGATGCCGAAGTCGATGACGCGCGGGCCGTCGATGGTGACCAGCACGTTGGACGGCTTGAGGTCGCGGTGGACGATGCCGGTGGCGTGGATGTCCTTGAGGGCGTGCGCGAGCCCGGCCGCGAGGATGCGGACCGTCCGCTCCGGCAGGGCACCGTGGTCGTGCCCGACGACCTGCTGGAGGCTCGGCCCGGCGACATAGCCCGTGGCGACCCACGGCACCGCCGCCTCGGTGTCCGCGTCCAGCACGGGCGCCGTCCAGTACCCGCCGACCCGCCGCGCGGCCTGCACCTCCTGACGGAACCGCTCCCGGAACTCCTCCTGCGCGGCCAATTCCTCGCGCACGAGTTTCACGGCGACCGTACGGCCCCGCTCCGAGCGGGCCAGATAGACGTGCCCCATGCCCCCCGCGCCGAGCCGCGCCAGCAATCGGTAGGCACCGATACGCTGCGGATCCCCGGGCCCCAACTTCTCCATCGCTCAGCCGCCTTCCCCCGTACGTGAGCAACAGACCGAGAATAGTGGCGGGCCGGGGCGGGGTGACCTGGGTGATGTCTACGTTTCCGTAACAGGCGGACCCACCTGGTCGAGCGCCTTGGACAGGCGTTCCAGCATCCGCACCGCCTCCGCCAGCTCCGCCTCGCCGAACGCCTCGGCCAGCCGGTCGGCGAACGCCGCGTGGCCGGGGTCGATCCGGGTGATCGCCGCACGTCCCTCGTCGGTCGGCGCGAGGAGCTTGGCCCTGCGGTGCGCGGGGTTCGGCCGGTACTCCGCGAGCCCCCGCTCCACCAGCAGGTCGGCGATGCGCTGGACGCTCTGCCGGGTGATGCCCATGGCGCGGGCGATACCGGAGACCGGCAGCGGCTCCCGGAGGACCGCGCCGAGCACCTGCCACCAAGCGGCGGTGAGCCCGGCGGGCCGTGCCAGTTCCTCCGCGACCGCGAGGAACTGGCCGTTGAGCCTGAACACCCCGAGGGCGCTGCCGCTGAGCAGGTCCTGGCGCTCGCGGCTCACAGCGCGCCGGCCTTCTCCAGCACCCCGTAGGCCGCCGGGTCGGAGTCGTGGAACAGCCGGTACCAGGCGTCCAGCACCTCCCCCTCGTAGACCCCGAGCAGCCGGAGGATCTCCCGGGCGAAGGCGACGGGCTCGGTGGGGCCCGCGGTGATCAGGGGGCCGTCGGTGACGGCGTCGGCCTCGACGTAGCGTCCGCCGCCCGCGTAGCCGGTCGCGGCCAGGTAGAAGGAGACCGCGCTGGTGTGGTCGCGGTCGTCGAGCAGGCCTTCGCGGGCGAGTCCGGCGGTGGCGCCGCAGATCGCGGCGACCGGGACGCCCGCGTCCAGGAACGCCCGGGCGGTGCGGGCGAACGGGGCGAGGTCGTCCGAGGTGTCCCAGAGGTCGGCGCCCGGGAGGATCAGCAGCGCGCTGTCCTCGGGTCGCAGTCCGTCAAGCGCCAGGTCGGGCTGGATGCGCAGGCCCCCGGCGCTCCGCACAGGGGCGGTGGAGGGGCCGACGGTCCGGATCTCGTGGCCGGTGCGGGCGAGCTGGACCGTGGCGTGGCCGGTCTCCCAGTCGGCGAGAGTGTCGTAGACGGCGAGATGGACGGGCTTGCCGGCGGTGGTGTTCATGACTCCTCCTGAATCCCGTGCACTGATGACAGCATTCTGTCTAGAAGACAGCACGCTGTCAATACTGGCCGTTCCGTCTGGACAACCTGTCGGGGGGCCGCCGCCGACTCCAGACAGGCCGCCGATTTCACCCGCCTCCCTCCCGCACCTACGCTCGCCCGCATGACCCCTCAGCCGAACCCCGAAGCCGGTGCCGCCGTCAAGGCCGCCGACCGCGACCATGTGTTCCACTCCTGGTCCGCTCAGGAGCTCATCGACCCGCTCGCCGTCGCCGGTGCCGAGGGGTCGTACTTCTGGGACTACGACGGCCGGCGCTACCTCGACTTCTCCAGTGGGCTCGTCTACACCAACGTCGGCTACCAGCACCCGAAGATCGTCGCCGCGATCCAGGAGCAGGCCGCGAGGATGACGACCTTCGCGCCCGCCTTCGCGATCGAGGCGCGGTCGGAGGCGGCCCGGCTGATCGCCGAGCGGACCCCGGGCGACCTGGACAAGATCTTCTTCACCAACGGCGGCGCCGACGCCGTCGAGCACGCGATCCGGATGGCCCGTCTGCACACGGGCCGCCCGAAGGTGCTCTCGGCGTACCGCTCGTACCACGGCGGTACGCAGCAGGCCGTGAACATCACCGGCGACCCGCGCCGCTGGGCCTCCGACAGCGGCACCGCCGGCGTCGTGCACTTCTGGGCGCCCTACCTCTACCGCTCCCGCTTCTACGCCGAGACCGCGGAGCAGGAGTGCGCCCGGGCGCTGGAGCACCTGGAGACGACGATCGCCTTCGAGGGGCCCTCGACCATCGCGGCGATCATCCTGGAGACCATCCCGGGCACGGCCGGGATCATGGTCCCGCCGCCCGGCTACCTCGCCGGGGTGCGGGAGATCTGCGACAAGCACGGGATCGTCTTCGTCCTGGACGAGGTCATGGCCGGGTTCGGGCGGACCGGTGAGTGGTTCGCGGCGGACCTGTTCGACGTCACGCCCGACCTGCTGACCTTCGCCAAGGGCGTGAACAGCGGATACGTGCCGCTGGGCGGGGTCGCGATCTCCGGCGCGATCGCGGAGACGTTCGGGAAGCGCCCGTACCCCGGCGGTCTGACGTACTCCGGGCACCCGCTGGCGTGCGCCGCCGCCGTCGCGACGATCGGCGTCATGGCGGAGGAGGGCGTCGTGGAGAACGCCGCGCGTCTCGGCGAGTCCGTCGTCGGGCCGGAGCTGCGGGCGCTCGCCGAGCGGCACCCGAGCGTCGGCGAGGTGCGCGGCGTCGGCATGTTCTGGGCGCTGGAGCTGGTGCGCGACCGCGAGACGCGGGAGCCGCTGGTGCCGTACAACGCGGCCGGTGAGGCGAACGCCCCGATGGCCGCCTTCGCCGCCGCCGCGAAGAAGGGCGGCCTGTGGCCCTTCGTGAACATGAACCGGACTCATGTCGTGCCGCCCTGCAACATCAGCGAGGCAGAGTTCAAGGAAGGCCTCGCCGTGCTGGACTCGGCGCTGTCGGTGGCGGACGAGTACACCGGGTAAACACCTGTAAACCCGTCAGTAACCGACATCCTCGCGTCCCGTTCGAACGCGTAAGGTGGCGTGCTCGTAGACATACATATACGCGCACGCCACCCGAACGCGACGAGGGAGACGCCCTGACCATGCCCGCCAGCTCCGGCAACGGCGCCGTGACACGCAGCACCCTGCGGCAGCAGATCGCCGACGCGCTCCGTGACGAGGTGCTGGCGGGGCGGCTCCAGCCGGGCCAGGCGTTCACGGTCAAGGAGATCGCCGAGCAGTACGGGGTGTCCGCGACACCGGTGCGCGAGGCGCTCGTCGACCTCTCGGCGCAGGGGCTCCTGGAGGCCGACCAGCACCGCGGCTTCCGGGTCCACGAGTACTCGGTCGACGACTTCCGCGGCATGATCGAGGCCCGCGGGCTGGTCATCGAGGGCATGTTCCTCGCGCTGACCGAGGGGCGCCCCAATGCGGTACGCCCGGACGATCCCCGGTCCGCCGCCGTGGTCGCCGGGGTCCGCAGGCGCGGCGAGGAGGCGCAGCGGGCCGCCGCCGCCGGTGACCTCATCGTCCTCATCGGCTACGACCTGCGCTTCTGGCGCGAGCTCGGCGCCTGCTTCGGCAACCCCTACCTCGCCGACTTCCTGCACCGGCTGCGCGTCCAGACCTGGGTGTGCGCGGTGCAGCACCTGCGGCGGCTCACCGATCTGCGCGGCGAGCTGTGGGCCGGCCACACCCTGCTGGTCGACGCCCTCATCGCCCGCGACAACGACGCCGCCCGGGCGATCATCGCCGCGTACAACACGCACTCGCTCAGCCTGATCGAGCGGCTCGCCTCCCGATGACCCGAGTCGCCGCTGCCGACATGGGTATGGGACATGCACGGCGGGAGCCGTGACCGCGGCGCACCGCTACCCTTCTTGACCACCGTGCTACCCGACCACCGCTCTGAGCGAGGAGCCTTCTTTGGCCTGTGACCTGTGGCTGGTACCGCTCGTGGACGTGTTGTGCCACACGCCGGACAACCCCTTCGCCGAGGAACTCGCGCAATACAACAAGGTGCTCGCCGAGGCCGGCCTGCCGCCGGTGCCGGTGTACCAGTACATGCCGGGCCTGTCCGGCGAGGTCGCCCCGATCGCGGGCTTCGACTACGACGCGCTGCACTTCCTGCGCCGGGCCTATCTGCTCCAGGTGTGCGGCCTGCCGGTCACGCCCGTGGACGAACTCGGCGGCGACTACGAGCAGTTGCTGGAGATGTTCGAGTCGACGGCCCAGCAGTCGCACCTGGTCTGGCACTACGACCACGCGGGCGCCTACGTCCCCGTCGACTTCCCCGGCCCGCTGGCCGACGACGCCCTCCTCGCCGGCGGCGGCCCGCTGGGCTCCTCGCACGCGCTGCTGCGGGAGCTGGAGGTGGTCGCCCCGGCCCTCGGCATCGACCCGGCCAACCCGCCGGCGGCCCCGCAGCCGCCGCTCGCCCCGACGGAGCTGGAGGAACCCGCCGTGCCCGCCCCGTACGACCCGAGCCCGTTCGCCCGCGAACGGCACGTCTGGCTCGGGCTGCACGCGGCCGTGACCCGCAGTCTCGCCCAGGGGTCGATGATCGTCTTCAGCTGAGCCCCGTCGTCGGCCGGACCGGCGGCTCAGCGTCCCAGCTGGGAGAGGCCCTTCTGCACGTCCTCCATGTTCATCACGGGCGTGTAGGAGATCTCCGCGCCCAGCTGGAGGAAGAAGGGCTCGCTGAGAACCGGCATCTGCCAGCTGTCCTGCATGTCGAAGAACACGTAGGCGGTGCGCTTGCCGTGGTCGGTGGTGAAGTAGGCCGCTTCGGGCTTGATCTGTTCCATCGACTCCTGGATCAGCTTGCCCAGGGTGCCGTTCCGGATGGCCTCGTTGGCCTTCTCCGTGTCCATGGATGCCTTGAGCAGTACGCGCATCGTGGTCACCTTCTTCTGGTCGACGCACGCGGGGGTACGAATTCAGCGTATGCCGGTTCCCGGCAACTCTCCCTGCGACGGAACGCAGGCCGGCCCCCGTTCACACGGGGGCCGGCCTGCGGACGCGGGGGCGGGTCAGATGAACGAGTTGATCTCGATCGTCTCGTCCCGGCCCGGACCGACGCCGATCGCGGAGATCGGGGCGCCGGACATCTCCTCCAGCGCCTTCACATACGCCTGGGCGTTCTTCGGCAGGTCACCGAAGGTCTTGGCCTTGGAGATGTCCTCGTTCCAGCCCGGGAGCATCTCGTAGACCGGCTTGGCGTGGTGGAAGTCGGTCTGGGAGTACGGGAGCTCCTCGACGCGCTTGCCGTCGATCTCGTACGCCACGCAGACCGGGATCTGCTCCCAGCCGGTGAGGACGTCGAGCTTGGTGAGGAAGAAGTCGGTCAGGCCGTTCACGCGGGTCGCGTAGCGGGCGATGACCGCGTCGAACCAGCCGCAGCGGCGGTCACGGCCGGTGGTGACACCGCGCTCCCCGCCGATGCGGCGCAGCGCCTCGCCGTCCTCGTCGAACAGCTCGGTCGGGAACGGACCGGCGCCGACGCGGGTGGTGTACGCCTTGAGGATGCCGATGACCCGGCTGATCTTCGTCGGGCCGACACCGGCGCCGGTGCAGGCACCGCCCGCGGTCGGGTTCGACGAGGTGACGAAGGGGTACGTGCCGTGGTCGATGTCGAGGAGCGTGCCCTGGCCGCCCTCGAACAGGACGACCTTGTCCTCCTCCAGCGCCTGGTTGAGGACCAGGACGGTGTCGGAGACGTACGGCGCGAGCTTGTCGGCGTAGCCCAGCAGCTCCTCGACCACCTGCTCCACGGCGATGGCGCGCCGGTTGTACAGCTTGGTGAGGACCTGGTTCTTGACGTCGAGGGCAGCCTCGACCTTCTGCGTGAGGATCGACTCGTCGTACAGGTCCTGCACGCGGATGCCGACGCGGTTGATCTTGTCGGCGTAGGTCGGGCCGATGCCGCGCCCGGTCGTGCCGATCTTCCGCTTGCCGAGGAAGCGCTCGGTCACCTTGTCCACCGTCACGTTGTACGGGGTGATGATGTGCGCGTTTCCGCTGAGGAGGAGCTTGGACGTGTCGACGCCACGCTCGTTCAGACCGCTCAGCTCGGAGAGCAGGACCGACGGGTCGACGACGACGCCGTTTCCGATGACCGGCGTACAGCCGGGAGACAGGATTCCGGAAGGGAGGAGGTGCAGTGCATACTTCTGGTCACCCACGACCACCGTGTGGCCGGCGTTGTTGCCGCCCTGGTAGCGCACTACATAATCCACGGAGCCACCGAGAAGGTCGGTGGCCTTTCCCTTGCCTTCGTCACCCCACTGAGCACCGAGCAGCACAAGTGCGGGCACGCGCGTACACCCCTTCCGGGCGGGGCATGTCC
This sequence comes from Streptomyces luteogriseus, assembly GCF_014205055.1. Taxonomy (NCBI): domain Bacteria; kingdom Bacillati; phylum Actinomycetota; class Actinomycetes; order Kitasatosporales; family Streptomycetaceae; genus Streptomyces; species Streptomyces luteogriseus. The sequence goes on from NZ_JACHMS010000001.1 coordinate 4,026,103, forward strand.
ATGGTCGAGGGCGAACGCGCAGGATCGCAGCCGCGTGCACCGCGACCGTCGTTGGCCGCCAACCGTCGGACCGGATGCCCCGGAATAGACGAAGCCCCTGGCGCAATAGCGCAAGGGGCTCTTGCACAAAGATGCTACCCGAGGAAGCGAGGCATGGCCGAGGTGGCGACTTCCGCGACGTCCGAGCAGCTGCTGGTGGTGGTCGATCCGGTCGCCCGTAGGTCCGACGGCGAGTCCGTCCGGATCGCGAAAGACGTGCTCGGAGCGGGTGCCGGCATGAAGCTGTGCCTGCCGGACGGGCCGGAGGAGTTCGCCCGGGCGCTGGCCCGGCGGGGCTCGCGGCGACCGGTCGTGGTGGGCGACGACCGGGCCCTGATCCGCGCGGTGGCGCTGCTGCACCGGCACCGGGAGCTGGCCGGATGCGCGCTGTCGGTGGTGCCGGTCGGGGGCGCGCAGTCGCTGGCCCGGTCGCTGGGGGTGCCGTCGGGGACGGTGGCGGCGGCGCGGGCGGTGCTCGACGGGGTCGTGCGGCGCATGGATCTGATGGTCGACGACAGCGACGGGGTGGTGCTCGGCGCGCTGCGGATACCGCCGTTGCGGCCCGCTCCGGCCGGGACGCTCCTGGAGGACCCGCCGGACGGGGACACCGTGCCGGGCCACCCGTGGCTGCGCACCTGCCAGTCCCTGGTCCGGACGCTGGTACCGGCGGGCCGCCCGTCCCGGGTCGCCGCCGCGCCCGAGCCGGGGCCGTCCCGGCTGCGGGTCGAGGTGGACGGGGAGACGCTCGTCGACCTGGACCAGCCGGTGGAGGCGGTGTCCGTGGCGCCGGGCGCCGCGGGGATCGCGTCGGTGGAGGTCAGGCCGCTGTCGGTGGGCGCGGAGGCCTCGCCGCTGCTGGCCGAGGGCCGGACGGTGACGGTGTCCGGGGCGCACTTCCGCTACCGCGCGGACACGGTGGTCTCGGGGCCGGTACGGACCCGGACGTGGGTGGTGCGGGAGGACGCCTGGGGGCTGACGGTGCCGTCGGGGCGGTGAGCGGGCCCGGGGTCTGTCGTCGAATGATCTCCGATCGGGAATCATGGTCGGGCGATACGTCGCCATGAACTGTCCGAAGCCGATCGGGTCTTCGCGCAGCCGCTGCTGCCCCGGCCGAGCGGAGGCGCAGGCGACTGGACGCCCGGACGGTACTCAACGCCGGCGGGCCGAGGACGGCACCTTCGCGCCGGGTGCGGCCCCATCAGGTTCTTTCACGGGATGGCGCAAAAAGTCACAAGGCTTATGCACCGATGTTGTAAGCGTGCTGAGACTCGACCGTTTCACCACCGAGAACCCCTGATCGGACGTTTAGCACAGGGCCGCCAGGGGATGATGTCGCCGCGACCAGTAACCGATGCCCAGATCGAGACGTTTCCCGCATGGGTGAGCGACCATATCCGTGTCCCGCAACGCCCTGAAGGACACGATCACCGTCTCTAGGAGCCAGAATGACGCGCTGGGGCATCGTCGGTACGGGAAAAATCGCAGTCGCGTTCACCGAAGCGCTGCGGGTGACCGAAGGTTCGCGATTGGTGGCCGTGGGCACGCGCGACATCAGGAACGCGGCGCGCCTCACGCGTTTGGCACCCGAGGTCCGGGTGCACTGCGGTTACCAGGCACTGATGCGGGATCCCGAGGTCGATGCCGTGTATGTCGCCACCCCTCACACGGAACACCGATCAGCGTCTCTCCTCGCGCTTGAGCACGGAAAGCCCGTACTCTGCGAAAAGCCGTTCGCGATCAATCATTCCGAGGCAGCGGACATGGTGAGGGCGGCACGCGAGCGCGGCGTCTTCCTGATGGAAGCAATGTGGACGAGGTTCACTCCTGCGATGCGGGAAGTTGTGCGCATGGTCGCGGACGGCACGATCGGCCAGCCGCGCGCCCTCGTGGCCGAACTCGGCTGGTACAGCGATCCGGATCCGACACACCGGCTGCGGAACCTGGAGCTCGGCGGCGGCGCCCTGATGGACATCGGCATCTACCCGGTGTCACTGGCCCACCACCTGTTCGGGCGTCCCGTCGGCATCGCGGCGACCAGTACCCGTGCGACTACCGGCGCGGACGAACAGACCGGGGCCGTCCTCACGCACGAAGGCGGTCAGCTGACCAGCCTGATGTGCAGCATCCAGGTCGACTCCCCCGCGCACGCCGTGATCCTGGGCACCGGCGGACGCATCGAGATGGACCGCTGGTACAACCCCACGGCCTTCGACCTGCTGCTGAGCGACGGGAGCAGGATCCCCCACCGGTTCCCGCACCGCGGAAACGGGATGGAGCACGAGGCGGAGGAGGTCAGCCGGTGCCTTGCGGCCGGCCGGCTGGAGAGTCCGCTCATGCCGCTGGACGAGACCCTGTCCATCATGGAAACGATGGATGCGATCCGATCCAAGATCGACCTGCGTTTTCCGGCGGACGCTATTTTCGCCGGCTGAGGCACCTCACAGGACCTCGTGCAATGCCACCTCATAGTCGTAGTTGTACGGATCGTGATCGACGAAGGACACCCGCAGCAAGGCGACCGAGTCTTCGGGATCGTCGGGCAGGTGCCGGTAGTTCATGAGGTTCGAGAGGTACTGCGATATGGCATGCGTCCCGATGGCGTAGATTCCGGCGAACAAGTAGATGTGCTTGCTCGGATTCCACGGATTTCGGTACCGGGCGACGACGCAGTAGTCCGACATCTCGGCGTTCCCGGGCGACTTCGAGGGATCATCGGCGATGTATTCCCTGGCCGTTTTCAGGTCCTGGATGTAGCGCTTTCCGTCCGTATGACAGAAGCGCACGCAGATGTTTCCGGGACCCAGCTCCTCGAAGACCCGGCGTGTGAATTTGTTGCCGAACGGTGAGCAGATCAGGACGACGTTGTCTCCCATGTACGTGTCCGCCTCCTCCAGGGCCACCTGATCGGCCACCCAGCGGGTGGACACCCCCATGCGTTCCAGCGCACGTTCCACTTGCTGGGCGACGCGGACGTCACAGTCCGGGTAGAAGACGAACTGCTCACCGTCGTTCAGGGTCGAGCTGATGACCAGCGGCACCCTGTCACCGTTCCGCAGTCCTTTGAAGAACCTCTCGATGTGCACGAGATCACTCGTGGCGTTGGCGAGGTCCGACAGGAACGACTTGAGCTGCTCGCTGGGGTTCGCCCCGGGCCATCCCGAGAGGTCGATCGTCTTGATGCCCCGGCGCGCGAGGTCGTCGATCTCCATCGCCGAGGCGTGCGGCACGCACAGGTAGTGCGTCTGCGCCATGTTCCCCATGTTGTACAGGACGTTGTCGTAGATGTTGTTGAAGTCGGGGTCGCTCAGGCTGTACCCCACGAACAGGAACATGTGGTGGATGAGGTCGCTCTGGAGCGTGTTGATCGTGACGCTGTTCGCGTTGACGAACCGCGCGTAGTCGTCCCTCGTGATGATCAGTGTCTGCGGCTGGGAGAGCGTTCCGTGGATCTTCCTGACCACGTGCCCGTGGATGTCGGAGGAGGCCCGTGCCGCCTCCTCGCTCGCGACGACGCTGAACCGCTGCCCCTGGTCCCGGAGGGCGTCCTCCAGCAGTTCGTCGTAGTTGGTGGTGTAGAAGGTGGTGCAGGGCAGCCGGGCCAGGAGGCGGTGCACCTCCGACCGCACGTTCCGCCGGTCGCCCAGCAGTTCCCGCACCGTGGAGAGCAGCAGCCGGCGGTTGAACCGGTTCTCGTAGTACTGCGGGATCTTGTTCAGCTCGGTCGTGGGGAAGCCCCCGTCGGGGCCTGGTTCGATGTCCAGTTCCAGGGCGAGCCGGGTGACGAACTGCTGCCAGGTCGGCAGGCCCGCGTCGACCGAGGCGCCGGCACCCACGAAGACTGCGCCGCGTCCGCCGCGGAAGGCCGATACCAGGTCGCTGGGAAGGTGCACGGGTGCCTCCGAAGGGGTGTCACGCGCTCGCGTCGCGGGTGGTCACAGGGTCGAAGATGTGGCCCTGGCCTGTCCGGTGGCCAGGGCCATGGTGGTCAGCGAGGGATTCGCCGCACCGGATCGGGGAAAGGCGGCCGGCCCCGCGACGCGGACGGCCGGCAGGCACCGCAGGGCTCCGTAGTCGTCGGCGACCGAGGACCCGAGCGGCAGCGTGCCGGACTCGTGGTCCACGCTGCCGAGGGGGTAGACGTAGGGGAAGAAGGCGATGCCGTCGCCGTCGCCACGATGCGCACGGGCCCGCGTGCGGGCCGGGAGGTACTCAGGTGAGCCCGCTGCGAAGTGCCACTCGCCGGTGGGCAACGGTTTCCCCGCCAACCGTTCCGCCAGTTCCCCCAACTGCCGCGTCTGGTGCCCGATCACGCAGTGGTCCCGCGCGCTGAACCGGACGTCCACGACGGCGGGGGCACCGGGGGCCCTGGGGACGCGTACCGCCGAGTCGCCACCGACCTGCTCACCCATGGTCCACGCGGTGAGCAGCACCCGATCGGGATCGGAGGTCTCCGTGACGTCCACGAAGAGGTTGGATTCCGTGGGGTCGGTCCTGGGGACGTAGCAGAGCGCATCGCCGGGCAGGCGCGGCAGAGCCAGCACGCGGCGTGGCACGGAGGCGGTGAACCCCTGCACGATGTGGTCGTTCAGGCCTTCCAGCCGGCACTCGTCCGTCCCTGCCACCCGCATCATCAAGCGTCCCGCCAGTACGGTGGTCGGCAGCGTGCCCGCCGCGAGGCACACGCGTTCCGCGACCAGGACCCGGTGGCTCCCGCCGGAGTCCAGTGTCAGGGCCACCCGGCCGGAGGCCGTCGGGGTCATCTCCAGCACCTCGCACCGCGCGTGCACCGGAGGCAGGCCCCCCGGCTCCTCCCTGAGCCAATGCTCTACCGGGGAGTACGGAACGCGGATGCCGGTGGCGCGGTCGAATCGAGCCGCCTGCGGCACCGTCCGGGCGAAGTAGCCCTGGGCGAGGAGCCACTTCAGCACAGCGGCCTCCAGGGGCCCCCGGGAGGCGTCCAGCGGCTCGCCGAGCCAGTCCTCCAACCGCCGTGCAGTGTCGGCGTACCACCCGCTGCCGCTCACGGAGCCCAGGGCGTCGACGACCGAAGGGGGCCATGCCCCGGCGCGCAGTACGTCGTTCTCGATCGGGAGGCACACACCGTGCCAGTAGAGCGAGCGGCCGCCGACCCGGCGCCGGATACCGGAGGAACGGTGGAAGTGGGGCGGACGGTTGCTGGACCAGGACCGGGCGAAGTACGGATCGGCTGCGGCCGTGTGCCACAGGCGCAGCCCGATGTCCCCGGGGAGGCTGTTCTTGTGCCGGAGATCGCCGACCGGTCCCGCTTCGAGAACCACACAGGACCGCACGCCTGACAAAGCCAGTTCCCGCGCCATGGTCAGCCCGGCGATGCCGGATCCGACGACGGCCACCTGGCAGCTCTCCGGTAAGTGCATCATCGCATCGCCCCCGGGTTTCACTGATCGGCTGTCACATCGCGCCAGAGTGGCTGAGCACCCCGGAAATCGAGGTATTGGACCTTCGTGGGTGTTCCGGAAGAACCGTGGTGCGGATCGCGGCCCTCTGCCGGCAGGGTGTGTCGCTGTCTCGGCACCAGTGCGCCGTCCCGGCGCATGATCGGATATTCGACCTCCAGCACGCGGCAGAGCAATGCCGACACGTTCGCCTGGACGTTCCGGCCCGCCGTGGGGACGGGGCTGTGGAAGTTGCGCTCCGGGTCGGCGCGCATGATGTGCAGAATTTCAGCGAGAGCGCTGACGCATCCTGCTGTGGCGACCGAAGTGAGTCCTGCAACGAACGTGCACCAGTGGGACTTTCCCATCGCGGCGGCGAACGGATTCCGGCAGGCAAGAATCATTCCATACGCAGGGTACATGCGGTCGTCGATGTCGTATGCGTCGGATTCAGCCAAGGGGAAAACGCCCGCAAGCCCGTCGAGATTCACATGCACGTAGGTCGATCCATAGTTCGCCACCCCTTTCCGTTCGCTTCGCATGCCCATCGCCAGCGGGACGCTGCTGGTGGGTGTGGCGAAAGAAGCGAACACCGTCTCGTACAGGGCGGCATGCCAGAAATTGACGTCGGGCCCGCCGACCACGACGACATCGTGCTCCGCGAGCCGACGGGCGTCCACGCAGTGTTCCGGCATGAGCAGCGGAACCTCGTGCCCGGGTTCCGCCAGGGCGGCGGCCAGCCGCGCGGCGAAGGTGAGATCGCCTACGGCACCCGAATGGTCCCCGTCCGGGGCGCCGGCCGGCAGTTCCCTGCTGAAGGTGATGTCGGGGACGGGAACACCGAGTGCGTACCGGTCCAGTTGCACGAAGGAGTAGCCCTTGCGGTTGGCACGAATCGGAACCGGTAATTCACCCGGGTCGGGCAGGTCCCGGGATCCGCTCGGAACGACGATCAACGGCGCATCGGAGGGAATCAGGGAGCGCAGGCCCCCGAGATACACCGGATCGTCCACCGCGGCCGACGCCACACGGCGTACTGGTGCTCCCGGCGTGACTTGCCGCATCGACGATCGCCGCGGAGCCAATTGGGAATCGGTGTAACTGGCGGCGAGCACCACGTACCGCAACCGCGCGGATGGCACGGCGAAGGCGCCGAGGAAGACGAGTGCGCCGACGATACACAGGGCCACATAGGACCACAGGGGCCACACCACCCCGGCTGCGGACAGGAATCCCGCCAGTACCGCGACGGAACTGACCGAACTGACCAGGGCACGCAAAAGGTGAGTTCGAACATGCCTGCGGACACGTTCGGTTCTTGTGGTGAGAAAGTTGCGCCCCATACCCTCCCCCGCGATAAATCACGCAGCCCGAGAGGGCGCCAAAAGAATATGCTCCTGTTCGGACCTCCTTTACAACCCCCCTGCGGTTGGCGGGTCTTCATGCGGGCGAAGACGTACTCGACCCGGGCACGGACCTGCTTGTGGGACTTGTTGTGTTCCTCCAGTCCGGAAGCTCGGTCAGGCGGCGTATTCGGCGCCGGACTCCTGCCATGCCTTGCGGTCGTTGCGGTTCCCGGCGAGCGGCCGGCCGACCACGAGGACCAGGCGGGTGTCAGCAACGATGACACCTTGGTGGTCGGCCGGGCATCGGTAGTTCTTCGACCGCTCGGCGATGCTGTGGTCGGACGCCCCCGAGGCGGCCTGACCAGCAAGATTCTCCTGGCCCGCGACGGTGCCGGCACGGCCTCGCACGTCCTGGGCGCCAAGGGTTGCAGCTCCAGAGCAAATCCACACCTGGCCGAGTCGGCGCGATCAAGCCACACCACCCCCGAGCGTGGGCGTGACATCCGGCGACAGAACCTAGGGGCCCTCCGGCCCGAACATCTCGTCGCGGTGCACCCGCCAGCGCTCCATCAGCGCGGCGAGTTCACCGTCGAAGAACTCGAAGAACGCCAGCGTCTCGGACAGGCGGCGGCCGGCCGGGGTGTCGGCGCCGAGGCTGGTGACGCCCTCGCGCAGGGCGCCCTCCCAGCGCTTGAGGACGGCGTCGCGGTTGGTCAGGGCCTCGTACCACTGGTCGCCGTGCACCCGGTAGCGCTCCCGGCGCGAGCCCGGCTCCCGTTCGCGGGAGACCATGTGCGTCTGGGCCAGGTAGCGCACCGCACCGGACACCGCCGCGGGGCTGATCCGCAGCTGTTCCCCCAGCTCGGCGGAGGTCATCGAGCCCGTGTCGGAGGACAGGAGCGCGGCGAAGACCCGGGCGGGCATGCGCGTCATCCCCGCCTCGACGAGCTGCGCCGCGAAGGACTCCACGAACCTCGACACGACCTCCGCGTCCCGGCCGGTACCGGTTGATTCCGTCATGCACCTCATCCTATCCGCGATTCACACGCTTCCTTAACTTCACAAATTTCTGAAAGAAGCGTACGTTCTGGAGCATGACGAAGGCCATCACCGTCTCCGGACTGCACAAGTCCTTCGGGCGGACGCATGCTCTCGACGGGCTCGACCTGGAGGTCGCCGCCGGCGAGGTCCACGGCTTCCTCGGCCCCAACGGCTCCGGGAAGTCCACCACCATCCGGGTCCTGCTCGGCCTGCTGCGCGCCGACTCGGGCGCAGCGCAGGTCCTCGGCCGCGACCCGTGGAAGGACGCGGTGGAGGTGCACCGCCGCATCGCCTACGTCCCCGGGGACGTCACGCTGTGGCGCAACCTCTCCGGCGGCGAGGTCATCGACCTCTACGGCCGGCTGCGCGGAGGGCTCGACGCGAGGCGCCGCGCGGAGCTGATCGAGCGCTTCGAACTCGACCCCACCAAGAAGGGCCGCACGTACTCCAAGGGCAACCGGCAGAAGGTCGCCCTGGTCGCCGCCTTCGCCTCCGACGTCGACCTGCTGATCCTGGACGAGCCGACCTCGGGTCTGGACCCGCTGATGGAGGAGGTCTTCCAGGCGTGCGTCGAGGAGGAACGCGACCGGGGCCGTACGGTCCTGCTCTCCTCCCACATCCTCAGCGAGGTCGAGGAGCTGTGCGACCGCGTGAGCATCATCCGCGGCGGCCGTACGGTCGAGAGCGGTTCGCTCGCCGACCTGCGCCATCTGACCCGGACCAGCGTCGTCGCCGAGCTCGCCGGCCCGCCCGACGGCCTGGCCGAACTGCCCGGCGTGCACGACCTCGACGTGCAGGGGCACCGCGTCCGGCTCCAGGTCGACACCGACCGGCTGAACGGCGTCCTGCGGTCGCTGAGCGAGTCGGGCGTACGGTCGCTGACGTCGACACCGCCCACGCTGGAGGAGCTGTTCCTGCGGCACTACCAGGACGAGCCGGACGCGGCGGTGGCCCGATGACCACGTTCGCGGTACGGCCCGGCAGTTCACGCCCCCTGGCCGGCACGGGCACCCTGCTGCGGTTCGCCCTGCGCCGCGACCGGGTGATGATCCCCGTGTGGATCGCGGTGAACGCGCTGATGGTCCTCTCCATGCCGGGCACCCTGGAGGGCCTGTACGGCACCCCGGCCGAACGCGCCGACCTGATCCGGCAGATGGAGACCAACTCCTCGCTGCGCGCGATGGTCGGCCCGGTCTTCGGCGACTCGCTGGGCGCCCTGACGGCCTGGCGCGTGGGCGTCTACGCCGGTGCCCTGGCCGCCGTGATGAGCCTGCTGATCGTCGTACGGCACACCCGGGACGAGGAGGAGAGCGGCCGTCAGGAGCTGGTGGCGTCCGGGATGGTGGGCCGCCGGGCCTCTCTGACGGCGGCCCTGCTCGCGGCGGCGGTCGCGAACGGGGTGCTGGCGCTGCTGGTGACGGCCGGGCTGGCCGGGCAGGGCGCGACCGGCGCCCTGGCCCTCGGGCTGGGGATCGCCGCCGTCGGGATGGTCTTCGCCACGATGGCCGCGATCGTCGCGCAGCTGACGGAGAGCGCACGGCTGGCGCGCGGCCTGACGGCGGCGGTGCTCGGCGCCGCGTTCGTCCTGCGCGCGGCGGGCGACTCGGCGACGGACGACGGCTCGTCGGTCCTGACCCGGCTGTCGCCGCTGGGCTGGCTGGAGAACCTGCGGCCGTACGCGTACGAGCGCTGGTGGGTGCTGGCCCTGTTCGCCGGGGCGGTGGCCCTCCAGGGCGCGGTGGCCTACGCCCTGGCCGGCCGCCGGGACCTCGGCATGAGCTTCCTGCCGACCCGGCCGGGCCCGGCATCCGGCCGGCTGGGCAGCGCGGGCGCCCTGGCCTGGCGGTTGCAGCGGGGCGGCGTGCTGGGCTGGAGCATCGGCTTCTTCCTGGCCGGGGTCGTCTACGGCGGCATGACCGACGGCGCGGCCGACCTGGTGGGCGACAACGCGGGCGCACGGCGCATCATCGAGCGCATGGGCGGCCAGTCCGGCCTGACGGACGCGTTCCTGGCGTCGATGGTCGGGATGCTGGGGCTGATCGCGGCGCTGTACATCGTGGCGTCGGTGCTGCGCCTGCACGGCGAGGAGACCTCGGGGCGGGCGGAACCGGTCCTGGCGAACGCGGTGGGGCGGGTGCGCTGGGCCGCCGGTCATCTGGTGATCGCCTTCGGCGGCGCCGCCCTGATCATGCTGCTGGCCGGGCTCGGCCTCGCCGTCGGCTACGGCAGGGAGACCGGCCCGATCCTGGGGGCGTGCCTGGTGCAGCTCCCGGCGGTGTGGGTGGTCGGCGGGGTGGCGGCGCTGCTGCACGGGGTCCTGCCCCGGGCGGCCCTGGCGGCGTGGGGCATCGCCGGGGCCGTGCTCCTGATCGGCTGGGTCGGGCCCGCGCTGGACGTACCGCAGGCCGTGCTGGACGTCTCGCCGTTCGGGCACCTGCCGAAGCTGCCGGGCGGAGCCATGGACTGGGGGCCGGTGCTGGTACTGACCGGGCTGGCGGTGCTGCTGGTCGCCGGAGGGCTGGCCGGGTTGCGCAGGCGGGACATGACCACGTGATCGGTACCCGTCGACGCGTACCGATCACCCCACCTCCACGGCCAGCCCCTCCAGCCCCCTGATCACGAAGTTCGGCTTCCTCTCGGGCTCGGCCGCGAGGCGCAGGGTCGGGGCCTTCTCCAGCAGCGCCCCCATCGAGGCGGCCAGTTCGATGCGGGCCAGCGGTGCGCCGATGCAGTAGTGGATGCCGGCGCTGAAGGAGATGTGGGGGTTGTCCGGGCGGGTGAGGTCGAGCGCGGACGGGTTCCGGAACACCCCCGGGTCGTGGTTGGCGGAGCCGAAGAGCATGGCGATCTCCGCGCCACGCGGGATCGTCGTGCCGGCGATCTCGATCTCGTCCAGGACCCAGCGTTCGAACAGCTGGAGCGGGGTGTCGTACCGCATCAGTTCCTCGATCGCGGAGGGGATGAGCGTGTGGTCCGCGCGCAGCAGCTCCAGCTGGGACGGGTTGCGGAACAGGGCGTACCAGCCGTTGACCGTGGCGTTCACCGTGGCCTCGTGCCCGGCGTTGAGCAGCAGCACGCAGGTGGAGATCATCTCCTGCTCGGTGAGCCGGTCGCCCTCGTCGTGGGCCTCGATGAGCCCGGAGACGAGGTCATCGCCCGGCTCCTTGCGGCGGGCCGCGATCAGGTCGCGCAGGTAGTCGGAGAACTCCACCGACGCCCGGACCGCCTTCGCCGCCGTGTCCTCGGACGGGCTCAGTTCGTACATCCCGCAGATGTCCGCCGACCAGGGGCGCAGCGGGGCCCGGTCGGACTCCGGGATGCCGAGCATCTCGGCGATCACCGCGACGGGCAGGGGCTCGGCGACGTCCTTCAGCAGATCGCCGCCGCCCGCCTCGACCAGCGCGGACGCCAGGTCGTCGGCCAGGCCCCGCACATACGGCTTCAGCCGCTCCACGGTGCGCGGCGTGAACGCCTTCGACACCAGGCGGCGGATCCGGGTGTGGTCCGGCGGCTCCAGGTCGAGCATCCCGTGGTCGTTGAGCGTGTGGAACGGCTCGTGCTCCGGCGGGGGCGCCGTGCGGCCGAACTCCTCGTGCGTGAACCGGTGCTGGTACGTCCGGCCCAGACGCCGGTCGCGCAGCAGTGCCGAGACGTCCGCGTGGTGCGGGACGAGCCACTGGTCCGTGGGCTCGAACCAGTGCACGCGGCCCCGGGCACGCAGCTCGGCGTAGGCGGGGTACGGGTCGGCGAGGAACGCCGGGTCCCACGGGTCGAATGCAGCCATGCCGGGACGCTAGCCCCAGAACCCCGTCCCTGACCAGGGGTGTTCCCTCACACGACAGGGACACGACGGGAACGATCTTGCGACATCAAGATCGTTAAGCTGGCCGGGCCGTGTGAGCGGCACGAGTCTTCGCAAGGAAAGAACGTCATGACACAGCAGCGAGCCAAGCTCCGCACCCGCGTCCCCGCCCGTCTGGCCGCCTCGGCCGTGCTGGCCCTGTCGCTGACCGCCGGCGCGGTGGCGGCCGGCGCCCCGGCCGCCACCGCCGCCGAGATGCCCTGCAAGCCGCGCGTCTACTACTACGTCTACAAGGGCAGCGGCGTGAACTTCCGCACGGGCGCCGGCCCCGGCTACGCGTCCAAGGGCCTCCTGCACAAGAACGACTGGGGCAAGAAGCTCGCCACCAAGGGCTCCTGGATCAAGCTGCAGCTCGGCCAGAAGTCCCGGAGCGGGCTGGCCAAGGGCACCACCGGCTGGGTCTCCAAGTCCTACGTCAGCGACTGCACGCCGATGCAGCTGGACTGATCCGTCCGCGTCGCCCCGGGGCCAGGGCCTGCGGGGCGACGTCCCCCGGCTGTGCGGGACGGCTGTCCGCGCCAGGGCTAGCCGGGCGTCACCAGCCGCGCCTCGTAGGCGAACACCGCCGCCTGCGTCCGGTCCCTGAGGCCCAGCTTCACCAGGATCCGGCTGACATGCGTCTTGATCGTCGACTCGGCGACCACCAGCCGCTCCGCGATCTCCGAGTTCGACAGGCCCTGCGCGATGAGGACCAGCACCTCCGTCTCCCGCTCGGTGAGATCCCCGTAGGCCGCCTGCGCGGAGGGCATCAGGCGCGGCTTCTCGGAGAGCTTGGAGAACTCGGTGATCAGGCGCCTGGTCACCGAGGGGGCCAGGAGCGCCTCCCCCGACGCCACCACCCGCACCCCGTCGGCGAGCTGGCGGGCCGAGGCGTCCTTGAGGAGGAACCCGGAGGCACCCGCGCGCAGCGCCTGGTACACGTACTCGTCGAGGTCGAACGTGGTGAGCACCAGCACCTTCGCCGCGTCGTCGGCGGCGACGATCTCGCGGGTCGCCTCGATGCCGTTCAGCTCGGGCATGCGGATGTCCATCAGCACCACGTCCGGGGCGAGTTCGCGGACCTTGGCGACGGCCTCACGGCCGTTCACCGCCTCGCCGACGACCTCGATGTCCGGCATCGCGTTCAGCAGGACCGAGAAGCCCTCGCGGACCATCATCTGGTCGTCCGCGATCAGGACCCGGATGGTCATGCGTCGTCCTCACCCGGCAGGGCGACCGGCAGGAACACCGTCACCTCGTATCCTCCGTCCTCCGTGCCGCCGGCCGTCATCTCGCCGGTCAGCATCGTCACGCGCTCCCGCATGCCCGTGATGCCGTGCCCGGCGCCGGGCGAGGGCTTGATCAGGCTCGGGTTCGGCGGCGGGCCGTTGACTATGCGCAGCCCCAGGCCGCCGAGCACGTACCCGATCTCGACCCGGGCGACCGCCCCCGGCGCGTGCCGCAGGGTGTTGCTCAGGGCCTCCTGCACGATGCGGTACGCCGACAGCTCCACGCCCTGCGGCAGCTCCCGCACCGCGCCCGTCACCGCCTTCTCCACGATCAGCCCGGCCTCCCGGACATTGGCCAGCAGCCCGTCCAGATCGGCGAGCGTGGGCTGCGGGGCGTCCGGAACCTCGTAGTCCTCGGCGCGGACGACGCCGAGCACCCGGCGCAGTTCGGTCAGGGCCGCCACCGCGTTCTCCCGGATCGTGGCGAACGCCTTCTCCAGCTCCGGCGGCGGGTTCTCCACCCGGTACGGCGCGGCCTCCGCCTGGATGGCGACGACCGACATGTGATGGGCGACGACATCGTGCAGCTCGCGGGCGATGGTGGTGCGTTCCTCCAGCAGCGTGCGGCGGGAGCGCTCGTGCGCGGTGACCGTCTGCTGGGCGGTGACCTCCTGCTCGGCGTGACGCCGGATGTGCCAGACGGTGACGCAGAGCAGGATCAGGGCCGACAGGACCAGCATGGCACCGGAGTTGCTGCCGTACTCGTAGTACGTCGGGCCGATGCCGGTGTCCGCGACGAGGGCGTACAGCGCCGTCAGCACCCACATCCAGCCGGCCGTGCGCGGCCGGGTGCGGATCGCCACGACCGTCAGCACGGTCAGGTGGCAGGCGAAGCTGCCGGCCGCCCAGGGCCATTCGCCCCAGCGGCTGCCGAGCACCGAGGCGAGCGGGGTGGAGACCATGGACGCCCAGAACGCCCCGACCGGCCGCACCATGGTCAGCAGCACGGGAATCGCGCAGAGCAGACCGAGCAGCAGGGCCGGGCCGCCGCTGTCGACGGTGGAGAAGGCCAGGGTGATCAGGGCCGCCGCGATGATCAGGGCGTGCGGGAGCCACGCCGCGTACTCCCGCAGCCGGCCCGGCAGCCGCCGGACGATCCATCCGTCCGTACGCCGGGCCGGCAGCGGCCGGTAGGCGAACGCGTCCTGGAAGAGGTCCTGCCTCAGGCCACGCAGGGAATCCACCGCCACCCGGTACTCCGGGCTGCGCGATGTGGCCCGGTCCCCCGGCGGCGTGGTCTGCGTGTGAGTCGTCTCGGTCACGTACAGAACGGTATGCGCACCCCCGGGTGCCGGTCGTCCCCAGTGAGACGGGTTCCCGCCCGTCCCTCTCAGGTACTACGGGGCCGACCAGGCGCGATCGGGTCCGTCCCTCAGTAGCCCGACGGCCGCACCAGCCCCGACTCGTAGGCGAACACCGCCGCCTGCGTCCGGTCCCTGAGGCCCAGCTTCACCAGGATGCGCCCCACGTGGGTCTTCACCGTCTGCTCGGCCACATACAGGTGCCGGGCGATCTCCACGTTCGACAGGCCCTGCGCGATCAGCGCGAGCACCTCTGTCTCCCGCTCGGTCAGGTCGCCGATACGCTCCTTGAGCGGGGCGCGGGGCTTGCCGTCGAGCCGCGAGAACTCGGCGATCAGCTTGCGGGTGATGACCGGGGCGAGCAGCGCCTCCCCGGCGGCGACCACCCGGACCGCCTCGGCGAGCTGCTCCGCCGACGCGTCCTTCAGCAGGAACCCGGAGGCCCCGGCGCGCAGCGCGTCGTACACGTACTCGTCGAGGTCGAAGGTGGTGAGCACCAGCACCTTGATGTCCGGGTGCGCGGCCGTGATCTGCTCGGTCGCCTCGATGCCGCCGATGCCGGGCATGCGGATGTCCATGAGGACGACGTCGGGAAGGGTCTCGGCGGCCCTCGCGACGCCGCCCTCGCCGTCCTTCGCCTCGCCGACGACCTCTATGTCGGGCTGGACGCCGAGCAGCACGGTGAAGCCCTGCCGGACCATCGCCTGGTCGTCGACGATGAGAACCCGGATGGGGTCGCCGGTGCCGCTCGTCATGAGGTCCCTTTCCTGAGGGCCGTGGGGTCGTCGGTGCCCGGGGTGTCGACGGGCGGGGTGTCCGGGAGGAAGGCGGTGACCTTGAAGCCGTCCCAGTGCCAGGGGTGCGCCGTCATCGTGCCACCGAGCATCGCGACCCGCTCCCGCATGCCGAGCAGTCCGTGCCCCGCCCCCGTCGAGGGCGGGGCCGGGCCGGTCGGGCGGCCGTTGACGATCTCCACCTCCAGGCCGTCCGGCTCGTACGTGAGACGGACTGTGATGGGCGCGCCGGGCGCGTGCCGCAGGGCGTTGCTCAGCGCCTCCTGCACGATCCGGTACGCCGACAGCTCCACGCCGGGCGGCAGCGGGCGCCGCTCGCCGCTGATGTCGGTGACGACCTCGCGGCCGACGGCCCGGGTGTTCTCCACCAGCGCGTCGAGCCGGTCGAGCGTGGGCTGGGGGGCGTGCGGCGCGGTCCCGTCGCCGAAGCCGTCGGGCGGCTCTCCCGGCCCGATGTGCTCCGAGCGCAGCACGCCCAGCACACGGCGCAGCTCGGTCAGTGCCTCCAGCGCGTTCTGCCGGATGCCCGCGAGGTTCTCCCTGAGCTCGTCGGGCGGGTTCTCGACGAGGTGCGGGGCGACCTGCGCCTGGATGGAGATGACCGACATGTGGTGGGCCACCACGTCGTGGAGCTCCCGCGCGATGCGGCTGCGCTCCTCCAGCAGGGTGCGCCGGGTGCGTTCCTCGGCGGTGAGGGTGGTCTGCTCGACGAGTTGGGCGCGGGCTTCGCGGCGGCCCCTGAGCGCGCTGCCGAGTATCACGACGACGGTGAACAGGGAGACCGCGAGGATGCCGGTGGTGTCGTAGGGCTCCCCCGTCCACAGGCTCTCGAAGGCCCAGGTGAGGAACGCGGTCGCCGCCAGGGCCGCCACCGCGGCGCGGGTGGGCACCCGCAGCGCGAGCAGCAGCAGCACGAGCAGCTCGGCGATGATTCCGGCGGCGGTCCAGGGCCAGGTGTAGGTCTCCAGGTCGAAGCCCATGCGGGTGCGCACCGTGGCGGCGATCAGGGTGAACGCGCCCAGGGACAGCCACCACGCCGGCACCGGTCGCCACAGCCCCAGCACCACGGCGCCGCCCTGGCCGGCCGCGGCCAGGAGGGCAAGACCGGATGGGAGATGCCCGTTGTCCGTCAGATCACCCGTGCCACCGACCGTGATGCCGACGGCGGCCAGGCACAGCAGCCCGTGCGGCAGCCAGCGCAGCCAGGTGGAGGGGGGCAGCGGGTCCGCCCGGACGGTCCACAGGTCCCCGCGCAGTGCGCGCAGCCAGCCCGTGACACGCGCTCGCAGCGCGCGGCCCACCCCCGTGTCCATCACGCGGCTCAGCCTAGACATGTCGCGCCTTCGCCGCTGTGCCCCGGTCGGACGGGCGGTGCGAGCGCACCACGCGCGCCCTGCGGCCCCGGCCGCCGCCGTTCCGTTCGAAGGAGTGAAAGGCGGCCCAGCAGACCGCGAGGGCCAGCGCGAACACGGGCAGCCACAGCAGCCGGACCCCGACCCAGCCGAGACCGTCGGGCGGGGTGTGCAGGCCGGGCAGCCGGCCGGCGAGGAGGCCGGTGGCGGTCGTGGCCATCAGGGCCGTCTGGTGCCAGAGGAAGACGGTCATCGCGGAGATGTTGACGAGTGCCACCGCCGCCCACGCCACGGGCCGGCGCAGCGCGTGCCGCAGGCGCTCGCGCAGCAGCAGGGCGAGACCGCACTGGGCCAGGCCGAACGTGACGACGGCCAGCGACGGCGGGTCCAGATTGGACATGCCCTCGCCCGGGACGCCGACCATCGAGGCCGGATAGCCCGCCCATGCGACGAGCGCCGCGGTCGCCGCGGCCCCGGCCCCCAGCAGGACCCATCCCGCGCGGCGGCGCTCCAGCTCACCGCGGGTCCAGGCCGCGCCCAGCGTGTAGGGCACCGCCCAGGCCGCTGCCACGTTGACCCAGCCCAGCCAGGAGGGGCCGCCGAGGCCGAAGCGCAGCAGGTCGACGTGGAGCACGACGGCCAGCGGCCAGAGCGGGTTGAGCCGGGTGAGCAGCGGGGTCGCCGCCGTCAGGCCGGCGAACACCAGGAGGAACCACAGCGGGGCCAGGGCCAGTTTCACCAGCGTGCGGACCGTGCCGAACTCGGCGCCCGACAGCAGCAGGGCGAGCGCGGCCACCGTCCACAGCCCGAGGACGGCCACGACCGGCTTGCACAACCGGGTCAGACGGCCCGTCAGCCACTGGCGGTACGGGACCCCCCGGGCACGCGCCGAGGCGTGGCCGCGGGTGGCGACATGGCCCCCGACCAGGAAGAACACGGCGAGTGTCTGGAACATCCAGGAGATGGGCGCCAGCCAGGGCATGTGCTGCAGGGGGCTCGCCGTGCGCAGGGTGCGGCCGTCGGAGACCAGGGCCGTGACGAGCCAGTGCCCGACGACGACGCCGAGGACGGCGGCGGCCCGCAGGGCGTCCACGGCCCGGTCGCGACCGGGCGGGGTGGCCGCGCCGATGCGGTCGGCGCCGCGGCGCACTTCCTGCCGGACGGCGCGTACTCCGATGTCAGTCATGGGTCACCGCCTTGGTCTCGCCCAGGACGATCCGGGCCAGGTTGGTCAGGGAGGTCGAACCGGGCCTGAAGTAGTCGCTGTGGCCGCCGTCGCCCGCCGTGAAGACCCGGGCGCCGAAGGCCGGGGAGACGGGGTCGGTACCGAAGCCGACCGTGGTGCCGAACAGGTCCAGGTCGAGGTGCGGGACGTTCTCCACCCAGTCGCCACGGCCCCGGGCCGCCCAGACGCGGGCGCGGGCGTGCAGGGCGGCGGCGGTGTCCGCGCCGGTGCCGGGGCTGCCGACGAGCGCGATGTCGTCGACGTCGAGCCCAGCGGCGGAACGGCCGCAGACGACCGAGCCGTAGGAGTGGCAGAGCAGTGCGACGCGCGCCTCTTCGCCGGATATCGCGCGCAGGTCGGCGACCAGGGCGCGCAGGTGCGGGGCCGCCTGCTCCGCCCTGCCGGTCGTCGTGACCGTCGTGCTGACCGTGCCCGGCGTCTCGTAGCCCAGCCAGGCCACGACCGCGGTGCGTGTGCCCGCCGGGGCCTGCGAGGCGAGCTGCCGGTACAGGGCGGAGGCCGCGGCGAGGAACCGGCCGTAGGTGTCGAGGCCCGTGTCGGAGCCGGGGACCAGGACGGCGACGCGGTCCGCCCGGGCGAGGTCACCGAGGACCTCCGTCACCCGGCCCGAGCCGCGGCCGTCGAAGTGGAGCAAATGCCGTGTGGAAGCGGCCAGTTGACGGTCCGTCGCGGCACGGCTGCGGTCGTGGTGGGCGGCGGCCAGGCGGGACGCCTCGGCGGCGTTGGCCCGGTTGGCCGCGTAGGCCTCGTCGAGCGTCGCCGCACTGAGGGGCGGGAGTGAGGCGGGGGCCGGTGCGGGGATGTCCGGTCGCACGGCCGCGGAGAGGGGGAGGACCACGGCGCCCGCGACGAGCGCGGCGAGCGCGGCGCGGCGCCACCGCCCCGCCTGCCGCCACCGCCCCGCCTGCCGCCCTCGCCCGGCGCGGCCTCCGCCGTCGGCGCGACGTCCGCCGTCGGCGGCACGGCGGTACTTCGCTGCGGACCCCATGGTCGTCCCCCTCCAGCGCACCCGGCCATCGGGTCTGCATGGAAGGGAAGTTACGGAGCGGGCGACCTCGTCCGCGTCACACCCTGGAACCCATCCGCGGCGTAGCTCTCAGGTACTACGGGTATGACCGGGGGCCTCCTCCTACGGGCCCGCCGAGGGCGCTGCCGGCAACGGCCGCGCGGAGGTGCTCACCAGGCCAGTTGCGCGATCTCCTCCACGACCACCGCGCACGCGTCCGCCGCCGGGTCGATGAGCGGGAAGTGCCCCACGTCCTCCAGCAGCGTCACCCCCACCATCTCCCCCGCCTTCGCCGCCGCCTCCGCGTACGACTCGGCGACGGCCTGCGGCACATCGAGGTCCGCACGGCCCTGGACGAGGGTGGTGGCGATGCCGGTGGGCAGCAGCAGCGCCGGGTCGGCGAACGGCTGCCGCGCGGCGAAGTTCTCGTCTCCGCCCAGGAGTTGACGCGCCGCGCCCCCGCACACGTCCAGCTTGTCGGCGATGGCGAGATCCGCGATCGGGGCGAGGGCGACGACGCCGCGCAGCGTCACCGGGCTGCCGCCGCGCCAGGGCGAACCGGTCGGCAGGACGTGCCGGGCGGCCCCCCACAGCGCGAGATGCCCGCCCGCCGAGTGGCCGGTGAGGACCGTGCGGCGCGGGTCGGCCTGCGGCATCACCTCCCGCACCAGCGCCGGGAGGGCGTCCAGCGCCGCGGCGACGTCGTCGAAGGTGTCGGGCCAGCGGCCCGCGACGGAGTCGTCAGCGCCGCCGCGCCGGTACTCGGCACTGGCCACGCCGAACCCGCGGCGGGCGAGGAAGCCCGCGAAGGGGCTGATGTGACGCCGGTCGAAGGGGGCCCGCCAGGCACCGCCGTGCAGGACGAAGACGACGGGGGCGGGTCCGGGGCCGCCGGCCCGGCGCGGGGCGAAGAAGTCGATCACCTGGTCGGGGTGGTCGCCGTAGGCCGCGGTGGCGTCGGGGTCGACGGGCGCGTGGGAGAAGGCCGACTTCTCCTCGGCAGCGGCCCGTGCTGCTGCGACGTCGTCCGTCATGCTCCAACCTTCCAGCGATGAACCGTACGCGGCCGACGAGTTGAGGGTTCAGCCGTTGGCCGGGACGGTACCAGGCGCGTGACGTGCGGGGACACGGGGATGTCACGCTCGGTGAAGACCAGACGGGGGCCGCCGTTCGGGCGACGGCGGGCCGGGACACCGCAGGGGCGTCCCGGCCCCGCCGCCGCTCAGGCCAGCGTCTCCGCCAGCACCCGCGCCGCCCGCTCCACGTCGGCGAACCCGACGTACAGCGGCGTGAAGCCGAAGCGCAGCACGTCCGGCGCCCGGAAGTCGCCGACCACTCCCCGCTCGATCAGCCGTTTCATCACGTCACCGGCGTCGTCACAGCGCAGGGCGATCTGGCTGCCCCGCTCCTCGTGCGCCACCGGCGTCACACACACGACCCGGCCCTCGGGCACGTACGCCGCCACGCACTCCAGGAAGAAGTCCGTCAGCGCGAGCGACTTGGCCCGCACCGCCTCGACCGGCACCCCGTCCCAGACCTCCAGGGCCGCCTCCAGGGCGAGCATGGAGAGGATGTCGGGCGTGCCGACCCGGCCGCGCAGGGCACCGGCGGCCGGTTCGTAGCCGGTGCGCATGCCGAACGGCTCGGCGTGCGAGTTCCACCCGGGCAGCGGCGAGTCGAAACGGTCCTGCAGGTCCCGCCGCACATACAGGTACGCCGGTGAACCGGGCCCGCCGTTCAGGTACTTGTAGGTGCAGCCGACCGCGAGGTCCACGCCGTGCTCGTCCAGCCCGACCGGCAGCGCGCCCGCGCTGTGGCACAGGTCCCAGACGGCGATCGCGCCCGCCTCGTGCGCGGCGGCCGTCAGACCGGGCAGGTCGTGCAGCCGGCCGCTGCGGTAGTCGACGTGGTTGAGCAGGACGGCGGCGGTGCGCTCGCCCAGCGCGCCCGGCACGTCCGCCGGTGCCACGGGCCGCAGGGTACAGCCGGTCATGCGGGCGGCGGACTCGGCGATGTACCCGTCGGTGGGGAAGGTCGTCGCGTCGACGAGGAGCTCGTCACGGCCCTCCCCGGCCATCCGCACCGCGCCCACGAGCGCCTTGAAGACGTTGACGCTGGTGGAGTCGCCCACCACGACCTGCCCGGGCGCCGCCCCGACCAGCGGGGCGATCCGGTCACCGATCCGCTCGGGCGCCGTCCACCAGCCGCTCTCCTCCCAGGACCGGATGCGCAGCTCGCCCCACTGGCGGCGTACGACGTCCTCGACCCGGCCGGGCACGACGGCGGGCAGCGCGCCCAGCGAGTTGCCGTCGAGGTAGACGACGCCCGCGGCGTCAGCCGCACGATCAGACGCAGTGTCGAGCACGAACTCGGCGCGCTTGCCCGCCAGTTCGTCGACGGCGTCCAGCTTCTGAGCGGCGATGGCGAGCTCAGACATAGGACCGCGCCGTCCACAGCTCGGGGAACACGTTCTTCTGCGCGCGCTTCTCCAGCCAGGCCACCCCGGCGGAGCCGCCCGTGCCGGTCTTGGCACCCATCGCGCGGCGGGTGGCGACCAGGTGGTCGTTGCGCCAGCGCCACACCAGCTCGGCGACATCGCTCAGCGCCTCGCCCAGCCGGGCGACCTCGTCGCTCTCGTCACCCGAGTAGACGGCCGTCCAGGCCGCCTCCACCTCCGGCGACGGCTCGTACTTCCGCGACACGTCGCGCCGCAGCACGGCCTCCGGGATGTCGTGCCCGCGCCGCGCCAGCAGCCGCACGACCTCGTCGTACAGGCTCGGCTCGTGCAGCGCCTTCTCCAGCTCGGCGTGCACGCGCGGTGCGCCCCGGTGCGGGACGAGCATGGACGCGGACTTGTCGCCGAGCAGGAACTCCATGCGCCGGTACATCGCCGACTGGAAGCCGGAGCCCTCGCCGAGGGCGCTGCGGTACGAGTTGAACTGGGCCGGCGTGAGCTGGGCGAGCGGCTTCCAGGAGTGGTTGAGCGCCTCCAGCTCGCGGACGGACCTCTTGAGCGCGGCGATGGCGGTGGGGATGTCGTCACCCCTGAGCGCGCCTGCGGCCGTCTCCCACTCGTGGACGATGACGGTGAACCACAGCTCCATCACCTGGGTCGTCACCAGGAAGACCATCTCTCCGGGGTCGTCGGAGAGGGTGTGCTGGAGGTGGGTGAGTACGTCTGCCTTGACGTAGTCCTCGTACGGCGTCGTGCCGTGGAAGTCGAGATGCGGGGTCTCGGGCTCGTGAGCCTCGTGGGACATCGCTGTCTCCTGCGTGTAACTCCGGGTAGCGGTCCGCCCCTGCCGAATCCGACACGGGGGCCCCGGTCCCCGAGGGCATCTTGCGCAATCGTCCCCCGAAACCGCAAGGCCCGCCTTTCGGGGACGGGCCTCGCGTGCACGGACCGTGTGTCAGCCCAGGACCTGCGCCGCCGTCGGCGAGGAGTCCTTCAGGAACTGGGAGCAGCGCTCGTACTCCTCCTGCTCGCCGATCGCCTGTGCGGCGCGGGCGAGGGCGTGCAGGGCACGCAGGAAGCCGCGGTTCGGCTCGTGCTCCCACGGCACCGGGCCGTGGCCCTTCCAGCCGCTGCGGCGCAGCGCGTCCAGACCGCGGTGGTAGCCGGTGCGGGCGTACGCGTACGACTCCACGGCGGCGCCCCGCTCGAACGCCTCGTCGGCGAGCTGCGCCCAGGCGAGCGAGGAGGTGGGGTGCTTACCGGCGACCTCGACGGGCGAGGCACCCGACGCGAGCATTTCCCGCGGCCCGGGGTCGTCGGGGAGGTGGGTCGGGGGCGGGCCCCCGAGAAGGTTCTCGTGAATGGACATGCCCCAAGTCTGCGCCATCCCACTGCGCCGTGGGCACCGGTCCCGCTCAGCCACAGCCACAACACCGGCACCGGTACCGCTCAGCCACGGCCACAGCCGCAGCCGCAACGCCGACACCGGACCAGCCTCAGCCGCAGCCGCAACGCCGGCACCGGACCAGCCTCGGCACCGGCACCAGCGCCCGCCCCTCTACCCCAGCCGTTTCCGCACCGGCTCCCCCTCCAGCGGCGGCGCCGTCACACCGCCGTGCCGCAGGCACTCCGGCCGCTTGCAGTCAGGCGGCGGCCTGCGCACCACCGTGGCCGCGATCACCGCCCCCACCACCAGCGACCCCGCGCACCAGCCCATCGCCTTGCCGAACGCCGTGTCGAAGGCGGCCGGCTCCCGGTACGCCTCCTCCCCCATCCCCGCCAGCAGCGGCAGCGCCGCCACCGCCATCAGGCCCGCCGCCCGGGCCGCCGCGTTGTTGATGCCGCTGGCCAGCCCGGCCCGCACCACGCTCACCGAGCCCAGCACCGTCGCCGTCAGCGGCGCCACCAGCGTGACCAGGCCCAGCCCGAGCACCACCAGTGCCGGCAGCACATCGGCGACGTAGGACGCCCCCGGTCCGACCCGCAGCATCAGCAGCATCCCGGCCGCGCACAGCAGCGGCCCCACCGTCAGCGGGATCCGCGGCCCGATGCGGTCGGCCAGTTCCCCGGAGCGCGCCGACAGCAGCAGCATCAGCACGGTCGTCGGCAGCAGTGCCGTACCGGCGGCGAGGGCCGAGTAGCCCACGACCACCTGGAGCTGGAGCGCGGCGAGGAAGAAGAACCCGCCGAGGGCCGCGTACACGCACAGCGTGACGAGGTTGACGGCCGTGAACTGCCGGGACGCGAAGATGTCCGGCGGCATCATCGGGTCGGGCCGGCGCCGCTCGACGACCACGAACGCGACGGCCGCGGCCAGCCCGGCCACCGCCGAGACCACCACGACCAGGCCGCCCTCACCTGCCTCGATCAGCGCGTACGTCACCAGCGCGAGGGCCAGCGCCCCCAGCACGGCCCCGAGCACGTCGAACCGCCCGTGCGCCTGCTGGTCCCCCGACTCGGGGACGTGCCGCAGCGCCACCGGCACGCACACCAGCGCCAGCGGCACGTTCAGCAGGAACACCCACCGCCAGCCCGGCCCGTCCACCAGCCAGCCGCCGACGAACGGCCCGACCGCCGCACCGACCCCGCCGAAGCCGGACCACAGGCCCACCGCCCGCCCCCGGTCGTCGGGATGGAAGGACGCCTGGATCAGCGCCAGCGACCCGGGGGTCAGCAGCGCACCACCCACCCCCTGCAGGGCCCGCGCGGCGATCAGCACGCCCGAGTTCGGCGCGATACCGCACAGCAGCGACGCCACCGCGAACCACACCACGCCGATGACGAACACCTTGCGCCGCCCGAAGCGGTCCCCTAGCGCCCCGCCCAGCAGGATCAGCCCGGCGAGCGTGACCATGTAGGCGTTGACCGTCCACTGCAGGGCGGACAGGTTCGCGTCGAGGTCGCGGCCGATGCGCGGCAGGGCGACGTTGACGACGGTCGAGTCCAGCATCGCCATGCTGGAGCCGAGGACGGTGGTGAGCAGGATCCACTTGCCCTGCGGGGAGGCCAACCGGACATCGGGCATGCAGGGAGCATACGGAAGAGCCCGGCACCTCAGGAGGTGCCGGGCTCCACGCGAGCGAACCGGATGCGAGGCGGTGTGTACGGAGACTTACTTGATCTTCGTACCCGTGGACCGCAGGTTGCCGCAGGCCTCGACGACGCGCGCGGCCATGGAGGCCTCGGCCAGCTTGCCCCAGGTGCGCGGGTCGTAGGTCTTCTTGTTGCCGACCTCGCCGTCGACCTTCAGGACGCCGTCGTAGTTGCGGAACATGTGGTCCGCGACCGGGCGCGTGAACGCGTACTGGGTGTCCGTGTCGATGTTCATCTTCACGACGCCGTTCTCCAGCGCGGTGCGGATCTCCTGCTCGGTGGAGCCGGAGCCGCCGTGGAAGACGAAGTCGAACGGGGAGCCCTTGCCGAACTTGGCGGCGACGCCCTCGTTCAGCTCCTTCAGCAGCTCGGGACGCAGGACGACGTTGCCCGGCTTGTACACGCCGTGCACGTTGCCGAAGGACGCGGCGAGCAGGTAGCGGCCCTTCTCACCGAGGCCGAGGGCCTCGGCGGTGCGGATCGCGTCGTCGACCGTGGTGTAGAGGGAGTCGTTGATCTCGTGGGTGACGCCGTCCTCCTCGCCACCGGTCGGGGTGATCTCCACCTCGAGGATGATCTTCGCGGCGCGGGCCTGCTCCAGCAGCTCCTGCGCGATGGAGAGGTTGTCGGCGAGGGTCTCGGCCGAGCCGTCCCACATGTGCGACTGGAACAGCGGGTTCAGACCGGCCTCGACGCGCTTCTGGGAGAGCGCCAGGAGCGGGCGTACGTACCCGTCGAGCTTGTCCTTGGGGCAGTGGTCGGTGTGCAGCGCGATGTTCACCGGGTACTTCTCGGCGACGATGTGCGCGAACTCGGCCAGGGCGACCGCGCCGGTCACCATGTCCTTGCTGTACTGACCGCCCAGGAACTCGGCGCCACCCGTGGAGATCTGGACGATGCCGTCGCTCTCCGCCTCAGCGAAACCGCGCAGGGCCGCGTGCAGGGTCTGGGTGGAGGTCACGTTGATGGCCGGGTAGGCGAACTTTCCTGCCTTCGCCCGGTCCAGCATCTCGTTGTAGACCTCGGGAGTTGCGATGGGCATGCGTCCGCTCCTTGTATCTGCGGGTTGACGTACTGCTGTGTCTAACGGCCCTGACCTAGACCTTGGGGTGCGACGTCATCGTCGGCCCCATCTTTCCAGACTTGGCCGGAAGGTCCAGGCCACCGTCCACGCCCTGGTCAGTCCCCGGTCAGTCGAGGCCCAGCTCGTCCTTCGAGAAGGCGAAGAGGTACGGCACCCCGGCGCCCTCCTGGATCTTCTCGGCGGCGCCGGTCGCCCGGTCGACGATGGTCGCGACGGCGACGACCTCGGCACCGGCCTCGCGCACGGCCTCGACGGCGGTGAGCGGGGAGCCGCCGGTGGTGGAGGTGTCCTCGACGACCAGCACGCGGCGGCCCGCGATGTCCGGGCCCTCGACGCGCCGCTGGAGGCCGTGCGCCTTGGCGGCCTTGCGCACGACGAAGGCGTCCAGGCGCTTCCCGCGCGCGGCGGCCGCGTGCAGCATGGCGGCGGCGACCGGGTCGGCGCCCATGGTCAGACCGCCGACGGCGTCGAAGTCCAGCTCGGCGGTCAGGTCCAGCAGCACCTGGCCGACCAGCGGGGCGGCCTCGCCGTCGAGCGTGACGCGCCGCAGGTCGACGTAGTAGTCGGCTTCCAAACCCGACGACAGGGTCACCTTGCCGTGCACCACGGCCTTGTCCTTGATCTGCTGCAGCAGCGCGCCGCGTGTGTCCGTCATGGCGCCCAGCTTAGAGGCGGCGCCAGCTCCAGGTCGTCCCGGCCTCCAGCGGTTCCAGGGGCGTGACCAGGCGCGGCATGGTGTTGAGCCCGTTGGGCGGGCCGGTCTGCGGTTCCACGCACACGGCCTCCTGCTGCTCGTCGTAGACGACGACCCACTCCTCCCGGCTGGTCACCGTCAGCTCCAGCTGACCGGGCCAGATCAGGGTGGCCTCGACGCCGCCGGGCATGCCGAAGCAGTCGTCCCAGGGGCCGGGCTTCGGGTCCAGGCGGTTGCCGGTGGGCAGGTGGTCGTCGCCGCGCTCCTCCTGCCAGGCGGGGTCGAAGCCGAGGGTCACGTCCTCGCCGCCGAGGTTGCGGTTGAACCAGGGGTGCCAGCCGATCTGCGCCGGGAAGGACGAGTCGTACGTCTCGACGGACATGGTCAGCGTCAGCGCGTCCTCGGTGAGGGCGACGATCTGGGTGACGAGACCCGAGTGGGGCCAGGGGTCGACGAGCTGGTACGTGAGGACGACCTCGTCCGGGCTCGTGCGGGCGGTGCGCCAGGCGTGGTCGCGAACGGTGCCGTGGATGGCGTGCGGCGGGGCGTTCAGCGGCATCTGCCGCACTTCGGCGCCGTCCAGGAACCGTCCGTCCCGGATCCTGCCGCACCAGGGCACCATCGGGAAGCACCCGAACCGCTCACCCTGGCGGAGCAGTTCGAGACCGCCGATCCGCAGTCCTCCGACCCGGCCGCCGTTGCCCGGCTGCACGGTCACCTCCGCGTCACCCGCGGTCAGCGTGATGTCTTCGTCACTCACGGGTCGACCCTACTGTGGTGATCAAGAGGGCCTCACCGGTTGCGGGGTGCTTCGGCCATGTCCGCCCGCCGCGCACGCGGTGTGCGGCTCAGCGGCGTCGGCGCAGCGCCCGTACCGCCACGATGGCCGAGGCCACCGCGAGCGCCGCCGCGGGGGCCGCCCAGCGCAGCGGGCCCGGGGGCGTCACGGTCTGCGGCGCGGGCACGGGGGCGTACCGGCCGCGCGGCGGGGCGTGGTCGACCTCCTCCGCGCTGCGCCCGATCATGGTCCGCCGCGCGTGCGCCGCCTCGGCGATGTCCTCGTCGTCCTCCTGGTCCTCCTCGTCCTCGGCTCCGAGGGAGGAGGGCGGGACGTCGGCGCCGAAGGCGGAGGGACGCTCGGGGGTCGGGGGGTCCTCGGTGAGACCGGGGTCGGCGGGGGCCTTCTCCTCGGCCTCCGGGCCCGTGTCCCGGCCGGACGGGGCCGGGGGCGTGGGCGGCCGCGCCGACGTCGGCGCCCCGTCGTCCGCGCCCGTGGCCGCCGCGGCGAGGTGCTCCGCGAAACGGTTCAGCAGCCGGATGACGGCACTCTCCACCGCGTCCGCCGGAAGGTCCTTGATCCGCCCGTCCGCGGAGGCCGTGCCGTCGTACACGACGGTGCAGCCGTCCTCCGCCTCGCGCAGGGCGATCCGCAGGCTGAGCTCGACCGAGCCGCTGCCGCGCGACTCCTCCGCCTCACCCTCGACGGCGTACGCGTCACCGTCCCGCCGGGAGACCCTTACGGCGCCCCGGTAGGTGACGGAGTGGCTGCCGACCCGGATCTTCAGCCGCCCGGCGACGGGCTTGGCGCCGGCGTCCTGCTGGAGCCCCGGAACAGCCCGGGCGACCCGCGCGGGGTCGTCCAGCACCTCCCTGAGCCGCTCGGCCGGAACCGGAACGAACACCTCGTGCTCCATGTCGACGGACTCTACCCAGCACAGACCGAAACGCACCCCCGCCCGGGGGATTCACTCCCGATCCGCCCCCACCAGGCGTATCCTCCCGGCCCGACGGCCCGACGGCCCGCCCGGCAGTCCCCGGCCCCTCAGTACCGCGGATGCATCAGCGTCGACGCCGGCAGGTCCCCGATCCGTGTCCTGCGCGTCGCCCGTTCCCCCGCGGCCAGGGACGCCTCCGTGAGGACGCTCGGCCGCGGACCGTCCGGGTCGAGCCGCGGCCGCGGGTCCGTGCGGGCGGCCAGCACGAAACCCCGGTCCCGGGGCGCCCGGGAGCGTTCGGGCCCGGCGGCGGAAGCGGTGGGAGGGCTCCCCGTGCCGTACGGGGCGGTGCGGAGACCGGCCGCGCGCACGGTCGTCTCCACCGTCCAGTACACCCGGGGGCCGGCCGCGACCGGCCCGGCGTGCACCACGAGCCGGCCGCCGGGGGCCAGCACGCGCCGCGCGAGGCCGTAGAACTCCTGCGAGTACAGCTTCGTACTCGCCGTGATGGCCGGGTCCGGCAGGTCCGAGACGACCACGTCGTACGTCGCCGGGTCCGCCTCGCGCAGCTGGCCGAAGGGGTCCGCGGTGGTGACCCGTACGCGCGGGTCGCCGAAGGCGTGCTCGTTGAGGGCGGACAGGGCCGGGTCGGTGCGGGCCAGCCGGACCACCTCCGCGTCGAGTCCGACGACGTCGACCCGGTCCACTCCGGAGTGCCGCAGCACCTCGCGTACCGCGAGGCCGTCGCCGCCGCCCAGAATCAGCACGCGCGCGTGCGGCCCGGTCATGGCCGGGTGGACGAGGGCCTCGTGGAAGCGCAGTTCGTCGCGCCCGCTGACCCGCAGCCGGCCGTCGACGTAGAGGTCGAGGGGCCGGCCTGCCGTACCGCCGACGAGGACCACCTCCCTCACCCCGGTCTGGAGCGCCACGCGGACGTCCTCCCCGTACATCGCCTGTCGCGCGGCCCGTTCGAAGTCGTCGACGAGGACGGCGGCGGAGGCGAGGACGGCGAGTACGAGCCCGTTGCCGATCAGCAGCAGCCACCGGGCCCGGCGGGTGAGGTCCCGCCGGAACAGGCCGAGCACCAGCGCCCCGCCGACGACCGTGTTGACCGCACCGGTGAGCAGCGTCCCCGTCAACTGCCCGAAGAACGGCAGCAGGAGGAAGGGGAAGGCGAGGCCGCCGACGAGGGCTCCGACGTAGTCGGCGGCGAACAGGTCGGCCACCGCGCCGCCCGCGTCCTGGCGGCGGATGCGCTGGATCAGTTCCATCAGCAGCGGGACCTCGGCGCCGATGAGCAGTCCGATGGCGAGGGAGAAGGCGACCAGCAGGCAGCGCGGCCCGTTGGCCCACATCCCGCCCCAGGCGCCGGTCCAGGCGAACACGGCGTACAGGGCCATCGCGCTGCATCCGCCGACGAGCGCGAGGGTGGCCTCGACGGCGCCGAAACCGGCGGCGGCGAGCCGGCGCAGCCGCTTCGCGGCGAGGGAGCCGATGCCCATCGCGAAGACCATCACGGACAGTACGACGGACGCCTGTGTGACGGAGTCGCCCATCAAGTACGAGGCGAGCGCGACGAGTTCCAGTTCGTACGCGAGTCCGCAGGCCGCGCAGGCGAACGCGCCGGCGAGGACGAGGAACCGTCCGGTGCCGGGCCGGACGGGCAGTCGCGCCGGGCCGTCGGGGCCGCCCGAGGCGCTCCAGGGCGCCGGGAAACGGGGCGGGGCGGGCGCGTGCGGCTCGATCACGCTGCGACGTTACGTCACGCCTCGACTGCGGTTCGTCACCCACACGTGTGGTGCTGGTTTACCGAGGCCGGACAGCGGTACGAGATTCGGTTCGCCGCATGCGGTTCGGTGGGCCGGGCAGCAGTCGGCCGGGGTCAGTTGACGAAGACCGCCGCCGGTACGTGCACGCCCACCTTCGTGCGGGTCGCCACCAACTGCCCGTCCTGCGGGTAGGCGTGCCAGGTCCGCCAGTGCACCTGCCCTTCGTGGTGCTGGGCGAGCAGGGCCGTGAAGGCGTACGGGCTGCCGGGGAAGACGCCGACGAGGCCGTGCGGATGGTCGGCGACGAGGGCCAGCAACTCCTGGGCGCGGCCCTTGAAGGTGCCGGGCGAGAGGACCTCGACCCGGGCCGCGAACTCGTACTCCCAGTCGTCCACCCGCTTGGCGACGCCGAGCGGAAGCGGGGTGCTGCTGCCCGCGATGCACGCCACCGTCTCCGAGCAGATGCCCCGCTCCTCCTCCAGCAGAACCTGGTGGGACGCGCCGAGGAGTCGCAACTGCAGTTTGGTGTCCGCCAGTTCGAGGTCGAGTGCGGCCAGCGCGGGAAGCGGCTCGCGCCCCAGGGCCCACGCGAGATCGGCCGCGCGCGTGTCGGTGTAGGAGGTGTTCAGGGTCGTGAGCATGGATCGACTCCGCAAGCACACAAAAAAGAGAGGGAGATGGGTCCGCTGCGCCCCGGTCGCACCGGGGGATGTCGGCCCGAGGCAACCCGGTCGGCCGGTTTCAGGAAGGTATCCGCAGGATGTCCGGGGAGGGCTGCGTCGGTGGCTAGAGGGAATCATGAACAGTGGCGCCGCCACAGCGTTTTTACCCAAGTTCGTAGGGTTTCCATCCCTCAGAGGGCTCCTCAGCTCAACTGTTCAACTACGGCGTGCGCTGGTGCCGGGGAGGCGTGCGCCGGTGTGCCGTGGCCTACGCCCGGAGTCGGGACGCAGGGGAGCCCGGAATCGGGTCCCGCTCCCGAAATGACCGTTTGACGCACGCTGTTGCCGGGGTCTCGCCCTGGCCGGGGTCGCGCGGCGCGAGTTGTCCTACAGGCAGGGGACGTTGCCCGGATCCGACCGAAGTCGCCCGACAGGCATTCGACGGGTCGTCCGTCCGAGAACTCCGGACACGGCAAACGCGGGGCCCGCCCAGGTGCGGACCCCGCGTTCGGTGGATGCGGCTTCCCCGTCGTGAGGACGGCCGACGTCAATCAGCTGCCTCCGCCGCCACAACCACCGCCACCACCCCCACAGGACGACCCGCCTCCGCAGGACGAGCTGCCGCCGCAGGAGTGCCCCCCGTGGTGTCCGCCGCCGGAGGAGCCGGAGTCTCCCCCGCCGGCCCACCAGCTGTTGTTGCTACTGCCGCTCGAACCGGAGGACGCCCACGCCCCGCGACGAGCCGTCCGCCCTGAAGAGCCCCTACGGGCCTTGGAGACCAGCGCCCCGACCAGGACGACTCCGACCACCGCCAGGATGATGCCGACGATCATGGCGTCACCCTCCTTTCGTTTCCCCCGAAGCGGCCCCCCGTGGGCGCCTCGCTCTTGCGTGAGGCGGTGATGCCCGCCCCCTGAACGAGCCAAAGCAGAGTTGAGGAACTTCAGAGCCTTCTCACGGGGCAACGGCCCCTGATCTGCGCAGAATGGCAGGTCAGGGGCCGTCCGGGGCTCATTGGGCCGTCAGCGGGCCGTGATCTCGCCCGACGATCGTTCAGACTCCGAGGTGTCCCCCGTCGCCGGCGCCGAGGAGGGAGTTCGTGAGCCGGCGTTCGACAGCGGAGGGCAGGGACCACAGCTCGGCACGCCGCCTTCGGTCCTCCGCGCCCTGGCGGGCGGCACGGCGGATACCGGACACGGCCAGGAGCAGGGCGGCCAGGGACACGGCAAGCCCGGTCCCGAGGAGTGCACCGGCGACCACGGCGCCGTCCGCCAGGGCGTACGGAAGCGCGACCCCGAGACAGAGCGTGCCGAGGCCGCCGAGGACGGAAACCATCCACCACAGTGGCGTGAGCGGGTGCTCGTCGCGCAGGTGGTCGACCATCTGCCGGTCGGTGGGACGCCGCCGCGGGTGCTTTCCGGCGGCGAGGAACAGCTCGGCCCGCCCACGCAGCGCCCACACCGCGTGCACTCCCACCCATACGACGGGAAGCACGAACAGCGTCACCAGCACCGAACCCGCCTGGATCGCCCGCGGCACCGACACCCAGCCGGAGGCGTCGGCGACCACGGACGCCACGGCGGCTCCCACGCATACGGCACCCGCCGCGCTCGTGACCACGAGCCATCGCCGGGCCGCCCGCACGCGAGCGCTGAGAGGGAACTCGACCGCGTCCAACGTCTTCTCCCATCGATGACCGCAGGTACTCTACGCAGCCCTCCGACGCGAACAACCGCGGACTGCTGCCGCCCGTCAGCGCAGGTGAGCGGCACACCAGCCGGAGGCCGGGCACCCGTCCGAGTTGTCTCGGGTGCCGGCGCAGGTGCTCATCCGCGAAGGTGAGTTGAGGAACTCCAGAGCTTCGGCGCAGGATGGCCGGCATGACCTCCAGCGCGCGCCCCCTCCTGAACCGCCGGCTCGCCGAGTTCGGGACGACGATCTTCGCCGAGATGTCCGCCCTGGCTCTGAGCACCGGCGCCATCAACCTCGGGCAGGGCTTCCCCGACACCGACGGCCCCGAGGAGATCAGGGAGGCCGCCGTACGGGCCCTGCGGGACGGCCGCGGCAACCAGTACCCGCCGGGCCCCGGCGTGCCCGAGCTGCGCACCGCGATCACCGCCCACCAGCAGCGCCGCTACGGCCTGGGCTACGACCCCGACACGGAGGTCCTGGTCACGGCCGGTGCCACGGAGGCCATCGCCGCTGCCCTGCTGGCCCTGGTGGAGCCCGGCGACGAGGTGATCGCCTTGGAGCCGTACTACGACTCCTACGCGGCGTGCATCGCGATGGCCGGCGGCCGCCGGGTACCGGTCACCCTGCGGGCGCACGAGGACGAGGGCCGTTTCCGCCTCGACCTGGACGAGCTGCGCGACGCCGTCACCGACCGCACCCGGCTGCTGCTGATCAACACCCCGCACAACCCGACCGGCACGGTCCTCACGCGCGAGGAGCTCGCCGCGATCGCCGAGCTGGCCGTGGAGCGCGACCTGCTGGTGGTGACGGACGAGGTGTACGAGCACCTGGTCTTCGACGACGCCGAGCACGTGCCGCTGGCGACGTTCCCGGGGATGCGCGAGCGTACCGTCACCATTTCCAGCAGCGGGAAAACATTTTCGTTCACCGGCTGGAAGGTCGGCTGGGTGACGGGGGCCCCGGAGCTGGTCACGGCGGTGCGCTCGGCGAAGCAGTACCTGACGTACGTCTCGGCGGGCCCGTTCCAGTACGCCGTCGCCGAGGCCCTCTCGCTGCCCGAGTCGTACTTCGCGGACTTCCGCGCCGACATGCTGGCCAAGCGGGACCTGCTGGCGGCGGGCCTGGCGGAGGCCGGGTTCCGGGTCTTCCGCCCCTCGGGCACCTACTTCATCACCACCGACATCCGCCCTCTCGGCGAGAGCGACGGCTTCGCCTTCTGCCGCGGCCTGCCGGAACGCGCCGGTGTCGTCGCCATCCCCAACGCGGTCTTCTACGACCATCGCGAGGAGGGCGCCCCGTTCGTACGGTTCGCGTTCTGCAAGCGGACCGGGGTGCTGGAGGAGGCGGCGAAGCGGCTCGGGGCGGCGTTCCGGGCGCCGGGGACGCTAGAGTGACATTGCGGGTACGGGTACGTACCCGTACTGGGGAGTCAAGGGAGCCAGCATCATGTCGGACGCCAACATCCGTATCCCCGCCGAGGCTCGCGACCGGCTCGCCGAGATAGCCGCTGAGGAAGGACTGTCCCTCCGTGCCTACCTGGCCCGGCTCGCCGAGACCCTGCTCACCCCGACGGAGCGGAACGAGCGCGCGGAGAAGGCACGGGCGGTGCTGCGGGAGTGGAACGGCTACGCCCCCAGCGAGCACGAGCAGGACGAGCTGGACGCCGAACTGGACCGCCGCCTGGCTGAGGCGGATGCCGCGTGACCCGTGATGTGCATGTCTTCCTCGACGAGAGTGCGATGGTCGCCGCCGGCCGGGGCAATGTCCTGGTCTCCCGGCTGATCCATCGCGCTCACGCGGAGCCGGGCTGGTTCCTGTACGCCACAGTGTGTTCTCTGGTCGAGGCCGATCGTGACCGACCGGGCACCGCGGAGCACATTGCCGCCCTGCCCTGCATCACGATCGTCGATCTGGACCTGCCTGCCGCACTGGCGGTGGGCCGCGCGACCACCTGGTCCGACGCGCACACCCTCTACGCCGCCCAGCCCAGCCCGGAGCGGCCGGATGGTGCGGTGATCGCGACCACCAGGGCGCACACGTGGAAGGGGCAGCCGGTGCGCATCCTGGACCTCGCCCCCTGATCGACCGGTCGAGGCGCAGGCTTCGCCCGGGTCGCCTCAGCCGGCCGCACGCAGGCGCTGCTCGCCCAGGCGGTCACGGCAGCTCCGGCAGTGTCCGGGCCCCGGGGCGCGGAAGGCACGCTCGCAGCCGTCGCAGGTCTGGAAGGGCAGTACGGCCGGGCGCTCGACGCTCGGCGGGAGCGGCGCGGGGGAGGGCAACGGCAGCGGGGTTTCCCGGAGGCGGAAGGCCAGGACGCTTGCCGGGCGGGCCCGGAAACGGTCGGGGAGCCGTGCGGTCAGCAGCTCCGTGATCTCCCGCTGCCCGACTCCGGCCGCCAGCCACTCGGCGACGGCCGGTGCCAGTCGGGCGGCCTCGTGCGCGGACAGGACCAGTTCTCTGAGCGCTCGCGAGATGAGGATCTCGCCCTCGCTGAAGTGCTCGCACAGAGCGGCGATGGTCACGGGGGAGCCGTCGGGAAGCGAGGCGATGTACGCCGCGACGCCGACCGTGACCGCGCTGCCGCGTCGCTGGGCGAGGGCGTTGGAGATCACCGTGAAGTCGGCCGTGAGGCGGGTGCGTACGTGGATCACGCCGGTAGTCGGAGCTCCGGCGTCGGCGCGCAGGCGCGCGTTAGACTGCGGGTCAGCCATCGGGAAGGGGCTACTTCCTGGTTGGTCAGGCCCTCGATCGGGATTGCCGTCCCGGCCGGGGGCCGTATCTGTTTGCGGTTGTCGCGGCGAACGTAACGGCCCGTTACCCGCCCCCGCAAGCCGGTCACTCGGACGGGTGACGCCCGCCTTCCGGCGCGGGGAGGGTGGGTGGGCGGGTAGTTCTGTCCCCGGTTCTTTCAGGAGGTCAGTGGCCTACCGGACCCTCGCGGACAAGGGCCCGGTGCGTCCGGAAGCCGCCTCAGGGGCGGTGGTGCCCGGCCTTCAACTCACCTATGAAGGCGGCCCAGGAGACGGCTTCGAAGCACAGCGTCGGACCGGCCGGGGCCTTGCTGTCACGGACCGGGACGACGGCCCCTCGGAACCCGTCGGCCACCTCCACGCAGTCGCCGCCCGCCTGATTGCTGTAACTGCTCTTGCGCCAGGCGGCGTCGTTCAGATCGGGACGGGACATTCGAGCCACGGTAGTCGTCCTCCATCGTGGACCGGATCATGTCGAGTGACGTGACCGGGGGCAGGGCTGCCGCCCGCAGCCGATCGTAAATCACCTTGTAGCGACCGACGTTGACTGGTTCCTCAATGAGTTGGCCATAGTCCGCGCCCTCGGTGTAGGCCATCTCTGAGCCGTCGGGCAGGGTCAGGATCGTCAGCGAACCGCCCATTGCCTCGTGTCCACCCTGGTCGAACGGCAGTACCTGCACGGTGATATGCCGCTCCACCGCAGCGTCGAGCAGACGCGCCAACTGCTTCCGCATCACGGCCTGACCGCCGATCGGACGCCTCAGTACTGCCTCATCCAGAACCACCCACAGCTCTGGCCGTTCGGGCGAACTCAGCCGATCCTGCCGTCCCATACGGGCTGCGACGCGCTCCTCCAACTGCTCTTCACTGCCCAACAGGGCGTCCAGGCTGAGTACCGCCCGGGCGTAGTCCTCGGTCTGAAGCAGACCCGGCACCACATGAGCCGCGTACTGCCGGACGGCCCCCGCACGCTCCGCGTACTCCATGAACTTCCGCGACCAGTCCGGAAACGCCTCCCGGTACACATACGGCCACAGCTCCACCAGCAGATCCTCCGCACCGAGCGCCGCGTCCAGCGCTCGCGCCAGCTCCAGCGTCGGCTTCGCTCCGGACGCCCGCTCGATCTGCGTGATCCGCGTACTCACCACATGCGTCCGGTCGCCCAGCTCGGCCTGTGTCAGCCCCGCCGCCGTCCGGAGCCTGCGCACCCGCGCACCGAACAGCGCGGCCATCGACGCACTGGGGTCAATTCCGTTGGCCAAGGCATCACTTCCGTTCCTTACGGCTGCACAAGTAAGGCTGTGCCCCCTGTCGAGCGTAGGACGATCGGCCGACTCTTGAGCACGGAACGTGATGACTCGTGTGCGCAACGGAGCGCATCGAGCCGACGGAAAGGGACGGACAGGCCGTGCTGACAGAAACCGCCACCCCGGGAGACATGCCGCAGCGTGAACTCCAGTCGCTCACGATGCAGTTCCCCTCCTCCCCGCGCGGTGCGCAGCTCGCCCGGCGTCACGCCGTCGGGTGGATGGGGGAACGGGGCCACCCGCCGGCGTCGGACGTCTCCGGCGTGGTCGCCCTCGTCGTCGGCGAACTCGCGGCGAACGCCGTACAGCACGGTCGGGTGCCCGGCCGGAAGTTCGGCCTCCGGCTCGTCCTGGACCGGGCCGCGGGCGTGCTGCGTGTGGAGGTCGCGGACGCCGCCTCCGCGAAGCGGCTGCCTACGGCCGCGCCCTCGTCGTCTCCCGATGGTGAGTCCGGCCGGGGGCTGCTCCTGGTGGACGTCCTGGCCGAGCGCTGGGGGTCGACGCCCCGCAGCCCGGTGGGCAAGACGGTATGGGCGGAGCTGTGTCTCGACGCTTCAGCTCCCCGCCGACTTCAGTGACTCGCCGACGTCACCCCGCCGGCTTGGTGACGGGCCATGAAGTCACACTCTGCCAGGGGCGGGATTGTCGGGGTAGATCAACCGCACGCCACCGCCGATCACCAGGAAGCAGCTCAGCAACAGGGCGAAACGTGCGAACCTCGCACCGCCCTCCCAATCGGCTGAAGGACCCAAGACCAACCAGAACGCGAGACCTGCCCCCGCAATCAAAACCGCTACGCCCAGTAACCGGCGCACCCCTTGTCCCCTCTTTGCGATCTTCAGTCAGCCGATCACTCTACTCACCGGAAACAACGGCGCAGGGCGGGTCCTGCGAAAGACAAACGGCGCGTACAGCGCGTACCTGTTCGTACGCGCCGACGCGCCGCGGGGCCCGGGCGGGGGGCCTACTCGTCGTCTTCGGGCTTCTCCGCCTCGTTGATCTCCTCTTCAATACCGAGCTGCTCGACGAGCCACTTGTCGAACTCGATCGCCGCGCGCACCCAGCTGACCGTCGAGGAGACGAAGTGCTCCAGGCTGACGCCCATGCCGATCAGCATCTGGGCCTCGCCGATCAGGCGGACCGTGCCGTCGTCGTGCGTGTGGCTGTAGACCTTGGGCCACAGGGTCCGGCGGTTCCAGTCGTCGATCGACTCGAGGATCTGCGGCTTGGCCTCGATCTCGTGGGGCCGGTCGTAGAACGTCCGCACGGAGAAGACCTGCTGGTCTCCCTCACCCCGGAACATGAAGTAGGTGCGGAACTGCTCCCACGGCGCCGCGAGGTCTCCCTCGTCGTCGACGACGTACTTGAGCTCCATCTGGTCGAGGAGCTGCTTCACGAGGTCCTGATCCGGGACGACGGGGCCGGCCGGGCCGCCGGGCTGCGGCTCGGGCTGGCCCCCGAAGTTCGGAATCGAGGACGGGTCGATGGTCACCGTGAATTTCCCTTCGTACGGATTCCGCCATCCTCCCCCATGCGGGGAGGGGGGTGGCAAGCCCCGACAGACCCTGTCAGCCCTGGGCTGACACGATCCGGTCAGCTGCAACCTCCGGGTACCCGGAACCGTCCTCCTGAGCAGCCGACGGAGGGGACGGTGCACATGCAGGCAGCGGACAGGGGCCATACCCGGTGGGGGATCGTCCTGCCGTTTCTGGCACTGCCGGTGCTGGTGCTCGGCGTACTGATCATCGGCCTGTTCCTGTGGGCCTGGTCGGACGACGACGAGGCCCGCGACGGCACCCGTACGGGCGCGGCGGCGACGGTCCCCTGCACCGAGGCCCTGGCCTTCGGCGCCGCCGAGCGTCCCGCGAACGCCCGTGCCCACGACTGCACCGTGCAGCGGGGCATCGACACGGCGTACTCGGCGGTGCTGCGGATGCCTCGCGAGGACGTCCGCGACTGGCTGCGCGAGACGTACCCGAACGCCCCGAAGCCGCGCACGGGCGGTGGTGCCTGCGGGGCGCTCTGCCTCGACGTGACGCACGAGAACGGCCTCCCCGGCACGGCGGAGGCGCATGTGGTGCAGGTGAGGGTGGAGTACGAGAACGCCGAGACCGCGCTGGTGCGCTTCTCGGCGTTCACGATGTGACCGGGGACGGCCCTACAGCGTCTTGCCCGTGGCCGGGCCCACCAGCAGCCCGTCCTCGAAGCGGTCCACCCGGACCGTGTCGCCGTCCTTGATCTCCCCGGACAGGATCTCCTTGGCGAGCCGGTCGCCGATCGCGGACTGGACGAGCCGCCGCAGCGGCCGGGCGCCGTACGCCGGGTCCATGCCCTCCTCCGCGAGCCAGGCCAGGGCCTCGGGCGTGATGTCCAGGGTGAGGCGCCGCTCCGCGAGCCGCTTGGCCAGGCGCTCCAGCTGGAGCTTCGCGATGCGCTCCAGCTCGGGCTTGGTCAGCGCGGCGAAGACGACCAGGTCGTCCAGGCGGTTGAGGAACTCCGGCTTGAAGGAGGTCCGCACCACCTCCAGGACCTGCTCCTTCTTCTCCTGCTCGCTGGTGATCGGGTCGACCAGGTACTGGCTGCCGAGGTTCGACGTCAGCACCAGGATGGTGTTGCGGAAGTCGACCGTGCGGCCCTGCCCGTCGGTCAGGCGCCCGTCGTCCAGCACCTGGAGCAGGATGTCGAAGACCTCGGGGTGGGCCTTCTCCACCTCGTCCAGCAGGACGACGGAGTACGGCCGCCTGCGCACGGCCTCGGTGAGCTGGCCGCCCTCCTCGTAGCCGACGTATCCGGGCGGGGCGCCGACCAGCCGGGCCACGCTGTGCTTCTCGCTGTACTCCGACATGTCGATGCGGACCATCGCCCGCTCGTCGTCGAAGAGGAAGTCGGCGAGCGCCTTGGCCAGTTCGGTCTTGCCGACGCCGGTCGGGCCGAGGAAGAGGAACGAGCCGGTGGGCCGGTCGGGGTCGGCGATGCCGGCGCGGCTGCGGCGTACGGCGTCGGACACCGCGCGCACGGCCTCGGTCTGGCCGATGAGCCGCTTGCCCAGCTCGTCCTCCATGCGCAGCAGCTTCTGCGTCTCGCCCTCCAGCAGCCGCCCGGCCGGGATGCCGGTCCAGGAGGCGACGACGTCGGCGATGTCGTCGGAGCCGACCTCCTCCTTGACCATGGTGTCCTTCGCGACCTCCTCCTCGGCCTCGGAGGCGGCCTCCAGTTCCTTCTCCAGGGCGGGGATCTCGCCGTAGAGGAGCTTGGAGGCGGTGTCGAAGTCGCCGTCGCGCTGGGCGCGTTCGGCCTGGCCGCGGATCTCGTCGAGGCGTTCCTTCAGTTCACCGACGCGGTTGAGGGACTGCTTCTCCTTCTCCCAGCGGGCGGTGAGTCCGCGCAGCTCCTCCTCCTTGTCGGCGAGGTCGCGGCGCAGCTTCTCCAGACGCTCGCGGGAGGCGGCGTCGGTCTCCTTGCCGATCGCCAGCTCCTCCATCTTCAACCGGTCGACGGCGCGCTGGAGTTCGTCGATCTCGACGGGGGACGAGTCGATCTCCATACGGAGGCGGGAGGCCGCCTCGTCGACGAGGTCGATGGCCTTGTCGGGCAGGAAGCGGGAGGTGATGTACCGGTCGGAGAGCGAGGCGGCGGCGACGAGCGCGCTGTCGGCGATCTGCACCTTGTGGTGGGCCTCGTAGCGGCCCTTCAGCCCGCGCAGGATCGCGATGGAGTCCTCGACGCTCGGCTCGGCGACCAGCACCTGCTGGAAGCGCCGCTCCAGGGCGGGGTCCTTCTCGATCCGCTCGCGGTACTCGTCGAGGGTCGTCGCACCGACCATGCGCAGCTCGCCGCGGGCCAGCATGGGCTTCAGCATGTTCCCGGCGTCCATGGCGGAATCCCCGCCGGCGCCGGCCCCGACGACGGTGTGCAGCTCGTCGATGAAGGTGATGATCTGCCCGTCGGAGTCCTTGATCTCGGCGAGGACGGTCTTCAGCCGCTCCTCGAACTCGCCCCGGTACTTGGCGCCCGCGACCATCGCTCCCAGGTCGAGCGCGACGAGCCGCTTGTCCTTCAGCGACTCGGGCACGTCGCCCTTGACGATCCGCTGGGCGAGCCCCTCGACGACGGCGGTCTTGCCGACGCCGGGCTCACCGATGAGCACGGGGTTGTTCTTGGTCCGCCGGGACAGCACCTGCACGACGCGCCGGATCTCCTGGTCCCGCCCGATGACGGGATCGAGCTTGCCCTCGCGCGCGGCGTCGGTGAAGTCGGTGCCGAACTTCTCCAGTGCCTTGTACTGCCCCTCGGGGTCGGCCGTGGTCACGCGTCGCTGGCCTCGCGTCTTCTGGAAGGCGGCCTGGAGCTTCCTGGCGTCGGCCCCCTGCTGGGACAGCACCTCGCCGGCCGCGCCGCCCTTCGCGGCGAGGGCGATGAGGAGGTGCTCGGTGGAGAGGTACTCGTCGCCCAGGTCCTTGGCGCGGGCCTGCGCGTCGGCGACGACGGCCAGCATCTCGCGGTTGGGCTGGGGCGGCGCGACGGTCGACCCGGTCACGCTCGGCAGCCCGGCGAGCACGCGCTCGGCTCCGGAGCGTACGGCGGCCTGGTCGGCGTCGACCGCGGCGAGCAGGTCGGTGATGTTCTCGTTGTCCTGTCCCTGGAGCAGGGCGAGCAGCAGATGGGCCGGGGTGAGGTCGGCGTGTCCCTCGGTCACGGCCCGGTTGCTGGCAGCGTTGATCGCGTCCCTGCTCCGGTTGGTCAGCTCGGCGTCCACGTTCGCGTTCTCCTCCTTGCACTGACCCGAACGGCTTGCACAAAGTTGAGTCTAGTGCACTCAAGGACGGTTCCGGGAGGCTCTGGGGTCTAAGTTCCGGGGCATGGCGACCAAGTACTCCGTGGATCCGGGTGCTCCCGACCCGTCGTATCTCGACTTCTGGCGGGAGCGGCACCTGTGCACCCTGACGACTCCCCGCCCGGACGGCACTCCGCATCTGGTACCCGTCGGGGTCACATACGATCCCGAGGCCCGTCTGGCTCGGGTGATCACGAATCGGGCGAGCGCGAAGGTACGGTACGTGCGGGCCGCCGGGGAGCAGGGGGCGGCCGTCGCCGTCTGCCAGCTGGAGGGGCGCCGCTGGGCGACGCTGGAGGGCCGGGCCTTCGTCAGCGAGGAGCCGGACCGGGTCGCCGAGGCGGTGCGGCGCTACGCGGAGCGCTACGGCAGGACGCCGTCACCGAATCCGGCGCGTGTGGTGATCGAGATCCACCTGACGCGGGCGATGGGCCGAGGTTGACCGAAGTGAAAATCCACACCGGTGATCGACTGGATCCGGCCACCACCGTATGGGGTCGATAGCCGGAAATATCCCCGAAAACTGCAGCGGCGTCACCGTGTTCAGGTCACGGTGACGCCGCTGCGGGGGGAAGTACCTGAGCGATCTGTTACGACGGGGGAATCGCGTCAGGCACTGCGGGGGGTGGCAGAGATGGTCCTCGGGGCAGGAGAGTCGGCCTCCACCTGCTGGTGGTCCCTTTGATCCAGGTTCACAAAGATCATTCCGTACCGTACGGCACATCGCACTGGCTGCGGCGCCCCCCGAGGCCGCCGCAGACACCGGTACGCCCGTACGTCCTCGTCATCGTCCCGCGTGACGACCACCGGCTCGCCGAAAACAGTCACCATCAACGAGTCACCGCTGTGGGGGATGGCGGTGACCAGGTCGATGAAGTGCCAGCCGGAGCGGTAGGCCGTGGCCATCTCGCGGCGGAAGGAGCGGTCGTCGGGTGGAGTGGTCACGGTCAGCTCCCGGATCCGGCTGCCCCGGAGCTCGGCCAGCTGCTGTTCTCCGCTCCGTGAGCGCTGTTCACGGCGACGGACGGCCAGCTGCTGTTCGCCCGAACATCGTCCTTCACATCGGAGAAGCCACTCAGCGCACCGAGGGCTACAACGGCGGAGAAGGCGGCGACAAGCACCGAGCGAAGCATTCTGTTACGCATAGTCGGCTTCGTCCTCACTTGAAGGTCCCCTTTTCCCCCGTCGAGTACGACGATGGCTCATTCGGGCACGTCATGGCCACACAATCGATGCATCATGTTCCTGCATGTTCAGGACCCTGGGGGGTGGAGATTTGACATCAAATCGGACTAAGGAGACACATCCCCATGCGATGACCCAGTGGTGCGATGAGGGCGGCCGTCTGTATGCCGCCGCACTGCGTGCCGGACGCATCGCACGCGAGGACGTGGCGCCCGCTCCGTGCCTGATGGAGTTCGCCCTGCTCCACCCCGACCCGGACGACCCCAGCTGGCTGCGGCCCGTGCCCCCTGCGGTCGCCCTGTCCCGGCAGCTCAACCCGCTGGAACAGGAGATAGCCGACCGCCGGCGCCTGGCGACCGGCCTCGCCGAGACCTTCGAGCCGTTCATGGCTATCGGCACCCAGCTGGCCGCCACCAGTGACGCCATCACTGTGCTGGAAGGCGGCGAACGAATCAACGCCGCGCTCAACATGGCCACTTTGCAATGCCAGACGGAGATGCTCACCGTCCAGCCCACCGACCGGATGTCCGAACGCAGCCTCCTGCTCGGCCTGGAGCGCGACCGGCCGCTGATCGAACGCGGTGTGCGCATCCGCACCCTCTACCAGCACACCGCCCGCTACAACCCCGAGCAGCTGGCCTACGCCGCTCAGCTCTCCAACGGCAAGGCGGAGTACCGCACCATCGACGAACTCGTCGAGCGCCTGATCATCTGCGACGAGTCCGTCGCCTTCATCCCCGCCCGCGATGATCAGCAAGTCGCCCTGGAACTGCGCCACCCCGGTCTGGTCCGCTACCTTCTCAAGCTCTTCGAGTACTTGTGGGACCGTTCTGTTCCGCTCAGCACCGGCACACCGTACGAGACCGCCCGCGACGGCATCACGGAGATCCAGTACTCCATAGCCAAGCTCCTGGTCGAGGGACACGTCGACGAAGCCATTGCCCGGCGCCTCGGCATGAACGTGCGCACCTGCCGGGCCCATATAGCCAAGCTCGCGTCCGCTCTGGGCAGCGGCAGCCGTGCCCAACTGGGTTACCTCATCGCCCAGT
The DNA here is from genome assembly GCF_014205055.1 of Streptomyces luteogriseus. Taxonomy (NCBI): domain Bacteria; kingdom Bacillati; phylum Actinomycetota; class Actinomycetes; order Kitasatosporales; family Streptomycetaceae; genus Streptomyces; species Streptomyces luteogriseus. Next base: position 4,069,061 of record NZ_JACHMS010000001.1, read on the forward strand.
CCGGCATCCTGAAGCAGGACCAGGAGGGAGCCGCCGGTTGAGACCTCGCGGCCGCACCGGGAGCACGGCGTCGACGACCTGTGACCCGCAGGAACGGAGTAGTACGCACGGGCCCTGCGCGAAGGCCAGGTGCCCGCAGAGGAGGCGGGCGCGGCACCCTGTTCGCCAAGCTCGCGGCGACGCTGGGCAGTCAGAGCAGGGCGCGGCTCGGGTTCCTCATCGGACGCTCGGGGATTCCTGACCAGGAAGGGTGAGGGGCGTGGTGGAGTGCTGCGGGCCGTCCAGGCCCGCCTGGGCGATCCGCACGCCCAGCTGCGTACGGCTCGCCGCCCCCAGCGTCTCCGAGAGGCGCGCGATGTGTGCCCGGCAGGTCCGGACGCTTATGCCCAGCCGCTCGGCGATCACCGCGTCCTGGTGCCCCTCCGCCAGCAGCGCGGCGATCGACTGCTCCCGGTGGGAGATGCCCTCGATGCCGGTGTCGGGGAGCGGGGCCGTGAGGGGGATGGCGAGGCGCCAGAGGCGGTCGAAGACCGTGACGAGGTAGGCGACGAGCGCGGGGTGCCGTAGCTCCAGGGCCATGGTGCGGTCGGAGTTGGCGGGGATGAAGGCGACCGTGCGGTCGAAGAGGATCAGCCGGTCGATCACCTCGTCCAGCGTGCGCGCCTCCACCGCGTCGCCCATCAGCTCCAGATAGGTCAGCAACCCCTGCCCGTGCCGGGCGACATGGGTGTACAGGTCCCGCATCCGCACCCCGCGCCCCCGCAGGGCCAGGGCCCGGTGCAGCCCCTCGGAGAGCTCCGCCTCGCGGCGGATGCCGCCGGGCTGGACCGTGAGCACCTCGGTGGTGCACGCCTGGGTCGCCTCGTCCATCGCGGCCTGGATCCGGGCGAGTCCGTCCAGGACCCGGATCGCAGGGCCCTCCGCCGCCGACGCGGCCGGCCGCACCTGGCGGCCCAGCCCGGCATACCGTTCGACTGCCTCGACGGCCGAGCCCACCCGCCGCTGGCTCGCACTGACCTCGTCGTACATCCCGCGCAGCAGCCGGGTCATGACCTCCTGCGGGGAGGTCGGCACCAGCCAGTCCATGTCGTCGGGGTCCGGGTGCAGCAGGGCGAGTTCCAGCAGGCAGGGCACCGGTTCCGCGTCCCGGCGCGGCACCCGGCCGCGCCGTACGGCCCGGGAATACACACGATCCCCGGCCTCGCACAGTCGGTCGGCACCATGGGGATGCTCATCCGCCCCGTGCCCGGCCATCGCCCATCCCACCCCCGGTTCCCGCGGTCCTGCCGCAGCGCAACTATGCGCGGACGGAACGTGCTCCGCAACACGGCTCCCCGCGCACCGGGCCCCGGAAACCACCGGTATCGCCGACCCTCGGCTCGTCACATCGCGGCGGCCGGCCGGCCGGGGGTGGGTGAACCCGGCTCGGCGCGCGGCTACTTCAGGCCGGCGGCCTCGCACGCCGCCTTGTACTCGGCCGTGCAGATGTCCGACAGCTTGTAGATGTCGTCCGCGACCACCGTGTCCTCGATGTTCTCCTTGGTGAGCGCGACCACGGGCACGAGCTGCGCCGGGATGCCCTTGTCCGTGGGGCTGTCGACCTTGTCGCGGGTGAGGGCGGCGAACTGGATGTCGCGGCCCTGGACCTTGGCGACGGCCATCTCCGCGGCGTTCTCCGCCTCCTGCGGGTAGGACTTGTAGACGCTCATGTACTGCTCGCCGCTGAGGATCCGCTGCACGGCGGGGAGCTCCGCGTCCTGCCCGGTGATCGGGGGCGGGTCGGACACGCCCGCGGCCTCCAGCGCCTTGACGATGCCGCCCGCCATGCCGTCGTTGGCGGAGTACACCGCCGCGATGTTGCCCTTGCCGATCTTCCGGATCGCGTCGGCCATGTTGGCCTCGGCGTTCTCCGGCTTCCAGTCCTTGGTGTCGAAGGACTCGGCGATGGTCACCTTGCCGTTCAGCTCGGACATCGCGCCCGCCTTGAACTGCTTGGCGTTCGGGTCCGTCGGCGAGCCGTTCATCATGACGATCTTGTCGGAGAGGCTCGCCTTCTCGCCGATGGCCTCCAGCAGGGTCCGGCCCTGGACCTCGCCGACCAGCTCGTTGTCGAAGGAGATGTACGCGTCGATCGGCCCCTCGGCCAGCCGGTCGTAGGCGATGACCGGGATGCCGGCCTCCTTCGCCTTCTTCACGCCGCTCGCGATGGCCGTCGAGTCGACCGCGTCCAGCAGGATCACGTCGACCCGGTCGTCGATCATCTGCTGCATCTGGCTCGCCTGCGTGTCCGCGCTCGCCTCGGCGTTGGCGTACTCGACGCGACCCCTGTCGTTGGTGAGCGACTCGACCTTCCGCTTGATGATCGGGTAGTCGAAGTTCTCGTACCGCGTGTTCGCCTTCTCCGGCAGCAGCAGCCCCACAGTGATGTCGTTGCCCTTCGCCGGGCTCGCGTCGTCACTGCTCCCCGTCGCGTTGAGCACGCCGCAGCCGGCGAGCGTGACGGACATCGTGGCGGCTGCCACGGATATGGAGATGCGACGACGCATGCGGGAGCTCACTTCACGTGTGATTCGGACGTGGGCACCGCTTTTGGGACCCATGTGACTGAAAAGCCAACGCGGATGCGTCCCCAGCGTCAAGCGGAACCACTTAACGAGATGACAACACCACGCTCCGCAGTAGTTGTGGAGACTCTGCGGAATCACCTTCAAGTGCCGCGCACGTTCCGGTCATCCACAGGAGACCGGGTGAAACCACCCCAAGGCACACGAAAGGGCCGGGAGTCGCCTCCCGGCCCTCTCACGTACGCATGCGCGTCAGTCGGACTGCTGCTGCCGCTTCGGCCGCCACACCACCAGCGCGCTGGTCTGCTGCACCTCCTGGTACGGCACCAGGTCGCGGCGGTACGACGCGTGCACCGCGGCCTCACGCTGGCGCATCGCCGCCGCCGCTCCGTCGAGCGCGTCCTGCATCTCGACCACCCGGGCCTGGAGCGCGGCGACCTGGTTCTCCAGTTCGATGATGCGCTTGATACCGGCCAGGTTGATGCCCTCGTCCTGCGACAACTGCTGGACGGTGCGCAGCAGCTCGATGTCGCGGGCCGAGTAGCGGCGGCCCCGGCCCGGGGTGCGGTCCGGGGACACCAGGCCCAGCCGGTCGTACTGGCGCAGGGTCTGGGGGTGCAGGCCGGACAGCTGGGCCGCCACCGAAATGACGTAGACCGGGGTCTCCTCGGTCAGTTCATACGGATTGCGCCGACGACCGTCCATCTGACTCATGCTCCCTTCGCGGCCTGGAACAGATCCGCCCGCGGATCCTCACCCGCGGTCGCCTCGCGATACGCCTCGAGTGCGTCACGAGCCTTCCCCGTCAGGTCCTTCGGAACACTCACCTCCACGGTGACCAGAAGGTCGCCGCGGGTGCCGTCCTTGCGGACCGCGCCCTTGCCCCGGGCGCGCATGGTGCGCCCGTTGGGCGTGCCCGGAGGCAGCTTCAGCGTGACGGGCGGGCCGCCCAGGGTGGGTACCCGCACCTCGCCGCCGAGGGCCGCCTCGGTGAAGGTCACCGGGACGGTGACCGTGAGGTTGTCCTCCTTGCGGCCGAACACCGGGTGGGTGTCGACGTGCACGACCACGTAGAGGTCGCCCGCCGGCCCGCCGCGCTCGCCCGGCGCTCCCTTGCCGCGCAGCCGGATCCGCTGGCCGTCGCTGACGCCCGCGGGGATGCGCACCTGCATGGTCCGCGAGGACTTGGCCCGGCCGCTGCCCTTGCAGACCTCGCAGGCGTTCTCCGCGATCAGGCCGCGGCCCTTGCAGTCGGGGCAGGGGTCGGTGAGGGAGAAGCCGCCACCACTGCCCCGGGCGACCTGCCCGGTGCCGACGCAGGTCGGGCACACGCGCGGCGTGCCGTTCTTGTCGCCGGTGCCCGAACAGGCCTTGCAGGGCGACTGCGACGACATCCGCAGCGGGACGGTCGCGCCCTCGATCGCCTCGGTGAAGCTGAGCGTGACCTCGGACTCGATGTCCTGGCCGCGCCGGGGGTGCGTACGCGTCCCCGGCCCGCCCGCGCCACCGCGGTTGAACAGGCCCCCGAAAACGTCACCGAGTCCGCCGCCGAAGCCGCCGGCCCCCTGGCCGCCGCCCTGGGCGCCGCCTCCGAAGAGGTCGCCCAGGTCGAAGTTGAAGGAGCCGCCCGCGCCGCCCGGCCCCGGGCGGAAGCCGCCGTTGCCGAAGAGGGCGCGCGCGTCGTCGTACTCCTTGCGCTTCTTTGGGTCGCCGAGGATGTCATTGGCCTCGGAGATCTCCTTGAAGCGCTCCTCCGCCTTGACGTTGCCGGTGTTGGCGTCCGGGTGGAACTCGCGGGCGAGCTTCCGGTACGCCTTCTTGATCTCGGCCTCGGTGGCGTCCTTGGGGACGCCGAGGACCTTGTAGTAGTCCTTCTCGATGAAGTCCTTGGTGCTCATCCTCGACGCCCCTCCTTCCCTTCGTTGATGACGTCAGCCCTCGTCCGGGCCACCGCTCTCCTTGTCGTCGGCGTCGGCGGACTCGTCCGCCTTGACCGTCTGCGCCCCCGGCTGGGGTTCGGCCACGGCCACCCGCGCGGGGCGGATGGTGCGCTCGCCGATCCGGTACCCGGGCTGCAGGATCGCGACGCAGGTCGTCTCGGTGACGTCCGGTGCGTAGCTGTGCATCAGGGCTTCGTGGATCGTCGGGTCGAAGGGCTCGCCCTCCTTGCCGAACTGCTGCAGGCCCATCTTCGCCGCCGTGCTCTCCAGCGACTCGGCGACGGACTTGAAGCCGCCGACCAGTTCGCCGTGTTCACGCGCGCGGCCGATGTCGTCGAGCACGGGCAGGAGCTCGGTCAGGAGGTTCGCGATGGCGATCTCCTTGACCGCGATCCGGTCGCGCTCGACCCGGCGGCGGTAGTTCTGGAACTCGGCCTGGAGGCGCTGGAGGTCCGCCGTGCGCTCACTGAGCGCGGTGCGGGCCTGGTCCAGCTGGGCCACCAGGGCCACGTCCTGGCCCGTGTCCCCGGCCGGGGCCGCCCCCTCCTCAGCGGAGGGGGAGGCGGCCTTCGGCTCGGCGTCGTCGGAGGTGGCGCCGGAAGGGACGTCGGGCTGCTGCTCGTCGAAGCCCGGGGTCTCCTCCGTCACGCGGCACCGTCCTTCCGGTCCTCGTCGACGATCTCGGCGTCGACGACGTCGTCGTCAGCGGCCTTCCCACCGGCGGCGTCACCCGCGTCACCGGCGGGGCCACCGGCGGCCTGGGCCGCGTTGGCGTCCGCGTACATGGCCTGGCCGAGCTTCTGCGAGACGGCCGCGACCTTCTCGGTGGCGGTGCGGATCTCGGCGGAGTCCTCGCCCTTGAGCTTCTCCTTCAGCTCGGCGACGGCCTCCTCGACCTCGGTCTTGATCTCGCCCGGGACCTTGTCCTCGTTGTCCTTGAGGAACTTCTCGGTCTGGTAGACGAGCTGCTCGCCCTGGTTGCGGGACTCGGCGGCCTCGCGGCGCTTGTGGTCCTCCTCCGCGTACTGCTCGGCCTCCTGGCGCATGCGGTCGACCTCGTCCTTCGGCAGCGAGGAGCCGCCGGTGACGGTCATCTTCTGCTCCTTGCCGGTGCCGAGGTCCTTCGCCGTGACATGCATGATGCCGTTGGCGTCGATGTCGAAGGACACCTCGATCTGCGGGACGCCGCGGGGCGCCGGCGGCAGACCGGTCAGCTCGAACATCCCGAGCTTCTTGTTGTACGCCGCGATCTCGCGCTCGCCCTGGTACACCTGGATCTGCACGGAGGGCTGGTTGTCCTCGGCGGTGGTGAAGATCTCGGACCGCTTGGTCGGGATCGTCGTGTTCCGCTCGATGAGCTTGGTCATGATGCCGCCCTTGGTCTCGATGCCGAGGGACAGCGGGGTGACGTCGAGGAGCAGGACGTCCTTGACCTCACCCTTGAGGACACCGGCCTGCAGGGCGGCGCCGATGGCGACGACCTCGTCCGGGTTGACGCCCTTGTTGGCGTCCTTGCCGCCGGTCAGCTCCTTGACGAGCTCGGCGACGGCGGGCATACGGGTCGAGCCGCCGACCAGGACGACGTGGTCGATCTCGCTGATGGAGATGCCGGCGTCCTTGATGACGTTGTGGAACGGCGTCTTGCAGCGCTCCAGCAGGTCCGCGGTCAGCTGCTGGAACTGGGCGCGGGTGAGCTTCTCGTCGAGGTGCAGGGGGCCCTCGGCGGAGGCGGTGATGTAGGGCAGGTTGATCGAGGTCTCGGTGGACGAGGACAGCTCGATCTTCGCCTTCTCGGCGGCCTCGCGCAGACGCTGCAGGGCCATCTTGTCCTTGCCCAGGTCCACGCCGTGGCCGGACTGGAACTGCTGGACCAGGTAGTCGACGACGCGCTGGTCCCAGTCGTCACCACCGAGGTGGTTGTCACCGTTGGTGGCCTTCACCTCGACCACGCCGTCGCCGATCTCCAGCAGCGAGACGTCGAACGTACCGCCACCGAGGTCGAAGACCAGGATGGTCTGGTCGTCCTTGTCGAGGCCGTACGCCAGGGCGGCCGCGGTGGGCTCGTTGACGATGCGCAGCACGTTCAGACCGGCGATCTCGCCGGCCTCCTTCGTGGCCTGACGCTCGGAGTCGTTGAAGTACGCCGGGACGGTGATGACCGCGTCGGTCACCTTCTCGCCCAGGTAGGACTCGGCGTCACGCTTGAGCTTCTGGAGCACGAAGGCGGAGATCTGCTGCGGGTTGAAGGGCTTCCCGTCGAGCTCGATCTTCCAGTCGGTGCCCATGTGACGCTTCACGGAGCGGATGGTCCGGTCCACGTTCGTGACCGCCTGGCGCTTGGCCACCTCTCCGACGAGCACCTCACCGTTCTTGGCGAAGGCGACGACGGACGGCGTGGTCCTGGCGCCCTCGGCGTTGGTGATGACGGTGGGCTCGCCGCCCTCCAGAACGCTGACGACGGAGTTAGTCGTGCCCAGGTCGATGCCGACCGCACGTGCCATGGTTGATTCCTCCAGCTGACTTGAGTGGAACGGACTCAAGTGTGCACGACGGCCCCCAACCGGTCAACAGAGCTGAGTCGGGCAGGCTCAACTCTTATCCGTTCCTTACACGCAACGGGCCGCTGACCTGCGTCGATACGCTGCGTCGAGGGCCGTATACAGGGACACGCGAGAGGGTGAACACCACGACGAGAACCCCTCCCGCCACCCACCACAGGGCGCCGGCCCCGATGTGACCCGCGTGCGCGAGTACCCCGATGAGCATCCCGGACAACGCCGCGATCCCCAGCAGCAGACTCGCCCCCGGCGCGGTCAGCCCGAGCCGCCGCAACCGGTGCGCCAGATGGCCGGACCCGCCGCGCCCCACGCCCCGCCCGGCCAACCGCCGCGCCCCCAGTACGAGTACGACGTCGGCGGCCACCACGGCGGCCAGCGCGAACAGGACCCCGGCGCTCTCCACGACCCCGGACCCGGCCCGGGCGTACACGGCCCCCACGGCGATCACGAACCCCGCGGACATGGACCCGCAACTCCCCAGCGCCACGCGCGCGGGATGCCAGTTGTGCAGCAGGAACCCGGTCAGGGCGGCGGCCAGCACGCTCATCAGTCCCGCGATGCCGTCCATCACCTCGACGGCCGCGCAGGCGGCCACCCCGAAGGCCATGACGACCCCGACCGTGCCCGCCAGCCCGTCGGCGTGATCGAGCCCCCGGAACCCGAGCACCACCACCACGACCCACGCGACGGCCAGCAACCCGGTCCCCACCCCCGTCTCCCCGTACGGCACGACACACGCGGCCGCGACGCCCGTACCGGCGGCCAGCACCCTCCGCCGCAGCCGCCACACGTCCCCGGCGAGCCCGAGCAGGGCGACGGCACCGGCGGCGACGAGCACCGCGCGCGCCCCGCCGGCGGGCGGCGCCACCCCCAGCCACTCCCCGGCCCCGACGACCAGGCCCGTGACGAGCACGACGGCCACACCCCCGGACAGCGGTACGTCCCGCTGCCGCCGCCGCTCGACCAGGCGCAGCCGTAGCGCGGGGGTCCGCAGGGCGGCCGCGAGCAGGGCGGTGAGAAGCAGGGCGGTGGCGGCGGCGGTGATCCCGTAGAGCACGGATATAAGGTAGGCGGGATTATGACAATTCGGTATGAATAACACGAGGAGATGGCGTCGGGATCGCGACGGGACTCCCCTGCGGGATCGCGACGGGACGGTGCCCTGATCCGGCCCGTTTCTGAGGCAACCCTCAGCGATTCAGATCACTGCCCACCCGGCTACAGTGCGGCGGAAGATGAGGGTAGTCTCAGACGGACTGCATAAGTTACCGCTTAGTAATTTCGGGGAACCCTGCAAAACGACAGGTCACCCCGACGAAACCCCTCGCAGGCCCGAGGAGCCCCCATGCAACTCGCCGCGATCATCGTGTCGCTGGTACTGACCGTGGTCGGCGTCGCGCTGCTCGCACGCGCGATCGGCCAGTTCGTCCGGTACTTCAAGCTGGGCCAGCCGGTTCCGGCCGGTACCCGGACCGACAACCCCTACCAGCGCAGCGTGACCCTGGTGAAGGAGTTCCTCGGCCACACGCGCATGAACCGGTGGGGCATCGTCGGTGTCGCCCACTGGTTCGTCGCCGTCGGCTTCCTGACCCTCCCGCCGACCCTCGCCCAGGCCTTCGGCCAGCTGTTCAAGGCCGACTGGGTGCTGCCGGTCGTCGGTGAGTTCCTGCCGTTCGAGCTGTACATCGAGTTCATCGGCGTGATGACGATCCTGGGCATCGCGGTGCTCATCGCGATCCGCCTGCTGAACCTGCCGAGCCGCCCGGGCCGCAAGTCCCGCTTCGCCGGCTCCAAGGCGGGCCAGGCGTACTTCGTCGAGTACGTCATCCTCACCATCGGCCTGGCGATCTACGTCCTGCGGGGCCTGGAGGGCGCGCTCCACCACGTCGACCACTACGAGGCGTCGTACTTCGCGTCGTACCCGCTGGTCCTCGCCTTCAAGGGCCTGTCGGTCACGGCGCTGCAGAACCTCGTCTACTTCGTCGCAATGATCAAGATCGGCACCTCGTTCATCTGGATGATCGTGGTGTCGCTCAACACCAACATGGGTGTCGCCTGGCACCGCTTCCTCGCCTTCCCGAACATCTGGTTCAAGCGCGAGGCGAGCGGCGGCACGGCCCTCGGCGCGCTCCAGCCGATGACGTCGGGCGGCAAGCCGATCGACTTCACCGACCCCGGTGACGACGACGTGTTCGGCGTCTCCCAGGTCGAGCAGTACTCCTGGAAGGGCCTGCTGGACTTCTCCACCTGCACCGAGTGCGGCCGCTGCCAGTCGCAGTGCCCCGCCTGGAACACGGGCAAGCCCCTCTCCCCCAAGCTGCTGATCATGTCCCTGCGGGACCACGCGCACGCCAAGGCGCCGTACCTGCTGGCCGGCGGCGGCAAGACCATGGAGGGCGAGGAGAAGGCGTCCGAGGAGCAGCTCGCCTCGGTGCCCGCGGCAGCGCTGGCCGAGGCCGAGCGCCCGCTGGTCGGCACGCTGGAGGAGAACGGCGTCATCGACCCGGACGTCCTGTGGTCCTGCACCACGTGCGGCGCCTGTGTCGAGCAGTGCCCGGTGGACATCGAGCACGTCGACCACATCGTCGACATGCGCCGCTACCAGGTGATGATCGAGTCGTCGTTCCCGTCCGAGGCGGGCACGATGCTCAAGAACCTGGAGAAGAAGGGCAACCCCTGGGGCCTGGCGAAGAAGCAGCGCCTGGAGTGGCTCAAGGAGGTCGACTTCGAGGTCCCGGTCGTCGGCAAGGACATCGAGGACCTGTCCGAGGTCGAGTACCTCTACTGGGTCGGCTGCGCCGGCGCCCTGGAGGACCGCGCCAAGAAGACCACGAAGGCCTTCGCCGAGCTGCTGCACATCGCGGGCGTCAAGTTCGCGATCATGGGCGGCGACGAGAAGTGCACCGGTGACTCCGCCCGGCGCCTGGGCAACGAGCCCCTGTTCCAGGAGCTCGGCATGGAGAACGTCATGGCGCTGAACATGGCGTTCGGCGAGGAGATGGACGACGAGGGCAAGGTCGTCGCCGAGTCGGCGAAGCCCAAGTCGGCCAAGAAGATCGTCGCCACCTGCCCGCACTGCCTCAACACGCTCGGCAACGAGTACCCGCAGCTCGGCGGCGACTACGAGGTCATCCACCACACGCAGCTTCTCCAGCACCTCGTCGACGAGGGCAAGCTGATCCCGGTCACGCCGGTCGAGGGCATCATCACGTACCACGACCCGTGCTACCTGGGCCGTCACAACAAGATCTACACGCCGCCGCGCGAGATCATCGCCGCCGTGCCCGGCATCCGCAACGAGGAGATGCACCGCCACAAGGAGCGCGGCTTCTGCTGCGGCGCCGGTGGTGCGCGGATGTGGATGGAGGAGCGGATCGGCAAGCGCATCAACAACGAGCGCGTCGACGAGGCCCTGTCGGTCAACCCCGACATCGTCTCGACGGCCTGCCCGTTCTGCCTGGTCATGCTCACGGACTCCGTCAACGGCAAAAAGAACGACGGCAAGGCGAAGGAGTCCATCCAGGTCGTGGACGTCGCCCAGCTGCTGCTGGACTCGGTGAAGACGCCGGTCGTCGCGGAGGCCGAGGCCGACGGTGACGACGACGGCGAGCCGCCGGCCGGGACGGCGGACTCGACGAACGCGCCGGAGCCGGAGCCGGTGAAGTAGGCCGTTCTCCCTGGTTGTCCTGGCGCCCCCTGCCCGAGCTTTCGGGCAGGGGGCGTCGGCGTTTTCGTTTTCCCTACGGCTCGGGTTCTGAGAACGAATCCGGGTTCGGCGGGGGTCCTGCACCCCGCGATACCGCGGGGTGCAAACGGCCTAGCAGTCGAGCTCAGCGGATTGCGCGGATGCGCCGGGTGCGACGAGTCCTGTCTCGTAGGCGAGGACGACGGCCTGGGCTCGGTCGCGGAGGGCCAGCTTGGCGAAGATCCGGGCCACATGGGTCTTCACCGTCGCTTCGCTCAGTGTCAGTTCCTGGGCGAGTTCCGTGTTGGACAGGCCCTTGCCCATGAGTGTCAGTACCTCGCGTTCGCGTGGTGTCAGTACGGCAAGGTCACGGTGAACAGCGAGCGGCGCCGAGCCCGGAGCGGTCCGGCCGGTGGTGGAGGCGTAGCGTTCAACCAGGCGGCGGGTGATCGATGGTGCGAGCAGTGCGTCACCGGTGTCGACCAGGCGTACGGCGGCTGCGAGATGTGCGGGTGTGACGTCCTTGAGGAGGAAGCCGCTGGCGCCGGCAGCGAGGGCGGCGTAGACGTAGGAGTCGAGGTCGAAGGTAGTCAGCATGATCACTCGGCAGTCCGGGACCTGCGCGAGGATCTGGCGGGCGGCTTCCAGGCCGTCCGTGTTCGGCATGCGGATGTCCATGAGGACGACGTCGGGCCGCAGGCGGCGGACGGCTCTGACGGCCTCGGCTCCGTCCGCGGCTTCGCCGACCACCTTGATGTCGCGTGCGGTCAGGATCAGGCGGAAGCCGGTGCGGACAAGCTCCTGGTCGTCGGCGATCACGACGCGGGGGGCATGGCCGGTGGGTGTGGTCATGGCCGGTCCAGCGGGATTCGGGCGCGGACGCGATAGCCGCCGCCCAGGCGACGCCGGGCGTCCAGGTCGCCGCCGTAGACGGCGACTCGCTCTCGCAGGCCGAGCAGTCCCCGTCCCGCTCCGTGGGCCTGGCCTGCGGCTGGATGGTTGCGAGGCCCGACAGCGTCGCCGGTCAGGACGCTTGGTCCGCTGTTCAGGACTTCGACGCGCAGGGAGTGCTCCGCGTAGCGCACTGTCACTTCGGCTTTCGCTCCGTCGCCGTGTTTGAGGGCGTTGGTCAGCGCCTCCTGGATGATCCGGTAGGCGGTGACATCGATCCCGGTCGGCAGCGGGCGGGGCTCCCCGGAGATGCGCACCTCCACGGGCAGGCCGGCGAAGGCGATCCGGTCGATCAGCGGGCTGAGCCGGCTCAGGCTCGGCTGGGGTGCCAGGTCCTGGTCATAGGGTTCGTCGTCGCCGCTTTGTGCGGGGGCGAGCAGGCCGAGCAGGTGCCGTAGCTCGGTCATGGCGGTCCGCCCGGCGCTCTCCACGGCGCTCAGTGCGGCCTCTGCCTCGTCGGGCATGGTGGCCAGCACCTCGCGGGCGGCCCCGGCCTGGACCACCATGAGGCTCACGTTGTGGCTGACGATGTCGTGGAGTTCGGCCGCGATCCTGGCCTGCTCGGCTTCAACCGCGGTCCGGGCCGCGCTCTCGCGCTCCCGCTCAAGCAGCCAGCCGCGCTCTTCGATGGCTGCTCGGTGGCGCCGCCGCGCCCGGATGAGCGCCGCACTCAGGACGACGACCGCGGCGCACGCCGCCGCCAAGGCCGCAACCAGCCAGATCAATTCTGAACTCCCCACCCGCACAAGCCTCGCAGCTCGGCATGCCCACCCGCGTCATGCTCCGGGTCCAGTTCCCTACATCCCCAGGATGACCTGCGGGGCCGGTTACATCCGGCGGGGGACGTCGTACCGGTCGTGCCGCTTCTAGGTTCATGCCATGACAACTGATCTGGACAGCTCCCAGCAGGTCGTCGTTCGGCTGGACGACGTCCACAAGGAGTACGGCGACGCGAAGGCCCTGGACGGTGTCGACCTGGATATCCGTGCCGGGGAAGCAGTCGCGGTGATGGGGCCCTCCGGGTGCGGCAAGTCCACGCTGCTCAACATGGTTGCCGGCCTGGACCGCCCGACGACGGGAACGGTGCGGGTCCATGGCCAGGACCTGGAGAAGTTGAACGAGACGGGGCTGGCCCTGTTCCGGCGGCGACACATCGGCATGATCTTCCAGTTCTTCAACCTGATCGACGACCTGCCTGCCCTGGACAATGTCGCGCTGGCCGCACAGCTGACCGGCACGTCCGCCCGGCAGGCTCGCCGCCGCGCGCTGGAACTCCTCGATGAACTGGGCATCGCCGACCGCAAGGACACGTACCCGGCCGCATTGAGCGGAGGCGAGCGTCAACGAGTTGCCGTGGCTCGGGCGCTGATGAACCGCCCGGCCCTGCTCCTGGCCGACGAGCCGACGGGCGCGCTGGACAGCCGCTCGGGCGAGCAGGTCATGGACCTGCTGATCGACCTCAACCAGATCGGGCAGACCCTGCTCATCGTCACGCACGACCCGCACCTGGCCACCCGCTGCGCCAGCCGCCTCATCGAGGTCGCCGACGGCCGAGTGGCCCGCGAGAGCACGCTGGAGCCCACCGCATGAGCGCCGTGTGGAGGGCCTCGCGTGCGGCCGTGAAACGCCGCAGGCTCCAGACGCTCGTCATCGGGCTCGTGGTCCTGTGCTCCACCACGACCATCCTGCTCGGGCTGGGGCTGCTCACTGCGGCCTCAGCCCCCTTCGACAAGGCCTTCGACCAGCAGCGCGGCGCCCACGCCGTGGCGGCGTTCGACCTGGAGAAGGCGTCGCGTGCGCAGCTGGCGCAGACGGCCCACCGCCCTGGCGTCGAGGCCGCCGCCGGGCCCTTCGGGCAAGCCGTCCTGGAGATGCCCACTGACTGGCTGTGGATGTCGGCCGGTTCTCTCGCCGTCGTGGGCCGGGCTGATCCGGACGGCCCGGTGGACCGCATCCGCCTCCTGGAGGGCCGCTGGGCCACCGCTCCCGGTGAGATCGTCGTCAACTGGCCCGTCGAGGGCACGCCCGGCCCCGGCCGGCTCGGCACCGAGCTCAAGCCCCGCGGAGCCCCGCCCCTCACCGTCGTCGGCTTCGCCACCAGCATGAGCAAGTCCGTCGGGGCCTGGGTCTCACCCGAGCAGATGGATCGACTGAACCCGACCACCGCCCAGATGCTGTACCGCTTCACGAACGCCGCGACCGACCAGGAACTGCGTACCGGCCTCACCACAGCCACCGCCGAGTTGCCCGCCGGTTCGCTGACCACCGAGCAGTCCTACCTCACCCTCAAGCGGGCCTTCTCCGCACAGGCCGATGCATATCTGCCGTTCATGACGCTCTTCGGCGGCCTCGGCCTTCTTGTCTCCGTACTGATCGTCGGGAATGTCGTCAGCGGGGCAGTCGTCTCCGGGCACCGGCACATCGGCGTGCTCAAGTCACTGGGCTTCACCCCGAACCAGGTGGTGGCGGTCTACCTGACGATGGTCTCCATCCCCGCGATCATCGGCTGCGCCGTCGGCACCCTGATCGGCAACGCGGTGGCCGGCCCCATCCTGAAAGTGGCCTTCTCCGGCATCGAAACGGGCAGCGCCTCCATCGGTATCAGCTGGTGGCCGTCCGTCGTCTGCCTGGTGGGCATGCCCGCCCTCGTCGTCATGGCCGCCCTGATCCCCGCCGTACGCGCGCACCGGCTGTCCGCGGCCCAGGCGATCACAGCGGGGAGCGCACCGCGGACCGGACGCGGACTGCGCATCCAGCGCCGACTCAGCGGAACCCGGCTGCCGCGTGCCGTGAGCCTGGGGCTGGGCCAGCCGTTCGCCCGGCCGGGCCGCTCCCTGCTGACCATGGCGGCCATCGTCCTCGGAGTCACCACCGTGACCCTGACGACCGGTCTGACCAGCACCATGGTCGCCTACGGAAATGCCGGCAAGGGCAATGGTTCCGCCCGGATCGATGTACAGGCAGACGCGCCTGCGCGCGGCCAGAACGCTCCGAAGCTGAGTGACCGGCAGACCGAACAACGACTGCGCTCTCTGCCCGGCGCGGATCAGGTGACTGCTCGCGCGCTCACCAAGGTGAGACTGGCCGGGTACACACAGACCGCGTTCGCGAACTTCTACCGCGGGGACACCCAGGACCTCGCCTCCGAAATCGTCAAGGGACACTGGCCGAACCGCGCCGGGGAGGCCGCAGCCGGTCCGGCGTTCCTCCATCAGCACGGGTTGTCGGTAGGCGACCGGGTCACCATCCAGCTGAACGGCAAGCAGGCGCCCGTCACCATCGTGGGTGAGCTCATGGAAGGCAACGCCCAGGCACTGGACTCCAACTGGCAGACGCTGACGCAACTCCACCCGACGACGCAGGCGGCCGAGTACACCGTCCGGCTCGCGCGCGGCGCCGACGCACAGCGCTACATCACAGCGGTCACAGCAGCCGATCCGGCCCTCCGTCCCGCACTGCGGCAGTCGCACGACACCGCCACCACGACCGTTGTCGGCTTCGCGTCGGTGTTCACCGTGCTGCTGACCGTCGTCGCAGCACTCGGCGTCTTCAACACCGTCCTGCTCAACATCCGGGAGCGGCGCCGCGACCTGGGCATGCTCAAGTCGATCGGAATGACGCCGCGCCAAGTCATGGTGATGACCGTGTCATCCGTCGCGGCTCTGGGAGCGACCGGCGGGCTGCTGGGCATCCCCCTGGGGATCGTCGCGCACCGGCTGGTGGTGGACCACGTCGGGGTGGTCTCGTTCCCGGAATCCATGAAGCAGGTCTGGCACATGCCACAGCTGGCCGCCCTCGTTCTGGCGGGCGTGACGATCGCCGTCCTCGGTGCGCTGATCCCGGCGAGGTCGGCAGCGCGGCTCACCATCGCCAAGGTGTTGCACAACGAATAGCTCTTCTCCCCTCAGCGAGCACCTCCGCCGGACCGCCCCGCCCTGATGATGCTGATCGGGGCGTACGGTCCGGTGCCGGCTGCCGGGCCTTCGCACCTGGCACGCTTCTTCTCGTTCTCCACGACCTGGAGCCCGTCGTTGATCTCGCGCCGCTGGTCGGCGTCCACACCGCCCGATCCGATGGGCCCCGGAAATTAACCGAACTCACGTACAACCCTTACGTCCCGCCGCAGGTCTCTTGATCGCCGAACGCCCGTGAACGCCCGGACAACTCCCGGCGAACACGGACAGTTTGGCCCTCCATCGATTGTGGATGTCCGCCAGGCATCCCCCGCATGCAGCAGGAGACCCCGCATGCAGCAGCACGAGCGCCCCTCGGGGCGCCGGTCCGTATCCGTACGCCCGTCCCGGCGCCCCCGCGTGCGGCTCGCCCTGGCGACCGCCGCCGCGGCCGCGCTGACCGGCACGCTGCTCTCGGCCACGGCCGGCACGGCGGCCGCCGCGGACGGCACGTACGCCGCGCGGGCCGACTTCAACGGCGACCACATCGGCGACGTGGCGTTCTCCGCCTCCGGCGCGTACGTCAGCGGCAAGAAGGACGCCGGTCAGCTCGTCGTGCTGTACGGCACGAAAACCGGAGTGTCCTCCGCGAAGCGGTCCGCGATCAGCCAGAACACCACCGGCAACCCGGGCACGGCCGAAACCGGCGACGTGTTCGGGGCCGACAGCGCCTACGCCGACTTCAACGGCGACGGCTACGACGACCTCGCCGTCTCCTCGCCGATGGAGGACGTCGGCAGCGACAAGGACGGCGGCGCCGTCGCGGTCCTGTGGGGCTCGGCCCAGGGCATCACCGGCAAGGGCGTCTCGATCGCCGACGCGGCCCCCACCAAGCACGACCGCTGGGGCCGGAACCTCGCCGCCGGCGACTTCGACGGCGACGGCAAGGCGGACCTGGCCGTCGGCAACACCTCCAACACCATCTACGTGCTGAAGGGCGGCATCAGCGCCTCCGGCACGGCGGTCGAGGGCCGGTACGGCGTCAAGGCTCCCGTCCAGGCGTCGGGCGACGGCTCGGGCCCGCTCAACATCACCGCGGGCGACGTCAACGGCGACCACCGCACGGACCTGGTCGTCGACGGCTTCGAAACCGCCACCGGCCAGTACTGGAACACCAACTACCTGCTGCCGGGCACCAGTACCGGTCTGTCCGCAGCCGGCGCCCAGCCGCTGAAGTCCGGTGTCATCACCGGCATCGGAGACGTCAACGGCGACGGCTTCGGCGACATCGTCACCGGCATGCACTGGAACAAGACCGACGACGGCGTGACCTTCCCCGGGGCCTCCGACGGCGGCAAGGTGTGGATCACGTACGGCACGCCGGACGGCGCCGGTTCCACCACCGGCATCACCCAGAACACCGGTAATGTTCCGGGAAGTTCGGAGAAGAACGACTACTTCGGCTACGAGCTGGACCTCGGCGACGTCAACGGCGACAGCTTCCAGGACCTCGTCGTCGGGGTCGCGGGCGAGGACATCGGCTCCGTCACCGACGCCGGCCAGCTCGTCGTGCTGTACGGCTCGGCCTCCGGCATCAACACCTCCTCCGGCACCCAGTCGTTCGCGCAGAGCACCGCGGGCGTCCCCGGCTCGGACGAGAAGGGCGACTTCCTCGGCGCCGACGTGAAGCTCGAGGACGTCACCGGCGACGGCCGCGCCGACGTACTGGCCGGCTCGTACGAGAACGACGGCAACGGCGCGGTCCTCTACCTGCCGTCCAACGGCACGAAGATCACCGCCACGGGATCGCGCACCGTCTCCCCCAGCGACTCGGGCGTCTCGACGACGGGCTACCCGAACTTCGGCGCGAACTTCGCCGACTGAGCCGTCCGGAACGACTGAGCCATCCGGAACGACCGGGGCGATTGGGGCGACCCACGTCGACGGAGCGGGTCCTGCACCAGCGGGCCCGTTCCGCACCGGCGGGCCGTCCCGCACCGGCGGAACCATCCCACGTCGGCTGGGCCGTCCCACGTCGGCTGGGCCGTCCCACGCCTGCTGGGTTACCTCACACCGGCGCCCCCCGCCCCGGGGCGCCCGGCGGAACACCCGCCGACCGAACCACCTCACGCCGGCGGAACACCCCGGGGCGGAGCCACCCGGCCCCGACCGGCCACCCCGCCGGGCGGAGCACCTCGCACCACCCAGCCACCCGCCGGGCGCAGCACCCGCATCACCCGGCACCACCCACACAGCACCACCCCGCACCACCCGAGCCACCCCCGCACCCCGCACCCTCGGGGCCGGCCCCCAAGTCCGGCCCGGCCCCTTCCCACCCGGAGTCCCACCTTGCGCAAGCGCACCCTCCTGCTGGCCGCCACGCTCACCACCGGCCTGCTCACCTCCGCCCTCGCCGCCCCCGCCACCGCCGCCCCCTCCGGTCTCGCCGGGGACTTCAACGGCGACGGATACCGGGACGTCGCGGCAGGCGCCGCGTGCGCCGACGTCGGCTCGGCCTCGTGCGCCGGTGCCGTCGTCGTGCTGTACGGCTCGGCGTCCGGGGTCTCGGCCGCCCGCAGGGCCGTCATCACCCAGAACTCCGCGGGCGTGCCCGGCACCGCCGAGGCCGGCGACCTGTTCGGCTCCGCCCTGGCCGCCGGCGACCTGGACCGGGACGGCTACTCCGACCTCGTCGTCGGCGCGAGCAACGAGAGCATCGGCGACCGGGACGGCGTCGGCTCCGGCACCATCCTGTGGGGCGGCAAGTCCGGCCTGACCAGCGGCAAGGGCCTGCCGCAGCCGTCGACGCTCTCCGAGTACGGCAACTTCTCCCGGGGCATCGCCACCGGCGACTTCGACGGCGACGGCGACACCGACGTCACGCTCACCGGCCAGAGCCACACCCGCATCTACAACGGCCCCTTCACCCGCACCGCCGGCCCGCTGAACAACCTCCGCGTCGGTGAGGTCGGCACCACGTTCGAGGTGATCGCGGGCGACCTCAGCGGCGACGGCGCGGCCGAGCGCGTCTACCCCTTCAACGTGGACGGCGACACCGGCGGCGAGATCAACTACTTCCGCTGGACCGGCATGACGCACAAGATGGCCGAGCTGCCGAACGCCGACGGCTACCCCGGTTCCATCGGCGACATCAACCGCGACGGCTACGGCGACCTCGTCCTCGGCGACTACGCGGACCCGTACGACCTCAAGCCCGGCGGCCACAAGGGCGGCCAGATCACCGTCTGGTACGGCGGCCCGAACGGCCCCGACCCGGCGCAGCAGCCGACCGTCGTCCACCAGGACACCGCGGGCGTGCCCGGCGCCGCCGAGGCCGAGGACGGCTTCGGCGGCGCGGTGAGCACCGGCGACATCAACGGCGACGGCTACGCCGATGTCGTGGTCTCCGCCCCCGGCGAGGACATCGGCTCGGCGCGGGACGCGGGCTCGGTGACCGTGCTGTTCGGCTCCGCCTCCGGCCTGAAGACCGGCAGCGGCGTGAAGTCGTACACCCAGGACACCGCCGGGGTGCCCGGCACCGCCGAGTCCTCGGACCGCTTCGGTTCCGCGGTCGGCCTGACCGACGTCACCAAGGACGGCAAGGCCGACCTGGTCATCGGCGTCCACGGCGAGAACTCCACCGGCGGCCTGTGGACCCTGCGCGGTTCCGCCTCCGGTCTGACCACGAGCGGCGCGCAGGGCATCACGGCCGCCGCCGTCTCCCTCAAGGGCAGCGTCGACCTCGGCTCGACCGTGGCCCAGTGACGCGGCTCGACCGTGGCCCAGTGACGCCCCGCCGACTCTCCTGTGAGGCACGTACACCCATGCGCTCCCGCATCACCACCGCCGTCCTCGCCGCGGCCCTGACCCCGCTGGCCCTCACCCTGTCCGCCCCGGCCGCGCACGCCGTGCCGGCCGCCGTCCCCTACGACTTCAACGGCGACGGCCGCACCGACCTCGCGATCGGCGCGCCGGGCGCCACGGTCGCCGGGCAGGCGCGGGCGGGCGCCGTGTCGGTGGTCTACGGCAGCAGCAGCGGGCCGAAGAGCTCCACGCACACCCTGCTGACGCAGAACACCGCCGGCATGCCCGGTGCCGCCGAGGCCGACGACGCCTTCGGCTCCGCGCTCGCCTCCGCCGACCTGAACACCGACGGCTACGCCGACCTGCTGGTCGGCACGCCCGGCGAGGACGGCAGCGACAGCAACGACGGCACGGTCACCATCGTCTGGGGCGGTGCCTCCGGCCTGTCCGGGGCCCGTTCGCTGTTCAGCTTCTTCAGCACCGACTACGACCGCTACGGCCGGACGCTGACCGCCGGCGACTTCGACGGCGACGGGGACACCGACGTCGCGGTCGGTTCCACCGGCCCGATCACCCTCTCCCTGGTGGACGGCCCGCTCACCAAGACCGGCGGGTCCAACGGCGGCTCGGGCTCGCGCAACGACTGGTGGTCGTCCTCGAACGGCGTCACCCACCTCTCCTCCGGCGACATCACCGGCGACGGCCGCCCCCGTGTGGTCCTGCACGGCCGCACCGCGCACGACGGCGCCGCCGCCACCTCCCTCGCCGACATGAAGATCGGCAACTACGTCGACTGGCTGCAGAAGCTGCCCGCCGGGTTCGTCTCCGCCGTCGGCGACATCGACGGCGACGGCCACGCCGACATCGCCGTGGGGAACGACCGGGAGGCGTCCGCCGACCCCGGGGGCGCCCTCGGCGGCAAGGTCACCGTCGTCTACGGCGGACCCGACGGCCCTGACAGCGGTCGCGCCCCGCTCGTCCTCACCCAGGACACCGCCGGTGTGCCCGGCGCCGCCGAGAAGGGCGACCGGTTCGGCAGCGGCGTGTCGCTCGGCGACATCAACGGCGACTCGTACGTCGACCTGGCCGTCGGCACCGCGGGCGAGAACAACTCCGCCGGTGCCGTCACCGTGCTGTACGGCTCGGCGTCCGGACTGACCACCAAGGGCGCCACGTCGTACACCCAGAACACCGCCGGTGTGCCGGGTGCCTCCGAGACGGGCGACCGGTTCGGCGAGCGCGTCACGCTCACCGACCACACCGGCGACCACCGCGCCGACCTGTCCGTCTCCGCGCCGGGAGAGAACGCCGGCGACGGCGCCGTCTGGTCCCTGCGCGCCACGGCGACCGGCCCCACCACCTCCGGCTCGACGAGCTTCGGCCCGGGCACGACGGGCATCTCGACGGCCGGCACCCCGGGCTACGGCACCGCGCTCAACTCCTGACCAGCGCCGGCTCCTGACCACCGCCTCCCACTCGACGACCCGACGGGGACCTTGATGCGCAAGCGCACCATCCTCCTGGCCACGGCCCTCACCACCGGCCTGCTCACGGCGGCCCTGCCCGCGGCGACGGCCACCGCCGCACCCGCCGCCGGCCCCACGGCCGACTTCAACGGCGACGGCTACGGCGACGTGGCCTTCGCCGCCCCCTACGCCAAGGTCGACGGCCAGGGCATGGCCGGTTACGTCGCCGTGGTCCACGGCGGCGCCACCGGCCTCGACCCGGCCAGGAACACCGTGATCAGCCAGAACACCGCCGGTGTGCCCGGTGACGCCGGCACCGAGGACACCTTCGGCCGTGCGCTCGCCCGGGCCGACCTCAACGGCGACGGCTACACCGACCTCGCGGTCGGCGCTCCCGGCGACCGCGACGGCACCGACGGCGACGGCGGCTCCGTCACCGTCCTGTGGGGCTCGGCGAACGGCCTGCAGAACGGCACCACGGTCAAGGACCCGGCGGTCTCCGCCCACAGCAACTGGGGCAACCAGCTGACCGCGGGCGACTTCGACGGTGACGGCGCACAGGATCTGGCCGTGGCCACCGACACCGACGACGTCCACATCGTCCGCGGCCCGTTCACCACCACCGGCACCACGGGCGGCACGCAGAAGATCTCCACCCCCGAGCCGGCGTGGATCGTCGACGCCATGAAGGCGGGCGACACCAATGCCGACGGCAGGTCGGACCTGGTCCTCACCTACCGGGTCTTCACCGACGACGAGACGGGCAGCTGGTCCAAGGGCGTCGCCTACCTCGGCTCCCCCACCGGCCCGGACACCACGGCCCCCCGGGCTCTGAACGGCGGCACCTCCCTGGCCCTCGGCGACATCGACGGCGACGGCCATGACGAGATCGCCCTCGGCAACGTCTTCAGCAAGGGCAGCGACCACACCGGCAGCCTCGGCGGCCGGGTCGTCGTCGTCCGCGGCTCGGAGGGCGGCCCGGTCAACGGCGACGCGCCCATGGCCGAGCTCACCCAGGACTCCCCCGGCGTCCCCGGTGCCGACGAGGAGCGCGACAACTTCGGTGGCTCCGTCTCCATCGGGGACACCAACGGCGACGGCTACGGCGACCTCGCCATCGGCGTCGGCTTCGAGGACATCGGCACCACCGAGGACGCCGGCGCCGCGATCCTCATGAACGGCTCCGCCTCGGGTGTCTCGCGCACCGGCGCCCGCACCGTCACCCAGAACACCGCCGGCGTCCCCGGCACCGCCGAGGCCACGGACTACTTCGGTTCCGAGACCCTGCTGGCCGACGTCACCCGGGACGGCCACGCCGAGTTCACGATCACCGCGGGTTTCGAGGACGAGGGCATCGGCGCCGTCACGGCCCTGCGCGGCTCCGCCACCGGCCCCGTCACCGACGGCGCCCGCACCTTCGGCCCGGGCAGCCTCGGCCAGACCCGCTCGTACGGCGCGTTCGGCGCCAACCTCATCGGCTGACCGACCAAGGAGACACCATGCGCAGATCCACCTCGGCCGCCCTGGTCGCCGCCCTGCTGGCGACCGGCGTCACCCCCGTGCTCCTCACCGGCCCCGCCGCCGCGGCGGTGGCCAAGCACTACGACGACTTCAACGGCGACGGCCGCCGCGACCTCGCCTACGGCGGCTACAACGACGTCGACCGCGAGGGCGGCACGATCACCGTCGTGTACGGCACCGCCACCGGCCTCGACACCGCCCACCCGAAGTACCTCCACCAGGACAGCGCGGGCGTGCCCGGCTCCGGTGAGGAGGACGACCAGTTCGGCGCGTCCCTGGCGAGCGCCGACCTCGACAAGGACGGCTACGCGGACCTCGTCGTCGGCAACCCCACCGAGCACGTGGGCGGCGACGACTACCGCGGCACGGTCACCGTCCTGTGGGGCTCGAAGTCCGGCCTGTCCGGCGGCACCAACATCGCCCCCGTCGGCGGCGCGGTCGGCCACTTCGGCCGCGACCTGGCGACCGGCGACTTCACCGGCGACGGCTCCCCCGACCTGGCCGTGATCGGCGGCGAGGAGGCGTGGCTGTACCGCGGCCCCTTCACCAAGTCGGGCACCACCGGCAAGGTCAGCAAGATCGACAAGGGGTCCGGAGGCTGGTACTCCACCGCCCTGGCCGCCGGGAAGGTCGACGGGGACGGCAGGACGGACCTGGTGGTGATCGGCACGGAGATCAACGGCAGCGACATCCGCGAGCGCGCCTGGTACCTGAAGGGCACCTCCTCCGGTCTCTCCTCGGGCGCCTCCAAGACCCTCAGCGACCGGCAGGAGGGCCTCTACCCGAGCCCCGTGATCGGCGACTTCGACAAGAACGGCTACGGCGACATCGCCCTCGGCGTGCCCGACAAGGACAACGGCAAGGGCGCCGTCACGATCTGGCGCGGCACGTCGTCGGGCCCGGGCACGTCGGTCACCCTCACCCAGGCCACCTCCGGCGTCTCCGGCAGCCCCGAGGCCGACGACAACTTCGGCTACGCGATCTCGGCCGCCGACACCAATGGCGACGGCTACGCGGACCTCGCGGTGGGCGTCCCGCACGAGGACGTCGACGGCAAGCAGGACCAGGGCGGCGTCCACGTCTTCCGCGGCGGCTCCGGCGGCCTCAGCGGCGCGCGTTCCTCGTGGATCGCCCAGACGGTGCTCGGCCCGGCCGACTCCGGCGCCGCCTTCGGCTACACCGTCCGCCTGCGCGACCTGACCGCCGACGGCAAGGCCGACCTGGCGGTGGGCGCGGCGAACGGTGCGCTGCTCATGCGCGGCACGAGCACGGTCCCGACGAAGACCGGCGCGATCAGCCTTCCGGAGCTGGGCGGCTCCTTCGCCGACTGACCGGGCCTGACCGGACGGGCGCGGGGCAACCGCCCCGCCCCGCCCGGACCGGACCGGACCGGGGCATGGGCCGGGGCATGACCCGTACGGCCGAACCCTGACACCCCACGGACACCCAACGTCCCTGCCCCTTAAGGGATGTCACAGCTCGGCCGCAAAGCCGGGCCCGAAAGCCCCGGCCCGGCACGCCACCGCCGGGGACCAGGTACGTTCGAAGACGTGGCTGGATTCAGGATCGGACGCGGCCGGAACAACGGCGCTCCTCAGACGCGACCGCACAACCCTCCGTACGGGCAGCAGACGCCGCAGGGGCCGCCGTACGGCTCCCCGCCGGCGCCGCAGCCGTACCCGCAGCAGCAGCCGTACGGCAACGGCGGCGGCCCCTCGTGGCCGCAGCCGAACGCCGGGCACGGCGGCGGCCAGGGCGAGCCGGAGTACTTCGGCGACGGCGCGTACCCGCCCGGCCCGCAGGGCCCGCACGATCCGTACGCGGCGAACAACCCGGGCCACACCCAGGCCTTCTCGGTCGGCGAGGACCCCTACACACAGGGCGACACCTACCGCGCCGGCGCCGCGGCCCCGCCGTCCGGCCCGGTCGGCCCGCGCCTGCACTGGAAGCAGCTGCTGCGGGGGATCGTCCTCGCCCCCAACCAGACCTTCCTCCAGATGCGGGACTACTCGATGTGGGGCCCGGCCCTCGTCGTCACGTTCCTCTACGGCCTGCTCGCCGTCTTCGGCTTCGACGGGGCCCGCAAGGATGCGATAAACGCCACACTGTCGAACGCGGTGCCGATCGTCCTGACGACGGCCGTCGCGATGGTGCTGAGCGCGTTCGTCCTGGGCGTGGTCACCCACACGCTGGCCCGCCAGCTCGGTGGCGACGGCGCCTGGCAGCCCACGGTCGGCCTGTCCATGCTGATCATGTCCCTCACGGACGCGCCCCGCCTGGTCTTCGCGATGTTCGCGGGCGGCGATGCGACGTTCGTCCAGCTCCTGGGCTGGGCCACCTGGATCGCGGGCGGCGCCCTGCTGACCCTCATGGTCGGCCGCTCCCACGACCTGCCCTGGCCGAAGGCGCTGGGCGCGTCGGCGATCCAGCTGATCGCGCTGCTGTCGATCGTGAAGCTCGGCACGGTCTGATCTCCTGCGGGTACGAGAGAGGGGCTCCCCCCCCGGGGGGGGAGCCCCTCTTTCTGTCTTCTCCCGCTGGTCAGGCGTCGAGCACCTGGCCGGCCCGCCGCACCACGGGCGGTTCGACACTCCACGGGAAGTTGATCCAGTCGTCGGTGCGCTTCCACACGTACTCGCACTTCACGAGCGACTGGGACTTCTCGTAGACGACGGCGCTGCGCACCTCGGCGACGGTGTCGAGGCAGAAGTCACGCACCAGCTTGAGCGTCTTGCCGGTGTCGGCGACGTCGTCGGTGATCAGCACCTTCTTCTGCGAGAAGTCGATCACGTTGGGGACGGGCGCGAGCATGACGGGCATCTCGAGGGTCGTCCCCACACCGGTGTAGAACTCCACGTTCACCAGGTGGATGTTCTTGCAGTCGAGGGCGTAGGCGAGCCCGCCGGCCACGAAGACGCCGCCGCGGGCGATGCTGAGGACTATGTCGGGCTCGTAGCCGTCGTCGGCGATGCTCTGCGCGAGCTCGCGCACGGCGACGCCGAACTTCTCGTAGGTCAGGTTCTCCCGCACTGCGCTCATGCCGATGTCGCTCACACCTGGGTCCGATGGAAGTTGAGGAAGGACCGGGAGGCGGTCGGCCCGCGCTGGCCCTGGTACCGGGACCCGTACCGCTCGCTGCCGTAGGGGAAGTCGGCGGGCGAGCTGAGCTTGAACATGCACAGCTGCCCGATCTTCATGCCCGGCCAGAGCTTGATGGGCAGAGTGGCGAGGTTGGACAGCTCCAGGGTCACGTGGCCGCTGAAGCCGGGGTCGATGAACCCGGCGGTGGAGTGCGTCACCAGCCCCAGGCGCCCCAGCGAGCTCTTGCCCTCCAGCCGGGAGGCGAGATCGTCGGGCAGGGTGATGACCTCGTACGTGCTGGCGAGGACGAACTCCCCGGGATGCAGGATGAACGGCTCATCGCCTTCCGGCTCCACGAGCCGGGTCAGGTCGGCCTGTTCGATGGCGGGGTCGATGTGGGGGTACCGGTGATTCTCGAACACCCGGAAGTAGCGGTCGAGGCGTACATCGACGCTCGACGGCTGCACCATCGATTCGTCGTACGGGTCGATCCGCACCCGCCCTGCATCGATCTCGGCCCGGATGTCTTTGTCTGAGAGAAGCACGCCCCGAGGATACGCAAGGCGCGCGGAGCGACCACAACCGGACGTCTCCGCGCGCCTTGTTCCTGTTGCCTACTGCTTGTCCGTTACCGCGTCGGCCACGCCGCCACTGCAACCGCGGCCACTGCGGCTGCCGCTACCGCTTCTGATAGCTGACGGGCACCACGCTCCGGAGCCGCGCACATCGCGGGCACCGAAGCAGCCGCCCGGGGCCGAGCCGCTCGGCCTGCTGCATCGGGAACGAAGCGGTACTGAACACGTGCCCATCGGCACAACGGACGACGGTGCGCTCCATCAAGTCCAAGAGTCCCTTCCCCAAGAGCCGCGTCTGGCTGCTGCTTGCCTGACGACAAAAGCCACAGTACGGGATCAAAGGGACGGCCCTCCAGGCGGCACTCCGGTCCCGCCCGGGCCCTCTTTCGCACCCCCACCGTACGCCCCAACTCCGTTCCCCCGCAGCCGCATCCCATCCCTGAAACGTCCTCAGGCCCCGCGGCTCAAACGCCGGAGGCCTGACATGAGGTAGAGTGAGCGAGCATTCGACACCGACCCCGGTCGGCGTCTTACGCGGGTGTAGTTTAATGGTAGAACATCAGCTTCCCAAGCTGAGAGCGCGAGTTCGATTCTCGTCACCCGCTCCATGACGAAGGCCCAGGTCAGAGACCTGGGCCGTTTTGCTGTCCGCTGTGATCGGTCGGCGGTGCCGGATCCGTGCCAGAACACTGATCGCCGGGGTCGGCGGCTGGCTCTTCTGGCACGGCGGCAACTTCCTGCCGGCGCTCGTCATCGGGGCGCTGACACATCGGCGCGACCTACTCGGAGGACCGCCCGGCACGGACCGTCGCGTGAAGGTGGCACCGGAGCGGGTGGACAGCGTTTGACCGGTGTGACGGAGGCCGTGGAACCGGAAGCCCTCGGGCATGCCGACGATCTCCCGCACCTTCCGGCCGAAGGTGCTGCGGCGGAAGGGAGCACCTTGCTCGCCGAGGGAGAGCAGCCCATCGGGGCCCGGCTCGGCGTACGACTCCAGGTGCCAACGGTGCTCGCGGCGGAGGAAGGCGGGAAGCACCTGGGTGGCATGATCACCGCCCTGGACCTCCGCTACCCCATGAGCGACGACCACCCGCTGACCGGCCGCCGGGTCCCCGACGTCGATCTGAAGACCGGTGACGGCCGGCGTCGCGTCTTCGAACTGCTGCGTACCGCGCGCCCCGTGCTGCTCGACCTGCGCGGTGACACCGCACTGGCCGCCACGGCCGAGAGCTGGGCCGATCGCGTCGACCTCGTCGAAGCCCGGTCCACGGCCGACCACTGGCCCGTCTGGCCGGCCGGCGAGGCCCCCGCCCCCGCCGCGCTCCTGATCCGCCCCGACGGCCACGTCGCCTGGACCGCACGCGCCGGCACCACCCCCGACCCCGCCGCCCTCCGGACCGCCCTCACCGCCTGGTTCGGCCCGGCCACGGCCGACTGAACCGAGGCGAGAAGCTTGCTGCGGGACACCGCGGCGATGCGACACCGGTCTGCTGCGGCACGGTGGACGTCGTTCACTGCCGCGCCGGTTTCGCACCGGCAGACCGCACGCCCGGCGCTCGGCTCAGCGCGGGCGGGCGGGCGCACGGTCCACACCACCATCCCGGTTGGCTGCTGAGGATGTGCCCGTACGCGGTGTCCAGCCTCACCCGCTGCATCGGGGAGTCGACCGTACCTGTGGTGCGTCACCCGCTCCACAACCGCACCAATGGCCCTCTCCGGCCTCCTCGTTGGCGGGGTCGTCCCTGCGGCGCTTCCCATGCTCGGTGTGCACCAAGTCGTCAAAGCCGGCCGCGACCTCGCGTCCGGTACCAGCAGAAGGCCCCGACCGTCCAGGGGGACGGCTCCCGGCTCTCTGCTTGGGCTGGCTTCAGCTCCGAAGCACATGCCTGCCGGAGTGATCACGGGACCGCCCGTGCCTACCGTGATGTGGCATGCCAACCTTCTCACCGACTTCTGGGACCGGCAGGCGCGCCGGCCTCGCGGCCCTGGTGGCGGCCACCGTGCTGGCCACCGGCCCGGCGGCGACCGCGCAGGCGCCGGGCTCACGCTCCGGCGGCGACTGCGGCACGCACGACCAGACCCGCCAGGCGCTGCGCATCCTCACCGAGCGCGACGGCATCACCGGTGCCGCGGTCCTGGTGAGCGACCCCACCGCGGACGAGTCCTGCGGGCGTTGGGCCGAGACCGCCGGGACGGCGGATCTGCGTACCGGACGCCCGATGAACACCCTCGACCGGTTGCGCGTCGGCAGCGTGACCAAGACGTTCACCGCGGCGCTCGTCCTCCGACTCGTAGCCGAGCACCGCCTCTCGCTGGAAGCCCCCGTCGACCGCTATCTGCCCGGCCTGATTCACGGACCCGGCCACGACGGGGGCCTGATCACCGTACGACGGCTCCTGCAGCACACCAGCGGACTGCCCGACTATCTCGACGCCCCCGAATGGGAGCATCCCGAGCGGCTGCGGTACCGCCACTTCGAGCCGCGCGACCTCGTCACGCGTGCTCTCGAACTGCCGCGCCCGCAGGGCACCTGGCACTACGCCACCACCAATTACCTCGTCCTCGGCATGATCGTCCGCGAGGTCACCGGCCGTACCCCCGAGGCGGAGATCACCCGCCGCATCATCAAGCCCCTCGGGCTGCACGACACCTACTGGCCCGGCGACGACACCCGCGTCCGAGGACCTCACTCCCGCAGCTACTTCATCGACGGCGACGGCCGACGCGTCGACGGCACCGCCTGGAACTTGACCTTCGGCGGGGTCGGCGGCGCCCTGGTCTCGTCGCCGGGCGACCTGACGCGGTTCGCTGCCGCCCTGTTCGACGGCCGGCTGCTGCCCGAGGCCCAACTGGCCGAGATGCGACGGACGGTGGCGGCCGACGCCGATCGGCTGTGGCCGGGCGCCCGCTACGGGCTGGGCCTGATCTCGACACCGCTGTCCTGCGGCGGGACGTGGTGGGGGCACGGCGGCACGGTGCCCGGCGGTCACCGGGCGCTGATCGCCGTCGGCCCCGGCGGACGGAGTGTCGCCGTCGCCCTGAACAAGGTGCCCGCCTCTCTCCAGGCCGAACTCGACTTCCTGGACCTCGTCGACAAGTCCCTCTGCGAGGGCAGGTCTTCCGAAAGGACTTCCGCATGACCGGCTTCCCGCCCTCCCCCGGCACACCGTCCCGTACGACGCCCTCCCCCACCTCCTTAGCCCGTACGGCTCCGTTGCCTCCGGCCCCACCGCCTGCCCCCAACTCCCCCGCAGCCGCGAGCACAGCCGGACCGCGCGGTTCCACGGCCGGCGGCCTGCACCGGCTCGTGTCGCGCACCGCGGCAGGGGCCGCCCTGTGCCTGGTCGGGGCGCTCACGGTCGCCGCGTCGCCCCCAGCGGCGGCCGAACCCGCCCCTGCGATCGCCGACCCTCTCGCCCGCTACCACCGGCAGCACCTCGACTGGAAGAGCTGCCTGCTCGGACCCGACGACGAGACCGGCAAGGAACTCCAGCAGGCGGGCGCCCAGTGCGCCGACGTCACCGTCCCGTTGAACCATGACGACCCGGACGGCCGCACGATCACTGTCGCGATCTCGCGGATCCGGGCCACCGACACGGCCCACCGCGTGGGCGCGCTGCTGCTCAACGGTGGTGGCCCCGGCGGGCAGACGATCGGCGACCCGCCGTGGGTGCGCACGGCGATGAAGCAGGTCGGTGAGCGCTACGACGTGGTGGGCGTCGACCCCCGTTTCGTCGGCCGCAGCACACCGCTGGACTGCCACTGGCCCACCGGCTCCTTCATACGCGGAGCGGGAATCGACCGTGCGGGGTTCGACCGCGCGGTGGCCCTGGCCGAGGAACTCGCCGGTCGTTGCCGGACGTCCCAGGGCGACGTCCTGCCGTACGCCACGACCCGGAACACCGCACGCGACATGGACGTCATCCGCGCCGTGCTCGGCGAGCCAAGGATCTCCTACCTCGGATACTCGTACGGCACCTACCTCGGCCAGGTGTACGCCACGATGTTCCCCGGCCGCACCGACCGAGTCGTACTGGACGGCGTCGTCGCTCCCGACGGCTACAACCCCCGGCTGCTGCGCGGCACGGAACCGGCCAACCGGCACGCTCTCAAGGGCTGGGCCTCCTGGGCAGCCGCCCGCGACACCGACTACGGTCTGGGCCGCACCCCTGGCGATGTGCTGGCGGCCGTGGACAGCGTCCAGGCGGCGGCCGGACGTAGGCCCCTGCCCATCGGCGCCCACCGGGTGGATGAGCATCTGCTGCCCGTCGTCGTCTTCAGCGGCCTCTCACAGGACAACGACGCCGCCTACGCCGATCTCGCGCAGGCCGTACGGGACATGCGTCGCGCCGCCGACGGCCACACCGTCACCCCCTCGCCGTGGCTGGCCGAAACGCTCGGCTTCCTGCTGAAGGGATCCGACTCCGCATACGGCAGTGCCCAGACAGCGATCCTGTGCGGGGACGCGTCCGCGCCGCGCTCTCCCGAGGTGTACTGGCGCGATGTCCAACGTGCCCGTGCGCAGGACCCGTTGTTCGGTCCCGTCACCAACAACATCGGTCCGTGCGCGTTCTGGGACCCGCCACGCGAGCGCCCCACCACGATCCGCGGCGACCTTCCGGCCTTGCTCGTCAACGCGACCGGTGACCCTCGGACCACCTACCGGAGCGCGCAGACCGTGCGCCGCATGTGGCCCTCCTCCCGCCTGGTCACCCTCCGTGGCGCGGACCAGCACGCCGTGTACGGCGTCTTCGGCAGCTCCTGTGCCGACGCGACGGTCAACACCTACCTGGCCACCGGCCGCCTGCCGGCCACGGACGTCACCTGCGACCGGCCTTCCGGCTGAGGGAGGCGGTCCGGCGGCCACCACCGCTGGAAGTGACCTCCCGGCGAGCGCCGACAAACGCACGGAGAGAGATCGCCGGACCTGTCGCGCGTCGCCCGTGGCCCCTCCCGCCGATCGAGTGGCGCGGTCCCGCTTGACCGGGCCGGTGCTTGCCGCGCGCGTACCCCACGTGGCGGCCGATGATGGGAACACGGCCGAACACGCGGAGCTGGTCATGACGGGTTGGCGGGTCCGGGACTACTCCCCGGACGATCTCGAGGGAGTCCTCCGTGTCGACATGGAGAGCGGCACGACCGAGGAACCGGCTCTCTTCCCGCTCTCGGACGCCGTGACGGCCCTCCAGGCCCTCCACCCCGCTGTGGTGGCCACGGCGAACGACGTGGTCGTGGGCGCCGCGGTGAGCAGGGTGGAGGGTGACCGGGCGTGGATCCTGCGCATCTGCATGGCACCCGCCTGGCGGCACCAGGGGCTGGGCAGCGCCCTGATCACGGCCCTTGAGCGACGGCTTCTCACCGACGGTGTCCGCGCGGTCCACGCCGCCCTGCCCGAGGGGGAGACCGGTGCCACCGCGCTGCGTAACTCCGGGTTCGGCGCCCGATCGGGCCTGGTCCTCTTCGAGAAGCGCAGACCGGTGCCCTTGCAGGCGGCCGACATGCTCTCCTCGCTCGGAGCGGAGCTGCCGCCCGGCGGACTGTGGCAGAAGGTCGCGGGCATGCAGAACGAGAAGCAGCTCATCGAGCGCCGTCTGGTCCTGCCACTGGCCCATCCCGGACTGGCCGCGGAGCACGGTGTGGAGCTGCCGCGCGCGGTGATGCTGTTCGGTCCGCCCGGGACCGGCAAGAGCACCTTCGCGCACGCGATCGCCAGCCGCCTGGGATGGCCCTTCCTCGAGCTGTTCCCCGCGCGTCTGGCCGCCGAGTACGGCCTGGCGAGCGGGCTGAGCCGGCGCTTCGACGAGATATCCCGGCTCGACCACGTCCTGGTGTTCATCGATGAGGTCGAGGAGGTCGCCGGCGCACGCAGCGGCGCGGACGCGACCGCGGTCGGCGTCGTCAACGAGCTGCTCAAGGCGATCGTCCGGTTCCGCAGGCAGGACGGGCGGCTGCTCGTTTGCGCCACGAACAACGTGACCACGCTCGACTCCGCGTTCCTGCGACACGGCCGCTTCGACTACGTACTGCCGATCGGCCCTCCCGACCACCGCGCCAGGACCGCGCTGTGGGAGAGCTACCTGACACGAGCGGGCGCGAAGGCCGACAGCGAGGCGCTCGCGTCCGCCAGCGAAGGTTTCACACCGGCCGACATCGCCCACGTGACACGAACCGTCTCCCAAGCTGGATTCGAGCAAACTTTCGATACTGGAACCCGCGTCCTCCCTTCCACGCACGACTACCTGGACACGATCCGCAACACGCAGCCCACGGTCAGCGCCGCCGTGGCCCAGGAGTTCGCCGAGCAGATGGAGCAGTACGCCCGCCTCTAGCGTCCCCGCCCTGGAAGCACGGCGAGGGCATGTGCCCGGTGTGCCGAAGGTCGTAGCACCGTCCGGCATGCCCACGACCTCCCGGGCTTTCCGCCGCTTCCGCCCGGAGCCGCTGCGCCGGAAGGGAGCCCCCTTCCCACCGGCGAAGAGCAGCCCGTCCGGGCCCGGCTCGGCGTAGGACTCCCGATGCCAACGGAGCCCCCGGCGAGGAAGTCGGGAAACTCCACAGTCCGCGAGGCGGTTGCCTTCCGGTCCGGCCGTGCTCCGGCGGTCCCTACTCTTCACGCCTCAGCGCTCTCCGGATGAGCAAGAAGGCCGCAACAGCGACCAGGGCGATCCCGATGAGGATCAGCAGTGCCCCGAGGACGATCAGGACCGTCCCGACCAGCATCAACATCGCCCCCACCAGGATCAATATCGTCCCGATGACGAGAAGAAAAGCCGCGAGGACGGTCATAGCTGCCTCCTGCCCCCACTCGACTCTGACTCCTCCTCGTCAGCTTTGTAAACAATTCCGGACTAAATGGTGCAATGAGGTCTACGATGGTCGGAGGCCCCCCATCTGCCCAAGCTTTGTGTGGCGAGGGGCGTTTGGGAGACCTGCCGCCCATGGCGCGATCGGCTCGCCATCACCCCGGGACAAGGAGAAGCGAGCAGCGATGACGGATGGTGGGCGGCAGCCGGACAGAATCGGGGTGGACCGGTCGGAGGGGTTCGGCGAACGACTGCTGGGTGTGCTGCTGGACCGTGCCCACGAGATGCCGCCGGACCTGATCGCCCCGCTCGTCGCGGAGGAGGTGGCCAGGGTCGGGGGGCATGAGGTGTCCATCCTCCTGCAGGACTACGAACAGGTGCTGTTGGTGCCGCTGCCGGGCCGGAGGCTGAGGGTCGGCGGCCCCGAGCCGGTCGAGGACTCCCCCGCGGGCGAGGCGTTCCTGAGCCTCAGAACGGTGGAGGTGCCGCTGGGCGGCAGCGTGCGGATGTACCTGCCGCTGCTGGACGGCAGCGACCAGATCGGGGTCATGGCCGTCACCCTGGACAGCGTCGATGACGACGACCGGCGGCTGCTACGGAGACTCGCCGGTCTGGTCGCGGACATGATCGTCACCAAGGACTCCTACACCGACCTGTTCTTCCAGGCCCGCCGCAGCGCCCCGATGAGCGTGGCCGCGGAGATCCAGTGGTCGTTGCTGCCCCCGCTGTCGATGACCGTTCCGCAGGTCGAGGTGGCCGGAATCCTGGAGCCCGCCTACGACGTGGCCGGCGACAGCTTCGACTACGCCCTCAACGGCGACATCCTTCACGTGGCCATGCTCGACGCGATGGGCCACGGCTTGGACGCGGCGACCATGGCGACGGTGGCCGTCGGCGCCTACCGCCACACGCGACGGGCCCACACCGATCTGTCCCAGGTGTACGCGTTCATGGACCGGGCCATCAACGACCAGTTCGGCCAGGACCACTTCGTCACCGCACAGATGATGATCCTGGACATCACCACGGGCCGGCTGCAGTGGGTCAACGCCGGCCACCCGGCTCCGCTCCTGATCCGTGACCGCGCCGTGGTGGACCGGCTGGAGAGCCCCACCACGCTGCCCGTCGGCTTCGGCGGGGAGGAGCCGGTGGTCAGCGAGCGGATGCTGGAACCCGGCGACCGGTTGCTGTGCTTCACCGACGGTCTGATCGAGGAGCACCAGGCCGGCGGGCAGCAGTTCGGCGAGGAGCAGCTCATCGAGTGGACCAACCGGATCCTCCGCGACCGCACCGAGGTACGGGCGGTGGTGCGGGCGCTCTCGCACGCCCTGAAACACGAACGGGGCGGCACCACGACCGACGACGCCACCATCTTCCTCGTCGAGTGGCGAGGCGGCGGCGCCGAACACCTCACCGTCCTCGACTGAGCCTCCTCAAGAGAGACCGACGTGATGACGTCCGGCCGGCGGGGAGCTCGTGGACCAGGAAACCGGAGCCGGTGATCTCGATGATGCGGGCCATGATCGGCGGCGGATGGTGCAGCCGGAGGATCGCACCGGCTTCGGTGGCGCGTCCCGATGCCGTGAGGAAGACGTTGAGTCCGATGGCGTCGCAGAAGGTGACTGCCGTGAGATCGACGTCCGTGACGCCCATGCCGTCGTTCAGGCACTCGGCCAGCGCGGCCCGTACGAGCGGGGCGGTGGCCAGGTCGATCTCCCCCGAAAGGATGATCAGCGTGCGGGTGGTGTGGTCGTGCCGGTGGACGTTCAGCCGTGGAAGGGGCATGGCTCCTCGGTTCGGAGTGCCCGTGGGCGAGCCGTCGTGGCCGGGCCGGGCCCTGCCCTCGCGGCGTGCCGCCGATACGGGGATGTGCGGGGTGGCGGGCGGAGGGCCGTTCCACGAGCCCGGGTCGGCGGGCATCGTGGTGGACCAGCCGGCCGGGGATGCGCCACGCACCGGACAGAAGGTCCCCGCCGGACGGGCATCGTGTCCTGGAGGGGGCTGGCTGCCCCAACCCGCGGACACCGGACGCGGATGGGCCCCGGCCTGTCGTGTGCGCGGCTGCGGCCGGGGCCCTGGATTGCGGGGTGTGCTGTCGGTGCGGTCAGTTCCGCCCGTCGGGTGACGGGCCGGGCGAGCCTGCCGGAAGGGTGGGGCCCGCTCCTTCACGGGCGCGTGGGCGGAGTCGCCCGCGTACGGCCGGGCCGGGCCTGGGTCGGTCGGGGCGGCCGGTGCCGCTCGTCGCCGCGCTGCCGCGGGCCCCTGCGCCGAGCCGACGGAGCCGGTCCCGCGACTGGCATCCCGGTGTGGCCGTAACGGACACCGGCCATGCGGTCGCCGTGCTGTGAGTTCAGCAGGCGGATGAGGAGCGCCCCGACCACGATCAGTCCCAGGATCACGGCCACGGTCACGAAGGTCTCCACCGGTCTCACCTTCCCCTCGGCTGCTGCGGCACCATGCCGGTCATGGCTGGCACCCGTGGAGGTGCGTCCGAGTCGCGTGACTCGTGCCCTCCTTCGGAGTCCCAGACCGCTTCCACGGCCCGGTCGGCGTCGCGCAGCGTCCGCAGGCGCGCCGCCTCCTCCATCAACCGACTCGCGGTCGACATACCGCGCGGGTCACTCGCAGCCGCCATCAGCCAGGCGGCCGAGTCGGGAGCCGTCCGCGGCGGGACGACCAGGAGGTTCCAACGGCCCACGTGGTAGGAGCGCAACAGCAGTTCATGCGGGTCCTGCTCGTCCCGGAACCAGCCCACGTTCACCACGTGCCCGGCGACGGGCACCTTGCGCGGAATGACCGGCCACTGAGTGGGATTCACCGTGACCCGGGTGATCCGCCCCCACAGCGGGTCCAATACGGCGGTCAGGGAGGGGAGTTCCGCCCCGAGATCGCGGGAGCGAGGCCACCAGGCGCCGTCCAGCAGAGCGGGGGCGGAGCCGACGGGAGCCAGCGACAGACGCAGAGAGGACGAGGAGAACCGGTCATCGGCTTCGGTCGTCGGCGAGTGGGAAACGGTCGCAGTCATGACGCGAACCCTGCCCCGGGCCGATCGCGACCGGCCCGGACTATTCGATCGCCGAAAACGACACGAGCCTGAAGCCGGTGCGCGAAATATCCTCGGTAATTTCGAGCCTACTCCTCGGACAGGCCCGGGGGACCATACGGACAACGGAGAACGGTCCCATGCGCCCCTCCCCGGAACCGTCATCCCTGAGGCAACGTTTCCGGGCTCGGGCGATGAGCGCCCCCTCGGCGAGATTGCGGCGGACGTGGTCATGGCTCGCGAACGACGTCGGGCCAAGATCTTCGTGGTACGGACTCCCTCGTCGAGGACTTCGACGCCATCGACCTGCTGCACCGGCTGTCCGCGTGCTGCGTCGAGCTGCTCGACGTGTCGACGGCCGGGAGCCTGTCTCCCGACGAACTGCGCATCATGCTTTCGCCCGCTCGTCCCCGCCTCCACACGGACCCACAGCCAACTGGCCCCGCGCCATGCACACAGCGGCGCTGCGGTGGCATGCGCTGACGCGGTGTGAGACCCGACCGGCAGGGCACCCCATGCAGAGGAGGGCCTGCGCGGCCGTCGGCCGACGAAGCAGCAAGCGCAACCCCGTCTGCGGTCCGGTCTCATCGGCCCCGGGGCGGCGCCGTCTTCCCTCCCGGAGAGAGCGTCACCACCATGGCCACGAACAGCACGGTCCGTCCCCTGCCCTCGGAGACGGCCGGCAGCGACTTCGCCCGACTGTCCAGAAAGATCGCCGAAGCCGGCCTGATGGGGCGCCGCCCCGGCTACTACGCACTGCGGATCACGATCGTGACCGGGCTCTACGCCGGCGGATGGGCGGCCGTCGCACTCATCGGCGACAGTTGGTGGACCCTGGCGGTCGCCGCCTTCCTGGCTGTCGTTTTCGGTCAGGTCGCCCTGCTCGCGCATGACGCGGCCCACCGCCAGGTCTTCCGCCGACGCCGGGCCAGCGAGGTGTCCGGACGCATGGCCGGTGCCGGTATCGGGATGGGCTACGGCTGGTGGCAGGACAAGCACACCCGCCACCACGCCAACCCCAACCACGAGGAACTCGACCCCGACCTCGATCCCGACCTGCTGGTCTGGTCCCAGGACCAGGCCCGGGCCGCCAAGGGGCTTCCCCGCCTGATCGGCGGCCGGCAGGCGTTCCTGTTCTTCCCGCTCCTCACACTGGAGGGCTTCAATCTCCACCTGTCGAGCGTGAAGGCGCTGGCCAATCGCTCGCTCAAGCACCGCGGGCTCGACGGGGCGCTGCTGTTGGGACACTTCGTCGTCTATCTGAGCGTCCTGTTCTGGCTGCTGCCGCTCGGTATGGCGTTCGCGTTTCTCGCCGTCCACCAGTGCCTGTTCGGCGTCTACCTCGGCTCCCTCTTCGCGCCCAACCACAAAGGCATGCCGACCCTGAAGGGCGAAGACCGCCCGGACTTCCTGCGCCGCCAGGTGCTCACCTCGCGCAACGTCAGCGGCGGCCGCCTCACCGACATCGCTCTGGGAGGGCTGAACCACCAGATCGAGCACCACTTGTTCCCCAGCATGCCCAGCCCCAATCTCCGCAAGGCCCGGACCATCGTCCGGGGCTACTGTGAGGAGCTGGGCGTGGACTACGTGGAGACCGGCCTGATCACCTCCTACCGGCTGGCCCTCATCAGTCTCCACCAGGCGGGAGCACCGCTCCGGAACTCCCGCGTCCCCGCGTAGCGGACCCGATGACGCGGCTTCGCACGACCCGGTCGGCGTGCGGCTCCGGCACCAGCCGTACGCGTGCGGTCGGAGCAGTACGGCGGCCCGCCACCGCGCTCCCCGTGGGCATGTCAGGGCGCCCGGCCGGCCTCAGCGGTCACTGCCGCCAGTCTCCCCGCGCCCGTCGCCGGTCATCGCGGATCCGGTCCTGCCGGTCCCGGCGGCGGACGAAGTCGCCCGGCTCGAGGTCACCTTCCGCGAACCGCCCGACCACGAGACCGACGACGCCCAGCCCGAGCACCAGCACGAAAGCCCAGAAACTACCGAAATACGCGGCGAAACCCAGCGCCATTCCCGCGATCAAGCCCACCACGGCCCTGCTCATCACGCGCTCCTTCACTCAAGCGGGCTGCTCCGCCCCGGCTACCGCGATCTTCTGCACCACCACATCGGCGATCACGGTCCGGCCGCGGGACGCGGGCGCACCGCCGCGCCTCGCGCCGGTGCTCTCAGTCATCGGGACATTCCTCCGTCAAGAAGACCGGCTATCACCTTTGATTTCAATATATTCCCTTTACTGTGATTTCGGAGATTGCTGCAGAAAACCGGCACATGGCCCATGCCAGGACGATCCGCTCAGCCGCCACATCGTGGTCCAGCTCGCTTCAGCGTGACTCCGCACGGAGCGCGATAGGCCGGATCGCGCAACCCGGTCCGCGGGCGCACATCCGGACAGACCCCGGTCGGCGATCTCACGACCCGACCGCTTTCACTCACCGTGACCGTCCGCGGATTGACGTTCCTCGCTGAGGATCTGAAGCTGGTAGGGGGCCAGCGGAAGGAACCGCGGTCGTGAGTAGTGGGCAGAGTGAGCTTCCACGGATGCTGACAGCGGCGGAGACGGCAGCGCCGGTGGACGCCGCCGACGTGGTCGCGGAGGACCTGCGGCAGCGCTTCAAGGCGGCAAGTGTCTCGTTCCTCATCGTCGATCTGACGGGAAAGGCCGTGGCGCGGCTGTCGACCGCCCCTGCCACGGGTGGCCGGCAGGCGGAACGGATCCCCATGTCCGGCAGCGCCTACGACGAGGTGATCCGCACCCAGCGGCTGTATCAGGAGGTGACGGCCCAGGGGCATCGGGTGATCATGCCGGTGACCAACCGGGGCGATGCGATCGGGCTGCTGGAACTGCTTTTGCCGGCCGACCCCGGTGAGGACGTCATCGCCGCGGTCGGGGAAGCCGCCCACGTCCTGGCCTACATCGTGATCGCCAACGGGCGCTTCACCGATCTCTACACCTGGGGAAAGCGCTCCAGGCCGCCCACCTTGGCGGCAGAGATCCAGTACCAGCTACTGCCCTCCTCGCTGTCCTGCGAGGCCGCGCAGTTCACCCTGTGCGGGAGCCTGGAGCCTTCCGAGAGCCTCAGCGGCGACACGTTCGACTACACCCTGGACCGCGACACCCTGCATGTGTCGGTGACGGACCCCATGGGCCACGACCTCGATGCCGCCCTGGCCGCCACGGTCCTGGTGAGCGCCCTGCGCGGCGCCCGCCGCGCGGGAGCCGGCCTGGTCGAGCAGGCCCGCCTGGCCGACCAGGCCCTGGCGGATCACGGCCAGGGTCATGCCACCGGGCAGCTGCTGCGCGTCCACCTGCGCACCGGGCAGGCCCAGTTCGTCAACGCGGGCCACCCCTGGCCGCTCCGCATGCGCCAGGGGGATGTGGAAGTGATCACCTGCGAGGTGGACCATCCCTTCGGGTTGTCCGTGTTCGCGCCCCACCCCTACCGCGTCCAAGACCTCGATCTGCGCCCTGGTGACCGTCTGCTCATGTTCACCGACGGCATGGTCGAACGTCATGGGGGCAAGGTCGACCTCGCCGCCCTGTTGAAGCACACCCGGGGCCTGCACCCCCGGGAGGCCGCGCTGGCGCTGACGTCGGAGGTCAGGAATGCCGCCGGTGGCCGGCTCGAGGACGACGCCACCGTCATGTGCCTGGACTGGCACGGCCCCCACGAGACCCAGCGGCATGTCAGCTCAGGGGCGGACACCCGGCAGGCCTCAGCAGTCCGCGAGAAGCGGCAGCCGTGACCGGGCGCTCCCCCTGACGGTGCCGGAAACGCCTGCCGCCCGGGCACTGCGTCAGGGGCCTGTGCGGGGGGGGCGAGGAGCACTGTCTCAGGACGGTCAGGGGTGTCCTTTCCGCTCGGCGGGGAGCCCGACGGGCTCCTTCGAGACGAGTGCTCCGCCGGGCCCGCCTTGCGCGGGGACCGCTGCGGCGTCCGCCGCCGCGGGCGGCGTCGGCCCTGCGCTGTCCCTCCGCCGTCCCACGCGACGACAGAGGTGAGGCAGAAGGGTGTAGAAGCGGTCGGGCAGGAACACCGCGTCCGCGACGATCATCGCCCCGGAGAACAGAGGCAGGCCCATGAGCACGGCGATGCCGATGTGCATGCCCAGCAGCATGGTGAGGACGGGGTACTTGAGTCTGCCGAACAGCACGAACGGGAAGGCCACCTGCAGGAGCACGGTCAGGTAACCGGCGACGGTGATCAGGAGTGTGTGCTCGGCGACGAAGTGCGAGAGCACCGGCCAGGGACGGAAGAGTTCGAGGTTCAGGGCGTAGTGGAGCGCGGTGCCGCTGCCCCAGGTACTGCCCTGGACCTTGTACAGGCCGGCTGATCCGTAGAGGAGACAGACCTGCGCCGCGATGAGGAACATGCCGCAGTTGTGCACCGCTGTGACCAAGATGGTCCGGCTGTCGCGGAGTTGCCGTGCCATGAGGTTTCCCGGCGGTCGCGGCGCGCCGTCGGCCTGTGCCTGCTTCCTCCTGTTTCTGCGCGCGTCGAGAGACCAGCGTCGGCCGGAGGCGGTGAGGACCAGATAGAGGGCCATCAGCAGGACCAGGTTGTCGCCCCCGTCCGTCATGAAGATCGCGCGAGCGTGGAACGAGGTCACCACGACGGCGAAGAGCACGGACACGAGGCGGGTACGCCAGCCCAGGATGAACAGCGCGGACGTGATGAGTGCCAGCACGTAGCAGAGCTCGAAGTAGGCCCGGCCGTCGGACAGGGCCAGGACGCTGACCCAGCCCGTCTGCTCGAAGAGCTCCCGTGCCAGCGCGGGCGTCCACGCAGATCCGGGGCCCCAGATCTCGTCCCGGTGCGGGTACTCACGCAGGAGGAAAACCAGGTAGAGCAGCCCGTAGCCGATGCGCAGCACCGACGCGGCGTAGAGGGACACCGGACGTCCGGTCAGGAGGTCCCACACCGCTCGCATCCGGTCACCGAGCCACCGGTCGGCGCGGGCAAGCACGGTCCTCTGCGTCTCATTTCGCATGGCGGGTCACCTTCCACCACGGCAGAAGCCGGTTCTCGGAGGGTTTCGGCGGGCGATCACCGACCGCCGACCCGGGTGCGGCGACGGGCCGCGTGACGACACGGAGCTGGACGAAGTCGAAAGGGCCGCCTTCGTGGGCGGCGAGACGGTCCGCGGCGATGTTGGCCAGGTACTTCCGCATCATCACGGCGCGTTCCGTGCGCACGCTGTCATCTCCTCCGTGCGAGTCGGCATAGCCGGACCAGGCTCGACGCAGCATGTTCTGCGCCGTGTGGCTCGGGAAAGCGTGGTGTTCGACCGCGGAGCCGTCCACGGCGGTCAGGTCGAACCAGGGACTCACCCGAACCGACCCATCGGACTCGGTGTGAGCGCTTCTGGCCAGGATCTGGCGGTTGACGGACTCCGGATCCGGCGCGAAAAGCCGCCAATTCTGCTCGAAGAAGGGGAACACCCATCCATTGATCTGCGAGCCGTAACGCTTGGAGACGGTGTTGGCCGGCGCCACATGGAGGAACACCAGAAGCACATGGATGACACTCGCCACCAGGCACGAAACCACTGCGGCGCACAGGCCGGCTTTCAGTAGACGGGCACCTCTCGGCATCTTGGGCGGAGCCGCCGTGGCCTCAGGACAGTCCTGAACAACCGGACCGGATTCGGAATGCCGGATTTCCTTGACGTCCGCTGCGTCAATTCTGCTCGACATCGCCTACCTGCCTTTCTCGCATCAGCTGCTCACGCCGAGGCGGCGTGCGGCGGACTCGAAGAGATTCCGCCGCACGCCGTCCTCAGGTGAGCCGGCTGATCGCAGTGCGTTGCCTAGCCGTCGAGGCCCTTGGAGTGGTCGTCGCCCTCGTGGTGCTTGGGCGTCCCCCCGTAGCCGTAGTTCTCGTGGGGCTGCTTGCCGTAGCCGTAGGCCTCGTGGGGCTGCTTGCCGTAGCCGTAGGCCTCGTGGGGCTGCTTGCCGTAGCCGTAGTCCTCGTGGGGCCGCTTGCCGTGGTCGGACTCGTCGCCGTGACCGGGCTTGTGGTGGCCGGGCTTGCCGGGCTTGTCGTCGTGGCCGGGCCCGCCGGGCTTGTGGTGGCCGGGCCTGCCGGGCTTGTCGTCATGCCCCGGCCCGTTGTCGTGGCCTCCGCCGTTCCCGCCGCCGTTGCCGCCACCGTTGCCGCCGCCGTTGCCGCCGGTGGTGTTGCCGGCCGTGTTGCCCGCGGTGTTCCCGGACGTGTTGCCCGCGGTGTTCCCGGACGTGCTGCCGGCGACGTTGCCCGAGGTGCTGCCGGGCGAGGCGATGGGGCCGCCCAGGAGGCCGCCGGTCACGAGGCCGCCGCTGATGAGTCCACCACCGGTCGTTCCGGTCGTGGTGCCGGTCGTGGTGCCGGTCGTGGTGCCGGTGGTCGTTCCCGT
The DNA here is from genome assembly GCF_014205055.1 of Streptomyces luteogriseus. Classification (NCBI taxonomy): domain Bacteria; kingdom Bacillati; phylum Actinomycetota; class Actinomycetes; order Kitasatosporales; family Streptomycetaceae; genus Streptomyces; species Streptomyces luteogriseus. The sequence goes on from NZ_JACHMS010000001.1 coordinate 4,111,344, forward strand.
CGTCGTTCCACCATTGGTGGAGGTCGCGCACCCGCTGAGGAAGATCCGGTTGTTGTCGAGCGTCACGGAGCCGTTGCGGGCCAGCGCCCGGCCCTCGATGTTCGCCCCCGAGTTAACACTGATCGAGGTCAGCGCCATGATGGTGCCGACGAACGTGGAGTCGGTGCCGAGGGTGGCCGAGCTGCCGATCTGCCAGTACACGTTGCACGGCGAGGCGCCGTTCGTGAGGAGCACCCGGCTGGCGGACGCCGTCGTCAGAGCCTCGGGAATCTGGAACACCCAGACGGCGTTCGGGTTTCCCCCGGCGTTCAGGATCAGGTCGCCGGTGAGTCCGACCCCGACCTCGGCGGTGTGGACGCCCGGAAGCAGCGTCTGGCCATTGCCGATGGCGGCCGGGAGCGCGAAGTCCGTGGCCTGGCCCGCCGCGTTGTTGTACGCCGTGACGAGGTCGGACTTGGCCTGAAGTGCGACAGCGTCCGCGGCGTGCACTTCGCCGAGCACGAGGCCGGGCGGGAATCCGGTGATGGACGGGTTCGGGTGCGTACCGAGGTCCTGGCTGATCACCGAGGGGCCGGTGTTGGTGACTCCCTGACCCGCGAGAACGGAGAAGTCCGCGGCCGTGGCCAACGGCACGGGCGTCGCGATGGCCACTGCTTGCGTCGGCGTCAGGGCAACCATCGCGGCGGCGACCGTGGCGGCTAGCGCCGAGGTCATCAAGCCGGAAATGCCACGACGGTGAGTTACCTGAGGGATCTTCAGCTTCATCGAAAAGCCATTTCCTGTGGGGCCATGGCACACCAGGCACTAGCGATCGCCCGGGAAGCCTCGCTGCTGTTACTGCCGCCGCATATTACGCAGAAATATCGGTGTAACTGACTTGAACAAGACCGGAGAATTGGCACTCATTCGAACGGCGCACAGCGTTGCGAAAATAGCTTGAATTCGAGGAACCGGAGCCGAATGCGCTAATATTCCTACCGGTGCTCCCGTCGACGCGGATTCCGCGACACGGGCAGAGCCTCGGGCACAAGGGGGCTGCCCGGCACCTGCGCCGGAATGCATCGGAGTGCCGACCTTCCGAACCGTCGGCCAGGAGTCGGGGGATCGTCGACCCCTTGGTGTGTCGGCCGCCGACATGCCCACGATCTTCGGGGAGGGTTTCCATGACGGGAGGGGGAGGCGTGGTGGCGAGTGCGGGAGACGAGGGTCGCCGGCGATCGGCGGCCGAGCCGGGTTTCTGGCAGCGGGTCGTCGGGCAGCTGGGCACGGCCCTGATGGTGGTGGATCCCGCCGGACGGATCCTCGCGGTCAATCCGGCGGCCGAGCGGCTGTTCGGCCGCGCCGCCCCGGCGATGCTCGGGCAGGACGCACACGACCTGCTGCACCGGGATGCGGACGGCCGCAGGATCCCCCGGGAGCAGTGCACGCTGCTGCGGGCCGTGGCCGAGAGGGCCGAGACGCGGGAGGAGGGCCGCGTCTGTCTGCGCGGTGACGGCCGTCTGATCGCGACCTACTGGACCGCTTCTCCCTTGACGGACGACGGCGCCTTCCTGGGCATGGCCGTGCTGTTCACCGATGCCGCCGGCGACCGCAGCGCGCGTCGGGAGCGTGCGGCCTACACACGTGCTCTGGAGAACCTCACCGAGCGCCTGACGCTGGTCGCGGAGATCACCGACGTGCTGGGTCAGACCCTGGAGACCGATGAAGCCCTGGCCCGGCTCGGCCGCCTGCTGGTCCCCCGCCTCGCCGACTGGGCGGCGGTGGATCTCCGGGTCGGTTCCGGACAGGTCCACCGTGTGGCGGTGACGGGCCCCCAGGGCCGGGACGCCGCGCAGGAGGACTGGCAGGAGCACCTTCCCGAGGCCGGGGAAGAGGGCCTCTCGCCTCTGGTCCAGGTGCTGAACGGCGGTGATCCCGTCCTGCGGGGCGAGGCGGACATGGCCGCACCGGTCACCTCCGCCCTGGCCACCGTCCACAGCGGCTTCCTGCGGGCCACCGGCGCGAGGTCCGCCGTCACGGTGCCGCTGGGCTCCGGGCCGCAGGTCACCGGCGCCCTGACGCTGGTGCGCACGGACCCGGCGCACCCCTTCGACACCGACGATCTGACCGTCGTGAGCGACATCGGCCGCCGGGTCGGCCTGGTCATCGACAACGCCCGCCGCTTCGGCCGTCAGCGCGCCGTCGCCGAGGCCATGCAGCGCAACCTGCTCGCGCCGCTGCCCCAGCCCGGCCGCCTGCGGCTGGCCGCCCGCTACCAGCCCGCCCCGGCCGGCTCCCAGGTGGGCGGCGACTGGTACGACGCGTTCGAGCGGAAGGACGGCACGCTCGCGCTGGTCATCGGCGACGTCGTGGGCCACGACCTGACCGCGGCGGCCGGAATGGCGCAACTGCACGGCATCCTGCGCTCACTGGCCTGGGACCACACCGGGCCGCCCGGTACCGTCGTCGACCGCCTCGACGACGCCATGCCCGCCATCACCACCGTCCCCATGGCCACCCTCGTCCTCGCCCTGCTCGAAGGCGACCCGCACACCGGTCCCTGGACGCTGCGGTGGACCAGCGCGGGGCACCCGCCGCCTCTGCTGCTCACCCCGGACGGACAGGCGCAGTACCTCGAAGCGGGACAGGGACTCCTCCTCGGTGCCCCTCCGGGCACCGGCGGCAGCCGGCCGAGCGCCGCGCAGCCCCTTCCACCGGGTTCCACTCTCCTGCTCTACACCGACGGCCTGATCGAGATCCCCGGCAGCGACCTGGACACCGGCCTCGCCCGTCTGCGCCGCCACGCCCTCGCTCTCGCCCACGAACCGCTGGACACGCTGTGCGACCAGCTGCCCGCCCGTATGCCGCCCGGCAGCACCGACGACGTGGCCCTCCTCGCCCTGCGTCTGCCGTCGCCCTGAAGGCGGTGACCGCGATGAGGCGGGGCACGGGGCTCAGGTGTCGAGGACCAGGACGCGGAACGGGCCGAGCGGGGCCGTCCGAGGTGTGTCGCCTTCCATGTACCGCCACCCCCAGGACCGCAGCGCCTCGACGGTTTTGTGGTCGGAGCGCGTCACCAGCGTGACGGCGACGGCGGCATCGTGGTCGGTGAGGAGCCGTCTCTGCAGGCGCCGGGCGAGGTTCCAGGCACGGTCCTGGTTCTGCCTGTGTACCCGGGAGGGAACGTGGATCCCGGAGATGACGAAGAGGCGTCCGGAGGCGGCAAGCCGGAGCAGCCGCCCCGGAAGGTATCCGTCGAAACCCTCCCACCAGGGGCCGTTGCCGCCTACGGGGAAACCGTAGGCGCAACCGGTCAGCGCCGTGGTCTCCGCGATCAGCAGCTCGAATCCCGGTCGCCGTGCGTCGGCCGCGAGCCGTCGCAGGAAGGCGCTGCGGGCTTGGTTCCACGCCCAGGGGCCGCCGCCGGACGTCTCCGCGTACAGATCACCCAGTTCCTGCAGATGGTCCTCGATCTGACGCCGGGTCAGCGGACGGACGCGTTGCCCTTCCCGGGGCGAGGAGCCCCGTTCCGGCCTCGGGCCGGGCTTCCGCGTCGCGGGCGGGTGCGAACCGACGGGACGCCCGAAGGGTTCTGTGGTCGTCGGCGCAGCCGGCGCGTTCACGGTCATGAGGCAAGCCCCGCTTCGGGCACGGACGGACCCGGCCCGGCGTCGTCGGTCGCCGAGAGCGGCACCGGTGTCGGAGTCGGCGCGCGACGCCCTCGGTGTCTTCAACCGTACTCCCGCGGCCGCGCCCCTCCTTCGGGGCCGACGGTGGACGAGAACGCCGAGGCAGATACGCCGGTCTTGTCCGCTTCCCGACAGTCGGGGGCGCACGGGAGTACGGTGGAGGTACCGAGGGCATGTCGCACACCGGCTTCCGCGCTGGTCTCGTCCTCGGCGAGACACTTCGCCGGAAGCCCCGCGCAGCGCAGGATCCTCCGGAGACAGGTCAGCACGATGGCCCCGGCCTTCGACACCTTCCCCGCCGCCGACGCATGGCCGGTGCCCGACCCGCGCAGGGCCGTACTGCAGCTCTTCACCACCGGCGCCACGAGCACGAACGGCACCACCGGCACCCAGGCACCACCACCACGCCCCCGCGGGACGGCGGACCCGCTCCTCCCCAGCACTTCTCGCGTTCGACCGACCGTCAGGTCGTGACCGCCATGGACGTCGCCCTCACCCTTGCCGCGCTCCTCGTGCTCATCGCCGCCGGAGCGTACGTGATCCACCGGCTCAACTCCGCACACAGCGAAAGAATCGCCTTGCGTTCCTACAGCCGCTTCCTCCCCGGCCCCCCAGCCGCCGCCGACCGAGCCGCCGGCACCACCCCGCCGCCCCCACCGCACTCCACCCCGTCCGCCGCGATCGAGCGTCGCGACCATCGCGACGGCGGGCGGGGACGCTTCCGACCGCGCCGCCACCGGGAACCGACGACGCACAACAAGCGGCACGCCGTGAGGGGTTGAGGCCCGACATGTCCGACAGAACACAGGTCACGTCCATGCCCGCGCCGCTCAGCCGTATCCGCAGCCAGGGCACCGGCACCGACAGCACCCACGGCGCAAGCGAGGATCCGCCGGCGTTCGAGACCGCCGACGGTGTTCTCGCCATGGGCGACCTCGCGGAGGTCCGCATCATCGCCGCCAGCCCCGACATCGCCCAACGAGTGGCGCAGCTGCTGCGCCACAACCTCCGCTGCGACGAGCCCCGCAGCTACCCCGCGGGCCCCGACGGGCAGGGCACCCTGCTCCATCTCACCGTCGACACCGGGCATGCCGGCGAGGAGCCCTGTGCCCAGTCGCCCTGGCTGGCCACCAGCCACACCCAGGCGCGACGCGCCCACACCGACGAGCCCGGCTGACGCCGGCCCCGCAGCACCGGCAGTCGCAAAACGGCCGCCCGAGGACAGGAACCGCGACCATGAACCCGCACACCGGCACGGGCCCGCCGCCGAGGACCGGCGACCGCGCCCCCAGCCGCCCGGTACGCACGACACCGCGCCCTGCCCGGCTCGCCCTGCGCCCTCCGACCTTCCCGCCCGGCCCCCTCTGCGGCGCCTGGTGGCCCCGCACCGATGACCTGATGGCCGAACTGCCCGCACTCACCGAGGCGTTCGACGCGACGCGAGGACGCGTGTCGCGCATGGCGTCCCACCGCGACACCTGGCCGGCGACGCCCTGCGACCTGCCCGTGCCCGGTCACACGGTGAAGGCCGCGTGGTTCGCCTCCGGTTTCGACCCGCACATGATCCGGCTCTTCTCGTACGGCGTCGGACGCTGGGACCTGCTCGTCGTCCCTTCCCGGACCGAGACCGCCACGGCCGCACGGCTCATGGCCGCGGCCGCCGACCCCGCGCTGCACCTCACCGCGAGCGAACTCCTGGCGGCCGAGCGACGCCTCCACACCAAGGACGAGGCCGTTCGCGAGCAGGGGCGGATGGAGCAGTGGGAAGACGAGGGCGGAGCGCCGAGGCACCCCTGGGCCCCCCTCTGCGCTCCGGCACCTGTTACGGTCCGTGACCCCCTTCTCGATTGCCGCCGAGTACGCTGAAGGAACCGCGGGCACGACGTACACCGGTGACGGACTGGCTTTCGCTCCCGGTGCACCACGGCTCCGGGCGGTTCATCGCCCGGGCAGGTTCCGCATCACGGCAGCCCTTGCCGCCCGACCTCGACGCGGATGTCGTGGCACCACGTTTACGCAGGCGACCGGCAGGCAGCCGGAACACCGCCCCCGTGCGCAGGAGAGCGTGGCTTCACCCGACGGCCGCCCGTCCACCCGACCACAGCAGCCGAGCACCCGACCGCGCCTCCCCCTCCTCTCGTCTCGGCGTCATCCGACTCCTCGAACGGCTCGGCCGGGCGCACGACGTGCGCCGGCCCACGCCGGACCGGTTCGCCGCCCGCCGGGCCTGACCCGAACCCGCCGCTTCCCAAGCCCGTCGAAGGAAACGCCATGATCACCGCAGCGCCGCCCTCACCGCCCACCCGCGCTCTCCTCCGCCTGCGCCTCGCGCCCCACAGCACGCTGCCACGTCGCCTGGACGGGGTGTGGTGGCCACGTTCGTACGACCTCCTGGCGGAGCTTCCGAAGCTGCTCGCCGCACTGCCGCGCGCCTGGGGACACATCGCCGGCGTCACGGTGAACGGTGCGGCCTGGTCCGCGGCACCTGGCCGGATGCTCGTCGCCAACCAGGTCGTACGCCTGCGGAAGACGGTCGCAGCGCATGCCCCGGACACCGTCGTCCTGCTCGCCCCCGGCCACGGACGCTGGGACCTGCTGGTCGTGCCGCCCGACACCCCCCAGGAGGCGGCCGAACCGATCATGGCCGCCGCGCTCAGCGACCGCGCCTGACCCGCCAGGAGTAGCGTGGACGCGAGGAGGCCCCGAACAGGCAGGTGAGCACGATGCCCGAACCCGATTCCCCGCCTCCAACAGGTTTGCTGGCGGACGGCGCACACGAATCCATGCGTCCCGGAACGGCGCTCCTGCGGCTCACCACCACTCACGAACGCCGGAGCATCCTCGACGGTGCGTGGTGGCCCCGTTCCAGGAATTTCGCCACCGAACTGCCCGGCCTGATCAGCGCACTGACCGAGCGCCTCGGGCCGATCACACGGATCGGCCTGGACTCCGCGGCCTGGGACGACATGCCGACGCGGATGACCGTCGACGACCGTGTGGTGCACATCGACGTCTTCTCCGTGGGCGACGACACCGCGCTCGTGACCCGAGGGGACCAGGACCACTTCTCCCTGCTCGTGATCCCACCGGAAACGCCCCCCGAGGCGGCGCGAGCCGCGATGACCGAAGCAGTCCGATCCGGCAACCCCAAGCAGGCCCAGCAGATCCTGATCGACACCAGCCGTTGACGATCCCGCCCTGAGCGCCGGTCCGGAACCGCCGCGGCCTCGGGGCCTGCCGGGCCGTGCGCATGTACCGCCGTCAGGAGTCGGCGGCGGACGCGTGGCGAGCCAACTCGGTGGCCAGGCGTCGCATGACCGTGCGATTGGCGTGCCGCATCGTGGTCCGCACGACGGGGGCCAGCAGCCGGTCGGCGAGAGGGGCTCGCACCCACGTGTACGTGAACGAGATGTGGGTCCCACCGGTACGCAGCGGTTCCATGGCGTAGGTGCCGTGGGCCAGTCGCCGACCGGCCGCGCTGACATTGTGTTCGACGATGCGCCGCGGTGCCTCGGCCTCGACGACCTTGATGGTGACTTCGGTCTTCATGCCGCCCAGCGCGGCGGTGACCGTGGCGCACGATCCGACGCCGCGGGCGGGGCCGCTGAAGCGCCAGCCGGTCAGGTAGTGGTCGGTGAACCGCTCGTGGTGAGCCATGACGTCGAGGAAGCCGTAGACCTGCTCGGGCGTCTGAGGTACATCGATCGACACGGTGACGGACTTCATGTACCACACGGTACATGCGACATGTACCAATTGGTACAGTCGGGACGTGATGACCATGGATGACTCGCATCCCGAGGGCGAGGCCGAGCAAGGCGCGCAGCGGGATCGGCGCGCCCAACTGCTGGACGCGGCCGTCGACCACGTCGCGGCGCACGGCATCGCGGACCTGAGCCTGCGCGGCCTGGGCGCCGCGATCGGCGTCAGCCACCGCATGCTGATCCACTACTTCGGCTCCAAGGAGCAGTTGCTCGTCGAGATCGTCCGGGCATCGGAGCGGCGCCAGCGCGATGTGCTGTCCCGGCTCCAACTGGAGCCCGGTCTCGCGCCGGTCGATGTCGCGCGGCTGCTGTGGAAGCAGCTGACGGACCCTCGGCTGGCCGGTCAGGAGCGGCTCTTCTTCGAAATCTGCGGGCACGCGCTGCGCGGCCGCCCCGAGGCCGTCCCGGTCCTCGAAGGGCTGGTGACGGACTGGCTGGAGCCGCTCGTGGCCGCTGAGGTCGGCGCGGGGGCGGGGCCTGCCACGGCCCGGAACCGGGCCAGGCTGGGGCTCGCCACCGTCCGCGGCCTGCTTCTCGACCTGCTCGCCACCGGTGACCGCGCCGGTGTCGACTCGGCCATGGAGGAATTCCTCCGGCTGTACTACGGCTCGGAGTGACACGCTCATAAGACGTTGTCTCATTTGGTGAGCCGGCGGTAGCAAATGAGGGTGCAGGCGATGGCTGCGAAGGCCAGGAAGTGTTCGGCCTTGCGCTCGTAGCGGCGGTGGAGCCGACGGCAGCCGGCGAGCCAGGCCATGGTGCGCTCGATCGTCCATCGGTGGCGGCCCAACCGTGTGGAGGGATGCCGCGCTTGCGCAGCCATCGGCGCAGTTGGTCGTAGTCGTAGTCCTTGTCGGCGTGCAACTTGGCGGGCTTACGTCGGCGTGGCCCTCGGCGGGAGCGGATCGGCGGGATCCCGCGCACGAGCGGCTCCAGCGCCTGGCTGTCGTGCAGGTTAGCGCCGGAGATGCCGACGGAGAGGGGTAAACCGGTCCGCTCCGTGATCAGGTGGATCTTCGAGCCGGTTGTGATGCCTCACAAGGAGGTGCGTCGTCCCGCATGCTGGAGGGTGGCGGCGGTCAGTCAGGCGTTCCCGCGCCGATGACCACGGCGTCGGTCGTCGGGCTCACTGCTCGGCGGCCTCTCGGGCGATCTTCTCGAACTGGGCGCCCATGGCCTCGGACAGCGCGCGGGCGGCCGACAGCGGGCGCACCATCACCGTGAAGTCGTCGATCTTGCCGTCCTCGTCGAAGTGCAGGAAGTCGCAGCCCTGGAGCTTCTTTCCGGCGACGCTCGCGGTGAAGACGAACGCGTGGTCGCGGCCGTCGGGGTTCGCGATCTCCCGGACGTAGGTGAAGTTCTCGAAGACCTGTGTCACAGCGCGCAGGATCGCGGTGGTGATCGCCTTGCCCGGGTACGGCTTGAAGGCGACCGGGCTGGTGAAGACGACGTCGTCGGCCAGAAGGGCGGCCACGGCGTCCAGGTCACCGTTCTCGACGGCCTTGCGAAACGGGTGCATGATCGACCTCGATACTCAACAAGTTGTATATGTGTAGAGGAGGGTAGAGGCGACTCGGGTGCTTGTCGAGGGTGCGGCGCTCCGGCAGTGCTCGCCATTGAATGCTCGCTGGGCCGTACCTTGCTCCCATGGCATTGCGGAACGCGGTGATGGCCGCGCTGCTGGAGGGCGAGGCGTCCGGTTACGACCTCGCGAAAGGCTTCGACGCGACGGTCGCGAACTTCTGGGCGGCGACGCCTCAGCAGCTCTATCGGGAGCTGGAGCGTATGGAGGCCGAGGGGCTGGTCGCGGCCCGCCTCGTCGAGCAGCGGCGTCGTCCCAACAAACGGCTGTTCTCCCTGACGGAGGCTGGGCGGGAGGCTGTGCGCGCATACACGGCCGAGCCACCGGGTCGGCCCGCGGTCATCAGGGACGAGCTGCTGGTCAAGGTGCAGTGCGCGGACGCCGGCGACGTCGAGGCGGTGCGCGCCGCCGTCGTCGAACGCATGGAATGGGCCACGGCCAAGCTGGCCCGCTACGAGAGAATCCGGCAACGACTGCTGGGCGGCCGCTCGGAGGAGGCGTACTTCGCCGAGGCCGAGCGTATCGGCCCGTACCTCACTCTGCTGCGCGGGATGTCGTTCGAGCGGGAGAACCTCCAGTGGGGCGACATGGCGTTGCGCAGGCTCGACCAGCGGGCCAAGGTTAATACTCAAAAAAGTGAGTAGAGTGATGGCTCTTCCGGTGATCGCGAGAAGGAGCCAGCCGCTCATGTCAGGCACTGAGACCCGCTACCTGCGTTTCGTGGCCCTGGGCGACAGTCACACCGAAGGGGTGGGCGACGGCGACGATCTGACGGGCCTGCGCGGGTGGGCCGACCGGCTCGCCGAGCACCTGGCTCGGCACAGCCCGCAGCTCCGGTACGCCAATCTCGCCGTACGGGGCCGTCTGGCCGGGCAGGTCCACGCGGAGCAGTTGCCCACGGCGCTTGCGCTGCGGCCGGACTTCGCGACGGTCGTGGCCGGAGTCAACGACATGCTGCGCCCCCGCTTCGATCCGGATGAGGTGGCCGCGCATCTGGAGGCGATGTTCGCCGCGCTCACCGGCCAGGGGGCGCGCGTGGCGACGCTCACCATTCCCGACATCGCGCGCATCACTCCACTGGCCCGTCCGCTCCGGCCGCGTCTTGAGGCGCTGAACCACCGCGTTCGCGCGGCGGCGCACCGGCATGGTGTCGTCGTCGCCGACGTCACCCTGTATCCGGTGGCAACGGATCCACGCCTGTGGAGTCAGGACCGCCTCCACTCGAGCCCACTCGGCCACCAGCGGATCGCGGCGGCGCTCGCTCACTCGCTCAACCTGCCAGACGCTGACGCCTCCTGGAAGCACCCGTTGCCCGTCCTGCCTGTTGGTCGGGCACGATTCTTGCGTGCCGCGTCAGCCGAGGCGCGCTGGGTCGCCGGATTCCTGGGTCCGTGGATCGGCAGGCGCGCGCGTGGGCGTTCCTCCGGAGACGGTCGCGTGGCCAAACGCCCGAACCTCATGTCCGTCGGCAGCTCCGGCCAACACTTCGGCCGTGCCTTCCAGCGTGGACAAGAGCCCTCCGTCGACCTGGCAGACGCCTCGGAGTAGCGAGATCCGCTTGTCCGAGCATGAGTAGCGGTCGGTGCTTGCCCCGAGTCGGGAACGACGAACGATGCCCACTACGTCCTTCACGAGCACGCGGACGCCCACGACAACCTGCTGTGCATCCAGGTGGCCAAGAACAAGGACGACCCGAACCGGCTAAGACCGTGTCCTACGTGGTGAGGCGCCTCGTCTCAGAGCCAATCGTGGTTTTCCCGATCGCGCGACGTCGACGAGAACCGCACGGCGAGCAGGGAGCCGGGGCACAGGGCATTGGCCGGCTCCGCGCCACCGATCAACCAGATGTCCTTGTCGCCCTCTTGCTTCAGCTCTCGTACCCTGGCCACCGGATCGTCGGCTACCAGTTCGACGGCAGGGTCCGGGCGTACTGCGCACTTCACGGGCCTTCGCCCGGTGATGGCCGTCGGTTACTGCACGTCCACGAAATCGCCGGTCGCACTGACGGCCGGGGTGGTGGACGTCCCCGCGAAGTTCCAGCGCCAGTAGCCGTCCTCGGACGCCGGGGCCGTGGTCGTCAGGGTGCCGGTGCTGGAGGTGTACACGGTCTTGACCGTGGTGTAGGTCGTGGTTCCGGCCTTGCGGAACTGGAGCTTGACCGGCTGGTCGGTGTAGCCCCGGTAGTCGAGCGTGTCCCAGTTGGCCCGAGTGAGCTTGCCGGTGATCGTGAGCGTCTTGCCCTTGGCGATCGGCTCCGGACTCGCGTTGACGGTCAGCTTGGAGTGCCGCTGGAGCCGGGTGGTGGTGTAGGCCCATCGGTCGGTGTAGCTGCCGTCGTAGGCGGACACCTGGGCTTCGACCTTCCAGGTGCCGGCGTCGGCGTTCGTGAGCCACCAGTCCGGTTCGAAGGTGAAGGTCTTCGAGCAGGTCGACGTAGTGCTGCTGGTGGCGACGCAGTCCGCCGGGGTGGTGGTCTCGTTGGGGTCGATCAAGCCGTCGGCGCTGTAGTAGGGGTCGGTGCCGTCCGGGCCCCGCCACAGGTTGAAGTCCGCGTCCCAGATGCCCGACGGGTCGGTGGCGGTCACGGAGACCGTGATCGTTTTGTCGGTCGTGTCGACCACGATGTTCTTGCCGCCGTTGACTACGACGGCGTCGACCTGGATGTCGCCCACGTTGTCGTCCGCGTGGGCACCGGGGATGGCGAGGCCTGCCATTCCGGCGACGGCGGTGAGTACGGCAAGGGCAGCGCGCTTGCGCATGTGTCTCCTTCACAAAGTGATGAGTCGGAGCCGCCGAGCGGGGCAGGGCGGGGACGATTGATGCGGGTCGGGGTCGTCAGGGGCCGGAGACGGACCCGATCGTGTACGGGAAGGGCTCCTGATGCCGGAGAACCGTGGCCAGGGAGCCCGGGCGGGCGTCGACCTGGGGCACCCGGCCGTCCGACGTGAGCGTCTTCGCGGCGCCGGACGTGTCGGACTTACCGAATGTGCCGGACGTGGCGGACGTGCCGGGGCAGTTGATCGGGCGGGCACCGGTCTCGGTCTGGCTGTAGGGAGGCGTAGCCCTGGCGGCCGCCGACATGTTCCATGACGGCGAATACCTACGACGTGCTGCGCGCGGTGCCACTCTGCTCCCCCGGTTCAACTCGGCATGCCCAGGCGCAGCTGTCACACAGACCTGCCCGACCTGTCCAGCGCGCCGGCATGCTCAGACGTCACCCGGACGCCGGCGACCGCACCTCCGGCCGCCGCCGGCCCCTCCCTGAAGACGCGCTGGGCATGCACTGCGGCGCCGCAGATCTTCGCGCAGGTCGCCGAGCCCCCACACGTCCCGCCGGCCGGGCTCCGAGTCAGGGGTGCTCGTAGAGCTGGAGGAGGCCGCCGAGGGAGAAGCACGAGGCGCCGGTCAGGGTGGCCCAGTCGGCGATGGCGGCGTTGATCAGGCTGCCGGTGGAGGGCCGGGTGAAGGCGACGAGGGCCGAGACCATGAAGAGGACGGAGCCGAGCTGGTTCACGGCGACGATCCACCAGCCCGGACTGCGGCGGCGGACGCAGAGCCGGCCGTGGCAGATCTCGACGAACGCGAGGTGCCCGGAGACCAGGAACAGCACGCAACCGATGACGTCCGGGGCCCAGATCAGCCGGTTGATCTGCTGGACGCTCAGCCCTTGGAGGAAGGAGTCCAGCAGGTCGACGGCGAACACCAGGGTGCCGGCGAAGAGGACGAACGCGCTCAGCCAGTCCACTCGCGCCGGCTCGTAACTCCACCAGTGCCAGCCGTGGGTGACGAGCCGGCCCTCACCACCGGGCACGTGGCGGGGAGCGTTGATGACCTGGAGCAGTGAGACGTAGCCGCCGGTGTTGAAGAACAGGCCGCCGGCGAAGTAGACGGAGGCGCACGTGGTCGCGTCGCCGGAGCCGAACCGGGCGATACCGGCGCCCACCGCGAAGAGGGCTCCGCCGACGATGAAGGCGGTCGCGGCGGTGACGTTGAGCCTGCGCAGGCGGCGGAGTGCGATCTCACTGGCGCTGATGTGCCGAGTGGCGGGTGAGCCGGGCGGCCGGACGGCGATGGTCCCGCGCCGTCGGGCGGGCCGTGACTCCCATACGGCGGTGCTCCCGTCCGGAGGGTGCCAGGTGAGGCGCGTGGTGAACGGTCCCGCTCCCTCGGCGCGTTGCTCGGTTCGTGGCACGGACCGAGCGTAGGTCGCCTGCCAGGCCGTCTCGCGGGCGAAACGCCGCGCGCTCCCGCACGCCCCTGGTGCACCCCCCGCGGGAGTGCCACCCTGAGGGACCCATGCCGCGTATATCACCTGATAGAGGTGTCCGATGGACAGCATCTGGTCGCTGCTCGGCCTTCTGCTCCTCATATCGGCCCCGCTCCTGTTCCTGCTCCTCGCCATCGTCGGATCGTCGGCGCCGGACCATGACCGGTATCGGGTTCCGGCGCCGCCGCCCATGACCCCGCCTGCGGGCTTCCCTCCGAACCCGGCCCGTTTCTTCGCCGGTTCAGGGGGGAATCGAGGACACGCTGCCGCGGCCCAAGGGGGCGCACGGTCCGCAGTGAGATCCCGGTCAGGCCCCGTGCAGGGTGCGCGCGGGCGGTCGAGGCGAAGCCGCCGTGACCGGTTCTCCGGCGGCCGTCAGTACCGGTGGCCGGGCCAGTGCCGGTCCGTCCAGCGGTCCTCGTCGGTGAGTCCGAGCAGCCGTATCCGGTGCTGCAGATCCGCTGGCGCACCCGACTCGCGGAGCCGCGCCGCGGCGTGGCCGAGGAGCCAGGCGACCAGGTCGGCGCGCATCCTCTCCGCGTCGTTCTCGTACCAGTCGACGCTCCACGGCAGGCTGTACCCCAGGAGTTCGTACTCCCATTCCGCCGCCGCCTCGGCCAGCCGCAGGTCGGCGAGGTGCCCGGTCTGTCTCTCCCATTCGGCGAGCCAGGGCTCCAGCGTTCCGGACGCCTCGGCACACAGCGCGAAGACCTGGTGTGCCGGTACGACCGCGTCCGGATCGGTGAGGCTCTGCACCCACCAGGCATGGAGAAACTCACGTACTGGGCCGGCGTGCTCCTCGGGCCACTGCTGCCAGCGGCCGCGGGCCAGCGAGTACCCGGCCTCTTCGAGTCGTCCGAACATCGGTTCCGCGCGGCCGGCGACCAGGACCGTGGCGAACTGCGGCAGGATGCGGCGCAGCACTGCGGCGTGATCGGACCAGTCGATGGCCTGCCAGGTCCGGCGCAGGAGGTCCGGCTCCAGTTCCACGTCCGGCTTCTTCAGCAGGGCGAGCTCCTCCGGACCGCCCCAGTGGCACTCGCAGTTGTGCTCGTCCGGATGTGCGGTCATGCCGCGAAAGGTGACGGAGAGGTTCTCCAGCGCCGCGCCGAGGCGGCGCTGTGCGGGACGGTCGGTGAGATGCATGTGCCCGGCCTTCGAGGACTCCGTCCGGCTCCCGCCGTCCGAAGGTCGCCACCTTACCCGCGTACCGTCGTGTCCGGCGGCCGAGCGAGGATCGCGACCGGCCGGCAGGCGGAGAGAACGGTCGTCCGAGCGGCCTCCACGACGTGACCGGGACCCCTGCGGCGCGTCACGGCTCAGACCGGTTCGGGCTGCGGTTCCGGTTGCGGGGCAGCCGGTGCGAGCGTCGATTCCCACAGCCTGGTGGTCCGTACGTAGCCGAGGATCACCGAGGCCATCGCCAGGATGAGAAGGGGCCCGAACACCTCCGGGTGACCGGCCATCCTCATCGGCAGGTAGCGGTAGGACACCAGGAGCGCGACGAACACCGTGGTGCCGTGGACGAGCAGCTGGACGCCCCGCCGGTCCCAGCCGCGTTCGAACGAGCGCAGCGCCGCCTCGATGGTCAGCGCGAACACGACGCCGGCGACCAGGTCGACGCCGTAGTGGTAGCCGAATCCGAGGGTGGCGGCGAGGGTGGCGACCAGCCAGAACGTACCCGCGAACCGCAGCATCCGCGGCGCCCGGCGGGTGTGGATGAAGATCGCGACAGCCCACGCCGTGTGCAGGCTGGGCATGCAGTTGCGGGGTGTGATCCCGTCGTACGTCATCGGTGCGGGGGCGGTGATCGGCAGCGGCGTGTGCGGCCACAGGTCGGCCGCCGCCCACTCCACACCACCGGTGCCGGAGGCGCCCGGGCCGTAGGCGAAGACCGGTCCGACCACCGGGAAGAGCATGTAGATGCCGGGCCCCAGGAGCCCTATCACCAGGAAGGTACGCACCAGGTGATGCTTCGGGAAGCGGCGCTCGGCCGCCACGTTGCGCAGCTGGTACGCCGCGACGACCACCGCGGCCACCGCGAGCTGGCCGTAGACCAGTTGGAGAACGTGGGAGCTGACCGGGTCCGTGGCCTCGACCAGCCGGCCCGCCAGCCAGGACGGGTTGCCCAGCGCGTGATCGGCCATGGCCACGTACTGGTCGAGCACCGTCGGGCGGGTCTTCGACGTGATGAGGAGCCAGGTGTCGCCGATCTTGCGGGCGGCCACCAGCAACAGGCCCAGCCCGACGCCCTTCAGCAGCAGGGCGCGTTCACCGCCGGTGCGGCGGGTGACGGCGACGACCGCGAAGCCCAGCATCACCCACAGCGCGCCGGTGCCGAAGAACTCGCCCTCGGCCGCCTCGATACCGGCCGCCCATCGCACCAGCAGGAGGACGGAGTCGATACCGATCGCGGCGCCGGCCGCGATGAACCGCTGCCGCCAGGTCAGCACCACCATCATCAGCACCAGGCCGCCGTACAGCGGGCCCGGCTTGGCGGCGAAGAACAGGGCCTTCACCTGGTTGGTGATCGGCCCGGGTTCACCGTAGCGGCGTGCGGCGATCTCCAGCGCGACGAGGAATCCGAACGCCACCACACCCGCCGCGATCCACAGCATCGCGCGCCAATGGCGCCACGCACCCCACGACGTCATGCCGCCTATTCGCGAGAACACCCGCGATCTTCTGGCTATCAATCTTCTGGCCGATTCATCCGAATGGCTGGGGGGAGGGACGGCGACGGCGGGACCATCGCGCGGTCGAACATGTTATCGGAGCACCTCATCCGGTCGCCGCTTCCGCGAACTGATTGGTGTCGAACAGCTCGTTGATGTGCCCGCCGAGTTCCAGCCAGTGGCGTCCGGAGAGATCGGCGGCGGCGCGGGCGTCGCCGCCGGCGCAGACCTCGACGAGCCGGTCGTGGTGCTCGATGGTGTTGCGCCCGCCGAGCAGGGTGGAGAACTTGCGGTGGAGGATGCGGTGGATCTGCGGGTGGAGCTGCTCGACGATCCGGCTGAGCACGGGGTTGCCGGCGGCCGTGAGGGGGACGGCGTGGAAGCGGTCGTCGGCCGCGAGCGCGGCGGCGGTGTCGTCGGTCGCGACGGCCCGTTCGAAGTCGCGGTTGGCCTCGCGCATGCGCCCGAGGTCCTCATCGGTCATGACCGGGACGGCCGCTTCCACGGCGAGCTGGTCGAGGGAGCGCAGGACGGCGAGGGTGTTCTCGACGTCGCGCCGGTTGAGGGTGGTGATGCGGGTGTAGACGCCGGGCTTCGCCTCGACCAGGCCGATGTCGGCGAGCCGGGCGAGCGCCTCGCGCACGGGGGTGCGACTGAGACCGAGGCGCTCGGCGAGCTCGCCGTCCCTGACCTTCTCGCCGGGGACGAGTTCCCCGCGCACGATGGAGTCGCGCAGGCGGTCGAAGACCTCGTCACTGAGGAGGCGGCGGGAGACGGGACGGTCGAGTGACATATTGCGTACAGTACATCGCTGCTTTCCCGGCCTGACCGGCCGTGGCCCGGTGGACGAGGGCCCGGGCCAGGACGAGCGCCGGATCGACGAGGGGGACGTCCACGGCGCCGACGGGCAGACCGAGGGGGATCTCGGTGCAGCCGGCGATCACCGCCTGCGCGCCTCGTGCGGTCAGGCGCCGTGCGGCGCGGGACAGCAGCAGAGTCGTCACGCCGTCGCGCCCTCCGGCCTTGACCGCGCGGACGGCGGTCATGACCTCGTGGTCCTGGCTTGTGGGGTCGGGGAGTACGAGGCGGATGCCGACGCGGTCCAGCCACTCCTCGTAGAGGCCGGCCCGGACGGTGCCGGTCGTGGCGAGGAGTCCGGCGGTGTGGATGCGGGGGCGGAATGTGGTGAGGTGCCGGGCGACCTCGTCGATCATGTGGACGATGGGCAGGCCGACATGGTCGGCGATGCGCGGCACGAAGGCGTGCGCGGTGTGGAGTGGGGTCGGGGCCGTCGCCCAGGAGGGCCTCGGTGCGGTCGGGGATGGTGGGGTCGGACCAGATGACCGCCCGCAGGTGGTCCTGGTCACTGGAGCCGGGGGTCGTCGAGACGAGCTTGGCGTAGAAGTCGGCCGTGGCTGCCGGGCCCATGCCGCCGAGGATGCCGATGATCTCGCCGAGATCAGCGGAACCCGTCCGGCCCGCGGGCGACTTCATCGAGGCCACCCAGGACTGCGGCGCCTTCGTCCAGCTCTCCGGCGTCCTCAAGCGGGTCGCCGTGAAGCTGTCCAAGACGTGCAACGACCTGCGCCTGATCTCCTCCGGGCCCACCGCGGGACTCGGCGAGATCAACCTGCCGCCGGTGCAGGCGGGTTCGTCGATCATGCCCGGCAAGGTCAACCCGGTCGTCCCCGAGGTCGTCAACCAGGTCGCCTTCGAGGTCATCGGCAACGACCTGACCGTCACGATGGCCGCCGAGGCCGGGCAACTCCAGCTCAACGCCTTCGAACCCGTCATCGCTTACAGCCTGTTGCGCTCCCTGGCCCATCTGCGCGCCGCCTGCGACGCCCTCGCCACCCGCTGCGTCCCCGGCATCACCGCCAACCGCGAGCACCTCCACGACAGCGTCCATCGCTCCGCCGGCCTGGTCACCGCGCTCGCCCCGCACATCGGTTACGCCGCCGGCACCGCCCTCGCCCGCCGGGCCCTGACCACCGGCCGCACCGTCAGGGACCTCGCCACCGAGGCCGGCCTGCTCTCCGCCGACCGGCTGGACACACTCCTGCGGCCCGAGAACCTCACCGGCCGCACTGCCCGGCCCTCCACGGCGGCCACTCCGTAACACGCGTCGGGGCGGGCCACCGGCCGACCGTCGCCGGGAGCCGCGGGGATCCCGTCGCCTCCGTTCCCCACCACACCGTCAGCGGTCGGTGACATGTCCACATAGATTTCGCCGGGTGCGGCCATCCGGGGGATGTGACGTTCGTCGCCGGAGAGGCGCGGCGGCGCGTCCGCCGCCAGGCCGTCCACCGATCACGGCGGCAGCGGCTCCTCACCCGTCGCCGGAGGTCACAGGGCCGGCGCGCGAGGGCGCGACAGGAAGGTCCGCGCCCGGGGAGGGAAATATCTGTGCCCGCAAAATGAGAAATAGAAGCGGGGCCCGCCGAATATTCCTCGATCCTCCCCCGGATCGCATTTTCCGGTCGCCGCAGCGCCGAACCCACCGTGCTACTGTCGATCTCAGTTGCAGGTGTGGTTGCCAGAAGGTTCATTTCCTACGGGGTAATCATCACGGCGACACGGAATTCACACAGGGTGAATTCCCGAAACCGCCTCCGAAGGAGAAACAAATGGCTACCGGTACCGTGAAGTGGTTCAACTCTGAAAAGGGCTTCGGCTTCATCGAGCAGGACGGCGGCGGCGCCGACGTCTTCGCCCACTACTCGAACATCGCCGCCCAGGGCTTCCGCGAGCTGCTCGAAGGCCAGAAGGTGTCGTTCGACATCGCGCAGGGCCAGAAGGGCCCGACGGCCGAGAACATCGTGCCCGCCTGACATCGGCGCTCGCGCATATTTCGCAGCTGGGGCCCGCACCTGAAGGGGTGCGGGCCCCGGCTCGCTGTTTTTCCCCGCCGGTCCCATCCGGCCGCATCGACTTCGGCTCGTCTCGAGATTCTCTGCGCCTCTCCTCTGCTGCGGATTTCCTTGCTACGCGCCCGTCAAGGAAGGTCCCGCATGAAGCGTGCCCACACATCCCGTACCCGTGACCGTTTCCCGAGGAGCGAGGGCGCCGACCGCCGCTCCGGCGGCCCGCGCCGCCCCAGGAGCCAGGGCCCCCGCAGGGCCCCCCAGGGCGAGTTCGCCCTGCCGGAGACCATCACGCCCCCGCTGCCGGCCGTCGAGTCGTTCGCCGATCTCGACCTGCCCGCACGGCTGTTGGCCACCCTCGGCCACGAGGGCGTGACCGCACCGTTCCCGATCCAGGCGGCGACCCTGCCGAACTCCCTGGCCGGCCGGGACGTCCTGGGCCGCGGCCGCACCGGTTCCGGCAAGACGCTCGCGTTCGGCCTCGCCGTACTGGCCCGGACGGCCGGGCGGCGCGCCGAGCCGCGGCAGCCGCTCGCCCTCGTCCTCGTGCCCACGCGCGAGCTGGCCCAGCAGGTCACCGATGCGCTCACCCCCTACGCCCGCGCCGTGAGCCTGCGGCTCGCCACCGTCGTCGGCGGGATGCCCCTCGGCAGGCAGGCCAGTGCCCTGCGCGGCGGGGCCGAGGTGGTCGTCGCCACGCCCGGACGGCTCAAGGACCTCATCGACCGGGGCGACTGCCGCCTGGACCAGGTCGACATCACCGTCCTCGACGAGGCCGACCAGATGGCCGACATGGGCTTCATGCCGCAGGTCACCGCCCTGCTCGACCAGGTGCGCCCCGGCGGCCAGCGGATGCTCTTCTCCGCCACCCTGGACCGCAACGTCGACCGGCTGGTCCGCACCTACCTGCACGACCCGGTCGTGCACTCCGTCGACCCGTCCGCGGGCGCGGTCACCACGATGGAGCACCACGTCCTCCATGTGCACGACGCCGACAAGCACCGGACGACCACCGAGATCGCGGCGCGCGAAGGCCGGGTGATCATGTTCCTCGACACCAAGCACGCGGTGGACCGGCTGACCACACACCTGCTGAGCAGCGGTGTCCGCGCCGCGGCCCTGCACGGCGGCAAGTCCCAGCCGCAGCGGACCCGGACCCTCGCCCAGTTCAAGAGCGGGGACGTGACGGTCCTGGTGGCGACGAACGTCGCCGCCCGCGGCATCCACGTCGACAACCTCGACCTGGTCGTCAACGTGGACCCGCCCAGTGACCACAAGGACTATCTGCACCGCGGCGGCCGTACGGCACGCGCCGGCGAGTCCGGCAGCGTGGTCACCCTGGTGACCCCGGGCCAGCGTCGGGGCATGACCCGGCTGATGTCGTCGGCGGGCATCACCCCGCAGGTCGCCCAGGTGCGTTCCGGCGAGGCGGAGCTGACCCGCATCACGGGCGCCCAGGCCCCGTCCGGCGTCCCGGTCGTCATCGCCGCGCCGCGCGCGGAACGCCCGCGCGGCGCGTCCGCCGCCGGGTCCCGGGGCCGCCGGGGACGCCGTCCCGCCGGGCAGGGCCGCCCCGCCGGTGAAGCGGCGCGTCCCGGCAGGCAGCGGCGCAGCGGCTTCGGCTCGGCCGCGTAGAGCCCTGCGCCCACCCGCCACCCCCTCTCGGCAGGAGACCCATGACGCCGGTTCTGGCGCAGCACCACTCCCTGGCCCACGCACCCCGGATCCGTGACGACATGACGGTCGAGGTGGCGCTGTCCCTCATGGCCGGTGCGCAGGTCGATCACCTCGTCCTCTGCGACGGGGACGACCAGAGCACGGGCCTGGTCACGCTGGCCCGGCTCACCGTCCTCCGGGACACCCCCACCTATACGGACCGGGTCCGGCTCCGGGATCTCCCGGCGAGCTGAGACACAGGCGGGTCACCGCCACCGGAGACCCAGTGAGGGCCCTGCCGACGCGCGTCGGCAGGGCCCTCACTGTCATGTCGCGACGCCATCGGGCGCCACAGCATGCCTGCATCCACTGGGCTCCAAAATCTGTCTTTGTCAGGGTAGACATTGCCCCTCGTCATGGTTAACCTTCTTCTCGTAGACATGGTCAGACAGAACCGAGGAAGGACGGAGGAGCAGACGCCATCAGGATCGCCCGGCCGGGAAGCTCTCGGTCCGGGTACCGCAAGACCCCGGATTGGATGGTGGTCCCCGGTCACGCAGCCGCGATCCCCGCTACCCCTCCCGCAGCCGGGCCGGGTAGCGGAAACAGAAGGTCGGCACCGCACAAGAGCCGACAGATGGTGTTGAATTTCCTTCGGGGCCCTGGTGCCGTACGGCACCAGGGCCCCTCGACGCGTTGTACTACGAGGTGACATGACAGCAGATACCCCGCTCAGCAATCGTCTGGACGACGATGACTACCCGGCCTACACCATGGGCCGGGCCGCCGAGATGCTCGGCACCACCCCCGGCTTCCTGCGAGCCATCGGGGAGGCCCGGCTGATCACGCCGCTGCGCTCGGAGGGCGGCCACCGCCGGTACTCGCGCTACCAGCTGCGGATCGCCGCACGCGCCCGCGAGCTCGTCGACCGGGGCACCCCGATCGAGGCCGCCTGCCGCATCGTCATCCTCGAGGACCAGCTCGAGGAAGCGCAGCGCATCAACGCCGAGTACCGCGCCGCACAAGAAGCCTCCGGCGGCTCCGCTCCCGCAGCGAGCTGATCGCGCGAGGGCAGGCGGGATCCTGTCACCCGCTCCCGAAACCCCGGGTCGGCGACCTGGGGTTCGCTGTTGCCCCCGCACCCGCGCAACCCGCCCCGGGTGAACCGGCCCTCCCCCCGGCCATCAGGTCAACTGTCCCGGACTCTTGACTCATTCACCGGCAGTGGCGATCCTCGTCGCACGCTTTGCGAGGTCATGACAAGACGACCGCGCGACCCCCGACCGAGGGACGTGGGCTGTGATCAGTTCCGGACGCCCGTACCGCCGCAAGAACATCACCGTTGTGTCGCTGCTCCTGCTCGTGCTGTCGATCGCGCTCGGCCCCACCCCGAGTACGGCAGCCGGGAACGACTGGTGGGACCCGACCGCACGGCCCGCGCCGGACTCCCGGATCAACGTCACGGGCGAGCCCTTCACCGGCACCGACGCCGAGGGGAAGGTGCGCGGGTTCGTCGACGCGCACGACCACATCCTCTCCAACGAGGCCTTCGGCGGCCGTCTGATCTGCGGCAAGGCGTTCTCCGAGCAGGGCGTGGCCGACGCGCTCAAGGACTGCCCGGAGCACTACCCCGACGGCTCGCTCGCGATCTTCGACTTCATCACCAACGGCGGTGACGGCAAGCACGACCCGAACGGCTGGCCCACCTTCAAGGACTGGCCGCGGCACGACTCGCTGACCCACCAGCAGAACTACTACGCCTGGATCGAGCGGGCCTGGCGCGGCGGGCAGCGGGTGCTGGTCAACGACCTCGTCACCAACGGCGTGATCTGCTCGGTGTACTTCTTCAAGGACCGCTCCTGTGACGAGATGACGTCCATCCGGCTGCAGGCCAAGCTGACGTACGACATGCAGGCCTACGTCGACACGATGTACGGCGGGCCCGGCAAGGGCTGGTTCCGGGTCGTCACCGACAGCGCGCAGGCCCGCAAGGTCATCGAGCAGGGCAAGCTGGCGGTGGTCATGGGGGTCGAGACGTCGGAGCCGTTCGGCTGCAAGCAGGTCCTGGACATCGCGCAGTGCAGCAAGGCCGACATCGACAAGGGGCTCGACGAGCTCCACGCGCTGGGCGTGCGCAGCATGTTCCTGTGCCACAAGTTCGACAACGCCCTGTGCGGGGTGCGCTTCGACTCGGGCTCGCTCGGGACGGCCATCAACGTCGGGCAGTTCCTGTCGACCGGCACCTACTGGAAGACCGAGACGTGCAAGGGCCCGCAGCACGACAACCCCATCGGCAACGCGGCGGCGCCCGCGGCGGAGAAGAAGCTGCCGGCGGGTGAGGAGGTCCCGTCGTACAGCGCCGACGCCCGGTGCAATGTGCGCGGGCTCACCGATCTCGGCGAGTACGCCGTCCGCGGCATGATGAAGCGCGGCATGATGCTGGAGATCGACCACATGAGCGTCAAGGCCACCGGCCGGGTGCTCGACATCTTCGAGGCCGAGTCCTACCCCGGCGTGCTCTCCTCGCACAGCTGGATGGACATGGACTGGACCGAGCGGGTCTATGCCCTCGGCGGTTTCATCGCCCAGTACATGCACGGCTCGGAGGGCTTCGTCGCGGAGGCGAAGCGCACCGAGGCCCTGCGGGACAAGTACGGCGTGGGCTACGGCTACGGCACCGACATGAACGGCGTCGGCGGCTGGCCGGGACCGCGCGGGGCGGACGCGCCGAACAAGGTCATCTACCCGTTCACGAGCGTCGACGGCGGGTCGGTCATCGACCGGCAGACCACCGGCGAGCGCACCTGGGACCTGAACACCGACGGCGCCGCCCACTACGGCCTCGTCCCGGACTGGATCGAGGACATCCGCCGGGTCGGCGGCCAGGACACGGTCGACGACCTGTTCCGGGGCGCGGAGTCCTACCTCGGCACCTGGGGGGCCTCCGAGAAGCACAAGGCCGGCGTCAACCTCGCGGCGGGAGCGGCCACTTCGGCCAGCTCCTCGGAATGGAGCCTGTTCACGAGCCACCAGCCGAACCGGGCCGTCGACGGGGACCGCCGTACCCGCTGGGCCAGCGACTGGAGTGACGACCAGTGGTACCAGGTCGACCTCGGCTCGGCGCGGACCGTCGGGCGGGTCACCCTCGACTGGGAGCAGGCGTACGCGAAGTCGTACCGGATCGAGCTGTCCTCCGACGGCCAGAACTGGCGGACCGCCTGGTCCACCACCGCCGGTGACGGCGGCCTGGACACCGCGCGGTTCGCCGGCACACCGGCCAGGTACGTCCGCGTCCACGGCCTGGAGCGCGGCACCGGCTGGGGCTACTCCCTCCACGAAGTCGGCGTCCACAGCGGCTGACCGGCCACGAGAGGGGATCCATGGCACGGTTGCCGTCCGCCGAGCGGCGGCGACAGCTCACCGAAGCGGCGATCAGGGCGATGGCCCGGGACGGCGTCCCCAGGACGACGACCCGGTCCATCGCCGCCGAGGCGGGCGTCTCGCTGAGCGTCTTCCACTACTGCTTCGACTCCAAGCAGCAGCTGATCGAGTCCGTGATCACCACCATCACCGGGCACTACGTGACGGTGGTGAAGGAGGCCATCCGGCCCAGAGCCACCCTCGAGGAGACCGTCCGGGCGGGCTTCCAGGCGTACTGGGACCATGTCCGCGCCCACCCCGACGAGCACATGCTCACCTACGAACTCACGCAGTACGCCCTGCGCCAGCCCGGTTTCGAGCATCTGGCGCGCCGTCAGTACGAGCTGTACGCCGAGGCGTACACCGAGCTCATCGACCAGCTGCGCGAGGCCATGGGGCTGCGCCTGCGGGTGCCCGTCCCCGTCCTGGCCCGCTATCTGGCCGCCATGACAGACGGCCTGACGCTCAGCCATCTCGTGCTCGGCGACGACACGGCCTGGACGGGCGTCCTCGACATGGTCGTCACGCACGTCGCCGGGCTGGTGCAGGAGAACTGACGGGCGTCCCTCCCGAATCGGTTGTCATGGGAACGGCCCTGAGGGGCATTCGAACAAAACAAGTCGAAAGTGAGGAGAGTGCGGCCCGTTCGGTCCGTGCCATCGACAACTGGGAGTTTTCCATGGCGAGTTACGGCGGTTCCTCTGCCGCGTCCTCCGGTTCGCGCACCAACGGCCTGGCGATCGCGAGCCTGTGCTGCGGCATCATCGGCCTGTTCTTCCTGAACATCATCCTCGGCCCGCTGGCCATCGTCTTCGGTGCTGTCGCCCGTCGTCAGGCGTCGGTCAGGAACGGTGCCGGAATGGCGAAGGCCGGCATCATCCTCGGCATCGTCGACGTGGTCCTGTGGCTGGTGCTCCTGGCCATAGCCAGCAGCAACGGCGGCTTCAGCTGGTACGTCGGCGGCTAGTGTCCGTCGCGGTCCTCTTGCGGGCGCGGTACGCGGCTGCCTTGATCTTGTTGCCGCAGGAGTCCATCCCGCACCACTGGCGCCGCATGCCCCGTGAGCGGTCGATGTAGGTGCGGGTGCACTCCGGGTTGCCGCACTCCTTGAGCAGGGGCACGTCCGGGCCGCTCAGGAGCTCGACGGCGTGCCGCGCCACCAGGGAGAGGGCCTCGTCCGGCGTCGCCTGCGTCCAGCGCCCCGACGGGGTGAGCTGGGGCACCGCGGGCGACGTGCGGGCCGCGTTGTTCACGACGGTCAGCGACGCCCCGTCGTACTCCTCCCCGAGCCGGCGGGCGGTGACGAGTTGGTAGACCGCCTCCCGTACGGCCCTCGCCCGCTCGATGTCGGCCTCCTGGCCCGGGGAGACGGCGTCGACCAGGCCGGACTCCACGTACCAGGCATTCAGCCGCTCCGGCGTCACGAACATCTCGAAGCGCACCGAACGGCGGGCTCGGAGGGTGGCGGCGAAGTCGAGTGCCGGGTTTCCGCAGACGAAGACATGGTCGAGGTTCACGTCACCATTCTGACCGGTGACCATTTCTGCGGCAAGCCTCAGAGGCGGTCGGCGTCGACGACGGCCCGCGCGAAGGCGGCGCCTCCTGGGCACGTTGTGCCCGATGCCCGGCAGGGTGCGGTGCGCGTAGAGGCCGGTGAACCTGTCCCGGTACGAGGTGCCGCCGCCCGGAGCGGTGAAGGGGTCCCGCTCGGCGTCGAGCGTGACGGTGGGAACCCCGATCGTGGGGCGGGCGGCGAGCCGCTTCTCCAGTGCGTCGTAACGGCGCTCGCCGTCGGCGAGGCTCAGCCGCCGGCGGTAGTGGTGGACCACGACGGCCGTCACCGTCTCGGCTGTCGCCGACCGACTCCCTGAGACCCCCTGCCGCACCGCGCGCGGGTCAACGGCCGCCCCACTCCAGCTGTTCGGTCAGTTCCCCGTCGCCGGGGCGGGGCGCCGGTGCGGCCGGGCGGCTGTGGGTGCCCCGGGAGATGCCGCCGCTGACGGTGATGTTGTGTTCCACGCGGGGGCGGCGGAGGTTCTCGTAGGCGGTCAGGGCGGTGTCGCGGTCCGGTGCGTCACGCAGGGACTTGGCCAGGATGACGGCGTCCTCCAGGGCCATGGAGGCTCCCTGACCGGTGGCCGGGGAGGCCGCGTGGGCCGCGTCGCCGATGAGCAGACAGCGGGCGGAGCGCCAGGGCATTCCCCGCGGCAGTTCCGTGGCGTCGGTGACCAGGATGTCGTCGGCCGTGGCCGCGACGATGCCGGCGGCGGGGGTGGCGTCCTCGCGCAGGAGCGGGCCGAGGAGATCGCGGTGGTGGGCCGCTGTGCCCCGCGCGATCTCCTCGGGGGTCAAGGGGTCGCCGGCGACGCGGGCGAACCAGTAGGTCTCGCCCTCGGGGGACGTCGTGTGGCCGAAGGCGACGGACGCACCGCGGATGAAGGTGATGACGCCGGTCGCTCCGGGGCAGGGGGCGTCGGCGGTGCGGCCGTAGAAGACCCGCTCGCCCGCGTACCGGGGCCGGGCGGTGGGGGCGATCGAACGGCGGACGGTGGAGTGCAGGCCGTCGGCGCCGATGAGGAGGTCGGCGGTCGCGGTGGCGCCGTCGGCGAAGTGCGCCGTGACGGAGTCCGGGCGTTCGTCGACGGAAACGAGCCGTGCGCCGTGCCGGACGGGGATGCCCCTGCGGGCCGCCTCGGCCTGGAGCGCGGTGTTGAGGTCGCCGCGCCGCAGGCACCGGTAGCGCAGGGCGGGGTCCTCCGCTTCCCCGAGGGGCCTGGCCGCCCTCTCCGTGCCGGAGCCGTCGAGCATCCGCATCCCGGTCAAGGGGAAGCCGAGGGCGGTGACCGCGGCGGTGGCGTCGATCTGGGCGAGGGCGCGCATGCCGTTGCTCGCCAGCGTGAGGAACGCGCCGATGTCCTCGGCCGCGTCCGGATGCGCCTCGTACACGGCGACGTCGAACCCGGCCTTGCGCAGGGCGAGCGCCGCCGCGGTGCCGGCCGCTCCGCCGCCGATGACGAGTAACCGCCCCACGTCTGACGCCCCTTCGGTTCGCGCGGCCCTACGTCAGGAATCGTACGGTCCGTCGCCGGTCGCGGTGTCGGGCCGGGCACGGCCGGGGGCCAGGCGGCGGTAGGCGGCCCGGGCGTGGACGAGACGGGCCAGGGCCGTGCCGATGAGGGCTGCGGTGAGCAGGCAGGCCAGCCAGGTCGTGTCGCGATGCCCGGCCCAGGTGAGGACGCCGGCGGGCGGTATGGCGAAGCCGTTGAGGAACAGCCAGCACAGCAGGGCCGTGCCGGGGGCGGCCGTGAAGCGTGCGCACAGACCCAGCAGGGCGGCCAGCAGGGACAGCCCGAGCAGGGCCAGTCCCGGCCGGTCGGGGCCCACCGCGGTGTTGAGGAGCGCCACCAGCACCAGTGCGCCGCCGCCTGCCCCGGCCCAGACCAGCGGGGTGGCCACGGGCTGCGGTACGGGTGTCGCTCCGGTGCCCAGAGGCTTCCACTCGATCATGCTGCCGCTTCCTTCCGGTCCTCCTGGACGGAATTCTCCCCTGGTCTCCCCTGCCGGCTCCCGGGGTGCTCGCCAGAGTGCCAGCAAGCCCCCGCCCGGGAAACAGCGAATCCGGACAGCCACCCCGAGCGTCCAGGGCCTCCGGCCGGGGCACGACAGCGTCTCAACGGTGGGAAGGTGGCGCGTTCTTGGGCCGGTCGGCGGGGTGATCGGCGGATGGCGGGGCGGCGGCCGGGACGACGGAGGGCGGACGGCAGTCGGGACGGCGAACGGCCGGGGGCCGACGGGTCGGCGGGTCGGCGGTCGGCCGGGGGCGGACAGCGGGACGGCGCGCAGTCGGCGGACGGCGGACGACGCTCCACAGTCGGGTCAGCGCCCAGTCGGCGGACAGCAGCAGCCGCTCACCGGGCCGCGGGACAGCGCGGCGACGGGCTGCCGACGCCTACCCGCCCGCGGCCTGCCGCACGGCACGCGGCGACGCACCCAGTTCCTTGCGGCAGGTCTTGTTGAAGGCCTGGAGGTCGGGGATCCCGACCGTCGCCGCGACGGCCGGGATCGCCAGGGTCGAGGCGATGAGCAGATGACGGGCGCGCTCCATGCGGCGCCGCCGTACGTAGCCGACGACCGTGTGCCCGGTGTTCTCGCGGAACAGCCGGGTCAGGTGCGTGTGGGACACCCCGGCGGCCCGGGCGATCCCGGGGACGCTCAGCGGGTCGGCCAGGTGCTCCTCGATGTGCGCCATGGCCGCCCGCACCGCCGGATGCCGGGCCCCGGAGGGCGCCTCGGTGGCCTCGGCCAGGCCGGTCGTGCGCCACAGCACCGTCCACAGTTCCGCGGCGGCACGGGCCGGGGACTGCGCGCCCGCCGCGATCGCCCGGCGCAGCAGCGCACTCAGCACCGCCGCCTCCGGGCCGGCGTCCTGCATCGCCGGGACCCGGCGCCGCTCCCCGTCGCCCGGCAGCCGGAAGTGGGCGTAGAGGTGCTCGCAGCGCGGGGCGCCGTAGTGGAAGTGCACCTCCGTGCCGGGCGGGACGAGGCTGAGGTGCCCGGGGCGGATCGGGTGCCGCGCGCCGCCGAACTCCAGGGTGCCGGAGTAGCCGTAGAGGTGGAGCTGCCACAGGTGCGGGAGCCGGAAGACCTCGTGCGGGCCGGCGGAGCCGTGCACGCCCACGCCCGCGTGCACCCGGTCGGGCGGCAGGTCGAGGGGCAGTTCCACGAAGGCCGACATGGTGGAAAATTACCAGTGGTTGCCGATTACGCCCCACGACCGCGGGCTTTCACGCTTCTACGGTTGCGTCATGCCAACCACACAGCAGCTGTTGAGCTCCGTCGAGGTGGCGCGGTTCACGGCCCACGGTTTCCTGCGCCTCGACGGCGTCGTGCCCCCGGAGATGAACGAGGAGGCGCTCGAACTCTTCGCCGCCGGGACACTGCCCGCCGTGCCGTACGGCACTCCCGTGCAGAAGGCCTTCCCCGAGGGTTCCTTCGCCCGGCGGCTCCTCGGACTGCCCGCCGTGGCGGGCGCGCTGGAGAGCCTGGTGGGTCCGGATCCGGCCGTCGACCACCACTTCGTGCACACCCGCCTGCCCCATGAGGGCAGTGCCCAGCCGTTGCACGCCGACGCCCTCATCGACGTGCGGGCCGACGCCTTCGACGTGCAGCTCATGTACTACCCGCAGGAGGTGACCGCCGGGATGGGCGGCACACTCGTCGTCCCGGGCAGCCATCTGCGCCGCACCAACGAGTCCGACACCGGCCGCTACCAGAACCTGCGCGGCCAGACCCGGCTGACCTGCCCGGCCGGCACCGTGCTCCTGCTGCACCACGGCATCTGGCACGGCGGGCGGCGCAACGACAGCGACACCGTCCGCCACATGTACAAGATCCGTTTCAACCCGTCCGTGCCCCAGGTGCGGCTGTGGGACACACGGGACGCCGACTCACCCGCTGTGCTCGAGGAGTTGCGGCGCACGTTCCCCTGGTACGAGCAGGCCACCGCCCGGCTGGAGATCCACAACCGGATCCTGCTGTGGCGCGCCCTGTCCGCCGACCCCGGCTTCGATGTCGACCACTGGGCCACCCGCATCACCAACCGGCCCGCAGCGCCCGCCTCTCCGAGGAGCACCGCATGACCACCACCCGGCAGCAGGTCCTCGTCCTCTACCTGGACACCTCCGCCCTCGACTCCAAGGTCGTCGGCTGGGCCCGCTACGACGGCACGGGCTCGACCCGTCCGACGACCGGCGACAGCGACGAACCCCCGTACGAGACAGGGGTCGGCGCCCTGGAGGACGGCTGGCGGCTCTTTCAGGCGGCCCCGCTCGTACCGCCGTATCCGGGGGCGGAGCACACCACGTCGTTCCTCAAGCACGAGTTCTTCTTCGAGAAGCTCGTCGCTCAGTGAGGGCGGCCGCCGGAGCGCGCTTCGGCGGTGGCCTTCAGATCGCGCAGCCACGCTTCGAGGCCCTGGCCGAGGGCCTCGGTCGCGGTGGGCACGTCCGCCTCGACCTGGTCGCCGGTCCAGGTCTCCTCGGTGTGGACGCGGACACCGCCCTCGACCTCGCGAAAGGTCCACAGGTGGACGCCCTCGTCGATGCGCAGGCCCTCACCGATCGCGGGGCCCTTCCACAGGATGCAGTCCTGGTTCCGCAGTTGCCGGACCGTGGAGGTGATCTCCAGTGTGGAGGCGGGGGTGTGGGTCGTGGCGGGTGCCGGGGTCGTCCAGCGGAACCGCGAGCCCTTGCGCAGCCTGCCCGGGTCGAGGCGCTCCGTCGTGGTGACCGGCGGCTGCCAGGACGGCCAGCGTTCGACGTCCGTCTGGAGCTTCCAGATCGTGCGCAGCGGTGCCTTGATCACGATGTCGGACTCGTAGCGGATCAGGGCGGCGGAGTCGACGCCGCGCCCGCCGCAGCGGGACGGGGAAGCCCCCGTGAGGTCGGCCGCCCGGGCCGTGGGGGCCGTGGCGGCGAGGGCGCCGGCGAGGGCGAGCGTCACCGCGACCGCGCGCAGACGGGGACGGGGCTGCCGGCGAGGCGTGGACGACGGGCCGTTGCTGGGCATGGTGTTCCTCTCGGTGGTCGGTGAGTCGTTCGGCGGCTGGTGGTGGCGGCCCGCTACGGAGTGAGGACGACCTTTCCGGCGACCGTGCCGGACTCGGCCAGCCGCATGGCCTCGGAGACCCGGGCGAGCGGCAGTTGCGCGGCGATCCGGGCGGTGACCTCGCCGCGCCGGAGGGCGTCGAAGACCTGGGTGAGGTCGGCACGCAGCCGGGACCGGAAGCGGTTCCTGGTGAGGGCCCTGCCCGCCCAGACGTTGAAGAAGCAGGCCCGGCGGCGGTTGGGCAGCGCGTTCCACATCCACACGCGGAAGAGCAGCTTGAGGACGGACCACTGCTTGGAGCCCTCGTCGTCGCGGGTGGAGGCGCTGCCGTAGGAGACGAGGGTGCCGCCGGGGGCGAGGAGGCGCCAGGAGTCGGTGATGCCGCGGCCGCCGACGTGGTCGAAGACGGCGTCGACGCCGCCGGGGGCGAGGGCGCGGATGCGGGCGGCGACGTCCCCGGCGCGGTAGTCGACGGGGACGACTCCCTGCTCCCGCAGGGCGTCGTGGTGGCGTGCGGACGCCGTGCCGATCACCCGCGCCCCCGCGGCCAGGGCGAGCTGCACCAGGACGGAGCCGACGCCGCCGTTCGCGCCGTGCACCACGACGGTGTGCCCGGCGCGGACGCGGGCCTTGCGGTGCAGCATCTGCCAGGCGGTGACGCCGTTGACGACAAGGGTCTCCGCCTCCGCCGCTCCGACCCCTTCGGGCACCGGTACGACGTCCGCCGCGTCGACGCGCACATGGCTGGCCCAGCCGCCGACCTTCACCAGCGCGGCCACCCGGGTGCCGGTCAGACCCGGGTCGGCACCCTCGCCGGCCGCCAGCACCGTGCCGACGAGGTCGTAGCCGGGGACGAACGGGAAGGGCGGCTGGTCGTAGTAGCGGCCGCGCCGCATCTGTTGCTCGGCGAAGGAGACGCCGGTCGCCTCCATGCGGACCACGACCTGGCCGGGGCCGGGGGCGGGCACGGCCCCGTGGCGGATCCGGAGCCCCTCGGGCTCCACCCGACCCGGCAGGACGACCTCGACGAGTTCCCCGGTGCTGTTCATGACGACCTCCGCTGCTGCCCGCTTCGATTACTAGCCCTTGTGTTCGTTATAGGTTCTAACGCAAAGCGGGAGCGACTGTCAATAACTTCAGTGATAGCCTCTAACCATGACGCAGGCCGACGGCACGAAGACCCCCCGCGAGCGTTACCGCGCCCAGGTGCGTACGGAGATCAAGGAACGCGCCTGGGAGCAGATCGCCACGGCGGGCGCGTCCGCGCTGTCCCTCAACGCGATCGCCAAGCAGATGGGGATGAGCGGCCCGGCGCTGTACCGCTACTACGGCGGGCGCGACGACCTGATCACGGAGCTGGTCCGGGACGCCTACCGCAGCCTCGCCGACACGATCGCGGCGACGGCGGCGAAGGACGGCGCCGAGGTGGCGGCCCTCGCGCACGCCCTGCGGGACTGGGCCCTGCGGGACCCGCACCGGTACTTCCTCATCTACGGCACACCCGTGCCCGGCTACCACGCGCCCGACGACATCACCGCGATCTCCTCCGAGATCATGGCGCTCCTGCTGGACGCCTGCGCCACGGTGGACCGGGACGCCCCGGCGACCCCGTTCGGCGCCCACCTCGAAGAGCACCGGGAGTGGGCGGACGGCCATCCCGCCCCGCCCGCGGCCCTGCACCGGGCCATGACCTTCTGGACCCGGCTGCACGGCGTCCTGTCCCTGGAACTCGCCGGACACTTCAGGGGGATGGGCTTCGACCCGGCGCAGCTCTTCGCCGCCGAGGTCGAGTCCCTGGCTTCTACCGCTTCCGCGCCCGGTACCGCTTCATCAGCGCCGTGATCCGCGTCTGGCCGGCACAGCCGTCGAGCTCGGTCAGGAGGTCGTGGCACAGCTCGTAGAGGTCGCCGCCGGCCGCGCAACGGCTTCGATGAGCCGTTCCTGTCGTTCCCCGGTCAGCGGCGGGGTGCCGCCGCCCGCCCCCGTCCGCTGCATCGACGCGCCGATGTGCGCGACCAGGTGCCGGTAGCCGCCCGGCCCGCCGCCCAGGTGCGAGCCGAGGAACGGCCCGACCGTGGCCCAGCGCAGGCCCAGCGAGTTGGTCATGATCTTGTCGAGGTCCTCGGGGGTGACCACGCCCTGGTCGACGAGGTACACCGCCTCGCGGCTGAGCGCGTTCTGCAGGCGGTTGCCTACGAAGCCGGGGATCTCCTTGCGTTCGACGACCGGGGTGCGGCCGACCGAGGTGTAGAAGTCCAGCGCGGCCTGGACGGCTTCCTCGCCGGTGCGTTCGCCGGGCACGACCTCGACCAGCGGGACCAGGTGCGGCGGGTTGAAGGGGTGGCCGATCAGCACGCGGGCGGCGTCCTCGTCCGCCAGCTCCCCCGTGAACGCGGTCGACGGGATCGCCGAGGACGAACTGAGCAGCAGGGCGTGGGCCGGGGCCTCACGGGCGAGGGTGGCGAACAGGTCCTTCTTGAACCCGGCCCGTTCGGGGCCGTTCTCCTGGACGACGTCCGCGTCCCGGACCGCGTCGGTGACATCGGCGGCGAGGCGCACCCGGTCGGCGAGACCGGTCACGTCCAGACCCCGTGCGGCCAGGTGCGGGGCGTACTGCTCCAGGGCCTCGGTGACGGCCTCGGCGAGGTCCTCGCGCGGGTCGCTCACCCGGACGGTCAGGCCGTGCGCGGCGAACAGGGCCGTCCAGGACAGTCCGATGGTCCCGGCGCCGATGACGGCGGCCGTACGGAAGGCGCGGGTCATGACGCGGCCCCCTTCAGGTAGTCGTGGACCGGCTCGACGCCCGACAGCGTCAGGTCGGTGAGGATGTGGCTCGCCGAGACGACCTCCAGCACCGGCAGGTCGGCCAGCGGGGCCAGCACGTGCTGGAACAGCTGGAGCCGGGCCGGGCCGGTCCAGGCCCCCTTGACGGTGAGGTCGGTGATGCGGGTGCGGACGAGTTCCTGCACGCGCGGCACGCCGTCGTAGCCGGGGACGGTCTTGACCATGAACGTCGGCACGCCGATCTGTTCCTCGGCCTGGCGCCGGTCCAGCTCGTGGTGCTTGTAGCCCATGGTCGCGGTGGCGACCCGCAGACTGCCGTGGTCGAGCGTGCCGACGAGCGCGCCGGAGTCGACGTACAGCGCCGGGGAGCCGATGACCTTCGGGTAGGCGGCGACCTCGCGGCCGGAGGCGGTCGCCGGGAAGTTGTCGAGGTACATCGCGTGCAGGTACTCGCCGCGCTCGCCCTCGAAGCCGACGGGGATCGCCTGGCCGGCCTCGGTGTAGGGGCCGTAGCCGCTGACGTCGCCCATCTTCATGACCTCGAACCGGACCAACGGCTCCTCCACCCGAAGCGGTTCGGGGACGACGGCCCGCAGCGCGTCGGGGTCGGTGCGGTAGACGACGTTGAGGTACTCGCGGTCGGTGAACCGCGGGACCATCGGCGCGTACGCCGGGCTGGTGAGCGGGGTGGTGAGGTGCTGTCGTACGTCCTCGGTCCTCATGCCCGGCTCACCTCCCCGTCCACCGTGCCGGGCGGCGCTCGGCGAAGGCGGTCATGCCCTCGCGGACGTCGTCCGAGGCCATCAGGGGCTTCATCTGCTCGCGCTGGAAGGCGAAGGCCTCCTCGTCGGAGGCTCCGTCGGCGGCGCGGACGACGCGCTTGACGGCCGCCAGCGCGAGCGGGGCGTTGTCCGCGACCCGCTCGGCCAGCCGCAGCGCCTCGGCGACGGCCTGTCCCTGGGCGGTGACCCGGTTGGCCAGGCCCAGTTCGCCGGCCCGGCGCCCGTCGACGGGCTCGCCGGTCAGCAGAAGTTCCATCGCGAGGTGGTGCGGGATGCGCTGGGGAAGCCGGATCACTCCGCCGCCGGCCGCGATCAGCCCGCGCTTGACCTCGGGCAGGCCGAACCGGGCGTCCTCGGCGGCGACGATCAGGTCGCAGGCCAGGGCCAGTTCGAAGCCGCCGCCCATGGCGAAGCCCTCCACGGCGGCGATGAGGGGCTTGTCCGGCCGGGACTCGGTCAGGCCGCCGAAACCGCGGCCCTCGACCTCGGGCGACTCACCGCGCAGGGCGGCCTTGAGGTCCATGCCGGCGCTGAACGTGCCGCCCTCGCCGGTCAGGACGCCGGCCCGCAGGGTGGGGTCGGCCTCCAGTGCGTCGAGTGCGGCGGCCAGGGCGGTGGCGGTCGCCGCGTTCACGGCGTTGCGGGCCTCTGGGCGGTCCAGTGTGATCAGCAGGGTGGAGCCGATGCGTTCGGTGCGCACGACGGGAGGTGTGGGGGTGCTCATGACTGTCGTCCTCCTGTGGCGATCAGCGGGCGGTGGCGTCGAGTTCGGCGAGGACGTCCTCGGTGTCCTGGCCCGCTACCGGTGCGAGGCGGCGGATCGAGCCGGGGGTGGCGGAGAAGCGCAGCGGGATGCCGATGGTGCGGACCGTGCCCTCGGTCGGGTGCTCGACGGTGTCGAGCAGGTGGCCGCCCTGGACGTAGGGGTCGTCGTGGGCGCGGTCGAGCTCCAGCACGGGCGCCATCGGGATGCTGTGCTTGGCGCACACCTCCGCCCACTCCTCGGTGGTCAGCGCCGGGGCGCAGACCTCCAGGAGCGCGGCCAGGTCCTCGTGGTCGGCGCTGTCGATGGCGTCGCCGTTCACGCGCGGGTCCTCGGCGAGGTCGGGGCGTCCGGCGGCGGTGAGGAAGTCCCGGTAGTTCTGCGGGTTGTACGGCATGACGCAGGCCAGGCCGTCCTTGGTGCGCACGGCCTTGTGGCCCTTCAGCATGGACAGCGGGAAGCCGGTGGGGCCGGTCTCGGGCACGTGGGTGTGGCCCGCGAGGTGCTCGACCAGGTTGAACGCGATCAGGGTGTCCGTCATCGGGATCTCGACGAGCTGGCCCTGGCCGGTCTTGTTCCGGTGCAGCAGCGCGGCCAGCACGCTGTAGGCGATGGTGAGGGAGGAGACCTTGTCGCCGATGATGGTCGGCAGGTAGACGGGCTCGCCGAGCGCCCGGTCGGCGATGTCGACCAGGCCGGAGGCGGCCTGCACGGTCTCGTCGTAGGCGGCGTTGCCGGCCCGGTCCGAGTCGCTGCGGAAGCCCTGGGCGTGCGCGTAGACGAGGCCGGGGTTGCGGGCGGCGATGTCGTCGTGGGACAGGCCGAGGCGGTGCAGGGCGCCGGGGCGCATGTTGGTGATCAGCACGTCCGCGGTGTCGATCAGCCGCAGGGCACGCTCGCGGTCGGTGTCGTCCTTGAGGTTGAGGGACACGCTGCGCTTGTTGCGGTTGACGTTGAGGTTCAGCGGGGTCATACCCGGGGTCGTGCGGTAGTGGCCGGTGCGCACGGTGTCGGACGGCGACTCGATCTTGATCACGTCGGCGCCCAGGTCGCCGAGGATCTGGGCGGCGTAGGGGCCCATCACCACGGTCGAGAGGTCGATCACGCGGATGCCCTCCAGCGGGCCGGCGACGGTGTCGGTGATGTCCGTCATCGGATTTCTTCACTCCTCGGTTCGCCATGTGTGTGTATCTGGAAACTAAGTTAGCGCGATAAGCGCGGCGAACGGAAACAAATGGAGTGACCGAATAGCGAAAAGCGGTATGACCGCAGTGGTCATACCGCTTTTCGTGAAGATTTTCAGGTGATTATGAGTGGAGCGGTTGGGCGAACACCTCGCGGGCCGCCGCCACGACTTCTTCCAGGTCACCGCCGCGTGCCCGGTCCTTGCGCCAGATCAGGCCGGTCTCGAGACGGGGGTGGAAATCGGAGAAGGGAAGGACCACGACGTTGTCGAGACGGTAATTCTGAACGGGACTTCTGGGATCCAGCATGGAAATGGAGAACGCCATACCGCCAGAGACTATTTCGGAGACCCCGTCGAAGGTGGCACTGCCCAGTTCGACGCGCTTCCTGATGCCGAGTTCGGCGAGCTGCTGGTCGAGGCCACGGAAGTACGCGTTGGTCACGGCCGTCGGGGAGCCGGCGTAGGCGAGCTCGGCCAGTTCCGCGAGGGCGACGGACTCGCGTCCCGCGAACCGGTCCCGGGGCACGACCGCGCCGAGCCGCTCCGACATCACCGGCATCTGCTCCAGCGCCGGGTCGCCGCCGGCCGGGAGCCGGGCCAGGGTCAGCGCAAGCCTGCCGTCGCACACCGCGTCCACGAGCCGGTCGGTGCCGCCGGGCCAGCGTTTGATCTCGAACCGGTCGCCGACCCGCTCGGCGAGGGCGTCCATCCGCTCCCGAAGGTCGGGATGGACGCCACTGGGAACGCCGAGCAGCAGGGTGGTCCGCCGCGGCCGGGCCGTCTCGTCCAGCCGCCACCGGATGGAGTCGACCTGCTCCAGCACCCCGCGCGCGATCGGCACCAGCGCGTTGCCGGCCGGGGTGAGCCGCACACGGTGGGTGTCCCGGTCGAACAGCCGGTGCCCGACCTCGTTCTCGAGGTCCTTGATCCGCCGGCTCAACGGGGAGGCCGCCATGTGCAGTTTGCGGGCCGCGGTGGAGAAGTTCAGCTCTTGGGCGACGGCGAGGAAGTAGCGCAGGTGCAGGAGCTCCACGGCGTTCAGCCTAGCCGCTGCGGCCGCACCCCCCGCTGCCCTGCCGACGCCCGGGCGTCACGCGTTTCCGATCGTGATGAAGGGGTCCCACGGGAAGGAGCCCCGCACCTGGCGGTGGCGGTCGAGAAACACCCTCGAAGCCGGCGGCGCCCTTCAGACCCGGGCCACCCCCTTGCTCACCCTCGACGAGATCGACGAGGCCGCCCGCCGGCAGGTCTCCTGCCGCGCACCCGGCGACTGAGCCGGCCCGCCCCGTTACCGTTTCGGACGATCGGGCCGCACGAGACGGGGGGCGTTCGTCGCCATGGGCATACGCGGGGAACTGCGCGGGCGGTGGGAGCGGGGGCGGGTGCTCGCGGCGGACCATCCGCTCCTGGCCGACATCGGCGTCGCACTGCTCGTCCAGGGCGCCATGACCATGCCCTTCCTGGTGCCGCGCGCACCCGGGCTGCCGCCGGCGAGCTGGGCCGCGTACGGGATGAGCACCCTCACCGTGCTGCCGCTGGTCTGGCGCAGGCGTGCTCCCGTCGCCGTGCTGTTCGCGGTGCTGGCCGCGAACCTGCTGTACCGGCTGACCGTCGACGGCCCCGGGCAGCCGCTGCCGTACACCGGACTCGTCGTCGTCTACACCGTCGCCGCGCTGTCGGCCCCGCGCGAACGGCTCGTCACCGGGCTGGTGCTGGCGGTCGCCGTGCCGGTGGGGGTGTGGCTCAACACCCGGTCGGCACGCGAACTGACCTTCTCCCTCTTCGTGTTCGCGGCCGCCTATGTCTTCGGGCGGCTCACCGACGCCCGGCAGCGGGCCCACCGCGTCGAGGCCGAGCAGGCCGCGGCACGCGAACGGGCCCGGATCGCACGGGAGATGCACGACATCCTCTCCCACGCCGTCAGCCTGATGATCGTGCAGGCCGAGGCCGGACCGGTGGCCGTGCGTGCCGCGCCCGAGCGGGCCGAGGCGGCCTTCGACGCCATCTCCGCGGCCGGGCGGGACGCCATGGCGCAGTTGCGGCACATGCTGGGGGTGCTGCGGGACGACGGTGCCGGGAGCGACGGCACCGCCCCGCGCGAGCCGCAGCCCGGCCTCGCCGCACTGCCCGGACTGCTCGACCGGGTGCGCGGGAGCGGGCTCGACGTGACGTACCGGGCCGTGGGGGACGTCCGGCCCGTCTCCGCGGGCGTCGGCGCCACCGTCTTCCGGGTGGTGCAGGAGGCCCTGACCAATACCCTCAAGCATGCGGACGCACACAGCGCACAGATTCAATTGACGTACTCGGCTTGTGAGTTGGAGGTCACCGTGAGCGATGACGGGCGGGGGCCGCACGCCGTGCCCCGTCGCGGCGGGCACGGGCTCGTCGGGATACGGGAACGGGCCGCGGCCCACGGGGGCGGCGCGGTCACCGGGCCGGGCGCGGGCGGGCGCGGGTTCGAGGTGCGGGTGCGGATTCCCGTCCCCGCGGCGGCGGAGGCGGGAGCGTGACGATCCGGGTCGTGGTCGCCGACGACCAGGAGCTGGTGCGCAGCGGCTTCGCGATGATCCTGGACGTGCAGCCGGACATCGAGGTCGTCGCCGAGGCGGGTGACGGCGCCGAGGCCGTCGACGCGGTGCGGCGGCACGCGCCCGATGTGGCGCTGCTCGACATCCGGATGCCCCGCGTGGACGGCATCGAGGCCTGCCGTGCGATCAGCGCCGCGGGCGACTGCCGGACGGTGATGCTGACGACCTTCGACTCCGACGAGTACGTGTACGAGGCGCTGCACGCGGGCGCGAGCGGCTTCCTGCTCAAGGACGTCCGCCGGGACGATCTCGTGCACGCCGTGCGGGTCGTCGCCCGGGGCGACTCGCTGCTCGCCCCCTCCGTCGCCCGGCGTCTGGTGGAGCAGTACACCCGCCCCGCCGCCCGGTCCCGCCGTCCCGATCCCCGGCTGGACGTCCTGACCGCCCGGGAGCGCGAGACGCTGCTGCTGCTCGCGCGAGGCCTGTCGAACGCCGAGATCGCCGCCGAGCTGGTGGTGAGCGACCACACCGTCAAGACGCATGTCGGCAACGTGCTCGCGAAGCTGGGCCTCAGGGACCGGATCCAGGCCGTGATCTGCGCCTACGAGACCGGGCTCGTCGCCGCCGGGGATCCCCCGCCCGGGGGAGCGGACCGGGCCGGGCCCTCCCCCGCGCCGGCGAGGAAGTGACCCCGCAAGACCACCGGCGGGGGCGATCCGCGCGGCGGCCCGGCTCCGGAGGATAGGGACGTCACCCAACGCCCCTTCTCCTCGACGGAGTTCGCTTTGAAGACCCGTACCAGCCTGCTGACCGCCGCCGTGCTCGTCGTGGGCATCGCCGCCGGGCCGTCCGTGCTCCCGGCCACCGCCTCCGCCCCGGCCGCGCCGACGGCAGCGCGGTCCACCACGGGGCCGTCCCCGAATGCCGCCCTCGAAGCCGCCCTCGCCGGCCTTCCCAACGCCGACACCACCGCCGCCCTCGTACGGGTCGGCGGCAAGAAGGGCACCTGGCACGGCAGTTCGGGCGTCCACGACCTGCGGAGCGGCCGGCCCGCCGATCCCGCCGCCCGCTTCCGCGCCGGGTCCGTCACCAAGGTCTTCACCGCCGCGGTCGCCCTGCAACTGGCCGAGGAGGGACGCCTGGACCTGGACCGCAGTGCCCGCTCCTATCTGCCGGAACTGATCCCGGCGCCGTACGCGGGCGTCACCGTCCGGCAGCTCCTCGACCACACCCACGGCATCCCCGCCCCCGACTTCCCCGGCACCACCGTCGAGGAGGCGTACGCCAACCGCTTCCGGGTGTACGACCCCCGGGACATGGTCCGCTCGGCGACGTCGAAGAGCCCCGAGTTCGCGCCGGGCGAGCGGCAGCACTACCTCAACATCGGCTACACCGTCGCCGGCCTGCTCATCGAGCGCGTCACCCGCGACTCCTACGAGCGTCAGGTCGCCCGTCGGGTGCTCGGGCCGCTGGGGCTGCGGGACACCTACTTCCCGGGGACGAACCCGCGCATCACCGGGCCGCACAACCACGGCTACCAGACGATGCGCCTCGACGACGGCACGACCGGGCTCCGGGACGTCAGCGTGTGGGGGGCGACGGACGCGTGGGCGGCCGGGAACATCGTCTCGACCACCGCGGACCTGGAGACGTTCACCCGCGCCCTGTTCCGGGGGCGGATCGTGCGCGGGCCGCTGCTGGAGGAGATGTTCACGCTGCCCGAGGTGACCGACTTCAGGACCGGGAAACGGGCCGCCTACTCCGTCGGCCTGTCCATGAAGGTGCTGGGCGGGCGCGAGGTCTGGGGCAAGACCGGCGGGCGCTGGGGGTACAACACCGCCATCGCCTCCACCCGCAACGGCTCGCGCATCCTCGTCTACAGCGTCAACTCCACCGACGCCAAGGGCCAGGACATGAACCGGACCACCGAGAACATCATGGTGGCGGCCTACGGCAGGCCGTAGCGGACCGCTCAGGTCGCCGGCGGTGCCGCCCGCACCAGCCCCGTCTTGGTACGCGATGACGACCAGCTGGGCGCGGTCCCGGGCGGGCAGCTTGGTCATGGCCCGGTGGATGTGCGTGCGGACGGTCAGCGGGCTCAGCGTGAGGTCCTCGGCGATCTCCGTGTTGGACCGGCCCGCCGCGGCCGGCTCCATCGCCTCACGTTCCCGGACCGCCAGGCCGGCGAGGCGCTCCGGGGGCGCGAGCCCGGCTCCGGAGGCGGGCGCCATCAGGAAGCGGGTGATGAGGGTGCGGGTGGCGACGGGCGAGAGGAGGGCCTCGCCGGCCAGTGCGGTGCCTCCCCCCTCGACGGTCAGCCCGGAGTCCCGGGCCCGCTCGGTGGTCCGCTCCAGGTGGGCCGCGGGCGGCGTCGGTGAGGTCGTGGGCGCCGACCTTGTAGGTGACCGTCGCGAAGGCCGTCGTGCCGTCCTGGCCGACCGTCCTCGCCCGGAACGGGCCGACGGCGCTCGCGACCCGCGTGCCGCCGCCGCGTCCGGCCACGGCCTTCTCGACGGCCTCCCGGTTCCCGGCGGCCGTGGCCTTCTCGCCGCCCGGCGCGATGAAGACGACCCTGGCCGTCGCGCCGTCGGCCGTGGCCCCGGGGAAGCGCTGCTCCATCAGGTCGAACGCCTTCCGGGACTCGATGCCGGGCATCGAGAACTCCTCGTCGACGGCGCCCGGTGCCTTGAGGGAG
The DNA here is from genome assembly GCF_014205055.1 of Streptomyces luteogriseus. Lineage (NCBI taxonomy): Bacteria > Bacillati > Actinomycetota > Actinomycetes > Kitasatosporales > Streptomycetaceae > Streptomyces > Streptomyces luteogriseus. The sequence goes on from NZ_JACHMS010000001.1 coordinate 4,152,584, forward strand.
CCAGCCCAGCCCCACGGCGGCCAGGACGGCCGCCCGGACCAGGGCGACGTACCAGCGGCGCCGGAAGGCCAGACGGCCCACTCGATACAGAGCGGGTCGTCCCGTCGTCGTGCGCCCGCCGACACTCTCCGGCACTGAGAACGCGGTACGTGCGGACGGGCAGCTCCATCTCGAGTACGAGATTCCCGAGCCATCCGTCGCTGCTTGTGCTACCTTGGTTGGCGTTGCAGTTTTGGTTCCCAGAGACTTCGAGTGCTCTTTCGACCTTCGTCGACGAGCACTCTTTTTGTTATCCGAGGATTTTCGAATCTCTCCGGAGGGTGATCATTTCAGCGACCCCGAATCGGCAAAGTGCAGGTCTCGGGTACTGCCCCTCAAGGGAGATACACATGGCAACTGGCACCGTGAAGTGGTTCAACGCGGAAAAGGGCTTCGGCTTCATCGAGCAGGAGGGTGGCGGCCCGGACGTCTTCGCCCACTACTCGAACATCGCCACCTCTGGCTTCCGCGAGCTTCAGGAAGGCCAGAAGGTTACCTTCGACGTCACGCAGGGCCAGAAGGGCCCGCAGGCCGAGAACATCGTTCCCGCCTGACGCGTACGCGAATGCCCTGACCGGGGCCCGCACCCTCGCGGTGCGGGCCTCGGCTCGTTTTGTTCCAATCCGGCTCAACTCTTGCGAATCCCGCGGCTCTTCGATGCCGTCGCGCATTCCTCGACGCGTGCCGCATCGAGGAAGGTTCCCTCATGGACCGCACGGCTCGCAGGAGCAATGGCTCCCCCCACTCCCGCGGCAACGGGTTCCGCTCCCGTAAGTCGGGCGGCGCAGGCACCGCCTCCCGCCCCGCGGGCGGCGGTCGCGGCGGGCGCCGCCCCGCGCCCAGCCGGGAGTTCGCACCGCCCGCCACCGTCACCCCGGCGCTGCCGGCCGTCGAGGCGTTCGACGAACTCGACCTGCCCGAGCGGCTGCTGGCCGCGCTGCGCGCCGAGGGCCTGACCGCGCCGTTCCCGATCCAGGCGGCGACCCTGCCGAACTCCCTGGCCGGCCGGGACGTGCTCGGCCGCGGGCGCACCGGCTCCGGCAAGACCCTCGCCTTCGGGCTCGCCCTGCTGGCCCGCGTCGACGGACGGCGGGCCGAGGCCCGGCAGCCCCTGGGCCTCGTCCTCGTCCCCACCCGCGAACTGGCCCAGCAGGTCACCGACGCCCTCACCCCGTTCGCCCGCGCGCTGCGGCTGCGGCTCACCACCGTGGTCGGCGGCATGCCGATCGGCCGGCAGGCGAACGCGCTGCGCACCGGCGCCGAGGTGGTCGTCGCCACGCCCGGACGGCTCAAGGACCTCATAGACCGAGGCGACTGCCGCCTGGACCACGTCGACATCACCGTCCTCGACGAGGCCGACCAGATGACCGACATGGGCTTCATGCCGCAGGTCACCGCCCTGCTCGACCAGGTGCGCCCCGGCGGCCAGCGGATGCTCTTCTCCGCCACCCTCGACCGCAACGTCGACCGGCTGGTCCGCACCTACCTGCACGACCCGGTCGTGCACTCCGTCGACCCGTCCGCGGGCGCGGTCACCACGATGGAGCACCACCTGCTGCACGTGGAGGACGACGACAAGCACGCCACCACGACCCGGATCGCCGCCCGCGACGGACGCGTGATCATGTTCCTCGACACCAAGCACGCCGCCGACCGGCTGGCCAAGAAGCTGCTCGCCGTCGGCGTGCGCGCCATGGCCCTGCACGGCGGCAAGTCCCAGTCGCAGCGGACCAAGACCCTGGCCCGTTTCAAGGACGGTCAGGTCACGGTCCTGGTGGCCACCAACGTCGCCGCCCGCGGCATCCACGTCGACAACCTCGACCTGGTCGTCAACGTGGACCCGCCCGGCGACCACAAGGACTACCTGCACCGCGGCGGCCGTACGGCACGCGCCGGCGAGTCCGGCACGGTCGTCACGCTGGTCCTGCCCCACCAGCGGCGTGAGATGACCCGGCTGATGGCCGATGCCGGGATCACCCCGCAGATCACCCGGGTCCGCTCGGGCGAAGACGAGCTGAACCGCATCACCGGGGCGCAGGAGCCCTCCGGCGTGCCCGTCGTCATCACCCCGCCGCCCGCCGAGAAGCCCGCGGCGCGCACGGGTTCCGCCCCGAACGGACGGCGGAGCAGGCCGCCCCGGGGCCGCCGCCGCTGAACCGGCCCCGGGGCCTACGCGTTCGGCACCGGCCGCAGCACCGTGCCTCCCCGTTCGACGACAGGAGCAGGGAGCCGTCCTGGGCTGCGGCGAGGCCGGCGAAACGAGGGGCCAGACCGGGGACGCCGGTCAGCCGCCCGTCACGTCCGTGATCCTCCAGCGCTGGTTGGATCCCGAGTTCGGCTGCCAGACGCCCACGGAGGCGCCGTCGTTGGTGGACTGGCCGCCGACGTCCGGGAGTTGACCGGTCGCCGCGTTCACGAGCGTCCACGTGCCGTCGCCGGTCGAGGACGCGATCCACCGCGCGGCGTCGTCGCGGCGGCCCTCGTCGGGTTCGGCGACCAGGGCGCCGTCACGGATGGCCAGGCGCTTGTCCGCGCCGGTCTCGGTGAGGACGTAGCGCTTGCGGTTGTCCTCGCCGCGGATCTGCTCCACCCGCCACTGCTGCCCGCTGGGGTCGGTCGTGTTCGGGGTCTTGATGACCAGGCCCGTGCCGTTGCCGGCGAGGGTGAGGTCCTTGCCGCTCTGGACGCCGGTCAGGCGGTAGGTGTGGCCCTTGCGCAGTTCCGCCGCGTCCTTCGCGACCCCCGAGACGCCCTTGACCAGGAAGGACGTCACCGACTGGGCGGGCACCGCGAGCGTGGCCCGCTTGCCGGTGACGCGGACGGGCTTCTGCTTCTCCAGCTTGCCGTCGGCACTGGTCACCACCGGGGTGACCGTGGCACGGGAGGAGACCCGGCCGAACTTCGACAGGTCGAGCGTGACCTCGCGCGCCTCGGTGGCGCTGTTGACGTGGACGACGGTCGCCGCGTCGCCCTTGCGGGAGACCGCCGCGGTGCTGGACGTGTCGTCCGTCTTGATCAGCCGGTCGCCGGGCTTGATGAAGTGCGTGAAGTTGCGCGCGGTGTCGAACTTCGTGTTCGTGTAGATCGGGCAGGACTTCAGGGTGTCCTTCGAGGTGCAGCTGAACGGGAGCTGGATCTCGCCCCAGTTGCCGCCCTTGGCGGACTCGCCGCCCGGCTTCATGTTGTCGTAGTCCTCGACCGGCTGCCAGAACACCCAGGCCTTGGGCTCCAGTTCGCGCAGGTCGTCCACCATGCGCTGGGCGAGGCCCAGGCCGGGCCGCATGTCCGTGAAGCTCTGGCCGTCGCCCCAGTCGCCCTCGACCTCGCTCATCCACAGCGGCTTGTCGGCGGCCTTGGCCAGGTCGCGGACGGTGGTGCGCTGGCCGGTGCCGTAGGTGTGGACGTTCATCTGGCCGACGAGGTCGCGGACCTCCTGGGGGTAGGAGTTCCAGTTGGTGGCGAACGTGCCGGGGTTGGTCTCGTCCATCGCGGATATCTCCGCGCCCGAACGGGACTTCTCCAGGACGGGGGCCAGCGCGCGGATCACCTTCTGCTGGAGCTCGGGGCCGATGTGGGCGCCCTCCTGGCGGCCGCCGACCGGCTCACCGTCCGGACCGAGCTTGGTGCCCCAGTAGTTCGTGTTCGGCTCGTTGAACGGGTCCAGCGTGTCGACCTTGATGCCGTGCGCCTTCTCCAGGCGCTCGGTCGCCCCCACCAGGTACTTGGCGAAGTCGTCGACCGACTCGGGCTTCAGCTGGTCCTTGCCCGCGTCGAAGTTGCCGGAGACGTAGCCGCTCTCGGTCATGAACCAGGGCGGGGAGTTGCTGAAGGTCTCCCAGTGGGTGATGTCCTTCTTGATGCGGTCGACCCACCAGCGCTGCGTCTTGTCGGCGTGTCGGTTCCAGTCCGCCGGGTCGTCCGCGTCCCACCAGTCGACGTCCTCGCGGGTGGTGCCCGCCGGGGCCTTCCACCAGCCCTCGACCGCGCCGCCGGCCCGCAGGTAGTCCTTGACGTCGGGGGCGTTGCCGCCGCCGATGTTGTAGCGGGCGATGTTCAGGTTCAGACCGTCGTCGCCGAAGAGGAGCTTGTAGAGCTTCTCGCGGACCGCGGGCGGGTAGTCGCCGGTGGCGTTGGCGAACCAGACCAGGCTCGTGCCCCAGCCCTCGAACCTGTCACCCGAGTAGGACGGGTCGGGCCGGACGGTGACGCCTGCCGCGGCGGCCTCGGCGGCGTCCGTCCCGGCGTGCGCGGCGGGCAGGGCGGCGGTGGCGAGGACGGTTCCGGTCGCCAAGGTGACGCCGATGGCCCCGAGGAGCCTTCTCTTGTGGGTGCGGTGTGCCATCTCGAGTACTCCAGCTCTTCTGCGTGCCGCGCGGTGACGAGGGCTCCCGACGGACGCGGAGATCGGGGCCTACGTGGTGCGACTGGTGCGGATTCGGCGCCTTCTCGTACGATTTCGGCTAGGCAATGTTTACGTAAACATCCACTGGCGGGATGTCTACACTGTCCGAATCTCAGGGGTCAAGGACTCGTTCCGGACCGAAAATTGCGCCAGGTGCGCGGCGAGGGGAGCGAGGGGCAGGTGGGCACCATGAACGGCGAGAGCCAGCCGGGGGGCGCGAGCCGTACGAGAAGGCGTGCGGCACGGCCCCGCCAGGGCGCGTCCATGGCGGACGTCGCGCAGCTCGCCGGGGTCTCGTCCCAGACCGTCTCCCGCGTCTCGAACGGCTTCCCAGGCGTCACCGAGGACACCCGTGCGCAGGTCCTGGCCGCCATGCGGGAGCTGGGTTACCGCCCCAACAGCGCGGCGCGGGCGCTGCGCCGGGGCGAGTTCCGCACCCTCGGCGTGATCACCTTCTCCCTGTCCACCATGGGCAACATCCGCACCCTGGAGGCCATCGCCACGTCCGCCGCCGAGCACGGCTACGCCGTCACCCTGCTGCCTGTGGCCATCCCCACCCAGGACGAGGTGAACGGCGCTTTCTCCCGGCTGGGCGAGCTCGCCGTGGACGCCGTCATCGTCATCATGGAGATCCACCTGCTCGACGCGGCGACGGTCTCCCTGCCGCCCGGCGTGCAGGTCGTGGTGGCCGACTCCGACGCCGGCGACCGCTACACCGTCGTCGACACCGACCAGGCGGGCGGCGCCCGTGACGCCGTACGGCACCTGCTGGACCTCGGCCACGACACGGTGTGGCACCTGGCCGGGCCGGAGGGCTCCTTCGCCGCCCAGCGCCGGGCCAACGCCTGGCACGACACCCTGAGAGCCGCGGGCCGGGTGACGCCGCCCCTGGTCCGCGGCGACTGGTCGGCCGAATCCGGCTACCGGGCGGGCCTGCTCCTCGCCGACGAGCCGGATTGCACCGCGGTCTTCACGGCAAACGACCAGATGGCCCTCGGCCTGCTCCGCGCCCTGCACGAACGCGGCCGCCGCGTCCCCGACGACGTCAGCGTCATCGGCTTCGACGACATCCCGGAGTCGGCGTCCTTCCTCCCGCCCCTCACGACGATCCACCAGGACTTCGCGGAGGTGGGGCGGCTGTGCGTGGAGGGGGTGCTCAGCAAGATGCGGGAGGACGGGGCGGAACACGGGACGACGCTGGTGCCGACGCGGCTGGTGCGGCGGGCGAGTACGGCGCGCAGGCGGGGGTGAGGGACGCGGGTCGCGGGGGAATCCGGACCGCGGGGACAGCCAGGGCCGCAGGCACGGCCAGGGCCGCCCGGATCGCCCGGACCGTGGGACGGCCCGGACCGCAGAGACTGCCCGGGCCACAGGGACCGCCCGGACCACCGGACCACGCCTGCCCCGGAGGCCGAGCTCGGCTTCATCCTCCGGCGCCCTCCCGAAAAGGTGGGTACTCCGGTGGAGCCCCGGGGGGCCTCCGGACTCCTGGCCGCGCGGACCGGGTCGGTTAGCGTGACCGGGTGATCATGCTGCTGCAATGGGACGGCCTCACCGACCGCGATCGCTTCAACCAGTGGTACCTGGACCAGCGGGACGAGTTCTCGGACCTGGCCCGGGACGCCGCCTGGAACCGTCTCTTCGAGGTGCTGGGGGAGCGGCCGGAGTGGGTCAACCTGCCCCGGCCGGGGAACCGCAGCGGATTCTCCCCGCTGCACCAGGCGGCCTGGCACGGCGCGGACTTCGCCGTGGTGTCCCGGCTGATCGCGCACGGCGCCTGGCGCACCCAGCGCGCCCGGGACGGCCGACGCCCCGTCGACATCGCGAGGGAACAGGGGCACACCCACCTGCTGGACCTCCTCGAACCGGTCACGGTACGGCCTCTGCCTTCCCCGCCGGACGCCCTGGAGCACCAGGTACACACGCTGATGCGGGAGTCGACCGGCCGGTGCTTCGAGGAGATCGAGCACCTGCTGCCCCCGCTCGCACCCCTCACGGAGGGCCCCGCCGTGAGGGTCGTCTTCACGGTGGTCGGCATGATGGGCGGCTTCCGGTACCACCTGGAGCGGGACTACGTGCATGTGCACGCGAGTTCGCGGATGGACGCCGACGACGGAGACCACTACAGGGTGACCCCGACCGGCTGGACCGCGATCAAGTAGCCGCGCACCCGCTCCGCGTCACCGCCGCTTCGGAGAGGACCCCCATATGGCCGAGCTCTATCCCGCCGGTGTCGAGCCGTACGCGCACGGCATGCTCGACGTCGGCGACGGCAACCGCGTGTACTGGGAGACCTGCGGCAATCCCGTCGGCAAACCCGCCCTCGTGCTGCACGGCGGCCCGGGGGCCGGAGCGGGCCCGTTCTGGCGCCGGCTGTTCGATCCGGCGGCGTACCGCGTCGTGCTCCTCGACCAGCGAGGGTGCGGGCGGAGCACGCCCGACGCCGCCGATCCGCGGACCTCGCTCGCCACCAACACCACGCAGCACCTGATTGCCGACATCGAGCGGTTGCGGCGGCACCTCGGCATCGAGGAGTGGCTGGTCCTCGGCGGCTCCTGGGGCGTGACCCTCGCGCTGGCCTACGCCGAGCAGTACCCCGGCTCCGTGTCCGAGCTGGTCCTGTTCAGCGTCACCAACACCACGCGGCGCGAGGTGGAGTGGGTCACCCGGGACATGGGGCGGATCTTCCCCGCGGAGTGGGCCCGGTTCCGGGACGCCGTACCGGAGTCCGAGCGCGACGGGAGCCTGGTGGACGCCTATGCGCGGATGCTCGCCGACCCCGATCCGGCCGTACGGGAGCGGGCGGCGCGGGAGTGGTGCCGGTGGGAGGACGTCCACGTCTCCACCCAGCCCGGGCACCGGCCCGACCCCCGCTACGACGACCCGCTCTTCCGGATGCGCTTCGCCCGCCTCGTCACGCACTACTGGCGGCACGCCGCCTTCCTGGACGACGGGGCGCTACTGCGCGACGCCGGGAGGCTGGCCGGCATTCCGGGCGTGATGATCCACGGCCGGATGGACATCAGCGGACCGGTGGACGTCGCGTGGCGGCTGGCCCAGGCGTGGCCGGACGCGGAACTCGTGCTGATCGGCGACGAGGGGCACGGGCTGTCGGGGGCCTCCACGACGGCGGCGGTACTGGCTGCCACGGACCGGTTCCGGGGGGCGTGACGGGCTAGGGACTGGGGGGCGACGGGACGTGGAAGTGAAGTGGCATGGGAGTGAAGTGGCATGGGAGTGAGGCGGCTCGGCAAGTGAAGCGGCGTGGCGGTGAAGTGGGCTAGAGACGCAGCGGGTTGGGGGCCGGTCGCGGTCCGCCGTCACCGCCGTCCGAGGATCTCCCCGCCCCGCACGTCCCCAAGCTGCACCACCTCCGCCGCCCGCTCTCGTCGAGGAACAGCCAGCCGCAGTCGCGGCCGGGGCAGCCACGGACGGTGAAGCGGCGTGGATCGGCGAGCAGTTCGCCCACCGGGCGGGCCACCGCGTGGAGGGGCAGCCGCAGGCCTGCCGAGGGGGACGGCCGCCAGCAGGCCAGGCCGTCCTCACGCCGGGTGAGGACCGAGCCTCGCGCGGCCTCCTCCACCACCCCGGCGACCGCCTTGAAGGCCCGGCCGTCCTGCGGGTCGGTCAGGCAGGCGTACAGGTCCGCACGGAACCGCCGGGCCTCGTCGAGAGCGGCGGCGGCCTCGTCCGGCCGGTGCAGGGCCAGTTTCCGCAGCCGGTCGGTCTGCCGCTCCTCGATCAGGTCCATGTGCCCGGCCCAGACGGCGAGCGTGGCGTAGCCGGGCAGCCACTCCGACCCGGGCAACCGCTCCCCGCCCCACCCGGCGTAGGTGTTGCAGAACTCCAGCGCGGGGTGCCCACTCGTGGTCCACGGCAGCCACTGGTCGTCGACCCGCACCGCGTGGACGGGCCCGGGCGGCCGGTCCAGCCGGGGGTCGCCGCTCAGCATCCGCTCGTGCAGGGCGTGCAGTTCACGTCCCGGCTCGATTCCGAGTTCGTCCGCGAGGATCGCGCGCGTACGGCCGTACAACCGGAGCGCTTCGGCCCGGCGGCCCGTGCGGTGCAGGGCGGTCATCTGCGCGGCGACGAGCCGTTCGCGAGTGGCGTGCTCCTGGAGCAGCGGCGTCAGGTCCGCGATGACCGGCTCGTGCAGACCCATGTCGAGCTGGGCCCGGGCCCGTTGTTCCACCGCCGAGAGCCGCAGTTCGCCGAGCCGGCCGCCCAGGCGTGCACGCAGCCGGTCGTCGGCGACGTCCGCGAGCAGCGGGCCGCGCCAGAGCGCGAGGGCACGGTCGTAGTGGCCGATCCGCTCCACCGGATCGCGTGCGTCCGCCGCCTGCCCGACGAGCCCGGTGAACTCCTGCGCGTCGATCCGGTGCGGGCCGCGTTCCACGGCGTAGCCGTCGTGCCGGGTCTCGACGCACACCTCGTAGGGCCGGAGCGCGGCGCGGAGCCGGCCGACGTAGGTGTGGACGGTGGCGCGGGCCGAGGCGGGCGGGGCGTCGTCCCACAGGAGGTCGATGAGGCGGCCGGTCGGGACGGCGTGGCCCGCGTGCAGCAGCAGGACCGCCAGCAGGCACCGCTCCTGACGGCGGCTGCCGTGCAGCACGGGCCGCCCCTCGTGACGGGCGGTGAACGGACCGAGCAGCTGGAAATCCATGACTGCCCGGCAGCGTAGCCGTGCGGCCGTCTCCCCGGCCGGGCGTGGTGAGGCTTTGGTCAGAAGCGGCGGAAAGACTTCGGCGCACCTGCCTTCCGCCCTTCCACCCAGGGAGAACCATGCGCCGAACCCTCCTCGCCCCGCTGGCACTTGGGGCCGTGCTCCTCGGCACGCAGCCCGCCGCCGCACACGCGCCCGGCTGGGAGTCCGCTTCCGCCACGGCCGGGCCTACCGCGCCCCGCTGGGAGCCGGCGCCCTCCGCGCCGTGGGACGTCGGCGCCGGCGTGCGGTGCGACTTCCCCGTCCACGGCGAACCCGTCGTCGACGAGGTGGAGCAGCGGGTGCTGAGCACCCACCCGGACGGTTCCGTGCGGCGGGTTGCGTACCGGGGGGATCTCGTCGTACGCGTCACGAACACCGCGACCGGCGCTTCCCACGACGCCGACGTGAGCGGCTCGGCCGTCGTCGACCACCGGCGCGACGGCTCGCAGCTCTGGGCGGTACGCGGGCCGGTGCTGGTCGGCGTCGGGGAGGGCCGGGGCAGTCTGCCGCGCGGTCTGTACGTCGTCGACGGCGTCTTCACGATGGACATCGGCGCGGACGGGTTCAAGGACGTGCGCCTCGTCCACGGGACGACCGAGGACCTGTGCGCCCGCATCGACTGATTCGTTCGGCTCGGACCACCACGACCTGCGCGGACGAGATCCAGCACCGTACCGGACCCCGGTCGTGGTCGGCACCCGGACCGTCACCCGCGACGACACCCTCGGCGTGGCGATGGCCCCGGCGGGCGGCCAGGCGGTCGTGCTGAGGCCGAGCTGACGGCCCGTTCAGCCGATGTCCACCACCCTGGCCCACTCCGGGGGTGAGTCCGGGACGTACTCGGGGTCGGACTCGTCGAAGGCGTGGTTCTCGTAGTGGCGGGGGAACAGGCCCACCACCGTGCGGCAGGGTGGTCTCGTGCCCGGCCAGGGGGTCTGGCCGTCGGTGAGGGCGACGATGACGTCGGGGGCCGGGCGGGTGCGCAGGGCGCGGGTGAAGCCGGCGCGCAGGTCCGTGCCGCCGCCGCCCGTGAGCGGGATGCCCTCGGCACGGCACAGGCGGCGGGCGGTCCCGGCCGAGGCGTCGCAGGGGACGACGGTGACCAGGTCACGGCGGCCGCCCACGGCCCGGGCGATCGCGGCGACCTCCAGGAGCGCGCTGCCCAGTTCGGCGTCGCTGACCGAGCCGGAGGTGTCGATGACGACGGACACGCGGGGCGGGCGGCGGCGCAGGCTCGGCAGGACCGTGCCGGGCAGCGCGATGGACCGCCGGGCGGGCCGGCCGTAGGTGTAGTCCTCGCCGGCGCCGGGGGCGGACGCCGCCGAGCGGACCGCCGCGCCCAGCAGCTGCCGCCAGGGCTGGGGCGGGTGGAAGGCCTCCTCGGCCCAGCGCCGCCAGCCCTGCGGGGCGTGCCCGGGGCGGCCCGTGATGCCCTGCGCGACCCGGAAGCGGACCGCGTCCCGCTCCCGCTCGCTCAGGCCGTGCGCGCCGTCCGGGCCCAGCTCCCACTCCCGGTCCAGGCCGTCGGCGCCGCTGCCGCAGTCCAGCCAGGCCAGGTCCTGTGACCGCGGGCCCAGGGTGAACTGCCGGAGATACTCCTCCATCAACTCGTTCTCGGACAGGCCGAGATCGCCCGGCTCAACGACTCCCGCAGGGCGGGCCAGGCCGTCGCCGTAGACGTCGTCGTTGATCTCGAAGTCGGCGGCGATGTTCATCCGCAACCGCTCCCCCGGGCCGTGCAGGCCCCGTTCCTTCGCGACCCGGTCGCTGCGCCCGTGGTGGTCGCGCAGCAGGTGCGACACCTCGTGCACCCACACGCCCGCGAGTTCCTCGACGGGCGTGCGGTCGACGAACCCGGGCGACACGTAGCAGCGCCAGTACCGGTCGACGCCCATCGTGGGCACGCGCCGTGACGCGACGACGTGCAGGGCGAAGAGGGCCGTCGCGAGGTAGGGGCGGACGCGGGCGGCATGGAGCCGGGCGGTGAAGAGCTTGTCCCGGTCGAGGGTTTGGGGGGCAATCTCGGGGGCGGAGGCGGTGTCGGGGGCGGCTGTCTCGGAGGCGTCCGTCATCGGCCCGCCTTCGCAGCAGCCGCGGCGGCGACCGCCGCCGTGGTGCGGTCCGCGCGCCGGGAGAGCGTCACCACTCCTGCCAGACGTTCGATCGACGCGGGGACGTCCCAGTCGTCGCGGCGCAGGGCGGCGAGAGTGGTCGCGGGGACGACCACCACATCCGGGGGGCCGGTCTCCAGGGCCTTGACCAGGAGCGCCCAGGCCGCGTCCCAGCGGCTCCGCTCCGGGCGGTTGCGGACCGCTGCCACGACACCGTCCAGCGCCGCCTGCCGCAGGTCTCCCCGCTCGGGCAGCACGGCAGCGGCCGGGTCGGCCAGCAGTGTCTCGGGGTCCGGGAGGTCCATCCGGTCCAGGCACGCCAGCAGTTCGAGACCGGGCCCGTCCCCGACCGTGCCCCGCACCAGCAGGGAGAGGACGTCACGGGAGGAGCCGGCCGCGGTCGCGAAGGCGATCAGGTGCAGCGTCATCTCCCAGCTGCGCGGGGACGGCCAGGGCCCGCCCCGGCGCACCTCGCCGCTGGGCAGCCGGTGTGCGAGGGCGGGGCGGGCGCCGAGCAGCCCGCACACGGCACGGCGGGCGAAGTCCACGGCCTCCGGCAGCTTCTCCGGGTCGAGCCGGGGCAGGGTCGCCCGGGGCCACACCCCGCCGAGGCCGCGGACGACGACGTCGGTGTCGTGCGTCCACTGGAGGTGGACGAAACGGTTGGCGAGGGGCGGGCTCAGTTCCCAGCCGTCCGCGGCCGAGGAGCGCGGGTTGGCGGCGGCCACGATCCGCACGCCCGGCGGCAGGCGCAGCGCGCCGATCCGCCGCTCCAGCACGAGCCGGAGCAGGGCGGCCTGCACGGCGGGCGGCGCGGTGGAGAGTTCGTCGAGGAACAGCAGTCCCCGCCCGGCCCGCACCAGGCGTACGGCCCAGTCCGGCGGGGCCATCGGCACGCCCTGCTCGGCGGGGTCGTCGCCGACGATGGGCAGCCCCGAGAAGTCGGACGGCTCGTGCACGCTCGCGATCACCGTGGTCAGCGGCAGGTCGAGGGCCGAGGCGAGCTGGGTCAGGGCCGCGGTCTTGCCGATGCCGGGCTCACCCCACAGCAGCACCGGCAGGTCGGCGGCCACGGCCAGGGTGAGGGCCTCCAGTTGGTTGTCGGGCCGCGGTTCGGTGGTGGTGTCCCGCAGCAGGGCCAGCAGATCGCCGGCCACGTCGAGCTGGGTGACGGTGTCGGGCAGGGACGAGGTGTGAGTGCGCATGTGTGATCACCTGTTGCCGGTGGTGAGCCGTCTCGGTGGGACGAAGAGGGGGCGGGCGAAGAAGGGGTGGGCGAAGAAGGGGTGAGGGCGGGGCAGTCGGCCCGGTCGGGCCGAGTCGGGTCACATGTGGCGTGGGTGCGGCCCGTCGCCCCGGGAGCGGCGGCGGTCCCAGGGGCGCAGGCTGCCGGGCGCGGGGCCTTCCAGGCCCGCGCGGAACAGCCCGTGGGCGATGCGGCGGCGCGCCGCCGTCTCCAGCGCGTCCCGCAGCGGGCCGTCGCGCAGCACCGCCTCGGGGCCGAGCAGGCTCTCGACGGCGGTGAGCGCACCGGCGATGTCGCCGTGGTGGAGGCGTTCGCGGACGCCGGGGAGGCAGTCGGGCCGGCGGTGTGCCTCGTCGACGGCCCGCAGGCAGGGCAGCGGCGGCCCGCCGAAGGCGGCGAGCAGTTCCTCCCGGCGGACCTCGGCCGGATCGTGGTCGAGGGCGGCCAGGACGCCGTCGACCAGGCCGATCCGGTGCCGGGCGCCCCGGCACTCCACCACCCGTGGGTCGTCCGCCCGTTCCGGCGCCCCGTCGGTGCCGGTCCACTCGGGGCCCAGCGCCGAGGCGACCAGCGGATGCAGGCGCCCGGCGTCGATCGCCCCGGCCCGGAGCAGTTCCAGGTCGGGCAGCACCCAGGTCGCCGCGTCGGGCAGCACGGGAAGCGAGGGACCGCGGGAAGGCGCGTACGACAGCGCGGCGCCGCGGCCGTCGCCGGGCACGTCCAGGACCATCCGGTGCCGGGCCCCGAGCCGTACGCAGACCCTGCCGCCGGGCCGTCCCTCGGCCCGCAGCAGGAGTTTCGCCTCGGCCTCCCACCGGTCCACGGCACACCGGTGCCCGGGTGGCAGCAACCCGCCGTGATCCGGGTCCGGACCGCCGTCGCCGGACCGCGCCCGCAGCTCGCCGGCCCGGCGCGCGTCCCACAGGTGGGGGTGCAGGTCGAACCGGAAGCGCCGGCTGGGGCGGGGGTGCGGGTGGCGCCGGTCGGCCTCCACGGCGCGGGACGGGTCCCACAGGGCGAGGCTGATCCGCTGGCCGGCGCCCGCCCAGGCCGGCGGCGTCCGCACCACCAGATGCGGTGCTCTGTCGCCCGGGGTGCCGTACCGGGCGAGGGAGATGGTCAGGCCGGGCCGCAGCAGCCCGTCGGGGGCGATCCTCGGCATGTGCCAGCGCAGCAGGTCGGGGGCGAGGTGGCGGAGGTCGGACCGCAGCCGGGCGGCGAAGTCCCGGCCGTATCGCCGTGCCACCAGGCGGGGTTGGAGGTCGACGTCGATGTGCGCGGCGGCGCAGGCGCCGGTCCAGTCACCGGCACGGCGGCGCGCGGTCGCGGTCTCGATCATGGAGGGCGGCACGGCGAACTCGCGCACGCGCGGCCAGAAGGAAAGCGGGGAGTCCCCGTTCGCGAGGTCGGTGGGCATCAGCACTCACCTTGCGCGAACGGGTCCCCCCATCTGTTCAGGGAGTGAGTCGTCATCGCGTCGGATGCTAACGGCCCCGACTCCCGCGCACATCCGTATATTTCGCGCCTCACACGATGTGCGACTCGGGCCGGGTCCCGGCGCCGGTGCGGAAGCGGTCGGCGGCGAGCGGGCCGACATCGACGCAGGGCGTGCGATCCAGGCAGAGGTCGCGGACGATCTCGCCGACCGCCGGGGCCTGGAGGAAGCCGTGGCCCGAGAAGCCGGTGGCGTAGAGGAAGTTGACGACCTCGGTGGAGCGGCCGATGAGCGCGTTGTGGTCGGGGGTGACTTCGTAGAGTCCGGCCCAGCCGCCCGCCGTGGTCATGCCGGCGAGGGCGGGGGCGCGGTGGCGTACGACCTCGCGGAACAGCTCCAGCCATTCGGGGGTCCAGGTGGTGTCGAAGCCGTCGGGCTGGGCGGGGTCGGCGAGGCCGAACAGCAGGCCGTCGTCGCTGTTGTGGAAGTAGGCCGAGGAGGAGAAGTCGATGGTGAAGGGGATGCGCGGGGCGGGTGGTGCGAGGGGGGTGGTGAAGACCAGTTGGCGGCGCACGGGCCGTACGGGGAGGGGGACGCCGGCCAGGTCGCCGATGTGGGCCGACCAGGCGCCGGCGGCGCAGACGACGGTGGCGCAGTCGATGCGTCCGCGGTCGGTGCGGACGGCCGTGATCCGGTCGCCGGCGGTGTCGAAACCGGTGACCGTGGTGTCGGTGGCGAGGACGGTCCCGGCCCGGGCCGCCGCCCGCGCATAGCCCTGGACGACGAGCCCGGGCCGGGCGTGCCCGTCGGCGGGTGAGTGGGCGGCGGCGACCAGTCCGTCCGTGGCCACGTAGGGACACAGGCGGCGGGCCTCCTCGGGAGTGATCATGCGGCCGGGGACGCCGAGGGAGTTCTGCAGCCGGACACCGGCCTCGAAGTCCGCGGCCTGCTGCCCGGTGGTGAGCAGGAAGAGGTAGCCGACGGTGTCGAGCCGGATGTCGGCGCCGGGGCGTTCGGGGAAGTCCCGGAAGGCGCGCAGGCTCCGGCTGCCGAGTTCGATGTTGAGCGGGTCGGAGAAGTGGGCCCGTACGCCGCCGATCGGTTTGCCGGAGCTCCCCCGGCCCAGCTCGCCGCGCTCCACGACGACGATGTTCCGCACCCCGGCCTCGGCCAGGTGGAAGGCGATGGACGTGCCCATCACGCCACCGCCGATGATCACGACGTCGGCGGTGCGGGGGACGGTGGGAAAGACGGAGGAGGAGGTCAACGGGCCATCCCTTCCGGGGTCCTGCGCGTCGTGACGCCATCGTGCGCCGTGGCGGTCCCCGGCGTCGAGGACCGGGCGGTGTCCGTCCGTCCACCGGAGCGTGCGGCCGGAGCCGGTGGGCGACGCCCACCGCCAGGACCGGCCGCGCCCGACGGCGGCCCGCGGACGCGGTCCGGCTCCGGCCTCGCTCCGGCTCCCACTCCGGCGCCGGCTCCCGCTGCCGCTCCGGCTCCGACTCCGGTTCACGCTCCCACTCCGGCTCCGGCTCCCGCACCCGCACCCGCACCCGCACCCGCACCCGCACCGACCCCGGATCCCACTCCCGCTTCCAGTCCGACTCCGGCTCCCGCACCCACACCCGCTCCGACCCCGGGTCCCACTCCCGCTTCCAGTCCGACTCCGGCTCCCGCACCCGCACCCGCTCCGACCCCGGGTCCCGCTCCCGCTCCCGCTCCCGCTCCGGCGACTTTGCCATCTCTTTACAACCCGCCCCGATGCCGCATCGTCTCTCCGCTCGAACTGTCACCCCGCCCGGCGACCGTCGGGCGGACCGACGAAGGAGTGCGATTCCATGCGCCGAACTGTCCTGAGCGCCCTGGCCCTCGCGGGCACCGCCGTCCTGATGGGCACCGGGCCCGCGTTCGCGGACGGTCCCGCGACCCCGAGCCCGGTCCCCCCGGCCGCCACGCCCACCACCCGGCCGGCGGAGAGCGCGGAGCCGACCCGGGCACCCGAGGCGACCCGGACACCCGAGCCGGCCCGCGACACGCCCGGCGCGGAGCCGACCCGGGCGCCGGCCGACGGCCAGGTCTCCGTGCGGCCGAGCGGCGCTCCCGACACCGGTGTGGCGGCGACCGGGGCCTCCGGGACCGGCGGTACGGCGATCGGCGCGGGCGCCGCCGCGGTGCTGGCCCTGGGCGGCGGCACGGTCTTCGTCGTGCGCCGCCGCCGGGCGCTCGGGGCATGAGCCCGTTCTCCAGGCGCGCGTTCACGGCCGGGGCGCTGGCGTCCCTGCTGACGGCGTGCGGACGTCACGGGGGCGGCACACCCCGGCCGACGGCCACCGCTCGGCCGGTTCCGGCCAAGGGGGCCCGCCCGCCGGCCCGTTCGGTCCCGGTCCGGCTGCTGATCCCGGCCATCGGCGTCGACACCCCGGTCATCCGGCTGGGCCTGGCGGCCGACGGCACGGTGCAGGTGCCGCCGGTCACGGCCCACGACCGGGCGGGCTGGTACCGCCACTCGCCGACGCCCGGCGCCACCGGCCCGTCGGTGTTCCTCGGCCATGTCACGGTCGGCCCGTACGGCGACGGCGTCTTCCGCCGGCTCGCCCGGCTGCACCGGGGCGACCGGATCGTGGCGCGCCTGGAGAACGGCACGGCGGTGGAGTTCGCCGTGACGGCGGTGCGGACCGTGGCGAAAACCGACTTCCCGGCCGACGACGTCTACGGGAACGTGGACCGCCCCGAGCTGCGGCTGATCACGTGCGGCGGAGCGCGGACCGGCGACGGCTACGCGGACAACGTGATCGTGTTCGCGGCGCAGAGCGGTGCGAAGTCCCCCACCTCTGGAGAGCGTTGAAACGGTCCCGCGAGAAGGCAGCGTCCGAGCTGTTCGCCGCCCTCTACCCGCGCCTCGCCGGCTGGTGCCGCCGGCTCGTCGACGACGACGGGACGGCCCACGAGATCGCCTCGGAGGCGTTCACCCGGCTCTGGGCCCGCTGGACGACCGTCGAGGAGCCGCGCGGGTTCCTCTACGTCACCGCGGCCAACCTCGTCCGGGACCACTGGCGCAAGCTGGAGCGCGAGCGCCGGGCCATGCACCGCGTCACCTCGGAGGCCGTCGTACGCCCCCACCCCGAACAGGCCGACCCGTCGGTGCGGCTGCTCGTGCAGTCGCTGCCGGAGCGACTGCGGGTCCCGATCCTCCTCCACTACTACGCTGACATGCCGATCCGGGAGGTGTCCGCACTGACCGGGCGCAAGGAAGGAACCGTCAAGGCCGACCTGCACGCGGCCCGGGAACTGCTCCGCGTCCACCTGAGGAGAAGCCTTGACCACACGCCTTGACGACGACGGCCCGGAGTCCGGCCCCGACGACCCGCTCGCCGTGATCCTGCGCCCCTCCTCCCCCGACTACCTGGGCGCGCCCCCCGGCCAGTACGAGACGATCCGCCGCCGGGCGACCCGCCGCCGCCTGCTGCGCACCGCGACCGGGGCGGGACTGTGCTGTGTCGCGGCCGTCCTCATCGCCGTCCCCCTGCGCCACACGGCATCCGAGCGCCCCGTGGTTCCGACGATCCCGATGGCCCCGCCCGCCCCCAGGACGTCGCCGCCCACGCCCTCCGCGTCCCCCATCCCCGAGCCGTCCCCGTCCGAGTCCCGCCCGTCGGTCCCGGGCACGCTCCCCCCGGGCACCGACAGCCCGCGCGCATCCCCTCCGGGCACCCCCGCCACCGACGAGGCGACCGACCCGGCGGCCGTGTCCCGCGCCCCGTCGGCCACACCCACCTCGGTACCGCCCGCCCCGTCGACGGTCCGCCCGAGCACGGACCGGAGGACGGCGGACGGCAGGCGCTGACCCCGAGCACGGACCGGAGGACGGCGCACGGCAGCCACCGACCCCGAGCACGGACCGGAGGACGGCGCACGGCAGCCACCGGCCGGCGCCGCAGGGCCCCGGGTCAGTCGCCCGGCCGCTGCCGCCGCACCCGCTCCGCCACCTCGCCGTCCTCGGTCTCCCACCACGGCCGGACCAGTTCGGCCCCGTCCGAGGCGGCGTCCGCGGCGGCGACCGCGGCGGCGACCGGGGCGGCGACCGCGGCGGCGGGGGCGGCGGCGACCGGGGCGGCGACCGGGGCGGCGGGGGCGAGTTCGCCGTCGAGACGCCGGTCCAGTACGGCCGCCCGGTCGCGCTCGGCCCGCGCCCACTGCGCGAGGACCGTCAGCAGGAAGGGGATCGCGACCAGTTCGGCGATGCCCAGCATGGCGCCGCCGCCGAGCTGCTGGTCGTGGTGGACGTCGGACCCGGGCGGCGCGTGGTGCAGGTACCAGGCGCCCGCGATCAGGGTGCCGTGCGTCATGACCACCAGCCCCGGGAGCGCGTCGACGATCCCGTCCAGGAACACCGGGGCCGCCCGGACCGGGCGGGTGCACCAGACGGGCAGGGCCTGCTCGCGGGTGAGCACCGGCAGCACGAACAGGCAGCCGGCCGCCGGTAGATGGAGGTACATCAGCTCGTGCAGCCGGCCCACGCGCAGCGCGGTGGCGAAGTACGGCGTGAAGTACACGGTCAGTTCGGTGGCCAGCACCAGGACCGTACACACCAGGGGGAACGTCAGCAGTCCGACGAGCCGGCCGGTCAGCACCCGCCGTACCCGGTCCGCGCCGCCCCGCGGCAGTGCCTCCACCGCGAGCCGCAGCGGGTCGCCCAGGGCGAGGCCCAGCGGCGCGAGCAGGTCGAGCCCGACGTTCTGCACGGCGGCCGGCCAGAACACTTCACGGTCGTAGACGGCCAGGCCGGCCATCGTGGTCACGACGATCGCGCCGAGCCCGAGCAGCACGAAGGCGGCGACGCGGGTCGGCGGCCAGGACCCGCCCCGCAGGCGAACCCGGACCACACCCCAGCCGTAGAGTCCGCCCAGCAGGGCGACGAGCAGCAGGGCGGGGACGTCCGGCTACCACGATCCCAGCAGCCGTCCGGCGGTCGGTTCCGGCAGGTACACAGCCGACAGTTCACTCACGAGCGGACGTTAACCGCCGAAGTTCCGGGGAGCGGCGGCAGGGTGGGCGAGCGCGGGACGACATCCCAGATGTTCATGAACGTGAATGGCCATCACGTACAGATCTATTGACGCGTCCACAGCAAGCTTCTACGTTCCCCTCTAGACAGCGCAGAAAGCGCTTACCCCCGGCCGGGTTCCGCACACGTCACCGTCACCACCCTTTGGAGACGAACGATGCACCTGAGACCAGTGATCGCGTCCGTCGGCCTCCTGGCCGGCAGCCTCGTCGCCCTGTCCGGCCCCACCGCCCAGGCGGCGACCACCCGCTACGAGGCCGAGGTCTCGCCCGCGGTCTGCACCGGCACCATCGACTCGGACTGGGCCGGGTTCTCCGGCAGCGGCTTCTGCAACGGCGACAACGGCACCGGCGGATACGCCCAGTTCACCGTGAACGCCTCCGCCGCCGGCACGGCGACCCTGAAGGTCCGCTTCGCCAACGGCACGACCTCCGCCCGCGCCGCCGGCCTCGTGGTCAACGGCACGACGACCGGCACGGTGTCCTTCGAGGGCACCGGCGCCTGGAGCACCTGGGCGACCAAGACGCTCACCGTCCCGCTGCGGGCGGGCGGCAACACCGTCCGGCTGAGCCCGACCACCTCCACCGGCCTGCCCAACGTCGACTACGCCGACGTCGAGACGGGCGGCAGCGAGCCGCAGCCCACCGGGCCGGTGCTGTACGTGTCGCCGAACGGGAGCGACAGCGCGGCCGGCACGGAGTCCAGCCCGACGACGCTCACCTCCGCGATCAGCCGCGTCACGGCCGGCGGAACCATCTACCTGCGCGGCGGGACCTACCGCTACTCCCAGACCGTCACCATCCCGGCGGGCCGGAACGGCACATCCGGCGACCGCACGGAACTGTTCGCCTACCCGGGCGAGACGCCCGTGCTGAACTTCTCCGCCCAGAGCGAGGACCCCGCCAACCGCGGCCTCGCCGTCAACGCCGACCACTGGCACGTCAAGGGACTCGTCGTCGAACGGGCCGGTGACAACGGCATCTTCCTCAGCGGCAGCGACAACGTCATCGAACGCACGGTGACGCGCTTCAACCGCGACTCGGGGCTCCAGTTGTCGCGGGCGCTGTCCAGCACGCCCAAGGACCGGTGGCCGTCCCGCAACCTCATCGTCAGCACCGAGTCGCACGACAACGCCGACTCCGACGGCGAGGACGCGGACGGCTTCGCACCGAAGCTCACCGTCGGCCCCGGCAACGTCTTCCGCTACACCGTCTCCCACCACAACATCGACGACGGCTACGACCTCTACACCAAGCCGGACACCGGCCCCATCGGCGCGGTGACCATCGAGGACTCCCTCGCCTTCGGCAACGGCACCCTCAGCGACGGCTCCCAGGCCGGCAACGGCGACCGCAACGGCTACAAGCTCGGCGGCGAGGACATCGGCGTCGGCCACATCGTCCGGCGCAGCATCGCCTACGGCAACGGCAAGCACGGCTTCACCTACAACAGCAACACCGGCCCGATGCAGATCTCGGACAACGTCAGCGTCGGCAACGAGCAGCGCAACTTCAACTTCGACTCCGGCAGTACGTCGGTGTTCCGCTCCAACACCTCCTGCGACAGCGGCTCGAACGACCGGATCATCGGCACCTCCGACAGCTCCAACCAGTTCTGGTCCGGCTCGAACGGCTCCCGCTGCTCCTCCTACGCCGGTGCCCTGCGCTGGTCGTTCGCCTCGGACGGGCGGCTCGTCGTCACGTTCGGCGGCGCCCGGTAGCCTGGCCGTATGGCACTGGCATGCAACGCCCTGCCTCACTGCTTCCTCTGACGCCGCGGTGAGGACGGCGACGTGAGTCGCTCACGTCGCCGTCCTCGGCGTACCCGCCCCCCGGCCGCCGGTTCACGGCGAGCCGGCCGGCGGGCGCCGACGCCTCACCGTCCGCCGCCCGCACGCGGTGCCCCGCCTCCCCGCGGCGCGCCGCGTTCCGAGGAGCACCCATGCCTTCCGACCGACTCCTGTCCGTCCTGACCTGCCCCCTGTGCCCGACCGCCCTACGGCACACCGACGGCGCCCTGCGGTGCGCCGGCCGGCACACCTTCGACATCGCCCGCCACGGCTACGTCAGCCTGCTGACCGGCCACCGGCGGGCACCGAGCGCCGACTCCCCCGACATGGTCCGCAGCCGCGCCGCGTTCCTCGGCGCCGGGCACTACGACCCGCTCGCCCGCACCCTCGCCGCACTCGCCACGGAACTGGCCCCGCCGGACGCCACCGTCCTGGACGCCGGGGCGGGCACCGGCCACTACCTGGCGGCCGTCCTGGACGCCCTCCCCGAGGCCCTGGGGCTGGGGCTGGACAGCTCCGTGCCCGCCCTGCGCGCGGCGGCCCGCGCGCATGCCCGGGCGGAGGCCGCCGGCTGGGACGTGTGGCAGCCCTGGCCCGTGCGCACCGGCTGCGCCGACCTCGTCCTGAACGTCTTCGCGCCCCGCAACGGGCCCGAGTTCCACCGCGTCCTCGGCCCGGACGGCGCGCTGCTCGTCGTCACCCCCACCGCCCGGCATCTGCGCGAACTGCGCGCCGCCACGGGGCTGCTGGCCGTCGACCCCGGAAAGGAGGACCGCCTGCGCCGGACCCTGGCGGCGCACTTCCGGCACGAGCGCGCCGAGCCGCTGGAGTACGCCATGAGCCTCACGGCCGGGGAGGTCGCCGCCCTGGTGACCATGAGTCCGGCCGCGCGTCACGTCGACGCCGCTCAACTGCGCGGCCGGGTCGAGCGGTTGGACGCGCCGGTGCGGGTGACCGCCTCGTTCGTCGCATCGGTGTACCGGCCGCGCCGGCCCGTGCCACCTGCTAGGCGCCCTGGGTGAGTTCGTCCATGCGCCGCTGCTGGGCCGTCGTGAGCGTGTGCACCATGAGGGCGGCGGCCCCCGCCGCGGCCACGATCACCAGGTCGGCGGCGACCAGGGGCAGGACGCCGCTGTAGGCACGGGCGATGACCTCGTCCGTGTCGTCGGCGTAGATGATCCCCACGCCGCCGGCCAGACCGGCCAGCCACAGGCCCCACCACCAGTTCACGACGGCGGGCAGCCGCCGCTCGGGGAAGACCGAGCGGTGGACGTCCGCGACGACGCCCCGGGGTATCCACAGGTTCACGACCGGCACGATCCAGCCCAGCCAGAGCCAGGGATAGCCGTAGCGCGGGGCCGTGCCCGACAAGGCCTTGGCGTTGTCCCGCACGTGGTCCAGCCAGAACAGGAACGCGAGCACGCAGACGGCCGTGACGGCGCTGCCCACGGAGGCGACCAGGTGGTAGGAGTCCTCCAGCGCGTTCAGCGGACGGTGCACGCCGTCGCCCTGGTCGGGCGGGCCGGACGCCGGCTCCCCCGCGGCGGAGAGCCGGAGGTGCCAGACCGCCCGGGCCGCCCAGGCGACCGCGGCCAGGGCGAGGGCCGCGATGGCGCAACGGGACGCTCCCCGGACGGGGCGCAGGACGGGCCCGGGGGCGGCCGGTGCGGCATTCTGTTCGATCACCCGCTCATCCTGCCGTACGCAGCTCCGCGGCCCGGCCCTCGTCGTCGAACCGCACCTCGAGGACGTGGTCGACGGCGTCCCGGTCGAGGGGGCCGAACACGTGCGGGAAGAGGGTGTCCCCGGAGACCCCGGGCGGCGGTGCGGGAGCCGCCGCCTCCCACTCCACCCTCGCGGTGAGCCGCGCCTCGTCGAGGGCGAGCACCAGCAGGGGCCCGGGCACGTCCCGGTAGAAGGCGTCGACGACGGCCAGCGTGGTCGCCTCGTCCGGGGAGCAGTGCACGAATCCCTCCTCGGCGAGGGAGTCGGGCGCGTAGGCAGGGCCGGTGGCGGTGGTCCAGACGGTGCGCGGTACGACGTGATAGATCATGGCCCCGTTATAGACGCCGACGGGCGCCCGCGGAGCCCCGGGAGCTTCAGGGCGGCGACGGTCCGCCGGGTCGCCTCGGCGATCAGGGCGTCGGAGGGCTCGGCGTCGCGGCCCGGCCGGTCGGTCATGACGGCCAGGACGAGCGGTGAGCTGCGGGGCGGGTGGACGACCGCGATGTCGTTGGCCCGGCCGTAGTCGCCGGTGCCGGTCTTGTCGGCCACCTTCCAGTCCCCGGGGAGCCCGGCCCGGATGCGGCGGGCGCCGACGGGGGTGGCGTTGCGCGAGAGCCAGCCCATGAGGAGCCGGCGTTCGCGGAGGGGCAGGGCGGTGCCCAGGAGCAGCGTGCGGAAGTCGGTGGCGATCGCCTGCGGGGTGGTGGTGTCGGCGGGGTCGTCCGGCGGCACGTCGTGCAGTTCGGGCTCGTAGTGGTCCATCCGGCTCGTGGTGTCGCCGAGCCCGCGCAGGTAGGCGGTGAGCGCGGCGGGGCCGCCGATGTCGCGCATCAGGAGGTTGCCCGCCGTGCCGTCGCTGAAGCGGACGGCGGCGTCGCAGAGCTCACGGAGGGTCATCCCGGTCGCGACGTGCTTGCCGGTGACGGGCGCGGTGGAGCGCAGGTCGGCCTCGGTGTAGGTGACACGGCGGTCAAGGCCGCTCGCGGAGCGGTGGTGCAGGACCGCCGCCGCGGCCAGCGCCTTGAACGTCGAGCAGAACGCGAAGCGTTCACCGGCCCGGTGCACGACCGTGGCGCCGGTACCGGTGGCGAGGGCGTAGACACCGACACGGGCACCGTACTCGCGCTCCAGGTCCGCCAGCCGGGGGCGGTGGACGGTGGCCCTCCCGGGCGGCGGACCGGTGGGCGTGGCACTTCGCCGTCGCGCGTGGTCGGCGGGGCGGTCGTCCGTGCCGCAGGCGGAGAGCGGGAGCAGGGCAGCGACGGCCAGGAGGGCACGGCGGGAGGGGGTGGTGCGGGAGGGGTTCATGCTCCGGTCGGGGGTCGTACTCCGGACGGGGGTCGTACTCCGGTCGGGGGTCATACGGCGGGCTCCTGCACGGAATGGGTTGCTGTCACGCGGAGTCGTCCGGGACCGCGGACAGCAGGCTGCGGACGATCGGGCCGGCGGAACCGCCGCCGGTCACGCCCTCTTCGACGACGCAGGCGACGGCGACGTTGCCGCGGTGGGCGACGAGCCAGCCGTTGTTGTCCTGGTCGTCGGAGACCTCGGCCGTACCGGTCTTCGCGCCGATCTCGCCGGGCAGGTCCGAGAGGACCTTCGCGGTGCCGTCGGTGACGGTCGCGCGCAGCATCGCGCGCAGCTGGGTGACGACACCCCGCGGGAGCGGGGTCGTACGGGTCTCGTCCTCGGTGCCGGCGGTGAGCGACGGCTGGTGGAAGGTGCCGGACACCGCGGTCGCGGTCACCGACGCCATGATCAGCGGGTTGGCCTGCACGCGGCCCTGCCCGATCATCGAGGCGGCCTTCTCCGTCTCGTCCTTGGGCACCGGCACCGAACCGTCGTACGTGGGCGCCCCGACGTGCCACTCCTGGCCCACCCCGAAGTATGTGCGGGCGACGTCCCCCAGCTGCCCGTCGTCGAGCCGGTCGCGCAGGCTGATGAACGCCGTGTTGCAGGACTCGGTGAAGTCCTTGCGGAACGTGGCTCCCGGGTGTTCGGAGAGCTCCACGTTCTGGAACTTCTTCCCCACCGTGAGGTACTTGGGGCAGTCCACCACGTCGTCCGGGGCTACGGCGTCCTCGATCAGCAGGGCGCTGCTGGTGACGATCTTCCAGGTGGAGCCGGGGGCGTAGGTGCCGGAGAGCGCGCGGTTGAAGCCGGTGGACGGGGAGTTCGCGACGGCCAGGATCTCGCCGTCGTCGATGCGCAGGGCGACGAGCGCGGCGTTCTTGCCATCGGCCCGGGAGGCGAGGGCCTTCTCGGCGGCGGACTGCCAGTCGGCGTCGAGGGTGGTGGGGACGGGGCCCTTGTCCGCCCGGAGCGTCTTCGCGCCGAAGGACGCCTCCGTGCGCTCCACCTCGCCGGTGGCCCGGTCGACGAGGCGGATCGCGCCGCGTGCGCCGGAGTCCTTGCCGCTCCCCCCGGCGAGCCGGGTCATCAGGGGCGCGAGGGAGGGGAAGGCACCGCCGGTGAGCCTCGTGCCGTCGCGGTCGGTGACCTCGGGGGGCTCGGTCTCCTCCCGTTCCAGGCGGAACTTCTCGGTGTCGCTCAGACGGGGGTGGACGAGGGACAGCTGCCAGTCCACCTTCCATGAGCCGTCGCCCTGCTCGCGCAGCGGCAGCTTCGACTCGTAGGTCCAGGTGCCCAGGCCGGTGACGGGCATCCGCGCGGTGAACGGCACGGCGACCGTGCCGTCCCCGGTCTCGGTCGCGGGCTTCGCCGTGAGTTCGGGCTCGTCGATCTCGAGTCCGGCGGTGAAGCTGTCCAGCACCCGCTGTGCCGTGCCGGGGCTGGTCGTACGGCCCGCCGCGCTCTCCACGCGGCCGGCGGCCCAGTCGGCGAGGAAGGCGCGGGCCTGTTTCCCGGCCGCGGGGTCGGGCCCGGTGTCCCGCTCGAAGGGGCCGAGACCGGCCGCGTACGCCCCGCCCGCGACGGCGGCCAGCACCACCGCCCCCGCGATGACGGCCCGCGTGGCTTTCCGGCGCTGCCCGGGGCCGCCGGTGGTGACTCCGGAGTGGTCGGCATGAGAGTCCATGGGCCGAGAACAGCAGCGGCCCGGGTGATCTGTCCAAGACCGGTATCGGTGTCGGATCAATATGCAACCGATATGATTGCTGCTCGTGGACCTGGTGCGGCACCTGGAGTGCTTTGTGGCTGTTGCAGAAGAGTCACACTTCGGCCGTGCCGCGGCCCGCCTCGGTATGGCCCAGCCGCCGCTCTCGCAGCGCATCCAGCGCCTGGAGAGGCACCTGGGCGTCCGGCTCTTCGAACGCACCAGCCGGCAGGTGACCATCACCGAGGCCGGGACGCTGCTGCTGGCCGAGGCCCGGGAGGTGCTCGCCCGCTCCGAGGCACTCATGGCCACCGCACGCCGCATCCGCGACGGCGAGACCGGCCTGCTGCGGGCCGCCCTGCCGCCGGACGTCTCCGGCGAGACCGTCGCCGCCCTGCTCGCGCGCTTCTCCGGCACCGCCGCCGGCCTCGAACTGGAGCTGCACGAGCTGCCCACCGCCCAGCAGCTGGAGCGGTTCGCCGCGCACGAGCTGGACGTCGGGCTCATCCACCACCCCTGTGACGTCTCCGGACTCGAGCTGGGCCCGGTACTGCGGCGCGAACTCGGCGTCCTGCTGCCCTGCGACGCGACGGCGGCCGGGCTCGACGAGGTCCCGCTCGCCTCCCTCACCGGCTACGACCTGATCCTCTTCCCCCGTGCCGGCGCCCCCGCCGTCTACGACGACCTGCTGACCACCTGCGCCCGCAACGGCTACACCCCGCCCGGCGTGCGCCACGCCCAGGGCACCAGCTTCGTACGCGGCCTGGTGCTGTCGGCACAGGCCGTGGCGCTCAGCCCGCGTGACGCCCATGGCCAGGGGGAGGGGGACCAGCGGCAGAGCCCCGCCTCCGGCGTGGTCTGGCGGCCCCTCACCGGCGCCCCGCTCGCCCTGCGGCACTCCGTGGCCTGGCCCGGAGGACGGGGGGACGCCGCCGTCGCCGCGTTCGCCGAGGCCGCCACGCACGCGCTGCGCAGCACCGCCGGGGCGAGCCCCGATCTGCCCGCCCGCCCGCTGCATCTGCGCCCGGCCTCGGAGTACTGGCTGTGACCGACGCCCTCGCCCGTATCCACGCGGCCTTCGCCGACGCCGGGGTCACCGGCCGGCTGCACGCCCTCGACATCGACTCCGGTGCGCAGCTCGACGCCGGCGCGGACCAGCCCGTCTGCACCGCCAGCGTCCACAAGCTGTGTCTGCTCGTCACGCTGCACGAGCAGGCCGCCGCCGGGGTCCTTGACCTCACCGAGCAGGTGGAGTGCTCCCCGCGGGACCGGACCACCGGACCGACGGGGGTCGCGGCGATGCTCGACGGCGCCCGGCTGTCCCTGCGCGACCTCGCCTATCTGATGATGTCGGTCAGCGACAACGCGGCCGCCGATCTGCTGCTGCACCGCGTGGGCCTCGACGCCGTCAACCGCACCACGGCCCGCCTCGGCCTGGCCCGCACCCTGGCCGTGCACACCTTCGGCGAACTCCTCGCCACCATCAAGGAGGACGCCGGTCCGGGCGGCGCCCGGTCTCTGGCCGACCCGCTCGTCGTCACCCGGCTGCGCGCGCTCGACCCGGCCCGTACCAACCGCAGCACCCCGCGCGACATGACCCGGCTGCTCGCCGCCGTCTGGCGCGACGAGGCGTGTACGCCCGAGCACGGCGCGGCCATCCGCCGCATCCTCGGCCTCCAGGTGTGGCCGCACCGGCTGGCCTCCGGCTTCCCCTTCGACGATGTGCACGTCGCGGGGAAGACCGGCAGCCTGCCGACCGTGCGCAACGAGGTCGGCGTCGTCGAATACCCCGACGGGGGCCGCTACGCCGTCGCCGTCTTCACCCGCACGGCCCGCACCTCCGCGCTCCTGCCCGCCGCCGACGCCGTCATCGGCACGGCGGCCCGGCTGGCCGTGGACGCCCTGCGCGCTCCCTGAGCGGCCGGCTCCTCGCCGGTCAGAGCTGGAACTCGGCGGGATTCACCCCCAACGTCGCGCAGGCCTCGCGCAAGACCGTCGCCTCGGCCTGGGAGAAGTGGCCGTCCGCACCGGCGATGACCATGCCGGTCTGGATCACCGCCTTGGCCTCGGTGGGCTTCTTGGCGGCCTTGGCGATCTCCTGCATGGCCTCGGACTTGCCGTGCTGGAAGTTGGCGGTCAGCTGGTCCACATGCTTGTTGAAACGCGTACGCAACTGCTCCGGCGGGAAGTTCTGCAGGACGTCGTTGCTGAGGATCATCGACTCGACCTGCTGGCGCTCGGCCGGGTCCACATTCCCGTCGGCCGCCGCGACCAGGGCGCACATCGCCATGCTCGCGTCCCGGTACGCACCGCTCTTCAACTCGTTCTTCAACGACCCGAGCTGCGTCTTCAGCAGACCGACCAGCTGGGCCTTGCCACCACCGCCGGATGACCTCGCCGCACCGCTGCCGTGCCCGGCACCGCCGTGTCCACCGGTCGTCGCGCCCCGCCCGCCCTGCCCCTGCTGGAGAGCCTTGGCCTGGTCCTTGAGCCGGTCCCACACTGCCATTGACGTCACCTCGGTACTAGTAGGCCTCACCTGGCGCACCCGCTCACGCGCGCACACCCATCCAACGTCCGACCCCCAGGCAAAGGTTCCGCAAAACGAAACGCGGACTGCCCGCACCCCGAAGCCGGGGGCGGGCAGTCTCATGACGGCATGTCAGGCGTTGTCGCGCGAGCGGAGCTTCGGGCGAGGGGCGAGGCGGAGCGCCGCGAAGCCCACCGCTGCCAGGGCCGCCGCCGCGAGGAGGAGGCCGATGCCGCCCGCGCCGGTGGAGGCGAGGCTGCCGCCGAACATGACTAGTGGGACAGCTGATCAAACCGGAGACTCTTGGTCAACCGAGGATGGTTGATTCCGGACGCGGAGGTGTCCGGGCACAGCGCGCGGACGACGTGTGCGGCGATGGCGTCGTCGATCGGGTGCGGCTTCGGGCGGCCTTTCTCGTCGAGCTCCTGGTACTTCATCAGGTTCTGCGCGAGAGCCACCTGACGCTTGCCGTCACGGCTGGACAGCGCGATCGTGCCGGCGCCGAACACCGCCCCGTCGTGACCCCAGAAGCGGCCGCAGCCTCGCAGTTCGAGGGAGTAGATGCCGAGGCCGTAGTCCATGCCGGAGACGGGGACGGTGCGCGTCATCTCGTCGAGGGAGGCCTTGCCGACCAGCTTCCCGCCGAGCAGGGCGCGGTAGAAGCGGTTCAGGTCGTCGGTGGTGGAGACGACCGAACCCGCGGTGGACGCCCACGACATGTCGTAGACGCTGAAGTCACGGGCCGGGTCGAGCAGGCCGAACCACGACTCGTACATCCGCGGGTGCGGGCCCTTGATGTACGGGGTGCGCGGCAGGTACGTGTGGCGCAGCCCGGCCCGGTCGATGACCTGGCGGGCCAGGTAGGCGCCGGCCTTCTGGCCGGTGACCTTCTCCAGCAGCAGCCCGGCGATGACGTAGTTGGTGTTGGAGTACGACCCCGGCACCGCGCCGGGGCGTCCGGTGGCGGGGGCGGCGAGGCCCATCCTGACCAGTTCCGCGGGGCGGATGGAGCGGAAGCGTTCCGCTTCGAGGCTGTCCGTCGAGCCCTGGGCGAGGGAAGGGAAGGCGCCCAGGATGTAGTCGCCGATGCCGCTGGTGTGGTTCAGGAGCATGCGGACGGTGATCTCCCGGCCGCGCTCCCCGGGTATCAGGTCCGGGAGGTAGTCGCCGACGGGCGCGTCGAGCCGGATCCGGCCGCGCTCCACCTGCTGCATGATGCCGACGGCGGTGAAGGTCTTGCTGATGCTGCCCACCCGTTGCCGCATGTCCGGCGTCACGGGGCGTCCGGTGGCCACGTCGGCCTGACCCGAGGCGCCGGTCCACCGCTCGCGGCCGTCCCGCACGGACGAGAAGACGCCGTACATGCCCGCCTCGTGGACGGCGTCCAGCGAGTCGCGCAGGGCGGGTCTGTCCAGGGTGACGGTGTCCCGGGCGGCCACTCCGGTGTCGGCCTGCGCGGGCGCGGTCAGCACGGCGGTGGTCGTCAGCAAGGTGGTGCCCAGGACGGTTCCGAGGAGCCGGGCGATTCGCAACTGCTTGTCCCTTCCCTGGTGTTCGAGTGCGTCGCTTTTCGACTACGTGTGTTCGAACAGGTCGGGAACATCGTCATGGGCGGCGAACGGCCCTTACATCCTTCCGAGGGATGATCGAAAACCGGCCGGGCGACCGCAGGGCAGCAGCGGCGGAAGGGGACGTCAGGCCGGTCCTCGACGATGGCGCGCCAGGACTCGACCTCGAAGGAGCGCAGCCGCATGCGGGCGTGGAGGCGGTTGGGCCGCTGGGGTGGGCGCGACGCCCCGGGCACACGGACGCGATGTCAGGCACGCACACGTCGCCTCCCGGGCCCCTGGGCGCAACCCCGGCGGCGCGGACCGGCCTATCGGTACGCGGCCACGGCTGGCCGGCGGCACGTGAGCGTGCCTCAGCGCACGCGGACGCGGCGCCCGGCACCTGGACGCGGCCCGGCCACACGGACGCGCCCTCCCCGCGCCTGGGCACCGGCCACCGGGCCGCGGGCACCGTCCGTCAACCAGCAGGTCCGTCAAACGGCAGTCGGCACGACCTCATCGCAGCGGAACGGCCAAACGGCACGTGAGCGCGGCCCCCGGCCCCCGGCAGCCGGGCGCGTGCCCCGGCGCGCATGCGGGCCCTCCCGGCGCCCTGGCACCGGCCACCGGGCACGCGGGCCCGGCGCGGCCCGCGGACACGGCCCCCGAGCCCCCGCGCCCCGAGCCCCGAGCGAGAACTCCCGGCACTGGGGCACAGCGCGAGCAGCCGCCCGGCACGGGGGCCGCGAGCAGGCATCCAGGCGGCGGCCCGGCCGTCGGCGATCCGGCACCGGGCGGGCCGTGCCGGGCCACCATCCCGACTGCGGTCACCGCCACCACACCCGCAGCACCGACACCACCGTCCCAGGCGACCCCGCCCCCACCACCCCGGGCGGATCGGCACAGCGTCCACCCGTCACCCCGGGGGCAGCAGGAGCCGAGCGACAGAGCGCCCTGGCTCCTCGCCCCGGCCCGTCATCGCGCACCGCACCGCAAGCGGGAAGGCCGGTCCCGGCTCCCGAGCGGCACACGCGGGGACGCGACGGCCGGGGCCGGCCTTCCTCTGGGCGCAATCTGCCAGTCCGAGAGCCGCGGTGCCTCCCGGGAGGGCCCGAACGAGAACGGGCCCGGGCGGTCCTGGATGATGAGCGCATGTCGACCCTCGCCACGCTCGCGGTGCTGGCCCTCGCCGCACTCCACGCCTACATCCTGGTGCTGGAGATGTTCCTGTGGACCACGCCGCGGGCCCGGGCCGCCTTCGGCACCACTGCCGAGTTCGCCGCCGAGACGAAGGCCCTGGCGGCCAACCAGGGCCTCTACAACGGCTTCCTCGCCGCCGGTCTGGTGTGGGGCGCGGTCGCGTCCGACCCGGTGGGCTTCCAGGTCTCGGTGTTCTTCCTGGTGTGCGTCGCGGTCGCGGGGATCTACGGCGCCGCGACCGCCAGCCGGAAGATCATCTTCGTCCAGACCGTCCCGGCGCTGGCCGCCCTGGCCCTGGTACTGCTCGCGCGCTGAGTTCAGCCGTCCTGCGTGACGGCCCGGTCCATGAGCCGGCGTGCCTCCGCCTCCTCGGTGGCGGGCGGCACGACCAGCAGGTCCCAGCGGCCGCGGCCCGGGGCGATCAGGCAGACGGTGTGCGGGGCGGTCGGCGAGTCCGTGCGTCCCACGTGCACCTCCCGGCCCGCGACGACCATCCGCTCGGGGCAGGCCGGCCAGGTGTCCCCGTTGACGAGGACGCTGCCGATGCGGCCCCAGGCGTCCGGCAGTCCGCCGAGCAGCCCGGGCAGTTCGGCGGCCAGGTCGTACGAACGGGGCCACCACGCCCCGTCGATCCGGCGGGCCGTGCTGCCCCGGCGGGGCTGGTCCGCGATCCGCAGCCGGACCTCGGACGGCGCGGGGGCGGACGGCGGGGGTGAAGATGCGGACGTCATCGGGGGCTCCTGCTGCGGTGGGGGTGCGTGGCCACGAGGTGGCGAAGCCGCGAGCCCGGTGGGGGGAGTCCTGGGAGTGCGTGGAGCGCCGGGGCGAGACCGGTTCGGCCACCGGTTGCGACCTACCCTCGGTTCCTCCACGGTACCCCGCGGGGCGGTACGAGGACCGGGGCCACCCGCACCGCCCGCAGCCCGTCACAGGCCGTAGCGGCTCTTCAGATGGCGCCAGAAGTCGCGCAGCATCCACGTGTCGAACTCGGTGATCTGCGTGGCGCTGCCCGCCTTCATCAGGAAGCAGCACTGGCCGGTCGGCGACCAGTCGTAGAAGTCGTCGAGGCCGAAGGTGTGGCCGACCTCGTGCAGGTAGATGTGGACGTTCTCCTGGTTCAGGGCGCCGGTGAAGTACTCCTGGCCCATGCGCTGGCCCCAGTCGCCGCCCGCGCCGCCCTGGAAGCCCTTGGTCAGCCACAGCGACTGGTCGTAGTGGCGGGCGGCGCCCCCCGGGCACTTGGAGTAGTCGCCGTCCTGGTGGAAGAAGCGTCCGCAGTCCGGGGCGCACTGCGGGGCGCCGCCGCCGTCCAGGACACCGCTGTAGATGTCGACGGAGTTGTCGGTCCACTGGAGGGTGGAGCGGTTCTTCACGGCCCAGCCGACGATGTTGACCGGCACCGTCGTGTACGGCCAGGCGTTGTGGCCCTTGCCGTTCACCACCATCGCGGACATCCACTTGCCGAACTGCTTCTTCAGCGCCGCGTGGATCCGGTCGCGCAGGGCGGCGCTGACCGGGGCGTCGGATTCCCAGCGCACGCAGTAGTTGACGCTGCCCCGGTTGGCCATGACCTGGTCCCACCCGTAGTTCCGGAAGCCGTACAGGTTCCCGTAGGTCGACTCGACGTGGTTCCACACCTCGTTCAGGGGCTGGTCGAGGTGTGCGGGCGGGTTCCAGTCGTCGGCGGCCTGCGCCTTGCCGGACGCCATGCCGGGTGTGGCGAACGCCGCCGCCAGCACGGCGAGCACGGTGAGCAGCCGCGCCAGGTGTCTGCGCATGGTGATCTCCTCGTGTGGGGGGGGAGGGGCGTCACCCTGAAGTCGTCACCGGCACGGCCGGGGTTGCCTGCCGATGACCGAGGGGGCATTCCGGGCGCTTTATCGCATTCCGTCGGCGATACTTGGGGCATGAATACGGCAACGTATGCAGAACTGGCGGCGTCGTCAGATCACGCGGTCGCCGTGACCATCGCCTTCGTCGGCGGGCTGATCGTGGCCTGTGCGCTGATCTGGGCCGTGCGGGTCGGGATGCGGGTCATGGACACGGACACCCACCACCCCTCCCCGGAAGAACAGCCGCACGTCCCGGACGGCGGGCCGGTCCGCGAGATGCGGGAGATGCGCGAGCCCGACGATGTGCCGGTCGTGGCGCGCGACGGGCAGCGGATCATGCCCCATGAACTCCACCGTGCGAGCACCAGGACCGGAAAGGACCAGAAACCGCGTCGCTGGTCGCCCGGATCCAGTGGCTCCTTCGGCGGCGGCGGACTCGGCCGCACATGAGGCCATGAGGCCGTAGAGGACCAGGGAGGCGACATGGCTGCCCGCCACCGGACCCGCTGGGCCACGGGAGGGGCGGCCCTGGCGCTCGCCCTGTCCGCCGCGCTCACCGGATGCAGCGACGACTACAGCCCCTCGGACGCCGCGAGCAAGGCGGAGTCCGCCGTGGGGTCGATCGCCTCGGGGGCCTCCGAGGCGGTCGAATCCGCCACGGCGGAGGCCGGGCGCCGCCTCGACGACATCCAGGACGGCATCGACGTCAAGGGCGACGTCCGGATCGGCACGCCCGTCGCCGGTTCCGACGGCCGGGTCCGGGCCGAGGTCACCGCCCGCAACACCGACGACTCGACCCGCTCCTTCGCCGTCCAGGTCGACTTCAAGGACTCCGGGGGCGGCCTGGTCGACACCGCCATCGTCACGGTCGACCACGTACAGGCCGGTGAGTCCGCCACGGCCACCGCCCGCAGCACCCACGACCTCTCCGGCGACGTCCGCACGGACGTGGCCCGCGCCGTCCGCTACTGACGGCCCGCGCCGGCCTCCTCCGCCACCACGATGTCGATCTGCTCGCTCATCGCGCTCACCCCGTTCAGGGCGGCGACCGCCTGAAGCCGGTTGGCACCCGCCGCGAGGCCGGTGCCGGGGGTGCAGCTCCAGGTGCCGTCGGGCGCGGCGGTGGTCGCGCAGGCCTCCTGGTCGTCCTTGTCGCGGACGGTGACCTGGGCTCCCGGGTGGGCGGTGCCGGAGACCTCCGGCCGGGCGGCCAGCGGCACACCGGACAGCGGGCGGGTCAGGACCGGCGAGGCCAGGCCCACGGTGACCGCACACCGGCCGACCGCCCGCGGCACGCCCTGGGCGTCGGTGAGGCGCAGCGAGCAGTCCCGCAGCCGGGTGCCGGGGACGGCGTGCGCGGGGACGGCCAGCACGAAGGGAAGCACTCCGCCCTGCCCGGACCCCCCGCCGGTGAGGGTGTACGCCGCGCTGCGTCCGTCGGCGGCGACGGAGCCGCGGTGGCCGGACGCGTCGAGCGGTGTGCCGGTCACCCGCGTGCCCCGGGGCGCGGTCAGCGTCAGCGTCACGCCCTCGGCGCCCTCCGGGACGCCCGCGACCTCGACGATGCCCTCCCGGCCGGGCGCGATGGTCGCCGCTCCCCACAGCCCACCGTCCCGGGCCACCGCGGGCGCCCCGGGGACCGCGAGCACCCCCACCACGACGGCCCCCGCCACAGCTGCTGTCCTGCTGTACCTGTTCATCGCGGGCGGGGCTCCTTGTCCGTGTCCGGCCGTCGAAGACACTCCGCCGCCGATTCTCACGGGCCTGACCCCGGGTGGCACGCCCTGCTGATCCACGCGAGTGGATCAGCAGGGCCAAAGGGGGCGCGCCCCAAAGGGGCGCGGGGCTGTGTCGATCTGCGCTCCGCCGCGGGGCGCGACCAGCCACCGCGGCGCCGCAGCCGAAGCACGACCCCACCGTCCGCGCGCGGAGCGCTCACCGGCCCAGCCACACCGTCGTGTCCGGCCCGAGCCGCCCGTCCTCCAGCGGCGCGCTGGCCAGCAGCACCTCACCCGCCGGCAGTTCGACCGCCGCGCCGGAGAGGTTCGTGACGCAGCGCCAGCCCTCGCACCGGTCGAACCGGAGCACACCCTCCGGGGCATCCGCCGCCCAGGTCAGCTCCTCGCCGTCGAGGAGCTTGCGGCGCAGGCGCAGGGCCGTGCGGTAGAGCTCCAGGGTCGAGCCCTCGACGCCGTCCTGCGCCTCGACGGCGTGGGCGGCGAAGGCGGGCGGCTGAGGCAGCCACGCACCGCCGGACCCGAAGCCGTACGACGGTCCGGTCGTCGTCCACGGCAGCGGCACCCGGCAGCCGTCGCGGCCCTTGCGGACGTGGCCCGTCTGCTCCCAGATCGGGTCCTGGAGAACCTCGGTGGGCAGGTCGGCGACCTCGGGCAGGCCGAGTTCCTCGCCCTGGTAGACGTACGCCGAGCCGGGCAGCGCCAGCATCAGCAGGGTCGCCGCCCGGGCCCGGCGCAGCCCGGCCGCCTCGTCGACGGCCGGGGCGTGGCCGCCGGAGAGCAGCCAGGCGTTGGGGTCGGTGCCGGGCGGCAGCATGAGGCGGGAGGCGTGCCGTACGACGTCGTGGTTGGACAGCACCCAGGTGGCCGAGGCGCCCGCCGCCCGGGCGGTGGCGAGCGAGTCGGTGATGACCTGCCGCAGTTCCTCCGCGTCCCAGCCGGTCTGCAGGTACTCGAAGTTGAAGGCCTGGCCCAGCTCGTCCGGGCGGGCGTACAGCGCACGCCGGGCACCGGGCACCCATGCCTCGGCGACGGCCATGCGGGGCGGGCGGTAGGAGTCGAGGATCTTGCGCCAGTCGCGGTAGATCTCGTGCACGTCGTCGCGGTCGTAGAAGGGGTGGGTGCCGGGCGGCATCGCGGCGAGGGTCTCCTCGCCGCTCAGCTCGGGCGCGCCGAGGTCGCGCAGAGGTTCGCTCAGGTCCTTGGCGAGGGCGTGGGCGACGTCGACGCGGAAGCCGTCGACCCCGCGGTCGGACCAGAAGCGCAGGGTGGTGCGGTGGTCGGCGCGGACCTCCTGGTTCTCCCAGTTGAGGTCGGGCTGCTCGGGGGCGAAGAGATGGAGGTACCACTGGCCGTCGGGCACCCGCTGCCACGCGCTGCCGCCGAAGACGGACTGCCAGTCGGTGGGCGGGAGTTCGCCGTGTTCACCGCGGCCGTCGCGGAAGACGTACCGGTCGCGTGCGGCCGAGCCGGGCCCGGAGCGCAGGGCCTCCTGGAACCAGGCGTGCTGGTGCGAGGAGTGGTTGGGCACGATGTCGACGATGACCTTCAGGCCGAGGCGGTGGGCTTCGGCGACCAGGGCGTCGAAGTCGTCGAGGGTGCCCAGGCGCGGGTCGACGCCCCGGGGGTCGGCGACGTCGTAGCCGCCGTCGGCGAGTTCGGACGGGTAGAAGGGGCTCAGCCACAGGGCGTCGACACCCAGGGCGGCGAGGTGGGTGAGACGGCGGGTGATGCCGCGCAGATCGCCGAGTCCGTCGCCGTCGGCGTCGGCGAAGCTGCGGGGGTAGATCTGGTAGACGACCGCCTGGCGCCACCAGTCGGGGTCACGGGACGACAGGTCGAGGGTGGAGCGATCGGTCACGCGGTCTCCTTCGCAGGGCGTACGGGCGACAGCATTGAATGTGTCCAGAATGCCGGAAAAAGGAACCATCGCGCTGATCGGAGCAATCCATTCCTGCTGTGACGAAAGTGTGATGGCGGCGCAACTTCCTTTGTATTACCGCAGGTTGACAGCGTGCTGCGGCACCGCCACGATGGGGCCACTGAGGCGCATGTGACCAATGGGCCCAGTGTTTCTCAGACCACTCACCCCCGGTACGGCCCCGGCAGCCGCACGCTGCCCGCATGCCGTCACCCGGGTTCTGCACACGCCAAGAAATGGGATACGCATGTCCATAGCGAGACGTGTCACCGCGCGACGCCTGCTGGGGACGGGCGCCGCGGCCCTTGCCCTCTGCGCCGCCTCCGCCACCACCGCGTTCGCCACCGGTTCGCCCGGCGGCGACGGCTGGTCGTCCGGCGGCAGCTACAAGCCCGGCACCGGCGCGGGTACGGAGACCGGGACCGACCGCTGCCAGTTCTCGCTCGACGGCACCACCTTCCACGACTCGGTCAAGGTCGACGACCAGAACCTGAAGCCGACCGACGACGGCAAGGTGCACATCAAGGTCCGCACCGCCGGTGACGCGGCCACCTGCACGGCCTCCCTCGCCTCCTACCTCGCCCACGGCGCGACGTTCGCGACCTCCGGCGAGCAGGTGTTCGTCGACTTCGACACGGTGACGGTCAAGCCGGGCGGCACCGAGTCGCTCGACATCGCCATCCCGGACAAGGGCTGCTTCGGGCAGATCGACCTCTACCGGGGCGCGGTGAAGTTCGACGGCGAGCTCGACGCGAAGGACGGCTTCGAGCACGGCGACCTGCCCAAGGGCCCGGACCGCCCGGTCATCAAGGACAAGCTGATCGCGGCCTGGAACGGCGGCACGAAGAACTGCACGACCCCGCCGCCCGCGGAGACGGAGCCGCCCGCCCCCACGCCGCCCGCGAGCCCGTCCGAGCCGGCCGAGGAGACCACGCCTCCGGCGTCCCCGTCCGAGCCGTCCGAGCCGTCCGAGCCGGCCAAGCCCTCGACGCCCCCGTCCTCCGGCACGGACACCCCCACCCCGAGCGCCTCCGAGTCGACGCCCGTCGCGCCCAAGCCGAACGGCGGTGGCGGCGACCTCGCCGAGACCGGCGCCGACAGCAGCACCGGCCCGATCGCGCTCGGCGCGGCGGCCTTGCTGGCGGGCGGCGCGGCCCTCGTCGTCGCGACCCGTCGCCGCGCGGCCAGGCGCAACGCGTAAGCACCGGAACCAGCCCACGCCGGGGCGCGGCATCCCCTGGCGCCGGGCTGCGCACGCCCCGCCCTGACGGTGTCCCACCAGGACCCGTCGGGGCGGGGCTTCGGCCGGGGTCGCTACACGGTCTCCAGGTACAGGTTCACGTACCGCTCCACGTCCACGTCCAACGCCACCTCCACCAAGGGCTGTTCGCGCATGCCCTCGTGGATCTCGGACTCGCCGGGGACCGGCCGGCGGTCGACGACCGTCTGGCCGCGCGCGGGCCCGGGGGCCAGGACGACCTCGACCGGCAGGCGCTCGGTGGTCAGGCCCTTCGGGTCGACGACCGCGCAGACCGCACCCGCGTCACCGAGACCGCCCATGGGCGTGGGATCGCCGGACGTGGCCGGGTCCCGGTGGGCGAGCAGCTCACCGGCCATTCGCAGGCTGGGCTCCGCGCTCGCCCGCAGCCGCTGCACCTCGCCCGCGGGCACCAGGACCTTCTTGAACACGTCCAGCCCGTACATCGTGATCGGCACCCCCGCGGTGAGCAGCACCGCGGCCGCCTCCGGGTCGTGCCACACGTTGAACTCCGCGACCGGCGTGGCGTTCCCGGTCGCCACCGCGCCGCCCATGAACACGATCCGCTCGATGTTGCGGGTCACCTCGGGGTGCGTCCGCAGCAGCAGCGCGATGTTCGTCAACGGCGCCATGGGAATCAGCGTGACCGGCCTCGGCGAGGCGAGGATCTCGCGGCGCAGCAGCGTCACCGCGTCCACGTCGACCGGCACGCGGGTCGGCGCGGGCAGTCCCAGATCGCCCATCCCGTCCTGCCCGTGCACATGCCGGGCCGTCCGTACGGGCTCGATCAGCGGACGCTCGGCACCCCGGGCGACGGGGATGTCACCGGCGCCGGCCACCTCCAGCACGGTCAGGGTGTTGCGGACGACGCCGTCGACGTCCGTGTTCCCGGCCACGCAGGTGATCGCCCGCACGTCGAGCGCGGGGTGCCGTACGGCGAACAGCAGGGCGAGGGCGTCGTCGACACCGGTGTCGCAGTCGATGATCACCGGGATGGGCTGACCGTCCGTCACGGCGGGGACTCCTTCCAGTGGCTGCGCGGGAAAGCTCCGCACAGGCGACCCTACGGCCCCGGCCCGTTCCGGGCTCCGGCCCGCGTCAGGACCGGCGTACCGCCGTGACGTCGAATTCCAGCGTCACCTTCCGGCCGACCATGCACCGGGCCCCGCTGACACCCCAGTCGTGGCGGTCGACGACCGTGCGGCCCGTGAAGGCGGCCGGCTGGCCGCCCCGCGGATCGCGGCCGGATCCGGTCAGTTCGAAGTCGACGCTGAGGACCAGGTCATCGAGGGCCTCATCGGCGTGCTGGCCCCCGACGCGACCGCGATCGGCGGCGGCGGCGGGCTCGTGCCGGCCGCGCTCCACCCGGTCGAGGGCGCCGAGCAGGTCGCCCGCTTCTTCGCCGGCCGGGCCCGCGCGGTACCCGGCATCTCGCTCGAGGAGTGCGCGGTCAACGGCCGGCCCGGCCTGGTGGCCCGCAAGGACGGCGTCACCGTGTCGGTGCCGGCGTGCGACATCGCGGGCGACCGGATCCAGCACGTCTGGGCCGTACTCAATCCCGACAAGCTCCGCCCCTGGACGGCACGCTGACCTGCGCCGCCGGCCACACGAACGGACGCGGCGATGATTCCGGCCCCGCCGGACGGTCGTTACGGGCAGCAGACGACGAAGGAGCCCCGCCATGCCCGCACAGCAACCGACGACCGAGCTCGACGCCCGCTACAGCTCCGCGCTCAACCCCCGCCCGGGCGCCTCGGAGGTCACCGCCACCGCCTGGGCCGAGGCGCAGGGGTGGCTGGAGGCCGCCGAGATCTTCTGGGTGTCCACCGTGCGGCCGGACGGCCGGCTGCACGTCACGCCCTGCATCGCCGCCTGGCACGACGGAGTGCTGTACTTCTCCACCGGCCGCACCGAGCAGAAGGCGAAGAACCTGGCGCACGACGCCCACTGCGCACTGACCACCGGGGCGAACTCCCTCACCGACGGGCTCGACCTCGTCATCGAGGGCCGGGCCGAGCCGGTCACCGACCGGGCCCGCCTGGAGGAGGTGATCACGGCGTACGAGACGAAGTACGGCCCGCACATCACCTCCCCCGAGGGCACCTTCCACGGCATCGGGGACGCCTTCCGCCGCGGCGACGCCGTGGTGTTCGCGGTGGCCCCGGACACGGCGTACGGCTTCGGCCGGGACAACGGCGTCTACAGCCACACGCGCTGGACGTTCTGAGACCGGCCGCGACGTGGAGGGCCCCGTCCTAGGACGGGTCCCACAGCCCGGGGCCGCGGGCCGCCACCCGGTCGCCGATACGGCGCAGCAGCTCGTCCCCGGGCAGGGTGTCCGGCCGGCTGCCGTCGCGCAGGCGGGGGGCCACCAGGCCGGCGGCGGCCTCCCGCCCGCCGATCACCGCCTGGTACGGCACCAGCCGGGCCGAACGGATCCGGGCCGCGAGGGTGCCCTGCCCGGGGCCGGCGACCTCGGCGCGCAGCCCGAGCTCCCGGGCCCGTCCGGCCAGGGCGTGGGCTGCCTCGGACTGCTCCTCCCCCACCGGCAGGACCATCAGCTGCACCGGCGCCAGCCACGGCGGGAAGGCGCCGCCATGCTCCTCCAGGAGATGGGCGACCGCGCGCTCCACACTGCCGATGATGCTGCGGTGCACCATGACCGGGCGGTGCTTCGCGCCGTCGGGGCCGATGTAGTGCAGGTCGAAGCGCTCGGGCTGGTGGAAGTCGATCTGCACGGTGGACAGGGTGGCCTCACGGCCGGCCGGGTCGGTGATCTGCACGTCGATCTTGGGGCCGTAGAAGGCCGCCTCGCCCTCGGCCTCCTCGTACGCGACGCCGGAGCCGTCCAGGACCTCCCGGAGCAGGGCGGTGGCGCGCCGCCACAGCTCCGGGTCGGCCACGTACTTGCCGCCCTCGCCGGGCAGGGACAGCCGGTACCGGGCCGCGCGGATGCCCAGGTCCGCGTAGGCGCGGCCGATCAGCTCCAGCGCGGACCGGGCCTCCTCGACGGCCTGCTCCAAGGTGCAGAAGATGTGCGCGTCGTTGAGGGTGATGGACCGCACCCGGGTCAGACCGCCGAGGACACCGGACAGCTCCGAGCGGTACATGCCGCCCAACTCCGCCATGCGCAGGGGTAGTTCGCGGTAACTGTGGGAGCGGGAGCGGTAGATCAGGGCGTGGTGGGGGCACAGACTCGGGCGCAGCAGGACCTGCTCGGCGCCCACGTCCATCGGCGGGAACATGTCGTCGCCGTAGTGCTCCCAGTGGCCGGAGATCTCGTACAGCTCGCGTTTGCCGAGGGCGGGTGAGTACACGTGCCGGTAGCCGGCCCGCCGTTCCGCGTCGCGGATGTACTCCTCCAGGGTGTGCCGCACGACGGCGCCGTCGGGCAGCCAGTACGGCAGACCGGCGCCCATCAGCGGATCGGTGTCGAACAGGTCCAGTTCACGGCCGAGTCGGCGGTGGTCGTGCATGGTGGCTCCTCGTGTCTGGGAGGCGAGCACCACGCGACGAAGCCCCGGGGCACTCGCCCCGGGGCTTCGGACATCTGGGTCAGCTGTCAGCGCGCCGGGACTCTCTCCGGCGTCGTCGTGGAGGACGGGAACGGCTGGACTCGCTGCATGGCGTGACCGTAACAGGGCGGCGGGCGGCGGGCGACGGGTTTTCGGGCGAAGGGCGGTGGGTGTTCTGGTCCTCATGGGCTGTGGGCGTTCTGGTCTTGGGGGCGGTGAGCGTCTCGGTCCTAGGGGGCGGTGGACGTCCTGGTCCTGGGGGCGGTGGACGTCCTGGTCCTGGGGGCGGTGGACGCCCTGGTCCTGGGGGCGGTGGACGCCCTGGTCCGGTCACCCGGACGGCCCGTATCGCTGGTGGACGGGCGGTCGCGGTGGTGCCGTAAGAGCACTCACCCGATCTTGGAGAGCCCGCCGTCGCCCCCGCGCGAAGGCACCTCCATGAGCCCCCGCAGGAGGCACCCCGATGACCAACCCCCCGGCCACCCGTGCCCTCCTGGCCTCCGCGCTGTCCGCGCTGTCCGCGACCGCCCTGCTCGCCACGGCCGGCTGCTCCGTCGACGACGAGCCGCGGCCCCGGTGGTTCTCCGCCTCAGCCTCCGCGTCCGCCTCCGGCGCGTCGCCCGCCGTCGAGCAGCCCGCCGGTTCCGGGGCCGCCCTCAGCGAGGCACAGGCCCATGCGGCCCTGGTCACCGAGGCCGACCTCGGGGAGCCGTGGGTGCCGACGCGCGGCGCGCGCACCTGGCGGGACGGACTGCTCAAGGCCACCACGGAGGACCGGGACTGCCAGCGGCTGCTGGACGTCCTCTACACGGAGGAGCCGTTCGGCACCCCGAAGGGGCCGCAGGCGACGTCCGCGCTCGACGACGGCGACACCGACGCCCAGTTGCACTACCGGGTCACCGCTCACCCCCCGGCCGACGTGGACCGCACGCTGGACTGGATGAAGTCGCTGCCCGGCAGATGCGGCCAGTTCACGGCGGCGACCACCCGCGGCGGCATCCAGGGCGTGGAGGTCGACGACCTGCCGCTGCCGCCGGTGGGAGACGCCCGGCAGGCCCTGCGGGTCACCCTGGCCGGCGAGACGGAGGAGGGGGAGCTGACGTATCTCACGGTCGACCTCGCCGCCGTCCGCGTCGGCGAGGAGACGATCACCCTCACCAACGCGGGCCTCGACGAGGTGTACGCGGAGGTCACCCAACAGGCCGTGCGGCTCGGGGCGCAGAGGCTGGCCGACATCAGGAAGCAGGGGAGGGCACAGATCTGACGGCCCCCTCCGGCCCTGGGAGTGATGACCGGGCCTCAGGGCCGGCCGGTACCGGATCTCAGGGCCTGTACCGAAGCTCAGGTCCTGTACCGGATCTCAGGTCCTGTTCCGAAGCTCAGGTCCGATACCGGATCTCAGGGGTCACGACCGGTCGAAGCGCGTGCGGTGGGCGATCACGTCTCGGGCCACGTCGAGGGCCGTACGCCCGCGCGCGAAGGCGTCCGCCCGCAGCCGCGCCAGCGCGTCGTCCGCGCCCACGCCGAGCTGCGCCATGATCATGCCGACGGCCTGGTAGACCTCGTCGTGGTCGGAGGCCAGGCCGCTCAGCCAGTCGTCCTCCCCGTCCCGCGTCTCCGGCTCGTCGCCCTGCGGGAGTGCCATCAGGGCCACGGTCATCACGCCGGCCACGATCCGGGCCACGTGCAGCTGGCGGTCGGTGAGGGCGCCGGGGCGGTCGCGGTACAGGTCGAGCGTGCCCACGCAGGCCGCGCCGCTGCCCAGCGGGACCGCGTACACGGCCCGTACCCCGGCCTCCGTCGCCTGCTGGGCGAAGACCGGCCAGCGTCCCGCGTCACGGCCGGTGGTCAGGTCGCAGGCGAGCACGGGCGCGCCGTCCTCCACGGCGCTCTGGCAGGGGCCGTCGCCCAGCGTCGCCTGGATCTGCGACAGGTGCGCGGCCTGCGGGCTGCTCGCGCTCAGCTGCACGGGCATGCCCTCGCTGCGCAGCGACACGCTCGCGCCGATCACCGGCAGCAGTTCCACCGCCACCGCGCACAGGCGCCCCGGAACCTCTCGGGGCTCGGCGCCCCGCACGCCTCTGGCGATCACGTCGGCGGCCCGGGCTCCGTCCGGATCCGGACCCCCGCCCCTGGAGCGGCCGCGGTCCTGGGCGCCGTCGCCGTCGGAGGCACCTCGGGGATCGTCCCTGGGCCGCACGACCACCGCCTCCTTCGTTCACCGCGGCCGACCGCACCACGCCGCCGCAGCACGCCGCCGCAGCACGCGACCACGGCACACGACCGCACCCGGGCCCGGTGCCCGCCCCGGCACCGGGCCCGGCACCCGCCCGGATCGATCCGAGCCCTCCCGGAACCGTGCCCCGACTACCCGTTGCGGGTGGGGCGAAACCACCGGGCGGGGCGTCACCGTACGGAACGGGCCTCAGCGCTTCTCGTACGGGTTGTCCGGCTGCCGCACCCGCCGCAGGGACGTGACGTCGACGACCGGTGGCCAGGCTTCGGTAGAGCCCAGCTCGCCCTCGGGGTGCCACGTGCCGGTGACCGTCACCCAGGTGTCGACCGGCGGCGCCTCCACACCGCGTACCTCGGCCTTGGCGGTCGTGGCGTCGGCGGCGCAGCAGGAGACGAGGAGGCGGGTGACGTACCAGGTGCCATCGCCGTCACGGGTGACGAAGCCGGTGAGCCGGACCGTACGGCCCTTCAGCGAACGACCGCTGTCGTAGACCGCCCGGGAGCCGAACTCCCCGAGGGCGAGGTCCACCGGGCTCCCGGACGGCAGGGCCGGGAAGGTGCCGACGCCCTGCGCGGCCCGCTGGGCCGCCTCGCGCTCCGCGCTGTAGGAACCGAGGGCGGGCGGCGGGAAGAGGAGGAGGGCGAGGGCGGGGAGGGTGAGGAACCAGGCGACGCGGGGCCCGGCGGGGCCGTGGCTGTGGCTGTGGCTGTGGCTGTGGCTGTGGCTGTGGCTGTGGCTGTAGCCTGCGCGATCTCCATCGTCCTCGTGACCGTCACCGCCGCCGTCACCATGACCGTCCCCGCCGCCGTCACCGCCTTCGTGGTCCTCGGTCTCGTGAACAGCCGCCCCGCGTGCCACCACCGCCACCGCCACCGCCAGCAGCACCAGCGCCGCTCCCGACACCACCAGGTACGGCCGTAGCCCTGCTTGTACGTACCGGAGGTACAGCTCGCTGAAGAGCGACACCCGCAGAATCGCGGCGCCGACGAGCGCGAGCAGGACGGCCGGTCCACAGCGCCTCACAGCAGCCACCACCCGACCAGGACACTGCTCGTCACGGCCACCACCCACGTCGCCGCCGAGAACCGCACCGCGAAGGCCCTGCCGAACGTGCCCGTCTGGAGCGCGATGAGCTTCAGGTCGACCATCGGCCCGACCACCATGAAGGCCAGCCGCGCGGTCGGGGAGAAACCGCTCAGCGACGCGGCCACGAACGCGTCGGCCTCGCTGCACACGCACAGCACGACCGCCAGCACCGCGAGCAGCAGCACCGACAACCAGGCCGACCCGGTGAACACCTCCAGCAGCGAGCGCGGCACGACGATGTTGAACGTCGCGGCGGCGGCCGCCCCGAGCACCAGGAAACCGCCCGCGTGCAGGAAGTCGTGCTGGAGCCCGGAGACGAAGGCGCGCGGGCCGCCGCCCGGGGCCTGCCCGCCGCCGCGCTTCGGCAGCCGCAGCCACTCCTCCCGCCCGAACCGCGCCCACAGCCAGCCCATCACCACGGCCGTGGCGAGCGAGGCGACCAGGCGGCCGAGGACCATCTCCGGCTGCCCGGGGAAGGCGATCGAGGTCGCCAC
This sequence comes from Streptomyces luteogriseus, assembly GCF_014205055.1. NCBI lineage: Bacteria > Bacillati > Actinomycetota > Actinomycetes > Kitasatosporales > Streptomycetaceae > Streptomyces > Streptomyces luteogriseus. Next base: position 4,197,511 of record NZ_JACHMS010000001.1, read on the forward strand.
GAGCACGACGGGGTTGATCGCGGGCGCCGACAGCAGGAAGGCGAGCGCGGCCGCCGGTGCGACGCCCCGCCGCATCAGGCTTCCCGCCACCGGCACGGACGCGCACTCGCAGCCGGGCAGCACGACCCCGGCAGCCCCCGCGACCGGCACGGCGAGCACCGTGCGGCGGGGCAGCACCCGCTGGAACACCCGCTCGGGCACGAAGGCCCCGATCGCCGCGGACACGACCGTGCCCAGCAGCAGGAACGGCACGCCCTGGACGGTGATCGCGGTGAACACCGTCCACCAGGCCGCGACGGGTGGGGTGTAGAGGTCGAGCGCCAGCATGGGCCCGAGCACCGACGCCACCGTCGCGATGGTGAGCAGCGCGGCACCGCCGAGGACGGCGTACACCAGGGCCCGGAGGCCCAGCCGTATGCCGTCGGCCACCGTCCGTTGGTTCTCCACGCGCCCGCCCCGGTCGTTCACATCCCGGGTGGGAGACTAACCCGCACGGCTGCGCGAGGGTGCCCTGCTTTCTCACAGCGGAGGCTGTGCGGGAGGCTTTCTCACAGCGGAGGCTGTGCGGGCGCGGGCCCGAGTGTGGTCGTGCCGGGGGCCGTGCGGTGCCCGAGGCCCGTCCGGTAGGCGTCCAGGGCCGCCTCCACCCGGCCGGTCCGCCGCAGCAGGTCCCCGAGCAGCCGGCACAGGTCGGCCAGGTCACCGGCGGCGCCCGCCCGCTCCAGCAGGCTCAGGGCGCGGACGTAGTGCTCCTCGGCTTCCTCCGTGCGGCGGGCGTCCTCGGCGATGATGCCGAGCAGGCGGTGCGCGGCGGCGGAGTGGACGGCGCCGCGCTCGGGGGACAGGTGCCCGAGGACGTCGTGCAGCAGGGCCGCCGCCTCGCCGGACCGGCCGCGCCGGTGCAGCACGTCGGCCAGCTCCACGGCGACCTGGCTGCTGTAGAGGGCGGCGCGCCGGGCCGACAGCATGCCGAGGGCCTGCCGCAGCTCCTCCTCGGCGCGTTCCAGTTGGCCGTCCTGGGCGTAGACATAGCCGCGCATCCAGTGGCAGTTGGCGAGTTCGGTGCGGATCTGCAGGGTGCGGTACAGCTCGGCGGCCTTGGCCAGGGAGGCGTCGGCCTCGGCGAGGCGCCCCTCGGCGACCAGGGTGCGGGCGACGGACCGGTGCATCCGGGCGACCAGGGCGGGGTCGTCGGACCGGGGGGCGAGGGCCAGGGCGAACTCGGCGGCCTGGGCGGCCCGGGCGTGCGCGCCCATGTCCATGTACGGGCCGATGGCGCTGGCGTACAGCAGGAGGAGGGCGTCCGGGTCGTGCAGGCCGCCTCGGTTGAGTTCGTCGAGGGTGGTCTCCAGCAGGTAGACGGCGTAGCGGAGTTCACCGGCGAGGTAGTGGGCCACGGCCCGGCCGCGCAGGGCCGGTACCCGGGCGGGCAGCGGGGCGTCGGCCAGACACTCCTCGGCCCGCTCGAAGTACTGCCGGCCGGCCACGAGCTCACCCGTCTCCAGCGCGCACTCGCCGAGCCCGAGCAGCGCGGCCGACTGCTCCGCGGCCAGCTGGTGCGTCTCGGCCTCGACGAGCAGCTCGGCGTACTGCTCGGCCGCCGCCTCGGCCTCGCCGACGGCGAGGATGCGCCGGGCCTCGGTCAGCCGCAGCCGCAGCCCGGTGACGAGCCGGGCGGAGCGCCCGCCGGCGAGCTCGTCGAAGTCGACGCCGAGCCGCTCCGCGAGATGCCGCAGGGCATCGTCCGAGGGCCGCACCCGGCCGGACTCCAGGGTGGAGATGTAGGCCGGTGTGTACACGGGCTCCGCCAACTGCCGCTGCGTCAGTCCGCGTTCCGTACGCAACCGCTGCACCCGGCGGCCGATGGTCCCCGGATCATCACGCTCCCCCACGCCAACTCCCCCTGCACCTCTTGCCGTTCGACCTGTACTGGCCCTAGGTTAAACGGAGTGTTAAGCCGCATTGTCGAAGCCGCTTAACACGTTGCCGCCGTAGTCGCCGCCCCAGTTGCGAGGTCGCCGTGCTCGAACGCACACGCACCGCCGAGCGGTACGCCAGAGGTCTGACGGCTGCGGTCGTCGCCGTCGCCACGCTCCTGCTGGCGGCGAACACGGGGTCGGCGAGAGCGGGGGAGAGCCGGCCCGAGCCGGCACTTCACAGCGACATGAGCGACAAAGGCGACGTAGCCGGACGACAAGACGGACGGTGAGAACACCGGCCTCGGGTTCTCGGAGTCGCGGACCGCTGGGAGCAAGTGCCCGGCGGCCAGGGCGTATCCGCGGGTCGGATGCCCGCCACGCAGGGGCGGGAATCAGCCAACGGAGTGATCACGCACTCCCTGACTCTTCACCCGTGCTTCACATGAGAGGCACTGTTCAGCTGCGGGGCCGCACAGGAGTAAGTCACCGAGGGACGATCATCTACTTCGCCGTCGACTACGACGCCACCGACGCCGATATGCCGGCCATCCTCGAGTACTTCCGAGGCGTCGCGTCCGGGCTCGGGAGCAAGGGGAAGCGGTACGTGCACGGCGTGTACGGCTCCGTGATCACTACCAGGGCAACGGCGGTCTCACCCGGTTCAGGGACTACCTGAAGCAACGGTTCGGCGGCACCATCAGCGAGGCAGCCGCTCAGGCGAAGAAGATCCTCACGGACGAGCCCGCCAGCGGGGACGGGGTCATCCTGGTGGGCGGCCGCGCGAGCCTGATCCAGAAGTTCGGCGGCATACCCACCCTGATGCCGCACCACCTCCCTTCCGACCAGCTCAACGCGTGGTGCAACGCGTTCGGCAACAACCTCGCTCAGCACGCCTCCACGGAAACGCTCCGGCGAGCGCAGTACCAGGCGAACCAGCGGCGTCTCCTTGGAGCGAAGTAGCGTCAGCGCGCATGACACTCTTCGCGCTCTTCGGCCCGCCCGCGATCACGCTCCTCCTCTTCGTCATCGGAGTGTTTCCGTACGCGCTGTGGGTGACCAGGAAGAAGCCCTCGCGGACGGCCCGTCTGGCCGCGGTCGGGAGCGCGGCGGCTCTCGCCGCCTACGGTGCCGGAACCTTCTACGGTCTCGCCTACACAAACCCGCTTGACCTCTGTGCGACGAAGACCGCCAGTGGCGACTACGTGGACTCCGGGCGGGACTACAGCCTGACGTCGGCGACCGTCCACCATTTCCCCCCATCCGTCACCTGCCATTGGAGCAGCGGATACAGCACCGACGATGTGTCGTTCTGGGTCACACCTCTGCTTTTCGTGGGGCTGGCCTGCGCCACCGTCTGTTTCACCCTGATACTCATCAACCGCTTTCAGCGCAGAAGGGCCCCCCATGACAACCAGCTTGACGCGTAGACGGGTTCTCGGCCTCGGGGCAGGGGCAGCGATAGCCGTCGCGGCCGCCGGCCCGGCACAGGCCGCCCCTCCTGCCGGCGACCGTGCCTGGACCAAGCGCGAATCGGCAAACGGCTGGCCCATCCTCGATCACGCCGGGAAGTTCCGGGTCGAAGGCACCGACGTCGACGTCTCCCTGGCGGAGGGAGACGTCGCAACAGTTCTTCTCTACGTCGCCCGCCGGTTCGCCTATGAAGTCGACATGCTTTTGCCCGGTGACCTCCAGGGGCACACGACGGAGCGTGGGATCGGCTCGGCATTCGAGTCGAACCACCTGTCGGGCACGGCCATCGCGATCCGGCCCATGCACTACCCGCTGGGAGCCGATGTCAAGAACACCGGCATGAGCGAAGCCGAGCAGATCGTCGTCACGGACATCCTTGCGGACTGCGAAGGCGTCATTGCCTGGGGCGGGCATCTGCAGCCGGTGAAGCAGTCCCATTTCCAGCTCGCCGTCGGGCCTGGAGATCCTCGGCTCAAGAAGCTTGCCGACCGCATCCAGGGATGGAACAGCGCACCGGGCCGGGGCGCGGGAACGATCGATGCCTTCGCGCCGGCGAGGCGTCGCCGGGCAGCTCGATTCACGTAGGCCGGGTGAAGGCCGCCCCGTCCGAGATTCGTGTTCCGGTACCGGCGGGCGTCTGCAACTGCCGCAGCTGCCGCTGCACATGATCCAACGCCCCTTCGCGCCGCCCGGGCACCCGGCCGCGCAACGCGGCCAGGGTGGCGCCCAGTTCACGGCCGGGGGCGGCGTCGTGGACCTGGCCCCACTGGTGGTGGGCCCGGTCCACGGCGGCCTCGACGGCGGGGGCGTCCGGTGCCTGCCCGGCGTTCAGACGGGCTGTTGCGATCATCAGCCAGGTGTGGCAGCTGCGGGCGGCGTCCCCGGCGAACATCGCCAGGTCGGCCCGTACCTCGGCCCAGTGCAGGGCCTCTTCGGACGCGGGTCCGTGCGCGGTGACGGCGGCCTGCTCGTGCCGGGCGGCGAGCGCGTCGGCGTCCGAGTGCCGGCCGGACTGGACGGCGGCGGAGATGGCGGCGTGCGGATCCCCGCCGGTCGGGACGGGCGTGCTCAGCACCAGGTCGGTGCCCGCGCTCTCGGGCGCGATCCGGGTCAGCGCCTGCTGGTGCAACTGCTCGACCGGCGGCCGGAATCCGCTGCGCAGGATCGTCGCGACGGCCTTCATGTACGCCGGGACCGCGACCGTGCGTCTGGACGGCGGGGGCGCGATGCGGCCGTGAACGGCGTTGCCGCGCCCCGAGTCCAGCGGGGTGCTCCGCAGCAGCTCCCAGGTCTCGGCGTCGGCGTGCAGGTCGAGCAGGAGGGTCGTGGCGCCGGCGGGCCTGAGCCGCAGTTCCTCCCGGAACCACTGCCAGGGGAAGGCCGTGTAGCGGGCGGTGGAGGCGGTGGTGCGGGCCAGCGCGAGGTGGGGCAGGCGCTGCCTGCGGTCGAGCTGGAGCTGCCCGGTGACGTACACGGTGAGGGGTCCGGGGGCCGCGGCGGCGGCGCGCAGCCGGGTGAGGACGGCCTGCGGCTCCAGCGGGTCGGCGAGTTCGACGACGTTCGCGGTGTCGGTGCCGGCCAGCACCGCGGGCGGTACGGCGGCGAGGACGGGGAGCACCGAGGCGGCGTCCACCAGGCGCCCCCTGCCGACCGGCGAGGCCGCCAGCAGCAGCACGGTTCCGGGCATGGCCCCACCCCCTGTGTCGATCACGTACGTCAGCACCGTAACCGCTGCGGCTGCACAGGTGGGGCTCAGGACCGCAAACGTCCGCCTTCGGGGGCTTCGCGCCCGTCTCTCCTGCGGACGGCGAACACCGTGGTGTCGTCGGCCAGGCGCCCGCCGCATTGCCGCAGTGTGCCGTCCCGTACGAAGGCGGCGAGGCGGGCCGGTTCGGCGGTTCCGGGGTCCTCGGCGACGGCCCGTCTCACCTCGTCGGCGAGCGGGTAGAACGCGCCGGTGCCGTCGCGGGCCTCGGTCACGCCGTCCGTCACCAGCAGCAGCGTCTCGTCGGCGGAGACCCGCCACCGCCGGACCTGCGGCGGTCCGGGCGCGAGCCCCCGGAAGCCGAGCGGCAGCCCGGGCGCCGCCGACAGGGTGCGCACCCCGCCCGGCCCGACGGCGAGCGGCGGCTCGTGGCCGAACAGCAGGACGTCCACCGCCTCCCGGTCGTCGTCGGGGAAGGCGAGCAGGACGGCCGTGGCGAACCGGTCGCCGTCGGAGCGGCCGAGGGCGACGGTGTGCCCGCGGTGCCGCATCATCCGCGTCTCCAGCCGCTCGCCGACCGTGACCAGCTCCCTCTCGTGGTACGCGGCCTCACGGAACGTGCCGAGCAGCGCGGCCGCCGCCTCCACCGCCCCCAGGCCCTTGCCCTGCACGTCGCCGACCAGCACGCGGGTGCCGTGCGGGCCGGGCTGGATGTCGTAGAAGTCGCCGCCGACGCGGGCGTGGGCGTCGGCGGTGAGGTAGACACCGGCGTGGTCGAGGCCGCCCCAGCCGGGTGGCAGCGGGCGCAGCACGGTGCGGCGGACGGTGTCGGTGACGTCGCTCATGTGCAGCGCGCGGTACTCGTCCCGCACGCGGATCGCACAGGCCAGGGTGGCGAGGATGCCGCCGAGGGCGACGAGGACGAAGTCGGCGCGGCCGGCCCGGTATTCGTGCGGCCAGGTGCTGTCGGCGACGACGTACGTCACCAGGGAGAGGACCGCGAAGAGGGCCGTGCCCCACACCCCGCAGATCGAGGCGGCGATGGCGGGTACCAGCACGATCCAGGAGATCATGCGGAACTCGCCGATGGTGTGGTAGTCGGCCACGGCGATGGCGACGAGCAGCAGCAACGGCGGCACCCAGGCCACGCTGCGGCCCCGCACCCGCAGCAGTTCCTGGCGCCGCACGACGTCGCGGCGCCCGGCCCGCGCGTGCGGGACGAGCGGGCCGTGCCCCTCGCGGTGGCGGCTCACGGCCCCAGCGAAACACGGGCCCGCACCGGCCGCATCCCGTTCCCCCCGCACCGCCGACTTGCCAGGGGCTGCCCGCCGGTGTGCCCTGGATCCAGGGGCAGGGACAGAGAGGAGAGCTGTCATGGCTCATGCGGCACCCGCCTCACGCAGGATGATCACGCAACGCCGTAGGCCCGATGTGTTCGGCCCGCGGATCCACACCGCCGTGAAGGTCGGCCTGCCCGTGGTGCTCGGACTGGTCTACGGCTTCTGGGTCGCGGCCAACCAGCGTCACGGCGGGCCCATCACCGGCTGGAACCTGCTGTTCGGCTTCGTCACGGCGCTCGTGTTCGCCGTGCTGTTCGCCGCCGTGTGCGCGCTGGCACCGCTGCTGCCCCGCGAACTGCACGCGCTGTGCTGGTTCGTCTTCACGGGCTGCGCGGTCGGCTTCCTCTACAGCCAGACCGGTGCGTCCGTGTACAGCTCCGGCGGCCTGGGGCTGCTGGTGGGGGCGGGCGTCCTGGCGATGGTGTTCTACCGCTACTACACACACGAGGACGCCGCGGGCCGGCGGATCGGCTGACGGAGCTCAGGACACCCGTTCGGGTGAGTCCGCCGAAGGGCCCGTGACAGCCGCTTCTCGCAGGTGGAGTGGGCTGCGGGGCGACCGATGTGCGGCCGGACCCCGTCGTTGCGCTCGCGGGCCGGGCCGCGGGCGCCTTGCCTGGAAGGGTGTCCGACCGCGACCGGGCGCCCCGTCCCGAGAAGGCGCCCCCACGAGCGCGGAACGTCCTGTCGGCCGTTCTGCTCGTCCTCGCCTGCCTGCTCGTGCCGTTCGGGGCGCTCGCGTCCTGGGCGGCCCACGGGCTCACCGACACCGGCCGCTACGTGCGGACGATGGCGCCGCTCGGCGCCGACCCGGACGTGCGGCGCGCCGTCGCGGACGCCGTGGGGGACGGCGTCATGCGGGAGGCCGGGCGCGAGGCCGACACCGGACCGCTGCGCGGGGCGGTCGGGCCCTTCGTGCACGACGCGGCCCGTTCCTTCACCCGCACCGAGGCGTACCGCGCGGCCTGGGACGCGGCGAACCGGGCCGTGCACGACGCGGTGCTGCGCGCCCTGCGCGACGACGGCGCCCGCGGAGCCCCGGTCACCGTCGACGCGGCCCCCGTCATCGCCCGGGTCAAACAGCGACTCTCCGACGACCACGTGCCGTTCGCCCACCGCATCCCGGTCACGCACACGCGGATCCCGGTGCTCCCGGCCGAGGACGTGGACCGACTGCGCAAGGGGTACCACGTGCTGGACACCGCCGCCTTCTGGCTGCCGCTCGCCGCCGCCGTCCTCGCGGTCGCCGCGATCGGCGTCGCCACGTGCCGCCGCCGCGCGGTCACCGCCCTCGGCCTGGGCACGGCCCTGGGCGGCGCGCTGCTGGCCCTCGCCGTGGCGGTCGGCCGCCGCCTCACCCTCGCCGACCTGCCCGACGCCCTCCACCGCCCGGCCGCGGGCGCCGTCTACGACGCCCTCACCGCCACCCTGAGCACGGTGGCCTGGCTGCTGTGCCTGCTGGGCCTGACGGTGGCGGCGGGGGCCTGGGTCACGGGCCGGTACGGTCCCCGGCTCGTCGCGCGGCGACATGCGCCAGGGTCCGCAGTGCCCGTCGCAGATCCGGTTCCGGCGCCGACGCGAGCCCGAGCCTGACGGCGTCGGGCGTGTGCCCGGGGGCGACGGCGAAGGCGGGGCCGGGTGTGACGGCGATGCCGTGCGCCGCGGCGGCGGCCGTGAAGGTGTCGGCGCGCCACGGCGCGGGCAGCTCCCACCAGGCGAAGTAGGCACCCGGGTCGGACCGTACGGCGAAGCCCGCCAGTTCCTCGGCGAGGATCCGCTGCCGTCGTGCCGCGTCCGCCCGCTTGGCCGCCACCAGCCGCGCCACCGTCCCCTCCCCGGCCCACCGCACGGCCGCCTCCAGCGCGAACCGCCCCGCGCTCCAGCCGCCCGACCGCACCGCCCGGGCCACGGCGTCGACCCGGTGCGGCGGCACGACGAGGAACCCGGCGGTGAGCCCCGGGGCGACCCGCTTGGAGAGCCCGTCGACGACGTGGGTGAGGGCCGGGGCGTGCACGGCGAGCGGATCACCCGGCTCCCGGAGGAAGGACCAGATGCGGTCCTCCACCACCGGCAGGTTCAGGTCGTGGACCAGCTGGGCGAGTTGCAGCAGCCGCGGCCGGCTCGTCGTCAGGGACGTCGGGTTGTGCAGCGTCGGCTGCACGTAGAGGGCGGACAGCGGAGCCGAGCGGTGCGCGGCCGCCACGGCCGGCGGGAGCAGCCCGGACGCGTCCCCGGCCAGCGGCACCAGCGTGATGCCGAGCCGCGCCGCGATCTCCTTGACCAGCGGATACGTCAGCTGCTCCACCCCGACCCGGCCGCCCGGCCGGACCAGCGATGCCAGTACGGCGGCGATGGCCTGCCGGGCGTTGCCGGTGAACAGCAGCCGCTCGGGGGCGGGGCGCCAGCCCGGGGTGGTGAGCAGGGTGGCCGCGGCCTCCCGGGCGGCCTCGGTGCCGGTGGCGGCGGCCGGTAACAGCGCCTCGGCGAGCACGTCGGGGCGCAGCAGCGGCGCGAGGACGGGGGCGAGCAGCTCCGGCTGGCCGGGCGTGACCGGGTAATTGAGCTCCAGGTTGACGGGCGCGGCGGCCGGCCCGGGCTCGATGAGCGCCTGCCCCGCCGGGCCGGCCGGTGCGGCCCGTACGAAGGTGCCGCGCCCGACCTCTCCGACGACCAGCCCGCGCCGCACGAGTTCGCCGTACACCCGCCCGGCGGTCGACGGTGCGATGCCGCGCCGTCGTGCGAACGCCCGCTGCGGCGGCAGCCGTTGCCCGGGCCGCAGCCGGCCGGTGGCGATGTCGTCGGCGATGCGGTCGGCGATGCGCCGGTAGTCACTCATCGGCCGGTCTCCCCCTTGGATTGCACCGAGAGCAAAGATCTTATTGCACTGAGTAGTTGGGCGGCCTAGGGTCGACGCCATGGCACCCTTCCTGGCATACGAGGACAAAGACCCCGATACGCATCGGGTACCCCTGGTTCTCGTCCACGGCCATCCCTTCGACCGCACGATGTGGGCCCCGCAGCTCGAGAGGTTCCCGGGTACCCGTCGCGTCATCGCACCCGACCTGCGCGGCTACGGCGCCTCCCCCACGGCCCCGGCCGTCACGGACTTCTCGGCATTCGCCCGGGACATCGAGGCCCTGCTGGACGAGCTGGAGGTGGAGTCGTTCGTCCTGGCGGGCCTGTCGATGGGCGGGCAGATCGTCATGGACTGCTACCGCCTGTTCCCCGAGCGCGTCCGCGGCCTGGTCCTCGCCGACACCTTCCCGGCGGCGGAGACCCCCGAGGGCGTGCGCACCCGCGACGCCATGGCGGACCGCCTCCTCGCGGAGGGCATGCGCGGCTACGCCGACGAGGTCCTGGAACGGATGGTCGCCCCGTACGCGTCCGCCGAGGTCAAGGCGCACGTGCACGGCATGATGACCGCCACCGCACCCGAGGGCGCCGCCGCGGCCCTGCGCGCCCGGGCCCGCCGCCCCGACTACACCGCCCTGCTGCCGCGCGTCTCCGTCCCGGCCCTGGTCGTCGTGGGAGCGGACGACACCTTCACACCCGTCTCCGACGCCCTGGCCCTGCACGCGGCCCTCCCGGACGCGGAGCTGCACATCATCGACGGGTCCGCTCACATGCCCAACCTGGAGCGCCCGGAGGTGTTCGACGCCGCGCTGGAGGAGTTCCTGGCCCGGGTCGATGCCCGGCAACCTTCCCCCGCCCCGCCCCGTCTTTGAGGGAGGATTCGGGCATCCCATCCCGCGAACGGAAGGCCGGGCCTTGGACACCGCCGCTGCCGAGTGGACCGCCAGGGACGACGGGCGCGAGCACCGCCCGCCCGGACGGCGGTCCGGCGCCTGGTGTGCGGGCCTGCTGTTCACCGGGGTGAGCGTGGTCGTCGGCTTCCGCACCGCCGACAGCGACGGCATCACGCCCGTCCCTCAGTTCCTCGCCTTCCTCCCCTGGCTGCTCGTCCCCACCGCCCTCGGGCTGCTGCTCACACTGCTGTCCCGCTGGTGGCCGGGAACGGTGTGGGGAGTCGTGCTGCTCGGCCTGCTGGCCTGGTTCATCGAGCCGTACGGCAAGACCGACGACCCCTCGGGCCGGCCGGTCGCCGAGCTGCGGGTGCTGACCTCCAACGTCGAGTTCGGCCAGGGCACCGCCTCCCTCGTCGCCGCCGTACGCCGCGAGAAACCGGACGTGGTGTTCGTGGAGGAGTGCGACTACGCGTGCGACGCGCTGCTGAAGCGGGACCTCTCCCAGGGCTACCCGCACCGCCGGGCCGTGGAGGGCGGCGGCTCCGAGGGCTCCGTCATCCTCAGCCGCTTCCCGCTGCGGCCCGCCGAGGGCGTGCGCGGCACGATGGGCATGCCCGCGGCGGTCGCCGACGTCGACGGGCACGCCGTACGGCTGCAACTCGCCCACCCCATGCCCCCGCTGCCCGGCCAGGTGGACCTCTGGCGCCGGGAGCTGGGCGCCCTGCGCGACGCGGCCACCACCGACCCGGGCACCCCCCTGGTCCTGGCCGGCGACTTCAACGCCTCCCAGGACCACGCCGCCTTCCGCCGCATCCTCGACACCGGCCTGCGCGACGCCTCCCGCCTGGACGGCGCCGACCGCACGGCCACCTGGCCGGCCCGGACGGCGCCCACGCTCGGCGCCCAGATCGACCACGTGCTGGTGTCGGAGGAGTTCGGGGCGAGCCGCACCCGCATCCTGGACCTGGCCGACACCGACCACCGGGCGGTCGTCACGGACCTCACACTCCACGAGCCCCGCTGACCCGGTGCCTCTCCGTGCACGCGGATACGGCCGCCCCGCGCTGGAGCGGGGCGGCCGTATCCGCGTGGGGGCCTCAGCGGGCCGACTTCTCCAGGGCCTTGTCCATCGCCGCCGCGAAGCCGTTGGCCCACAGGCGGTTGACACGGGACCGCTCGGTCGCGTTCGGGACGGCGTTGGTGCAGGACGGGCCGGGCCCGCCGCCGGACATCAGCTCACTGCACGGGCCCGAGTAGTGGTCGGGCAGACCGAGGACGTGACCGGTCTCGTGGGCGGTGACCCGCGTGGAGTCGTACTGCTGGTTCTGGCGGTAGTCCAGGAAGATGTAGCCGCTGCCGTGGCCGTCGGTGGAGGCGTACGAGCCGCGGGAGTCGTTGCCCTCCCGGTAGCTGAAGTCGGCCGCCGAGGCGGAGCCCGACTGGAGCTTCACGTTCGACACCGAGCTGTTCCATATCTGGGTGCTGCGCGCTATCTGGGCGCTGAACGTGGGCGCGCGGGAGGCGTCGTAGACGACGGTGACGGCCGCGGTGGCACTCGGGTTCTCGGCGCGCTTCTCGGCGACGGACTTCAGGACCGCCTGGAAGAAGGCTCTGCTCGCGTCGGAGTCGGCGGACCGGGCCGACGGGGCCGACGGGGCGACGAACCCGGCGTGGGGCTCCGCGACCGGGGACGCCGCGGCGGGGGAAGCCGTTCCGAGTCCGGCCATGGTGAGGCCGAGGCCGAGAACCGCCAGGGAGGAAAGGGACTTTCGCATCGAGGACTCCTTGGGTGGGGTTGAGTCTCACCGGTGAGTCTCGATGCCTGTGCGGTGCCTGTGATGATGGCAACCGGGGATAGGGCCGCGCTATCGGCTGCCCAATTCACCTGGTTTAGCGATGAATTATGTGGCTGGTTAACGCCGCGATTCCGCTTTAGCCTCACAGAGCATGGAGCTCGAGGTGAGGCACCTCCGCGCGCTGTGCGCCATAGCCGACACCGGCAGTCTGCACCGCGCCGCCCGGCAGCTGGGCGTCGCCCAGCCGTCGTTGAGCACACAACTGCGCCGCATCGAGCAGGAGCTGGGCGGACCGCTCTTCCTGCGCTCCCACACCGGCTGCCGTCCCACCCCGCTCGGCCGCCTGGTGCTGAGCCGCGCCCGCCCGCTCATGGCCGACCTGCACCTGCTGGTCACCGAGGCGAGGGCGGCGGCGTCCGGCGGCGCCGAGCTCCGCATCGGCTCGACGGCGAGCAAGGCCCTGGCGGGCTGGCTGCGCCGGCTGCGCGCGCACGGCCGGAACCCCAGCCTCCACATGAACGTCTCGCCCAACGCCCTGCTCCGCATGGTCGCCGACGGCCAGCTCGACGTCGCCTTCGTGCACGAGGTGGAGGGCTGCCCGCTGCGCATCCCCGCGGAGCTCCGGCTACGCGTCCTGGTGGAGCGCGAACCGCAGTGCGTGTCCCTGCCCGTCGACCATCCGGCGGCCGTGAAGCAGGAGGTCGACCTGGCCGACCTGGCCGGCGACCGCTGGATGATCGACCCCACCGTCGACGGCGAATGGGACGCCGTCCAGCGGATGTTCCGCGCCGCCCGCGTCAGCCCCCATGTCCTGCACGGCGACTACCACACGGCCGACGCCCTGGTCGCGACCGGCGAGGTCGTCACCGTCTGCCAGCCGACCCGCACCCCCCGCCCCGACATGGCGGTACGCCGCCTCAAGGGCGACCCGCTCGGCGTACGGCTGCTCGCCGCGGCCCGCACGGAGACCGACCTCGACGGCGTCTACCCCGCGCTGGAGGAGGCCTACGGGGAGGTGGCCCGGCAGGCACCGGCCTACCGGGAGTGGCTGGAGCGGGACTGGCTGGACCCCGGGGGCCCTCTCCGACCCCCGAGCCCGGCCCTTCCGTGAACCGCTCTCCCTTACGGACCTCTGCCGCCGGACGGCTCAGACGCCGATGTCGCGCCCGTCGGCACGCCACACGGCCACGACCGCCGGCCGGACGTACGTGCCCGGCCCGTCGGGCCAGGCGCTGGCCGGCTTCTCCACCGAGGCGCCGTCGATCTCGCCCGGGTGCTGCACGGAGACGAGAACGCGCCGGTCCTGGATGATCGGGCCGCAGGTCTCGGCGCCCTTCGGCACGGTCAGGAACTGCTTCAGCTCACCGCGCCGCTCGCCCCGGGTGGCCACGCCGAACAGGCCGTCGTGCGAGCCGAGCTGGGCACCGTCGGTGGAGATCCACAGGTTGCCGTGGGGGTCGAACGCCACGTTGTCCGGGCAGGAGATCTGGCTGACCGCGTCCTTCGGGAACCCGGCGAAGTAGGTCGCCGGGTCCTCCGGGTCACCCGCGACCAGGAACAGCGACCAGGCGAACCGGGTGCTCTCGGGCCGGTTCCACCGCTCGGTGAGCTCCAGGACGTGCCCGTGCTTGTTGGCACTGCGCGGGTTGGCCTCGTCCGCCTTGGCGTTGGAGCCGACGCCCCGGTTGGTGTTGTTGGTCAGCGCGACGTAGACCTTGCCGGTCACCGGGTTGGGCTCGATGTCCTCGGGCCGGTCCATCTTGGTCGCCCCCACCTTGTCACCGGCGAGCCGCGTGAAGACGAACACCTCCTCGGCGCTCATCCCCTCCACGTGCGAGACGGCGCCCTCGGCGGTGGCGGTGGCCAGCGGGATCCACTCGCCGCCGCCGTCGAACTCGCCGTCCTTCGGCAGCCTGCCCGTGCCGTCGATCTCGAGGGCGGGCGAGTCACCGGTGAGCTTGGCGACGTACAGCGTGCCCTCGTCGAGGAGGGAGAGGTTGTGCTCGCGCACGGCCCGGGAGGAGCCTCGCTTCATCCGCTTGCTGCCGACGAACTTGTAGAAGTAGTCGAACCGTTCGTCGTCACCGGAGTACACGACCGGCCGCCCGTCGTGCGTGAGCCGCACGGTGGCCGCCTCGTGCTTGAACCGCCCGAGAGCGGTGTGCTTGCGGGGCGTGGACTCGGGATCGTACGGATCGAACTCCACCACGTACCCGAACCGGTGGACCTCGTTCGGCTCCTGGGCGACGTCGAAGCGCTGGTCGAACCTCTCCCATTTCCGCTCGGACGCCCCGGTGCCGATCCCGTAGCGCTTGTCGGTCGCCCGGCCGCTGTTGGCGAAGTACTGGTTGAAGTTCTCCTCGCCGTGCAGGGTCGTGCCCCACGGGGTGACGCCGCCGGAGCAGTTGTTGAGGGTGCCCAGCACCCTGGTGCCGGTCGGGTCGGCGGAGGTCTTCACGAGGTCGGACCCGGCGACGGGCCCGGTGAGCCGGAACGCGGTGGTGGCGGTGACCCGCCGGTTCAGCCGATGCCGGGGGACGGGAGTGAGCCTGCCGCTCCTGCGGTCCTCCTCCACCACGACGGCGGACAGCCCGTGCGCGGCCCAGGCGACCTCGACCTGCTCCCGGGTCGGGTTGGCGGCGTCGTACCCGCGGAACATCAGGATCTCGTCGGTGTACTCGTGGTTGGCGACGAGCAGCTGCCGCCCGCGCTCTCCGGGCAGCGGCAGCAGAGCCAGGAAGTCGCAGTTGTACCCGAACTGCGCGGCCTGGGCCTTCGCGGTCTGCTTCTCCGGGTCGAAGGCGGGCGCACCGCGCAGGATGGGCTCGCCCCACCGGATGACGACGTTCTGCCGGTACCCCTCCGGCACGGTCACCGCGTCGGCGGTGTTGGGCGCGACGGGCGCGAAGCGCAGCCCGCGCGCGCCCTTGTGCTTGCGCCGGGCCGCCTCGGAGGCGGCAGCCGCGGACGGGCCGGTGGCCGGTGCGGCGGCGGCCCGCGGAGCCTGTACGACACCGGCGGCACCCGCCCCCGCGGCGGCCACGGTCACCACGGCCGCGGCGCGCATCATCGACCGGCGGCTCAGCGCACCGGCGATCACGTCACCGACGTACTCGTTGGTGCTGGTGTTGGGCACCTCGTGGAAGCAGGCGTCACCACACCGGAAACGACAGGTCATGGCGGACCGGCCGCCGGGGTGCGAACCGGACGGTGTTCCGATCAACGGCAGCAGCTTGCGCACTTTACTCTCCCCATGGGTGCCCTTGGTGTCCACGTGACCGTAGGGGCGCATGTGTGCGACAGCCGGGCGCCCGGGTGAACAACGGTTGAACCCACGGGTGACGTACGGGTGTTGTGGCGATTCAGCCCGGCGACACCTGCGCGGACCGGATGTCCCCTTGACAAGGTGAACCTGGCACAACAGACCCTGCCCAAGATCACACAGGAGG
Source organism: Streptomyces luteogriseus (assembly GCF_014205055.1). Classification (NCBI taxonomy): domain Bacteria; kingdom Bacillati; phylum Actinomycetota; class Actinomycetes; order Kitasatosporales; family Streptomycetaceae; genus Streptomyces; species Streptomyces luteogriseus. The sequence continues at coordinate 4,212,936 of NZ_JACHMS010000001.1, forward strand.
GCCGCTAACCTTACGTGTCCGTCCTGGCCAGGGATTGACGGGCTTCAACTCACGCGAAGGGTTGCGCGCACATGGGCATTCTCACTCGGTTGCGGAACGCGTTCGGACGATCCCGCAAGACACAAACCGCCGAGGCGGAGGGTGCGACGCAGACCACGCCGACGGTACCGACGACCTCCGAGGACACTCCGCCGGCCCCCGCGGCGGCCCCCAAGGTCCCGTCCCCCTCCCCGGAACCCACTCCGGGACCGACGGCGAACGTTCCCGAACCTCGCGACGACGAACATGACCTCGTCTCGGCGGCCTTCGACAAGGTCGCGGTCCCGCGCCCCGCCGACTCGACGGAGAGCACCCCGAGGCCGACGGCCGAGGAACCGACGGCCGGGGAGAAGCCGGACACCGCCGCGGCCACCGAGAGGACGGCTGCCGCCGGGGCGCCGGAAACGGCGGAGTCGACCGTCGCGGACAACGCGACGGAGGCGAGGGCGACGGAAGCGGGGGCGGCTTCGACGGAGGCGGCTTCGACGGCGGCGGCTTCGACGGCGGCGATGGAAGCGGAAGCGGCTTCGAAGGCGACGGCTTCGGCAGAGACGCCGGTCGCCGAGGAGCCTGCGGTTCTGGACGAGGCCACGGCTGAGAAGCCGGCACCGGCGCCGGTGGAGGAGCCGACCGCGGAGGCCAGGCCGACCGCAACCACCGAGACGGCCGAGAAGCCGGAGGTCAGCCCGGCGGCGACCGACACCACGGCACCGAGGGACGCGAAGGCCGAGGCCGAGCCGAAGGCCGCGAAGAAGACGGCCGAGCCGAAGGCCGAGGCCGAGCCGAAGGCCGCGAAGAAGACGGCCGAGCCGAAGGCCGAGGCCGAGCCGAAGGCCGCGAAGAAGACGGCCGAGCCGAAGGCGTCCGCAGAGGCCAAGGCCACGGAGGAACCCGAGCCGAAGACCGAGACCGCACCGAAGACGGCCGCACCGAAGGCCAAGGCCACGCAGGAACCCGAGCCGAAGGCCAAGGCCGCACCGAAGACGGCCGCACCGAAGGCCGCAGCCGAGGCGACCGCCCTCGAACCCGCGGCCGCCGACGGTGACCCGGCCCCACAGGGGCCACCCGCACCCGACGACGAAAGCAGCACGGGTGGTGCGGGCGGGAACAAGGCGGCCGAAGGCGAAGCCGAGGCCAAGCCCGAGCCGAAGCGGAAGGCCACACCGAAGGCCGAGGACAAGCCGAAGCCCCAGGCCGATCCGGAAGCTGACGCCGAACCGAAGCCCGAGGCCAAGCCGGAAGCTGACGCCGAACCGAAGCCCGAGGCCAAGCCGGAAGCTGACGCCGAACCGAAGCCCGAGGCCAAGCCGAAGGCTGACGCCGAACCGAAGCCGGAGGCTGACGCCGAAGCCGGCCCCGCCCTCCCCCTCACCCGCGTCAAGACCCGTGCCCCGGGCCTGACCACCGCCTACAAGGCCGCCACCACCGCCCTCGAGAAGAACGACCTCACCGGCACCCGCGCCAAGGTCTACCTCGTCCTCGACCGCTCCGCGTCGATGCGCCCGTACTACAAGGACGGCTCCGCCCAGGCCCTCGCCGAACAGACCCTCGCCCTCGCGGCCCACCTCGACCCCGAGGCAACCGTCCCGGTCGTCTTCTTCTCCACCGAACTCGACGGCACCGGCGAGATCACCCTCACCGACCACGAGAACAAGATCGACGAGCTGCATGCCGGCCTCGGCCGCATGGGCCGCACCAGCTACCACGCAGCCGTCGAAGCCGTCCTCGCCCACCACGACAAGACCGCGGCGGACCCCGCCACCCCCGCCCTCGTGGTCTTCCAGACCGACGGCGCCCCGGACGCGAAGACCCCGGCCACCCAGGCCCTCACCGACGCCGCCGAGACCCACCCCTCCGTCTTCTTCTCCTTCGTCGCCTTCGGAGACCCGGAGAACAAGGCCTTCGACTACCTCCGCAAGCTCAAGACCCCCAACACGTCCCACTTCCTCGCCGGCGAAACCCCCCGCGAGCTCACGGACAAGGAGCTCTACGAGGGCGTACTGGCGAACTGGCGCCCGTAGCCGTCCACCGCTCACGACGCCGCCCGCTTCCCACCCCGTAAAAGGGGAGGCGGGCGGCGTACCCGTGTCAGCTACGATTTCAAGGTTCGTAGACGACCCCGACCACGAGATCGTCACCCCACGTAGCGACTTGGGAGCAGCCCGCGATGGCTCGTCACCTCATCACCAGCGCCCTTCCGTACATCAACGGGATCAAGCACCTGGGCAACATGGTGGGGTCCATGCTCCCGGCGGACGTCTACTCCCGGTACCTCCGCCAGCGGGGCCACGAGGTCCTCTACATCTGCGCGACCGACGAGCACGGCACCCCCGCCGAGCTCGCCGCCAAGGAGCAGGGCGTCCCCGTGGACGAGTTCTGCACGGACGCGCACCACCAGCAGAAGGCGATCTACGACGGCTTCAACCTGGCCTTCGACTACTTCGGCCGCAGCTCCTCCCCGCAGAACCACGAGATCACGCAGGAGATCGCCCGCGAGCTGAAGGCGAACGGCTTCATCGAGGAGCGTTCGATCCGCCAGGTGTACTCGATCGCCGACGGCCGCTTCCTGCCCGACCGCTACATCATCGGCACCTGCCCGCACTGCGGCTACGACAAGGCCCGCGGCGACCAGTGCGAGAACTGCACGCGCGTCCTGGACCCGACCGACCTCATCGACGCCCGCTCCGCGATCAGCGGCAGCAGCGACCTGGAGGTCCGCGAGACCAAGCACCTCTTCCTCCTCCAGTCGGCGCTCGCCGGCGAGGTGGAGGCGTGGGTCGACGAGCGCGCCGACAACTGGCCCGTCCTCGCGTCCTCCATCGCCCGCAAGTGGCTGACGGAGGGCCTGCACGACCGCGCGATCACCCGTGACCTGGACTGGGGCGTCCCGGTCCCCGCCGACACCTGGCCGGACCTCGCCGCGGAGGGCAAGGTCTTCTACGTCTGGTTCGACGCCCCGATCGAGTACATCGGCGCGACGAAGGAGTGGGCGGACCAGGACCCGGAGAACCGCGACTGGCGCTCCTGGTGGTGGGAGTCGGACGCGAACGTCCACTACACGCAGTTCATGGGCAAGGACAACGTCCCCTTCCACAGCGTGATGTTCCCGGCGACCCTGCTGGGCACCCGCGCCCCGTGGAAGAAGGTCGACGTCATCAAGGCCTTCAACTGGCTGAACTACTACGGCGGCAAGTTCTCCACGTCCCAGCGCCGGGGCGTCTTCACGCACGACGCCCTCGACATCCTGCCCGCCGACTACTGGCGCTACTTCATGATGGCGAACGCCCCGGAGTCGGACGACTCGTCCTTCACCTGGGAGCACTTCACCGCCACGGTCAACAAGGACCTCGCCGACACCCTCGGCAACTTCGTCAACCGCGTTCTGTCCTTCTCCAAGAAGCGCTTCGGCGAGGAGGTCCCGGCAGGCGCCGAGCCCGGCGAGGCGGAGACGAAGCTGGGCGAGGAGATCGCCCGCCTGCTCGCGGAGTACGAGTCCCAGATGGAGGCCATCCAGTTCCGCAAGGCCGCGGCCGCGCTGCGCGCCCTGTGGTCGGCGGGCAACTCCTACCTGGAGGAGAAGGCCCCCTGGCTGGAGATCAAGACCAACCCCGAGGGCGCCGCGCTCACCCTGCGTACGGCGATGAACCTGATCCACCTCTACGCCGTGGTCTCCGAGCCGTTCATCCCGACGTCGGCGAAGAAGATGCGCGAGGCGTTCTCCCTGGAGAACGACACGGCGACCTGGGTCACCCAGGAAGAGGCGAAGTCCCTCACCACCGTCCCGGCCGGCACCCCCTTCACCATCCCGCCGGTCCTGTTCGCCAAGCTCACGGACGAGGACCTGGAGTCGTACAAGGAGCGCTTCGGCGGCGAGTCGGCCGCGTAACGGTCGTAACACGCCGGCTACAGCACAGGGCCCGGGAGAGCGAGAGCCTTCTCCCGGGCCCTGCGCTTTGCGAAGATCGCACCAGGACGGCCACCCGGCCGCCGCGACTCACCACGGGGGTTTCCATGGCACTGTTCGGCAACGCACACACCGTGAACCCGCAGTCGGCCCAGCAGGACTACGCCCGCCTCCTCGGCCACGGCGAGCAGGTCCACGCCGCGTTCCTGCTGATCCGCGACACCATCCTCTTCACCGACCGCCGACTGATCCTGATCGACAAGCAGGGCATCACCGGCAAGAAGGTCGAGTACCACTCGGTCCCCTACCGCAGCATCACCCACTTCGCGGTGGAAACGGCCGGCACCTTCGACCTGGACGCCGAGCTGAAGATCTGGCTCTCCGGCTCCCAGCTCCCGATCCAGAAGACCTTCACCAAGGGCGTCGACATCTACGAGGTCCAGGCGATCCTGACGCAGTTCGTGGCTGGGTAGCCCCGGAACGTTTCTCCCAGGCTCGAAAGAGTGAACGCCTTCCGTCCGCCGGAAATACGGTCTTCCGCCCACTTACATAGCCCACATGGTCACATCAGCCCATGAAGGCATGCATCGGATCTTTCAGGAGCGGCCTGAGATCCTTTCCCCGGTCTTCGGGGTGCTGGGCATCGCGTTCCCCGAGAAGGCGGCCGTCTACGCGATCGGCACCGACGTGACGGAAGCCAGGCCCCTGGCACGCCACATCGACACCGTGCTGCGCATCGGCCCGTCCGACGGGGAGGACTTTCTGCTCGCGGTCGAGGCGCAGGAGAGAAGGGACACCAAGAAGGAGTCGAGCTGGCCCTACTACGTCTCCTACCTCCAGGCAAAGTACGGCCTGCCGGTTCTCCTGCTCGTCGTCTGCCGCGACCGGGCGACGACCAAGTGGGCGACCGGCCCCTTCTCCTGCGGCACGCGGGGCTGGATCGCCCAGATGACGTACCCCTTGGTCGTCGGACCGGACAACCTCCCGGTGATCACCGATCCGAGGACGGCGGCGGAGAAGCCGGCGATGGCCGTGTTCTCCGCTCTGGCTCACGCCAACAGCCCCCACATCGACGCCATACTGGACGCACTGGGCCGTGCCCTCGCAGGGATGGACTGGAACGCCGCCAGCTACTTCTTTCAGTTTCTCGACTCGGCGTTGGGGGACACCCCCGCCGGAGACAAATGGAGGGACATCGTGACGTTCGTCAACTACTTCCCCGGCCGGGGCACGGTGATGGAGAAGGCTTATCTCGAGGGCGAGGCCAGAGGCGAAGCCAAGGCCATTCTCCGCTTCCTCGAAGCACGAGGCGTCTCGGTCCCCCAGGAGGCCCGGGACCGCATCGCCGGTTGTACCGACCTCGACCTCCTGAACCGCTGGCTGGACCGGACGCCCCACGTGCAGAGCGTCGACGAACTCTTCGTCGAGGACGCGGCGCCCGCCGCGGACCGGACCGAGACCTGACCCCGGGGCGATCGTGATCGACGATCCGGACGCCGCACCGGAACTTCACGACTTGCTCCGGTTCACGCTGACATGCATGGGCTTGGGCATTCCGCCGGAGCGAGTAATGGGCGATTTCCGTTCCGGACTGGAGGAACTGAGACAGCAAGGCTCCCTCTCCCTCCAGGACATGGCCCGCATCCGGGCCCGGGTGGACAACCGGCTCGATGACGAACACGAGGACGAGGAATGGGTCCGCGGGTACACCGCCGGATACAAGGCGGCGTTGGCCGGCGCGGTCCAGCGGCTCTTGGAGACTCGTGACATCACGGTCCCCAAGGAGGTCTTCCGCCCCCTCCACCTGTGTCCGGACGCCGACACCCTCACTCGCTGTCTCGACCGCGCCACCACGGTGGACACACCGGAGGAACTGTTCACCGCAGAGGTCGACACTGAGGGGTAGGGGCCCCAGAGGTCCGGAGCCCACCCGGTCAGCGCACCGAAGCGTGGGCCACGAAGTCCGCCCACGCGCCGGGCGTGATCGCCAGACGGGGGCCTTCGGCGTTCTTGGAGTCGCGAACATGCACGGTGCCGGGGGTGACGGCGAGCTCGACGCAGGAGTTGCCGTCATTTCCGCCGCTGTAGCTGCTCTTGAACCACACCAGCCCGGAGGCGTCCCCAGCGGCGGTCTTGCGGATCATGTCTCTCCCAGCAGTTGCTCGACGAAGGCCAGCGACTCCCGTGGTGAGAGCGCCTGGGCCCGGATGGTGCCGTACCGCAGCTCAAAGGATGCGCAGGTGTTTGGGATCGGAGGTCGGCCGGCCGTTGAACGCACCATCGGAGCGTCCCACGGCGGAACCGTCCGCGAACTTCAGTAGCTCGATCTTGCCGTCCATGCCGGAGTGGGTCTCGCAGTTCAACGGCATCACCTGAAGCACGACGTTGTGCAGCAGCACTGTCACTGTTCACGGTAGGCACGCACCGCCACGCTCAGTGACGTGAATCAGGAAAAGTCCACCCAACTTCTCTCGCCGACCGAGCACTTCAGCGTCCTGCTGTCGTCCACACCGCGCGGTGCCCGCCTCGCCCGGCTCCTCGCCACGGAGTGGATGCGCACCCGGGAGGTGCCTCACGGGTCACCGAGGCCGCCGAACACCTCGTCGCCGAACTCGCCGCGAACGCCGCAACCCACGGGCGGCTCCCCGGACGCGACTTCCGCCTCGCCCTGCTGGACCGCCGCACGACCCTCCGCATCGAGGTCACGGACACCCGTGGCGACGACCTCCCCCGCCATCGCCCGCTCGCCCCCGACGCCGAGTCAGGACGCGGCCTCCTCCTCGTCGAGGCCCTGGCCGACCGCTGGGGCGTGCAGCCCGGACCGGTCCCCCGCAACACCGTATGGGCAGAACTCGATCTACCGAACCCCTGACCAGCGAAAACGACACACGCACCGTGACCCGGCCGCGTGTGCTCCGGTGCCGTCGGCGGTCTTCCCCAAGAAACACGAGTGGGAAAGAAACCGCACCAAGCCCCACCCCTCCCGCCCACGGCGCACGCTCACTCCCGAGAGTGAACATCACCAACTGAGCTGGATTCGCCACCGGTTGTCTGCCCTACGCTCAGCGCAGCACCACGCGGCACGGACACAACCCAACCCCAGACATACAACGGCCCTCGCCGGGACTGGCATCCCGATGCGAGGGCCTGACCACCAAGGAAGCAGAACCTTCCCGATGGACACCCAAAACCCTAGCGTGCGCCCGCACGCCCAGTCCCGTAACAGCGGCAAAAACCACCCGCACCGGCATACCGGCGGGCACGCCCACCCCGGCGGCGTCATCCACGACAACACCCGCCACACCACCCGCTTCACGGTGATCGGCAACCACCTCACGCAGCACCCCGACCTGTCGCTCCTGGCGATCGGCCTGGCCTGCCACATCCAGTCGCTGCCCACCGGCGCGAGCATCGACATCAAGTCCCTCGCCGCCCGCTTCCCCGAGGGCCCCACCCGGATCGCAGCGGCCCTGCGCGAGCTGGAGACCCACGGCTACCTGAGCCGCACCCGTGAACGCACGCCGACCGGCCGCGTCGTCACCCGCACCGTCTCCCGCAATCAGCCCCGCGGCCACCGCGACCGCGCCGCCCCCGAAGCGGCACCGCCCAAGCTCCCGGCCCGCCGAACGGCAACCGCCCCGCAGCAGACACCCGCACGCCCCCGCGCCCTCCCCGCAGTGCCCAAGCCCGCGTACAGCTCCCCCACGCTCCTCCAGTCAGCCACCGAGGTCCTGGCCGGCCTCCGCCGCACGGACCCCCGTCTCCTCCTCTCCGCCACCGACACCGAACACCTCGCCCCCGGTGTCGCCGCCTGGCTGGAACGCGACCTCACTCCTACCGCCGTACGCCACGCCCTGACCAGTGACCTGCCGCCGGAGCCCCTGCGCCGCCCGGCCGCACTCCTGGCCCACCGCCTCACGGCCCAGCTCCCGCCCCTGCCGCCGTACCACGCGCCCGAGCCGCCACCGGCCGTCCGGCATCCCCTCCAGAACTGCCAGGGCTGCGACCGTGCCTTCCGGGCTCCCGCCCCCGGCAGGTGCCGCGACTGCCGATCCGATCTCCCCGAGGGCCACCTGGCATGAACGTGACGATTCCTGCCCGTGGGCACAGACGACGAGGAGCGAGCGCCATGACCATCGCCCCGGAGAACGCACAGCAGGGCGCCTCCCGCCTGTACCGGGTCATGCGGGATTTCGTTCAGTCGGCGGACGACAACCTCCCCGGCAAGTTCGAGATCACCAAGGAAGCCTCGTGCCGCCTCATCGAAAGTGCCGCCTAGCGCAGTTGCGCCGTTGCGAGGTGGATCTTGAAGGCGCAGGGGACGTGCCCATCCGACGTCGTCAGGTCCCTCACCTCGGCGAAGAAGGCCTTACGCAGCCCCTCCACCGTTGCGCGATCGAGTGGGCCGAGATCATAAACGCCGGACACCGCAGCCCATACCTGCTCCACCGGTCCGGTCAGACAGACAGGAACGGTCTCCCAGCCCACCGCCGCGAAACCCGCTGGTCCGAGGACTTCATCGAGGCCCTCGCGACTGCGTGTTCTCTTGTCCCCCAGTGCCGGGATGCGCTGCGAGGCCGGCGTCTCCTCAACAGTGCGCCGCAACAGCGTGAGGAACCGTTCAAAGGCCTCGCCACCCACGGCCCCGCCTCCCACCACGCATGCCAGGACCCCTCCGGGAGACAACACCCGGGCAACCTCGGCTGCGACCTGCTCGATCTCACTCATCAGCATCAGTGCCATGTGGGAAACGCAGGCGTCGAAGCTGTCGTCGGCAAAAGGAAGCTCCTGAGCCCGGCCCTGTTCCAACGTCGCTCCGGAGAGCGCCGGTCGGCGTCGTGCCAGCGCCAGGGAGTGCGAGGACAGGTCCACTCCCGCGAGTTGCCTGCCGACCCTCCGGGCCAGCAACTCGAGCAGGAGGCCATCGCCGCAGCCGAGGTCCAGTACGCGCCTGCTTCCAGCTACCTGATCGCACAGTATCTCGTAGCTTGACCGGCCGTCCGGAGCACGGCCACGGCCGAACGCCTCTGCGGTCACGGCCGGGTACTCGGCGTGGAACGCCTGCAAAAACGCCTCTTGCGGTGCGGTAGTCATCACTCACCCAACCTATGCCGCAGGCCGCTCACCGACGGAGGATCGGCGACAAAGGCAAGCCGAAGGACGAGGACTTGGGCCCGCCCTCTTCACAAGGAGCGGGCCCCGGGCCGCGTCGGCTCCGCTCAGCGCGCCTCCCCCGCGACCGGCTGCCCCGTCACCGCCGCGATGTCCCCGCCCGAGCCCGTCCGCTCGCCACGCTGCGTGTGCCGCACGAACGCCACCCCCAGCACCGCCAGGATCGACGCCGCCGACAGGGTGTACAGGCCCCCGTTCGTGCTGCCGGTCGTGTCCTTCAGGTAGCCGAAGAGCGTGGGGGAGACGAATCCGCCCAGGTTTCCTATGGAGTTGACCAGGGCCAGCCCCGGTGCCGCGATCTTCAGATCGAGGCCCGACTGGGCCATCGGCCAGAACAGGGTGGCCGCGCACTTGCCGCCCACCGCCGCCAGAGTGAGCGCGGCGAGGCCGAACCAGGGGGAGCCGAGCGTGGCGAGGAAGGTGCCGATAGCGGACAGGACCAGGGCGACCGCCAGGTAGGGGCGGCGGTCCGGGGCGCGGTCCGTGAAATGGCTCATCGTGTACATCGCGATCACCGCGCAGATCCAGGGGATCGCCGAGAGCAGCCCGATCTGGAACGGCGACAGCCCGCCGATCTCCTCCACCAGGCTCGGCAGCCAGAACGTGATCGCGTAGCCGGTGAGCGCCATCGCGAAGAAGACCGCGGTCAGGACGGCCACCTGGGGGTGGAAGATCAGCTTCATGCGGGACACCGAGGGCGCCCGGTCCCGTGTCTCCTTGTCCCGCGCCACCGCCTCGCTCAGCGCGTCCTTCTCCTCCTGCGTGAGCCACTTCGCGTCCTGGATGCGGGAGACCAGGAAGAACCCGGCGATGAAACCGACCAGGATGGAGAAGGCGCCCTCCAGGGCGAACATCCAGCGCCAGCCCGCGATGCCACCCGCGCCGTGCAGCTCCAGGAGCGCGCCCGTGATCGGGCCGGTCACGATGTACGCCGTCGCCGAGCCGCCCAGGAAGATCGCACTGGCCCGGCCCCGGCTGGAGTCCGGCAGCCACTGGGTGAAGTAGAGCAGCACTCCGGGGAAGAAGCCGGCCTCCGCGACGCCGAGCAGGAAGCGCAGGCCGTAGAACATCCACACGTTGTGGATGAAGCACATCGCCACGATCACCAGACCCCAGGTGATCATGATGCGGGTCAGCCAGACCCGGGCGCCGAACCGCTCCAGCCACATGTTGCTGGGGACTTCGAAGAGCGCGTACCCGATGAAGAACAGGCCCGCCCCGAGGCCGTAGGCGGTGGCGCTGACTCCGACGTCGGCCCGCAGTTCGTCCTGGACGAAGCCCACGTTCGTCCGGTCCATCTGGTTGACCAGCAGCATCAGGACCAGGATCGGGAGCATCCGGCGCAGGAACTTGCCCACCGCCCGTTGCTCGGCCTCGGGTATCGCTGTCGCGGCGTCTGACATCGTTGTCTCCCTTGCTGTACACGTACATGAACAGCAATCACGTACGCGTTCTCGAAGGGACCTTAGGGAGGCCTGCGTCCCGGGTCAACGGGTTGAGTAGAAGTCCATGTATGTGAATGAAGGGCGGACGTCGTGTAGCCGTCCGCCCTTCACCCGTCTCCCTCAGCCCGCGGACGCCGAGGCCGACGCGCCCGGCTGGACGGAGTCCCCCGTGCCGTCCTGCGCGGCCTCGGGGTCGACGCCCATGGTGAGCGTGGCGACGACGCCCTCGGCGATCGCGCCCTTCCTGTACTTCAGCTTCAGCAGACCGCCCTCGGTGCCGTTGCCCGGGTAGATGGTGTCGTCGTCGAGGGTCGTGCGCGCCGTGGTGTTGGTGGAGTACGGCGCGACCTCGGCCGTGGCCAGCACGGACGCCTCGTCGAAGAAGAGCTGCCCGGTGTGGCAGGTCGTGCCGCCCTCGTAGCCCGCGTCGGTCCAGGTGCCGTGCACATGCACCTTGGTGTGGATGTGCACGCAGCGGCCCTGGTACCAGCCGGGGAAGACCGTACGGAACACGACCTCGCCCTTCTTGTCCGTCCGCCACGTGCCCCGCAGGTAGCGCTCGTCGTCGGTGGGCTCCTCGTGCCCACCACCGCCACCGCCGCCTCCCGGAGGCGCACCCGTGGGGGTGCCGGTCGGCGTACCGGAGGGCGTACCGGTCGGAGTACCGGAGGGAGGCGTACCGCCACCGCCTCCTCCACCGCCCCCGCTGCCCATCGACTCATAGCCGGAGTACACGCCCAGCGCGTTGCAGTGCCAGATGTCGACGGCGGCGTTCGCGAGGGGCTTGCAGGTGTCGGAGTCGATCACCTTCAGTCGCAGGGTGAGCGGAATGCCCTCCTGGTCCTCGGTGATGTCCCGGCGGAGCTTGTCGGCGTCGATGTAGTAGGGGCCCTCGGTCGTCTCGGAGGTCAGCCTGTAGCAGGCCTCGCCCGAGGTTCCGCCCGTCTTCCCCCTGGCCGCCGCCGTCTCCTCGTCGGCGAAGGCACCCGCCGCGAACGCACCGCCGACGCCCGCCGCCACCACCGCGCCGGCGCCCGCGGCGACGACCTTGCGGCGTGTCAGATCCCGTTTGTGTTTCGGCCCGTGGGCCGTCTCCTGTCCCGTCATGGGAAGCGAAGCTAGGGAGCGCGGCTGTCAGCGGCCTGGGGGAGAGCTGAGCAGAAGCCCTGAACGCGGAAGTGGCCCGGAACCGGCGACGGTTCCGAGCCACTCACGGGAGTTCGCCTACTTCGGCTGCGGCTTGCGCACCGACAGGTGCAGTTCCTTCAGCCGGGCCTCCTCCAGCTCCGTCGGCGCGCCCATCATCAGGTCCTGGGCGTTGCCGTTGAGCGGGAAGGCGATGGTCTCGCGGATGTTGGGCTCATCGGCGAGCAGCATCACGATGCGGTCGACACCCGGGGCGATGCCGCCGTGCGGCGGGGCGCCGAAGCGGAAGGCGCGCAGCATGCCCGCGAACTTCTCCTCGACGGTCTCGCGGTCGTACCCGGCGATCTCGAAGGCCTTGAGCATGATCTCCGGCTCGTGGTTCCGGATCGCGCCGGAGGACAGCTCGACACCGTTGCAGACGATGTCGTACTGCCAGCCCAGGATGTCCAGCGGGTCCTGGGTCTCCAGGGCCTCCAGACCGCCCTGCGGCATGGAGAACGGGTTGTGCGAGAAGTCGATCGCGCCCGTCTCCTCGTCCTTCTCGTACATCGGGAAGTCGACGATCCAGCAGAACCGGAAGACGCCGTCCTCGAAGTGCCCGGCACGCTTGGCGGCCTCGACCCGGACCGCGCCCATGATCTTGGAGACCTCGTCGAACTCGCCCGCGCCGAAGAAGACCGCGTGGCCGGCCGCGAGCGACAGGCGCTTGGTCAGCTCGGCGACGTTCTCCTCGGTGAGGAACTTCGCGATCGGGCCGGTCAGCGAGCCGTCCTCGGCGACGCGGACCCAGGCCAGGCCCTTGGCGCCCTGCGAGACGGCGTAGTCGCCGAGCTGGTCGAAGAACTTGCGGGGCTGGCCGGAGACGTCCGGCACCGGCAGGGCGCGCACGTGCTTGCCGGCGAACGCCTTGAACTCCGAGCCCTCGAAGATGTCGGTGATGTCGACGAGTTCGAGCTGGGCGCGCAGGTCGGGCTTGTCGGAGCCGTACTTCAGCATCGCCTCGCGGAACGGGATCCGCGGGAACGGCGACGTGACGTGGCGGCCGCCGCCGAACTCCTCGAACAGCTCGGTCATCAGCTTCTCGACGGGCTGGAAGACGTCCTCCTGCTCGACGAAGCTCATCTCGATGTCGAGCTGGTAGAACTCGCCCGGCGAGCGGTCGGCGCGGGCGTCCTCGTCGCGGAAGCAGGGCGCGATCTGGAAGTACCGGTCGAAGCCCGAGATCATCAGCAGCTGCTTGAACTGCTGGGGCGCCTGGGGGAGAGCGTAGAACTTGCCCGGGTTCAGGCGGGAGGGGACGACGAAGTCGCGGGCGCCCTCGGGGGACGTCGCGGACAGGATCGGCGTCGCCATCTCGTTGAAGCCGAGGGCGACCATCTTCGAGCGGATCGAGGCGATCACCGACGACCGCAGCATGATGTTCTTGTGCATGCGCTCGCGGCGCAGGTCGAGGAAGCGGTACTCCAGGCGCCGCTCCTCGTTGACGCCGTCCTCGGTGTTGATCGTGAACGGCAGCGGGGCGGCGGCGCCGAGCAGCTCGACCTCGCCGACCTCGACCTCGATCTCGCCGGTCGGCAGCTCGGGGTTGATGTTCTCCGTGCCCCGGGAGACGACCTTGCCGTCGACACGGACGGTCGACTCCTTGGAGAGCTTGTCGAGGGCCTCGTAGGCGGGGGTGCCGGGACGGGCCACGAGCTGCGTGATGCCGTAGTGATCGCGCAGATCGATGAAGAGGATGCCACCCAGGTCGCGCCGATTGTGCAGCCAGCCACTCAGTCGGACGTCGCTGCCGACGTCAGAGGAGCGGAGCTCGCCGCAGGTGTGGGACCTGTACCGATGCATCGTCGTTCATCCAGTCTTCGCTGATCGGGGTCTGTGTTTCACGTGAAACGCCTCCCCAGCGTACCGGGCAGGCGAAGATCGGCTCTCCACAGTTATGGATCGAGTACGCGGTGGTCGGGCATCGAGCTCGCGGTAGTCGTACGTCGGGCACGCACGCTCCGTCCTCGGGGTCCGCGTCCGCTATCGGTGGCAGCGTTCGATCGCCTGTTCTTAAAGTAGGGCAATGCGCACTGGCGAGCCTCTGCCCGCCGTGGGGGAGGCTCTCGCCGCCCTCGCGACCGGCCTGTGGCACTGGGACACCGCCACCGGGCTGGTCACGGTCGACGCCGAGGCAGCCCGGTTGCTCGGGCTGCCCGCCGAGCAGGTCAGCCTCACGGAGGCCCAGGCCCGGGCCCGGCTGCACCCCGTCGACTGGAACGAGATCACCGGCGTGATCCAGCTGGCCGTGGCCGAGGGCACCCTCGCCGAGGTCCGGATCCGGATCATGGACGAGCAGGGCCGGGTCGTCCGGATCGTCCGCAGCCGCTCCAAGCCGTCCTTCGACCGGACCCGTAAGGCGTACCGGCTGATCGGCACACTCCAGGAGGTCACCGAGCCGACGCCGGGCACCCCGGCCGGGCGCAGCGCGGTCACCGGGGACTGGCGGCGCTCTCGGGAGGCGTTCCTGCTGGACGCGGGCCGGGCCCTGGCCGAGGCGCGCTCCACCCAGGAGGTTCTGCGCGTCACGGCGAATCTGTCGATGCCCGGGTTCTCGCCGGACGGACTGGCGGTGTTCGGAGTCTCGGGCGATCGCCTGACGATCATCGGCCACCACGGGCAGCAGCGGGGCACCGAGAGCCCCTTCTCGGACATGCCGCTGGACACGGACTATCCGGCCGCCGAGGTGGTGCGGACCGGCCGGGCCGTCTACCTGTCCTCCGCCGAGCACTACAAGGCCCGCTACCCGCTGACCTGGCCGCTCGCCGAGCGCTTCGGCCGCCGCTCCTGGGCGTTCCTGCCGCTGACCGTGGCCGGGCGGACCATGGGCGCGTGGATGGCGGCGTTCACCTACCCGGTCGCGTTCACCCCGGACGAGCGGTCCGTGCTGGCGACGGTGGCACGGATGCTGGCGCAGGCCCTGACCCGGGCGGGCGTGGCCGAGAGCGAGCGCGCCCTGACCGACGGACTCCAGCGCACGATGCTGCCGAGGCTCGGACCGCAGCGCATCCCGGGCATGAGCGTCGCCGCCCGTTACGTCCCGACGGGCGGCGGGCTCCAGGTCGGCGGCGACTGGTACGACGTGATCCCGCTGCCCAGTGGCCGGTTCGCGCTGGTCATCGGTGACGTCCAGGGCCATGACGTACGGGCGGCGGGGCTGATGGGCCAGCTGCGGATCGCCCTGCGGGCCTACGCCTCGGAGGGCCACCGGCCGGACGCGGTGCTGTCGCGCGCCTCCCGCTTCCTGCACGGCATCGGCGACGAGGAACCGGCCGACGCGCGCTTCGCGACCTGCGTGTACGTCGAGGTCGACCCGGCGACGGGGGTGCTGGACATCGCCCGTGCCGGGCATCCGGACCCGGCGATCCGGATGGCCGACGGCACGGTGCTGACCCGGCCGACATCGGGCGGTCTGCCGCTGGGCATCGACCCGGACGCCGACTACCCCACGACCCGGCTCACGCTGGAGCCCGGCGAGACGATGCTGATCTGCACGGACGGCCTGCTCGAGACCGGCGGCCACGACCTGGACACCGGCTGGCGGCGGCTGCGCGTGATCCTCGAGGACCACAAGGGCGATCTGGAGGAGCTCGCCGACACCCTGGTGCAGGCCGTGCACGGGCCGTCCTCGCACCACACCACCGGCCCGCTGGCGGACCGCCGCGAGGACGACATCGCGATGCTGCTGCTGAGCCGGGAGGGCGGGGGCTGCGGCTGCGGTGACGCGATGACCGTACGGCCTCCGGTGCGGCGCTCGGTGCTGACCGTCGCGCAGGCCGAGCCCGAGCGGGTCGCGGTCGCCCGGCAGCAACTGCGCGAGTTGCTGCACGACTGGGGCTCGCCCGACCAGGTCGACTCGGCGGTCCTGCTGCTGTCCGAGCTGCTGACGAACGTCCTGGTGCACACCGACCACGACGCGCTGCTGGTCGCCGAGATCACGGGCGAGGTGGGCGGGCGGCGACTGCGGATCGAGGTCACGGACGCCGGCGACGACCTGCCGCACCGGCGCAGACCCGGGGAGCTGGCGTCCTCCGGCCGCGGCCTGGTGCTGATCGAACTGCTTGCGCACGCCTGGGGCGTCGACCCGCGCGGCGAGGGCAAGAGCATCTGGTTCGAGCTCTACGAGTCCGTGAACGGCTCGGGCGACGGCTCCTGGTCGCCGTAGCGGTCACGGCTGCGACGACGGCGACGGCACCTGGCCGCCGTGCCGGTCATGGCTCCCGCGACGGCGACGACTCCTCGCCACCGCGGCGATCACGGCTCCCGCGACGGCGACGACTCCTCGTCGCCGTAGCGGGTGCGCAGTTCCTGGACGACACCGAAGGCCGCCGCGGTGAGAGGGACCGCGAGCAGCATGCCGAGCACTCCGGCGACGGAGGCCCCGGCCGTGATCGTCACCATCACCACCGCCGGGTGCATCTGCACGGTCCGGCTCTGGATCATCGGCTGGAGCACGTGCCCTTCCAGTACCTGCACCGCGAGGACGACGCCGAGCGCCCACAGCGCGATGACGACCCCCCGGTCGGCGAGGGCGACCAGGACGGCCAGGGCGCCCGAGATGAAGGCGCCGAGGTAGGGGATGTACGCCCCGACGAAGACCAGCGCGCCCAGCCCGGCCGCGCCGGGCACGTCGAGGACGAGCAGGCCCACGGTGATGAGCAGCGCGTCGATGAGCGCGATGAGGGTCGTCCCCCGCATGAACCCCTCGACGGCCCGCAGCGCCCGCCGCGCCATGGCCTCCAGGGTGTCGGCCGATCCGCCGGGCGACAGGGACCGCAGCGTCCCGGCGGCCTTGTCGGAGTCACGCAGGAAGAAGAAGACGAGCAGCAGCGCGAGGACGGCCATGGCGATGGACTCACCGACCACGCTCACGCCGCTGATCACGCCGGAGGCGGCCGTACCGCCGAACTTGCCCAGCAGTTCCCGGGCGTTGGAGGCGAGGTCGTCCAGTGAGGTGCCGGCCGCGCCGAAGTGCTCGGAGACGCCGCGGGCGGCCTGCTTGAGCGAGGCGACGATCTCGTCGCCGGTGTCGATGAGCGCCGCGACCACGATGTACACGGCCCCGCCGACCACGGCGACCACCGCCACACAGGTGAGTCCGGCCGCGACCGACCGGTTCACCCCGGCCTTCACGAGCCGCCGGTGCAGCGGCCCGAGCAGCGCCGTCCCGAGCAGCGCGAGCAGCACGGGCACGACGGCGGTCCGGAACTCCACGACCAGCCGGATGCCGACATAGACGACCCCGGCGAGGAGCAGCAGGACGGCACACCAGGCGGCGAAACGCCGGACGGGGACGGGGAGGAGCGGGGTGGGGGCCTGCACATCCCCACCCGACCACGCCCCGGGCGGGCCGTCCCGTCAGGGAGGCCCGCCAGGGTGACGGGGCGTCAGCCGCCCCGGCACTGCGTCAGTCCTGCGGACCGCTCGCCGTCATTCCGTGCACCGCCGGGACCGTGCCCAGGCGGCCCTTCTGGAAGTCCTCGAAGGCCTGCATGAGTTCGTCCTTGGTGTTCATGACGAACGGGCCGTAGTGGGCCATGGGCTCACGGATGGGCTGTCCGCCGAGCAGGACGACCTCGAGGTCCGGGGTGTGGGAGTCCTGCTTCTCGTCCGCGCGGACGGTCAGCGAGGAACCCGCGCCGAAGACGGCCGTCTGGCCCATCTGGACCGGGCGGCGGTCGGGGCCGACGCTGCCACGGCCGGCCAGGACGTACGCCAGCCCGTTGAAGTCCTCGCGCCAGGGCAGCGTGAGCTCCGCACCCGGGGCGACGGTCGCGTGGACCATCGTGATCGGGGTGTGCGTGATGCCGGGGCCCGCGTGTCCGTCCAGCTCACCGGCGATGACCCGCAGCAGCGCGCCGCCGTCGGGGGTGCTGAGCAGCTGGACCGAGCCGCCGCGGATGTCCTGGTAGCGCGGGGCCATCATCTTGTCCTTGGCCGGGAGGTTCACCCACAGCTGGAGGCCGTGGAAAAGCCCGCCGGAGACGACGAGATGCTCCGGTGGGGCCTCGATGTGCAGCAGACCCGAGCCCGCGGTCATCCACTGGGTGTCCCCGTTGGTGATGGTGCCGCCACCACCGTTGGAGTCCTGGTGGTCGAAGATCCCGTCGATGATGTACGTGACGGTCTCGAAGCCGCGGTGCGGGTGCCAGGGCGTGCCCTTGGGCTCACCCGGCGCGTACTCCACCTCGCCCATCTGGTCCATCATGATGAACGGGTCGAGATGGCGGTAGTTGATCCCCGCGAACGCCCGGCGCACCGGGAAGCCCTCACCCTCGAAACCGCTCGGAGCGGTCGTGACGGCGAGCACGGGACGTGCCACGGCGTCGGCAGGCGCGGTCACGCGGGGCAGCGTCAACGGGTTCTCGACGGTCACTGCAGGCATGTCGGTTCCTCCTCGTGTACGCCCAGTTTAGTTGAGCGTTGAACTTTCTACCACCCCCAACAGAGAAAAGCGGGAGCGCATTCCCGACCCCGGGGGACGGCGCAGCGAACCACGGAAGACCGGCATGACGGAAGGCCGTCACCCCGCAGCGGGGTGACGGCCCTCGGATGTCCGGGCAGGTCAGGCGACCAGCTCGTGCTCCTCGCTCTCCGCCCCGGTGGGTCCGGGCTTGCGGTCCCGCATCACCAGCGCGGCCACGACCGCAGCGGCCAGGACACCGACTGCGCTGATCGTGAAGGTCGTCGCCATCGAGGCGGCGAAGGCCTCCCGGGCCGCCCGCACCAGCCCCGTGTCGCCGCCTGCGACGGCCAGCGCCCCGCCGATGGACTCGCGGGCCTGCCCGGGGGCGCCGGCCGGCATTTCGTCCCGGTAGCCGCCGGAGAGCAGGGACCCGAGGATCGCGATGCCGAGGGCGGTGCCGGACTGCTGGATCGTGTCGTTGAGGGCCGAGCCGACGCCCGCCTTGTCCTCCGGGATGGTGCCCATCAGCGCGGCCACCGCGGCCGGCATGGCCAGGCCGGCCCCCAGCCCCAGGATCCCCAGTGCCACGGCCGGGACCGTGAACCCGCTGTCGGCGGTGAGCGTGGTCAGCAGTCCGAAGGACGCGGCCATCAGCAGCATCCCGCCGAGGATGACGAACCGGTTGCCGAACTTCACGGCGAGCTGCGCCCCGGCCGTGTTGCCGGCCAGCGCGGCGACGGCCAGCGGCAGGAAGGCCAGGCCCGCCTTGACCGCGGACCAGCCGAGGACGAACTGGAGGTACTGGGTCAGCACCAGCAGCAGTCCGGCGTTGCCGATCTGGACGAGCGCCAGGGAGAGCGAACCCCCGCTGAAGTTGCGGTGCTTGAAGAGGACCAGCGGGACCATCGGCGCGGGGGTCACGTTCTGCCAGATCACGAAGCCGGCCAGGGCGAGCACCGCCACGGCCAGGACGACGACGGAGCGGCCCTCGAACGCGCCGTGCTGCGGAATCTCGATGATCCACCACACCAGGGCCGTCATGCCCACCGCCGACAGCACCGCGCCCAGCGGGTCCGGCTTCTGCCACGGCGCCTTCGACTCCGGCATCAGCAGCACACCGGCCAGCAGCGCGAGACCGACGACGGGGACGTTGATCAGGAAGATGGCCTGCCAGGCGAAGTGGTCGATGAGCACGCCGCCGAGCACCGGGCTGCCGACCAGCCCCAGCATCGACACCGAACCCCACGCGGCCATCGCCTTGGGCCGCTCGTCCTCGTCGAAGACGGTGATGAGGATCGACAGGGTCGAGGGCATGATCAACGCCCCGCCGACGCCCATCGCGATCCGCACCGCGATCAGCTCACCCGGAGTGGAGCAGAACACCGCCCCCAGCGAGGCCGCCCCGAAGAGCAGCAGCCCGACCAGCATCACCTTCCGGCGCCCGAACCTGTCCCCCAGGCTTCCCGAGGTCAGCAGCAGCCCGGCGAAGACCAGGGTGTAGGAGTCGAGGATCCACTGCATGTCCTGGGCGCTCGCCCCGAGGTCCTCGGTCAGTGTCGGCACCGCCACCGTCAGCGCCATGTTGTCGACGACCAGGACCAGGGTGCTGAGGCACAGCACGATCAGGATCCACCAGCGGCGTGGATTGCGCGTTTCCATTTCCGTTCCCCTCCCGCGAACACCGTTCCTTCGATGCGCACACTGTACGCACACAGGAACGGTGTGCGCAATGCTTGAGTTCTGTACGCTGATTGCGCACGCTGTTCGCACGAAGAGGTCCAACAGGAGGAACCCGGATGAGCACGAAGGACAAGAACCCCATCCCGTCCGTATGGACCCGCGAGCAGCGCCGGACCGACCAGCCCGCGCTCAGCCGGGACGCGATCGTGCGCGAGGCGATCGCGATGCTCGACGCCGAGGGCATCGAGGCGCTCAGCATGCGCAAGCTCGGCGCCCGCCTGAACGCCGGCGCGACCTCGCTGTACCGGCACGTCGCCACGAAGGACGAGCTGATGGAGCTCGCCGTGGACGAGGTCGCCGCCGAGATCCACGTCCCGCCGGCCGGAGGACTCGACTGGCGCGCGGCCGTCACCGAGGCGGCCGGATCCTTCCGCACGACCGCGCTACGGCACCCCTGGCTGACGCTGGTCCTGGGGCAGGCCGGACTCGCCTACCTCGGACCGAACTACATGACCTTCTCGGAGCGGCTGGCGGCCCTGTTCACCGCCGCGGGATTCCCGGAGCCGAGCCGGGCCATCGACGCCGTCTTCTCGTACGTCATCGGCATGAGCACGACCGAGGCCGCGTGGCTCACCACGGTCGCCCGCTCCGGCGAGAGCGAGGCGGAGTTCGTGGCCCGCCTGCTGCCCGCGGCCCAGCAGGCCTCGGCCGGCTACGACCACCTTGCGGCCGCCGGTCCCGAGACCTCCGCGCAGGCCTCCGACCCCGCGAAGCTGCGCGACGACAAGTTCGCCTACGGCCTCGAGGTCGTCCTGGACGGCCTGGCGCTGCGCCTGCCGCGATAGGGAGGGCGGGCGTCAGCCGCCGTCTGCGCAGCGATGGCGTCTAGCCATACATCCGGCGCATCGCGAACTCGACCATCTGCTCCACGGCCTTGGCGTCGAACACCATGCGGTGCTCGCCCTCCATGTCGAGGACGAAGCCGTAGCCGGTCGGCAGCAGGTCCAGCACCTCGGCACCCGTGATCACGAAGTACTTGGACTCCTTGCCCGCGTACCGGCGCAGCTCCTTGAGCGTGCTGAACATCGGGATCACCGGCTGCTGGGTGTTGTGCAGGGCCAGGAAGCCGGGGTTGTCGCCGCGCGGGCAGTAGACCTTCGACGTGGCGAAGACCTGCTGGAAGTCCTCGGCGGCCATCTGCCCGGTGGTGAAGGCGCGCACCGCGTCCGTGAGGGAGGGCGGGGACGGCTCGGGGTACAGCGGCGGCTGCTGCCCGTACCCGCCGGACATCGGCTGCTGCGGAGGGGCGTACTGCCCTTGCGGGCCCGCTGTCTGGTCGTAGCCGTACATGAGCGCAAGCGTACCGAGCGCGGACGGGCCGGTCTGCCGGTTCGCCGGTCCCGCCAGACCGACAGCGAGTCGACAGCGTCCGCTCTGTGGATCGCGGCGGCCGCGGCTCGTAGCGTCGTGTCATGAACGAACGCGACGACGAGGGCCTGCCCGAGCACGGCGGGGGCCTCGCCCACGACCTCCCCGTCCTCGCCCGCCGGCGGATGATCCGGCTGATGGCGGGCGCGGGCCTGGTCCCGCTGGTGGGCTGCACACCCACGGGGGAGACATCGGCGGCGCCCTCCGCCTCGTCCGCGGGGTGCGCGGAGATCCCCGAGGAGACGGCCGGCCCCTTCCCCGGCGACGGCTCGAACGGTGTGAACGTCCTGAAGGAGAGCGGGGTCGTCCGCAGCGACATCACCCGCAGCTTCGGCGACTCCGCGGGCGGCACGGCCGACGGCGTCCCGCTGACGATCACGCTCACGGTGGTGGACGCGGCCTCCGGCTGCGGGACGCCGAAGCGGGGTGCCGCCGTCTACGTCTGGCACTGCGACCGGGAGGGCGCCTACTCCCTCTACTCCGAGGGCGTCACCGGCGAGAACTACCTGCGGGGCGTGCAGGAGACGGACGACGAGGGCCGGGTCACCTTCCGGAGCGTCTTCCCCGGTTGCTACCCGGGCCGCTGGCCGCACGTCCACTTCGAGGTCTACGGCAGCCTGGCCGACGCCACCGCGGCCACGTCGATCACGAACACCTCGCAGCTCGCCTTCCCGAAGGACGTCTGCGACACCGTCTACGCCACGGACGGCTACGGCGCGAGCGTGCGGAACCTCGGCGGCGTCTCCCTGGAGGACGACGGGGTCTTCGGCGACGGCCACGACCATCAGCTGGCGGCGATGACGGGGAGTACGGGGGACGGCTACACCGCGGCACTGACCGTTCCGGTGTGACCTGTCACAGATGACGGATCGGGGTTGCTTCTTATTACCGACGGGTAGCATCATCCTAGCTACTTGTTGGTACGTGAACTAGCGCGAGGATCCAGTGCCTCGCCGATCTCTCTACGGAGCCGGGAGCCGTCACCATGGGGCACTACAAGTCGAATCTCCGCGACATCGAGTTCAACCTCTTCGAGGTACTCGGGCGCGACAAGGTGTACGGCACCGGTCCGTTCGAGGAGATGGACGTCGAGACCGCGAAGAGCATCCTTGAGGAGATGACCCGCCTCTCGGAGAACGATCTGGCGGAGTCCTTCGTCGACGCCGACCGCAACCCGCCGGTCTTCGACCCGGAGACCAACACCGCGCCGGTCCCCGCGTCCTTCAAGAAGAGCTACCAGGCCTTCATGGACTCCGAGTACTGGCGCCTCGGCCTGCCCGAGGAGATCGGCGGCACCACCTCGCCCCGCTCCCTGATCTGGGCCTACGCCGAGCTGATCCTGGGCGCCAACCCGGCCGTGTGGATGTACTCCTCGGGCCCGGCGTTCGCCGGCATCCTCTTCGAGGAGGGCAACGAGGTCCAGAAGCACATAGCCAAGTTCGCCACCGAGAAGCAGTGGGGCTCCACGATGGTGCTCACCGAGCCCGACGCGGGCTCCGACGTGGGCGCCGGCCGCACCAAGGCCGTGCAGCAGGAGGACGGCTCCTGGCACATCGAGGGCGTGAAGCGCTTCATCACGTCCGGTGAGCACGACATGTCGGAGAACATCCTCCACTACGTGCTGGCCCGCCCCGAGGGCGCCGGCCCCGGCACCAAGGGCCTGTCCCTGTTCCTCGTCCCGAAGTACCTCTTCGACTTCGAGACCGGCGAGCTGGGCGAGCGCAACGGCGTCTACGCCACGAACGTCGAGCACAAGATGGGCCTGAAGGCCTCCAACACCTGCGAGATGACCTTCGGCGACCAGCACCCCGCCAAGGGCTGGCTGATCGGCGACAAGCACGACGGCATCCGCCAGATGTTCCGCATCATCGAGTTCGCCCGCATGATGGTCGGCACGAAGGCGATCTCCACGCTCTCCACGGGCTACCTGAACGCGCTGGAGTACGCCAAGGAGCGCGTCCAGGGCCCCGACCTGGCGAACTTCATGGACAAGACCGCGCCCAAGGTCACCGTCACCCACCACCCCGACGTGCGCCGCTCGCTCATGACGCAGAAGGCGTACGCGGAGGGCATGCGCGCCCTGGTGATGTACACCGCCTCGATCCAGGACGCCATCCAGATCAAGGAGGCCGCGGGCGAGGACGCCGCCACCGAGCACGCGCTGAACGACCTGCTCCTGCCCATCGTCAAGGGCTACGGCTCCGAGAAGGGCTATGAGCAGCTCGCCCAGTCGCTGCAGACCTTCGGCGGCTCCGGCTTCCTCCAGGAGTACCCGATCGAGCAGTACATCCGGGACTCCAAGATCGACACCCTCTACGAGGGCACCACGGCGATCCAGGGCCAGGACTTCTTCTTCCGCAAGATCGTCCGCAACCAGGGCGCCGCGCTGAACTCCCTCGCCGAGGACATCAAGAAGTTCCTCGCCCTCGGCACGGGCGGCGAGGAGCTGGCCGGTGCCCGCGAGCACCTCGCCAAGGCCGCCGTCGAGCTGGAGGCCATCGTCGGCCTGATGCTCACCGACCTCGCCGCCACCGAGCAGGACGTCAAGAACATCTACAAGGTGGGCCTCAACACCACCCGCCTGCTGATGGCCTCCGGTGACGTCGTCGTCGGCTACCTGCTGCTCAAGGGCGCCTCCATCGCCGCCGAGAAGCTCGAGACGGCCTCCGCCAAGGACAAGGCCTTCTACACCGGCAAGATCGCCGCCGCGAAGTTCTTCGCCGCGAACGTCCTGCCGGGCGTCACCTTGGCCCGCAAGGTCGCCGAGGGCGTCGAGCTGGACCTGATGGAGCTGGACGAGGCCGCGTTCTAGATCCCTCACGTCCTCTGTTCGAGGGCCTGTTCCCCTACGCCGGGAACGGGCCCTCGTCCGTCGTTAAGGTGAACCCATGACCGAACCAGCCCGCTTCGACCGCGGCCACACCGACGACCTCATGACCTTCCTGGCGGCGAGCCCCACGCCGTACCACGCCGTGGCCACCGCCGCCGAGCGACTGGAGAAGGCCGGCTTCAGGCAGGTCGCCGAGACGGACGCGTGGGACGGGACCAGCGGCGGCAAGTACGTGCTGCGCGGCGGCGCGATCGTCGCCTGGTACGTGCCGGAGGGCGCCGCACCCCACACACCGTTCCGGATCGTCGGCGCCCACACCGACTCCCCCAACCTGCGCGTCAAGCCGCTCCCCGACACCGGGGCGCACGGCTGGCGCCAGGTGGCCGTGGAGATCTACGGCGGACCGCTGCTCAACTCCTGGCTGGACCGCGATCTCGGCCTCGCGGGCCGGCTGACCCTGCGCGACGGCTCGACGCGCCTGGTGAACGTGGACCGGCCGCTGCTGCGCGTCCCGCAGCTCGCCATCCACCTGGACCGCTCGGTCACCGCCGACGGCCTCAAGCTCGACAAGCAGCGGCACATGCAGCCGGTCTGGGGCCTCGGCCGCGACGTCCGCGACGGCGACCTGATCGCCTTCCTGGAGGAGACGGCCGGCATCCCCGCGGGCGAGGTCACCGGCTGGGACCTGATGACGCACTCCGTGGAACCGCCCGCCTACCTGGGCCGCGACCGCGAACTGCTGGCCGGGCCGCGCATGGACAACCTCCTGTCGGTGCACGCCGGCACCGCCGCCCTCGCGGCCGTCGCCTCCTCCTCGTCGCAGCCGGCCTCCATCCCGGTCCTGGCCGCCTTCGACCACGAGGAGAACGGTTCCCAGTCCGACACCGGCGCGGACGGACCGCTCCTCGGCACCGTGCTGGAACGCTCGGTCTACGCCCGCGGCGGCTCCTTCGAGGACCGGGCCCGCGCCTTCGCCGGCACGATCTGCCTGTCCTCCGACACGGGCCACGCGGTCCACCCCAACTACGCGGAGCGGCACGACCCGACGCACCACCCGCGCGTCAACGGCGGCCCGATCCTCAAGGTCAACGTCAACAACCGCTACGCCACGGACGGTTCGGGCCGGGCGGAGTTCACGGCGGCCTGCGAGGCGGCCGACGTGCCCTTCCAGTCGTTCGTCTCCAACAACTCCATGCCCTGCGGCACCACGATCGGCCCGATCACCGCCGCGCGACACGGCATCAAGACGGTCGACATCGGCGTGGCCATCCTGTCGATGCACAGCGTGCGCGAACTGTGCGGCGCCGACGACCCGTTCCTGCTCGCGAACGCGCTGACGGCGTTCCTGGAGAGGTAGAACGGGTCGTCACCGCATGGGTGTTCGCCTCGGGGGTACCCGGTGTTCCGGGACCGGAACGACCGGACCGTACAGGGAGGCGACACACATGGGCCTCGGCGGATGCATCATCCTCATCGCCGTGGGAGCCATCCTCACGTTCGCGACCGACTGGGACATGCAGGGGGTCAACCTCGACCTCGTCGGCATCATCCTGATGATCGTCGGACTGATCGGCGTCACCACGTTCAGCAGCATCGCCAGGCGCCGGCGCGTGGTGGTGCCCCCGACGACGCCCGGTGTCGTCGAGGACCCGGCGGTCCACCACCGCCGCGACGGCTACAGCGACGGATACGGGGTATGACGTCCGAGGTTCTCAGGCGTCCATCCCGGCCAGCACCAGCGGAAGCCGGCCCGTACCCGCCTCGGTGAGACGGACGGGTACGCCCCAGTCCTGCTGATGGACATGGCAGGCCGGGTACTCGTTGTCCGGGTCGTCGTCACAGGAGGCGGCGATCGCGGACACATGCAGCACGCCCTCCGGTACGGCGGGGTCGACTTCGAGGGCGCGGGAGAGATCCCGCGCACCGGGACGGCGGGCAGCGGCAGTTCGTGGTGCGGCCCATGCCGGAGGTCCGGGACGAGTCGCTGGCCCCGCTGCTGGCGTGGGCGCAGGAGCGGCTGGGCGAGCCGCTGACCGTGGCGGAGCTGGCCGCACGCGCGCGTGTCAGCCCCGCAACGCTGCACCGCCGCTTCCGCGCCCAGCTCGGGACGACCCCGCTCGCGTGGCTCGTCGGGGAGCGCGTGGCGCTGGCCTGCCGGCTGATCGAGCGGGGCGAGGAACGGCTGGACGTGGTGGCGGCCCGCAGCGGACTCGGTACGGCAGCCAACCTGCGCAGCGCCTGCGGCGGGCGACCGGGCTCAGCCCGTCGGCCTACAGGCGGCGTTTCGGACCCGGACGCGGGGAAGCCCTGGTCTCATGAGATTCCTCGTGTACGACCGGCTCCTCGGCTTCGGTGACGACTACTGGATCGAGGACGACCGCGGCAGCAAGGTGTTCCTCGTCGACGGCAAGGCCCTGCGGCTGCGGGACACCTGGGAGCTGAAGGACACCCAGGGGCGCGTCCTCGTCGACATCCACCAGAAGATGCTCGCTCTGCGCGACACCATGGTGCTCCAGCGGAGCGGTGAGCCGCTGGCGACGATCCGCCGCAAGCGGCTGTCGCTGCTGCGCAACCACTACCGGGTGTCCCTCGCCGACGGCAACGAGCTGGACGTCAGCGGCAAGATCCTCGACCGGGAGTTCGCCGTCGAGTACGACGGGGAGCTGCTGGCGGTGATCTCCCGGCGGTGGCTGACCGTCCGGGACACCTACGGTGTGGACGTCGTCCGCGAGGACGCTGATCCGGCACTGCTGATCGCGGTGGCCGTGTGCGTGATCCACCTGGCGGAGAAGGAACGGGAGGACTGAGAGCGCCGGTCAGGGCCTGCGAGGCGGCTGGAGGCCCAGCATCCGGTCCTTCAGCGCCGGGAACTGCTCCCGGGTCGTCGCGACCTTCCCCGGGTCGAACTCCACCGTAAGGACCTCCTCGTCGGCGCCGGCCCGGGCCAGCACCTCGCCCCAGGGGTCGACCACGATCGAGTGACCGGCCTGCGGAACTCCCGCGTGCGTCCCGGCCGTTCCACATGCGACGACGAACGCCTGGTTCTCGACCGCCCGCGCCTGGGCCAGCAGCGTCCAGTGGGACCGGCGGCGCTCCGGCCAGCCCGCCGAGACCACGAGCGTCTCGGCACCGGCGTCGACGAGACCGCGGAAGAGCTCGGGGAAACGGAGGTCGTAGCAGGTGGACAGGCCCAGGGTCGTCTCGGGCAGACGCACCGTCACCAGTTCCGTGCCCGCGCCCATCAGCACGGCCTCGCCCTTGTCGAAGCCGAAGCGGTGGATCTTGCGGTAGGCGGCGGCCAGATCGCCGGAGGGGGAGAAGACGAGGGAGGTGTTGTAGAGCGGCCCGTCGGGGTCTCGCTCCGGGACGGAACCGGCGTGCAGCCACACGCCCGCGTCGCTGGCGGCCTTCGCCATCGCCTCGTACGTCGGCCCCTCGAGCGGCTCGGCCTCGCGCCCGAACGCCTCGTAGGCGAAGGCACCCGTGGTCCACAGCTCCGGCAGGACGACGAGATCGGACCCGGCCTGCTCACGGACCATCGCCGCCACGCGTCGGCGGCGCGCTTCGACCGATTCGTCCTCGTTCACGGCGATCTGGATCACAGAGGCGCGCACACTACCACCGTCCTGGCATTCGAGCCGTCCACTCGGGCCTACGATCGTCACACGAAAGCACTGCCGGGGTGCCTCACAGCAGCGTAACTTAGCTCGCAAGACGCCCACCGACAGCCGCCACCTCCCACTGGCAACGCCGCCACCACCTGCCCGTGCAACGAACCGCCGAGGGGTCCCGTTCCGTGAGTCTGCATTCCACCCTCCAGCCCTACGCCGACGCCTGGACCCACTCCGTCGAAGCGATATCCGAGCTGGTCCAGCCGCTCGCGGAGGCCGAATGGAACCGGCGGACGCCGTGCCCGGGGTGGTCGGTGCGGGACGTGGTCTCCCATGTCATCGGCCTGGACTGCGAGATGCTCGGCGACCCGCGGCCCATCCACAGCCTCCCGCGCGACCTCTTCCACGTCACCAACGAGCACCAGCGCTACATGGAGATGCAGGTCGACGTCCGCCGCCACCACACGGCGCCGGAGATGACCTCCGAGCTCGAGTACGTGATCATCCGCCGCAACCGGCAGCTGCGCAACGAGTCGCGTGACCCGGGCACGAAGGTACGCGGGCCGCTCGGCAGCGAGCTCACCCTGGAAGAGTCGATGCGGCGGCACGCGTTCGACGTGTGGGTGCACGAGCAGGACCTGCGCACGGCCCTCGGCCGACCCGGCAACCTCGACTCCCCCGGCGCGCTGGTCGCCCGTGACGTGCTGCTCGGCGAACTCCCGCGCGTGGTGGCCGAGGACGCGCAGGCGCCGCGCAGTTCGGCGATCGTCTTCGACGTGCACGGGCCCGTGGAGTTCCTGCGCACGATCCGCGTCGACATCCAGGGCCGCGGCACCCTGGAAACGGCCCCCGCCCTCGGCCCCGCCGCGACCCTCACGCTCGACTGGGAGACGTACGTCCGCCTGGCCTGCGGCCGCGTGACGCCGGAGTCGGTGTCCGACCGGCTGAAGACGGAGGGCGACCCGGAACTGACGGCGGCGATCCTGAGGAACTTCACGGTGACGCAGTAGGGACGCCCCGGCCGGCCGCGAGCACGCGCGCGGCCCCAGCCGCGGGCAGGCGCAGCCGCCAGGCCGCAGACACGCCCCGCCCAGCCGCGGGCTTGCGCGCCACCCCGCCGCAGGCACGCCCCGCCGCGAGCACACGCAACCACCCCGCCGCAGGCACGCGTGCCGCCAGGGGTGGCGGCCGGCCCAACGGGAGCGGCACCCCGTGCCGCCGGGCTGCGGACCCACCCGGCCCCAACACCGACCCCCGGGGCCCGAAAACCCCGTGCCGCCGCCCCACCTCGGCCCCTACCGTCCTGGTCATGACCACACCACCCCACCGCACCCGCCTCACCTTCCACGGCCCGCTGTCCGAGGCCCGGGCGGACGCCCTCGTCCAACGCCTCACCCGCCACCGCCCCACCACGGTCCTGGACATCGGCTGCGGTTCGGGCGAGCTGATGCTCCGCGTCCTGGCCGCCGCCCCGGATGCGAACGGCACCGGCATCGACCTGGACACCGACGATCTGGCGCGGGGGCGGAAGGCCGCCGCGGACCGCGGACTGGCGTCCCGGGCCCGCTTCCTGGAGGAGTCCGCCACCGGCACCACCCGGGGCCCCGCCGACCTCGTCCTGTGCGTGGGGTCGAGCCAGGCCCTCGGCGGCCGGCTCCCCGAGGCGCTCGGGGAACTCCGCCGCCTGGTCACCGACCACGGCCGCGTGCTGCTCGGCGAGGGCTTCTGGCAGCGCACACCGAGCCCCGACGAGCTGTCCCGCATGTGGCCCGACGCGGCGGTCACCGACCACCACGACCTCACGACGCTCATCGGCCTGGCGATCGAGGCCGGGTTCAGGCCGGAGTGGACGGAGACCGCGAGCCTCGACGAGTGGGAGGAGTTCGAGTCGGGGTACCTCGCGGACACCGAGGTATGGCTCGCCGAGCACCCCCGTCACCCCTTGGCGGAGGAGACACGGCAGCGCGTCGACCGGCACCGAGCCCGGTGGCTCACCTACCGCGGCATCCTCGGCCTCGCGTACCTCACCCTCGTACCGACCGTCTGACGGACGTCACGCGGGGACGTGCACCGTCTCCACCCTGCTGGCCACCAGCCTCTCCCGCTCGCGCCGTGCCGCCTGCCTGCGCAGCCGCAGGATCTGGGAGACGCCGGCCGCCTGGAGGACGAACACCACCGAGAAGGCCAGGGAGTAGTCGTCGCCGGTGGCGTCCAGGAGCACACCGATCGCGAACAGCGTGGTCATGGAGGCGACGAAGCCGCCCATGTTGGTGATGCCGGAGGCGGTGCCCTGGCGTTCGGGCGGGTTGGCCGGGCGGGCGAAGTCGAAGCCGATCATCGACGCGGGTCCGCAGGCCCCGAGCACCGTGCACAGCACGATCAGCAGCCACATCGGGGCGTGCCGGCCCGGGTAGGCGAGGGTCGCCGCCCACAGGGCCGCCGTCGTGCCGACCGTGCCGAGCGCGAGCGGCAGCCGCGCCCCGTGGTGCCGGGCGACGATCTGGCCGTAGACCAGGCCCACCACCATGTTCGACAGGACGACGAGGGTGAGGAGTTCACCGGCCACCGCCCGGGACAGCCCCTGTGCCTCGACGAGGAACGGCAGGCCCCACAGCAGCAGGAACACCATCGCCGGGAACTGGGTGGTGAAGTGCACCCAGAGGCCGAGCCGCGTCCCGGGCTCCCGCCAGGAGGCGGCGATCTGCCGCCGTACGTAGGCCGCGCCCTGGTGCGGGAGCGGCTCGGGCTCGTGGCCCTCCGGGTGGTCCTTGAGGAACAGCAGCACCAGGACGAGCACCACGGCACCGGCCGCCGCGCTGCCGGCGAACGCCGCCGTCCAGCCGATGCCGTGCAGCAGCCGGGCCAGGACGAGCGTGGAGACCAGGTTGCCCGCCATGCCGACCAGTCCCGCGAACTGGGCGACCAGCGGCCCGCGGCGGGCCGGGAACCAGCGGCTGCCGAGACGCAGCACGCTGATGAACGTGAGGGCGTCACCGCAGCCGAGCAGCGCCCGGGAGGCGAGGGCCGTGCCGTACGAGGGGGAGAAGGCGAAGCCCAGCTGCCCGGCCGTGAACAGCACCGCGCCGAGCGCCAGCACCTTCTTGGTGCCGAGCCGGTCGACCAGCAGGCCGACGGGGATCTGCATGCCCGCGTAGACCAGCAGCTGGAGGATGGAGAAGGTGGACAGGGCGGAGGCGTTCACGTGGAAGCGGTCGGCGGCGTCGAGGCCGGCCACGCCCAGGGACGTGCGGAAGATGACCGCGACGAAGTAGACGGAGACGCCCGTGCCCCAGACGGCCAGGGCCCGGCGGCCGCCGGGCGGGTCGCCGGGTATCGCGACGGCGCTCATCGGACCTCCCCCCGGGCCAGATGCGAGAACCAGCCGATGTGCCGGTGGACGAGGCCGACGGCCGTCTCCGCGTCGTTCGAGCGCAGCGCTTCGAGGATCTCCTCGTGCTCGGCGAGGGTCTTGGCGATGCGGTCCGGGTGGGAGTGCATGACGGCGACGCCCATCCGCAGCTGGCGGTCGCGCAGCTGGTCGTAGAGGCGGGAGAGGATCTCGTTGCCGCCGCTGCGGACGATCTCGGCGTGGAAGCAGCGGTCGGTGACGGCGGCACCGGCGAAGTCCCCGGCGGCGGCCTGCTTCTTCTGCCGGGCCAGCAGCTCCTCGAGGCGCTCGATGAGCCCGGCGGGCGCGGGTACGGCCTTGCGCGCCGCGTGCTCCTCGACGAGCAGCCGCGTCTCGACGACGTCGGCGATCTCCTGCGCGGAGACGGGCAGGACGAGGGCGCCCTTCTTCGGGTAGAGCCGGATCAGCCCCTCGGCCTCCAGCCGGAGCAGCGCCTCGCGGACCGGTGTGCGGGAGACTCCCACGGCTTCGGCGAGCTCGCCCTCGGTGAGAAGGGTCCCGCCCTCGTAGCGACGCTCCAGGACGCCCTGTTTGACATGGGCGTAGACGCGGTCGGCGGCGGGCGGTTGCTTCACGGCCAAGGTCATGCCGACAGCATAGATACAACAGGTACGCATGAGGAGATACGTCCAGTATGCGGACTTGCATGTCACACATCTGTGGCAAAGCGGGGGTCCGGCTCGGCAACAGCACAACCACGTGTGCTAGTTACGAGTCAGACACGTGCGGCCCCTTTCCCCTCGTCCTCAACTCGGCCGCACCGTTGGGGCATTCGACGTAATCGGGGTACTTCACTTGATAACCGGCATTAAGGGCACTCGTCTCCGCAGAGCTGCGGCCGTCGCCGTCACCACCGGCGCCATGCTCGCGACCGGCGCCCTCACCGTCGCGCCGGCGCAGGCCGCCTCGGCGCCCTCCATCGCCGCCAAGGGCGGCTACGTGATGAACAACGCGACCGGCAAGTCGCTTTACACCAAGGCGGCCGACACGCGCCGCTCGACCGGCTCGACCACCAAGATCATGACCGCCCTGGTGGTGCTGAAGCAGTCGAACCTGAACATGGACAGCAAGGTCACGATCCAGAAGGCGTACAGCGACTACATCGTCGACAACAACTACGCGTCCAACGCGAAGCTGATCGTCGGCGACAAGGTCACCGTCCGCCAGCTGCTGTACGGGCTGATGCTGCCGTCCGGCTGTGACGCCGCGTACGCGCTCGCCGACAAGTTCGGCTCGGGCTCGACGCGCTCGGCCCGCGTGAAGTCGTTCATCGGCAAAATGAACACCACCGCCAAGAACCTGGGTCTGAAGAACACCCACTTCGACTCGTTCGACGGCATCGGCCACGGCGCCAACTACTCCACGCCGCGCGACCTGACCAAGCTCGCCAGCGCCGCGATGAAGAACACCACGTTCCGCACGGTCGTCAAGACGAAGAAGTACACGGCGAAGACGACCACCAAGTCCGGCGGCACGCGGACGATGGCGCCGTGGGAGAACACCAACCCGCTGCTCAGCAGCTACAGCGGCGCGATCGGTGTGAAGACCGGTTCCGGCCCGGAGGCGAAGTACTGCCTGGTCTTCGCCGCCACCCGCAGCGGCAAGACGGTCATCGGCACGGTCCTCGCCTCGACCGGCCTGGACGCCCGCAAGTCGGACGCCACGAAGCTGCTCAACTACGGCTTCAGCAGGTAGGACGACACCAGCAGGACGGTCAAGGGGGCTCCACCGCACACTGCGGCGGAGCCCCCCTCGTCATGCTGCGGACCTCCGATGGTCATACAGCTCGGGAGGGTTCGCGGAGACTCTTGTGCGCCCCGGCGTACCGCCGGTTCATCCCGGACAGACGCCGGCGGCCCCCCGCCCCGAGGGGCAGGGGGCCGCCGCAGTCGGCTCACGCCCAGGTGATCAGGCGCTTCGGCTGCTCCAGGATCGCCGCCACGTCGGCCAGGACCTTCGAGCCCAGCTCGCCGTCGACCAGGCGGTGGTCGAACGACAGGGCCAGGGTGGTGACCTGACGGGGCTTCACCTTGCCCTTGTGGACCCAGGGCTGCGGCTTGATCGCTCCGACCGCGAGGATCGCGGACTCGCCCGGGTTGAGGATCGGCGTGCCCGTGTCGACGCCGAAGACGCCGACGTTGGTGATCGTCACCGTGCCGCCCTGCATCGCCGCCGGGGAGGTCTTGCCGTCCCTGGCCGTCGACACCAGCTCGCCCAGCGACTCGGCCAGCTGCGGCAGCGTCTTGGCGTGCGCGTCCTTGATGTTCGGCACGATCAGACCGCGCGGGGTCGCCGCCGCGATGCCCAGGTTCACGTAGTGCTTGACCACGATCTCCTGGGCGGCCTCGTCCCAGGACGCGTTGACGTCCGGGTTACGGCGGATCGCGACCAGCAGCGCCTTGGCGATCAGCAGCAGGGGGTTCACGCGCAGGCCCGCGAACTCCTTGTCCGCCTTCAGCTCCTCGACCAGTTTCATCGTGCGCGTGACGTCGACCGTCACGAACTCGGTGACATGCGGCGCGGTGAACGCCGAGCCGACCATCGCGGCCGCCGTCGCCTTGCGGACACCCTTGACCGGGATCCGGGTCTCGCGCGTGGTGTCGTACGAGGCCGGGGTCGTCCGCTCCGCGGCCGGGGCGGACGCGACCGACGGCTCGGGGGCCGCCGGGACGGCGGCGGCGACCGCCGCGTGCACGTCCTCGCGGGTGATGATGCCGTCCGGGCCGGTCGGGACCACCGTCGTCAGGTCGACGCCCAGGTCCTTGGCCAGCTTGCGGACGGGGGGCTTGGCCAGCGGGCGGTCCGTGCCGGCCGGGGCGGCCGGAGCCTGCGGGGCGGGCGCGGCCGGGGCCGTCGGCGCGTGGCCGTTCAGCTCCGTCTGGATCGCCGTCGAGGCCTGCTGGACCGGGACCTCCGGACCCTTGCGGGGGCGGCGGCGGGTGGACGAGGTCGCCACCCCGTAGCCCACCAAGACCGGCTGGCGCCCCGACCCCGCGGCCTTGGGCTCCTCGGCGGGAGCTGCCGCCGCGGGCTGCGCGGCGGCCGGCTGAGCGGTTGCGGGAGCGGGTGCGGCGCTGCCGCCGCCCACGTCCACCGCGATGATCGCCGTGCCCACGTCGACCGTGGTGCCCTCGGGGAAGTGCAGATCCCGGACCACACCGTCGTACGGGATGGGCAGCTCGACGGCCGCCTTCGCCGTCTCGACCTCGCAGACCACTTGGCCGTCGGTGACCGTGTCACCGGGCTGGACGTACCACTTGAGGATCTCGGCCTCGGTGAGTCCCTCGCCCACGTCGGGCATCTTGAACTCGCGCACGGACGCTTCCGTCATCGTCGTCACGACCCTCTCCTCAGTACGCCAGCGAGCGGTCGACGGCGTCCAGTACCCGGTCCAGGTTCGGCAGGTACTCCTCCTCCAGGCGGGCCGGCGGGTACGGCGCGTGGTAGCCGCCGACCCGGAGCACCGGGGCCTCCAGGTGGTAGAAGCAGCGCTCCGTGATCCGGGCGGCGATCTCCGCGCCCGACCCGAAGAACACCGGGGCCTCGTGGACGACGACCAGGCGGCGCGTCTTCTCCACCGAGGCCTGGATCGAGTCGAAGTCGAGCGGGGAGACCGAGCGCAGGTCCAGGATCTCCAGGTTCTTGCCCTCCTCGGCGGCGGCGTCGGCCACCTCCTGGCAGAGCTTCACCATCGGGCCGTAGGCGGCCAGGGTCAGGTCGGTGCCCTCGCGGACCACCTGGGCCTTGTGCAGCGGGCCCGGGATCGCCTCCGCGTTGACCTCGCCCTTGTCCCAGTAGCGGCGCTTGGGCTCGAAGAAGATCACCGGGTCGTCGCTCTGGATGGCCTGCTGCATCATCCAGTACGCGTCCGACGCGTTCGACGGGCTGACCACCTTCAGGCCCGCCACGTGCGCGAAGAGCGACTCGGGCGACTCGGAGTGGTGCTCCACCGCGCCGATGCCGCCGCCGTAGGGGATGCGCACGACGACCGGGAGCTTGACCTTGCCCAGCGAGCGGGCGTGCATCTTCGCGAGCTGCGTGACGATCTGGTCGTACGCCGGGAAGACGAAGCCGTCGAACTGGATCTCCACCACCGGACGGTAGCCGCGCAGGGCCAGGCCGATCGCCGTGCCGACGATGCCCGACTCGGCGAGCGGGGTGTCGATGACGCGGCTCTCGCCGAAGTCCTTCTGCAGGCCGTCCGTGACCCGGAAGACGCCGCCGAGCTTGCCGACGTCCTCGCCCATGATCAGGACCTTGGGGTCGGATTCCAGGGCGCGGCGCAGCGACTCGTTGATCGCCTTGGCCAGTGCCATCTTGTCGGCCATCTCAGTTACCCCCCTCATCGGCGAAGGACGCCTGGTACGCGGCGAACTGGGCGCGCTCCTCGTCGACGAGCGCGTGCCCGTCCGCGTAGGCGTTCTCGAAGATCGCGAAGTGGTCCGGGTCCGGCATGGCACGGACCGCCTCGCGCACTCGTTTGCCCAACGCCTCGGACTCGGCCTCCAGTTCCGCGAAGAATCCCTCGTCCGCGTGGTTCGAGGCCTCCAGGTAGCGGCGAAGGCGCAGGATCGGGTCCTTCGCCTCCCAGGCCTGGCGCTCCTCGTCGCCCCGGTAGCGGGTCGGGTCGTCGGAGGTGGTGTGGGCGCCCATGCGGTAGGTGAACGCCTCGACGAGGGTCGGGCCCTCGCCGCCGCGGGCCCGCTCCAGGGCCCAGCGGGTGACCGCGAGGACGCCGAGCACGTCGTTGCCGTCGACCCGGACGCCCGGGAAGCCGAAGCCCTGGGCGCGCTGGTAGATCGGCACGCGGGACTGCTTCTCGGTCGGCTCGGAGATGGCCCACTGGTTGTTCTGGCAGAAGAACACGACCGGGGCGTTGTAGACCGCGGAGAAGGTGAAGGACTCGGCCACGTCGCCCTGGCTGGATGCGCCGTCGCCGAAGTACGCGATCACCGCACTGTCGGCGCCGTCCTTGGCGACGCCCATGGCGTAGCCGGTGGCGTGCAGCGTCTGGGAGCCGATGACGATCGTGTACAGCTGGAAGTTGTTGCTGTTGGGGTCCCAGCCGCCGTTGTTCACACCGCGGAACATCCCCAGCAGGTTGGCGGGGTCGACGCCGCGGCACCAGGCCACGCCGTGCTCGCGGTAGGTCGGGAAGACGTAGTCGTCCTCGCGGGTGGCCCGGCCGGACCCGATCTGGGCGGCCTCCTGGCCGAGCAGCGACGCCCACAGGCCCAGCTCGCCCTGGCGCTGCAGGGAGGTGGCCTCGGCGTCGAAGCGGCGGGTGAGCACCATGTCGCGGTAGAGGCCGCGGAGCTCTTCCGGAGTGATGCCGGCGACGTACTTGTCGTACTCGGCGTTCTTGACGCGCTTGCCCTCGGGCGTCAGCAGCTGCACGAGCTGGGGCTCGGTGCCGGCGTCCTTCTTGGCGGTCGTGCGGGTGCGCTTGGTGCCGGTGGTGCCGGCCTTGCTTCCGGCGCTGCGTCGCGGTGTGCGAGCGGCAGTGCTCTCCACGGTCACGTGTGCTCCTCCGTCGGTCCGGGCCACGGGGTTGCCGGTAGGCCTGGGGGTCCCCCCTGCTCTTTTGAGCCGGGGGGAGCGGCTCACCTGTTCTCGACCACCGGGACACGGGGTGGGTGCCACTCAGCCGGGAACAGGCGTGACAGGTGCCCCGGCGAGCGCCCTGCAGAAAGCACGTTACCCAGTGCGCCACATTTCTGTGAAACCCCTCCTGACCTGCGATTTTGCTTGGATATCCAAGTAAATCGGGAAGGCGTGGAAGGGGCCCTGGTCACAGCCTTGCAGGAGGCCGGAGCAACCGCACGTTAACCCGGTGACCCAGGTCACGGGAAGAGTCCACTTTTCGGCGCGCCCAAAACGGCACGCGCGCGCGGGCCCCGTTCCCGGGCCCCACGCGCGCGTGGATCATGCCTGTGAGCTGCTGGGTCAGCCTTCGCCGCCGCCCGCTCCTCCGACGACGCCTTCCGTGGTGCCGCCGTCGGCGCCACCCGTGTCGTCCGGCGGCGTCTGCGGGTCCGAGGGCTCCGGGTCCGTGGGCTCGTCGGTCGGCGCCTCGGTGGTCGGCTCGTTCGACGGCTGGCCGGTGGGCGACGCGGGAGCGCTCTGCGACTGGGTGTAGGAGGGGGTGTAGGACGGCGTCCAGTTGCCGTTTCCGTTGCCCGTACCGGTGCCGTCGTCGGTGTTCGTCTCGGTCGGCTCGCCGGTGTCGTCGTCGCTCGGCGTCTCGCTGGGCGTCTTCTTCTCGGTCGTCTGCGAGGTGGTGGGCGACTGCTTCTTGCTCGGGTCGTCCTTGCCGCCGCCGGTGTTCTGCAGGGCCAGCGCGACGCCCGCGGCCACGGCGATCACCGCGAGCACGGCGAGGATCCACAGCTTGCCGCGGCCGCTGCCCTTGTTGCCGTGGCCCTCGAAGCCGCCGTCGTCCCCGTTGCCGTAGCCGCCGGGGAGGATCGGCGAGGGGATCTGCGTGGTGCCGGAGGCGTCCCCGGGGTGGCCCATCACGGCCGTGCCGGCGAAGCCGCCCGAGGGGGTGTGCCGGCCGTCGTGCATGTCGACCGGCCCGGTGTTCCAGGTGCCGGTGTGGCCGCCCTGGTCGTAGAGCATCTGGAGCGCGTACTGGACCAGCCCGCGCATCTCCTCGGCCGTCTGGAAGCGGTCGTCGGGGTCCTTGGCGAGGGAGCGCATGACCAGCCCGTCCAGCTCCGGCGGGCAGGCGTCGGAGGCCTCGGACGGGGGGGTCGGGATGTCCTGGACGTGCTGGTAGACCACGGACAGCGGGGTCTCGCCGGTGAACGGCGGGCGCAGCGAGAGGAGTTCGTAGAGCAGGCAGCCCGTCGCGTACAGGTCGGAGCGGTGGTCGACGGCCTTGCCGAGCGCCTGCTCGGGGGAGAGGTACTGCGGGGTGCCCATGACCATGCCGGTCTGCGTCATCGTGGTGGACGCGCCGTGCAGGGCGCGGGCGATGCCGAAGTCCATCACCTTCACGGCGCCGTTGTGCGTGATGATGACGTTGGCGGGCTTGATGTCGCGGTGCACGATGCCGTGCTGGTGCGAGTAGGCGAGCGCCTCCAGGACGCCCGAGACGATGATCAGCGCCTGCTCGGGGCCGGGGGCCTCCGCGTTCAGCAGCAGGTCGCGGATGGTGCGGCCCTCGACGATCTCCATGACGATGTACGGCACGGACTGGCCGCCGACGAAGTCCTCGCCGGAGTCGTACACGGCGACGATCGCGTGGTGGTTGAGACCGGCCACCGACTGGGCCTCGCGCGTGAAGCGCGCCTTGGACACCGGGTCCTCGGCGAGGTCGGAGCGGAGCAGCTTGACCGCGACGGTGCGTCCGAGACGGACGTCCTCGGCTGCGAACACCTCGGCCATGCCGCCCCGGCCGAGTCTGCGGGTCAGCCGGTACCGGCCGTCCCCGACCAACCCGCCGTTACCCCAGAGCTCCGGCGCGTCCGACATGCCGCCGCCAGACGCCTCGGGGTCGGACGGGCCCTGAGCGGCCTGCTGCTGTGCCATCAGTCCTCGCCGTCGTTTCTGCCCGCGGTGCGCGCGGTGTTGTTACGGTCTCCGTCGGCCACGCTACAGCCTCCGCGCAAGCCTCCGGTCCGAGAAGGGGCACCGGGACCGGCACGAGACGGACCGGCCATGAAACCTTCACTCCTTACTGTCGTGCAAATTCCGTGTGCCGGCCGTACGCCCCCTGTAACGCTTCCGCGACGCTTCTTTCGCGTACGGTCACGGAACGGGCACCGAGCTTGACGTGTCGGTGCCCTGGGGCAGACTTGGCCGGGAATGGCGGTTTGGATCAACGACGGATCAGCGACAGTCGGCGGCGCCTGCAGGGGCTACGGGGGACAGGGAACATGAGCCAGGACGGCGCACAGGGCCAGTACACGGGGCGGGCGCTCGCCAGT
Organism: Streptomyces luteogriseus; assembly: GCF_014205055.1. Lineage (NCBI taxonomy): Bacteria > Bacillati > Actinomycetota > Actinomycetes > Kitasatosporales > Streptomycetaceae > Streptomyces > Streptomyces luteogriseus. The sequence continues at coordinate 4,251,979 of NZ_JACHMS010000001.1, forward strand.
GGCCGCTATCAGTTGCGCGACCTCCTCGGCCAGGGCGGCATGGCCTCGGTGCACCTCGCGTACGACAGCGTGCTCGACCGGCAGGTCGCCATCAAGACACTTCACACGGATCTCGGCCGGGAACAGGCCTTCCGCGAGCGGTTCCGCCGCGAGGCCCAGTCCGTGGCCAAGCTCACGCACACCAACATCGTGTCGGTCTTCGACACCGGCGAGGACACCCTCGACGGCATGACGACGCCGTACATCGTCATGGAGTACGTCGAGGGCCGCCCGCTCGGCTCGGTCCTCGACGAGGACGTGCGGCAGCAGGGCGCGATGCCCGCCGACAAGGCTCTGAAGATCACGGCGGACGTGCTGGCCGCGCTGGAGATCAGCCACGAGATGGGCCTGGTCCACCGCGATATCAAGCCGGGCAACGTGATGATGACCAAGCGCGCCGTGGTCAAGGTCATGGACTTCGGCATCGCCCGCGCCATGCAGTCCGGTGTGACGTCGATGACGCAGACCGGCATGGTCGTCGGCACCCCGCAGTACCTCTCACCGGAGCAGGCCCTCGGCCGCGGTGTGGACGCCCGCTCCGACCTGTACTCGGTCGGCATCATGCTGTTCCAACTGGTGACCGGGCGGCTGCCGTTCGAGGCGGACTCGCCGCTGGCCATCGCGTACGCGCACGTGCAGGAGGCGCCGCCGGTTCCGTCCTCGATCAACCGCGCGCTGCCCCCGGCCGTGGACGCGCTGATCGCCCGTGCGCTGAAGAAGAACCCGAACGAGCGTTTCCCCAGCGCCGAGGCCATGCGCGACGAGTGCCTGCGGGTGGCGGCGTCCTTCAACGCCGCGCCGCCGAGCATCGTCCCGGGCACCCAGGCCCCGAGCGGCGCGGGGGTCGGCTCGGCCGTGTTCCCGCCGGTCGACCAGGCGACCCCGGCGCCGTCGGGCCAGGTCCAGACGCCGTACCAGCCGACCCCGCCCCCGAACCCGTACGGCACCCCCGCCCCGACGGGGCCGTCCCCGGCGTACGGCTATCCGCAGCAGGGCGGTTACCAGACGCCGTCCCCGGGGGCGTACTCCCCGCAGCCCGGCCCGTCGACGCCGCCGCCGTACAACCTGACGCCCCAGACCCCGGTGGCCCCCTCGGGCGGCGGCAGGAACAACAAGCCGGTGATCATCGGCTCGATCATCGTGTCGGTCGTCGCCGTCGGCGGTCTCGTCACCGCGCTGCTGCTGAACGGCGGCAGCGAGGACGACAAGGGGGGCGGCGGCAGCAGCGCGAGCGCGTCGGCCTCGGCGGAGAAGAAGCCCGGCTACCGCGGTCCGGACACCACGAAGACGATCGACACCGAGGAGTGCACCGAGCCGCGGGAGTCGTACAACGACCCCGACAAGATCAAGATCCCGAACTTCAAGTTCGCGAACATCGAGTCGGTCAAGGCCTGTCTGCAGGCGGCCGGCTGGCGACTGAACGAGAAGAACGTCGACGAGAACACCTACGGCGAGGGCACGGTCATGAACCAGTTCCCGTCCGCCGACACCGACGTCGACCCGAAGGACATGCCCGAGATCGAGCTCAGCGTCTCGACGGGCAACCCGCCCTCCTGAGGTAACCCCTGGCACGGAAGGGGCCCGGCAGCTTCGGCTGCCGGGCCCTTCGGTCTGTGGGGTCAGGGGCGTCTACAGGTAGGGGCCTCCGGACCGGCCGCCCGGCTGGTGCTGCTCGTCGAGGCCGTCGCCGACGCCCGGCGGGAGGGCACGGCGCATCTGCTCCAGCTGGGCGCGGGCCGCCATCTGCTGGGCGAACAGCGTCGTCTGGATCCCGTGGAAGAGCCCCTCCAGCCATCCCACCAGCTGGGCCTGCGCGATGCGCAGCTCCGAGTCGCTGGGGGTCGCCTCGTCCGTGAAGGGCAAGGAGAGCCGCTCCAGCTCCTCGACCAGCTCGGGCGCCAGACCGTCCTCCAGCTCCTTCACCGAGCTGGCGTGGATGTCCTTCAGCCGCACCCGGCTGGCCTCGTCCAGGGGAGCCGCGCGCACTTCCTCCAGCAGCTGCTTGATCATGCTGCCGATGCGCATGACCTTCGCGGGCTGCTCCACCTGTTCCGTGACCGGGGTCTCGCGGGAGTCCTCGTCTCCGCTGCCGCCACCGAGCGCCATGCCGTCCTGGCCCACGACCAGGATCTGCGGGTTCTCCGGCGACCTTTCGTTCCTCGGCATCTCCATGCCGCCATTCTCTCGCACGCCTGCACCTCACCTCCGTGGTGCCCCCCGGCGAGGCTGATCCACCACGCCGGAGGAGACGAGTCGGTCAGGCTCCGGGTTGCTCCGGTCCGGGCGGTTCCTCCTCGCGGGTGAAACGGAGCAGGCGGGCCTCGCAGTGGTCCAGCCAGCGGACCTCGGCCTCGTCCTGGAAGACGAGCCGCTCCAGGACGAGCAGCCGGGCCATCTCCTCGGGGTGCTCCGGCGCGCGGGCCAGGGCCTCGGCACGCTGCCGCACATGGTCGTGCAGTGCCCGCGCCGCGTGCCGCCGCTGTGTCTCGATGACCTCCCGCACGTCGACGCCGACCGCGCCGAGCGCCATCACCAGCTTGATCGCCGGCTCGTCGCGCGGCGGGGCGGCCGGTGCGACGGGGCGGTCGTACCAGGCGCGCAGCTCGGCCCGGCCGGCCTCGGTGAGCGCGTACAGCGTGTGTCCGGCGGCGTCGACGTCGCTCTGTGCGACCATGCCGTCCCGTTCCAGGCGCCCGAGCGTCGTGTAGACCTGCCCGATGTTCAGCGGCCAGGTGCCACCGGTGCGGGCCTCGAAGTCGGTGCGCAGGCGGGAGCCGTAGCGGGGGCCGGCCGCCAGGAGGGCCAGCAGCCCGTGACGTATCGACATAACCGGATTGTGCAGCGATTCCGCCCGTCGGCCGAACCCGGAGTGCCGGACGCCGGGGGCGGTGTGAGGCTGATTGCCTCGACATGACCGAACTTGCCGCTTCTGCCCTGCCGGGCACGCGGCGGGAGGGGGTCACCCCCGTGACTCCATGGCTACGCGCACTGCGGACGGCGGGACTGGTGCTCGCCCTGGGGGCCGGTGCGGTCGTCTCACCCTACGGATCCGTCCCGTCCTACGGAGCTGCCCTCGTGTACGACGAGGAAGGGGCGGCGGAGGAGGCAACGGGACCCGGGCCCGCCGCTGCCCGGACGCCCGGATCCGCACCATCGGCCTCATCGCGCCCGGCGGCCCCGTCGTCCCGGTCCGCTTCCTCGCCCCTGGCGGCCCCCTCCGCCCGGGCGGCTTCGTCGACCCCGTCCGCGGTGGCGGCTGCTTCCGCCGCCGGCGAGCCCTCGCGGGCCGGGAGCAGGGCCGGGGAGGGCCGGGCGCGGCCGGGGCGGCCGGAGGACGCCGGGGAGGGGCCGGGCGTCGCGGACGTCACTGCCTTCCCCGAGGAGCCGCGGGAGACCGTCCCGGAGCCCTCCGCCCCTGCCGAGCAGCCCGTCCGGGAGGCGGCGGCAGCCGAGCGCCCCGCCGGCCAGGTCCTGCGCATCCTGCCCCTGGGCAGCGGCCTGGTCCTGATCGGCCTGGGCCTGGGCCTGGCCTTCGTCGCGCTGCGGCTGCGGCGGGTATAGGGGGCCCACCGCTGTCGTGGGCTGCCACGGGCCCGCCGCACCCCGGCCGGAACGGAGTGCGGCGGGCCCGGCGAGGGGGTCAGGCGCTCTGCGGGGCGATCAGCAGGACCTTGCCGACGTGGCCGCTCTCCTCCACCACACGGTGCGCGGCGGCGGCGTCCGGCATCGGGAGTTCGCGGTCGACGACCGGGCGCAGGTGGCCGCCGGTGAACAGCGGCCAGACATGTTCGCGGACGGCGGCGACGATGGCCGCCTTCTCCTCCAGGGGCCGGGCGCGCAGGGACGTCGCGCTGATGGCGGCGCGCTTGGCCAGCAGGGCGCCGATGTTCAGCTCACCCTTCACACCGCCCTGCATGCCGATGATCGCGAGCCGGCCGTTGACGGCCAGGGCCCTGACGTTGCGCTCCAGGTACTTGGCGCCCATGTTGTCGAGGATGACATCGGCCCCGGCGCCGTCCGTCGCCTTCCTGACCTCCTCGACGAAGTCCTGCTCGCGGTAGTTGACCAGGATGTCGGCGCCCAGCTCGGCGCACCGCTGGAGCTTCTCCTTCGTACCGGCCGTCACGGCCACCCGTGCACCGACGGCCTTGGCCAGCTGGATGGCCATGGTGCCGATGCCGCTGGAGCCGCCGTGCACGAGGAGCGTCTCGCCGGGCCGCAGGTGGGCGACCATGAAGACGTTCGACCAGACGGTGCAGGCCACCTCGGGCAGCGCCGCGGCCTGCGTCAGGGCGACCCCGTCGGGCACGGGCAGCAGCTGCCCGGCCGGCACGGCCACCTTCTCGGCGTAGCCGCCGCCGGAGAGCAGCGCGCACACCTCGTCGCCGACGTTCCAGCCCGAGACGCCGGTGCCGATCCCGGCGATCCGCCCGGAGCACTCCAGACCGGGGTAGGGGGACGCGCCGGGCGGGGGTTCGTAGAAGCCCTGCCGCTGCAGGATGTCGGCCCGGTTGACGGCACCGGCCGCCACCTCGACCAGGACCTCGCCCTCGCCGGGCACGGGGTCCGGGACCTCGTCCCAGACCAGCGCCTCGGGCCCACCGGGTTCGGGAATCGTGATCGCATGCATGCAGGGGACGGTACCCCTCCGTCCCCGGACGGAGTCCCCTCCGCCCCCCGGATCCCCCGGCCCCTGCGCCGTCGGTCCGGTCCCGGCGAAATCCCGTGTGCGGGACCGATGAGTTTGCGCGACGGTATAGGTCTCCCCATGCGTAGCCCACGTACGCGGAAGGACCCGAAGCATGAGCACGCAGACGTCCGGCCTGGCGATCGAGACCGCGGGCCTGGTGAAGACCTTCGGCGAGACGAGGGCCGTCGACGGAGTCGACCTGTCCGTGCCCGCGGGCACGGTCTACGGCGTCCTCGGCCCGAACGGCGCCGGCAAGACCACCACCGTGAAAATGCTCGCCACGCTTCTGCGGCCGGACGGCGGCGAGGCGCATGTCTTCGGTCACGACATCGTCCGCGAGGCGGACGAGGTGCGCGGCCGGGTGAGCCTCACCGGCCAGTACGCGTCGGTGGACGAGGACCTCACCGGCACCGAGAACCTGGTCCTGCTGGGCCGGCTGCTCGGACACCACAAGAAGGCCGCCCGCGAGCGCGCCGCCCAGCTCCTGGAGGCCTTCGGCCTGACGGAGGCCGCCGCGAAGCAGGTCAAGCACTACTCGGGTGGCATGCGGCGCCGTATCGACATCGCAGCGTCCATCCTGAACACCCCCGACCTGCTGTTCCTCGACGAGCCGACCACCGGCCTCGACCCGCGCAGCCGCAACCAGGTCTGGGAGATCGTGCGGGCCGTGGTCGCCCAGGGCACCACCGTGCTGCTGACCACGCAGTATCTGGACGAGGCCGACCAGCTGGCGTCCCGGATCGCCGTCATCGACCGCGGCAGGGTGATCGCCGAGGGCACCAAGGGCGAACTGAAGTCGTCCGTCGGGGCCGGGTCCGTGCATCTGCGGCTGCGGGACCCCGACCAGCGCGCCCTCGCCGCAGATCTGCTGCGCCGCGCCCTCGACGCACAGGTGCAGCCGGAGCCCGACCCGGTGGCCCTCACCGCCCGTCTCGGTGCGGCGGCGAGCGACGACTCCGCGGCCGGGCAGGCCTCCCGCGCCTTGGGCGAGCTGGCCCGCGCCGGGATCACCGTCGACAACTTCTCGCTGGGTCAGCCCAGCCTGGACGAGGTGTTCCTCGCCCTCACCGGGCACGACACGCACGACTCCCCCGACCGCTCCGACGACCCGAAGGACGAGGTGGCGGCATGAGCACCGCGACGACCACCGAGAGCAAAGAGCTCGCCCCGGTCAGCGCCGAGTCGCTCGCCGCCCTGCTCGTGACCAAGGAGCGGCCGCCGCGGCCCAGTGCGTGGTCGGCCTCGATGACCTTCGGCTGGCGGGCCGTCCTCAAGATCAAGCACGTGCCGGAGCAGCTCTTCGACGTCACGGCGTTCCCGATCATGATGGTGCTGATGTACACGTACCTGTTCGGCGGGGCGCTGGCCGGCTCGCCGAAGGAGTACATCCAGTTCCTGCTGCCGGGCATCCTCGTGATGTCGGTCGTGATGATCACGATGTACACGGGTGTCTCCGTGAACACCGACATCGAGAAGGGCGTCTTCGACCGGTTCCGCACCCTGCCGATCTGGCGGCCGTCGACGATGGTCGGCTATCTGCTCGGTGACGCCCTGCGGTACACGATCGCGTCGATCGTGATGCTCACCGTCGGCATGATCCTCGGCTACCGGCCGGACGGCGGGGTCGCCGGTGTGCTCGCCGGGATCGCCCTGCTGGTGGCCTTCTCGTTCGCCTTCTCGTGGATCTGGACGATGTTCGGGCTGATGCTGCGCACCGAGAAGTCGGTGATGGGCGTCAGCATGATGGTGATCTTCCCGCTCACGTTCCTGTCCAACGTGTTCGTGGACCCGAAGACCATGCCGGGCTGGCTGCAGGCGTTCGTGAACAACAGCCCCATCACCCATCTGGCGTCGGCGGTGCGCGGTCTGATGGGCGGCGACTGGCCGGCCGACGAGGTCGCCTGGTCGCTGGGCTGGGCGGCGCTGTTCGTGCTGGTCTTCGGGCCGGTCACGATGCGGCTGTACAACCGGAAGTAGCCCGGGAGCTCCCGCGGTTTCGGCCGGCCGTCGCGCACCGTTCGGTGCGGGGCGGCCGGCCGTTCGCTGCGTTCGTCAGGTGTTGCGGGGCATCGGGGGCATCGGGCGGATGTCCGGTGCGACCTGGGTGACCTGGGTCTTCCGCACGATCGTGATGAGCCGGTCGGTCAGCTCCAGCCTCCCGACGGACGGGTCGTCGTAGCCGAGGACCCGGTGGCCGCGTATGACGCTGACCACCAGGTCGGCGACCTCCCGCGGCGTCTTGCCCACCTCGGCCTTGACGACCGGCCGTTCGACGATGTCGAGGCCGCTGCCCTGCTGGATGAGGTCCTCCAGCACCATGCCCGCGGAGGGGCTCAGCACGGAGAGGCCGAGCAGCCGGCCGGCGGCGCTGGCACTGGTGATGACCCCGTCGGCCCCGGACTGCTTGAGCAACGGCGCGTTCTCCTCCTCCCGCACCGCCGCCACGATCTTCGCCCCGCGGTTGAGCTGCCGGGCCGTCAGCGTCACCAGGACCGCGGTGTCGTCGCGCTGGGTCGCGATGATGATCTGGCGCGCCTTGTGCACCTCGGCCTGCTTCAGCACCTCGCTGCGGGTCGCGTCGCCGACGATGCCCGCGTAGCCCTCGGCGGTCGCGGCGTCGACCACCTTGGAACTGGGGTCGACCACGACGACCTGTTCCTTCTTCAGGCCCGTCGCGCAGACGGTCCGGATCGCCGACCTGCCCTTCGTGCCAAAGCCGATGACGACGGTGTGATCGCGCAACGTGGACCTCCAGCGGGTCAGCCGCCACTCCTCCCGGGTGCGTTCGGTGAGGGCTTCGAGGGTGGTACCGACCAGGATGATCAGGAACAGCACGCGCAGCGGCGTGATGAGGAGGATGTTGGTGAGCCGAGCGGCGTCGCTGGCCGGGGCGATGTCACCGTAACCGGTGGTGGAGAGTGTGACGGTCGCGTAGTAGAAGGCGTCGAGAAGGTCGACGCCACCGCCCGCGTTGTCGTTGTAGCCGTCCCGGTCGGCGTAGACGATCAGCGCGGTCACGACGAGCACCAGCAGGGCGATGGAGAGCCGCTTCGCGACCTGGCGGAACGGGTGCTCCACCACTTTCCTCGGAAGCTTCACCCGATAGGTCACCAGATGCTCGTCGGCCTGGCGGGCGATCGCGTCCTGGCCCGGAAGTTTCACGTGAAACACACCCCGATACCTGCGGACGCCCAGGGCAGGTCGAGCAGTTCCGCCTCCTGCCCGGGACGTGCGCCGCCCGGCGGTACGACGGCCAGCGCGTCGGCCGCCGCGATGCCGCGCAGCATGGCGGGGCCGTTGTAGTGCAGCGGCACGGCCTCGTCGCCACGCAGGACGACGGGGACGAGCCGGGTGTCGTGCGGGTGCCCGTGCACGGCGTCCCGGAGCGGCATCGTGTACGGCTCCGGGGCCGGGCGGGCCGCGAGGATCCGCAGCAGCGGCTCGGCGAGCGTCAGCAGCCCGGAGACGGCGGCGAGCGGGTTGCCCGGCAGGCCGACGAGGTGCTGGGTCCGCGTGGTGCGGGCCAGCAGCATCGGGTGGCCCGGGCGCACCTGGACACCGTCCACGAGGAGTTCGGCGCCGATCCGGCGCAGGGTGGGGTGGACGTGGTCGAGAGGGCCCGCCGCGGTGCCGCCGGTGGTGAGGATGACGTCGGCGTCGGAGCCGGTGATGGCCTGGTGCACGGCGTCGGCGTCGTCGCGGACGCGCCGGACGGCGGTCACCTCGGCGCCGAGCGCCCGCAGCCAGGGCGGCAGCATGGGACCGAGCGCGTCCCGGATCAGGCCGTCGTGGGGCAGGCCCTGGGTGAGCAACTCGTCGCCGAGGACGAGGACTTCGACACGGGCGCGGGGGACCGCGGTGACGGCGTCGTAGCCGGCCGCCGCCGCGAGGCCGAGGACGGCCGGGGTGACGAGGGTGCCGACGGCGAGGAGCTGGTCCCCGGTGCGGCACTCCTGGCCGCGCGGGCGGATGTCCTGGCCGGGGATGACGTCCCGGGTCGCGTGCAGGCGGCCCTTGTCGTCGGTGCGGCCGTGCTCGCTGCGCAGGACGGCGCTGGCGTCCGGGGGGATGCGGGCGCCGGTGGCGATCCGGACGGCCTCCCCGTCGGTGAGGGGCGCGGGCCCGGCGTGCCCGGCGAGGACTCCCTCGTCCCGCACGTGCCAGGGGGCGGGGCCGCAGACCGCCCAGCCGTCCATCGCGGAGGTGTCGAAGGAGGGGAGGTCGGTGAGGGCGTCGAGCGGGGCGGCGAGGGTCAGGCCGAGGGCGGTGTCGAGGGGCGCGCGGATGGGGTCGCGGCGGGCGGCCCGGGCGGCGTTGCGGCCGGCGCGTTCGGCGAGGGCCCGGGCCTCGGGCCAGGGGGTGGCGCGGTGGCGTGGGGCGGGTTGCGGGGACGTTCGGGCGCTGCCGGGCTCGCCTCCCTGACTCCGGGCGGCGGGGTCGGGCAGATGATCGCCGTTGCTGTTCCTCACGAGGGCGAGCACCTCCTCGACGTCGAGATCCTCGGCGTCCTCACCGGCACGGGCGCCGCGCGGGGTCATCCGGCGTCCGGGCGGGTGTCGGGGGTGGCGTCGGGGGCTGCATCGCCCTCGGACGGCCGCGGTCCGGCGCCGGACGGCTGTGGCCCGTCGGCGGCCGGCTGGGCCTCGGAGGTGCTCTCCTGCGCCCAGCGGGCGGCGAGGGCCACGGCCTTGCGGGCGGCCTCGGCGACCGCCTCGGGGCCGCCGCCGGCCTGGGCGGCCGCGTAGCCGACGAGGAAGGTGGTCAGCGGCGCCGCGGGACGGGCCACCCCGTGGGCGGCGTCGCGGGCGAGGTCGAGCAGGCCGCGGGTGTCGACATCGAGGTCGATCCCCAGTTCGTCCTTGACGGCGGAAATCCATTCATCCAACACGTGCCCATGCTCCCTGATACGTGCCCTGGCGGTGGCGATGTCGTCCCAGGTGTCGCAGTCGAAGGACGCGACGGGGTCGGAGACGCGGGTGAGGTTCAGCTCGGCGGTGAGACGCCGCAGGGGGAGACCGGCGAGGGCGCCGTGCCGTGCGGCGAGGAGCGCGAGCTCCTCGCGCAGCCGCGGCGCGCGGTACGCGGCCACGAGCGGCTGGTCACGGCCGTCGGGGTCGGTCAGCAGCACACCGTCGCGGCCGCTCGCCCGCAGCGCGCCCAGCAGGCGGCCCACGGTCGGCTCCTGAAGGAAAGGCAGGTCGGCGGAGAGCACCACGACGTGCTCGGCCGTGGTGCGGCGGAGACCGGCGTCGAGCGCGGCGAGCGGTCCACCGCCGGGTGGGTCCTCGCGGGCCCAGGTCACGGGCCGTGCGGTCGGCCGGGGCGCGGCGACGACGACAGTGCTCCGGGCACCGCCGCAGGCGGCGAGGACACGGTCGAGCAGGGCCCGGCCGCCCACGCGCACCCCGGGTTTGTCCGTGCCGCCGAGGCGGCGGGCGGCACCACCGGCGAGCACGACGGCGTCGTACCCGGCGGGGTCCGCGCCCCGGTCGGGGCCGGTGCCGGTGCCGGGTGCACCGGGGGGATCGTAGGCGGTCACCCCCCGAGTATGCGTGCCCCCGCGATCACAGGGAACGCGGGGGAACCGATGCGACCACGGGGTCCGGTGCGAGAGCCGAACAGGAATCCTGGCGTCCGCGCGGTGGCGGAGCGGAACTTCCAGCGCCTCCGCGCGGTGGCGGAGCGGAGACTCCAGCGCGTCCGCGCGGTGGCGGAGCGGAGACTCCAGCGCGTCCGCGCAAGATCAGAGTGTCCGCAGCAGCACCGCCGGTTGTTCCACGCAGTCCGCCACGTACCGCAGGAAGCCACCCGCCACACCCCCGTCGCACACCCGGTGGTCGAAGGTGAGCGAGAGCTGCACGACCTGCCGCACCGCCAGCTCGCCCTCGTGCACCCAGGGCTTGGGGACGATGCGGCCGACGCCGAGCATGGCGGCCTCGGGGTGGTTGATGATCGGAGTGGAGCCGTCGACGCCGAAGACCCCGTAGTTGTTCAGCGTGAAGGTCCCGCCGGTGAGTTCGCCCGGGGTCAGCGTCCCCGTGCGGCCCGCCTCGGTCAGCCGCGCGAACTCGGCGGTCAGCGACTCGGCGTCCCGCGCGTGCGCGTCCCGTACGACCGGGACGACGAGGCCCCGGTCGGTCTGCGCCGCGAAGCCCAGGTGCACGTGGTCGAACCGGACGACTTCCCTGGCCTCCGCGTCCACCGTGGAGTTGAGCTCGGGGAAGCGGGCGAGGGCCGCGGTGCAGATCCTGGCCAGCAGGGCCAGGAGGGAGATCTTCGGACCGCCGGCCGCGTTCATGGCCGCCCGCGCCCGCATCAGCTCCGTGGCGTCGGCGTCCACCCAGCAGGTGGCGTCCGGGATCTCGCGGCGGCTGCGCGCCAGCTTGTCGGCGACGGCACCCCGGATGCCCTTGAGCGGGGTGCGGATCTCGCCGGGGGCCGCCGGCGCCGAGGACCGGGACGCGAGGGCCGGGCTCGGTGCCTGCGGCACGCGCGGCTGCGGCTCGGCCGCCGTGGCGCCCTGGCCCGCGGCGCGCAGGGCGTACTCGACGTCCGCCCGCAGGATCAGTCCGTCGGGGCCGGACCCGGTCAGTTCCCGCAGGTCCAGGCCGTTCTGCCGCGCCAGTCGGCGCACCAGGGGCGAGATCACGGGGACGGGACCGTCGTCCGTCCCGGAGCCGCCGGCCTGCCCGTTCACCGACGCCGGGGGCTCGCCCTCCCGCGTGGTCACCGCGGTCGCGGACCCGCCGGACACCGGCCGCTCCTGCCGTACCCGGCGGCGGCGCGCGGGCGCCTCGGAGGTGCCGTACCCGACCAGGACGTTGCCCGACCCCTCGGAGGCGGTGTCATCGGCGCCGGAGGCGGGTCGCTCCCCCACCGCCACCGTGATCAGCGGTGCCCCGACGGGCAGTTCCGTGCCCTCCTCGCCGAAGCGGGCCGTGACCACACCGCCGTAGGGGCACGGCACCTCGACCATCGCCTTGGCCGTCTCCACCTCGACGACCGGCTGGTCGATCGCGACCACGTCGCCGACCTCGACCAGCCAGCGCACGATCTCCGCCTCGGTGAGCCCCTCCCCGAGGTCGGGCAGCTTGAACTCGAGCACCTGTGCCATCAGCTCTCCGCCTCCCACTGCAGGCGCCCCACGGCGTCCAGGATCCGGTCCACACCGGGCAGGTGGTGGCGCTCCAGCATCGGCGGCGGGTACGGGACGTCGAACCCGGCCACACGCAGCACCGGCGCCTCCAGATGGTGGAAGCAGCGCTCCGTGACCCGGGCCGCGATCTCCCCGCCCGGGCCCCCGAAGGAACCCGACTCGTGGACGACGACCGCGCGTCCCGTCCGCCGCACCGAGGCGCACACCGTCTCGTCGTCGAACGGCACCAGGGAGCGCAGGTCGACGACTTCGAGGTCCCAGCCCTCGGCCCGGGCCGCCTCGGCCGCTTCCATGCAGACGGGTACGGACGGCCCGTACGTGATGAGCGTGGCGCTCCGGCCGGGGCGCCGCACCACCGCGCGGCCGATCGGTTCAACGGGCGTCGGCTCCTCCGGGTTCCAGGAGTCCTTCGACCAGTACAGCCGCTTCGGCTCCAGGACGACGACCGGGTCGTCGGAGGCGATGGCGGCACGCAGCAGCCCGTAGGCGTCGGCGACCGTGGCGGGCGTGACGACATGGAGCCCCGGAGTCGCCATGTAGTACGCCTCGGAGGAGTCGCTGTGGTGCTCGACGCCGCCGATGCCGCCGCCGTAGGGCACGCGGATGGTGATCGGCAGGGGCATCTTGCCGCGGGTGCGGTTGCGCGTGCGGGCCACGTGCGAGATGAGCTGCTCGAACGCCGGGTAGGCGAAGGCGTCGAACTGCATCTCCACGACCGGGCGCAGGCCGTACATGGCCATGCCGACGGCGGTGCCGAGGATGCCCGCCTCGGCGAGCGGGGTGTCCGTGCAGCGGTCCTCCCCGAACTCCTTGGCGAGGCCGTCGGTGACGCGGAAGACGCCGCCGAGGGTGCCGACGTCCTCGCCCATGACGTGCACGGCGGGGTCGGCGGCCATGGCGTCGCGCAACGCGCGCGTGAGGGCCTGCGCCATGGTGGCCGGCTTGACGGCGACGGTGGTCATCGGTGGGTGCCCCCCTCGGTGTCGGCCTCGGCCTCCAGCTCGGCCCGCAGCTGGTCCCGCTGCGCGCGCAGCTGCGGCGTGGGCTCGGCGTAGACGTGGGTGAACAGGTCCATGGGGTCCAGGACCGGGTCCTGGTTCATGTGCTCGCGCAGGGCCGCCGCCATGGTCTCGGCATCTTGGCGGACGGCCTCGATGCCGGCCTCGTCGAGCAGGCCGCGCGCGGTCAGCTCGCGCTCCAGCAGCCGGATCGGGTCGTGCTCGCGCCAGGTCTCGACCTCGGCGTCGCCGCGGTAGCGGGTCGCGTCGTCGGCGTTGGTGTGGGCGTCGACGCGGTAGGTGATCGCCTCGACCAGGGTGGGGCCGCCGCCCGCGCGGGCGTGGCGTACGGCGTCGGAGAGCACCTCGTGCACGGCGGCGGCGTCGTTGCCGTCGACCAGACGGCCCGGCATGCCGTAGCCGACGGCCTTGTGGGCCAGCGAGGGGGCCGCGGTCTGCTTCGCCAGCGGGACGGAGATCGCGAAGCCGTTGTTCTGCACGAAGAAGACCACCGGGGCCTGCCAGACGGCGGCGAAGTTCAGGGCCTCGTGGAAGTCGCCCTCGCTGGTGCCGCCGTCGCCGACCATGGCCAGCGCGACCACGTCGTCGCCCTTGAGGCGGGCGGCGTGCGCGAGACCGACGGCGTGCGGCAACTGGGTGGCGAGCGGGGTGCACAGGGGGGCGACCCGGTGCTCGTAGGGGTCGTAGCCGGTGTGCCAGTCGCCGCGCAGCAGCGTGAGCGCCTCGACCGGGTCCACGCCCCTGGCGACCACGGCGAGAGTGTCGCGGTAGCTGGGGAAGAGCCAGTCCTGCTCCTTCAGCACCAGCGCGGCGGCGACCTCGCAGGCCTCCTGGCCGGTGGTGGAGGGGTAGACCGCGAGACGGCCCTGCTTGGTGAGGGCGGTGGCCTGCGCGTTGTAGCGGCGGCCCTTCACCAGCTGCGCGTACAGCGTCCTCAGCAGCTCGGGGTCGGCCTTCGCGGCCGCCTCGGTGCCGAGGACGCGGTACGGCTCGGCGTCGGGCAGCAGCGGCGCGGGATCCGTCCGGGGCTGCCAGGCGGGCGGCGGGGTCGGCTTGTACGCGCCCCGCTGCTCCATGACCGTCATGACGGCACCTCCTCGTGGGAGCGGCTCGAAGAGGCGTGTCGGCTGTGACCCGCCTCACCTACCGATTGTTCGGTCGACGGCACAATTTGGCTATGGGTGGCCTCAGGCTGTGGACAAACGGTTCTCCACAGCCTGAGATGGACGCAGTACGTCCATGGCAGAGAGGCGGGGACGGGTGGCATCTGAACAAATGGCCGAGAGCCAGGACGACAGCGCCGCCCTTCCGCCGCCGCGGCCCCTGGACGCCATCGATCAGGACATCCTGCGGATGCTCCAGGCGGACGGCCGCGCCTCGATACGGTCCGTCGCCGACCGGGTCCACGTCTCGCGCGCCAACGCCTACGCCCGCATCAACCGGCTCGTCGAGGACGGCGTCATCCGCGGCTTCGGCGCCCGCGTCAACCACGAGCGGGCAGGCCAGGGCACGTCGGCGTACATCACGCTGAAGATCGTGCAGAACTCCTGGCGCACGGTGCGCAAGGAGCTCAGGCAGCTGCCCGGTGCCTCCCACATCGCCCTGGTGGGCGGCGACTTCGACGTGCTGCTGCTGGTGCACGTGTCCGACAACCGGGCGCTGCGCGAGCTGGTGCTGACCCGGCTCCAGGCGATCCCGCAGGTGCTCAGCACGCGCACGCTGCTGGTGTTCGAGGAGGAGGACCTGGAGCCGCAGGGCTAGCGGGTCACGGGCCGGCCCGTGTCAGGAGGCCTTGCGCAGGCCTCCGAAGGCCAGCTGCACCACCGCGTCGGCCACCTCGCGCTCGTTCATGCCGCGGCCGTCCGGCCGGTACCACTCGACGATCGAGTTGATCATGCCGAAGACCAGCCGGGTCACCAGCCGCACCTCTATGTCGGCGCGCACGTCACCGTCCGCGGCGGCCGCCTTGAGCAGGTCGGCGACCCGGTGGTCGAAGTCGCGGCGCCGCTCCAGGGCCCACCGCTCGGTGTCCGTGTTGCCGCGCACGCGCAGCAGCAGCGTCACGTAGGGCAGTTCGGCGATGAGCACCTCGACCATGCGCCGGACGACGTACTCCAGACGGTCCGAGGCGCGCCCCACGCACGCGTGCTCCTCGTCGAGGATCCCGAAGAGGCCGTCCAGGGCCCGGCTCACGGCCCGGCGCAGCAGCTCCTCCTTGCCGGCGACATGGTGGTAGATCGACGACTTGGAGATGCCCGCGGCCTTGGAGAGGTGCTCCATGGAGGTGCCGTCGTAGCCACGCTCGATGAACACCTGGACGGCCACGGACAGCAGTGTGTCCGGGGTGTAGGTGTCGCGCTTGGCGGTGGTCATGAGGTGCCCTCCCGCGAGTCGGAGGCGTGGGCGTGGCGGTACAGGGCCAGGGACGGCGCGTAGCGGCCCGAGGGATCGCGCCGGTGCAGGTCGTCCAGGAGCACGTAGGCCCAGGTGCGGCCGAGGCGGCGACTCCACTCGAAGGGGCCCAGGGGGTAGTTGACGCCGAGGCGCATCGCGGTGTCGATGTCCTCCTCGGTGGCCACGCCCTTGGCGACCGCGTCGTGCGCGAGGTCGATGATGCGCGCGACCGTGCGGGCGACGATCATGCCGGGGACGTCGCCGATGACGCTGACCCGCTTGCCGAGCGCCTGGAAGAGGCCGATGGCCTCGGCGAGGATCTGCGGGGAGGTGTCCTGGGAGGCGGACAGGGCGATCCGGCCGGCCGTGCGGTAGTCCAGGGCGAGGTCGAAGTAGACGAAGTCCCGGTACTCCACGGCGGTCTGCCCGTCGGCGAGGACGAGCCGGCCGCCGCTCGGGAGGAGCAGACACGCCCCCTGGTCGTCGTCGTCACTGTCGTCACGGACCGGGATGCCCGCCTCGCGGATCAGCTCGAGCAGTTCGGACGCCGGGCCCAGGTCGCCCTCGGCGACGACGTACGCGGGCGGCTGCCGCTGCTCGGCGGTGTCCGGCTCGGGACGCTCGGCGCCGTCCCGGTGGTCGTACCAGCCGTGGCCTGTCTTGCGGCCGAGCCGGCCGGACTCGACCAGGCGCCGCTGGGCGAGGGACGGTGTGAAGCGCACGTCCTGGAAGAAGGACTGCCACACCGACTGCGTGACCGACTCGTTGACGTCCTGGCCGATCAGGTCGGTCAGCTCGAACGCGCCCATCCGGAAGCCGCCCGACTCGCGCAGCACGGCGTCGATGGTGGCCGGGTCGGCGACCTGCGCCTCGTGGACAGCGAAGGCCTCGGCGTAGAAGGGCCGGGCGATGCGGTTGACGATGAAGCCCGGGGTGTCCGCGCAGGCGACCGGCGTCTTGCCCCAGGCGCGGGCGGTCTCGTACGCGCGCGTGGCGTACGTGACGTCGGTGGCGAACCCGGAGACGACCTCGACCAGCGGCAGCAGCGGCGCGGGGTTGAAGAAGTGCAGCCCGACGAACCGGCCGGGGTTGCGCAGGGCTCCGCCGATGGCCGTGACGGACAGCGACGAGGTGTTGGTGGCGAGCAGGCAGTCGTCGGCGACGATGCCCTCCAGCGCGCGGAACAGGTCCTGCTTGACGTCCAGCCGCTCCAGGACGGCCTCGACGACGAGGGCGCAGTCGGCGAGCTCGGGGAGGTCCTCGGCGGGCAGCAGACGGGCGCGGGCCGCGTCCCGGTCGGCGCCGGTGAGCCGCTCCTTCTCGACGAGCCGGTCCAGGCGGGCACCGATCGCGTCGGCCGCCTCCCGGGCCCGCCCGGGGAGGGTGTCGTACAGCCGTACGGGATGGCCCGCGACCAGCGCGACCTGGGCGATTCCCTGGCCCATGGTGCCGGTGCCGACGACGGCCACGGGGCTGCTGAGGTCGAGTGCTGTCATGTGCGCGATCCTCCCGCACGGGGTTTTCCACAGATGCGGCGGACCCCCTTGAACCGACCGATCGTTCGGTTACTCTAGCTCTGTCCGAGTGTTCCTGCCCAGGTTTCTGCCCAGGTCATGAACTCGACGAAGAGTTCTTGAGACGAGGAGATGGTCACCCATGACCGCCGCACTCTCGGCGCACGAGCTGATCGCCCGGCACCGGTCCACCCTCGACCAGGCGCTGGAAGCGATCCGCACGCGCGCCTACTGGTCCCCGCACCCCGAGCACCCCAAGGCCTACGGGGAGAACGGCAGCCTGGACGCGGCGGCGGGCAAGGCCGCCTTCGACGCCCTGCTCGGCTCCCGCCTCGACCTCGGCCAGCCGGGCACCGACGACTGGGTGGGCGGCGAGACATCCCCGTACGGCATCGACCTGGGCGTGACGTACCCGCACGCGGACCTCGACGTGCTGCTGCCCGCCATGAAGGCCGGCCAGCGGGCCTGGCGGGACGCGGGCGCGGAGCAGCGCGCGGTGGTCTGCCTGGAGATCCTCAAGCGCATCAGCGACCGGACGCACGAGTTCGCGCACGCGGTCATGCACACCTCCGGCCAGGCGTTCATGATGGCGTTCCAGGCGGGCGGGCCGCACGCGCAGGACCGCGGCCTGGAGGCGGTGGCCTACGCGTACGTCGAGCAGGTGCGCACGCCCGACAACGCCGAGTGGACCAAGCCCCAGGGCAAGCGCGACCCGCTGGCCATGAACAAGCAGTTCACACCGGTCCCGCGCGGCATCGCCCTGATGATCGGCTGCAACACCTTCCCGACGTGGAACGGCTACCCGGGCCTGTTCGCCTCCCTCGCCACCGGCAACGCGGTCCTGGTCAAGCCCCACCCGCGCGCGGTGCTGCCGCTCGCCCTCACCGTGCAGGTCGCGCGCGAGGTGCTCGCGGAGACCGGCTTCGACCCGAACCTGATCGCGCTGGCCGCCGAGCGCCCCGGCGAGGGCATCGCCAAGACCCTGGCGACGCGTCCGGAGATCCGGATCATCGACTACACGGGCTCGACCGAGTTCGGCGACTGGCTGGAGGCCAACGCCCGCCAGGCGCAGGTCTACACGGAGAAGGCCGGCGTCAACACGGTCGTCGTCCACTCCACGTCCGACTACAAGGGCATGCTCTCCAACCTGGCGTTCTCGCTGTCCCTGTACAGCGGCCAGATGTGCACGACCCCGCAGAACCTCCTCGTCCCCCGCGAGGGCATCTCCACGGACCAGGGCCCCAAGTCCTACGACGAGGTGGTCGCCGACCTCGCCAGGTCCGTCGACGGCCTGCTCGGCGACGACGCCCGGGCGAACGCGCTGCTCGGCGCGATCGTCAACCCGGACGTGAAGGCCCGTCTGGAGGCCGCTTCCGGGCTGGGCGAGGTCGCCCTGGCCTCCCGTGAGATCACCAACCCGGACTTCCCGGGGGCGGTCGTGCGTACGCCGGTGATCGTGAAGCTGGACGGGGCCAAGCCGGACGACGAGGCCGCCTACATGAGCGAGTGCTTCGGGCCGGTGTCCTTCGCCGTCGCGGTCGACTCGGCCGCGGACGCGGCGGAGCTGCTGCGGCGGACCGTCCGCGAGAAGGGCGCGATGACCGTCGGGGCGTACACGACCGACCCGGAGGTCGAACAGGCCGTCCAGGAGGTCTGCCTGGAGGAGGCCGCGCAGCTGTCGCTGAACCTCACGGGCGGGGTGTACGTGAACCAGACGGCCGCGTTCTCCGACTTCCACGGGTCGGGTGGCAACCCGGCGGCGAGTGCGGCGCTGTGCGACGGGGCGTTCGTGGCCAACCGGTTCCGGGTGGTCGAGGTGCGGCGGGACGCGTAGCCGGGGCTCGGGGGCGCCCAGGAGTTCGGGGGTTCTCGTTGGCGCGCGGGTGCCGGTGCGTTGTGGTTGCTCGCGCAGTGCCCCGCGCCCCTGACGGGGCGCTTCTAAAGGGGCGCCCCGAAACTCCAGTGGTACAGCGTCATCGCCACGCTCGTCGCCAGGTTGTAGCTGCTGACCTGGGGGCGCATGGGAAGGGACAGCAAGTGGTCCGCACGCGCGCGTAGTTCCGTGGACAGGCCGGTGCGCTCGGAGCCGAAGGCGAGGACGGCGTCGTCCGGGAGTTTGACGCCCCGGATGTCGTCGCCCTCCGGGTCCAGGGCGAACAGCGGCCCCGGTGGCAGTTCCTCCGCGGTCAGCCGCTCCACCGCCGTCGCGAAGTGCAGCCCCGCCCCGCCCCGCACGACGGTCGGGTGCCAGGGGTCGACCGTCCCGGTCGTCACCACACCGGTCGCCCCGAAACCTGCGGCCAGGCGGATCACCGCACCCGCGTTGCCCAGGTTGCGCGGGTTGTCGAGGACCACGACCGGGGCCGAGCGGGGCACGTGCGCGAGCTTCTCCAGGTTGGAGGCGCGGGACGGCCTGACGGCCAGGGCCGCCACGGCGGTGGGATGCGGGCGCGGCACGAACGACGCGTACGCCGCGTGCGGCACCTCCGTCAGCAGCCCGGCCAGCGCGTCCCGTACGTCCGGGGCCAGTTCGTCGGCGAGGGCCAGGGCGGCCGCCCGGTCGGCGGTGACCGCCACCGGCACCTCGGCGCCGAAGCGCAGCGCGTGCTTGAGCGCGTGGAACCCGTCGAGCAGGACGGTGTCGCCGGCGAGCCGGTGCCAGACGGTCACGGGATCGGTCATGCCCCGAAGCCTACGTGCGTGGCCTCGGAGCTCCCCTGGGCGCGTGGCCCGGGCAGCGGCCTACGCCCGCCCCCGCGCCGCAGCCGGTCACGCGTGCGTGCCGCCAGGTCGCCCAGGCGGCGCAGGAAGCCCGTCGGCAGGAACACCGCGTCCGCCGCGATCATCGCCAGCGAGAAGAACGGCAGCCCCAGGACCACGGCGATCACGGCGTGCTCGGTCATCATCACCGCCAGCAGGACGTTCTTCACCCGCCGGTTGAACAGGGTGAACGGGAAGGCGACCTGCACGAGGACCGTCCCGTAGGTCACCAGCATCACCATCGTGCCGCTGGCGGACAGCAGGTCGGCGAGCGCCGGCCAGGGCGAGAAGTACTCCAGGTGGAGCGGGTAGTAGACCGCGGTGCCGTCCTGCCAGCGCGATCCCTGGATCTTGTACCAGCCGGCCGTCGCGTAGATCAGACACGCCTCGGCCATGATCACGAGCAGGGCGCCGTTGTGCACGACGTTGGCGATCACGTCCAGCATGATCCGCGGCTCACCGGTCCCGGCCCGGCGCCCGACCAGCCACCACAGGGCCTGCACGACCCATACCGTCCACAGCAGTGCCGGTATCAGCCAGTCGCCCTGCATCCGGCCGACCAGGGTGACCGCGACCAGCACGAACCCGAGCACGCCCCACAGGACCGGGCCGGTCCGGTCCGTGACCCGCTCGCCCCGTGCGCGTGCCGCCGTCTGCCGCGCGGCCCGCCGGGCGTCCAGCGACCACACCCGGGCGCACCGCGTGAACACCAGGTAGACCGACATCAGGTGCAGCACATTGTCGCCGCCGTCGCCCATGAAGACACTGCGGTTCTGCAGCGACAGCACGCCGGCCATGAACAGCACCGACATGGTGCGGGTGCGCCAGCCCAGCATCAGCAGAACGCTGGAGAGCACCGCCAGCGCGTAGACGATCTCGAACCAGATCCGGCCGTCCGACCACATCAGCACGGTGAACGAGCCGTTGGAGCCGACGAGCTGCTCGGCGAGATCCCAGCTCCAGGGGCCCTCGGGACCGTAGAGCTCGTGGCGGTGGGGGATCTCGCGGAGCAGGAACAGCAGCCAGGTGGCGCTGAAGCCGATACGGATGACGGCCGTCTGGTAGGGGCCGAGCGCCGCCTCGGTGACACGGGCGATACCGGCCGAGACGGCCAGTGAGAAGCGGTTCACCGCACGCCTCCCCGGGCCTCGTCCTGCGGGACCCTCCACCACGGCAGCTCCCGGTAGGACGGTGTCGTGGAGACCTTTTCCCGGCTCCACTCGGGCGGCGGCACGTTGCTGGTCCGGGAGCGCACCTGCACCCGCTCGATCACCCCGGAACTCCCGGTCGCGGCCCGCACCGCGTCGTCGCGGCCGAGACGCAGCACCATGATCCGGCGCAGATACGACTCCGAGAGCGAGCCGCGCAGGCCCACCGGGCGGTTCTCGCTGTCGTGCGTGGCGACGAAGAAGTCCCAGGCGCGGCGCAGTTCGTTCTGCTGGGTGTGGCTGGGCAGCAGGTTGCCGTCGATGGCGCGCCCGTCCTCGGCGGACAGGTCGTACCAGCCGGTGGTCTGCGTCATGCCGTCCGGCCCCCGGACCCCTGCACGGACCTGGATCGAGATGTTCTGCTGGAGCGGGTTCGGCGCGAACAGCTTCCAGTTCTGCTCGAACTCCGGATAGATCCAGTCGTCCACGGCCTCGCCGTGCGCCCTGGTGACCGTGTTCGCCGGCGCGACGTGCAGGAACGTCATGCCGATGTGCACACACACGCCGATGGCCACGACCGCGAGCGCCAGGGCGACGCCGACCTGATAGCGGGGGGAGAGCGCGGCGATGCCGGTCCGGGGTTCACCGGGCGGCCACGACCCGGGCGGTGCGGGCGCCACGACCGGCGCGGGCGGTGCGGGCGCCACGTCCGGCGCGAGCTCGGGCCCGGGGGACACGTCCGGGGCGAGCTCGGGCCCGGGGGACACGTCCGGCGCGAGCTCGGGCCCGGGGGACACGTCCGGCGCGAGCTCGGGCCCGGGGGAGACGTCCGGCGCGGCGGAGTCCGCCGGGGCGCTCCGCTGCGCGGGCGGTGCCGGGCGGCGGGGCGCGTCCGGGCCGTGCCGGGCGTTCGAGCCCTCGTCGTACGCGTCCATTCCGCCCCGTTCCACGATCCCGGTCCGTCGTTCCGTCCGCCCGGCCGCGAGGGCGTCGTTCCGCCCGCCCGGTCCTGCGCGGCGTCGGCACGGGCACGGTACTCAGGACACCCACCCGGGCACAGCCCCTGTCCGCAGGTCCCGCCGTGGCCGTCGCCACACCGTGGAAGCCGACCGTACGGCGAGTACGACCGTCCGAGAGCCGCGGTCCCCTTGGTCCACAGGGGACCCCCGCAGGTTATCCACAGGGTGCCCCGGCCGTTCGCCCACCGGAGTGACACCCTACGGCGCCCGCCCGCACACCCATTCCCTTCTTCTAGAACCTGTTCTATCTTGACGCCCCGTCAGCTCAACGGGACCGGCCGGAAGGACAGGAACCGTGGACTTCACCTTCACCGAGGAGCAGCAGGCGGCGGCCGAGGCGGCGAAGGGCGTGTTCGCCGGTGTCGCACCCGACGCCGTGCCCAGCCCGGCCATGACCCCGGGCGCCGTCGCCGAGACCTGCGACCGCGCCCTGTGGGCCAGGCTCGCCGACGCGGACCTGCTGAGCCTGCTGCTCGACGCCCGGTACGGCGGGGCCGGTCTGGACGCCGTCGCGCTCTGCCTGGTGCTGCGGGAGTCGGCGAAGGTCCTGGCCAGGGTGCCCCTGCTGGAGAGCTGCGCGGCAGCGGCGGCCGTCCAGGCCTACGGCGGTGAAGAGGCGAAAGCGGACCTGCTCGCCCGGGCCGGCCGGGGCGAGACCGTCCTGACCGTCGCCCCGCACGGCCGCACCGGCCACGACCCGGCCGAGCAGGCCGTGACCGCCCGGCAGGACGGCGGGACCTGGGTGCTGGACGGGGTGCAGACGGCCGTGCCCTGGGCCTACGACGCCGACGTCACGCTCGTCCCCGCGCACACCGGGACCGGCCGGACCGTGCTCGCCCTGGTGCCGCGCGGGCACGAGGGCGCCGTCCTCGCGGAGCAGTTCTCGACCAGCGGCGAGCGGCTCGGCGAGCTGCGGCTGGAGTCGGCGCGGCTGCCCGGCCGGGACGTCATCGACACCGACGGGGCGTGGGAGTGGCTGCGGGACCTGCTGGCCACCGGGACGTGCGCGCTGGCGCTCGGGCTCGGGGAGCGCGTGCTGCGGATGACCGGGGAGTACACGGGCAAGCGGGAGCAGTTCGGGTTCCCGATCGCGACCTTCCAGGCCGTCGCCGTGCAGGCCGCCGACCGCTACATCGACCTGCGCGCGATGGAGGCCACGCTGTGGCAGGCCGCATGGCGGATCGCCTCCGGGGCACCGGGCCCGCTGCCCGCCGCCGGGGACGTGGCCGTCGCCAAGATCTGGGCGGCGGAGGGCGTACGCCGGGTCGTGCAGACCGCGCAGCACCTGCACGGCGGGTTCGGCGCCGACGTCGACTACCCCCTGCACCGCTACCACGCCTGGGCCAAGCACCTGGAACTGTCACTGGGCCCGGCCGCGGCCCACGAAGAGGCCCTGGGCGACCTGCTGGCGGCCCACCCACTGGCCTGACCGCGCGGTCAGGGAGCCGGGCTGATCGCCGGGTGTCAGAGCACGAACCCCTGCTGCCCGTCGTCCGTCACCACGGGGCGGCCCACCGCCTCCCACACCTGCATACCGCCGTCGACGTTCACGGCGTCGACGCCCTGCTGGGCCAGGTACATCGTGACCTGGGCGGACCGGCCGCCGGAGCGGCAGATCACATGGACCCGGCCGTCCTGCGGGGCGGCCTCGGTCAGCTCGCCGTACCGGCCGACGAACTCGCTGATGGGGATGTGCAGCGCCCCTTCGGCGTGACCGGCCTTCCACTCGTCGTCCTCCCGGACGTCCAACAGGAAGTCGCCGTCCTTGAGGTCCGCGACCGCGACCGTGGGCACACCAGCTCCAAAACTCATACGTCCGACGCTACCCGAACCGGCCGGAGCACCGGCTGGGACACCGGACGGGGCACGGGCTCAGCCCTGTCCCCCGCCGGCGCCCGTACCCTCGCCCCCGGCCTCGCCGAGCAGCGCGGCCAGCTCCGTCTCCCGCTCGGAGACCTGGGCGAGCAGGCCCTGCCCGATCTCGTCCAGGAGCCGGTCCGGGTCGTCCGGCGCCAGCTGGAGCATGTGGCCGATGGCGCTGTCCTCCAGTTCCCCGGCGAGCAGGGCGAGCATCTCCTTGCGCTGGGCGAGCCATTCGAGGCGGGCGTAGAGCTCCTCGGCGCGGCTCGGGCCCCGCTTCAGCTCGGGCCCCTTGGCCCACTCCGCGGCGAGCTCCCGCAGCTCCGCCTCGTCGCCCCGGGCGTAGGCGGCGTTGACGCGCGTGATGAACTCCTCGCGCCGCCTGCGCTCCTTCTCCTCCTGCGCCAGGTCCGGGTGGGCCTTGCGGGCGAGGTCGCGGTAGAGCTTGCGGGCCTCCTCGCTGGGGCGGACCCGCTGCGGGGGCCGCACCGGCTGGTCCGTGAGCATCGCGGAAGCCTCCGGGAACAGACCGCTGCCGTCCATCCAGCCGTGCAGCAGCTCCTCCACGCCGGGGATGGGGGCGAGCCGCGCCCGGGCCTCGTCCGCTCGCTGCCGGTCCGCGGGGTCGCCGCTGCGGGCGGCTCTGGCCTCCAGGATCCGGGCGTCCAGCTCCTCGAGCCGGGCGTAGAGCGGGCCGAGTTTCTGTTCGTGCAGCCGGGAGAAGTTCTCGACCTCGACGCGGAAGGTCTCCACCGCGATCTCGTACTCGATCAACGCCTGCTCGGCGGCCCGCACGGCCCGCTCCAGCCGCGCCTCGGGCCGTGCGGCGTCGTCGCCGTCCTGCTCAGCTTCCGGGGTCGTCACCCGCCCAGCCTAGTTGAATCCTCCCCTCCCTAAGGGGGAGGGGATTCCTGGCTCAGGCTGCCTCCTGAAGCAGCGCTCCAGCGGGTCTTGTGCCATCGGCGCCGGCCGCCTGCGCCCCAACCCCCTACACCCCCATCTCCGCCGCGACCTTCCCCACCCGGATCCCCGCCAGCAGCTCCGCGTGATCCGCCTCGGTCCGGTCCGCGTAGGCCACGGCGAAGTCGGCCATCGCCTCGTCCAGATCCTCGTTCTTCCCGCAGTACCCGGCGATGAGCCGCGGATCGGCGCTGTGGGCGTGCGCGCGGGCCAGGAGCGCGCCGGTCATGCGGCCGTAGTCGTCCATCTGGTCGGCGGCCAGGGCGGCCGGGTCGACGCTGCCCTTGCGGTTGCGGAACTGGCGGACCTGGAAGGGGAGCCCGTCGACCGTCGTCCAGCCCAGCAGGTTGTCGCTCACGACCTGCATCCGCTTCTGGCCCAGCACGACCCGACGGCCCTCGTGACCGGCCTCCGGCACCTCGAAACCGGCCGTCACCAGATGCGGCACCAGCGCCGACGCCCGCGCCTCCTTGACCTGGAGCACCAGCGGCTCGCCCCGGTGGTCCAGGAGCAGCACGACGTAGGACCGGGTGCCGACACTGCCCGTGCCGACGACGCGGAAGGCCACGTCCTGCACCGCGTGCCGGGCGAGGAGCGGCAGACGGTCCTCCTGAAGCGTGCCGACGTACTCCTCCAGGGACGTGGCCACCGCCGCGGCCTCCGCGTCCGGGACGCGCCGCAGCACCGGCGGGGCGTCGACGAACCGGCGTCCGCCGTCCTCGGTGGCCTCGGTCGACTTGGCCGCGAAGCGGCCGCTGGTGTTGTGGCGGGCCTTCTCGGAGACGCGCTCCAGCGTGCCGAGCAGATCATGGGCGTCCGTGTGGGAGACGAGCTCCTCGTCCGCGATGGCGTTCCACGCGTCCAGCACCGGGAGCTTGGCCAGGAGCCGCATGGTCCTTCGATACGCGCCCGCCGCGTCGTACGCCGCCTTGCGGCACTGGTCCTCGTCGGCGCCGGCCACCCGGCCCGCGAGTACCAGGGAGGCCGCGAGGCGTTTGAGGTCCCATTCCCAGGGGCCGAAGACCGTTTCGTCGAAGTCGTTCAGGTCGATGACCAGGCCGCCGCGCGCGTCCCCGTACAAACCGAAATTGGCGGCGTGGGCGTCGCCGCAGAGCTGGGCCCCGATCCCGGTCAGGGGCGTGCGCGCCAGGTCGTGGGCCATGAGGCCCGCCGAGCCGCGCAGGAAGGCGAACGGGGTGGCGGCCATGCGGCCGACCCGGATGGGGGTCAGCTCGGGCAGCCGCCCGCGGCCGGACTCCTCGACGGCGCTCACCGCGTCGGGCCGGGATGCGTCCAGGTCGAGCGTGGCGTGCGCGCTGCGCGGGACCCGCCTGCGCAGGGCCTTGCCCTCGTCCTTGGGCGAGCCCTCGGCCGGCCACTCGGCGAAGCCACGCACCCGGGGCAGTCTGCGCGGCGCACCGTCCTTCGCCGTGGCCCCGCCCTCGTCCTGAGCTCCGGCCCTGGTCATCCCGACCGCCTCCCCCGCATGCGCACGAACATCACTCGTGCCGACCGTACAACCGGCGGCCGAAACGCGTCAGACCCTGTGGACAACTCCACAGCTGTGGACAATCCGCGCCGGGTCCGTACGGCAGGGGCCGGCTACGTCCCCGAGGGCACGATGGCCTCCACCGGCGCCACCGTCTCTTCGTCCGCAAGCGCCTGCGTCAGCAGCCGCTCGGCCCGGGCCACGGTGATGTCGAGCCGGGCCAGCACCGCCGGCACGGTGATGCTGGGCAGGAAGTGCTCGAACAGCACGACGACCCGGCGCTCCAGATCCTGCCGCTGGCAGCGCAGCTGGGACAGCAGCTGCACCCCGGAGAAGCTGCCGACCAGCAGCTCCGCCGTCTCCGCCACGTCGACGTGCTGCAGCAGCTCGCCCCGCGTCTTCGCCTCGGCCAGCTTCTGCGCGTTCTGGTCGATCCACATCCGGAAGGCCGGGGTGCGGTCGAGGTCCATGGCCCCCTGGTCGAGGGCGAGCCCCACACTGGCGCGCACCAGCGGTTCGGACCGCAGCCGGCGGGCCATCACCAGACCGGAGTCGACGAGCTCCTGGAGCTTGCTGGACTGCGGCGGGAGCGTGATCGCGAGCTGCTCCTCGAACACCCCCACCGCCAGCTCCTCCTTGGAACCGAAGTGGAAGTACAGCGCGCCCTTGGTGACGCCTGCCCGGTCCAGGATCTCACCGATGGTCGCCGAGGTGTAGCCGCGTTCGTCGAAGACGGCCGCCGCCGCCTCCAGGATGGTCCGCCGGGTGCGGATCGCGCGCTCCTGTCGCGCCATCGGGTGCCTCCTGATCTCCGTCGATCCCTGTGAAGTCGCTGTGTGGCGAGGGCGCGAGGGCCTGGCCGGCGGCTTGGCTCCCCCTTTGAAAAAAACCGGTTCGTCCGTATCTTAGTCAGGCGTCGATCACGGCCGGGCAGCCGATCCTGGGGGTTCTCATGCCGCAGACAGGGCCTTTAAGCGCACTCACGGACGATCAGACCGGACGCGGGGGCCGCCCGGCAAACGGAACCGCTACGACCGTCGAGAACCCGCCACAGAGCACCGTCGCACCGGAGACCGCATCACCGCGTCCCGCCACTGACGCACCCGAGCCCCCGGCAGCCGTCACCGTCACCGACGAACCCACGCCCGCCGCCACCGCCACCGATGCACCCGTGTCACCGGCCACCCTCACCGAAGACTCCGCACCACCATCCCCCGTCACCGAACGCCCCGCCCCCCACGCCCACACCGTCGTCACCAAGGAACTCGCCCACCGCAATACTGAGACGGACGTCTTCCCCGCGCGGTGGACGCGAATCTCCGACACCCGTTTCCGCTTCACCGCGCACTGGCCGGCCGCCCACGCCTTCTTCGGCCCCGTGGACGACCGCCACCAGGACCCGATGGTCGTGGGAGAAACGTTGCGGCAGGCCTCGATGGTGCTGGCGCACGCCGAGTTCGGCGCTCCTGCCGACACGCACTTCGTCATGTGGGACCTGACGGTTCGCCTCGACCCGTCCGCGCTGCTGCTGGCGGATGCCGCCGAGCCGGTCGAGTTCGACGTCGTGTGCTCCGAGGTCCGCCGCCGCGGCAGCGGGCTGCACAGCATGCGGACGACGATGGAGTTCCGCCGCGCGGGGCGGCTCGTCGCCAGCGGCACCGGCAGCACCGGCTGCACCTCCCCGCGCGCCTACCGCCGCCTGCGGGCAGCCAAGTTGAGCGCTCTGGACACCCCGGTGCCGCTGCTGCCCGGCATAGCGCCGCGGACCGCGGGGCGGGCACGTGCCGAGGACGTCGTCCTCGCACCCACGGACCGCCCCGACGTCTGGCACCTGCGCGTCGACACCGGCCACCCGGTGCTCTTCCCGCGGCCCAACGACCACGTCCCCGGCATGGTCCTGTTCGAGGCGGCCCGCCAGGCCGCGACCGCCGCGTCCGGCCTGCGCCCCTTCCTGCCGGCCGCGATGACGGCCGGCTTCACCAGGTACGCCGAGCTGCACGCCCCGTGCCGGATCGAGGCCGAGGTCCTCCATGAGCGCCCCGGGGAGGTGACCGTAAGGGTGTCGGGGCTGCAGGACGGCGGGTCCGTGTTCACCGCCGCCCTGACCGCCGCCCGGCCGCCGCGGGTACGGTCCCTTTCGTGACGGTCAAGATTCTGATCACGGGCGCGAGCGGCTTCGTCGGCAGCCGCGTCGCGGCCACGGCGCAGCGTCAACCGGACGCCCATGTACGCCTGTTGTCCCGGCACGCACCGCACGGTCCCGAGTACGTCCACGGCGACCTGTGCGCCCCGCCCTCCCTGCGCGGCGTCTGCGCCGACACCGACGTCCTGGTGCACTGCGCCGCGCGGGTCGGAGGCGACGCCGAGACCGTCGAGGCGGTCAACGACCACGGCACCCGTGCCCTGGTCGAGGAGGCCGTGCGCGCCGGAGTGAGCCGGATCGTGTACGTCAGTACGGCCGCCGTCCACGGGCGGGGCCCCTTCCGCGGCGTGCGGCCAGGGGAGGTGCCGATCGCGCCCGCGTCGCCCACCAGCCGCACCCGGGCCGCCGCCGAACGGTACGTCCTCGACGCGGGAGGCGTGGTGCTGCGCCCGCACCTCGTGTACGGCGAGGGCGACCGCTGGGTGATACCCGGCCTGGTGTGGCTGATGAAGGAGCTGTCGGCCACCCTGACCGGCTGTGCGGCGCTCCAGTCGATGATCGACGTCGACACCCTCGGCCGTGCGGTGGTGGCCGCCGCGCTCGCCCCGGCGTCCGGCGGCGGCGTGCATCATGTCAACCACCCCGTGCCGGTGGCGGTCCCCGACCTGCTGGCCTCCGTTCGGCGGGAGTTGGAGGAGCCCGGCGGCGGTGCGGCCGTGGACGTCGCCACCGCCCTGGACCGGGC
Source organism: Streptomyces luteogriseus (assembly GCF_014205055.1). NCBI lineage: Bacteria > Bacillati > Actinomycetota > Actinomycetes > Kitasatosporales > Streptomycetaceae > Streptomyces > Streptomyces luteogriseus. Next base: position 4,280,915 of record NZ_JACHMS010000001.1, read on the forward strand.
CGCCGGATCCCCCCTCGCCCTCCATCACCTCGGCATGCTCACGGTCGACCACTGGTTCGTCGACGACGCGTTCTGGAAGGACGTCGACTGCTCGCCCGGCGAGGGGTTCGCGGCCGCGTTCAGCCGCGCGGCGCCTTGGTATCGCGCGTTCCTCCAGGGCCGGAGGGTTTCCTGACCGCACCAGCCTCCGATCCGTGCAGCAGCACCGGCAACTCCTCGTGACCGGTGGAGATGATGGACCGCAGCCGCTTCGGCGGACGCGACGGATCGGCCAGGGCCAGCCGGGGGAAGCGCGCGAACAGCGACGTCAGGGCCACGGTGGCCTCGGCCATGGCCAGGGGCCGGCCCAGGCAGTGGTGCACACCGTGGCCGAAGGACACGTGGTCGCGGCTGGTGGCGCGTGTGACGTCGAAGCGTTCGGCGTCCGGCCCGTGCCGCTCGGGGTCGCGCCCGGCGCCCGCGAAGGAGACCACGAGCGGATCGCCCTTAGGGATGGTCAGGCCCGGCTCGATCTCGATGTCCTCGACGGCGTAGCGCAGACCCGACATGGCGCCCGGCGCCTCGAAGCGCAGTGACTCCTCCAGGGCGTCCTCCCAGGTGGCCCTCCCGGAGCGGACGAGGTCGAGCTGGTCGGGATGGGCGAGAAGGCTGTGCACGGTGTTGTCGATGAGGTTGACGGTCGTCTCGAACCCGGCGGTGAGCAGCAGGATCAGGTTGTCCATCAACTCCTGTTCGCCGATGCTTCCTTCGTCGTGCGCGGCGATGAGTGCCGTCGTCAGGTCGTCGGCCGGATGCTCGCGCTTGTGCCGGAGGAACGCGGTCAGCGTGCCGTAGAGGTCCACCGCGTTGGCCTGGGCGTCCTCCAAAGAGATCGCCGTGTCGAAGAAGCGGTTGATGATGCGGTAGAGGGCCGCGCGCGGACCTTCCTCGCCGGGCGGTACGCCGAACAGCTCGCACACCACCTCGTGCGGGATCGGCGCCGCGAACGCCGCCCGCAGGTCAACGACTTCACCCTCGGGAACGTGCTCCAGGGCGTCCAGCGCCCGGTCGACGATCTCCTGGACGCGCGGCAGCAGCGCGTCGACGCGGCGCTTGGTGAAGGCGGCGGCCATCGGCTTGCGCAGCCGGCTGTGGTCGGCGCCGTAGGCGGTGACCATGTTGCGCACCGAGACCCAGATGGCGAGCGGCCAGGTGCGGGAGATGTCCCCGTTGATCCAGGCAGGCCAGTGCTGGTAGGCGTCCTTGCTCGTCTCGGAGCCCGCCAGGAGCCGCTTGTTCAGCTCCAGGCCGGTGATCCACCACGCCCGTACACCGCCGGGGAGTTCCACCTCCACGGCCGGGCCCTGGGCACGGATCCGGGATATCTCGCCGTAGAGGTCCTGACCGGACGGGTCGATCGACAGGAAGGGGCAGGCCTGCTGTGCCATGACTCATCGCTCCTCGGTCCAGAGGCTGGGGCACCATCGTGCGATCCGCAGGGCGAAAAAACTTGGCAACCGGTTTGTTTTGGCCATGGCTTCACCCATCGGTCGGCCAGAGGCGGGTGGCTACCGCAGCGCGAGCCCCGCCCGGCCCGCGTCCGCTCGGCCCGCGTCAGCCCGGACACCCGGCTCGGCCTGCCCGCTCGCCGCTGATGAACTCCCCACGGATGGACTCCCCGCCGGATCCAGCGTCCCGGCCAGACACGGCGCCGCCAGGCACGGCAGCAGCAGCTGCCACAGGTCGGTCAGCGAGGGCCGGGCGAGCCAGCCGTGGTCCTCGCGGGCCAGCACCTCGATGCCGGTCGTGGCGGCCAGGACGACGGCGCTGGTGCGCTGCGGCGTCACACCGGCGGCGAGTTCGCCCACGCGCTCCGCCTCGGCCAGCAGCCCCAGCACGCACTCCCGCCATCCCCGGCGCAGGTCCCGCACCCGCCCTGCGGCCTGCTCGGCGTTCAGCCGCAGCCCGGCCCGGACCACGACGTCGGCGCACAGCAGCCGGGCGATGTGGTGGGTGACATCCACGAGGCGTTGCAGGGCGCTGCCGTCGCCGTGCTGATGACGGGCCGCGGCCTCGCGCAGGGCGTCCTCGGCCGCGTGCTCGACGGCCTCGGCGACGGCGGCCTTGTTGGCGAAGTGGAAGTGCAGCGCGCCGGAGCTGACGCCGGCTCCCGCGCTGATCTCCGCCAGGCTGGCGCGGACGTACCCGCGGGTCTCGAACTGTTCGGCCGCCGACCGGATCAGCGCGAGACGGGTCCGGACGGCCCGGTCCTGTTTGGTCACCCATGGCTCCCCTGGCAGGGCTCTGATGGCGACGCAATGAAACCAACTCGCTCGCTTTTATACAACGCGTCGACAGCCCACCGGTCTTGGGACGGCTTCCAAGAGTCTTGGGACGGCGCCTCAAGGCTCCTGGAGCGGCTCCTCACGCCCGCAGATACGCCAGCACGGCCAGCACCCGGCGGTGGGTCGCGTCCGCCGGCGGCAGGTCCAGCTTGGTGAGGATGCCGGACACGTGCTTGCCCACGGCCGCCTCGGAGACGACCAGTTCGCGGGCGATCGCGCCGTTGGACCTGCCCTCGGCGATCAGCGCCAGCACCTCCCGCTCGCGCGGGGTGAGCCGCTCCAGCGGGTCGCGTCGGCGGCGCAGCAACTGCCGTACGACCTCGGGGTCGACGACCGTGCCGCCGTCCGCCACCTCGCCGAGCGCCTCGACGAACTCCTCGACCTGGCCGACGCGGTCCTTGAGGAGATAGCCGACGCCCGTGCCGTCGCCGGAGTCCAGCAGTTCGGCGGCGTACCGGCGCTGCACATACTGGCTGAGGACCAGCACGGGCAGCGTGGGCCGCTCCTCGCGCAGCCGCACGGCCGCGTGCAGGCCCTCGTCCTGGAAGCCGGGCGGCATGCGCACGTCCGTCACGACCACGTCCGGGTCATGCTCCCCGACGGCCGCGACCAGGGCCTCGGCGTCCCCCACGGCCGCGACGACCTCGTGCCCGCAGCGGCCGAGCAGTCCCACGAGTCCGTCCCGCAGCAGGACGCTGTCCTCCGCCAGGACGACCCGCAGCGACCGCTCAACTCGCAGGGTCACAAGGGATCTCCACACGCAGCAGGGTCGGTCCGCCGGGCGGACTGGTCAGGGAGAGTCTGCCATCGAGCACCGACACGCGGTCCGCGAGTCCGGTCAGTCCGCTGCCCTGCCCGGCCCGCGCGCCCCCGCAACCGTCGTCGCGTATCCGCAGCAGCAACCGCCCGTCGCGGTGCCCGCCGCTCACCTCGACGCGGCTCGCCCCGCTGTGCCGGCCCACGTTGGCGAGCGCCTCGCACACCACGAAGTACGCGGCGGCCTCGACCGCCGTCGGGAGCCGGCCGGGCAGCTCCAGGTCGACGTCCACGGGTACGGCCGAACGGTCCGCGGCGTCGGCGACGGCGGCTTCGAGGCCGTAGTCGGCGAGGACCTTGGGGTGGATGCCGTGGATGAGCTCGCGCAGCTCCGCGAGGGCCGCGCCCGCCTCCTGGTGCGCCGTGGCGAGCTGGTCGGCGAGCGGGCCCGGCGGGGCGTCGAGGCGGGCCAGTCCGAGCGTCATCGTCAGGGCGACGAGCCGCTGCTGCGCCCCGTCGTGCAGATCGCGTTCGATGCGCCGCCGCTCCGCCTCGAAGGCGTCCACCAACCGCACCCGCGACCGGGCCAGTTCGACCACCCGGGCCCCCAGATCGGCCTCCGGCGACGCGACCAGCAGCCGCGCCAGCCCGGCCCGTGCCCCGGCCACCACGCCCATCAGATAGGCGCCCAGGACGAGCAGGACCAGCCCGAGGACGGCCCACCCGACGGCAGCCGGCCAGGTCGTGACCAGCCACACCTTGAGGACCTTCGCCTCGCCGAGGACGGCCAGGAGCAGCGGAGTCGCCACCACGGAGAGCGGCCCCAGCAGGAAGACGGCGAACGCGAGGGCGTCGACCGGCCACAACAGCCCCGCGAACAGCAGGGCATGACCCAGCTCCCGCCAGGTGGCCCGCTCCCGCAGCCGCGTCGACAGCCAGGCCCGCAGCCCCGGCTCCCCGGGCGACCGGTGCGGATCCGACGACGGCTCCGCGTCGACCAGCCGCAGCCGCGACCGCTCGAGAGCCGCCACCGGCAGCCCCGCCAGGGCCGCCCCGAGCAGCAACGGCAGCCCCACCAGCGCCAGTGCGAGCACCCCGCCGACCACGACCGAGAGCACGATCCCCACGAGCACGACGGCACCGGTGACCGCGCCGGTGAGCAGGTAACACGCCGACCGCCACGGCCACGCCGACAGCAGGTAACCGGGGCGGGACAGGGCCTGCCACACGTCGCGAGGGTGCATGGGGATCACCGTAGAAGCCGCTCGGCGCCCCGGCCATGGGCGCAGCCGGAGCCCCGGAGGTATGCCTGGCCCTACCCCAGGTCTAGGCCCCGCCGCACTGCGCGGACCCGCCCCCACCCGGTTTCGTTGGGGCGACACCGACACCGGGGGGAACCCATGACACAAGACGCCGTCCAACTGGACTCCGTCACCAGGACGTACGGACGCGTGACCGCACTCGACGACGTATCGCTCGCGTTCCCCGCCGGGAGCTTCACCGCCGTCATGGGCCCCTCCGGGTCCGGCAAGTCGACCCTGCTCCAGTGCGCGGCCGGCCTGGACCGGCCCACCTCCGGATCGGTCACCGTGGGCGGCACCGAACTGACCGGTCTCGGCGAACGGCGGCTGACCCTGCTGCGGCGCGAGCGCGTCGGGTTCGTCTTCCAGGCGTTCAACCTGCTGCCCTCGCTCACCGCCGAGCAGAACGTGGCGCTGCCCCTGCGCCTGGCCGGCCGCCGCGTTCCCTCCGCCCGGGTGCGCCAGGCGCTCGGGCAGGTCGGTCTCGCCGACCGGGCCCGGCACAGACCGTCCGAGCTCTCCGGCGGTCAGCAGCAACGCGTCGCCCTGGCGCGTGCGTTGATCACCCGGCCGGACGTGCTGTTCGGCGACGAACCGACCGGCGCCCTGGACACCCGGACCGGCCGCGAGGTGCTCGGGCTGCTGCGCGGCATGGTCGACCGCGAGGGCCAGACGGTCGTCATGGTCACGCACGACCCGGTCGCCGCCGCGTACGCCGACCGTGTGATCTTCCTCGTCGACGGCCGGGTGAGCGGAGAGCTGACCGGCGCCGGCGCCGACACCATCGCCACCCGCATGACCCGACTGGAGGCCGTGCCGTGCTGAGCGTCACCCTGCGCACGCTGCGCATCCGCTGGGCCGGCTTCACCGGCAGCTTCGTCGCGCTCTGTCTGGGCGTGGCACTGCTCACCGTGATGGGCCTGGCCCTGGCCTCGACGGCCGACGCCCCGCAACGCGGCCCCGAACGCTTCGCCGCCGCGCCGGTCGTGGTCAAGGGCCAGGACACCCTGCGCGTACCGACCCCGGTCGGTGACCGCGCGTCCCCGCTCGCCCACCCGCGCCCCGTACCGGCGGCGGTCGTCTCGCGGCTGCGGACGCTGGGCCCGGTCATCGCGGACCGCTCGTTCCCCGTCCGGGCACGGGGCGGCCCCGCGGACCTGGTGGGCCACCCCTGGTCCACCGCCGCGTTCGCCCCCTACGACCTCGCCACCGGCCGGGCACCCCGCGCTACCGGCGAGGTCGTCGTCACCGGCGACTGGGCCCACCCGGGCCAACGGGTGCGCACCGGCCGCGGCACGGTGCGCGTCGTCGGCACTCTCACCGCGCGCGGCTTCGAGAACGCCATGTTCTTCACCGACGCCCGCGCGGCCCGACTGCACCCGGCCACCGCCCAGTTCGCCGTGCGGGCCGACCCGGCGTCCGTACGGAGGGCGGTGGGCGACAGCGCCCAGGTCCTCACCGGCGACGCCCGCCGCCTCGCCGACGCCGACCCCAGCCGTGACCGTGAGGCGCTCACCGCCATGAACGCCCTGTTCGGCACGGCCGGGGGCGTCACCGCCTTCGTGTCGGTCTTCGTCGTGGCGTCGACCTTCGCCTTCGCGGTCGCCCAGCGCCGCAAGGAGTTCGCCCTGCTGCGCACCGCCGGGGCGACCCCGGCCCAGATCCGCCGGAGCGTCCTCGCCGAGGCCCTCACCGTCGGCACCCTCGCCTCCGCCGCCGGCTGCGCGTTCGGCTCCTACGGGGCACCGCTGCTGGCCGCCCGCGTGGCCGACGAGGGTCTCGCCCCGGCCTGGTTCACCATCGGCGCGCACACCTGGCCGTACCACGCCTCCTTCTGGACAGGCCTGTTCGTCGCCCTCTGCGGAGCGACCGCGGCCTCCTGGCGGGCCGGCCGCACCGCCCCCACCGAGGCCCTGCGCGAGGCGGCGGCCGACAGCGGGCCCCTGACCCGGGGACGCCTGCTCTGCGGCGTGGCCCTCCTGCTCGCCGCCGCCGTGACCCTGGCCCTGGCCCTCACCGCGGACCCGTCCGACCTGCTCCACCGCAAGACGTACATCAGCCGCCCCATGCTGCTGATCACCGCGGCCGCCCTGCTCGCGCCCCTGCTACTGCGGCCCCTGACCAGACTGCTGAGCTGCTTCCCGTCAGCCGTGGGCATGCTGGTCCGCGCGAACACGGCCACCGGCGCACGCCGCACCGCGGCACTCGCGTCCCCCGTCCTCGTCACGGTCGCGCTCGCCGGTTCACTCCTCGGTGCCACCACGACCCTGAACGACGCGAAGACCACCGAGACGAGCGACCGCACCACCGCCGCCTTCATCGTCACCCCGGCCGCCGGAACGGCCTTCGACACCGCCGCCCTGCACCGGCTTGGCGCGGTACCGGGTGCGCGGATCTCACCGACGTCGTCGACGGCCGTGCACGTCCTGGAGGACGGTGTGGCCCTGATCCGCTCCGAGGCCCGCGCCGCGTTGCCCGGCGCCCTGGCGGCCACCACCCACCTGCCGCTCACCGCGGGCAGGCTGAGCGACCTCGACGACGGCTCGATCGTCGTCAACGAGGAGTGGCAGCGGCACCGGGTGGGCGACCGGGTCCGGGTGTGGCTCGGCGACGGGACACCGCGCACCCTCCGCATCGCCGCGGTGATGCCCACCGGCACCGGCGGCAACGGCGTCTACGTCACCCCGCGCAACGCCCCGGGAGCCGGAGTCGACCGCGTGGACGTGGCCCTCGAGCAGGGCACGGCTCCGGGCACCGTGGCCGCCGCCCTGCGCGAGGCGCTCGGCGCGGGAGGCGGCCAGGTCCTCACCCGGGACGCATGGATCCGGGCCACCCACCCCGAAACCAACCGCACCACCCGCCTAGGCCTGTTCCTGGTCCTCGGCATCGCCCTGCTCTACACGGGCATCTCCGTGGCCAACACCACGGTCATGGCGGCCTCCGACCGGGTCCGCGACCTGGCCGTGCTGCGGCTGACCGGAGCCACCCGGTGGCAGGTGCTGCGGCTGACCACGGCCGAGTCCCTGACGGCCGTCGCGGCCGGTGCGCTCCTCGGTCTGCTGGTCACCGTCGTCAACCTGGCCGGGATGTGGGGCGCCCTCGCCCTGCTGTCGGTCCGGCCCACCGCCACCCTCCCGTGGCAGGCCCTCGGCACGACGGCGCTCGCCTGCGCCCTCCTGGCCGCGACCTGCGCGACGGCCCCCGCCGCCCTCGCCCTGCGCCGCCGCCCGGCTGACCTGGCCGGGCCACGCGAATAGCCCTCGGGACCGGGCCGGGCCACACGAATAGCCCTCGGGACCGGGCCGGGCCACGCGAGAAGCCCTCGGGACCGGGCCGGGCCACGCGAGAAGCCCTCGGGACCGGGCCGGGCCACGCGAGAAGCCCTCGGGACCGGGCCGGGCCACGCGAGAAGCCCTCGGTGCCGGGCCGGGGAGTGGCCCTCCGGCCCGGGCCATCGGCACGCCGGGCATCGCCCGCACCACCCTCACCGGCCGGCTGCGGCGCCCGGAGGCCGAGGGCCTGCTGCGGCGACGCCTCCACCGGCGGAACCCGGTCCGCCACGCGTACCCGCCGACGGACGAGCGGGACCTGACCGCCCGCACCGGCCCGGCCGACCAGGCCTGAGAGCTTCCTCACACGGAGGAGCTCCGGGTCGGGCCCGAGAGAACCCTCACAGCCATCAACACGAAGAACGGGCGGCATCTGATCGATGCCGCCCGTTCCGACGGTGCGCGAGGGGGGAGTTGAACCCCCACGCCCTTTCGGGCACTGGAACCTGAATCCAGCGCGTCTGCCTATTCCGCCACCCGCGCATTGGGTGTGTCCTGGGCGTCTGCCCCTTGGGGCGGGCGCCTTCCGACACCCAGAACATTAGCACGCTGGAAGGGGTGGGTTCACATCCCTTATCCCGCAGGCAGACCGCCCACCGAACCTTCGATGTCCCTGCCACGTATCAACCCGTACCGGTTCACGTATCAACCTCGTACCGGTACCCGCCGTCTCCGCAGGAGGGGGCGGGGTCCACAGTCAGGTGCGGGACACTGGTCTTCGGCCGCCTCTACGATCCTTGTCAGGCATACAGGAGGCGGCTACGCGCAGCAGTGCCGCCGGAGGAGTTCGAAGAGGAGCTCCACAGGGAACTTCGTCATGCGTCGACACCCGTCGGCCGCGCTGACAGGGGGAACCAGCCGATCGACCGGCGCGTGGATACGATCAGTAAGCAGTACCAGCAGTACCCGGCAAGCGGCCCGCAGGGCAGTGCACAGGACGGCAGCCAAGGAGGAGGTGCCCCATGGGAGTCCTGAAGAAGTTCGAGCAACGTCTCGAAGGTCTGGTCAACGGCACCTTCGCCAAGGTGTTCAAGTCCGAGGTCCAGCCCGTGGAGATCGCGGGAGCGCTCCAGCGCGAGTGCGACAACAACGCCACCATCTGGAACCGCGACCGGACGGTCGTGCCCAACGACTTCATCGTGGAGCTGAGCACGCCGGACTTCGAGCGGCTCAGCCCCTACTCCGGCCAGCTCGGCGACGAGCTCGCCGGCATGGTGCGCGACTACGCCAAGCAGCAGCGCTACACCTTCATGGGCCCCATCAAGGTCCACCTGGAGAAGGCGGACGACCTCGACACCGGCCTGTACCGGGTCCGCAGCCGCACGCTCGCCTCCTCCAGCAGCCAGCAGGGCGGCCCGGGAGGCGGCGCCGCCGCACCCGCGGCCCCGCAGGGCGGACGCCCCGGTGGCTACGGCTACCCGCCCGCCGCGGCGCCCTCCGGCGCCCCGCCCATGCCGGCCGCGCCGCCGCCCGGCGGCCGTCCCGGTGGTTACGGCTACCCGCCCGCCGCGAGCGGCCAGCGGCCCCCGGCCGCCGGCGGACGCACCCGCCACTGGATCGAGATCAACGGCACCCGCCATCAGATCTCCCGCTCGACGCTGGTGATGGGCCGCAGCACCGACGCCGACGTGCGGATCGACGACCCCGGCGTCTCCCGCCGGCACTGCGAGATCCGGACCGGAACGCCCTCGACGATCCAGGATCTCGGATCCACCAACGGCATCGTGGTGGACGGACAGCACACCACCCGCGCTACGCTCCGCGACGGCTCGCGGATCGTCGTGGGCAGCACCACCATCATTTACCGGCAAGCCGAAGGGTGAAGCGGGGGCAATGTCAGAGCTGACCCTCACGGTCATGCGGCTGGGTTTCCTGGCCGTACTGTGGCTGTTCGTGATCGTGGCCGTGCAGGTCATCCGCAGCGACCTGTTCGGTACGCGTGTCACGCAGCGCGGTTCGCGCCGCGAGGCAGGCAGGCAGCAGCAGGCCGCCGCCCGCCAGGCGCCGCCGCAGCAGCGCCAGCAGCCCGCCGGAGGCCGGCGCGGCCGTAACGCCCCCACCAAGCTGGTCGTCACCGAGGGCACCCTCACCGGCACCACGGTCGCGCTCCAGGGCCAGACCATCACCCTGGGCCGGGCGCACGACTCGACGATCGTGCTGGACGACGACTACGCCTCCAGCCGCCATGCCAGGATCTACCCGGACCGCGACGGCCAGTGGATCGTCGAGGACCTCGGCTCCACCAACGGCACGTACCTGGACCGGTCCCGGCTGACGACTCCCACACCGATTGCGCTGGGCGCGCCGATCCGCATCGGCAAGACCGTCATCGAGCTGCGGAAGTAGTGCTACATCATGGATAGGCGCGAGCGGAGCGAGCACGCAGTGGCGGGCCCCACCCCGGCCCCCCGCGCGCTCCCGACCGGAGGGTGGGCAGTGTGGCTCGACACGACCGGCTGTACCCGGAGCCGACAGGCGAGGTGCGCATGAGTCTGTCACTGCGCTTCGCGGCCGGATCGCACAAGGGCATGATCCGGGAGGGCAACGAGGACTCCGGGTACGCCGGCCCGCGCCTGCTCGCCATCGCCGACGGCATGGGCGGCGCGGCGGCCGGTGAGGTCGCCTCCTCCGAAGCCATCTCCACCATCGTCGCCCTCGACGACGACGTCCCCGGCTCCGACGTCCTCACCTCGCTCGGCACGGCGGTGCAGCGCGCCAACGACCAGCTGCGCTCGATGGTCGAGGACGACCCCGAGCTGGAGGGCATGGGCACCACCCTGACCGCCCTGCTGTGGACGGGCCAGCGCCTCGGCCTGGTGCACGTCGGCGACTCGCGCGCGTACCTGCTCCGCGACGGCGTCCTCACACAGATCACCCAGGACCACACCTGGGTGCAGCGCCTGGTCGACGAGGGCCGGATCACCGAGGAGGAGGCGACCACGCACCCGCAGCGCTCGCTGCTGATGCGCGCCCTCGGATCCGGCGACCACGTCGAGCCGGACCTGTCCATCCGCGAGGTCCGCGCCGGCGACCGCTACCTGATCTGCTCCGACGGCCTGTCCGGCGTGGTGTCCCACCAGACCCTGGAGGACACCCTCGCCAGCTACCAGGGCCCCCAGGAGACCGTCCAGAACCTGATCGAGCTGGCACTGCGCGGCGGCGGCCCGGACAACATCACCGTCATCATCGCCGACGTCCTCGACCTCGACACCGGTGACACCCTCGCGGGGCAGCTGTCCGACACCCCCGTCGTGGTCGGTGCCGTCGCCGAGAACCAGCACCAGCACCACGACAACGGCATCATGCAGACCCCCGCCGGCCGCGCCTCCGGGCTCGGCCGCCAGGGACACGGCCGGGGCGGCGGGGGCGGCGAGTTCGGCCCGCCCGGATCCGGCGACACCACCGGCTACATCCCGGCGTCCGGCTTCGACTACGGCGACGACGACTTCACCAAGCCCCGCAAGAAGGGCCGCTGGCTGAAGAGATCGCTCTACGGCGCCCTCGCGCTGGCCGTCATCGGCGGCGGCCTGTACGGCGGATACCGCTGGACGCAGACGCAGTACTACGTCGGCGCCGAGGACGAGCACGTCGCGCTGTACCGGGGCATCAGCCAGGACCTGGCCTGGGTCTCGCTCTCGAAGGTCGAGAAGGACCACCCCGAGATCGAACTCAAGTACCTGCCGCCCTACCAGCAGAAGCTGGTCGAGGCGACCATCGCCGAGGGCGGGCTCAAGAACGCCCAGGCGAAGATCCAGGAACTGTCGGTGCAGGCCTCCGCGTGCAAGAAGGAGGCGCAGCGGCGCGACGCCGAGAGCAAGAACAACTCCAAGACCGGCGAAGGCGAGGCCGGGGGCACCACGGGAACCACTCCCGCCTCCTTCACGTCCAAGGCCACACCGACGCCGAACCCGACCAGCCCGTCGGATTCACCGTCGGCACCGGAGAAGTCCACGCCCCCGACCACGACCGCACCCACCCCCAGCCCCGGCCCCAGCCTCTCGGAGGAAGAGCAGAAGGTCGTCTCGCTGTGCGGTAAGCAGTAGCCGTGAGAGGCCCTGTCACACGATGAGCGGTACGAATACGTCGCACTCGCCGACGCACCACACGTCCACGATCGGCGCCATCGGCGCGCCGAGCCGGCGCAACACCGAGCTCGCGCTGCTGTTGTTCGCCGTCGTCATCCCGGTGTTCGCCTACGCCAACGTCGGCCTGGCCCTCAACGACTCGGTGCCTCCGGGTCTGCTGAGCTACGGGCTCGGACTCGGTCTGCTCGCGGGCGTCGGGCATCTCGCCGTACGGAAGTTCGCACCGTACGCCGACCCGCTGATGCTGCCGCTGGCGACGCTGCTCAACGGGCTCGGACTGGTCATCATCTGGCGCCTGGACCAGTCGGAGAAGCTGCAGGCGAGCAAGCAGTTCGTCGAGGCGGCTCCCCGGCAGCTGCTGTACTCCGCGATGGGCGTCGCCCTGCTGGTGGTCGTGCTGATCTTCCTCAAGGACCACCGGGTCCTGCAGCGCTACACGTACATCTCCATGGCCGGTGCGCTGTTGCTGCTGGTCCTGCCGCTCGTGCCCGGACTCGGCGCGAACATCTACGGCGCCAAGATCTGGATCAAGATCCCCGGCCTCGGCACGCTCCAGCCCGGCGAGTTCGCGAAGATCGCCCTCGCGGTGTTCTTCGCCGGCTACCTCATGGTCAAGAGAGACGCCCTGGCCCTGGCCAGCCGCCGCTTCATGGGGCTGTACCTGCCGCGCGGCCGCGACCTCGGCCCGATCCTCGTGGTCTGGGTGATCTCGATCCTCATCCTGGTCTTCGAGACCGACCTCGGTACATCCCTGCTGTTCTTCGGAATGTTCGTCATCATGCTGTACGTCGCCACCGAGCGGACCAGCTGGATCGTCTTCGGTCTGCTGATGTCCGCGGTCGGCGCCGTCGGCGTGGCAAGCTTCGAGCCGCACATCCAGACGCGCGTGCAGGCCTGGCTGGACCCGATGCGCGAGTTCCAGCTCAGCCGTTCCGGGGCCAGCGACGGCATCCTCCACTCCGAGCAGGCCATGCAGGCCCTGTGGGCCTTCGGCTCCGGCGGCACGCTCGGCACCGGTCTCGGGCAGGGCAACTCCGACCTCATCGGCTTCGCCGCCAACTCCGACTTCATCCTCGCCACCTTCGGCGAGGAGCTGGGCCTGGCCGGCGTCATGGCGATCCTGCTGCTCTACGGTCTGATCGTCGAGCGAGGCGTACGCACCGCCCTCGCGGCCCGCGACCCGTTCGGCAAGCTGCTGGCCATCGGTCTGTCCGGCGCCTTCGCCCTCCAGGTCTTCGTCGTGGCCGGCGGCGTGATGGGCCTCATCCCGCTGACCGGTATGACGCTGCCGTTCGTGGCGTACGGCGGTTCCTCCGTGATCGCCAACTGGGCGCTGATCGGCATCCTGTTGAGGATCAGCGACACGGCCCGCCGCCCGGCCCCCGCTCCCGCCGCCAACCCCGACGCCGAGATGACCCAGGTGGTCCGCCCGTCATGAACAAGCCCCTGCGCCGGATCGCGATCTTCTGCGGCCTGCTCGTCCTGGCCCTGCTGATCCGCGACAACTGGATCCAGTACGTCCAGGCCGACGAGCTCAGGACCGACAAGAACAACCGCCGCGTCATCATCGAGCGCTACGCCTCACCCCGCGGCGACATCATCGTCGACGGGAAGCCGATCACCGGTTCCGCCGAGACGCCGGGCAGCGACTTCAAGTTCAAGCGCACCTACAAGGACGGCCCCATGTGGGCGCCCGTCACCGGCTACGCCTCCCAGGCCTTCGGCGCCAGCCAGATCGAGAACCTCGAGGACGGCATCCTCACCGGCAATGACGACCGGCTGTTCTTCCGCAACACTCTCGACATGCTCACCGGCAAGAAGCAGCAGGGTGGCAACGTCGTCACGACACTGAACGCCGCCGCGCAGAAGGCCGCGTACAACGGCCTGAAGCGGCAGGGCGGCAAGGGCTCCGTGGTCGCCCTGGAGCCGTCCACCGGCAAGATCCTGGCGCTGGCCTCGTTCCCGTCGTACGACCCGTCGTCCTTCGCCGGGAACTCCACGACGACGGACAGCAAGGCCTGGCAGAAGCTCCAGAAGAAGAACAACCCGGACGACCCGATGCTCAACCGGGCGCTGCGCGAGACCTACCCGCCCGGTTCCACCTTCAAGGTGGTCACCGCGGCCGCCGCTCTGGAGGACGGGCTGTACACGTCCGCCGACGCCAAGACGGACTCGCCTGACCCGTGGATCATGAAGGGCACCACCACCAAGCTGCCCAACGAGGGCAACATCCCCTGCAAGAACGCGACGCTGCGGGTCGCCCTCCAGTACTCCTGCAACACCGTCTTCGGCAAGATCGGCTCGGACCTCGGCAACGACAAGATGCTGGACATGGCCAAGAAGTTCGGCTTCGACGAAGAGCAGTTCACACCGGTCCGCGCCAACGCCTCCGTCTTCTCCGACAACATGAACCCGTCGCAGACCGCGCTGTCCTCGATCGGTCAGTTCAACACCGCCGCCACCCCGCTGCAGATGGCCATGGTCGCCTCGGCCGTCGCCAACGACGGCAAGCTGATGAAGCCGTACATGGTCGACGAGCTTCAGTCTCCCGGCGTCGACCCGATCGCGAAGACCGACCCCGAAGAGCTGAGCCAGCCGCTGTCGGCGGAGAACGCCCAGATCCTCCAGTCGATGATGGAGACGGTCGTCGACAAGGGAACCGGCTCGAACGCCAAGATCCCCGGTGTCACGGTCGGCGGCAAGACCGGTACCGCCCAGCACGGCGTCGACAACAGCGAGAACCCCTACGCGTGGTTCATCTCCTACGCCAAGGGCGACGACGACAGCTCGCCGGTCGCCGTGGCAGTCGTCGTCGAGGACGACAACGCCGTCCGTGACGACATCTCCGGAGGCGGCCTCGCGGCCCCGATCGCGAGGAACGTGATGGAGGCGGTCATCAACAGCAAGAAGTGACTCCGCTCACGCCTGCTTCACATCGGTGCACGTTGCGATACCGGTCCTGTATCGGCTGAGGGGCTTGACCAGGTCACACAAAGCGAGCCGGGTACGGTAGGCCCGGACGGCAGCCTCCGACCGTACAAGCGTGCCGGTCGGGACCGACGGAGAGGGCTGGTAGGTAGCTATGGAAGAGCCGCGTCGCCTCGGCGGCCGGTACGAACTGGGCCAGGTGCTCGGGCGTGGTGGCATGGCGGAGGTCTACCTCGCGCATGACACCCGCCTCGGCCGCACCGTGGCGGTGAAGACGCTGCGCGCGGATCTCGCGCGTGACCCTTCCTTCCAGGCCCGGTTCCGCCGGGAGGCCCAGTCGGCCGCCTCGCTCAACCATCCCGCGATCGTCGCGGTCTACGACACGGGCGAGGACTACATCGACAACGTGTCGATCCCGTACATCGTCATGGAGTACGTGGACGGCTCGACACTGCGTGAGCTGCTGCACTCCGGCCGCAAGCTGCTGCCGGAGCGTGCCATGGAGATGACCATCGGCATCCTCCAGGCCCTGGAGTACTCCCACCGCGCCGGCATCGTGCACCGCGACATCAAGCCGGCGAACGTCATGCTGACGCGCAACGGCCAGGTCAAGGTCATGGACTTCGGCATCGCCCGCGCCATGGGCGACTCCGGCATGACGATGACGCAGACCTCCGCGGTCATCGGCACCGCCCAGTACCTCTCGCCGGAGCAGGCCAAGGGCGAGCAGGTCGACGCCCGCTCCGACCTGTACTCCACCGGCTGTCTGCTCTACGAGCTGCTGACCGTCCGCCCGCCGTTCGTCGGCGACTCCCCCGTGGCCGTGGCCTACCAGCACGTGCGGGAGGAGCCGCAGTCGCCGAGCGTCTTCGACCCCGAGATCACGCCCGAGATGGACGCGATCGTACTGAAGGCGCTCGTCAAGGACCCGGACTACCGCTACCAGTCGGCCGACGAGATGCGCGCCGACATCGAGGCCTGCCTCGACGGCCAGCCCGTCGCCGCCACCGCCGCGATGGGCGCGGTGGGCTACGGCGGCTACCCCGACGACCAGCCGACGACGGCCCTGCGCGCGGACTCCGGCGCCGGCGCCACGTCCATGCTGCCCCCGATGAACCCCGACGACGGCGGCTACGGCTACGACGACCGCCCCGACCGGCGTCGCGGGCAGCAGCGCAAGTCCAACACCTCCACGATCCTGCTGGTGGTGGCGGGCATCCTGGTCCTGGTCGGGGCGATCCTGATCGGCCGGTGGGCGTTCAGCGGCGACGGCGGCGTGGGCAACGACTCGCTCCCGGCGCCCAACTTCGTCGGCGAGTCGAAGAAGAGCGCCCAGCAGCTGGCCAAGAACTCCGACCTGGAACTGACCTTCTCCAGCAAGCCCTGCGAGAACCAGGCCAAGGGCAACGTCTGCTCCCAGGACCCGAAGGCCGGGATCAAGGTCAACAAGGGCGACACCGTCTCCCTGGTCGTGTCGACCGGGGCGCCGAAGGTGGCGGTCCCCAGCGTGACCGGCCTCAGCCTCGACGAGGCGAAGGCGAAGCTGGAGGGCGACCGGTACCAGTTCGACGTCCAGACGGAGACTCGGGAGTCGCCGGAGGACCCGGGCACCGTGCTGGAGCAGGACCCGAGCACGGGCGACGAAGTCGAGAAGGGCTCCACGATCACCCTGACCATCGCCAAGGAAGCGGAGAAGTCCACCGTCCCGGACGTCCTCGGCCAGAGCTGCGACGCGGCCAAGCAGCAGATGCAGGCCAGCGACCTGGTCGGCAACTGCACCGAGGTGGAGACCGACGACGACAACCAGGTCGGCAAGGTCATCCAGACCACGCCGCAGGCCGGCACGTCGGTCGACCCGAACTCCTCGGTCAACATCCAGATCGGCAAGAAGAAGCAGCAGCAGAAGGTCAAGGTCCCGCAGGTCGTCGGCCAGACGGTCGGCCAGGCCAAGCAGATCCTCGCGCAGGCCGGCTTCACCAACATCCAGTTCGCGGGCGGCAGCGACCAGAGCGACAACGCCCTCGTGGCCGGCCAGAACCCGGGTCCGAACCAAGAGGTGGACGACCCGGCGGCCACGACGATCACCCTCCAGACCGTCGGCGTCGGAGGCGGCAACAACGGCGGCAACGGCAACGGCGGCATCTTCGGCGGCCTGAGCGGCAGCAACGAGGACGACTGACCCCGCCCGCACCACACCGACCCACCCCCAGAGCCCCCGGCCCCACAGAGGCCGGGGGCTCTGGCGTGCGCAGCCGACGACAGGCCCGCAAGAGCGTACGTACGTCGATCGTGCCTTCATATGTCCCGACTCGTTCACCGGGTGGGGTGGGGAATCGGAACCCCGCCCCGGCCACACACGAGCCGAAGGGCAGAACGTGATCAACGAAACGGCCTTGCTGGAATCACCGACACTGCGCGGCAGCGTGCTCGCCCGCACGGACGTACTCGACAGGGTCAAGGCACTGTCGCTCCTGCCGGACGGGATGCATGTGACGACCGCGATGGTGGCGTCGTACTTCTCGGTGACGGTGGAGGTCATCCGCGCCCTCGTACACGACCACCGCGCAGAACTCGAAGCGAGCGGATATCGAGTTCTGACAGGGACAGAACTGAGTGACTTCAAGCAACTCAGTGGAATCCAGTCACGCACCCGCTCCCTAGCCCTCTTCCCCCGGCGCGCCGTCCTCAACATCGCCATGCTGCTCCGGGACAGCGATGTCGCACGTCAGGTGCGTGTGTACCTCCTCGACACGGAGTACCTGGCGCGCACACAGCCTGTGGAAAAGCCCGCCCCACTGGACGCCGCCGCCCTCGACGCCCGCATCGACCAGCGCATCACCCACGTCCTGGGAACGACCGTCGTCCCCATGTTCAACGCCCTGATCGAAACGTCGAGCGAGCACCGACGAGAGCTCATCGCCCTCCGGGCAGGCGTCCAGCGCATCGAGAAGCGGCTCCGACAGCACCACACCCGGCTGCAGCGGCTGGAAAGCCCCCGGGAGAACCGCCCCCTCGCCGGAGTCATGGCCGCCATGGACGCCATGAACGGGCGCGAGTTCGAAGAACACATCGCCGAGCTGCTCCGCCGCGACGGCTGCACCGACGTCGTCGTGCAGGGCGGCGGAAGGGACCGGGGCATCGACATCACCGCGCTCACGGCCGACGGGCGGCGCGTCGTCGTTCAATGCAAGAGGTTCGCGCCCCACCTCTCCATCACCAGCCCCGAAGTCCAGAAGTTCCTCGGCGCCGCCAAGGTCCTGCACGACTCCGAGGTCGCCCTGTTCGTGGCGACATGCCCCTTCACCCGCGACGCCCTCGACATCGCGGCCGAAAGCGGCATCACCGCCGTCCATCGTCGACTGGTCGAGGAATGGAGCGCCGGGGCGGCCCTGGGCGTCCTGGAGTAGCGACCAGCGGGCAGCCAAAAGGCCCGAAGCCGCAAGAGAAAGTTGCGGCTTCGGGCCTCCGCCATGCTAGCGGCCCACCTCCCACGAAGAAGGCAGTCAGCCCAGTTCCTTCGGCGGAGTCCGCTCGCTGTCCACCTTCTCCACCCGCTCCAGCTCGCCCCACACGACGTACCGGTACGTGCTCGTGTACACCGGCGTGCAGGTCGTCAGGGTGATGTAGTGGCCCGGCTTCTTCTTCCCCGATTCCTTCGGGACCTTGGACAGGACCTTGACGTTGTACTTCGAGGTCTCGGGAAGGATGTCGTAGACCTTGTAGACGTACCACTTGTCCTTCGTCTCGAAGACGATCGGGTCGCCCTTCTCGATCTTGTCGATGTTGTGGAACGCGGCGCCGTGGCCGTCGCGATGGGCGGCGAGGGAGAAGTTGCCGTTCTTGCCCGACATCGGCAGGGCCGACTTGACGGGGTCGGTGTAGTAGCCGGCGACACCGTCGTTGAGGATCTTGTTCGACGTGCCCTTCTCGACCAGGACCTCGTCGTTCTTCATCGCGGGCACGTGCAGGAAGCCGATGCCGTTCCTGGTGTCCAGCGCGCCGGGGCCGCCACGGCCGTGCGCCCAGTCCTCACGGACCTTGTCGGCCTGCTTGCCGGCCGCGCGGTCGGCGACCACGTTCGTCCACCACAGTGAGTAGACGACGAACAGGCCGAGGACCAGGCCCGCGGTGATGAGGAGTTCCCCGAAGAAGCTGACCGCCATGGCGACCGGGCCGGGCCTGCGACGTGCCGCAGGCGGCCGGGACGCCCCGCCGGTGTGCTTCTCGTGGTCGGTGTCGGTGGTCGCTGCCACTGGTCATCTGCCCTTAACTGACGAGCGCATCCGGCTTGCCCTTGCTGCGCGGCCGTTCCTCGACCATCTTGCCCCAGACGATCATCCGGTACTTGCTGGTGAACTCCGGCGTGCACGTGGTCAGCGTGATGTAGCGGCCGGGCTTGGTGAATCCGGAGCCCGTGGGCACCGGATTCAGGACGCTCGTGTTGCTCGGCGGCGTCACCGGCAGGATCGACGCCATCTTGTAGACGAAGTACTCGTCCTGCGTCTCCACGACGATCGGGTCGCCCGGAGCGAGCTTGTTGATGTACCGGAACGGTTCTCCGTGGGTGTTGCGGTGCCCCGCGAGCCCGAAGTTGCCGCTCTTGTCGCCGGGCATCGCCGTCTTCAGTGCGCCCTCGGCGTAGTGGCCGACCATGCCCCGGTCGAGCACACCCTTGCTGTTGGTGCCCTCGGCGATCGGGACCACCACGTCCAGCTTCGGGATGTGCAGGATGGCGAAGCCCTGCCCGGGTTCGAAGGCCCCCGGGTTGCGCTTGCCGCTCGCCCAGTCGTTCTGGAGGCTGCTGGCCTCCTTGCCGGCCTGGGCGTGCGCCCGGACGTTCGTCCACCACAGCTGATAGGTGACGAACAGCAGCATCAGCACGCCGGCCGTGATGAACACCTCACCGATCGCCCGGCTCGCGACGACCGCCGCGCCGGGCTTGCGCGCCCGCGCCTGCCGCCGCGCCTCGACCCGCGACAGCGGCGCCCGTGACCGGCTCCCGGAGCCGGTGGGCGCGGACGGGGTGTCCGACGTGTCCGAGGTTCCGCCATGGCGCCCGTGACGGCGCTTGGCGGCCTTTCTGCGGGCCGCGCGGCCACCGTGGGTGGGTCCATCCCGCCGCGGTGCGGAAGAAGCCGCAGAGCCGGTCGTGGAGGCGCTTGTTGCCGGCGGGGGATCCGGAATCCGCAGCGCCACCGTCTCCTCGTCGACGGGCGGCAGATACGTCTCGTCCGGGACGGGTTCGTACGACGCGTACGGCTGCTGCGGCTGCTGCTGCGGCTGTGACTGCGGGGACACACCGTACGTCTCCCCGTCCGACCACTCCTCGAACGCACCCCGCGCCCCGTACGACTGCTGCCCGTACGAGGTGTCGGACTCGCGCTCGGGGCGCAGGGCGGTCACGCCGAGGCCCTGCCCACCACCGGGGCGAGCCCGGCCGACCTCGCCACCGCGCCCTGGTCGCCGCACTCCACCAGCCAGTTGGCCAGCATCCGGTGTCCGTGCTCGGTCAGGACCGACTCGGGGTGGAACTGCACCCCCTCGACCGGCAGTTCGCGGTGCCTCAGACCCATCACGATGCCGTCGTGCGTACGGGCGGTGACCTCCAGCTCCGCCGGGACCGTGGCGGGCTCGGCGGCCAGCGAGTGGTAGCGCGTCGCCGTGAAGGGGGAGGGCATACCGGCGAAGACGCCGCCGCCACCGTGCTCGACCAGGGAGGTCTTGCCGTGCAGCAGCTCGGGCGCGCGGTCCACCACACCGCCGTACGCCACCTGCATCGACTGCATGCCGAGGCAGACGCCGAAGACCGGAACACCCGTGGCGGCGCAGTGCCGGACCATGTCGACGCAGACGCCGGCCTGCTCGGGCGTGCCCGGGCCCGGAGAGAGCAGGACCCCGTCGAAACCGTCCTGGGCGTGCGCCGTGGACACCTCGTCGTTGCGCAGGACCTCGCACTCGGCGCCGAGCTGGTAGAGGTACTGGACCAGGTTGAAGACGAAGCTGTCGTAGTTGTCGACGACGAGAATGCGCGCGCTCACTGGTTGTCCACCGTCACATCGTTGAAGGGCAGCAGCGGTTCCGCCCACGGGAAGACGTACTGGAAGAGGACGTAGACCACGGCCACGACCAGGACGAGTGAGGTCACTGCCTTCGCCCACGTGTTACCCGGCAGATGCCGCCAGATCCAGCCGTACATGCCGTCCCTTCCGTCGTACCACGGCACCAGACCCACGCCGTACAGCCACCAGACTAACGGCGCAGCGCCTCCGGTTTCCCGGCCTCCACGGGCTGGGTGGAGTCCAGGTGCGCCCAGACGATCAGACGGTGACTGTGCCCCCACTCCGGTTCGCACGTGGTCAGCGTCAGATACCGGCCCGAACGCGTGTACCCGGAAGTACGTGGGACAGGGTCGATCACCTCGATGTCCGAGGGCACTGTTTTGTACGGTCCTTTGTCGATCCGATACGTGAACCAGGTCGTGCCGTCGGTCAGCACCACGGCGTCACCCCGCCTGAGCTCGGGGAAGTCCTTGAACGGGTCCCCATACGTGCGACGGTGGCCGGCGACCGCGAAATTTCCCCTCTGCCCGAGCTGGGCCGTCTCGGCGTAGTGGCCGAGGCCCTTCTTCAAGGTGCCGGGGGCGGTGCCTTCGAGCACGGGCTTGTTCCACGTGAAACCAAGCCGCGGGATGTACATGATCGCGAAAGGCCTGCCCTTGGCGTAGGGCGCGGGCTTCGCCGGGCCCGCGGGGGAGCCGGCAGCCGGCGCACGGGGCCTGGACCACTCCTTCCGGAGCAGGTCGATCTGGTCGTCCATGACGCCGTCGGCCCGCACGCCGGTCCAGAAGAGCACATAGACGACGAACAGCACGATCAGGCTGCCGACGGTGATGCACAGTTCGCTGACGGTCCTGACGATCACGCGCACCGGCAGCTCCCCCGGTCCGGCTACTGCTCCACGGGCTTCGCGTAATGCAGATCCACTGTGCCCGAGTAGCCGGGCAGAGTCACCGGGCCGTTCTCCTCGACTTTCCAGCCGAGCCCGTAGACGTTGACGTAGACCATGTAGTTCTGGATCGCCGGGGAGGCCGCGAGCGCCTTCTGCAGCCTGCCCGGGTCACCGACCGCCGTGATCTTGTACGGCGGTGAGTAGACGCGGCCCTGGAGGATCAGGGTGTTGCCCACGCAGCGCACGGCGCTGGTGGAGATCAGCCGCTGGTCCATGACCTTGATGCCCTTGGCCCCGCCCTGCCACAGCGCGTTCACCACGGCCTGGAGGTCCTGCTGGTGGATGACCAGGTAGTCGGGCTGCGGCTCCGGGTAGCCGGGGAGCTTGGCAGTGGCGTCCGGCGGGGCGTCGTTGAGCGTGACCGAGATCGAGTCGCCCTTGAGCTTCTGCGTGCCGGCGCGCTTCTCCAGCGCGGCGAGCTTGTCGTCCTCCGCCTTGGTGCTGCCGTCGTCGCGCTCGGCGAGGGCCTCTATGTCCTGGCGCAGGGTGCCGTTGGTCTCGTCCAGCTCGCCGTTCTCCCGGCTGCGCTCGTGGATGAGGTCGGACAACTTCAGCAGGGAGGTGTCCGTGCGGATGTTGGTGCCCTTGGCGGTGTCGAAGCTGGTGAAGAAGATGAGTCCCGCGAGAGCGAACACGGCCGCCGTGAGGATGCGCACCGGCCGAAAACGGCGCGCGGGCTCAGGGGTGGATCCCGTCCCGGGGGAGTCGGCAGAATTGCTCAACGTACCCTTATCTCCTTCGGCGCGGCGGAAGCACTACGCTAACGGACGCCCGGGGGAGCAATCGGAGTCCCCTCACGCTGCCCCGAGACCGACTCAGTTACCTGCGCGGCCACGCAGCGCATCGACAGGAGAGACCCTCGTGCCGAAGTCACGTATCCGCAAGAAGGCCGACTACACGCCGCCGCCTGCCAAGCAGACGACCGCAATCAAGCTGAGCAACCGTGCCTGGGTCGCGCCGGTCATGCTGGCCATGTTCCTCATCGGCCTGGCCTGGATCGTCGTCTTCTACGTCACCGACGGATCGCTGCCCATCGACTCGCTGGGCAACTGGAACATCGTGGTGGGCTTCGGCTTCATCGCCGCCGGATTCGGTGTCTCGACCCAGTGGAAGTAGCGGTCACCACACGGTGAACGCAGCTCTGCCCAGGGCTGTTCGCTGAGTTATCCACAGCAGTTTTCCACATGGGGATAATGAAGACGATCTGTGGATAACCCGCTGGACGTTGACGCCGGTATGACGGAAGTACCGGTCTTCGAAAACTTGTTCGCCCCCTGCCTGACCTGCGGAAACGCAGGTCGGTGACAGGGGGCACATGTGTTCCCGCACCGTATGCACAAGATCCGACACCCGCTGTGGACAACGCCTGGTCAGGCGAGCTGCGCCGTCCTCAGGACGGTCATGAGCACGACCACACCCAGGACCAGGGCGCAGGTGCCGTACTGGACCAGCGCGCGGCGGTCCCGCGGGGCGTGGACCATGGCGTATCCGACCACGACACCGGCGACCAGGCCTCCGATGTGGGCCTGCCAGGAGATGTTGAACCCCGGGCTGAAGGTGAAGATCAGGTTGATCACCAGCAGCGCGATGATCGGCCGCATGTCGTAGTTGAGCCGGCGCATCAGCACGGCCGTGGCGCCGAAGAGTCCGAAGATCGCGCCGGAGGCTCCGAGGGTCGCAGTGTCGGGAGGCGTCAGCAGGTAGGCAAGCGCGCTGCCCGCGAGGCCGGAGATGAAGTAGAGCGCGAGATAGCGGACCCGCCCGAGGGCCGCTTCGAGCGGGCCTCCGAGCCACCACAGGCTGAGCATGTTGAACGCGATGTGCCAGATCTCCTGGTGGGCGAACATCGACGTCACCATGCGGTACCACTCGCCTCCCGCCACGCCTTGTGTGGGCGTGAAGGGGGCGGGCGGCCAGGCACCGCGGAGCACGATGTCGTTCAGCAGCGACTCGTGGACCTGGACGGCGATGAACACGGCCAGGTTGATCCCGATGAGGATCTTGGTCAGCAGTCGGGGGTCGGCCGCGATGGAGCCGCCCGCGATGGTCCGGGGCATGGCGGCCGTGGGCGCGTGGCCCGTGCCGGAGCCGGTCCGGACGCACTCGGGGCACTGGAAGCCGACGGAGGCGTTGACCATGCACTCCGGGCAGATCGGGCGCTCGCAGCGCGTGCAGCGGATGCCCGTCTCGCGGTCCGGATGGCGGTAACACATGGGGACGCTGTGGGCGTCCTGCGGGCTGCCCGCAGCCTGGTCGTCCATGGTCTCCCCTAGGTCGTGTGAGAAAAGCCCGCCCCGCCCATCCTTACGGATGAGCGGGGCGATTGGTTCCCTGCGGGAGCCGTCGCACTCAGCGGGTCTCGATGACGACCGACTCGATGATCACGTCGTTCAGCGGACGGTCGGTGCGCGGGTTCGTCTGGGTGGTGGCGATGGTGTCGACGACCTTCTGGCTGGCCGCGTCGGTGACCTCGCCGAAGATGGTGTGCTTGCGGTTGAGCCACGCCGTCGGGGAGACGGTGACGAAGAACTGCGAGCCGTTGGTGCCCGGGCCGGCGTTGGCCATCGCCAGCAGGTAGGGCTTGTCGAAGCGCAGGTCCGGGTGGAACTCGTCCTCGAACTGGTAGCCGGGACCGCCGGTGCCGTTGCCCAGCGGGTCACCGCCCTGGATCATGAAGCCACTGATCACCCGGTGGAAGACCGTGCCGTCGTAGAGCCTGTCCGTGGACTTCTTCCCCGTCTCCGGGTGGGTCCACTCCCGCTCGCCCTGGGCGAGCTCGACGAAGTTCTTGACCGTCTTGGGCGCGTGGTTCGGCAGAAGCCGGACTTCGATGTCGCCGTGATTGGTCTTCAGGGTGGCATAGAGCTGCTCAGCCACGATCTGCCTTCCGTTGTCTTTCCGTGACTCCCTGATCCTCGCACGGACCGGACCTCGCGTCGTCCGGCCTCGGTGCGGCGGGGGGAAACCCTCGGCGGGCGCCCGCGGAAATTCAGGCCAGTAGGGCCGGGGCGGGGGCGCCGGGCGGCGATCCGTGGCATTGTCGACGACAAGCTCCTGTTGCCCCCTATTCAGCTGCTATTGCACGTGATCGGCTCCGGATGCCGACTTGTGTGACCCGGATGCCCTTCCGCGCATGCCTGGTCGTGCGCCAGGAGGCATGATCCGTAAAAGGGTGGAAAGTCGAAATACCGTACGCCACCGAGGAGGAGGAACCCGTGACCCGCATCGACAGCGTGCGCGCCGCGACTGGTTCGGCGAAGGACAGCGTGCTGCACGCCGCGGAAGTGGTGGCGCCCTACGCCGACACGGCCAAGGACAGGGCCGCGCACTACGCACACGAGGCACGCGTACGGCTAGCGCCCAAGGTGACGCAGGCCGCAGGGCAGGCGCGCGTCCAGTACGGCACGCATGTGCAGCCGTATCTGGAGCAGGCCCGCACGCATGTGCCGCCGAAGGTCGACCAGGCCGCCCAGGAAGCCGCCGAACGCACCCGCAAGGCCGCCCGCCAGGCGGCCGAGTACTCCAGGCCGAGGATCGAGCAGGCGGTGGCCGCCGCCGTGCCCGTCACGACCGAGGCCGCGGCCCGGAGTGTGGCCGCCATGGCCGCGCTGCGCGGCCAGGTCACGTCCAAGGAGATCCAGAAGCTGGTCCGCAAGCACGAACGGCGGGCCAAGGCCGGCAAGGCCATGAAGACGCTGGTGATCCTCGGCGCCGTGGCGGGCGGTGCTTTCGCCGCGTGGAAGTGGTGGGACAAGCAGGCCAACCCGGACTGGCTGGTGGAGCCGCCGGCCGCGACGGAGGTCCCCGAGTCGGGACACCTGTCGTCCGTCGACGGCACCGGCCCGTCGGTCCTGGACCCGGAGGTCGAGGCCAAGCAGGCCGAGGACGAGGCGGCCCAGCGCGACGACCGTTCCTGAGGGCGCACCGGATTCAACAGCACGGCGGGGCGGGAGACTTGAGGGTCTCCCGCCCCGCCGTGCTGTTTCACGTGAAACACAGGCCACCGGCGTCCGCGCGGGCGCACAAAAACGCCCTCCGAGACCGCGTTTCCGCAGTTCGGAGGGCATTTCCATACGTGGAGCCTAGGGGAGTCGAACCCCTGACATCTGCCATGCAAAGACAGCGCTCTACCAACTGAGCTAAGGCCCCGGACGGGGACGTCCGACCGGAGAAACCGCATCCCGGCGGGCGTCGGAGACCAGAGTACCGGGTCACCCCCGTGGTTCCGCAAAAAGATTGGGGGTCCCCGTCGCCGACCACTCTCCGTAAGATGCTCGGCGTGGTTCGCTACCGCGAACCGCCGTACATGGGGAAGCGATGGGGAGACGCAATGGACGCCGCACAGCAGGAAGCGACCGCAAGAGCGCGGGAACTGCAGCGGAACTGGTACGGGGAGCCACTGGGGGCGCTCTTCCGTAAGCTCATCGACGATCTTGGTCTCAACCAGGCTCGTCTCGCGGGGGTTCTGGGACTGTCCGCACCGATGCTGTCGCAGCTGATGAGCGGTCAGCGGGCGAAGATCGGCAATCCCGCCGTCGTGCAGCGGGTGCAGCTGCTGCAGGACCTGGCGGGGCAGGTCGCGGACGGCAGCGTGAGCGCGGCCGAGGCCACCGAGCGCATGGAGGAGATCAAGAAGTCACAGGGGGGATCGGTGCTCAGCAACACCACACAGACGACGAGCAGTTCGGGGGCGCCCACGGTCAAGCGGGTCGTCCGCGAGATCCAGTCGCTGCTGCGGTCGGTCGCGGCGGCGGGCGACATCATCGACGCCGCCGACACCCTCGCCCCGACCCATCCGGAACTGGCAGAGTTCCTCCGGGTCTACGGCGCCGGCCGCACCTCGGACGCGGTCTCGCACTACCAGTCCCACCAGAGCTGATCCCACCGCCCGGCGCCGAAGGGGGTTCGGCAGCGGGCAGCGGGTGAGGTGACGGGGGACGCGTCACGGACGGACGGGCACGAGGGGGCGTGTTCGTACGGGGGACCGGTCGACGCCAGGGGGATGTATCGCTCATCGGGGGAGTCGGGGGACTCCACGGACCCAGGGGACGCGGGGGATTCAGGGGGCCGTTTCACCCGTCGGGGAGTCGTAGCACTCACCGAAGGGGAAGCAAGGGGGGAAGCCACAGGGGGAGGAGCGACGTACAGCCATGGGTGAGGTCTTCGCCGGCCGGTACGAACTGGTCGACCCGATCGGACGCGGAGGGGTCGGCGCCGTCTGGCGCGCCTGGGACCACCGCCGCCGTCGCTACGTGGCCGCCAAGGTCCTGCTCCAGAGCGACGCGCACTCGCTGCTGCGCTTCGTCCGGGAACAGGCCCTGCGGATCGACCACCCCCATGTACTCGCCCCCACCAGCTGGGCCGCCGACGACGACAAGGTCCTGTTCACCATGGATCTGGTCGCGGGGGGCTCCCTGGCCCATCTCGTCGGGGACTACGGTCCCCTCCCGCCGGCCTTCGTCTGCACCCTGCTCGACCAACTGCTGGCGGGCCTGGCCGCGGTGCACGCGGAGGACGTCGTGCACCGTGACGTCAAACCGGCCAACGTGCTGCTGGAGGCCACCGGCACGGGCCGGCCGCGGCTGCGGCTGTCCGACTTCGGCATCGCGATGCGGCTGGGCGAGCCCCGCCTGACGGAGACCAACCTCGTCGTCGGGACGCCCGGGTATCTCGCACCCGAGCAGATGATGGGCGCCGAACCGGACTTCCCCGCCGACCTGTTCGCCGTGGGCCTGGTCGCGCTGTATCTGCTGGAGGGTGCCAAGCCGGACAGCAAGGCGCTCATCCAGTACTTCGCCGAGCACGGGACGCCCGGTGCGCCCAAGGGCATCCCGGAGCCGCTGTGGCAGGTGGTGGCCATGTTGCTCCAGCCGGATCCGGAGGCGCGCTTCCGTACCGCCACGGGTGCACGCAAGGCCCTCGCCGCCGCCGCGGAGCTCCTGCCGGAACCGGGACCGGACGACGAACTGATCGAGATCTTCGACCAACTCGGCCCGCTCCCCAGGGGTTTCGCCCTCGAGGGTCCGCTGGAGAGAGCGAAGGGTCTGGGGCCGGGGCAGGGGCTGCCCGACTCCTCGGGGACCGGCGAGCGGAGGTCCCGGCGGGGAGACGACGACGGTGATTCCTCGGTGCCCGGCGGGCAGCGCGCCGAGCCTCGGCAGCAGGGCGGCCCGACGCCGACGACCGACCCGCGACGCACCACCGGCCCCGACCCTGCCCTGTTGCCCTCGATGTCGGACACCGGCAGCTTCCATCTGCCGCCTCCGCAGGCCACCGTCACCTCGGCACCCACGCCCGGACCGACCCGGCCCGCTCCATACCAGCAGGCCCCCGTCTCCCCCTACGACCCGACGCACCGGCTGTCCCCCGCCCAGCCCCTCCCGCCGGTCTACGCCGGGCCGCCCTTGCCTCCTGCGGAGCAGTACCGCACGGACGCCTCCACGGCCTCGTACACCGCCCAGAGCCCCCAGGCCCCGCCGGCCGGCCAGACGCCGACACGGCACCGGGCACAGCGGCGTTCCCACGCCGGGCCTCCGGCCAAGGTGGCGGTACCGCTGCTGCTCCTCGCGCTGGCCTGCTACGCGGTGGGCTTCTGGGCCCTCACCCGCATCTGAGGGATCCCGCGCCAGACCAGGAAGCACGCCCTTTACGTGGTGATCCTCCGCCTGGCCACCACCGTCCACACCCCGAGCCCCACCAGCAGGGCGCTCCCGGTGCCGATGCCGCCCACGGCCAGCGCCCTCATGGCGGTGTCGTCCCCCGCGGCCACGCCCTCCGCGGCCGCTTCCCGGTCCTGCTCCGAGACCTCGAAGACCCCCTTAGGCACGGACTCCCCCGCGTATTCGGGCCCGCCCCGCGTCTCCCCGCTCGTCCGGACGCGCAGCGTCATCACGAACGGCCCGTCCCCGAAGGTGTCGGCCACGCCCTTGGAGAGGTGGGCGACGAGGTAGTAGGAACCGGCGAACCGCAGCGCGCCGACCTGTGCGGTGGCGGCGTAGCGGTTGGCGTGGTCGACCGGGGGCAGGGGAGGCAGGCTTCCGGACTTCTGGCCGCCGTTGTAACCGACCCCCACGTCGGCGACGCGACCACGCGCCGGGTTGTAGAGGTCCAGGTCCAGCGCGTCGGACGCGTAGCCGGTGGCGCCGGAGTCCGAGCTGCCGAGCTCGGCGGTGACGGACACCTGCTGCCCCCAGTCGACCGGCACCGCGTAGAAGAGGGTCTGGCCGGGCCGGATGTCGTCCTGCCAGATTCCCTGGTCGACCGGGGTCGCCCCGCTGAATCCCGCGCCGCCCTTCCGGCGCTGTGGCTCTCCCTGGAGCGGCTGGGGCGTGGCGGAGTTCCACGTCCCGGGCGCCCCGGTCGCCTCCGTGTCGGCCACCTGGGGTTCCGTCATCGCGACGAGTTCCAGGTCCCAGGCGTCCGGCGAGGAGCCCTCGCCGTCGGGGTCGACGCGCTCCACGGACACGAAGTAGGCACCGGCCTTCCCGCACAGTGGTTTGCCGGTTTCGCGCCTGCCCCAGGCCGCGATGGGGTGGGGGCTGCGGGCGGCCCCGAAACTCGCGGTGTCGACCGAGCAGGTGTTGCCCTCGGCATCCTGCACGGTCACCCTGGCCCCGTCGATGACCGAGACCGTGCTGCCGGGGGAGGGGACGGCGGTCACGGAGACATAGGCGTTCGTCGCGGCGTCGAGGTCGAGTCGGTAGCTGACCTTGCCGCTGCTCGGCAGGGAGCTCCTGTAGGTGCCGCCGGGCTTCAGCAGGGCGGCCTCACCGGTGCTCCTCGCTCCCTCGACGCTCTGCGCGCCGTCGGCGAAGGCGTACGGGCTCGGCGTGCCGGAGACCTGACCTGCGGCGGCGGCCTGTCCCGGTCCCACGGCCGCTGTCGCCCCCAGCACCACCGCCGCGGCGGCGACACGCACCGCCACTGCCGGACGGGAGCGCCACGCCCCCACACGTCGCCCCCACGCCGTACGACGCCGTTCCGTACGACACCGACCCCTCACGCGCCACCCCCCACCGTCGCCGGATCACGAAGCCGTGCCACCGTGGCCCATCCTGCCGCGCCGGCCGGGTTCACGACCGGCCCTCGGCACACAAAACCCCGACCGCGAGGCGGCCGGGGTGTGCTCGGTCTGGGTTGTCGTGACTCACGAACCCGTGGGCACGGAGTCAGTCGCCTCCGTCCACAGATCCTGCTCGGCGCGATCCGCCTGGATCTGGCGGTACACGAGGAGCCCGCCGATGGCGGCCAGTGCGACCAGGAGAAGCTTCTTCACCGCGCGACCTCGTCTTTCGTTGACGTAGGGGACCTCTGGCGCCCGACTATACACACCGACCGATACCGATCGGTGACCTGAGTCGGCCCTCAACTCCGGCCCCGGGAACCGGGGTAGAAGCGGAGTCCACCACTCCGATCGGAGGGTGATCACACCCCGACGGACGGTTACTTCGCCCTCCTTTCTCCCCTCTCCTTTGCTTTTCGCCGCTCTTGGGGCCATCCGAGTGGTGTTGATCTGAACATCGACGCGCCACGGGCGTAGGTCCACCACTTCTCGGCCCCCATACACATCATGAGGAAAGTACGCAAATCGCCCAACCCGAAAGTGAGGGGCCGTGGCCCGGAACAAGGTCATGAAGGTGTGGACCGCCATCGTCACCGCATTCATCGCGCTGTGCACGGCGCTCGGACTCGTCACCACGACCGCCGCAGCGGCCGTACCGCAGACCGAGCAGAAGAGCAACAGCAACAGCAACGGCGCGAGCATCCCGCAGCAGCGGACGGCGGCACCGGCGACGTTCCCCTGGTCCTCCCCCAGGGCCCTGCCCCCCACGATGAAGCAGCGCATCCGCGCCGAGGCCCACGGCAAGAGCCCCCGCTGCCGGCACCGCTCGCCCGCGGACACGGCGTCCTCCCCCGGCACCGACTGCACCGACGAGGACCCCGACGCCGAGGCGGACCAACTCACGCCCCTCCAGCGCTGAACCCCGCGACAACACCCAAGCGATCTGCGTACAGAGCCCGGCAGCTCGACAGAGCCGCCGGGCTCACGCATGTCCTGATCCACGGATCGGGCCCTGGACCAGGAGATGCCCGGTGGGCCGCCCCGACAGGGAGCCGCCCGCCACCGCCGCGCTGCCCCGAGCGTGCGGTGCTCTTGATGTCAGTCGTATACGTCAAAGAGCACCACCTCATGTGAGGTGGTGCTCTTTTCTCTGGTGGGGCTAACAGGATTTGAACCTGTGGCCTCATCCTTATCAGGGATGCGCTCTAACCAACTGAGCTATAGCCCCGCCGCGCTCTGCGGTGTGTCCCGCGCGCTGACTCCTGAAGATTAGCGCACGACATGGGCAGTCCCAAAATCGGTTGTCGGGGCACCGTCAGGGCAACGACAGAGGTGACGTCACTCGTCCTCGGCGAGGGTCAGCTCGACGCCGCCCACGAAGCCCGCGGACAGGTTGTAGATGAACGCGCCGAGGGTCGCGAGGGCGGTCGCCAGGACGACGTCGATGACCGCGATGATCGACGCGAACACCAGGACGTTGGGCAGCGACAGGAAGGCCTGCAGGTCGAAGCCGTTGGACTCGTTCGAGCCGGTGGCCTCGGCGATCGTGCCGCCGACCGACGCAAAGACGCCCATCGCGTCCATGACCATCCACAGCACGGCGGACGCGACGATCGTGCAGATGCCCAGGGCGATGGAGAGCAGGAAGCTGACCTTCATCACCGACCACGGGTCGGCCTTCGCCACCCGCAGCCGCGCCTTGCGGACGCGCGGCGTGGTGCGCGCCCCCGTGCGCGGACGCCGAACGGCACCGGCACCGACGCCCGCACCGGCCCCGGCCGCCGCCTGCTGCGCCGGATAGGCCTGCGGCGGGTGGTACGGCCCGGCCTGCTGCTGCGCCTGCCGTTCCCCGGGCAGGGGCGAGGCCGTGCCCGGCTCCTGAGCGGCCGGCTGCGGCTGCGCGGCGGCGGACGGGCCCGCGCCGGCCTTGCTCTTCTGGGTCTGCGGACCTCGGGTGTCCGTCACAGTTCCCCCCTGTGATTCATGCACGTCAGGCGAGGGCGTGTCCTTGGTCGGGGACTTGATCGCCTTCAGGTTGGTCGTGTGCGGGTCCGCCGCACGCGCGGCGGAGCCACGACCGCCGTCGTCCGCTTCCGTACCCCTCGAGGTTCCGGCCGGTCCGGCGCCCGTGGCTCCGCTCACGCTGACTCACTCCTCGTGCCTACTCGGCCGAGGGCGCCTCACCCTCGTCCGTGCCGGTGGACGCGGCGCCTTCAGCGGTCTCGTCGACGACCACATCGCCGTCGACCTCCTCCGCCTCGCGCCCCGCCTCGGCGTTGCGAGCGATGCCCACGACGGCATCGCGCTTGCCCAGATTGATCAGTTGGACGCCCATGGTGTCACGGCCGGTTTCCCTGATCTCGTTGACTCGCGTACGAATCACACCGCCCGACAGCGTGATGGCGAGGATCTCGTCGGTCTCCTCGACCACCAGCGCGCCGACGAGGGAGCCACGGTCCTCGACGATCTTGGCGGCCTTGATACCGAGGCCGCCGCGACCCTGGACGCGGTACTCGTCGACGTTGGTCCGCTTCGCGTACCCGCCGTCAGTGGCAGTGAACACGAACGTACCGGGTCGAACAACATTCATCGAGAGCAGCTCGTCGCCCTCGCGGAAGCTCATGC
Source organism: Streptomyces luteogriseus (assembly GCF_014205055.1). NCBI lineage: Bacteria > Bacillati > Actinomycetota > Actinomycetes > Kitasatosporales > Streptomycetaceae > Streptomyces > Streptomyces luteogriseus. Next base: position 4,313,333 of record NZ_JACHMS010000001.1, read on the forward strand.
CCTTGACACCCGAGGTCGCACGGCCCATCGGTCGCAGGGTGTCGTCCGATGCGGTGAACCTGATCGATTGCGCCTTCTTGCTGATCAGAAGCAGATCATCATCCGCTGAGACCAGTTCGGCGCCGATCAGTTCGTCGTCCGAACCGTCCTGACCCTCACGCAGGTTGATGGCGATCACACCGCCGGAACGGGGCGAATCGTAATCCTTCAGAGGCGTCTTCTTCACAAGTCCGGCCTTGGTGGCGAGCACGAGATAGGGAACCGCCTCGTAGTCGCGGATCGCCAGGATCTCGGCGATCGCCTCGTCCGGCTGGAAGGCGAGCAGGTTCGCCACGTGCTGGCCGCGTGCGTCCCGGCCGGCGTCGGGCAACTCGTAGCCCTTCACGCGGTAGACGCGGCCCTTGTTGGTGAAGAACAGCAGCCAGTGGTGCGTGGTGGACACGAAGAAGTGGTCGACGATGTCGTCTTCCTTGAGCTTCGTGCCGCGCACGCCCTTGCCGCCGCGCTTCTGGGCACGGTAGTCGTCGGTCTTGGTGCGCTTGATGTAGCCGCCCCGGGTGACCGTGACGACGATGTCCTCCTCGGCGATCAGGTCCTCGATGGACATGTCGCCCTCGTAGGGGATCAGCGTCGTCTTGCGGTCGTCGCCGAACTTCTCGACGATCGCGGCCAGTTCGGCGCTGACGATGCCACGCTGGCGGACCGGGGAGGCGAGGATCTCGTTGTACTCGTTGATCTTCGCCTGGAGTTCGTCGTGCTCCTGGACGATCTTCTGGCGCTCCAGGGCGGCGAGCCGGCGCAGCTGCATCTCGAGGATGGCGTTGGCCTGGATCTCGTCGATCTCCAGCAGGCTCATCAGGCCGCCGCGGGCGATCTCGACGGTGTCGCTGCGCCGGATCAGCGCGATGACCTCGTCGATGGCGTCCAGGGCCTTCAGCAGACCGCGCAGGATGTGCGCCCGCTCCTCGGCCTTGCGCAGCCGGAAGCGCGTACGGCGGACGATGACCTCGATCTGGTGCGTCACCCAGTGGCGGATGAACGCGTCGAGCGACAGCGTGCGCGGCACGCCGTCCACCAGCGCCAGCATGTTGGCGCCGAAGTTCGTCTGCAGGTCGGTGTGCTTGTAGAGGTTGTTCAGCACGACCTTGGCGACCGCGTCCCGCTTCAGCACGATGACCAGGCGCTGGCCCGTGCGCGAGGAGGTCTCGTCACGGACGTCGGCGATACCGCCGATCTTGCCGTCCTTCACGAGGTCGGCGATCTTCTGCGCCAGGTTGTCCGGGTTGACCTGGTACGGCAGCTCCGTGACCACCAGGCACTGGCGGTTCTGGATCTCCTCGACCTCGACGACCGCGCGCATGGTGATGGAGCCGCGCCCGGTGCGGTACGCCTCCTCGATGCCCCGGCGGCCGACGACGAGCGCGCCGGTCGGGAAGTCCGGACCCTTGATGCGCTCGATGAGCGCGTCCAGCAGCTCCTCGTGCGAGGCCTCGGGGTTCTCCAGGTACCACTGGGCGCCGGACGCGACCTCGCGCAGGTTGTGCGGCGGGATGTTGGTGGCCATGCCGACCGCGATACCGGCCGAGCCGTTGATCAGCAGGTTCGGGAAGCGGGCCGGCAGGACGGTCGGCTCCTGGGAGCGGCCGTCGTAGTTGTCCGTGAAGTCGACGGTCTCCTCGTCGATGTCGCGGACCATCTCCATCGACAGCGGCGCCATCTTGCACTCGGTGTACCGCATGGCCGCGGCCGGGTCGTTGCCCGGGGAACCGAAGTTGCCGTTGGAGTCGACGAGCGGCATGCGCATCGACCACGACTGCGCGAGGCGGACCAGCGCGTCGTAGATCGAGGAGTCGCCGTGCGGGTGGTAATTGCCCATGACGTCGCCGACGACGCGGGCGCACTTGTAGAAGCCGCGCTCGGGGCGGTAGCCGCCGTCGTACATGGCGTACAGGACACGGCGGTGGACGGGCTTGAGGCCGTCACGGACGTCCGGCAGCGCACGCGAGACGATGACGGACATCGCGTAGTCGAGATACGAGCGCTGCATCTCCGTCTCGAGCCCGACGGGCTCGACGCGCATGGCCAGGGCGTCACCCTCGGGCGTCGTCACGGGAGTGTTCTCGTCGGTCATTGCTGGTGAAGATCCTTCCTGATGCGGTCAGCTGAGACCGACTCAGATGTCGAGGAAGCGGACGTCCTTGGCGTTGCGCTGGATGAACGCGCGACGGGCCTCGACGTCCTCGCCCATGAGGACCGAGAACAGGTCGTCGGCCTGGGCGGCGTCGTCGAGGGTGACCTGGCCGAGGACGCGGTGCTCCTGGTCCATGGTGGTGATGCGCAGTTCCTCGGCGTTCATCTCACCGAGACCCTTGAAGCGCTGCACGGAGTCGTCCTTGATGCGCTTGCCCGCGTTGCGGCCCATCTCGATCAGGGCGTCGCGCTCACGGTCGGAGTACGCGTACTCGAAGTCGTCCTTGCCCCACTTGATCTTGTAGAGCGGCGGGCGGGAGAGGTACACGTGCCCGGCCTCGACCAGGGGCCGCATGAAGCGGAACAGGAAGGTCAGCAGCAGGGTGTTGATGTGCTGGCCGTCGACGTCGGCGTCGGCCATCAGGATGATCTTGTGATAGCGCAGCTTCTCGATGTCGAAGTCCTCGTGGACTCCGGTGCCGAAGGCCGAGATCAGCGCCTGGATCTCCTGGTTCTGAAGGATCTTGTCGATCCGCGCCTTCTCGACGTTCAGGATCTTGCCGCGGATCGGGAGGATCGCCTGGTACTGCGGGTTGCGGCCGGACTTGGCCGAGCCGCCGGCGGAGTCACCCTCGACGATGAAGATCTCGCACTTGGTGGGATCGTTCGACTGGCAGTCGGAGAGCTTGCCGGGCAGGGACGCGGTCTCCAGCAGGCCCTTGCGGCGGGTGAGGTCACGGGCCTTGCGGGCCGCCACGCGCGCGGTGGCCGCCTGGATGCCCTTGCGGATGATGTCCGCGGCCTCGTTCGGGTTGCGGTCCAGCCAGTCCGCGAGGTGCTCGTAGACGACCTTCTGCACGAAGGTCTTGACCTCGGTGTTGCCCAGCTTGGTCTTCGTCTGGCCCTCGAACTGGGGCTCGCTCAGCTTGACCGAGATGATCGCCGTCAGACCCTCGCGGATGTCGTCACCCGTGAGGTTGTCGTCCTTCTCCCGCAGCAGCCTCTTGTCGCGCGCGTACTTGTTGATCAGCGAGGTCAGCGCGGAGCGGAAGCCCTCTTCGTGCGTACCGCCCTCGTGGGTGTGGATGATGTTGGCGAAGGAGTACACGCCCTCGGTGTAGCCGCCGTTCCACTGCATCGCGACCTCGAGGGACAGGCTCTTGTCCTTGTCCTCGGCCTCAAGGTCGATGACGGTGGGGTGCACCAGGTCTCCCTTGCGGGAGTTGAGGTACGTCACGAAGTCGACGATGCCGCCCTCGTAGTGGTACGAGACGCTCTTGACCTCGTGCTTCTCGTCCTCGCCCGCCTCGTCCGCGCCGGCGGTGGCCTTCGCCGACTCGCGCTCGTCGGTGAGGTTGATGCGCAGGCCCTTGTTGAGGAACGCCATCTCCTGGAAGCGCCGCGACAGCGTCTCGAAGGAGTAGTCGGTGGTCTCGAAGATGTCCGGGTCGGCCCAGAAGGTGACCGAGGTGCCGTGCTCGTCCGTGGCCTCGTGCTTGGCGAGCGGGGCCGTCGGGACGCCCAACTTGTAGTCCTGCGTCCAGCGGTGGCCGTCGGTCTTGACCTCCACCGCGACCCTGGTGGACAGGGCGTTGACGACGGAGACACCCACGCCGTGCAGACCGCCGGAGACCGCGTAGCCGCCCCCGCCGAACTTGCCGCCCGCGTGCAGGACCGTCAGCACGACCTCGACGGCAGGTTTGCCCTCGGAGGGGACGATGCCGACCGGGATGCCACGTCCGTTGTCGATGACCCGCACGCCGCCGTCGGCGAGGATCGTGACGTCGATGGTGTCCGCGTGCCCGGCCAGCGCCTCGTCGACCGAGTTGTCGACGACCTCCTGCACCAGGTGGTGGAGTCCGCGCTCACCGGTCGAGCCGATGTACATACCGGGTCGCTTGCGGACCGCGTCCAGACCCTCGAGGACGGTGATGGCGCTGGCGTCGTACGAGGCGGTCACCTCGCCGTTCGGCGAGCTGACCGCGCCGGTGGCGCCGGCGTCGGTGGACGGAATGTTCTCGTTGGGGTTGCCGGAATCGGCCACGAAGCGCCCTTTCTGGCACAGCACGAGCCAGGCTCGTCGGCGGGTTGCCGGAGCGGCTGCGGCATGTTGCGTTGGTAAGCCTTGATCAGCGTTGCTCAGCTTTTCCCGGACGGTCCCCAGCGAGTGGGGCGGGATTGCTTCCAGTCTACCGGTAGCACTGACACTGATGGGGGTTTGCCGGTACCTGAGTCCGCATGTGCCGCCCTCGACGGGTCTTGTCCGACTCCCGATATACGGATGGGGGCCCCAAGAGGCTCACAGAGGCACTCAGCGCTTCCGGCCGTCAACCCTTGGCTACTTCGGAGTCAGGTCGCGATTCGCAACCGTGTGCGGGCACACCACGAGCGGGCCGCCGACGCTCCGAAAGAGCAGACGGAAGCCCTTGATGTGATGTCAGTCACGTGCTGTCTACGGGTGGGAAACCGGTGCCGGTCAGCCGTAGGTATCGCCCGGGCCGGTGCTGCCGGGGGCCCTCAGCGGGCCGTAGCGACGGGCGGGGCCTGCGGGGCCCTGGACCTTGATCAGCGTCACCCTGCCGTGGCCCAGGTCCTCGTTGAGGCGCGCGACCAGCGTGGGGGCGAGCAGCCGGAGGTTGGTCGCCCAGGCCGTCGAGTCGCAGCGCACGGTCAGGACGCGCTCGTCCTCGTCGTACTTCTCCGGCACACAGTGCTTGGCGACGTCCTCGCCCACGATCTGCGGCCAGCGGCCCATCACACCGCCCACCGCGGCCGGCGCCTCCCAGCCGCGTTCGGTGATCAGCCGGTTGATGGCGGAGCCGAGCGCCATGGGGTCACGGCCGTCGGCGCGCGCGCCGGAGCGCAGACCACTGCGGCGCGCCTGCTTCTTCTGCTGCGCCGCGTCCCCCCGCGCGCGGGCGGCTTCCTTCGCGGCGCGCAGCGCCACGCGCGCGAGGTCGACGCCGGAGGGCTCGGGGCTCTTGGAGGGCTCGGGGACGCCGCCGGATGTGTTCTCCGTCATACGCGCTCCACCGTCCCCTCGGACACGGCGAACCGCGTCCCGGACAGCACATGCGGTACGTCGTCGTCGACCGCGGCCGTCACCAGGACCTGCTCGCCGGGCGCGACCAACTCGGCGAGGCGCTCCCGGCGACGGGTGTCCAGCTCCGCGAAGACGTCGTCGAGCACCAGCACCGGTTCGTTGCCCTCCGCCCTGAGCAGGTCGTAGGAGGCCAGGCGCAACGCCAGCGCGTAGGACCAGGACTCGCCGTGGGAGGCGTAGCCCTTGGCCGGGAGCTGGCCGAGCTTGAGCTGGAGGTCGTCCCGATGCGGGCCGATCAGGGTGACGCCGCGCTCGATCTCCTGCTTGCGGGCCTCGGCGAGCGCGGCCATCAGCTGCTCGAAGAGGTCCTCGCGGGTGTGCGCCTCGCCCGGCGCGGACGGCTTGTACTCCAGCGCGATCGGGCCGCCGCCGGGGGCCAGTTGCTCGTACGCCTTGTCGGCCAGCGGCTGGATCGTGGCGATCAGGTCCAGGCGCTGGGCGAGCAACTCGGCGCCCGCGCGCGCGAGATGCTGGTCCCATACGTCGAGGGTGGACATGTCCATGGTGCGACCGCCGTGCCGGCGGGCCAGCGCCGCCGACTTCAGCAGGGTGTTGCGCTGCTTGAGGACCCGGTCGTAGTCGGAACGGACCCCTGCCATGCGCGGGGAGCGGGCGGTGATGAGCTCGTCGAGGAAGCGGCGCCGCTCCCCGGGGTCGCCCTTGACCAGCGCGAGATCCTCGGGCGCGAACAGCACGGTCCGGACGATCCCCAGCACGTCACGCGGTCTGACCTGCGAGGACCGGTTGATCCGGGCCCGGTTGGCACGCCCCGGGTTCAGCTCCAGTTCGACCAGTTGCTGTCGTTCGCCCTGCCGGATCTGGGCCCGGATGATCGCGCGCTCGGCACCCATGCGGACCAGGGGGGCGTCGGAGGAGACCCGGTGGCTGCCGAGGGTGGCGAGATAGCCGACGGCCTCGACGAGGTTGGTCTTGCCCTGCCCGTTCGGCCCGACGAAGGCCGTCACCCCGGGGTCGAGCGGGACCTCGACCCGGGGGTACGAGCGGAAGTCGGCCAGCGACAGATGCGTGACGTGCATGGTCGTTTCGCCGACCTCCCCGGACGTTCGTGGACTGCCGTGCAGTCCTGTGGACCAATACTTCCCGACGGGACCGCTGCTCGTCTGGACTACTTCTTCTCGACCGCGTGGCCGCCGAACTGGTTCCGCAGCGCCGCGATCATCTTCATCTGGGGCGAGTCCTCCTGGCGGGAGGAGAACCGCGCGAACAGCGACGCGGTGATCGCCGGCAGCGGCACCGCGTTGTCGATGGCCGCTTCCACAGTCCAGCGTCCCTCGCCGGAGTCCTGTGCATAACCCCGCAGCTCGTCCAGGTGCTCGTCCCCGTCGAGCGCGTTGACCGCGAGGTCGAGCAGCCACGAGCGGATGACCGTGCCCTCCTGCCAGGAACGGAACACCTCCCGGACGTCGGTCACGGAGTCGACCTTCTCCAGGAGCTCCCAGCCCTCGGCGTAGGCCTGCATCATCGCGTACTCGATGCCGTTGTGGACCATCTTCGCGAAGTGGCCCGCGCCGACCTTGCCGGCGTGCACCGAGCCGGAGTCGCCCTCCGGCTTGAGGGCGTCGAAGACCGGCTGCACCTTGGCGACGTTCTCCTTGTCGCCGCCGTACATCAGCGCATAGCCGTTCTCCAGGCCCCAGACGCCGCCGGAGACGCCGCAGTCGACGAAGCCGATGCCCTTGGCAGCCAGCTCCTCGGCGTGCTTCTCGTCATCGGTCCAGCGGGAGTTGCCGCCGTCCACGACGACGTCGCCGGGCTCCAGCAGCTCGGCGAGCTGGTCGATCGTGGTCTGCGTGGCCTCACCGGCCGGGACCATCACCCAGATCACGCGCGGGCCGCTGAGCTTGCCCACAAGTTCTTCCAGGCTGTGGACATCGGCGAGGTCCGGGTTGCGGTCGTATCCGAGGACGGTGTGGCCTGCGCGGCGGATCCGCTCGCGCATGTTGCCGCCCATCTTGCCGAGGCCGACGAGACCGAGCTCCATCAGTTGTGTTCCTTAGGTTCTGCGACGTGGCGTGGCGGCACGTGCGTACCGCGAGGCACTTTCGTACCCGCGTCCGAGCCTAAACCCGGACGCTCGCGCACATCTGTGGGCATACGCGCTCAGTCGTACGCCCTCACCTGCAGGTTTGTCCTCAGCCTGTGGACGACCGCCGGCGATCCTCTGCGGCTCACCGGCCCTCGGGCGGGGTCAGCCGCTGAGGCGCACCGGCATGATCAGGTACTTGTAGGCCTCGTCCGCCTCGGCGTCCAGCGCCGGCTTGCCGCTGAGCAGCGCGGGCTTGGTGGACGTCGTGAACGACAACTGGGCCACCGGGGAGTCGATGGCGCTCAGGCCGTCCAGCAGGAACGTCGGGTTGAAGGCGATCGAGATGTCGTCGCCCTCGAGCTGTGCGTCGACCCTTTCCACAGCCTGTGCGTCGTCGCTGGAACCGGCCTCCAGGATGAGCACGCCCTGCTCGAAGCTCAGCCGCACCGGGGTGTTGCGCTCGGCGACCAGGGCCACACGCTTGACGGCCTCCACGAAGGGGGCGGTCTCGATGACGGCGACGCTGTTGAACTCCGTCGGGAACAGCGTGCGGTACTTCGGGAGGTCGCCCTCCAGGAGCCGGGTCGTCGTACGGCGGCCGGCGCCCTCGAAGCCGATCAGGCCCTCGCCGGAGCCCGAGCCGGACAGCGCGAGAATCACCTGGTCGCCGCTGGTCAGGGCCTTGGCGGTGTCCAGGAGCGTCTTGGCGGGCACGAGGGCGACGGCGGAGGCGTCGGGGTTCTCCGGCTTCCACAGGAACTCGCGGACCGCGAAACGGTAGCGGTCGGTGGACGCCAGCGTGACGGTGTCGCCCTCGATCTCGATGCGGACACCGGTGAGCACGGGCAGCGTGTCGTCACGGCCGGCCGCGATGGCGACCTGGGAGGCGGCGGAGGCGAAGACCTCGCCGGGGACCGTGCCCGTCGCGTTCGGCATCTGGGGCAGGGCCGGGTACTCCTCCACAGGCAGGGTGTGGAGTGTGAACCGGGACGAGCCGCAGACCACGGTCGCCCGTACACCGTCTGTGGAAATCTCCACCGGCCGGTTCGGCAGCGCGCGGCAGATGTCCGCGAGCAGGCGGCCGGAGACCAGGACCGTGCCCTCCTCGTCGACCTCGGCCTCCACGGACACCCGTGCGGAGACCTCGTAGTCGAAGCTGGACAGGCTCAGCTGGCCTTCGTCGGCCTTCAGCAGCAGGCCGGCGAGGACAGGCGCCGGCGGACGGGCCGGGAGGCTGCGTGCCGCCCAGGCCACTGCCTCCGCGAGTACGTCGCGTTCCACCCGGATCTTCACTGTTGCCGCCTCCTGCTGTTGCCGGCGCTTCTCGCTCTGCCTGGCCCTCGTCGTCTGTCTCGGTGTCGACGGTCCCTGTGACGGGGAGGACACCGGGGACCAGTCTGACGCACCGCACTGACAGTAGGTGCCTGTCGGGGTCAAGTCGTGACGAGGGGCAGCCGGGCACCGAAGAGCGAGTTGTGCACAGGGCCCCCTTCGAAACGGATTCCCAGCTCTCTCTAGTCGGGAGTAGTAGTAGGGGCTGTGGATACCGTGGATAACCTCGTTTGCCCAGCTCAGGGCGGGAATTTTGTCCACGGGTCCTGTGGGTGGAGGCGGTGGACAACCGGGCGTATCTGTGGAGAACAGAAAGTTCTGCACACGCCGTGCACAGGGTGAGGCGAGTTCTCCCCAGCGCCGTCCCCAGCTTTACCCACCTTTCCCACAGCCCAACCCGGCACCTTCGTGTGACGCCTTTCACTCGACCCGGTGAGAAGGCGCGTCGCGTTGCCGAACAGTGGACAGGCATGTGGAGAAGCGGCCGATCGCTGGGGACAACCTCCCCCAGCCTGTGGGCAGCCGGTGGACAACTCGATGCACAGCCTGTGGATCATCTCGTCGTCCACAGTCTGTGGAGATCCTTCGTCCACGAATCCACAACCACCTGAGCTGGTCTGATGGTCTTTCAACAGGGGCCGCTGTGGACACGATCTGGACAACTCTCCGGTCCCCAGGATGTGGACGGCAGAAAGTCCCCGAATCTGTGGAGGGAGGCCGTAACCCGGCGATTAATCGAACAGTGGGTTGCGGCGGGGTGTGCGAGGCGGGAGCCGGTGACGGGGCTCGGCGGCCCGGAGATCGGGCCGCGGCACGGTGCAGCAGGTCGTAGCGGGCCGCCGGCACGGCGCAGCACAAGAAGAAGGGCGCCCCTGGATCCTCCCGGGGGCGCCCTCAGTGGCCTTCAGCGACGAGCTGTCGTCGCGGCAGTGGCAGTGGCAGTGGCAGTGGCAGTGGCAGCCGTAGCCGTCAGCCGTTCTTGATGCGGTTGGTCAGTTCCGTGACCTGGTTGTAGATGGAGCGGCGCTCGGCCATCAGATTGCGGATCTTGCGGTCCGCGTGCATGACCGTGGTGTGGTCGCGGCCGCCGAACAGCGCGCCGATCTTCGGCAGCGACAGGTCCGTCAGCTCACGGCACAGGTACATGGCGATCTGCCGGGCCGTGACGAGGGCGCGGCCGCGCGAGGTGCCGCACAGGTCCTCGACGGTCAGCCCGAAGTAGTCCGCCGTCGCGCCCATGATGGCCGTCGACGTGATCTCGGGCGCCGAGTCGTCGCCACCGGGGATGAGGTCCTTGAGGACGATCTCCGTCAGCCCCAGGTCCACCGGCTGCCGGTTGAGCGAGGCGAACGCCGTGACCCGGATCAGCGCGCCCTCCAGCTCACGAATGTTCCGTGAGATCCGGGACGCGATGAACTCCAGCACCTCGGGCGGAGCGTTGAGCTGCTCCTGCACCGCCTTCTTGCGGAGGATCGCGATCCGGGTCTCCAGCTCGGGCGGCTGGACGTCGGTGATCAGGCCCCACTCGAAACGGTTCCGCAGCCGGTCCTCCAGCGTCACCAGCTGCTTGGGCGGCCGGTCGGAGGACAGCACGATCTGCTTGTTGGCGTTGTGGAGCGTGTTGAAGGTGTGGAAGAACTCCTCCTGCGTCGACTCCTTGTCCGCCAGGAACTGGATGTCGTCGACGAGCAGGATGTCCATCTCGCGGTACCGCTTGCGGAAGCTGTCGCCCTTGCCGTCGCGGATGGAGTTGATGAACTCGTTGGTGAACTCCTCCGAGCTCACGTACCGCACCCGCGTGCCCGGGTAGAGGCTGCGCGCGTAGTGCCCGATCGCGTGCAGCAGGTGCGTCTTGCCGAGCCCGGACTCCCCGTAGATGAACAAGGGGTTGTAGGCCTTCGCCGGTGCCTCGGCCACAGCGACCGCCGCCGCGTGCGCGAAGCGGTTGGAGGCACCGATGACGAACGTGTCGAAGAGGTACTTCGGGTTCAGACGCGCGGTGGGTTCGCCCGGGCCGGTCGCCGGCGCGGGCTGTGCGGCCAGCGGGCCGGGCGCACCGGTCGTCGGCAGGTTCGGGCCGACCGGGCCGCCTCGGTGGACGTGCCCCGAGCCGACCGGCGGCTCGGGCAGCTCCCGGCGCACCGGGTCGCGCTGGTCGTAGTCGCCGCGCGACGCGTCGTAGTCGGGGCGCTGCTGCTCGTAGGAGGGGCGCTCCATGGGCTGCGGACGGTAGTCCTGCGACGGGGAGCCGTAGGCGTCCTGGGAGGGCGGGCCGTAGGAGTCCTGCGAGCCGTACGAGTCCTGCCCGGGTGACGCGTACGGGTCACGCTCGGGAAAGCCGAGGCGCTGCTGCTGCCAGCCGTACTCGTCCTGCTGCGCGGGACGCGGCCAGGCGCCGGGCTCGGGGCGCTGGTACTCGGACGGGTATGCGGGGCGGGCGGTGGGAAGCTGATCTGCGCGCGTAGGCGGAAGCTGGTCGCCGGCCGGCCCGGGCGGCTGGTCGGCGCGGTGGCGGCCGTATCCCTCGTACCCGTCTCGGCCCTGGCGGTCATAGGAGTCGCGGTCCGGACGGTCGTACTTGTCACGCTCAGGACGGTCGTATCCGTCGCGGTCCGGCCGGTCGTACCCGTCACGCTCGGGTCGTTCGTATCCGTCGCGGTCCTGGCGTCCGTCGCGGTCCGGCCGGTCGTATCCCTCGCGGTCCTGGCGCGATGCGGGGAGCTCGGGCTCCTCGTAGCGCGGTTGGGGGCGGGCCGGGGGCGCCGGCGCGGCTGGGGGCTCGCCCGCGGAGTCGTCGACCGTGATCGCGATCCGGATCGGGCGGCCGCACTCGCGGCTCAGCGTCTCGCTGACGACCGGCGCCAGCCGGCCCTCGAGTACGCCCTTCGCGAATTCGTTCGGTACGGCGAGCAGCGCGGTGTCCGCGACCAGCGCGAGTGGTTGGCAGCGCCGGATCCAGTGCTCGTCCTTCCCTTCGACCCCTTGGCCGCGGCCCTCCCCGAGGAGCTGCTCCAATACGCGTGGCCACACTGCGGCAAGATCGGCAGGTACGTCAGCCACAGGGCACGCTCTCTCACAGGTCCCACGAACGTGTGGTTCTGGGACGGCTCGGGATGTAAATCGGGTGGGGCAGGGATAAGGGAACGAATCGGAGTTCCGTCACGGTAGTCAGGGCGGCCGGTACGGTTCAAGTTGTTGTCCCCAGCCTGTGGACAAGTGTCTCCCGGCGACTCCTGGTTTGACCGGATGGCGTAGCCGCGCGTACCGTAACCAGGTCGAGTTGTCGATGGCTGCTGCCGCCTGCCTCCGATGGGCACAGATCATTTGGGTGATCGGTCAGCGGTGCACTCGGGCGTAACTGCGAGCTACTCGTGGGCGCACGGTGACAGCCAGGACGGCACCCCGCAACTACCGATTTCTTCTGGAGCCCCCGAGTGAGCAAGCGCACCTTCCAGCCGAACAACCGTCGTCGCGCGAAGACCCACGGCTTCCGCCTGCGGATGCGTACCCGTGCCGGTCGCGCGATTCTCGCGAACCGTCGCAGCAAGGGTCGCGCCAGCCTGTCCGCCTGATCCTGATCAGGTCATGACGTCGTGCTGCCTACCGAGCATCGGCTGAGGCGGCGCGAGGACTTCGCGACCGCGGTACGACGAGGACGCCGGGCCGGACGCCCACTCCTCGTCGTCCACCTACGTAGCGGTTCCACGGACCCGCACGCGCCTGGGGAGAGCGCTCCCCCGACGCGTGCGGGTTTCGTCGTGAGCAAAGCAGTGGGTGGCGCGGTCGTGCGGAACAAAGTGAAGCGCAGGCTTCGCCACCTGATGCGCGAGCGAGTCGCCCAGCTGCCCCCCGGTAGCCTGGTAGTCGTACGAGCGCTGCCCGGAGCGGGCGACGCCGACCATGCACAGCTGGCCCGAGACCTGGATGCCGCTCTCCAGCGGTTGCTGGGAGGGGGCGCGCGATGAAGTACCCGCTGCTGGCTCTGATCAAGCTCTACCAGTGGACGATCAGTCCGCTGCTCGGGCCGGTCTGCAAGTACTACCCGTCGTGCTCCCACTACGGCTTCACGGCCATCGACCGGCATGGTGCCATCAAGGGAACGGCACTCACGGCCTGGCGCATCCTGCGATGCAATCCGTGGTCGCTGGGCGGTGTGGACCATGTCCCGCCGCGCAAGCGCCCGCGGTGGCACGAAATGCTGCGTAACGCGTGGCGTGCACGCAAGGGCGGGCCCTCCGCCGCCGGACCGGTCACCGGGGGACAGACTTCTCCCACAAGTCCGTCCAGTCCTTCGGGCCCGGCCGCAGAGACACCGTCCCATGCCCAAGGAGCATGATTAGTGGACACGATTGCCAGCCTCTTCAGCTTTATCACCACACCCGTCTCCTGGGTCATCGTCCAGTTCCACTCGGTGTACGGCGCCATCTTCGGCCCCGACACCGGCTGGGCCTGGGGCCTGTCGATCGTGTCCCTGGTGATCCTGATCCGTATCTGCCTCATTCCGCTCTTCGTGAAGCAGATCAAGTCGACTCGGGCCATGCAGACGCTGCAGCCCGAGATGAAGAAGATCCAAGAGCGCTACAAGAACGACAAGCAGCGTCAGTCCGAAGAGATGATGAAGCTGTACAAGGAGACGGGCACCAACCCGCTCTCCTCGTGCCTTCCCATCCTGGCGCAGTCCCCGTTCTTCTTCGCCCTCTACCACGTGCTCAACAGCATCGCGACGGGCGACACCATCGGTGTCATCAACCAGAGCCTGCTGCAGAGCGCGCAGAAGGCGCACATCGTCGGCGCTCCGCTGGCCGCAAAGTTCACCGACAGCGCGTCGAAGGTGGAAGCACTCGGTGCCTCCCTCACCGACGTCCGTGTGGTCACCGCCATCATGATCGTCCTGATGTCGGCGTCGCAGTTCTTCACCCAGCGCCAGCTGATGACGAAGAACGTCGACACCACGGTGAAGACCCCGTTCATGCAGCAGCAGAAGATGCTGATGTACGTCTTCCCGGTCATGTTCGCCGTCTTCGGCATCAACTTCCCGGTCGGTGTCCTCGTCTACTGGCTGACCACCAACGTGTGGACCATGGGCCAGCAGATGTACGTGATCCACAACAACCCGACCCCGGGTTCCAAGGCCCAGGCCTCGTACCTCGACCGCCTGACCAAGCACGTTGCCCAGCACAACAAGGTCAGCAAGCGCCGCGACCGGGCCATCGTCAAGGCGATCGTCGCCAAGGGCCGCGACCGTAACGAGTTCGAGCGCAAGTTCATCAACGGCCTGAGCAAGGCCGGCCTCGCCGCCCAGGCCGACGGCACCGTGATCAAGAGCGACACGGCCACGGCCCAGGCCGAGGACGGTACGCCGACCACCACCGGCGGTACCCCGAAGCGTCAGCAGCCCAAGCGGCAGAGCAAGTCGCAGCGGCAGCACGGCGGCGCCAAGGCGGCCGGTGAGACCGACGAGCCGAAGACGTCGCTGACCAAGTCCGACGAGCCCGAGGACGCCAAGCCCTCCGCCGCTGCCAAGAAGAGCGGCGCGAAGCCCGCCGGCGGTACCCGCAGTAAGGCCCAGTCCGGACAGCGCAAGGGCCCGCAGCGGCCCAAGTCCCCGTCCAAGAAGTAAGAAGGAGTCCATCCCGTGACGGAAGGCACCACCTCTGCCGCTGCCGAGGGTGCAGACACCCTGACTCGCCTGGAGCAGGAAGGCGAGATCGCGGCGGACTACCTGGAGGGTCTGCTCGACATCGCCGACCTCGACGGCGATATCGACATGGACGTCGAGGCCGACCGCGCCTCCGTCTCGATCATCAGCGACTCGGGTGGCCGTGATCTGCAGAAGCTGGTCGGCCGGGACGGCGAGGTACTGGAGGCGCTCCAGGAGCTCACCCGTCTGGCCGTGCATCGGGAGACCGGCGATCGCAGCCGGCTGATGCTCGACATCGCGGGGTACCGGGCACAGAAGCGCACCGAGCTGTCCGAGCTGGGCGCCAAGGCCGCCGCGGAGGCCAAGAGCAGCGGTGAGGCCGTGAAGCTGAAGCCGATGTCGCCCTTCGAGCGCAAGGTCGTGCACGACGCGGTCAAGGCCGCGGGTCTGCGCAGCGAGTCCGAGGGCGAGGAGCCGCAGCGCTTCGTCGTCGTGCTGCCTGCCTGATCGGCCCTAGGTTCCCCGGCCCCGTCTGTTGCGCAGGCGGGGCCGAACTTTGTCAGCCTGATAGTTCTGGTGGTTCTGGTGTCGGCGCCGAGTGCGCTGACGCGGTACGGAAGGACGGTCCCCCGTGACGGAGGCAGCGGAGCTTCCCCCCGCGCCCGAGCAGGCGCGCGAGGTGTTCGGTGATCGCTTCGCGGATGCGGTGCGGTACGCCGAGCTGCTCGCTGAGGCCGGTGTGCAGCGCGGCCTCATCGGCCCGCGTGAGGTGCCGCGCCTGTGGGAGCGGCACCTGCTGAACTGTGCGGTGCTCTCGGAGGTCGTGCCCGAGGGTGTGACGGTGTGCGATGTCGGCTCGGGCGCCGGTCTCCCGGGTATTCCCCTGGCGCTGGTCCGCACCGACCTGAAGATCACGCTCCTGGAGCCGCTGCTGCGGCGCACCAACTTCCTCACCGAGGTCGTGGAGCTGCTCGGCCTCGACCATGTGACCGTGGTACGCGGCCGGGCCGAGGAGGTCATGGGGAAGATCCAGCCCGTCCACGTGGTGACGGCCCGCGCTGTCGCCCCGCTCGACCGGCTCGCCACCTGGGGCATTCCGCTGCTGCGGCCGTACGGGGAGATGCTCGCGCTCAAAGGCGACACCGCCGAGGAGGAGCTGAAGAGCGCGTCGGTGGCGCTGAGCAAGCTGGGTGCGGCGGAGACGTCCATCCTGCATGTGGGTGAGGGCGTGGTGGACCCGTTGTCCACCGTCGTGCGGGTGGAGGTCGGGGAGAGCCCTGGCGGTGTGCGCTTCGCTGCGAAGCGTGCCAAGGCGGCTCGCACGGGTCGGACGCGTCGTCGGCGCTGATCCGTCCTGAGGACGAGACGTACTCCACACAAGCTGCCAAACCGATGCATGCCGGAGTGTCGCGACAGTCCGGCCACGGCTGCTGTGCATCGTGTTTCACGTGAAACGTCGCTCACTGCTGCACGGCATCATCAGTCGTGGCCGCGCCGCG
This sequence comes from Streptomyces luteogriseus, assembly GCF_014205055.1. Classification (NCBI taxonomy): domain Bacteria; kingdom Bacillati; phylum Actinomycetota; class Actinomycetes; order Kitasatosporales; family Streptomycetaceae; genus Streptomyces; species Streptomyces luteogriseus. The sequence continues at coordinate 4,329,145 of NZ_JACHMS010000001.1, forward strand.
GCCGAACCCCGCGACCGAAAGCCTCTTGGTTCACTCGATGAGGGACCTGAGGTATCCACAGAGGTGGATTTCTCCACAGAACGCCAGGCCTCACTGGTTCACGACCCCGAAGACATGGGAGGCTCTGTTCATTGCGAGCCTGAAGTCGAGGAGAGTGAATCCTTGCGGTCCGACGCCAACATCGCGGGACCGATGACCGATCCGGTCCCCGGTCCCCGTACCGAGTCGATGGGGGCGGATGTTTCACGTGAAACACCGCCTCCGATGGACGACACTCCCATCGGTCGTGCTGCCCAACTGGCGGTGGAGGCTCTGGGCCGTGCCGGCGAGGGCTTGCCACGGCCCGAGCAGACCCGAATTATCGTGGTCGCCAACCAGAAGGGTGGTGTGGGCAAGACGACGACGACCGTCAACCTTGCCGCATCACTGGCGCTGCACGGTAGCCGGGTCCTGGTGGTCGACCTCGACCCACAGGGCAACGCGTCCACCGCACTGGGCATCGACCACCACGCCGAAGTACCTTCCATCTACGACGTGTTGGTCGAGAGCAGGCCTCTCTCCGAGGTCGTCCAGCCGGTTCCCGATGTCGAGGGCCTCTTCTGCGCTCCTGCCACGATCGATCTCGCCGGTGCGGAGATCGAGCTGGTGTCACTCGTGGCGCGGGAGAGCAGGCTGCAGCGCGCGATTCAGGCGTACGAGCAGCCGCTGGACTACATCCTCATCGACTGCCCGCCCTCACTCGGTCTCCTGACGGTCAATGCGCTCGTGGCGGGCCAGGAAGTCCTGATCCCCATCCAGTGCGAGTATTACGCGCTGGAAGGCCTCGGACAGCTGCTGCGCAACGTCGACCTGGTGCGGGGGCACCTCAACCCCGCCCTGCATGTGTCGACCATCCTGCTCACCATGTACGACGGCCGAACGCGCCTCGCGTCCCAGGTCGCCGAAGAGGTGCGCACCCACTTCGGCGACGAGGTGCTGCGAACGAGCATCCCCCGCTCCGTCCGTATCTCGGAGGCCCCGAGCTATGGGCAGACGGTTTTGACCTACGATCCAGGATCGAGTGGTGCCCTCTCCTACCTTGAGGCGGCACGCGAGATCGCGCTGAAGGGCGTCGGCATCAGCTATGACGCCACGCACGCCCATATCGGCGCACAGCAGAACGACCCGAGCATGGTGGAGGGTATCCAGTGAGCGAGCGACGGAGGGGGCTGGGCCGTGGTCTCGGCGCACTGATCCCTGCCGCACCGACGGAGAAGTCGGTGGCGCAGGCTGCGGCGGGGAACGCCGCGTCCACGTCCCCGGCGGCAGTGCCTCTGCTGCCGAACGATCGTGGGGTGGCCGCAGCGAAGGTAGCGACGCTGCCGACTGTTTCACGTGAAACAGAAGAGCCGACGCAGCCGAGTGCTCCTGCCCTGCCTGCGGCTCCCATCGGCGCGCACTTCGCCGAGATCCCGCTCGACTCCATCACACCGAACCCACGTCAGCCGCGTGAGGTCTTCGATGAAGACGCGCTGTCCGAGCTCATCACCTCCATCAAGGAAGTAGGGCTCCTCCAGCCGGTCGTCGTACGGCAGGTGGGTGTCGACCGCTACGAGCTCATCATGGGTGAGCGCCGCTGGCGAGCCTGCCGCGAGGCCGGGCTGGAGGCGATCCCGGCGATCGTGCGGGCCACCGAGGACGAGAAGCTCCTCCTGGACGCACTGCTGGAGAACCTGCACCGCGCCCAGCTGAACCCGCTGGAAGAGGCTGCCGCCTACGACCAGCTGCTGAGGGACTTCAACTGCACGCACGACCAGCTGGCGGACCGCATCGGCCGATCCCGCCCGCAGGTTTCCAACACGCTGCGACTTCTGAAGCTCTCGCCGGCTGTGCAGCGCCGGGTGGCCGCCGGGGTGCTCTCGGCCGGTCACGCGCGGGCACTGCTCTCCGTCGAGGACTCGGAGGAGCAGGACCGGCTGGCTCACCGCATCGTGGCCGAGGGGCTCTCGGTGCGAGCCGTCGAGGAGATCGTGACCCTGATGGGGTCGCGGCCTCAGAAGGCTCAGAAGCCCAAGGGTCCGCGGGCCGGCGCCCGGGTCTCTCCGGCACTGTCCGACCTCGCCACACGGCTCTCGGACCGTTTCGAAACTCGGGTGAAGGTCGACCTGGGGCAGAAGAAGGGCAAGATCACCGTCGAGTTCGCCTCGATGGAGGATCTTGAGCGGATCCTCGGATCACTCGCTCCTGGCGAGGGACCGGTCCTGCAGAAGAGTCTCTCGGAGGGTGACTCCGAGGAGAGCGACTCCTGAGTCTCCAGCAGGGAGCCTCTGCTGTGCAGGGAGACAGAGCGGGCCGTGTCCGGTGTGTGCCGGAACGTGGCTCGCTCTTTCCTTTCTGGCGGTATCGATGGAATCGCATCGTGGATACGATGCGTCAGGTATGGCGCGACCACTCGGCAGCACCTCTGAGAGGGAGGCAGGGGCCATGCGAACCATGAGCCGCACCGGACTGGTGAGCGCCGGTTTGGGACTGGGAGCGGTCGGTGGATTCATCGGCAGTCTCCTCAGGGAACGGAGCGCTCTGACAGCCGCCCGCGACGCGGTGGCGGGCGAAGGAAGCGAGGAACAGCCTTCATGGGCCGCCGGCTCGTACCGCTCACGCTGGACAACCTCCAGGACCTTCCCAAGCGTTGTCGCTCGTGTGTCTTCTGGGAGCTCGACCCAGTCAGCGGTGAGGCCGCGGTAAACGAGGGCACGTCCGCTCCGGAGAAGGAAGCCTGGATCTCAGCGGTTCTGCTGGACTGGGGATCCTGCGGGCGGGTCGTGTACGTCGACGATGTGCCGGTGGGCTACGTGCTGTACGCCCCACCTGCCTACGTCCCCCGCTCCACGGCGTTTCCCACGAGTCCTGTGTCGCCTGACGCGGTGCAGCTGATGACTGCGTTCATCGTGCCCGGCTACCAGGGGCAGGGACTGGGCAGAGTGATGGTTCAGACGGTCGCCAAGGATCTGCTGCGACGTGGCTTCAAGGCGATCGAGGCCTTCGGAGACGCGCGCTGGAAAGAACCTGCCTGTGTGCTGCCCGCCGATCATCTTCTGGCGGTGGGCTTCAAGACGGTCCGCCAGCATCCCACCCATCCGCGGCTGAGGCTGGAGCTGAGGTCGACGCTCTCCTGGAAGGAAGACGTCGAGATGGCCTTGGACCGGCTCCTGGGAGCCGTGCAGAAGGAGCCGGCGCTGCGACCGCTGTAGAGCAGACAAACGAATGGGCCAACCCTTCCGGGTTGGCCCATTCGTGTTTCACGTGAAACACGCACTGTCGGAGCGACAGTTCAGCCGATTCACTCGGCGATGAACTCCTCGAGGTCGCGAACGATCGCGGCCTTCGGCTTCGCGCCCACGATGGTCTTGGCGACCTCGCCGCCCTGGTAGACGTTCAGGGTCGGGATGGACATGACGCCGTACTTGGCGGCCGTACCCGGGTTCTCGTCGATGTTCAGCTTGACGATCTCGATCTTGTCGCCGTACTCGGAGGCGATCGCCTCGAGGGACGGCGCGATCTGGCGGCACGGACCGCACCAGGCGGCCCAGAAGTCCACCAGAACAGGCTTGTCGCTCTTGAGGACGTCCTGCTCGAAGGAGTCGTCGGTCACATTCTTCAGGGTGCCGGCCACGGCGGGCTCCTTAACTGGTTGGTGCGTGGGGCGGGTAGGGGGGAGGTCAGACGGCCGTCTTCTCGGGCTCGGGCTGCTCCTCGTCCGCCAGGGCGGCGAGGTAGCGCTCGGCGTCGAGAGCCGCGGAGCAGCCGGTCCCGGCCGCGGTGATCGCCTGACGGTAGGTGTGGTCGACCACGTCGCCGGCAGCGAAGACACCGGTCAGGTTCGTGCGCGTCGACGGCGCGCTCACCTTCAGGTAGCCCTCTTCGTCCAGGTCGAGTTGGCCCTTGAAGAGCTCGGTGCGCGGGTCGTGGCCGATGGCGATGAAGAGTCCGGTCACCGGCAGGTCCGAGATCTCACCGGTCTTGAGATTGCGCAGCTTCAGACCGGAGAGCTTCGGGTCGCCCTGGATCTCGGCGACCTCGCTGTCCCACACGAAGGAGATCTTCGGGTCGGCGAAGGCGCGCTCCTGCATGGCCTTGGAGGCGCGCAGAGTGTCGCGGCGGTGGACGATGGTCACCGACTTGGCGAACCGCGAGAGGAAGGTGGCCTCCTCCATCGCGGTGTCGCCACCACCGATCACGGCGATGTCCTGGTCCTTGAAGAAGAACCCGTCACAGGTGGCGCACCAGGACACACCGCGGCCCGACAGGGCGTCCTCGTTCGGCAGTCCGAGCTTGCGGTGCTGCGAGCCGGTGGCGACGATGACGGCCTTCGCCCGGTGCACGGTGCCGGCCGTGTCCGTGACGGTCTTGATCTCACCGCTCAGGTCGACGGTCACGATGTCGTCCGGGACGAGCTCGGCTCCGAAGCGCTCCGACTGGGCGCGCATGTTGTCCATGAGCTCGGGGCCCATGATGCCGTCCTGGAAGCCCGGGAAGTTCTCGACCTCGGTGGTGTTCATGAGCGCACCGCCCGCGGTGACGGCGCCCTCGAACACCAGTGGCTTCAGCGACGCGCGCGCGGTGTAGAGCGCCGCCGTGTAGCCGGCAGGCCCGGAGCCGATGATGATCACGTTACGGACGTCGCTCACGGCTTGTTTCCTCGTCTCTGGACTGCGTCGGTCGAGCGGTGGGAGTTCTCTATGACCTCTCACCCCACCCAACGGATCCTAAGGGGCGCGCATTCCCGCTGTGTCCGGGCACACGGAGAGGCAACGCCCTGCGGTGAGCCCGCAGGGCGAGTACGAAGCGTTGGCTCAGGCAGCCGGGTAGCTGCGCCTGAGGAGCACCTTGCCGGCGGCGGTGGACGCCTCATGATCCACGCAGGCCGCGTCGACGATGTAGGCGGTGACCCGAGTGGCGTCGGCGGCGTCGGGAAGCAGCACGAGCATGGCCTTCTTCCCTTGATAGGTGCCGTTCTCGGTGGCCAGGGCCGCATCGTCGCGTCCGATGCCGTCGCGGACGCAGCCGGGCACGACGACCTCTCTGAGGACCTTCGGCTGGTTGGTGCCGGGCGCTGTCGCCGCTCCGAAGGGAGTGCGGGAGCCGCCGCCCTTGGTCTTGTTCTCGGCCAGGAGACCGGTGACCTGTTCCTGCAGCTTTCCCTCGGAGAAGGTGTCCGCGGCCGTGGTCTGCCGCTCGCCCGCCGTGTCATGGGGCGGCTTGTTGTCGCCGAGCGACGACAGCAGGACGGTTCCGAGACCCAAGGCGGCCACGGTGAAGACGGTCCCCAGGACGGCGATCCTGCGGCGTCCGATGCGCGTGCCGCTCTTGCGGCCCGGGCCGGTGGTGGAGGACCGGGGACGGCCCGCAGGTCGGTCGGGGGACGTCGATGTTTCACGTGAAACATGCGCGCCGTCGGCGTCCTCGGAAACGGAACCAGGAGCACTCACCGGCTCCGGGCTCTCCACGGCCTCCGGTCCCCCGGCGTTCAGCAGGGCCTCGGCGGCGAGAGCGGCATCGATGCGGCCCGCGACATCGGCGGGCATGCGGGGCGGACCCGGCAGCGTGCCGAGCAGCCCGCGGATCTCCTCCAGGGAGGCGTAGACATCCGCACAGAGCTCGCAGTCGTCCAGGTGCCGGCGCAGCTCGGTGGTCCGGGCCGGTGGGAGGAGCCCCTCGGCGAGGTCGGAGATCTCCGCGACGTCCGGGTGCCCGGCCATGTCTGTCGTCGACGTCACGCTCGTCCACCTCCGCCCTTCACCGCAGCTGAGTCGCTCGGTCCTGTGTCCGGGGGTTCCGCTCGGCGCGGTCCCGCTGCGGGTGGGACGGTCGGCCCCTGCGTCCGGTTCCGTTCTCCGCCCGGGTTCTTGCCCTCACCGCCGTTGTCAGGCCTCAGGTGGGTGAGCAGCGGCAGGAGTCTGGCTCTTCCGCGCGCACATCTGCTCTTCACCGTGCCGGTCGGCACGTCGAGAATGCGAGCCGCCTCCGCGACCGGGTAGCCCTGCATGTCCACCAGGACGAGCGCGGCGCGCTGGTCGGCCGGCAGGGTCCCCAGGGCTTCGATGAGCTGCCGGTGGAGATCGTTGCGCTCGGCGGGGGCCGAAGCCGACTCGTGCGGCTCCAGCAGCTGCTCCAGGCGCTCGGTGTCGTCGACGGGAGAGGTCTTCCGGGAGGCCGCCTTGCGGGCACGGTCCAGGCAGGCGTTCACCGTGATCCTGTGCAGCCACGTTGTGACGGCCGACTGGCCCCGGAAGGTGTGGGCGGCCCGGTAGGCGGACACGAGGGCGTCCTGCACGGCGTCTGCGGCCTCCTCGCGGTCACCGAGCGTCCGCAGGGCGACGGCCCAGAGCCGGTCGCGATGCCGCCGCACGATCTCACCGAACGCGTCGGGGTCGCCTTCGACGTGCCGGGCGAGCAGATCCTGATCGCTCACTCCGTCATATCCGGTGCCGTCTGCCATCGGCCTCCTTCCTCGAGGCAGATGCCGTCAGCTGGTCACCTTGACGTCCACGACCCGGCCCCGGTAGTTGCCGTCGTCCGTCAGCGGCAGCTTGGTCAGCCACAACAGGAGGTACCGGCTCTTGAGGGACTCGTCGGGCTTGAGGGCCACGGTGGTACCGGACCCCTGGGCGACCTTGGTGTAGCCGTCGAGCGATTGGGGCTGTGTCGCCACGCCACTGGCAGCACGCAGTTCCACGGAGGTCTCCCCCTTGAGGGAGACCGTGACCTTCCCGACGTCCTGAACCTTGCCGAGGTCGAGGATGACGCCGACACCGGACTTCAGCCGGCCGAAGTCGGCGCTGGTGTAGAAGCTCGTCTCCCAGTAGGTGCCGGGGGCGTTGTCGTAGAGGCGGTCTATCTCATCAGGATTCTCGGAACCGTCATTGCCCAGCGGATCGAAATCCTGGGCGCCCTTGATGGCGATCGGCTTGCTGATCGGCTTCTTCGGGCTCTTGTCGTTCCCGTCGTTCGTCTGCGTCTGGCCCGGGTCCTCGTTCTTGCCGCCCTGGTCCATCAGCGCGTCCGCCAGCTGCCAGCTGCCGAGGCCCAGCGCGGCGATCAGGAGCGCGGAGACGGCCCACTTGAGGGCCTTGCCGGTGCGGCTCTGGAGCGGGGGCGGCGGAGTCGGGACAGGCTGGGTGGCACCGGGACGCGGGGTCTGACGTCCGTACGTGCCCTGCTGGTACGTCGTGCGCTGGTACTCGGGCGGGGCGGTGAACGCCGGCTCCGGCGGACGGATGCGGGGCATCTCGCCGATCGCCTTCACCAGCTCCTCCGGAGTGGTGCACGGCGACTCGTGCCGGGACGCCGTGGCGCCGTCGTTGACGAGTGCGCGCATGGAGAGCTCGGACAGACCGCGGTGTACCCCGGCCCGCACCTGGTCGGGCGCGATCAGGCCGATGTCCTTGGGCAGGCCTGACAGGCCGTAGGCGTCGCTCTCGTACGGCCAGCGCTGGGTGAGCGCCGCGTACAGCAGGGCGCCGATCGCTTCGGTGTCCGTGCGCTGCGGGGTGTCGGACGAGACGCCGCGCAGGGCGGCGTTGACGGCGAGGCCACGGATGCGCCACTGGCCGGTCGAGGCGCGCAGCACGGCGTTGGGGTTGAGCCGCAGATGGGCGAGACCCTCACGATGTGCGGCGGCCATGGCGGAGGAGACCTGACTGACCATCTGGTAGGCGTCGTAGGGCTCCAGGGGCCCGGAGGCGAGGAGCGTGGTCAGTTCCGTCGCGTCGGGAAGCCATTCGTGCACGACGTAGACGACGTCGTTCTCCTCCACCGCGTCCAGCACCTGGACGAAGCGGGGGTCACCCAGGAGGGCGGACGATCGGGCGGCCGCCAGGACGGAGCGGGCCCGCGAGTGTTCGGCGGGCAGGATGTGCACCCCGACGGCACGGCGGAGCTTCTCGTCCACGGCACGCCAGCTGCTGAAACCGTCCAGACGGGTGACGCACTCCTCGAGGCGGTAGCGTCTGGCGAGCTTGTGACCACTGTGCAGTTCGGGCGGCGAGGTCGTTCCGGCACCTTCGGGCCTGGTGCTCTCCTGTACCTCGTCGCTGTCCGTGTCCCGCTCCCGGTTCTTGGCCACCCCGTCGGCCGTGGACTGGTCCGCCTGTGCGGTCAGCGACGTCTCGTCGCTGTTGTCTGCCACGTCGACGGCAGCCGTACTCCGTTCCGCCACCGTCGTTCCTGCCTCCCCATCCATTACGCGCCGTGCCGGCGTCCAATGCGTGCCGTCCGACGCCGAAACCAATTGTGCCCACAGTCCGCCGCTATGCACGACACGCGGTGGCTGACGATGGTTGTGCGCCTACCCCCCGACTCAGCGTCCCAGGCGTCCGCGGACCATGCCGACCAGCGAGTTGAGTTCCTCGATGCGCATGCGGCGGGCGGCGACGAAGAAGATCCCGAGCAGCACGGCGCCGCCGGCCAGGACCGCGGCCAACGAGCCGGCGGGGCCCTGGCCGAGCGAGTGGCCGATGCCGTAGCAGGCCGCACCGCTGAGCAGGGCGGCCGGGACCGACGCGATGCACAGCCGGGCGTAAGTCCGCAGGACGCGGGCGCCGTCGAGATCCCCGCCGAGCCGCTTGCGCAACCGGCGCCAGGCGACGCCGACGCCGATCGCGTAGGCCAAGCCGTACGAGGCGGCCATGCCGACCACGGCCCAGCGGGACGGGATGACGAAGAAGCAGATCGCCGAGGCGCCCGCGTTGACCGCGGCCACGATGACCGTGTTGTAGAAGGGAGTTCGCGTGTCCTCGTAGGCGTAGAAGGCACGCAGGACCACGTACTGCACGGAGTACGGGATCAGGCCGAGACCGAACGCCATCAGCATGAAGCCCATGTTGGTGGCCTCGCTGGTGCCCGAGGAGCCGAACATCAGGGTGCACATCGGGATGCCGAGGGAGAGGAACCCGAACGCGATCGGGACGATCGCGACCGCCGTGTTGCGCAGGCCCTGGGAGATGTCGTCGCGGACGGCGCCCCCGTCGCCCTCGGCCGCCGAGCGCGACAGGCGCGGCAGCAGGGCGGCCATGAGGGAGACGGTGATGATGGCCTGCGGCAGCCCCCAGATCAGCTGCGCGTTGGCGTAGGCGGCGAAGCCGGTGCCGTCGACCGGCGAGGCCTTGCCCGCCGCGGTGGACAGCTGGATGACGATCATGGCGCCGGCCTGGTTGGCGAGGACGAACAGGACCGTCCACTTGGCCAGCGTGACGGCCTTGCCGAGCCCCTGGCCTTTCCAGTCGAAGCGCAGCCGCAGCCGGAAGCCGGTCTCGCGCAGGTAGGGGATCATCGCGAGCGCCTGGACCACGAGACCGAGCAGGACGCCGATGCCGAGCAGGCGCTGGCCCTCCGGCGGGATGTTCGCGGCCTTCATCCCGGAGTCGGCAGCGGTGCCGTAGACGTAGATGAACATGCCCAGCGTCACGATGATGACGATGTTGTTCAGGACCGGGGTCCACATCATCGCGCCGAACTTGCCGCGGGCGTTGAGGATCTGGCCCATCACCACATGGATGCCCATGAAGAAGATGGTGGGGAGGAAGTACTGGGCGAAGGTGACGGCGACCTGGTTCGCCGCCGGGTCGCTGGCCACCGGGTCGGACAGCACGCGGATCAGGAGCGGCGCGCCGAGGACCGAGAGCGCGGTGAGTGCGCCGAGCGTGACGATGACCAGGGTGAGCAGACGGTTGGCGTACGCCTCGCCGCCGTCGTCGTCCTCCTTCATGGCACGCACGAGCTGTGGCACGAAGACGGAGTTGAGACCACCGCCGACGGTGAGGATGTAGATCATCGTCGGCAGCTGGTAGGCGACTTGGAAGGTGTCACCGAGGAGGCCGACGCCCAGCGCCGACACGATCAGTGCGGAGCGGATGAAGCCGGTGAGGCGGGAGACCATCGTGCCCGCCGCCATCACGGCGCTGGACTTCATCAGGCCCGCGGCACGGCCGCCCTTCTTCGGGGCCGAGGCGGGAGCGGGCTCGGGGTCCGGTGTCTCGTCCACGCGCGGTACCGCCGCGGTCCGGCCGGGCTCCGCGTACTGACCCTGCGGTGCGTACGGGCCCTGCGCCATCTGCCCCGGGGCCGGGGACGGGCCGGGGACCGACGGCGAGTCGTAGGACGGGTGACCGCTGCTCTGCTGCTGGTCCCGGAAGAGATGTGCGAACGCGTCCGGCTCCTGGCGCGGCTCGCCCGCCTGGGAGACGAGGTCGTCCACGCCGACGTACTGGGTGGTGCGGGGGTCGTCGCCGTACGGCAGATGCCGCGTCGGGCCCTCCGGCTCCGGCGCGGGCGTCTGCGCCCACACCTGGGGGTCGGGCGCGTACGGCGACTGCGGCGGCTGGCCGTACATCGGCTGCTGCGGCTGGTACGTGCCGGGATCGGGCGGCGGATGCGCGGCGCGGTCGTAGAGCGCCTCGCCGACCGGGTCCTGTGCGGAGAGGTCCTGTGCCCGGTAGGGGTCCTGGCCGTAGGCGTCCTGGAGGTAGATGTCCGCGGGCGGCTGCGGCGGCACCTGGCCGTGCTCGGGCGGTGAACCCTCGGGTCCACCCGCGTCGGGGTAGCCCGAGTTGCCCGCGGCACGGCCGCGGTCACCGTCGTACGGCGCGTTCATGGTTACCCCACCTCATCGTCCCGGGCCCACCGGCCACGACTTCTCAACGGTCCACTCTCTCACCCGTGCCGGACGGGTCGGCGCTTTCCGCTGCGGTGTCCGGGGCCGGGTCACTCGGCTGCTCGGGGGCGTCCGCCCGTGAGCCGGCCGCGGACTCCTCCGTGAGACGTGCGTCGGAGGACTCCGGGTTCTGCGGAGTGTCGGCCTGGTTCTGCGGGCCGTCGCTCTCGTCCGCCTCGGCGGAGCCGTCCTCGGCCTCACGGGCGGCGGCGCGCTTGCGGTGGGTGTACATCCGGAAGCCCGCGAGGACCAGGAGCAGTACGCCACCACCGATGACCAGCATCACCGTGGGCGTGACCTCGGTGACCTTCACGTCGAAGGTGACCGGGGCGCCGTACTTCTGCCCGTCCTCCGTGTACAGCTGGGCGACGACCTCCGCCCGGCCGTTGGCGTTGGCCGACGTGGTGAACTTCACTGACTGGGCGTGGCCGCCGTTGACGGCGACGCGCTGCTCCTCGTAGGCGTCCCCGCCGATCTTCAGTCGCGTGGGGTTCTTCGACGTGAGCCGCAGCTCCAGGTGCTCGACACCCTGGACCAGGTTGTTCTGGACGGTCACGGGGATCATGGCGCTGCGGCCGGAGAGCTTGGTCTCCGACTTCTGGATCAGCTTGACCCCGTCGATGAGCCCGTTGAGGTACGACTCGATGCCATCGCGGTATCCCACGGCCGCGACGCCCCTGCCGCGCCACGACGTGGACATCTCGCGGTTCATGGCCCGCCCGAACGGGGTCACCACCCGGGACTGGCGGGTGAGGATCACCTTGAACTTGTCGAGCTTGCCCTGGGTCCTGGCGATCTGCTCGAAAGCGGCCCGCGGCAGCTCCTTCTTTCGCAACGCGGAAGGGTACGCGGAGGCCGACGGCACCCTTGTGTTGGCCGACGGGTCCGGCTTGGCCTTGGCGGCGGCCGTGAGGTCCTGCGACTCGGACCAGCCCCCGTCCTGGAGGGCTCCCAGAGCTTCGGCCATGGCCTGTGCCTGGCTCACGGACGGCATGCGCTGCGGGGCGACGACGACGCTGCGCTGCTTGCCGGTCTGCAGGCCGAGCGTGAGGCTCTGGGCCAGGAAGCGCTGCACGGCGAGCGTGGAGGCTGAGGCCCTGGTCAGGTCGCCCTGGAAAGCCGTCGACATCCGGGCGTCCGCGACGACGGCCGTGGTCCCGCCGCCGATGGGCCGGGCCGCGGAGGGCGTGTACGACAGGTTGTCCTGGAGGCTGTCGCTGCGGGTGATCACCTTGTCGGCGCCCGCGGATGTGGCGACCTTCACGATCGACGGGTCGACGGCGCCGTCCATCGGCCAGACGAAGTCCGTGGACGGTTTCACATGAAGGATCGTGTCCACCGTCTCGTCGGCGACGTCGGTGGCCTCCTTGAGGTGGCCCAGGGATCCGGTGACGTTCGTGCCGGTGTGGGCGAGGGAGGCCAGGTCCGGGTCGCCGAAGGGCAGGGCGGCGACCTCTTCGCCGGTGACCGCCTGCTGGAGCTCGGCCAGCCAGTGCTTGGCGACCTCCTGGTTCCTGCCGGGGGTGGTACTGCCGTCCGCGCCGCGGACCTGGTAGCTCCGCGTCATCGCGTCGACGGACGCCAGCAGGTCCGGGTCGACGACCCATGTGACGTCGAGGCCCTTGCCCAGCGACACCATCTGGTCGAGGCGGCCGCCCGGGGCGATCTCCTTGGCCAGCTCGTCGTCACGGAAGACCGGCGTCTGCTGCTCGTTCGACCCCGTCTCGGCCGCCATGTGGGCGCTGGAGACGAGCGGCCACAGGAAGGTGGTCTTCGTCTTGGTGTCGGGTTCCTCCGGCTGCCACGGAAGGAATGTGCGCTGGACGCCGAGAACCTGGTCCCAGGGCTGCGCCGAGGTCTCCCCGGAGAGCGAGACCGCCAGCTGGTAGACGCCGTCACGGCCGAGATCCAGTTTGTCGGCCGGCACGGAGATGCTGAAGGGCTCCGCGACGCCGGGGGTGAGCGCGGAGTACTTCTCGGTGTACTTGCCCCCGACCTTCTCGCCGGAGGGTCCCTGGAGGTCGGCGCTCTTCTTGGCGAGGGTGTCGATCGACGAGCGGGTCTCGAGAGGGGGCCCCACCTGGAGGTCCACGTGAGCGCCGGTGACCGTCTGCTTGCCGTTGTTGGTCACCGTGCCCGACACAGTGATCGTGTCCCCGTCGGAGGGGGCGCTGGGGGTGAGCGAGTCGACCGCGACCGATACCGAGCCCTTGGCGGCGGCAGCCTGCAGGGACTCCTGCCCTGCCGCGTCCGCCGGCGTCGCGGCGGGCAGCTGGAGGAGTCCGGCCAGCAGCGGCGCGCCGGTGAGCAGTGCCCCGGTGCGCCGCAGCCAGCGGCGGGCAGGTGAGGCACTGGTCCCCTGGAAGTCTGCCGCCTCGGCCACGCGCTCGTCCGTCCCTCGTCGTCGTCAGTGGTCGTCGGAATGTGCGTCCACGCATGGTAACGATGTGCGCTGAGGGGAAGTGCCGCGGTCCGCTTCACAAGATCACCGCCGCGACTCCATGTTGCCCGGTATATGACTCTATGGGCGGGAGCGGTTCCATACGGCCCGGGAGTAGCGCTTGTGCGCCTATGACGGACGTGTCCCGAGGCATCTGCGTGCGGAATAGGAGGAGCTCGCGGTGGCCCGGGCCACGTACCCTCTTCTGTTGTGCCGAACGCCAACGAAGAAACGTCCAGTGCCCTGAGCCAGGTGCAGCACCGCGCGGTGAGTGAACTGTTGCGGGTCGCTCCTGTCGCCGACGACCTCGCCCGCCGCTTCCAGGAGGCCGGGTTCTCACTTGCCCTCGTCGGCGGTTCGGTACGGGACGCGCTGCTGGGCCGGCTCGGCAACGACCTGGACTTCACGACCGACGCCCGCCCCGAGGACGTCCTCAAGATCGTGCGGCCGTGGGCGGACGCCGTCTGGGAGGTCGGCATCGCCTTCGGCACGGTCGGTGCCCACAAGGGCGGCTACCAGATCGAGGTGACCACCTACCGCTCCGAGGCCTACGACCGCACTTCGCGCAAGCCCGAGGTGTCGTACGGGGACTCCATCGAGGAGGATCTCGTCCGCCGTGACTTCACGGTGAACGCGATGGCGGTGGCCCTGCCGGAGAAGGAGTTCGTCGACCCGCACGGAGGGCTCGAGGATCTCGCGGCGCGTGTGCTGCGTACTCCCGGCACTCCGGAGGAGTCTTTCTCGGACGACCCCCTGCGGATGATGAGAGCCGCGCGTTTCGCCGCTCAGCTCGGTTTCGAGGTCGCCCCCGAGGTCGTCACGGCGATGACGGAGATGGCCGGGCGTATCGAGATCGTCTCGGCGGAGCGGGTGCGGGACGAGCTGAACAAGCTGATCCTCTCCCAGCAGCCGCGCACAGGTCTGACGCTGCTCGTCGAGACGGGCCTCGCCGAACGTGTGGTGCCCGAGCTGCCGGCCCTTCGGCTGGAGCGTGATGAACACCACCGCCACAAGGACGTCTACGACCACTCACTGATCGTCCTGGAACAGGCGATGGCGCTGGAGGAGGACGGTCCCGACCTCACCCTCCGCCTGGCCGCCCTCCTGCACGACATCGGCAAGCCGCGCACGCGCCGGTTCGAGAAGGACGGCCGGGTCTCGTTCCACCATCACGAGGTGGTCGGAGCGAAGATGACCAAGAAGCGCATGACGGCTCTGAAGTACTCGAACGAACTGGTGAAGGACGTCTCACGTCTGGTCGAACTCCACCTGCGCTTCCATGGCTACGGCACCGGTGAGTGGACGGACTCGGCGGTCCGCCGCTACGTCCGTGATGCCGGTCCGCTCCTGAACCGCCTCCACAAGCTGACCCGCTCGGACTGCACGACACGCAACAAGCGCAAGGCCGCGGCTCTGTCGCGTGCCTACGACGGGCTGGAAGAGCGGATCGCCAAGCTGCAGGAGCAGGAGGAGCTGGACTCGATCCGTCCGGACCTCGACGGCAACCAGATCATGGAAATCCTCGGCGTGGGTCCCGGCCCGGCCATCGGCCGCGCCTACCAGTACCTGCTGGAGATGCGCCTGGAGAACGGGCCGATGGAGCATGACGCTGCAGTGGCCGCGCTCAAGGAGTGGTGGGCCGGACAGGAGAGCTGAGGCTGTGAAACGGGGTCATGTTTCACGTGAAACATGACCCCCAATGCGGCCGAACAGCCTGCCGAAGACAGACCGAGGGGCGGTGTTTCACGTGAAACACCGCCCCTCGTCACATCTGCCTACTTCTTGTAGTCCTTCAGGCAGAGCAGGAAGTCCTTGCCGTCACCGCTTTCGGTGTACGTGTACTGGAAGTCCTTGGCCTCGGCCTCGCACTTGCTGGAGGCCAGCGTCTGCGTGAGGTACGAGCCCTCGATCTTGGCCAGCACCTTGTACTGGGCCTTCGCGTCGCTGCACTCGACGACCTCGAGGTCCGGGTTGTTGTCGCTGGTGCTGCCGCGGTGCATGCAGTCGCCGACGGCCGCCGTGTTGGCGTCGTCCCGGCTGGTCACGTAGCCGACGATGGCTATGGCCGCCACAGCGATGACGATGACGATGTTCTTGATCGTCTTAAAGCTGAGCTTGCGACCGGACGGCTGCGGGGGGACCGGAGCGTACGGAGCGGCGCCCTGGGGCGGGAAGCCGGGCTGTCCGGGCTGCTGGGGGTAGCCGCCCTGGGGCGGGACCGGAGCCTGGGGAGCAGCTGCGGGCTGGCCCTGCGCGAATGGATTGCCCTGGGGCGGCGGAGTAGTCACTTGGGGGTCCCCCTTGAACATGGTGAGTGACGCGAACATGTCGCGAGATAAGACCCACGTAAGGTAGCGGTCCCCACTGACAACGCAGTAGTCAGAAGTGGCTCTGTGTCATTGATGTGACACTTACTGGCGGCCAAAGCGGGCCATAGCTACAGCTACTGTCGCGTAGATAACGGCGATCGTGATCACCAGCGGCGCGGACCGACCGTCCGGCGGCAGCATCAGGGCGGCCACAGCGGCGGCGCCGACGAAGGAAACATTGAAGAGGACGTCGTAAACCGAGAAGATCCGGCCACGGAAGCCGTCCTCGACGGAAGACTGGACGATGGTGTCCGTGGCGATCTTCGCGCCCTGGGTGGTCAGCCCCAGGACGAAGGCCGCGGCGAGCAGCGGGGCGGCGGCGAACGGCAGTCCGAGTGCGGGTTCCAGCAACGCCGCGGCCCCCGCGCACACGACGATCCAGCGGCCCGGCCCGAGCCGCCCCGCGGTCCAGGGGGTCACCACGGCCGCGGCGAAGAACCCTGCGCCCGAGACGCCCAACGCCAGCCCCAGTAGCGCGAGTCCGTCGTCCGCGGTCGAGGTGAGCGCGTACCGGCACAGCATCAGCAGCATGACCAGCAGAGCGCCGTAGCAGAACCGCATCAGCGACATCGCCATGAGCGCCCAGGCGGCCTCCCGGCGCTGCGGCGCGGCCAGATGACGCACGCCCGCCGCCAGGTCGCGGGCGGTGCCCGTGAGAGCCGTTCCGATCTCCTCGCGTGGCAAGGGCCTGTCAGGGCCGAGGAGTTCCCGCGCCATGCTCAGCGATGCGAGCGCGGCGCACAGGTACAGCCCGGCTGCCACGAGCACCACCGCGGCGTCCGAGTCCGCTACTGCCAGGCGCACGGCGAAGGCGAGTCCGCCGCCCGCGGTCGCGGCCAGCGTTCCGGCGGTCGGGGAGAGGGAGTTGGCGATGACCAGGCGGTCGGCGTCCACCACACGCGGCAGCGCGGCGGAGAGGCCCGACAGGACGAAGCGGTTGACGGCGGTGACGCACAGGGCCGAGATATAGAAGAGCCAGTCCGGAGCCGGACTGAGGATCAGCAGGGCCGTCACCAGGGCCAGCAGGGCGCGCAACAGGCTGCCGAACAGCAGGACCTGACGGCGCCTCCAACGGTCCAGCAGGACACCGGCGAAGGGGCCGACGAGGGAGTACGGGAGCAGTAGCACCGCCATCGCGGACGCGACACCGGCCGCCGTGGTCTCCTTCTCCGGCGAGAAGACCACGTAGGCGGCGAGCGCGACCTGGTAGACGCCGTCGGCACCCTGAGACAGCAGGCGTACGGCGAGCAGGCGCCGGAAGCCCTGGAAGCGCAACAGGACGCGCAGGTCACGGACGACGGCCATGGGGCACAGCCTCACATACGGGGAGGGTCCCCGGGTCGTACGACCCGGGGACCCTCACAGCCCTGGCAGGAGCGACTGGTTGCGGCGCGTCAGCGCTCGACCTCACCCTTGATGAACTTCTCGACGTTCTCGCGGGCCTCGTCGTCGAAGTACTGCACGGGCGGGGACTTCATGAAGTAGCTCGACGCGGAGAGGATCGGACCGCCGATGCCGCGGTCCTTGGCGATCTTCGCGGCGCGCAGGGCGTCGATGATGACGCCGGCTGAGTTCGGGGAGTCCCAGACCTCGAGCTTGTACTCCAGGTTCAGCGGGACGTCACCGAAGGCGCGGCCCTCGAGGCGGACGTAGGCCCACTTGCGGTCGTCCAGCCAGGCGACGTAGTCGGACGGGCCGATGTGGACGTTGCCCTCGCCCAGTTCGCGGTCGCGGATCTGGGAGGTGACGGCCTGCGTCTTGGAGATCTTCTTCGACTCGAGGCGGTCGCGCTCGAGCATGTTCTTGAAGTCCATGTTGCCGCCGACGTTCAGCTGCATCGTGCGGTCCAGGACGACGCCCCGGTCCTCGAACAGCTTCGCCATCACCCGGTGCGTGATGGTGGCGCCCACCTGCGACTTGATGTCGTCGCCGACGATCGGGACGCCCGCCTCGGTGAACTTGTCCGCCCACTCCTTGGTGCCGGCGATGAAGACCGGAAGGGCGTTGACGAAGGCGACCTTGGCGTCGATGGCGCACTGCGCGTAGTACTTCGCCGCGTCCTCGGAGCCGACCGGCAGGTAGCAGACGAGGACGTCGACCTGCTTGTCCCTGAGGACCTGGACGATGTCGGCCGGCTCCTCGGCGGACTCCTCGATGGTCTCGCGGTAGTACTTGCCGAGGCCGTCGAGGGTGTGGCCGCGCTGCACCGTGACACCCGTGCTGGGGACGTCGCAGATCTTGACGGTGTTGTTCTCGGAGGCACCGATCGCGTCCGCGAGGTCGAGACCGACCTTCTTGGCGTCCACGTCGAACGCGGCGACGAACTCGATGTCACTGACGTGGTAGTCGCCGAACTGGACGTGCATCAGGCCCGGCACCCTGGACGCCGCGTCGGCGTCCTTGTAGTACTCGACTCCCTGCACCAGCGATGCGGCGCAGTTGCCCACACCGACGATGGCTACGCGAACCGAACCCATGGCGGTTGCTCCCTGTGTGTACGAGTGAGGCCCTGAGTGGGCTCTCACGTGGCGGTGTCGTCGGGCGCATCCGGCCGGGGGTCGTCCCCAGGCCGGGGCAGGGCGCCCGACGCTCCAGATGTGGTGTCGCGCGATGCGGGCTCTCCGGAGGCCGGACCCTTGAGGTCCCGCCCCGCCCGCTCGCTCTCGATGAGCTCGTTCAGCCAGCGCACCTCGCGCTCCACGGACTCCATCCCGTGGCGCTGGAGCTCGAGCGTGTAGTCGTCGAGGCGCTCCCGGGTCCGGGCCAGGGACGCGCTCATCTTCTCCAGCCGCTCCTCCAGCCGGCTGCGGCGGCCCTCCAGCACGCGCATGCGGACATCGCGTGAGGTCTGTCCGAAGAAGGCGAAACGGGCTGCGAAGGTTTCGTCTTCGTACGCGTCCGGCCCGGTCTGCGAGAGCAGCTGCTCGAAGTGCTCCTTACCCTCCGCCGTCAACCGGTAGACGATCTTGGCGCGGCGCCCCGTGAGGGGGGCGGCGAGGGCTTCCTCGGGGGTGCTCCCTGGTTCCTCGATCAACCAGCCGTTGGCGACCAGCGTCTTGAGGCAGGGGTAGAGCGTCCCGTAGCTGAACGCACGGAAGACGCCCAGTGATGTGTTGAGCCGTTTGCGCAGCTCATAGCCGTGCATCGGAGACTCGCGGAGCAGGCCGAGTACGGCGAACTCGAGGATCCCGGAACGCCGGCTCATCGTCGCCTCCTCTCGCCGCGGTGCGCATGTATCAGACCGATGTGTCGAGCTGATGTATCGACTCGATACATCACGACGATAGAACGGCCCTCCTGATGCGACAAGAGGGGGTCGGGTGAACGGGATCACATCACCGATTCATCCGACGCGAGTTGCCTGATTTGAGGTGAACTTCGGGGCTCGGCAGGTTTTGGCGGTGCGTAGTCTGTGCGCCATGCACATCACCGGGAACCGAGTGACGCCTGTGAGCGTCGTCGTCTTCGGTGTAGTACGGGTGCATGCGGGACCGATGAATGCGGAGCCGACCGCATCCGTACTTCGGGGGGACCGGAAACTAGCCGCCGTTTCCAGGCGCGCAGGGGTGCGCCTGCCCGAGGAGTAGTCGTTCGATGAGCGAGCACCGTCGCAAACCGCCGCAGCCGCAGGGAGGCGGACGTGCCGCGGCCCGACGCGGCCAGTCCGGCTCGTCCCCCGGCCGCCGTGCGGCACCGCGAGGCGCCACCGGGTCTCCGTCCGACTCTTACGGGTCGGACTCCTACGACTCGGGGGGTGAGGAGCGTCAGTACGGCGGCCGTGCCGAGGCCCGCCGTGCGGCGCAGAGAAGTACGGGGGGCGGCCGCCGCAGAGGCGCCGAACCGACCCGAGGTGGCCGGCGTGCCGCGCCCGGCGGGCCGGGCGGGCCCGGACGGGGCCGGGGCCGCGCTGCCGCCGTTCCCGACAAGAAGCGGCTGATCGACTATCCGCGGGCCGGCAAGTACGGCTGGCAGCGCTGGATGCCGTCCTGGAAGCTCGTCTCCGGCCTGTGCATCGCCTTCTTCGGCAGCCTGGTTGCCGTGGCGGGCATCGGCTACGCCATGGTGGGCGTCCCCAATGAGGAGAACGCTGCGGCCCGGTCGCAGAACAACGTCTACTACTGGGCCGACGGCACCCAGATGGTCGCCGCGGGCAGTGGTCAGAACCGGCAGAACGTCACGATCGACCGGATTCCCCCAGCCATGCGGTGGGCGGTGATCTCGGCCGAGAACAAGAGCTTCTACCAGGACTCCGGTGTCGACCCCATGGGTATCGCCCGTGCCCTGGCGAACATGGCCCGGGGCGGTGACACGCAGGGTGGTTCGACGATCACCCAGCAGTTCGTCAAGAACACCTACCTGAGCCAGGAACAGACGGTCAGCCGTAAGTTCAAGGAAATGTTCATCTCGATCAAGGTGGGCACGAAGCTCTCCAAGGACGAGATCCTCCAGGGGTACCTCAACACGTCGTACTACGGCCGCGGCGCATACGGTATCCAGGCCGCCGCCCAGGCCTACTACGGCAAGGAGGCGCGATACCTCACTCCGAGTGAGTCCGCCTTCCTCGCCGCGCTGCTCAAGGGCCCGACGTACTACGACCCCGCGGGCAACGAAAGCCTCGATAAGAACGCGAGCAGAGACAAGAACACCAAGCGGTCCAAGGACCGTTGGGCCTGGATCCTCGAGCAGATGCACAACGACAAGAGGATCACGGACCAGCAGTACCAGGAAGCGATCAAGAAGTACCCCATGCCCGACCCCCGCAAGGCGTCCAAGGGCATGACCGGCCAGATCGGCTACCTGGTGGACACGGCCAAGAAGTACGTCCTGAACCACTCCAACATCTCCGAGAAGCAGTTCGACCAGGGCGGTTACCAGATCAAGACGACCTTCGACAAGGACAAGGTCGAGGCGCTGGCGAAGGCCGTCAAGAAGGTCGAGAAGGAGAAGCTCGACCCGAAGAACCGTGAGCTGGACAAGCACGTCCAGTTCGGTGGTGCGTCGGTGAAGCCCAACGACGGCGCGATCGTCGCGCTCTACGGCGGCGCGGGGTACGAGAACGGCCACTTCAACAACAACGCCGACACCTCGGGTGTCCCCGTCGGTTCGACGTGGAAGCCGTTCGTGCTCGCCGCCGCGATGGAGCACGGTACCTACCGGAGCAAGGGCCCCCTTTCGCCACTGAGCAAGTACAACGGCAACGACCACCTCAAGGTCAGGAACAACGACGGCACCTACGTCCTGAAGAAGGACAACACGCCGTTCTTCCAGGAGAACGAGAGCGACTACCCCTGGGGCTACATCTCCTTGCACAAGGCGATGGAGCAGTCCGTGAACACGCCGTTCGTGCAGCTCGGCATGGACGTGGGGATGAAGAACGTGGCCGACCTGGCCGAGAAGTCCGGCATCTTGAACAGCAGCTTCGCCGGTCTCAACGCTTCATTCGCGCTCGGTACGTCGACTCCCAGTGCGATCCGTATGGCCGACGCCTACGCGACGTTCGCCGCGTCGGGCAAGCAGGCCGCCCCGTACTCGGTGACCAGCGTCAAGTCCAACGGCCGGGAGATCGAGGGCTTCGAGAAGCCGAGGGTCACGCGAGCGATGCCGGAGCAAGTGGCCAACAACGTCACGGACGTTCTGGAGAACGTCATCCAGAACGGTACGGGTAAGAAGGCGCTCTCCCTGGGCCGCACCGCGGCCGGCAAGACCGGTACCACCGACGAGAACAAGTCGGCCTGGTTCGTCGGCTACACCCAGCAGCTGTCGACCTCGGTCGCGATGTTCCGTGAGGACCCCAAGAGCGCCAAGCTGCTCTCCATGAACGGCACCGCGGGTGAGAAGTCCATTCATGGTGGTGACGTTCCCACGCTGGTGTGGACCGAGTACATGAGGGCCGCGCTCGAGGGTGAGACCGACCTCGGCTTCCCCGAGGCCGAGAAGATCGGCGTCGTCCAGCACGAAGCGGGCGCTCCGTCGCCGAAGCCGACGCCCAGCGTGGAGCCCAGCGAGACCGTGACCGAGTCGCCGAGCCCCACGCCCACCGAGAGCTCGACTCCGTCGCCCACACCGAGCAACACCTGTGGGTTCTTCGGATGCGAGAACGACGGTGGCACGGAGAACGGTGGCACGGACAACGGTGGAACCGACGGAGGAGTGACCTCTCCGCCCGCACCGACCGAATCAGCCGAGGACGGCGGCAACAGCAGGGGCAATGGCAACGGAGGCATCTTCGGAGGCCCCGAGGGATAGCCGCCGCCGACAGATCGCCCGGCTTGGGTGTTTCACGTGAAACGCGAGGGCGTTTCACGTGAAACAAGGGCCGCCGTCCCCCTCGGGTACGGCGGCCCTCGGCGTATTGCCAGACTCGTACGGCAGGATGTGCGACATGCCCAGTGCAGAATCGACGCAAGCGAGCGTCCATGAGCGGGAGCCCGTGCGACCGACCAAGGAGGACGAGGTCGCCGCGGCCGGCAGCGAGCTGATCGGCGGTCCGCTCGGGCGGCGTGCCCTGCTCGGGTCGTCCTGGTGGACTCCGGTGCGGGTGATCGCGTTGGTGGCGATCGGCATGTTCGCCCTCGGCCTGGTCCAGAAGGCGCCCTGCTACGACGGGGCCTGGTTCTTCGGCGCCAGCTCCCAGTACACGCACGCGTGCTATTCGGACATTCCCCACCTCTACCAGGGGCGGGGCTTCGCTGATGGGCTCGTGCCGTACTTCGACCGGCTTCCCGGCGACATGCAGTACCTGGAGTACCCGGTCCTCACCGGTGTCTTCATGGAAGTCGCCTCCTGGCTCACGCCCGGCAGCGGCACCATCCAGTACCAGGAGCAGTGGTACTGGATGGTCAACGCCGGAATGCTCATGGTGTGCGCGGCGGTCATCGTCGTCTGTGTGACCCGCACCCACGCCCGGCGTCCCTGGGACGGACTACTGGTCGCCCTGGCGCCTGCTGCCGCGCTGACGGCGACCATCAACTGGGACCTGCTCGCCGTGGCTCTGACGGCGGCGGCGATGCTGATGTGGTCACGTGGCCGTTCTCTCGCGTTCGGCGTCCTGCTGGGGCTGGCCACGGCCGCCAAGCTCTATCCTTTCCTGCTCCTCGGACCGCTGATGGTGCTGTGCTGGCGCGCTGGCAGGTGGCGCGAGTTCGGTACGGCGCTGGGCGGCGCGATCGTCGCCTGGGTCGTCGTGAACGGGCCGGTGATGCTCTTCGCCTTCGAGGGCTGGTCGAAGTTCTACACGTTCAGCCAGGAGCGGGGCGTCGACTTCGGCTCCTTCTGGCTGATCATGGCCCAGAACTCGGACGACCCGCTCAGCACCGACACCGTCAACACGCTCGCCACGCTGCTGATGCTGGTGTGCTGTGCGGCCGTCGCGGCGCTCGCACTGACCGCCCCGCGCCGCCCGCGCTTCGCCCAGCTCGCCTTTCTGATCGTCGCGGCGTTCATCCTCACCAACAAGGTCTACTCGCCGCAGTACGTCCTGTGGCTGGTGCCGCTGGCCGCTCTCGCCCGGCCGAAGTGGCGGGACTTCCTGATCTGGCAGGCCTGCGAGGTGGCGTACTTCCTCGGGATCTGGCTGTACCTCGCGTACACGACCAGTGGAGACGCTCACAAGGGGCTGCCCACTGACGGCTACCACTGGGCCATCGGCCTGCACCTGCTCGGCACGCTGTACCTGTGCGTGATGGTCGTGCGCGACATCTTCATGCCGGAGCGGGATCCGGTGCGGCGGTCCGGCGACGACGATCCCTCGGGCGGAGTGCTCGACGGCGCCGTGGATGTCTTCGTCTTCGGCCCGGCGGCTCGCCCCCGGCGGCACGAGACCGATGCCCGGTTCGACGCGCCATCGGTCGAGTGGGGCAGGCCAGGACCCACGGGGTTCGCTCTGAGCGAACGGAACGAGAGGCCGTAGCCGGAAAGGCCAAAGGCCGTACACGGTAAGCCGTGTACGGCCTTCTTGCCGCGCTGCGAGGGTCGGTGCCCGTGACGGTCAGCGGTCCATGATCCGGTCGAACTGCGTGGTGGTGTGCCGCAGATGGGCCACGAGTTCATCGCCGACCTTCGGCTCGGGCGCGTCCGCCGGCACGAACAGGATCGAGACCTGCATGTGCGGCGGCTCAGCGAACCAGCGCTGCTTGCCGCCCCAGACGAACGGAGAAAGATTCCGGTTCACCGTCGCGAGGCCGGCGCGGGCGACGCCCTTGGCGCGCGGCATGACGCCGTGCAGTGCCTTGGGAGCCTCCAGGCCCACTCCGTGCGACGTACCGCCCGCCACGACCACCAGGAAGCCGTCGGAGGCCGCCTTCTGCTGCCGGTAGCCGAAGCGGTCGCCCTTGGCGACGCGTGTGACGTCCAGGACCGCGCCGCGGTACTCGGTGGCGTCGTGGTCCCCCAGCCACAGCCGCGTGCCGATGCGGGCCCGGAAGCGGGTCTGCGGGAACTGCTGCTGGAGCCGGGCGAGTTCCTCGGCCTTGAGGTGGCTGACGAACATGGTGTGCAGGGGCAGCCGGGCGGCACGCAGCCGGTCCATCCAGCCGATGACCTCCTCGACGGCGTCCGAGCCGTCGGTGCGGTCCAGCGGCAGGTGGATGGCGAAGCCCTCCAGCCGGACGTTCTCGATGGCGGCGTGCAGCTGCGCCAAGTCCTGCTCGCTGATGCCGTGCCGCTTCATCGAGGACATCACCTCGATCACCACACGGGCGCCGACCAGGCCGTACACACCGTCTATCGACGACACCGAGCGGATGACCCGGTCCGGCAGCGGCACCGGCTCCTCGCCCCGCCGGTAGGGCGTCAGCACCAGCAGGTCCCCGCCGAACCAGTCTTTGATCCGGGCGGCCTCGTAGGTCGTGCCGACGGCGAGGACGTCCGAGCCCAGCCGTGTGGCCTCCTCCGCCAGCCGCTCGTGCCCGAAGCCGTAGCCGTTGCCCTTGCAGACCGGCACGAGGCCCGGGAACTGCTCCTGCACGTGCTTGTGGTGCGCACGCCAGCGCGCGGTGTCGACGTAGAGCGTGAGCGCCATGGCCGGACCTGGAACCTTTCTCGCGGTGCCGTGTATCGGCGGTTGCCGTGTATCAGGGGTATAGAAGCACTGAATGGGACATCAGCGGCGCGACATGTAGATGTCGAGCGCCTTGTGCAGCAGCTTGTTCAGCGGGAAGTCCCACTCGCCGAGGTACTCGGCCGCCTGGCCGCCGGTACCCACCTTGAACTGGATCAGCCCGAAGAGGTGGTCGGTCTCGTCGAGCGAGTCGGAGATGCCGCGCAGGTCGTAGACGGTGGCGCCGAGCGCGTAGGCGTCGCGCAGCATCCGCCACTGCATCGCGTTCGAGGGGCGGACCTCACGGCCGATGTTGTCGGAGGCGCCGTAGGAGTACCAGACGTGTCCGCCGACGATCAGCATCGTCGCGGCCGACAGGTTCACGCCGTTGTGCCGGGCGAAGTACAGCCGCATGCGGTTGGGGTCCTCGGTGTTGAGGGCCGTCCACATGCGCTGGAAGTACGCCAGCGGGCGCGGGCGGAAGTGATCGCGCACGGCCGTGATCTCGTACAGGCGCTGCCACTCCTCGAGGTCCTGGTAGCCGCCCTGGACGACCTCGACGCCGGCCTTCTCGGCCTTCTTGATGTTGCGGCGCCACAGCTGGTTGAAGTTCTTGTGGACCTCTTCCAGGGAGCGGTTCGCCAGCGGCACCTGGTACACGTAGCGGGGCTGGACGTCGCCGAAGCCGGCGCCGCCGTCCTCGCCCTGCTGCCAGCCCATACGGCGCAGCTTGTCGGCGACCTCGAAGGCGCGCGGCTCGATGTGGTCGGCCTCGATGTCGCGCAGGCGCTTGACGTCCGGGTTCTGGATGCCCGCCTTGATGGAGGGGGCCTCCCAGCGCCGGATGATCACCGGCGGGCCCATCTTCACGGAGAAGGCGCCCTGCTGCTTCAGGTGCGCCAGCATCGGTTCGAGCCAGTCCTGCAGATTTGGCGCGAACCAGTTGATGACCGGGCCCTCGGGCAGGTAGGCGAGGTAGCGCTTGATCTTGGGAAGCTGCCGGTAGAGGACCAGACCGGCACCGACCATCTCGCCGGTGCGGTCGTCGAACCAGCCGAGGTTCTCGGAGCGCCACTCCGCCTTGACGTCAGCCCAGGCCGGGACCTGCATGTGGCTCGCCGACGGCAGGCTCTGGATGTATGCCAGATGCTGCTCGCGACTGATGGTCCTCAGGGTCAGGCTCATTTCGGGGCGCTCCTCGGGCTGGTGTGTCCCCATGGGTACAGGGGCTCCGGCTCTCGCGCGAAGCCTACTGCGCCGTGGAAGCGCGCCGGTTGGGCGTACGGGACCTTCGCCCCGGCCCGAGGCCGGCCGGGGCGTGACCCGGTGTTCAGATGAGGGGTGCCCTGGCGTCAGCCGATGAGGCCGCCGTGCGCCATGCCCAGGAAGAACCCGACGCCCGATGCGCCCAAGCCGAGGATCAGGCCGAAGCGCTCTCGGGTCGTTTCCGAGATCCACTGGCCGTACGCGCCCGTGAGGATGCCCACGAGACCGGCCCAGGAGCTGAGCAGATGCAGGTCCTCGTCGATGATCGCCGAGAGGAACGAGGTGAGGCCCAGCACCAGGGTCACCGCGAGCAGCGCGTCCTGGAGGGGATGGGGCTTGCCGTCCGTGGCGAAGAGGCCGCCGGCGGTGTTGGGTCGCAATGCCTGTGCCATAGGGCACCTCCTGCGAAAGTCGGCGCATCGTAGCGCCATACACACCCGATGTGTACAGATTGGCTGCCCTGGCGGCCGGATTTCAACCGCAAGCCGCTGTGCGGGTACTCTGTACCGTCCGCACCGGTGTCTGCCCATGTCATGGCAGGGGCTTCTCGCCAGAAACCCCGACTGTCAGTGGTGGCCGATACCGTTGCCTACGCATCACAACCCTCCTGCCACGGAACGACCGTGGCCGCTGAGTCCAAAGGAGGTGGGTTCCACATGCGTCACTACGAGGTGATGGTCATCCTCGACCCCGAGGTCGAGGAGCGCGCTGTCTCTCCGCTGATCGAGAACTTCCTCTCTGTCGTCCGTGACGGCGGCGGAAAGGTCGAGAAGGTCGACACCTGGGGCCGTCGTCGTCTCGCGTACGAGATCAAGAAGAAGCCCGAGGGCATCTACTCGGTCATCGACCTGCAGGCCGAGCCTGCGGTCGTCAAGGAGCTCGACCGCCAGATGAACCTGAACGAGTCGGTCCTCCGGACCAAGGTCCTCCGTCCCGAGACCCACTGAGCTTTCCGGCTCAGCTGATCCCGGGATTCGAGTAGCAAGCAGCCAGAGCAAACCCGCCGAGAGGTTCCCCCATGGCAGGCGAGACCGTCATCACGGTCGTCGGCAATCTTGTCGACGACCCCGAGCTGCGCTTCACCCCCTCCGGTGCGGCGGTCGCGAAGTTCCGTGTCGCGTCCACCCCCCGCACCTTCGACCGCCAGACGAACGAGTGGAAGGACGGCGAGAGCCTGTTCCTGACCTGCTCGGTCTGGCGTCAGGCGGCGGAGAACGTCGCGGAGTCGCTCCAGCGAGGCATGCGCGTCATCGTGCAGGGCCGGCTGAAGCAGCGGTCCTACGAGGACCGTGAGGGTGTCAAGCGCACGGTCTACGAGCTGGACGTCGAGGAAGTCGGCGCCAGCCTGCGCAACGCCACGGCCAAGGTCACCAAGACCACCGGCCGCGGTGGCCAGGGCGGCCAGGGTGGCTACGGCGGCGGTGGCGGTGGCGCCCAGGGTGGCGGCGGCTGGGGCGGCGGCCCCGGTGGCGGCCAGCAGGGCGGCGGCGCTCCCGCCGACGACCCGTGGGCGACCGGCGCTCCCGCCGGTGGCAACCAGGGCGGTGGCGGCGGCTGGGGTGGAAACTCCGGCGGCGGCAGTGGCGGCGGCTACTCGGACGAGCCCCCCTTCTAGGGACGGGTTCGCACTCACACTTCTTGATCACACAGGAGAAACACCATGGCTAAGCCGCCTGTGCGCAAGCCGAAGAAGAAGGTCTGCGCATTCTGCAAGGACAAGGTCACGTACGTGGACTACAAGGACACGAACATGCTGCGGAAGTTCATTTCCGACCGCGGCAAGATCCGTGCCCGCCGCGTGACCGGCAACTGCACGCAGCACCAGCGTGACGTCGCCACGGCTGTGAAGAACAGCCGTGAGATGGCGCTGCTGCCCTACACCTCCACCGCGCGATAAGGGAAGGGTGACCGACTCATGAAGATCATCCTCACCCACGAGGTCACCGGCCTCGGTGCCGCGGGCGACGTCGTCGACGTCAAGGACGGTTACGCTCGCAACTACCTGATCCCGCGGAAGTTCGCTATCCGCTGGACCAAGGGTGGCGAGAAGGACGTCGAGCAGATCCGTCGTGCTCGCAAGATCCACGAGATCCAGACCATCGAGCAGGCCAACGCTGTGAAGGCCCAGCTCGAGGGCGTCAAGGTCCGTCTGGCCGTTCGCTCCGGCGACGCCGGTCGTCTCTTCGGTTCCGTCACGCCGGCCGACGTCGCTTCCGCGATCAAGGCCTCCGGTGGTCCCGAGGTCGACAAGCGCCGTATCGAACTCGGCTCGCCGATCAAGACGCTGGGCGCTCACGAGACGTCCGTGCGTCTGCACCCCGAGGTTGCCGCCAAGGTCAACATCGAGGTCGTCGCGGCCTGAGTGTCGCGCCTGCTGAAGCAGTAACGAAGGGGCCGCACCCTGAAGGGTGCGGCCCCTTTCGTGTCGCCCCTGCGGAGCGGCGTCTGCGTTTCACGTGAAACACCGCGTTCTGCGGAGCACCCCCTGTTTCACGTGAAACAGGCAGCGTTTCACGTGAAACGGTCAGCGGGTCGCTCCCGTCACGATCCAGCGGCCAGATCGGGCACGAAGCCACAGGGTCAGCATCCGCACGGTCATCATCAGCGTCATCGTGGCCCAGAGGGCGGTGAGACCACCGCCCAGTACGGGGACCAGCAAGGCCGCAGGTGTGAACACCGCCAGGGTGAGCAGCATGGCCCAGGCGAGGTAGGGACCGTCACCGGCGCCCATCAGGACTCCGTCCAGGACGAAGACGATGCCGGAGATCGGCTGGGACAGGGCGACGATGACCAGAGCGGGGAGCGCCACGTCCTTGACGGTCGGGTCACTGGTGAACAAGGGCAGGAAGACCGGTCGGGTGATGACCACCAGTACGCCCAGGACGACCCCGACGGCGATGCCCCACTCCACCATGCGACGGCATGCGTCCCGGGCGCCCTGGGCGTCACCGGCTCCGAGGTAGCGACCGATGATGGCCTGCCCCGCGATGGCGATGGCGTCGAGGGCGAAGGCCAGCAGGCTCCACAGGGAGAGGATGATCTGGTGGGCGGCGATGTCGGCATCCCCGAGGCGAGCGGCGACCGCTGTGGCGATCATCAGGATCGCCCGCAGAGAGAGGGTGCGGACCAGCAGAGGCACACCGGCTTGGGCGGACGCCCTGATCCCGGCGGCATCCGGGCGCAGCGAAGCACCGTGCTTTCGCGCTCCTCGCAGTACCACCGCTAGGTAGACCGCAGCCATGCCGCACTGGGCGATGACGGTGCCCCACGCGGAACCGGCGATCCCCAGGCCGGCGCCGTAGACAAGCCCGGCGTTGAGGGCGCCGTTGGCGATGAAGCCGACTATGGCGACGTAGAGCGGCGTTTTGGTGTCCTGCAGGCCACGCAGGACGCCGGTCGCCGCGAGGACGACGAGCATGGCCGGTATGCCGAGCACGGAGATGCGCAGATACGTGATCGCGTAGGGGGTTGCCGCATCCGAGGCGCCGAAGAGGTCCACGAGGTGGGGTGCTGTCGGCAGTGCGACGGCGACGACTGCGGCGCCGAGGAGCAGTGCCAGCCATATGCCGTCCATGCCCTGCCGGATGGCGGCCGGGAGGTCGCCCGCTCCGACACGGCGCGCAACTGCCGCTGTTGTGGCGTAGGCCAAGAAGACGAAGACGCTCACGGCGGTCATCAGCAGGGCCGAGGCGATGCCGAGGCCGGCGAGCTGGGCGGTGCCCAGATGGCCGACGATGGCAGTGTCGGTCATGAGGAAGAGGGGCTCGGCGACGAGGGCGCCGAAGGCCGGAAGGGCCAGTGCGACGATCTCGCGGTCGTGCTGTCTCCGGCCGGCGGGTCGGCGCGCAGGGGCCTGTGTCATGTGCACCAATCTAATCGTCCACAGGTAAGAGATGCAAAGCTTTTGCAACCCTTACTTACCGTCCTGGGGTGCGCACTGCTGTACCCGGTGTGAGGCGATCTTGGGCTGGTTGGGAAAGTTTTTCTTCTGCACAACCGGTGGACGGCAAAGACGCAGGTCAAGGTGGCTTCTTTCGCGGAAGTCGCTGCTTGTTCACAGGCCTGTCCACCGGGTCGTGCACAGGTTTCGCGGAGTTCTCCACAGCATCTGGGCCGTCGTCCACATGGCCTGTGGATAACCAGATTGGCTGACGGTGCCGAGGGGCCTACGGTAGTCCGGCGCCCGCTCCGTCCGCCGGTTTTCAAAACGCTACAAAACCGGCGCGTGCCAACCGGAGTTGGGCCTCTTATTTGTCAGTGCCGTGCCGTAGAACAGAGGGGCACGGCTAGGTCTGCTTCGGCGGACGGGAGGAGGTGGCTCGGTGAGCATTTCCGAGCCCTTGGACGACCCGTGGGCCGACAGCGGGCCCAGTGATCGTCTGCCCGCCTCCCGACGGCGGGGTGACGGAGCCCGGGGCCGCGACGAACAGCACGAGCGCGGCAGGGACAGCGGAGCGTGGGACGGCGGATCGGCCTCGTCCTTCGAGCGGGTGCCCCCGCAGGACATCGACGCCGAGCAGTCCGTGCTCGGCGGCATGCTTCTGTCCAAGGACGCCATCGCCGATGTCGTCGAGATCCTCAAGGGTCACGACTTCTACAAGCCGGCCCACGAGACGATCTACCAGGCCGTCCTCGACGTCTACGCCAAGGGCGAGCCGGCCGACCCCATCACGATCGCGGCCGAGCTCACCAAGCGCGGCGAGATCAACAAGGTCGGCGGGGCCTCGTACCTGCACACCCTCGTCCAGACGGTGCCCACGGCGGCCAACGCTGCGTACTACGCGGAGATCGTCCACGAGCGGGCCGTCCTGCGCCGCTTGGTCGAGGCCGGAACCCGCATCACGCAGATGGGATACGCGGCCGACGACGACGTGGACGAGATCGTCAACCGTGCCCAGGCCGAGGTCTACGCGGTCACCGAGCAGCGCACCAGCGAGGACTACCTGCCGCTCGGCGACATCATGGAGGGCGCGCTCGACGAGATCGAGGCCATCGGCTCGCGCAGCGGGGAGATGACCGGCGTGCCCACCGGGTTCACCGACTTCGACTCGCTCACCAACGGCCTGCATCCCGGGCAGATGATCGTCATCGCGGCCCGTCCCGCCATGGGTAAGTCCACGCTGGCCCTGGACTTCGCCCGGGCCGCGTCGATCAAGCACAACCTGCCGAGCGTCATCTTCTCCCTGGAGATGGGGCGTAACGAGATCGCGATGCGTCTGCTGTCCGCGGAGGCCCGCGTCGCCCTGCACCACATGCGGTCCGGCACCATGACGGACGACGACTGGACGCGTCTGGCGCGCCGGATGCCCGAGGTCTCGTCGGCGCCCCTATACATCGACGACTCCCCGAACCTGTCGATGATGGAGATTCGCGCGAAGTGCCGCCGGCTGAAGCAGCGCAACGACATCAGGCTCGTGATCATCGACTATCTCCAGCTGATGCAGGCCGGCGGCTCCAAGCGCTCCGAGAGCCGTCAGCAGGAGGTCTCGGACATGTCCCGGAACCTCAAGCTCCTGGCCAAGGAGCTGGAGGTTCCGGTGATCGCGTTGTCCCAGCTCAACCGTGGTCCCGAGCAGCGCACGGACAAGAAGCCGATGGTGTCCGACCTGCGTGAGTCGGGCTCCATCGAGCAGGACGCCGACATGGTGATCCTTCTGCACCGCGAGGACGCGTACGAGAAGGAGTCGCCCCGCGCGGGCGAGGCGGACATCATCGTGGGCAAGCACCGAAACGGCCCGACGGCGACGATCACCGTCGCCTTCCAGGGCCACTACTCGCGGTTCGTGGACATGGCGCAGACCTGATCGGCCCCGACCTCGCCGGCCCTGCCCCCGAATGTGCTCGACGCGGGGATGCCGGGCCGGGTGGACTGGGCCCATGACGACATCTCAGGGAGAACTGCTTCCCGGCACACGTCGCGCTCTGCTGCACCGCATCGCCGTCGCACAGGCCGAAGGGCGGGCCCCGTCGCTCGTCGCGGCCGTCGTGCGGGACGGGGCGACGGTGTGGACGGGCGCACGGACCTCGGTGGAAGGGCACGCGCCGGACGAGAATGTGCAGTACAGGATCGGCTCGATCACCAAGACGTTCACGGCCGTTCTCGTGCTGCGGCTGCGCGACGAGGGCGCGCTGGCTCTCGGGGATCCACTCGAGAAGCATCTGCCGGGCGCCGGAGTGGGGGAGGCGACCGTCGCCGAACTCCTCGCGCACACAGGCGGGCTGGCGGCCGAGACGCCGGGTCCGTGGTGGGAGCGGAGTCCTGGATCCCTGCGTCCCGAACTCGCCGACGTGCTGGGCGAGCGGCCCCTGCTGACCCCGCCCGGCCGACGGTTCCACTACTCGAACCCGGGCTACGCCCTGCTCGGCGCGCTCGTCGAGAAGCTCCGCGGGGCTTCCTGGGAGGACGTTCTTCGGCGCGAAGTGCTCGAACCCCTGGGGCTGCATCGAACGAGCGTGCGGCCCCAGGCGCCCCATGCGGGCGGCTGGGCCGTTCATCCCTGGGCCGATGTGATGCTTCCCGAGCCCACCGAGGATCTGGGGCGCATGGCGCCGGCCGGCCAACTCTGGTCGACGACAGGTGACTTGGCGCGGTTCGCGGTCTTCCTGGTCAACGGTGACGAGCGGGTACTGAGTGCCGAGTCGCTGCGGGAGATGAGGACACCGGCCGCGCCCCACGAGGCGGCGGACGTGGCGAGCGGTTACGCCTACTGCCTGGGTATGGAGATCCGGCGACGGAACGGACGGTCCCTCGTCGGCCACACCGGTTCGCTGCCCGGCTTCCTCGCCTGCCTCATGATCAGCGTCGAGGACGACGTTGCCGCGATCGCCCTGGCCAACTCCACGTCAGGACCGCTGCTGTTCGCTGTCGCCGCCGACCTGGTCCGCATCGTCGCCGAGGCGGAACCGCGTATCCCGGCACCGTGGAAGCCGCTGGGTGACGTCGACCCGTCGCTGCTGGAGCTGACGGGGCAGTGGTACTGGGGGACGCACGCCTTCGCGCTGCGGCTGACGGCCGACGGGTTGATGTCGCTCGGGCCGCTGACCGGCGCGGGCCGCCGCTCGCGGTTTCGCCCGAACGGTGACGGCACATGGACAGGGCTGGAGGGCTACTACGCCGGCGAGCTCCTGAAGGCCGTACGGCGGCCGGACGGGTCCGTGGGCCATCTGGACCTCGGCTCGTTCGTGTTCACGCGTCAGCCGTACGACGAGGGGGCTCCTGTGCCGGGTGGCGTCGACCCCGAGGGGTGGCGCGGCATCGGTTAGGCGGAGAGATGTGTGGGCGCTCTGTTTCACGTGAAACAGAGCGCCCACACATGCTGGTCACAGCTGGAGCTTGAAGCCCGTGTGGGAGGCCGTGAAGCCGAGCCGCTCGTAGAAGCGGTGGGCGTCGGCGCGGGTCTTGTCGGAGGTCAGCTGGAGCAACTGGCATCCCTGGGCCCGGGATTCCTCGATCGCCCATTCGATGAGCTCGGTTCCCAGGCCGCTGCCCCGCTCCTCCGCGTGGATGCGCACGCCTTCGATGATCGACCTGGTCGCGCCCCGTCGGGAGAGTCCGGGGATGATGGTGAGCTGGAGCGTGCCGACGACCCTTTCCTCCCTGACTGCCACCACCAGGCGCTGGTTCGGGTCGGCGCTGAGCCGCTCCAGCGCGGAGAGGTAGGGGGTGAGGTCGTCCGGTGACTCGCGCTGTGCGCCCAGTGGGTCGTCCGCGAGCATTCCGACGATCGCCGGAACGTCGTCAGCGACGGCGGCACGTATTTCAAGATCTCCCATGGCCGCACCCTACGCAGAGGCAGCCGCCTGCGGAGGGGTGATCACGTCAGCGCGTCCTAGGCGGGCACCGGGGCCTTCAGTGTTTCCACGACCCGGACCAGCGGGGCCAGCTCGGGATTCTTCGCCGCTTCGTCGAGAGCCTCGCGCAGGGCGGCGTCATTGGTCGGCCGCGCCGCTTCCAGCAGCTCAAGACCTGCCGTGGTGACGTTCGTGTAGATGCCCCGACGGTCGGTGGGGCACAGGTAGCGCTCCAGGAGGCCGCGGTCTTCCAGCCGGGTGACCAGGCGTGTGGTGGCGCTCTGGCTGAGGACGACCGCGTCGGCGACCTGCTTCATCTGCAGATGCCCGCCGTCCCCGTCGTGCTGCCTGCTGAGCACGTCCAGCAGGGAGTACTCGCGCGCGCTGAGGTCGTGCCCGGCCTGCAGGGCGCGCTCGATGTGGGCCTCGATCCTCCCGTGGAGCAGGGAGAGGGCGCACCAGCTCTGGGCGAGAGCGGTGAGCGCGGGGTCCGTCGCTGTCATTGGCGTTTCCTCCGTCCCGGAGCCGTACCGCCCAGGATAGAGCACGGCCGCAATTGACGGCGGTTGCACATAGCCCGCGCCTGCAACTATTGTGAACGCACGCAAAGCGCTCATGCAATCGTCTGGGAAGGTAACCCCTCCATGCCTCTCGCGCTTCTGGCCCTCGCGATCGGGGCCTTCGGGATCGGAACGACGGAATTCGTGATCATGGGCTTGCTGCCCGAGGTCGCGGGTGACTACGGGGTCTCCATCCCCACGGCCGGATACCTGGTGACCGGCTATGCGCTCGGCGTCATGTTCGGCGCCCCGCTGATGACCGTGCTCGGCACCAGGATCTCCCGCAAGCGGATGCTGATGCTGCTGATGGGCCTGTTCGTCATCGGCAACCTGGTCTCGGCACTCGCCCCGGCCTTCTCCGTCATGCTGATCGGCCGGATCGTCGCCTCGCTGGCCCACGGCGCCTTCTTCGGTATCGGCGCGGTCGTCGCGGCCGATCTTGTCGCCCCGGACAGGAAGGCCGGAGCCATCGCGATGATGTTCACCGGTCTGACCGTCGCCAACGTGGTCGGCGTTCCGCTGGGCACGCTGGTCGGGCAGTCCGTCGGCTGGCGGGTGACCTTCGGGCTCGTCGCCGCCCTCGGTGTCATCGGCCTGGCCGGCATCGCCCGGCTCGTCCCCGACATGCCCAAGCCGGAGGGCGTGCACCTGCGGCACGAACTGGCCGCGTTCAAGAACGTGCAGGTCCTGCTCGCGATGGCCATGACCGTCCTCGGCTTCGGCGGCGTTTTCGCGGCCATCACCTACATCGCGCCGATGATGACCCACGTCGCAGGCTTCGCAGACGGTTCCGTCACCTGGCTACTGGTCCTCTTCGGCCTCGGCATGGTGGGCGGCAACCTCGTCGGCGGCAAGTTCGCCGACCGCGCCCTGATGCCCATGCTGTACGTCTCCCTGGGTGCCCTGGCCGTCGTCCTGGCGCTGTTCACCCTCACCGCCCACGACAAGCTGCTGTCGGCGATCACCATCGTGCTGATCGGCGCCCTGGGCTTCGCCACCGTGCCACCGCTCCAGAAGCGGGTCCTCGACCAGGCGCACGGGGCTCCGACGCTGGCCTCCGCCGTGAACATCGGCGCCTTCAACCTCGGCAACGCGCTGTCCGCCTGGCTCGGCGGCCTCGTGATCGCCGCGGGCCTCGGCTACACGGCACCCAACTGGGTCGGTGCCGCCCTGGCCGTCGGCGCGCTGGTCCTGGCCCTCCTCTCGGCCGCCTTGGAGCGCCGTTCCGGTGGCCCCAGCACCGTCGTCACGGGGTCCGCGCCGGCCGAGCAGCGAGCCGCTGTCCACCACTGAACAACCGGATCGTCCCGGTCCACCCATGACCCGGCACCACCAGCACGTCTGCTAGGAGAACCCCTCATGAGCACCACCACCGCTGTCGCCCCGCTGACCACCCGGGACGCCGACACCCTCGTCGCCGCGGCCCACCACGCCGCCGAAGCCGCAGGCGTCACTGTCAGCGTCACCGTCCTGGACGCGGGCGGCCACCTGCTCGCCTTCCGGCGGGACGACCGCGCCGTGCTGATCTCCGGCGAGACCAGCACTCGCAAGGCCTACACGGCTCTCCAGCTGAACGCGCCTACTGCCGACCTGGTCGAGTCGGTGCAGCCCGGAGGCCTCTTCCACACGCTGCCGACCGCACTCGACCGCCCGCTGCTGTTCATCGCGGGCGGAGTGCCGGTGCTCCGCGACGGCCGCCTGATCGGCGCGATCGGCGTCGGCGGCGGTGCCCCGGAACAGGACCACGGTTTCGCCACAGACGCTGTGGAGGCCCTTGCCTGACCCGGCCCCTTCAGCGCGACGACGCCGGTTCCCCGATCCCCGGGGAGCCGGCGTCGCCGTATCGAGACTCGTCAGCCCGCCGCGACCGTCACCGGCGCGAACCGGCGGGTCCAATCTCCGGGCAGCTCGGTGATCCCGTACGTCATCACCGAGTTGAAGGCGACGGACTCCAGGCCGCGCTCCTTCACCCACGCGAGAAGTTCCTCGTGCCGCACGTCGATGTCGGTGCGCAGGGGGCGGTCGGTGTGGGCGGCGAGGGAGGCCAGGAGCGCCTGGGCCACCGACGTGTCGCGTGCGATGAGCGGGCCGACGACATGGGTGTCCATGTTGGGCCAGGCGGCCGCGTACCCGATGATCTGCCCGCCCTCCTCGGCCACCCGCAACTGGTCGGCGAAGGCGGGGAGTCGGGTGACGATGTGCGTGCGGTCGGTCCCGAACACCTGCTCGTCGAGGCGGAGGATCGCGGTGAGGTCCTCGGCGGTGGCGGCACGGGTGGCGACCCTCGGCTCCGGTCCAACGGGAGTGAAACGCCCGCGCACCATCTCGGCCCGCCCGGTGGCCTTGAAGCCCAGTTCCTCGTAGAGGGGCCGGCCGTTCGGTGTCGCGTGCAGAGTGAGGGGCGTGGTGCCCATCGCGGAGACGACGTGCTGCATGAGCCGGCGTCCCACACCTTGCCGTGCGTGCCGTCCGGCGACCAGGACCATGCCGAGAGCGGCGAGGGTGGGGTTCTGGGGTCCGTACTCGGTGACCACGCAGGCGCTCGCGAGACCGCCGTCGGGGGCGTCGATCCCGTAGCCCTTCCCGGCCGTGAGAAGGAAGCCCCACTTGTGCTCCTCCCGTGGCCACCCCCGGTCCTCGGACAAGTCCGCGCAGGCGGCTTGATCGCGGAGCGTCAGACGGCGGATGGGCAATGAGGCAAGGGAAGGAGTCGACACGCAGGTCAGGCTGTCCGACAAGGGCCCCCGGCGTCCACCTCTTTCAGTGGAGTCATACGAGCTTTTGGCCAGTTGTCGCCGCTCGCACACGGCGCGTGCCACTGCTGCGTGTTTCACGTGAAACACGCAAGAACACCGAGTGGCCGATCGAGGCGCCGAACGGTGCCTTCTCGTCCCGTAGTTGACGGACTTGAAGATTCGCCTGGCGCGCGTATTCGTGATGAGGAGAGGGGGGACTTGTGTGCGCGGCGGTGGCCGGTAGGGTCGACTCCGGTTCGCATCCGGGATGGGACGACCCGTTCCGTGTGGGCCGAGTGCAGGGCAACGCAGCCTAACGGGACGGAGAGATCGAAGACCCGCGTTTCCGCTTTTGCGACGGATGCGATCCTGGCGAGTGAGAGGCTCGATGAGAGTGACTGCGGCCAATGTCACACTCTCGCCTTACTTGTCCGTACGGAGCCGGAATACGGGTTGAATGTGGCCGCATTGGCCGCGACAAGGATGGGAACGCAGACCGTCCACGGGGGAAAGCAGGCACCTTCCGACTGGGGAAGTGCGCAGACCGACCGAAAGATGCTCGAGGCGAGGCACACCATGGACGCTCCGACCACCACGTCGGCCGACAACGGCACTTCTGGCGGCGGGGGCGGCTGGTTCACACCCCGCAAGAACCCGACGACGGCGCCGGACAGCGGCGCCGAAACCGCAGACAGGCCGGCGGAAGGGCGTCGACCGGCCTCGATACGCCCCGTGGGCAGGCCCGGAGCCGCCTCGGAAGCACCGGCGGCCGGCACCCCCGCGCCCCCCACCGGCACAAGCACCGGTGAGCCGGACCACGGGCGTGAAACTCCGGAGGCGACACCCCGGCCCGCTCCGGCAGCCGCACAGCCTGCTCCGTCTCCCGCGGACTCGAGCCCTGCCACCGCCACGTCGCCGGGACCCGTACCGACACCTCTCACCCCGGCCCCCTTCGCCTCCACCCTGGCTCCGCCGCCCACAGCTGCCTCGGAAGCGCGTGTTCCCGCCCAGCGGCCCTCTCCGGTGCCGCCCGCAGTGGAGGCCACAGCCGCGCCCGCCGCAGCGGGCTCCCCGGACGCCGTCCTCATTCGCCGCGCCATGGCCGAGGTCGCCCCGGTCTCCGACAAGGTGACGTCGTACTTCTACGCCCTGCTCTTCGTCCGCCACCCCGATCTGCGGTCGCTGTTCCCGGCCGCGATGGACACTCAGCGGGACCGGCTGCTGAGGGCGCTGCTCACGGCCGCCGAACACATCGACAACAAGGACGTCCTCGTCGACTACCTTCAGAACCTCGGCCGGGGCCACCGGAAGTACGGCACGCGGGCCGAGCACTATCCGGCCGTCGGCGAGTGTCTGATCGGCGCACTGAGCAAGTACGCCGCCGGTGTCTGGAGCCCGGAGATGGAGGCGGCCTGGGTCCGGGCCTACACCACGATCTCCCAGGTCATGATCGACGCGGCGGCCGCGGACGAACTGCGCGCCCCCGCCTGGTGGTACGCCGAGATCGTCACGCACGACATGAGAACCCCGGACGTCGCGGTCGTCACCGTCCGCCCCGACCAGCCGTACCCCTTCCTCGCCGGGCAGTACACGAGCCTTGAGACGCCCTGGTGGCCCCGGATCTGGCGGCACTACTCGTTTGCCTCGGCGCCCCGCTCCGACGGTCTGCTGTCGTTCCACGTGAAGGCCGTCCCGGCGGGCTGGGTCTCCAACGCCCTGGTGCACCGCGCCCGCCCCGGCGACATCATCCGGCTCGGCCCGCCCGCGGGTTCCATGACCGTCGACCACACCACCGACAGCGGCCTGCTCTGCGTAGGCGGTGGAACGGGCATAGCGCCCATCAAGGCCTTGGTCGAGGACGTCGCCGAGCACGGCGAACACAGGTCCGTCGAGGTCTTCTACGGGGCCCGCACCGACCACGACCTGTACGACATCGACACCATGCTCCGCCTCCAGCAAACACACCCGTGGCTCTCGGTCAGGGCGATCATCGACCAGCAGGCGCACCAGCAGCTGCCGGACGCCGTACGCGCCTACGGGCCGTGGAACGAGTTCGACGCCTACCTCTCGGGTCCGCCCGGGATGATCCGCAGCGGTGTGAACGCCCTGCGGGACAGTGGCATCCCGTCGGACCGCATACGGCACGACTCCGTGGAGGAACTGGTCGCCGCCGGAAGCTGACCCGGGTCTCAGCCCAGGTCGGGCGCGTGCATCGCCAGGACGCCCTCGATGTTGCCGTCGAGATAATGCCGCAGCGACAGCGGCACGAGATGGACGGAGGCGATCCCGACCCGGGTGAAGGGCACGCGCACGATCTCGTACTCGCCGACCGGCTCGTCGACCTCGGGGCCGTGGCGCAGGGACGGGTCCATGGACTCCAGGCGGCAGACGAAGAAGTGCTGAACCTTCACGCCGGTCGCGCCGCCGTCCTCCCCGATGTGCTCCATGGTGTCCACGAAGCAGGGCACCACGTCGGTGATCTTCGCGCCGAGTTCCTCGTACACCTCGCGGTGCAGGGCGTCGACGACGGTCGAGTCGCCGGGTTCGACGCCGCCACCGGGGGTGAGCCAGTACGGGTCCACACCCGGCTTGGTGCGCTTGATCAGGATCAGGTCGACACCGTCCAGCAGAACGGCGCGGGCGGTGCGCTTGACCACGGGTCGGACGGTCATGAGTGAAATGTGGCCCGGCTGGTTCCACGTGAAACATCGCGAAACGTCACCGTCCGAGCTCCCAGAGTGAGCCACGGTCCCGAGCGCCCCTGTCTGTCGGTCGAAGCCGCCTCCGAAGGTCTCGGAACCCGCAGGTCGAAGCTGCCTCCGAAGGTCTCGGAACCCGCAGGTCGAAGCCGCCTCCGAAGGTCTCGGCACCCATCGCTCGAAGCCGCTCCCGAGGGCCTCGGCGCCCGTGTGTCGCACCGCGCATCCAAGGCCCTCAGCACCAGTCGGCCGAAGCCTGCTGCAGCCAGTCGTGGGCCCGCGCGATATGGGGCATGGCGAGCGTCCCGGTGCGGACCACCAGGAAGTACGTGCGCAGTGGTGGCACGGCCGGCTCGTGCAGGGCGACGACATCGCCCCGCTCCAGTGCCGCCGCGCAGAGGTAGCGGGGCAGCACCGCCAGCCCGGCGCCCGCGACCGCGCAGGCCAGGACCGCACGCAAGTCCGGGACGATCACGGTTCCCGGCGCGGCCGGGGGCGAGTCGAAGACGGAGACCCAGTAACGGGAGACGAACGGCAGCGACTCGTGCACCTCCACCACCGGCATCTTCTCGAGGGCCGGTGACGGCCTGCGGTCAGGCGGGCCCGTGCCGAGCTGTTCGGCCCAGCGCGGGGCGGCGACCAGGACGTGCTCCTCGTCGCAGAGCGCAGTCGCCGTGAGCAGGGCGCCGCGCGGCTGGGCCGTGCTGATGGCCAGATCATGATGTCCGGCGGAGAGTCCGTCCAGCGTCTCCTCGGCGTTCCCGAAGGAGGCGCGCAAGGCGAAGCCCTGGCCGTCCTCGCCGGTCAGCTCGGTGAGGGCGGGCAGGGCTCGTTCGGCCGTGAACTCCGGTGGGCCTGCGAGGTGCAGCGTCCGTAAGGAGGAGTCGTCGTCGAGGCCGGTCTCGGTGATCTCCACCAGGGCGTCGAGATGGGGTGCGGCCTTGTGGGCGAGTTCGTCGCCGATGCTCGTCGGGGTCACACCTCGGGCCTGTCGCAAGAACAGAGGGCGGCCCAGCTGCCGCTCCAGCGTCCGTATCTGCGAGGTGACAGCAGGTTGGGAGAGACCGAGCAGAGCGGCGGCGCGGGTGAAGGAGCCGGCCCGGTGCACGGTCACGAAGGTCCGCAGCAAGGCCAGATCCACCGTGCACTCCCCTCTCCGGCCCCGCTCCCTGCCCCGACCGTGCTCAACTATAAATAAGTCGATAGGTCTCTGTCGCTACTGTGATTGGACACTGACAGAGAGTCAACTAGCCTTGGTCGCGCGGTTCTTGCGCGCGGAACCGGGGGACGGTCCGAGCCACGAGGGGGGAGGCTCGGACCGTCCGTGACGATGGTCAGGCGCCCGACGCGTCCAGCGCCCCCAGCAGGTCCGCCACCAGGTCCTCCGGGTCCTCGGCGCCGACCGACAGGCGGATGAAGCCCTCCGGCACCGCGTCCCCGCCCCAGCGTCCACGCCGTTCCGCGGTGGACCGTACTCCGCCGAAGCTCGTCGCGTCGTCCACGAGCCGCAGTGCGTCGAGGAAGCGGTCGGCACGCTCGCGGGTGGGCAGCGTGAACGACACCACGCAGCCGAAGCGCCGCATCTGCCGTGCCGCGATCTGGTGCGAGGGGTCGTCGGGAAGCCCCGGGTAACGCAACCCCGTCACCTCGGGCCGCTCGCGCAGCGCCTCGGCGACCGCCAGGGCCGTCGCGCTCTGCCGGTCGACCCGCATCTGGAGCGTCGCGATCGAACGGTGCGCGAGCCAGGCCTCCATGGGCCCGGGAATCGCGCCGACGATCTTGCGCCAGCGGCGCACGGCGGCCATGGCCCCGGCGTTCCGGCCGACGACATAGCCCAGGAGGACGTCACCGTGGCCGGTGAGCTGCTTGGTGCCGCTGGCCACCGCGAAGTCGGCACCGAGCTCCAGCGGACGCTGGCCGAGCGGTGTCGCAAGGGTGTTGTCGACGGCCACCAGGGCACCACGCGCGTGTGCCGCCTCGGTGAGCCGCCTGATGTCGCACACGTCGAGCCCGGGGTTCGACGGGGTCTCGATCCACAGCAGCCGGGCGCCGTCGAGGACGTCGAGCTGGGCATCACCGCCCGTCGGCGCGGTGCGCACCTCGATGCCGTACGCCTCCAGCTGGGCGCGGACCAGCGGCAGTGCCTGGTAGCCGTCGTCGGGCAGGACGCACACGTCACCGGTGCGCAGCTGCGAGAAGAGCACCGCCGAGATCGCGGCCATGCCCGAGGCGAAGACGAGCGTCTCGGCACCGTCCTGGCCGGGCGCCTCCAGCTCGCCGACGGCGCGCTCCAGCAGCGTCCAGGTCGGGTTCTCGTCACGGCCGTAGGTGTAGGGACCGGTCGGGTCGCCCGGCAGGTGGAAGTGGGCGGCGAACACGGGGCCGGGCAGCGTGGGCTCGTGCTTGACCGGCTCGGGCAGCCCGGCCCGCACGGCCCGCGTGCCGTCCCCGGTGCCCATGGCCGTCTGCCCCACGGCGCCCGTCACCTCGTCCACGGCACCCGTCGCCGTGTCCACCGCGTCCGTGACGTCGTCCACGGCGTCCGTCACCTCGTCGACGGCCCCCTTCGCCCGGCCCACCGCACGTGTCACCTGGCTCGCGGCATCCTTCACCTGGCCCGCGTCGTCGGTAGCCCGGGCCGGGTCACCCGTCGTCCCGCCCGCGTCACCCGTCGCGGAATCGTTCATACCGCCTGTCCCTCCACGTCCTCGCGCACTGCGGCGAGCAGACCGGTGCTCGCCGCCTCCACCATCTCAAGACATTCCTCGAAGCCGTCCAGGCCCCCGTAGTAGGGGTCCGGCACGTCGAGGTCGTCGTCGCCGACGGCTGGGTCGTAGGAGCGGAGCAGCCGCACCTTCCCCGCGTCATGCTCCGTGGGGGCGAGCCTGCGCAGGGCCCCGAGGTGGCCGGAGTCGAGGGCGATCACCAGGTCGAGGCGGGAGAACCAGGACGACCGGAACTGCCGGGCCGTGTGGTCGCCGGCGTAGCCGTTGTCCTCGAGGACGGCCACCGTACGCGGGTCGGCTCCGTCGCCCTCGTGCCAGCCACCCGTGCCGGCGCTGTCGACCTCCACCAGTTCGTCGAGACCCGCCTCCGCCACCCGCGCGCGGAAGACGATCTCGGCCATCGGGGAACGGCAGATGTTGCCCGTGCAGACGAAGCAGACCCGGTACGTCATGTCCGCTCAGTCCCCGTCGGGCAGCACGACGTGCAGCGCCCAGGAGACGACCGAGATGATCAGGCCGCCCACGACGGCCGTCCAGAAGCCCTCCACGTGGAAGCTCAGGTCGAGCTTGTCCGCCAGCCACGAGGTGAGCAGCAGCATCAAGGCGTTGACGACCAGGGTGAACAGACCGAGCGTCAGTATCAGCAGCGGCAGGCTGAGGAGCTTGACAAGCGGCTTGACCAGGAAGTTCACCAGGCCGAAGAGCAGCGCCACGATGAGCAGCGTGCCGACTTCCTTGCCCGTGCTGTCACCGGTCAGGGTGATCTTGTCGAGCAGCCATACGGCGACCGCCAGGGCGCCCGCGTTGGCGATCGTCTTGACTACGAAATTCATCATGTGTCTGATCGTGGCAGACCTGATCGGACACGGGCACAAGAGGCAGGGGCGTACCAGGCGATGAAGGCATTCCGGCTGGATGAACTGGAGGCGGAGCGCGCCGCCAACGAGGGCGCCTACCTGCAGTTTCTGCGGGAGCAGAACATGTCGGTCGGTTTGTACGCCCTCGACGCGGGCGACCAGGATCCACAGAAGCCGCACAATCAGGACGAGGTCTACTTCGTCGTGAGCGGCCGTGCCGCGATCACCGTCGGGCTGGAGACGACCCAGGTGGCGCGCGGCAGCGTGATCTACGTGCCGGCGGGCGTCGCCCACAAGTTCCACCACATCACCGAGGATCTGAGGGTGCTGGTGGTCTTCTCTCCCCCCGAGAGGTGACGGACCGCCTCAGGGTTCCCTAGGGGATCGGTCAGGGGAGGACAAGGGGTGCGAGGCCCCCGTTCGACCCCTCCCCGGACCTAGCATCGAGTGCAGGACATCAGAGATCCAGAAGGACCGACAGGGCCCGGCACTCGAACGGGTGGAGAGGTAAGGACGAGGGCGATGCGAGAGATCTTCACGGGACTGCCGTGGTGGGTGAAGTGGATCGCGGTGCCGGTCATCGCCCTGGTCGTGTTCGGCGGACTGATCGCCAGTGTGGTCGGGT
Source organism: Streptomyces luteogriseus (assembly GCF_014205055.1). NCBI lineage: Bacteria > Bacillati > Actinomycetota > Actinomycetes > Kitasatosporales > Streptomycetaceae > Streptomyces > Streptomyces luteogriseus. Next base: position 4,372,940 of record NZ_JACHMS010000001.1, read on the forward strand.
TCGTCATCGGACTGCTCTTCAAGCTGCTGGTCTTCGTGGCACTGGTAGGCGGACTGATCTACGTCGTACGGAAGTTCACGTCCAGCTCGTCGTCGCGCAGCGACTGGTGAGACGCATGGGAAACCGGTGGGGGTAGCGGGAAACGCCTGGAATCACCGGTTCCCTCGGGCGGGGGAAGTTTCCCGGCGGGGCCGTCTGCACGCGGTGGCAGGCGAATAGAGTCCGGAACTCGACGCGGGGACTTCCCCGCGAGCGGCATCCACCCCCACCCGTGTTCCTCCGCACGGGCTGCCCCCTCGCGCTTCGGGAGAGCCCCCTTGGTCCCGGCTGACACCGCCCCCGTCCACCTCCGCACCGTCCCCGCACAACCTCGCTCGGCGGCACCTTCAGGTCCACCACCCCCTTCCGCACCACCCCCTCCGCCGACCCTCATCGGATCCGTGCAGCGCGCGATGCGCCTGCTGGAGACCGTCGCCGGGCACGAGTACGGCGCCCCCGCCAAGCAACTGGCCCGCGAGACCGGCCTGGCACTGCCCACGACGTACCACCTGCTGCGCACCCTTGTGCACGAGGGCTATCTGCGCCGGGACAAGGGCCTGTTCTTCCTCGGTGAGGCCGCCGAGCGGCTGAGCAGCAGCGGAGCGCGGCAGAAACGTCGCAGCACGGTCGTCGACGCGCTCGCCCACTGGCGGGACGTCCTGGGGGCGCCCGTGTACTACGCGGTCTACCGCGAGGGTGAGATCGAGGTCATGTGCGTCGCTGACGCTCCGGGCACCCCGGCGGTCGAGGAGTGGGCCGACTTCCGGGAGACCGGGCACGCGCACGCCATCGGCCAGTGCCTGCTGTCCCAGCTGGACGGCGAGGCCCGCCGTGACCACCTCGACCGCTACCCGGTGCAGCCCCTCACGCCGTACACGGTGCGCGACAACCACAGCCTGCTCCGGCGCCTGGAGCGGATCCGGCGCATGGAACCGGTGACCGAGCGTCAGGAGTACGCCCTGGGTGCGGTCTGCGCCGCGATTCCGCTCACGCTGGGCACCACGGCCGCGACGATGGCCATCTCACTCCCCGCACACCAGGCCGATCGGCTGCTGCCTGCGGCCCGGCAATTGCAGGCCGAGATCGGGCGAGTGCTCGGCTCGCTCGCGCTCTCTATCAGTATGTGAAAACTCACTCCTTGTGATCTGCTGTGTACGTTCAGCAAGATTCCACCAAGTGTCAGAGGTTCGTTCCCGGCCAGTCACGGCGAATGACGGGGTTATCGATGCGCGAGTCCGTACAAGCAGAGGTCATGATGAGTTTTCTCGTGTCCGAGGAGCTCTCCTTCCGCATTCCCGTGGAGCTGCGCTATGAGTCCAGTGATCCCTATGCCGTCCGGCTGACGTTCCACTTGCCCGGTGATGCCCCGGTGACGTGGGCTTTTGGGCGGGAGTTGCTGATCGACGGGGTGGGCCGGCCGTGCGGGGAGGGCGATGTGCGGGTCACACCCGTCGACCCCGACGCTCTGGGCGAGGTGTTGATCCGTCTTCAGGTGGGCAATGACCAGGCGTTGTTCAAGTCGTCGACGGCACCGCTCGTCGCTTTCCTCGACCGTACGGACAAGCTGGTGCCGCTGGGGCAGGAGGGCTCGCTCGCCGACTTCGACGCGCACCTCGACGAGGCCCTGGACCGCATCCTCGCCGAGCAGGGCGCTGGTTGAGACATGGGCCCGGCGGCACGGTGGAGTAACGCTTCACCGGATGCCGCCGAGCTGTGCAGGAACGCTTCTTCCTGCGATCTTCGTATGACCGGGCGATCTTCTCGCGGGTCGGGCGGTGTCAGCGCTTGCGCCGACGGCCCCTTCCCCCGCGCGCAGGGACGGCAGAGGCTTCCACGGCCGGCGGCTCCGTGCCGGGACGGTCGGCTGCGACCACCAGCGCCGCCAGAGCCGTGGTGACCGGCACCGAGGCGACGAGCCCGATCGAACCGACCAGCGTGCGCACGATCTCCTCCGCGACCAGCTCGCTGTTGGCGACCGTCCCCACACTGCTCTGCGCGATCGAGAACAGCAGCAGCAGCGGCAACGCGGCACCCGCGTAGGCGAGGACCAGCGTGTTGACGACCGAGGCGATGTGGTCGCGGCCGATCCGGATGCCCGCGCGGTAAAGCCCGCGCCAGCCCATCGAGGGGTTGGCCTCGTGCAGCTCCCAGACCGCCGAGGTCTGCGTGACCGTCACGTCGTCGAGCACGCCCAGGGAGCCGATGATGACGCCGGCGAGCAGCAGACCGCTCATGTCGATCGTCGGGTAGAGGCCATGGATCAGGCCGGTGTTGTCGTCCGTGTTGCCGCTGAGGGCCGCCCAGTCGATGAACACCGAGCCGAGGACGCCGATCAGCAGCAGCGAGATCAGGGTGCCCAGCACCGCCACGGAGGTCCGGGCGGACAGGCCGTGGCACAGGTACAGGGCGATGAGCATGATGGCGCTGGCACCCACCACCGCCACGACCAGCGGGTTCGAGCCCTGCAGGATCGCGGGCAGGATGAAGAGGTTCAGCACCATGAAGCTGATGGCCAGTGCGACCAGGGCCATGACGCCCCGCAGCCGTCCGACGACCACGACGGCGATCGCGAAGATGCCGGCGAGCAACCCCATGGGCAGACGGCGGTTGATGTCGGTGACCGAGTACTGCAGGTCCTTGGGCGCCGAGGGCTCGTAGGCGACCACGACCTCCTGGCCCTCGTGCAGTTGGCGGGACTGGTCGGGCTGGACGATCTCGGTGAAGGTACGGCCCTTGTCGTCGCCGCTGTCGACCCGGATCGTCGCGCGCTTGCAGGTGCCCTTCTCCTGCTGCACCGCGGAGGAACCCTCGGCGGTGGAGGTGTCGCCGGTCGGCGGAACGCCCGAAGCGCCGGCCTCCTTGCAGCTCACCTCGACCACTTCGGTGACCGTGGCCTCCTGTGTCTGCCGGTCGAAGCCGACGCCGGTGCGCTCGTGCGCCGGGGCGCCGCCCGGCCACAGCACGGCGAGACCGACCAGCACCGCCGCGGCGAACGGGATCAGGATCGCCGCGATGACCTTGCGCAGATGCCGGGAGACGGGCGCGGCCGGACCGTGGTTGTGGCTGTGGGAGTGCCCGTGCCCGCCGCTCGGGGCGGAACCGGGTCCGTGACCGTGTCCGTCACCTCCCCCCGGCCCTGAACCGTGCCCACCGCCGGGCCCGGAACCGTGTCCGCCACCAGAGCCGGAACCGTGTCCAGCACCAGAGCCGGAACCGTGTCCAGCACCGGGGCCGTGGCCAGTGCCCTGCCCACCCGTGGGATCACCGGGGCCACCGTGGCCATGGGGCGAACCGGCACCCTGGCCCCCACCGGAACCCGACCCGTACTCACCCTCGTGACCGGAGCGGACGCCGGAGCCGGGACCGGCACCCGTGTCCCGCCCGTACCCGAGCTCGGGGCCCTGCCCTCTGCCAGGCCCGTGCCCGTCGGGGGCGGCGAAATGATGGCCGTCACCACGGCCGTTGCCGTTTCCGGCACCGGATCCGCGGGGCGGCTCGGGCGGTGGGTAGGGGGGACGCTGCGTCGTGGTCACCGCCCGATCATCGCAAGAACGAGGGGGGCCCTCTGTTCACCGCGCCAGAATTGCCGCTAGCGTGGAGGCACCTTTTGTACACGCGGGAGCTCGGAGCACCGGGCTGAGAGGGCGCTGACCTCCGTCCCAGCGATGTTTCACATGAAACATCGCCGGAGTCGAGTGATGTTTCACACGAAACGTCGCCGGACGGAAATCGCTGCGTCGACCGCCGAACCTGTTACCGGGTAATGCCGGCGTAGGGAGTAGGTCTCATGACCAGCAAGGACGCACGCACGCCTGCCTCCGTTCAGGACGAGACGTCCGCGGAGGCCGGGAAGTCCATCGGCTGGCACAAGGCGTATGTCGAGGGCTCCCGCCCCGACCTGCGCGTGCCGGTCCGCCAGGTGCACCTCACCAACGGCCAGTCGGTCACGCTGTACGACACATCGGGCCCGTACACCGATCCACTCGTCGACACCGACGTCCGCAGGGGCCTGTCGCCGCTGCGCGAGAACTGGATCATCGCCCGCGGCGACACCGAGGAGTATGCGGGCCGTCCCGTCCGTCCCGAGGACGACGGCATCAAGCACACCTCGCCCCGGGGCGGCCTCCGCAACCTGGACGCGGTCTTCCCCGGCCGGCCCCGCCAGCCGCGCCGCGGCAGGGCCGGGCAGGCGGTCACGCAACTCGCGTACGCCCGCCGCGGTGAGATCACACCCGAGATGGAGTACGTCGCCATCCGGGAGAACGTGGAGCCCGAGGTCGTGCGGGACGAGATCGCCGCGGGGCGGGCCGTGCTGCCGGCCAACGTCAACCACCCGGAGATCGAGCCGATGATCATCGGCAAGCGGTTCCTGGTGAAGGTCAACGCCAACATCGGCAACTCGGCGGTGACGTCCTCCATCGAGGAGGAGGTCGAGAAGATGACCTGGGCGACCCGCTGGGGCGCCGACACGGTCATGGACCTGTCCACCGGCCGCAACATCCACACCACGCGCGAGTGGGTGCTGCGCAACTCCCCCGTTCCCATCGGCACCGTGCCGCTCTACCAGGCTCTGGAGAAGGTCGACGGCCGGGCCGAGGAGCTGACCTGGGAGATCTACAAGGACACCGTCATCGAACAGGCCGAGCAGGGCGTGGACTACATGACGGTTCACGCGGGTGTGCGCCTGGCGTACGTGCCGCTGACGGCGAACCGCAAGACCGGCATCGTCTCCCGCGGCGGCTCGATCATGGCCGCGTGGTGCCTCGCGCACCACAAGGAGTCGTTCCTGTACGAGAACTTCGAGGAGCTCTGCGAGATCCTCGCCGCGTACGACGTCACGTACTCGCTCGGGGACGGCCTCAGGCCCGGGTCGATCGCGGACGCCAACGACGAGGCGCAGTTCGCGGAACTGCGCACGCTCGGGGAACTCAACCGGATCGCGAAGCGTTTCAACGTTCAGACCATGATCGAGGGCCCGGGCCACGTCCCGATGCACAAGATCAAGGAGAACATCGACCTTCAGCAGGAGATCTGCGATGAAGCTCCGTTCTATACGCTCGGCCCGCTGACCACGGACGTCGCACCGGCGTACGACCACATCACCTCCGGTATCGGCGCCGCGATGATCGCCTGGTGGGGCACCGCGATGCTGTGTTACGTCACGCCCAAGGAGCACCTGGGCCTGCCGAACCGTGACGACGTCAAGACCGGCGTCATCACCTACAAGATCGCCGCCCACGCGGCCGACCTCGCCAAGGGACACCCGGGTGCGCAGGAGTGGGACGACGCGCTGTCCGACGCCCGCTTCGAGTTCCGCTGGGAGGACCAGTTCAACCTGGCCCTCGACCCGGACACGGCACGGGAGTTCCACGACGAGACCCTGCCCGCGGAACCGGCCAAGACGGCTCACTTCTGCTCGATGTGCGGTCCCAAGTTCTGCAGCATGAAGATCTCGCAGGACATCCGCCGTGAACACGGCGGCACCCGGACCGAGATCGAGGAGGGCATGGCCCTGAAGTCGAAGGAGTTCGCCGCGAGCGGGAACCGTGTGTATCTGCCCATCGCGGACTGACCCGGCCGCGCACAGGCCCGGGGGCCGTTGGTCCCCTGGCCTGTGGGCCCGCCCGCTCGGACGCGCCCCTTCGGATCCGCCCGCGCCGACGGGCTCCGACGGGTGTTACTCCGGCTGGTGCTCCGGCCCTCCGAAGTCCGGGCTGCTGTAGTCCGGACTGCTGAAGCTGGGGCGCGAGCCGCGGTCGCCGTCGTCCGGGCTGGTGAACCCGGGGCGGTCGTAGCCGAGATGGGGCATGCGGCTGACCGGTGTCGACGACGGCGTGGGGCGCAGCGCGGCGGCCGCGCCGGGGTCGACGAGAGCCTCACGCAGGAAGGGCAGGATGCCGCGTTCCAGCAGGGCCTCGTGCCAGGCCTCCTTCGCCTGGGCCACCTCGCCCTGCAGTTCGCCGTAGGGCCCGCCTTCGGCCGTGGGCTTGTTGCGCAGGGCGGTGAGCAGCAGCCCCACGGCGGCGACGAGGATCGCGACCGCGGTCACGGCGCCGAACACCCAGCCCGTGGTGAGCATGGTCCGGGCGAACCCCTGCTCGGGGTCGATCATCCGCAGGATGTAGCCGACGAGCAGGAAGATCGCCGCGGCGGTCCCGGCCAGGACGGGTGCGAGCACGGCGACGACGGCGACGGCGCCCGCGCCGGCGGTCTCGGCGACCCCTCCCATGGTCGCGGCGAGCCCCGACACACCCGTACCCGGCTCGGAGGAACCGGAGTCACGCAGGGCGGGTGTGCCGGCTGACGCCGGCTGCCGCAGTTCGTCGCGGACCTTGACGTAGTGCTGGTACTCGGTCGACGCGGCCGCCGTGATGAGCGCGGTGGCGTTCAGCGCCATGGTGCGCAGCTGTTCGAGGTTGAGGCGCTGTCCTACAGCGGCCAGTTCCGGACGGTGTGGTGCGGAGCGCAGCGCCTCATCGAGGATCCGCTCGTATTCCTGGCGGTCCTCGCTCAGCAGGTGCTGCGGAACGCTGTTCATGTGCATCCCCCGATGCTCCGTAGGGCTTGGGGCTCGGCATGCTGACGAGCCGTCGGGCAGAAACGGAGGGGAGCCTGCTACGGATAAGCCGATGGTAGAGCGGCGACGGTATGCGGTGACAGGGGGTTTACCGAAATTGGCCCCTCACCGGTTCGGTCCTCCGACCGGGAGGACCTGCCCGGTGAAGGTTCACGTATCCAGCGGCAGTTGCTGGACCAGCAGCTTTCCGGCCATGGTCACGCCGCCGTCCATGGCGATGGCGAGTCCGCCGGCGTAGACGTGGGGTCCCTCGATCACGGGGTCGCGGTTGTCCTCGTCGTCCTCGGAGCCGACCTCGCCCAGCAGATACGGAATCGGGCTGTGCCCGTGAACGATGCGGGTGCCCCCGTACGTATCGAGCAGGGAGCGCACGGCGTCGGCGCCGCCCTCGTCGCGGAAGGAGAACCGCTTGGTGAACTTGCGGAACAGGTCCCAGACCTCGTCCGCGTCGTTGCGGGTGATCGTCTCGCGGACGGTGTCGTTGACCTCTTCGATGGAGCGGCCGTAGTCCAGGTAGGCGGTGGTGTCGGAGTGGACGAGCAGGTGGCCGTCGACCTCCTCCACCGCGTCCAGGCGGGACATCCACTGCAGATGGTGGTCCTGGAGACGGTCCATGTCGGTCTTCTGGCCGCCGTTGAGCAGCCAGGCCGCCTGGAAGGTGGCGGTGCCCGCGCCGGAGTTGACGGGGGTGTCGCCGAACCGCTTCGCGCCCAGCAACAGCAGTTCGTGGTTGCCCATGAGCGCCTTGCAGTAGCCGCCCGCCGCGGCGGCCTCGGCGGACAGCCGCATCACCAGGTCGATGACCCCGATGCCGTCCGGGCCACGGTCGGTGAAGTCGCCGAGGAACCACAGCCGGGCGGTGCCCGCGCACCAGCTGCCGGCGGCGTCGAGCAGGCCCTTCTCCTGGAGGGCCGACACCAGCTGGTCGAGGTAACCGTGCACGTCACCCACGACGTACAGCGGGCCCTGCCCGGTGGAGGCCTGGGGGGCGGCGGCGGTCTCGGGGTCCACGGTCACCTGGACAGTGTCACCCCGGTTGATGACGGGAAGGTCGCGCTGGGTCGGCGTGTATCCCTCGGGGTAGGTCTCCTCGGGGGGCGGGGCGACTTCGCCGGGGTGGACGGTGTGAATGTGCGGACCGGCCTCGTGGACGTACGCGGGCACCCGGAAGTCGCGCAACGTCGCCGTCCGCTCCACCTCGGGTCCCTGACCGGCCCCCTGAGTCATCGACCCCTCCACCATCGCGCCGCATTGCACCGCATCGGACTGCCTGGTCGTAGCGGCCCGCGGGTGTCGTGGGCCCATCATAGGAATGCGGATCGCGCCATGTGATGACCCAGGGGTGGTGAATCAGAGCAAGAGTCCAGTTCACCGCGGCTTTCGCCCCGATTGCGCCGGGCTTTGACCACCGTGTGACCGCCCTCGCTCCTCTTCTCTTCGCGAGAACGATCCCTTCTCTCCGGGGGACCGGCCCTGTTTCTCCCCAGGAGTACGACCTTCCACTCACCCGGGTGCGGACCTGAAGGACCGCACCCGGGGTCTAGGTCCCCTCGGGAGACCGCGGCGGGCTGACCGTCGTGCGCGGCGGGCGTCGCTGGGACGAGGTGCGCACGATCAGCTCCGTCGGTATCACCTGCTCCACCGGGCGGTCGGAGTCCGCTCCCTCGATGGCGTCGATGAGGAGCTGGACCACCGCCGTGCCGATGCGGCGCGGCTTCAGGGAGAGTGTGGTGATGGGCGGCTCGGTGTTGGCGTACACCGTGGACTCGCTGCAGCAGACCAGCAGCAGGTCCTCGGGGACGCGCAGGCCGTAGCGGCGGGCGGCGGCGAGCAGGTCGGTGCCGTTCGGGTCGAACAGTCCGTAGACCGCGTCGGGCCGGTCGGGCCGGGCGAGGAGCCGGTCGGCGGCGACGGCGCCCGCGCACGGATCGTGCGCCGGGTAGGCCTCGTACACCGGATCCTGGCCGACGCGCTCGCACCAGCGCAGGTACGCGGTGGTCGACAGGTGGGTGTACGTGTCCGTGGTCGTGCCGGTCAGCAGGCCGATGCGGCGGGCGCCGGCGTCGGCGAGGTGGTCGAGGATGCCGAGGACGGCGGCCTCGTGGTCGTTGTCGACCCAGGCCGTGACCGGCAGCGCACCGGCCGGACGGCCGTCGGAGACGACCGGCAGCCCCTGCCGGACGAGTTCGCTGACGACCGGGTCCTGGTCGGAGGGGTCGATGACGACCGTGCCGTCCAGGGCGACGTTCGACCACACGTCGTGGCGGGACGTCGCGGGCAGGATGACGAGGGCGTAGCCGCGGGCGAGCGCGGCGGAGGTTGCGGCCCGCGCCATCTCGGCGAAGTACGCGAACTCCGTGAAGGTGAAAGGTTCATCCCCGTACGTGGTCACGGTCAGGCCGATGAGTCCCGACTTGCCGGTACGGAGGGTCCGGGCGGCCGCCGAAGGCCGGTAGCCCAGCCGGTCGGCGACCTCCCGGACATGGCGCCGGGTGGCGTCCGGGAGCCGGCCTTTGCCGTTGAGGGCATCGGAGACGGTCGTGATGGAGACTCCGGCGGCGGCGGCCACGTCTCTGATGCCGGCCCGACCCGGCCGACTGCCTCGCCGTGAGGTTTCCGCGCGGCTCACCTGGTGCTTCCCTGCTGCTGTCATGGCGAGCCGATAGTAGGGCTCATGAGGTGGGGTAGTGCGGACGCATATGCACGCGTTGACAGGCACGTTTCTGCATGATCATTTAACCCCAATTGCTTGGGAAACAAAGGGTGTTGAGCGCTCTCATGCCAGTACGTGGCTTGTCGGCGTGCACGGGCCTGCCAAGGGGTCGATGTTGCGAAGAGGTCTCAACTCACCTGCACGGGGGATGCGCGCCACGGCGTGCACCACCGGCGCGTAGATATATGTGCAGCGCGCCCCCGGATTCGTACGCCTTGGTGCGCTGATGCCCCTGATGCCGGTGGGGCGGGGGAGACCGGAGCCGGCCGCTCGGTCGTGGCTATACGCACCGGCGCTGAATCCTCATAAGGTGAGCAGTATTGGATGTCGGCGGCGGTCATGGGCCGCCGGTCTTCACGAGGAGGACTGCGGTGAGCGAGACGAACCCCAAGCTGCGCGCCGAGCTGGAGGGGATCCCCACCTACAAGCCGGGCAAGCCCGCCGCGGCAGGTGGTCCGGTGGCCTACAAGCTGTCCTCCAACGAGAACCCGTATCCGCCGCTACCGGGCGTGATGGAGGCCGTGACGGCGACGGCCGCCACCTTCAACCGCTACCCGGACATGGCCTGTACGGCGCTGATGAACGAGCTGTCCGAGCGGTTCGGCGTGCCCCTCTCCCACCTGGCCACCGGCACCGGTTCGGTCGGTGTCGCCCAGCAGCTGATCCAGGCCACCTCAGGCCCCGGCGACGAGGTCATGTACGCCTGGCGGTCCTTCGAGGCGTACCCGATCATCACGCAGATCAGCGGCGCGACGTCGGTCCAGGTGCCGCTGACGCCCGGGGATGTGCACGACCTCGACGCGATGGCCGACGCGATCACCGACCGGACGCGACTGATCTTCGTCTGCAACCCCAACAACCCGACCGGGACGGTGGTACGGCGGGCGGAGCTGGAGCGTTTCCTCGACCGGGTGCCGAGCGATGTGCTGGTGGTCCTCGACGAGGCCTACCGTGAGTTCATCCGGGACCCCGCGGTGCCGGACGGCGTCGAGATCTACCGTGACCGGCCCAACGTCTGTGTCCTGCGGACCTTCTCCAAGGCGTACGGCCTCGCCGGCCTGCGCGTCGGTTTCGCCATCGCCCACGAACCGGTGGCGGCGGCGCTGCGCAAGACGGCGGTGCCGTTCGGCGTGAGCCAGCTCGCGCAGGAGGCGGCGATCGCCTCACTGCGGGCCGAGGACGAACTGTTCGGCCGGGTCGGCTCGCTGGTGTGCGAGCGCACGCGCGTGGTCGACGGGCTGCGCTCGCAGGGCTGGACGGTGCCCGAGACCCAGGCCAACTTCGTGTGGCTGCGGCTGGGGGAGCGCACGGTCGCGTTCGCGCAGGCCTGCGAGCAGGCGGGTGTGGTGATCCGGCCGTTCCCGGGCGAGGGTGTGCGGGTGACGGTCGGGGAGGCCGAGGCGAACGACATCTTCCTGAAGGTGTCGGAAGGGTTCCGCAAGGAGCTGTAGTACTCGGCGAGGGGCGGCGGGGTCTCTGAGAGGAGCGGCGAGGCTCCACGGAGAGCTGAAGGGGCCCCGCGGGCCAGGTCAGGCGTCCAGGAGTTCCACGCGTACGGGGTCACCGTCCCGGACGGTCGCGAGCAGACCGGGGTCGCCGTCCAGGCGGCCCAGGACATTGCACGGACCGGCGAGGCGGCACTCGCCGACCCGAGAGATCGGCGTGGGCCCGTAGGGGAGAGCGAGGGCGTCGCCGTCGGTCCAGAAGGCGACGGTGCCCGGCTCGACCACCTCCCGGGCGCCTGTTTCACGTGAAACCGACACCCCCGTGTCGAAGTACACCTCCTCACCCCAGGTGCGGGCGCTGGATACGAGGGGCAGCACCTTGAGCAGGGCCTGACTGGTCGGGGTGTCGTCGAGGGACGCGTCGAGATGGCCCGCGGGCCAGGAGATCCGTATCTGTATCGATGTCGGTGCCTGCATGCCGTCGATTCAACAATATGTTGAAGTTCGTGCCAAGAGGTCGACTGTGACCGGGGAGACAGGGGGTCCCCTCCAGGGCTCGAAAGTCCGTGCTGCATAATGGCTTGTGAATGTGAACGCTTTCACAAGCGTAGGTAAGGAGCGGCGACGTGGACCTGGCTTTGGCGCCGGAGACCCTGGCGCGATGGCAGTTCGGCATCACCACCGTCTACCACTTTCTGTTCGTTCCCCTGACGATCTCGCTGGCCGCGCTCACGGCCGGTCTGCAGACGGCCTGGGTGCGGACGGAGAAGGAGAAGTACCTCCAGGCGACGAAGTTCTGGGGCAAGCTCTTCCTGATCAACATCGCGATGGGCGTGGTCACCGGCATCGTGCAGGAGTTCCAGTTCGGCATGAACTGGTCCGACTACTCGCGCTTCGTCGGTGACGTCTTCGGTGCGCCGCTGGCCTTCGAGGCTCTGATCGCCTTCTTCTTCGAGTCGACCTTCATCGGCCTGTGGATCTTCGGTTGGGACAAGCTGCCGAAGAAGATCCATCTGGCCTGTATATGGATGGTCTCGATCGGCACGATCCTGTCGGCCTACTTCATCCTCGCGGCCAACTCCTGGATGCAGCACCCGGTGGGCTACAGGATCAATGAGGCGAAGGGCCGGGCCGAGCTCACCGACTTCTGGCTGGTGCTCACCCAGAACACCGCGCTCGCCCAGGTCTTCCACACGCTCACCGCGGCCTTCCTGACCGGTGGCGCCTTCATGGTCGGCATCGCCGCCTTCCACCTGGTCCGTAACAAGCACGTCCCCGTGATGAAGACCTCGCTGCGGCTGGGCCTCGTCACCGTCGTGATAGGCGGCCTTCTCACCGCGATCAGCGGCGACGTGCTCGGCAAGATCATGTACCAGCAGCAGCCGATGAAGATGGCCGCGGCCGAGGCGCTGTGGGACGGCGAGAAGCCTGCGCCCTTCTCGGTCTTCGCCGTCGGCGACGTCGACAAGGGGCACAACAAGGTCGCCATCGAGATTCCCGGCCTGCTGTCCTTCCTCGCGAAGGACGACTTCACCTCGTACGTGCCCGGCATCAACGACGTCAACAAGGCCGAGCAGGAGAAGTACGGCCCTGGCGACTACCGGCCCAACATCCCCGTGGCGTACTGGGGCTTCCGGTGGATGATCGGCTTCGGCATGACGTCGTTCGCCATCGGCCTGGCCGGGCTCTGGCTGACCCGCAAGAAGTTCATGCTGCCGCAGCACCTGCGGGTGGGTGACGACGAAGTGCCGCATCTGGTGCTGCTGCCGAAGAAGGCGCTCGGCCCGACCCTCACCAAGTGGTACTGGCGCATCGCGATCCTCACCCTGGGCTTCCCGCTGATCGCCAGCTCCTGGGGGTGGATCTTCACCGAGATGGGCCGCCAGCCGTGGGTCGTCTACGGCCTCTTCCAGACACGCGACGCGGTCTCCCCCGGTGTCTCCACGGCCGAGGTCATCACCTCGATGGTCGTCTTCACCACGCTGTACGCGATCCTCGCCGTCATCGAGGTCAAGCTGCTGGTCAAGTACGTCAAGGCAGGCCCGCCGGAGCTCACCGAGGCAGACCTCAACCCGCCCACGAAGATCGGCGGCGACTCCCGTGACGCCGACAAGCCGATGGCCTTCTCGTACTAGGCCGAGGGAGCTGCACAGTCATGGAACTGCACGACGTCTGGTTCGTCCTGATCGCCGTCCTGTGGACCGGCTACTTCTTCCTGGAGGGCTTCGACTTCGGGGTCGGTGTGCTCACGAAGCTGCTCGCCCGCAACCGGCCCGAGAAGCGGGTACTGATCAACACCATCGGGCCCGTCTGGGACGGCAACGAGGTGTGGCTGCTCTCGGCGGGCGGCGCGACCTTCGCCGCCTTCCCCGAGTGGTACGCGACCCTCTTCTCCGGCTTCTACCTGCCTCTGCTGCTCATCCTGGTCTGCCTGATCGTCCGGGGCGTGGCCTTCGAGTACCGGGTGAAGCGGCCCGAGGAGAACTGGCAGCGCAACTGGGAGACGGCGGTCTTCTGGGCCTCACTGCTGCCGGCGTTCCTGTGGGGAGTGGCCTTCGCCAACATCGTGCGGGGCGTGAAGATCGACCAGGACTTCAATTACGCCGGCGGCGTCCTGGATCTGCTCAACCCGTACGCACTGCTCGGCGGCCTGGTCACGCTGTCGCTGTTCACCTTCCACGGGACGGTGTTCGTCGGACTCAAGACCGTCGGAGAGATCCGGGAGCGGGCGCGGAAGCTGGCGCTGCGCGTCGGACTGGTGACCGCCCTGCTGGCGCTCGCCTTCCTGCTGTGGACGCAGTCCGACCGGGGCGACGGTGCGTCGCTCGTGGCGATGGTCGCGGCCGTGGCATCGCTCCTCGTGGCCTTGGTCGCGGCACGGGCCGGGCGTGAGGGCTGGGCCTTCGCCCTGTCGGGACTCACCATCGTGGCCACGGTGGCGATGCTCTTCCTGACGCTCTTCCCGAACGTCATGCCGTCGACGCTGAATCCGGACTGGAGCCTGACGGTCACCAACGCCTCGTCCAGCCCGTACACGCTGAAGATCATGACCTGGTGTGCCGGGATCGCCACCCCGGTCGTCCTGCTCTACCAGGGCTGGACGTACTGGGTCTTCCGCAAGCGGATCGGTACGCAGCACATCGCCGAGACCGTGCACTGAGGTGTGTTTCACGTGAAACCAATCGATCCGCGTCTGCTCCGGTACGCCCGTGCCACCCGGTTCTTCCTGGTGGCGGTCGTGGCCCTGGGGGCCGTGGGGGCGGGGCTGGTCATCGCGCAGGCGATGCTCATCGCCGAGGTGGTGGTCGGTGCGTTCCAGCACCGCATGGCGGTGTCCGACCTCGGCGCTCCCCTGCTGCTGTTGGCCGCCGTCGCGGTCGGGCGGGCGCTGGTCGGCTGGCTCACCGAGCTCGCCGCGCACCGGGCGAGCGCGGCTGTGAAATCCGAGCTGCGAGGACGGCTGCTGGAGCGTTCCGCCGAACTGGGGCCGGACTGGCTGAGCGGGCAGCGGACCGGTTCGCTGGTCGCCCTGGCCACCCGGGGCGTCGACGCCCTCGACGACTACTTCTCGCGGTATCTGCCGCAGTTGGGTCTCGCGGTGGTCGTGCCCGTGGCGGTACTGGCGCGGATCGTCACCGAGGACTGGGTCTCGGCAGCCATCATCGTGGGCACCCTGCCGCTCATCCCGGTCTTCATGGTGCTGATCGGCTGGGCGACCCAGTCCCGGATGGACCGTCAGTGGCGGCTGCTGTCGCGGCTGTCCGGACACTTCCTGGACGTCGTCGCCGGGCTGCCGACGCTGAAGGTCTTCGGTCGGGCCAAGGCGCAGGCCGAGTCCATCCGGCGTATCACCGGCGAGTACCGGCAGGCGACCATGCGGACGCTGCGGATCGCGTTCATCTCCTCCTTCGCCCTGGAACTGCTCGCGACGATCTCGGTGGCACTGGTCGCCGTCACCATCGGCATGCGGCTGGTGCACGGCGAGATGGACCTGTACATCGGCCTCGTCATCCTGGTCCTAGCGCCCGAGGCGTATCTGCCGTTGCGGCAGGTCGGAGCGCAGTACCACGCGGCGGCGGAAGGGCTCGCCGCCGCCGAGGAGATCTTCGAGGTCCTGGAGACGCCCGTCCCGGCGTCCGGCTCCGCAGCCGTGCCGGGGGGTGCGCTGTCGTTCGAGGGCGTGAGCGTCCGGTATCAGGGGCGGGCGGCGGACGCCGTCTCGAACGTGACCTTCGGTGTCGAGCCCGGGGAGACGGTCGCGCTGGTGGGCCCGAGCGGCGCCGGCAAGTCGACGCTGCTGAGCGTCCTGCTGGGGTTCGTACGACCGGCCGAGGGACGGGTGCGGGTCGGGGAGGTCGATCTCGCCGATGCCGACCTTCAGCAGTGGCGCTCCCGCATCGCATGGGTGCCGCAGCGCCCGCACCTGTACGCCGGGACCATCGCCGAGAACGTCCGGCTGGCGCGGCCCGGCGCCGACGACGGCGCCGTACGGCGGGCTCTGCGGGACGCCGGGGCCCTGGAGTTCGTCGACGCGCTGCCCGAGGGTGTCGACACCGTGCTCGGGGAGGACGGCGCAGGCCTGTCCGCCGGGCAGCGGCAGCGGCTCGCGCTGGCCAGGGCGTTCCTCGCGGACCGGCCCGTGCTGCTGCTCGACGAACCGACGGCGGCGCTGGACGGGGCCACCGAGGCCGAGGTCGTGGCCGCGGTGCGGCGCCTCGCGGCAGGCCGGACGGTGCTGCTGGTGGTGCACCGGCCGGCGCTGCTGGAGGTCGTGGACCGGGTGGTGCGGCTCGGGGAGCCCGAGACCGGCGCTGCCTCGCCGGTGGCCTCCGCCGTGGCCCGGGGGACCGGAACGCGGGCCGACGAGGTCGGGCTGCCCACCCCGGCCGAGTCCGTCGAGGAGCCCACTTCAGGCGACGTCCTCGCACGTGTCCGCGCCCTGTCGGGCGCCCGGCGCGGACGCCTGGGGCTCGCGCTGCTGCTCGGGAGCCTCGCGCTGGCCAGTGCCGTGGGGCTCATGGCCACCTCAGGGTGGCTCATCTCGCGGGCCTCGCAGCAGCCGCCCGTGCTGTATCTGATGATGGCCGTCACCGCGACGCGGGCGTTCGGGATCGGGCGCGCCGTCTTCCGGTACGCCGAGCGGCTGGTGTCGCACGACGCCGTGCTGCGGATGCTGGCGGACACCCGGGTCGCGGTGTTCCGCAGGCTGGAGCGACTGGCACCGGCCGGGCTGCGCCGGGTCCGCCGGGGTGATCTGCTCTCCCGGCTGGTGGCGGACGTGGACGCGTTGCAGGACTACTGGCTGCGGTGGCTGCTGCCGGCCGGGGCGGCCGTCGTCGTGTCGGCCGCGTCGGTCGGTTTCACGGCATGGCTGCTGCCCGAGGCCGGGGCGGTGCTGGCGGCCGGGCTCCTGGCGGCGGGGATCGGCGTGCCGCTGCTCACCGGCGCGGTGGCCCGGCGGGCCGAGCACAGGCTGGCGCCCGCCCGCGGCGTGCTCGCGTCACGGGTGGCCGACCTGCTCACCGGCACCGCGGAGCTGACCGTCGCCGGTGCGCTGCCCGCGCGGACCGCCCAGGCGCGCGAGGCCGACGGGGTGCTCACCCGGATCGCCTCACGCGCCGCTACCGCCACGGCCCTCGGCGACGGCCTCACCGCGCTGATCTCCGGACTGACCGTCACGGCCGCCGCGCTGGTCGGCGCGCAGGCGGTCGCTGCCGGGCGGCTCGACGGCGTGACCATGGCCGTCGTCGTCCTCACCCCGCTCGCCGCGTTCGAGGCCGTGCTCGGGTTGCCGCTCGCCGTGCAGTACCGGCAGCGCGTGCGCCGGAGCGCGGAGCGGGTGTACGAGGTGCTGGACGCCCCGGAGCCCGTGCGGGAGCCGGAGCGGCCCCGGCAGGCGCCCGCGTCGCCGTTTCCACTCGTCGTCGCGGGGCTGACCGCACGGCACGCCGGGCAGGACCGGGACGCCCTCGCCGGACTGGACCTGACCCTCGAGGAGGGCCGCCGGATCGCCGTGGTCGGTCCCTCCGGCTCCGGCAAGACCACGCTGGCGCAGGTGCTTCTGCGGTTCCTGGACGCGCGGGCGGGCTCGTACACGCTGGCGGGCGTGGACGCGTACGGGCTGCGCAGCGACGACGTACGGGGGCTCGTCGGGCTGTGTGCGCAGGACGCGCACCTCTTCGACAGCTCGCTGCGTGAGAACCTGCTGCTCGCCAGGAAGGACGCCACCGAGGAGCAGTTGCGCGCCGCACTCGGCCGCGCCCGGCTGCTGGACTGGGCCGACAGCCTGCCCGACGGGCTCGACACGCTCGTCGGCGAGCACGGGGCGCGGCTGTCGGGAGGGCAGCGGCAGCGGCTGGCGTTGGCCCGGGCACTCCTCGCCGACTTCCCCGTGCTGGTGCTGGACGAGCCCGCCGAGCACCTCGACCTGCCGACCGCCGATGCGCTCACCGCCGATCTCCTGGCCGCCACCGCCGGCCGGACGACGCTGCTCATAACGCACCGGCTGGCGGGCCTCGAAGCGGTCGACGAGGTGATCGTGCTGGACGAGGGACGGGTGGTGCAACGCGGACCGTACGCCGAGTTGTTGTCGGCGGACGGGCCGCTGCGGGGGATGGCTGAACGGGAGGCGGCGTCGGAGTCGCTGGTGGGGGCGAGGTAGGACCCGCGACCTCGGCGCCCTCGGCCGGCGGCCGGAAGCGGCGCGCACTGGGCCGTTCGGCGCAGCCGGTCCCCCAGCCGTACGACGTGAACAGGACCGGGGCGGCCGTGCTGGGCGACGATCGCTGACATGCGCTCATATCGTCGTCATCGGCTGCTCGTTCCGGTCCTCCTGTGCGCGCTGGCCGTGCTCGGGGCCCGGCCGACGGCGGCCGGCAAGGATCCCGGGAGCGACACCGGAACCGGCACCGGCCCGGCCGCCGGCCTCAGCGCCGAGGTCGTGCGGCTGTACGAGGAGGCCGCGGTGGCGACACAGCAGTACGAGGCCGGCCGCAAGGAGGCCGAGGACCAGCGGGCCGAAGCCCAGCGTGCGGAGGCCCTCCTGGACACGCAGCGGCAACACATCGCCCTCCTGCACGAGGATCTGGGCCGGATCGCTCGGGCGCAGTACCGCAGCAGTGGTGGTCTGCCGGTGGCCGCCCACATGATCCTGGCCGACAGCCCCGAGGGCCTGATGCGAGGTCAGCACGCCTTCTCGCAGGCGGATCTCGCCGTGAACAACGCGATCTCCAAGAACAAGCGGGCCGAGGCCCGGCTCGCGGCGGACGAGGCCAGGGCAGCGGCCCAGTGGCAGGCGCTGGAGAAGCGCAACACCCAACTCGCCGGCCTGAAGGCGGACATCGAGCAGAAACTGGAGACGGCCCGCTCGGATCTCCAGGGGCAGGCGGACGCCGCGGTCGCCGCCGGGGCGTGCCGCGGGGCCGTCCGGCTGGATCAGCCGGAGACGGGCTTCACCGACGGCGACTGGGTCGCGCCGGTCGAGACGTACGAGCTGTCGGCGTCCTACGGCAGCGGCGGTGCGCGGTGGTCGAACCGGCACACCGGGCAGGACTTCGCCGTTCCGATCGGCACTCCGGTGCGGGCGGTGGGTGCGGGCCGGGTCGTGAAGGTGGCCTGCGGTGGTCCCTTCGGCATGGAGATCGTGCTCAAGCACGCGGGCGGCTACTACACGCAGTACGCCCATCTCGCTTCCCTCGCGGTCGACCAAGGGGAGCACGTCAGCCCCGGGCAGTGGATCGGCCAGTCGGGCACCACGGGCAACTCCACCGGGCCGCACCTGCACTTCGAGGCCCGGGTCACACCGGAGTCGGGTTCGGCGGTGAACCCGGTGTCGTGGCTGTCGGCGCGCGGGGTGTCCCTCTGAGACACCCCGGCCCACGGCGGCTACGGCAGTTCCGTCAGCAATTCCTCGATCACGACCGCCACTCCGTCGTCGTTGTTCGCGACCGTCCGGCCCGAGGCGGCGGCGAGCACGTCCGGGTGCGCGTTGCCCATCGCGTACGACCGGCCCGCCCAGGTCAGCATCTCCACGTCGTTCGGCATGTCACCGAAGGCCACGACCTGCTCGTGCGAGATGCCGCGCTCGGCACAGCACAGGGCGAGGGTGCTGGCCTTGGACACCCCGGGGCCGCTGATCTCGAGCAGGGCGCTGGGGCTGGAGCGGGTGACGTTGGCACGGTCGCCGATGGCGAGGCGGGCCAGGGTCAGAAAGGCGTCGGGGTCGATCTCGGGGTGGTAGGCGAGGATCTTCAGCACCGGCTCCGCGGCGGCCGGGTGGTCCGGGCCCAGCAGCTCCTCGGCCGGGGCGAGGCTGTCCGGTATCTCCATATGCAGCTTCGGGTACGCCGGCTCCTGGTAGAAGCCGTACGTCTGCTCCACCGCGTACACCGTGCCCGGCGCCGCGTCGCGCAGCAGCCGTACGGCGTCCAGGGCGTTCTCCCGGGCCAGCTCCCGCACCTTTACGAACCGGTGGGCGCCGGGGCCGCCGTGCAGGTCGACCACGGCGGCGCCGTTGCCGCAGATCGCCAGGCCGTGGCCGTGCACGTGGTCGCTGACGACGTCCATCCAGCGGGCCGGGCGGCCCGTGACGAAGAAGACCTCGATGCCCGCCTCCTCGGCGGCGGCCAGCGCGGCGACCGTGCGGGGGGACACCGACTTGTCGTCGCGCAGCAGGGTGCCGTCGAGGTCGGTGGCGATCAGCCGCGGCGGGAGGGTCTCGGCCGCGGTCTCGGGCTGTCGGGTCGCTGAGGTCACCCGGCCATTGTCCCGCACATGCCTGCACGGCCGTGCGGGGCTCCGCACAGGTGAGTGGATACCGCCCTCACCAGGAGCCCTTCGCCAGTGGTCCTTCGCCAGGCGCCCCTCGCCAGAGGCCCCCGGTGCATCAGCCGACGCTCAGCGCAGCTGCGCCGGCGCCTCCATGGCGATCTGCTCGAAGACCTTCTCGTCGGCCGCGAACGGCGAGTCGGGGATCGGCCAGTGGATCACGATCTCCGTGAAGCCCAGCTCCACATGCCGTCCGGCGAAGTCCACGAACGCGTTCAGGGACTGGAGCGGGGCGACACGGTCCGGCGTGAATCCGGTGAGCAGGATCCGGTCGAGATCGGTCATGTCCCGGCCGACCTCGGCGTAGATGTCGTCGAGCCGCTCCGCCTGCCCGCGAATGGCCTGAATCGACTGTTCAGGCGTGCCGTTCTCGTACAGCTTTGGGTCGCCGGTGGTCACCCACGCCTGCCCGAACCGGGCGGCTAGCCGCATCCCGCGCGGCCCGGTGGCCGCCACCGCGAAGGGCAGCCTGGGGCGCTGCACACAGCCGGGAATGTTCCGCGCCTCGTGGGCGGAGTAGAAGTCACCCTCGTACGACACGGCGTCCTCGCTGAGCAGCCGGTCCAGCAGCGGGACGAACTCGGCGAAGCGGTCGGCACGCTCGCGCGGCGTCCACGGTTCCTGGCCGAGCGCGGTGGCGTCGAAGCCGGAGCCGCCCGCGCCGATGCCCAGCGTCACCCGCCCGCCGGAGATGTCGTCGAGGGAGATCAGCTCCTTGGCGAGGGTCACGGGGTGCCGAAAGTTCGGCGAGGTCACCAGGGTGCCGAGCCGCAGCCGGTCGGTCACGCTCGCGGCGGCCGTGAGGGTCGGTACGGCGCCGAACCACGGGCCGTCCCGGAACGTGCGCCAGGACAGGTGGTCGTAGGTGTACGCGGTGTGGAAGCCGAGCTGCTCAGCACGTGTCCAGGCCGAACGGCCACCTTCGTGCCAGCGGCGGTACGGGAGGATCACGGTGCTCAGACGCAGACTCATGGCATCGAGCGTAAGGGAGCGCCGATGGTGACCCGTGTTTCACGTGAAACAGTCACCGTGCGCGCCCGGGTGAACACGGGAGCAGTGCGAGGCCGGGCCGACACCGTCATCTTGGCGCGGTGGCCCGGATGCGGCAGGTCAGTGCGGTCCGGGGAAGCGCAGATACCGTGCCGGGACGGCCTCGGTCAGCCACACCCCGTTCGCGCTGACGTGGAAGACATGGCCGTCGCGGTGCATGGCGCCCGCGTCCACCGCCAGGACGACCGGCCGGCCCCGGCGGGCGCCGACTCGGGTCGCCGTCTCCCGGTCGGGTGAGAGGTGCACGGCATGCCGGTTCATCGGACGGAGCCCCTCGGCACGGATCGCGTCCAGGCTGCGGGCGACGGTGCCGTGATAGAGGTACGCGGGCGGGATGGCCGACGCCAGACCGAGGTCGACCTCCACGCTGTGACCCTGGCTGGCACGGATCCGGGTGCCTTCGACGGCGAAACGCCTCTTGTCGTTGGTGGCGACGACCTGGTCCAGCTCGTCGCGGGTGAAGCGGAAGCCGTGTGCGGTGGCCGCGGCGATCAGTGTGTCGATCTCGACCCAGCCGGCCTCGTCGAGCGTGAGCCCGATGCGCTCCGGCTGATGGCGCAGATGCTTCGACAGGTACTTCGACACCTTCACGGTGCGTCTCTCGTCCATCCCACCAGGGTGCGGGAGAGACGGGAATCACGCGATCGAGTTTCCCTTCCCAGGTTTGGTCCACAGCCAAGTGCGGTTATCCACAGGGGAATTGGCAGTTCTGTGGACAACTAACGCCCGCTGAAGGGGTTTTGGGCCCTCGGCCTCACACCGGCGGCTTCACCCGCGCCAGGCGTCGCAGCGCCCCCGGCGCCCACCGCGACAGCCAGCGAGCACCCCGCGCCTCCGGAGTCACCGGGACCACCGCCTCGTCGCGCGTCACCGCCCGAAGGATCGCACGGGCGACCTTCTCCGGCGGATAGTTCCGCAGGCCGTACAGACGGGCGGTGCGCTTCTGCAGCCGCTTCTCCTCCAGCTCGTCGACCCCGGCGAAGTGGGCAGTCGACGTGATCGCGGTGTTCACGATGCCGGGGCAGACAGCGGTCACGCCGATCCCCTGCCCGGCGAGCTCCGCCCGCAGGCACTCGCTCAGCATCAGCACGGCCGCCTTGGAGGTGCTGTACGCGGGCAGCGCCCGGGACGGCTGGTACGCCGCGGCCGATGCCACGTTGACGATGTGGCCGCCCTGCCCGCGCTCGGCCATCCGCCCGCCGAAGAGCCGGCAACCGTGGATGACCCCCCAGAGGTTGACGTCGAGGACCTTCTTCCAGTCCTCCGGTGTGGTGTCGAAGAAGGAGCCGGACAGCCCGATCCCGGCGTTGTTCACGAGGATGTCCACCACTCCGTACTCCGTGGTGACCTTGTCGGCGAGCTTCTCCATGGCCGCTTCGTCGGAGACGTCGGCCGTCTCCGCCCAGGCGTCGGGGGCGCCCAGCAGACGGGAGGACTCGGCGGTGCGGGCCGCGGCCTCCGCGTTCCGGTCGACGGCCACCACCCGGGCGCCGGCCTCGGCGAACGCGAGCGCCGTAGCTCGCCCGATGCCGCTGCCCGCCCCGGTGACCAGCACGAGCTGGCCGCCGAACCGCTCGGCGTGCTCACCGGTCGCCGCCAGCGGAGACCGCCCGCTCTCGACGGAGGTCACGAACTCCTCGATCCACGAGGCCAGCAGGTCCGGGCGGGTCCGCGGGATCCAGTGCCCCGCCTGGACCGTCCTGCGGGTCAGCCGCGGCACCCACTGCTCGAGTTCTTCGTGGAGCCGCTCCGAGAGGAACCGGTCCTCCAGGGGCGTGATGATCTGCACGGGCGCGTGGGCGTGCGCGTCCGGGCGTGGCGTGCGCAGCCGGGGCCGGACGTTGTCCCGGTACAGCCAGGCCCCGTGAGCCGCGTCCGACGGCAGGGACGCGGTGGGGTAGTCGCCCCGGGGCACCTTCTCGACGCGCTCCAGCACCCGCGGCCAGCGCTTGCCGAGCGGGCCGCGCCAGGCCAGCTCGGGCAGGACGGGCGTGTGCAGCAGGTACACGTACCAGGACCGGGCGCCCTGCCCGAGAAGCTGTCCGACCCGGCGCGGGGTGGGCCGTTGCACCCGCTTGGCGATCCAGTGGCCGAAGTGGTCGAGGGACGGCCCGGACATCGAGGTGAAGGAGGCGATGCGTCCCTCGGTGCGCCGGACGGTGGTGAACTCCCAGGCCTGCACCGAGCCCCAGTCGTGCCCGACCAGGTGCACCGGCTCGCCAGGGCTCACCGCGTCGGCGACGGCCAGGAAGTCGTCCGTCAGCTTCTCCAGCGTGAACCCGCCCCGCAGCGGCCGCGGCGCCGTCGACCGGCCATGGCCGCGGACGTCGTACGCCACCACATGGAAGTGCCCGGCGAGGCGCTCGGCGACCTCGGACCACACCTCCTTGCTGTCCGGGTAGCCGTGCACCAGGACGACCGTGGGCCGCCCGGGATCCCCCATCTCGGCCACGCACAGCTCGACTTCGCCGGTCCGCACCCTGCGCTCCCGCGCACCCGTCAGCAACGTCATCCGGCGAATCTGGCAGTTGTTAGAGAGTTCGTCAATAGGGCGCCGCCCCGGCCGCACCCGCCGTGGTAACTCTGAAGAACCAGCCCCCCTAGGGGCCCGTAATACTCAGGGCTGACCCCAAGACAGCTCTGCGGAGTGATGCCCGCCACGCGCACGGGCCCTACCTTCGAGGGGTGACTGTGATCGCGACCGAAAGCCTGAGCAAGCGGTTCCCCCGGGTGACCGCGCTTGACCGGCTCTCCGTGGACGTCGGACCCGGTGTGACCGGACTCGTCGGAGCCAACGGAGCCGGCAAGTCCACACTGATCAAGATCCTGCTGGGTCTGTCCCCCGCCACCGAGGGCCGCGCCGAAGTGCTCGGTCTCGACGTCGCCACCAAGGGCGGCGCCATCCGCGAGCGGGTGGGTTACATGCCCGAGCACGACTGTCTGCCGCCGGACGTCTCGGCCACCGAGTTCGTCGTCCACATGGCGCGCATGTCCGGTCTGCCGCCCACGGCGGCGCGCGAGCGAACGGCCGACACCCTGCGCCACGTCGGGCTGTACGAGGAGCGCTACCGCCCCATCGGCGGCTACTCGACCGGCATGAAGCAGCGCGTCAAACTCGCGCAGGCCCTCGTCCACGACCCTCAGCTGGTCCTCCTGGACGAGCCGACCAACGGCCTCGACCCGGTCGGCCGCGACGAGATGCTCGGCCTGATCCGCCGCATCCACACCGACTTCGGCATCTCGGTCCTGGTCACCTCCCACCTGCTGGGCGAACTGGAGCGCACCTGCGACCACGTCGTCGTCATCGACGGCGGCAAACTCCTGCGCTCCAGCTCCACCACGGACTTCACGCAGATCACCACCACCCTCGCGATCGAGGTCACGGACACCGACGAGCACCCGGACGGCACCCGCGCGGTCCGCGAGGCGCTGCACGCGCGCGGGGTGAGCGTCGAGGACGGCAGCGGCCTGCCCGGCGCGGGCCACGTCCTGCTGCTCACCGCGCAGGGCGAGGAGACGTACGACGTGGTCCGGGACGTGATCGCCGACCTCGGACTCGGCCTGGTGCGCATGGAGCAGCGCCGGCACCACATCTCCGAGGTCTTCACCAGCAGCGACGAGCGCGAGCAGCGGAAGGAGGCGGTCGGCCATGGCGGTTGAGCACTCCACGGGGACATCCGCCCCGGCCCCGGGCGACCAGACCCGCATCCACAACATCGGCTACCGCAGCTACGACGGCCCGCGCCTCGGCCGCGCCTACGCCCGCCGCTCCCTGTACTCGCAGTCCCTGCGCGGCGCCTACGGCCTCGGCCGCTCGGTGAAGTCCAAGGTGCTGCCGATGCTGCTCTTCGTGGTGATGTGCGTACCCGCGGCCATCATGGTCGCCGTCGCGGTCGCCACCAAGGCCAACGCCCTACCCGTCGACTACACGCGCTACGCGATCATCATGCAGGCGGTCATCAGCCTGTACGTCGCCTCGCAGGCACCCCAGTCCGTCTCGCGCGACCTGCGCTTCAAGACGGTGCCGCTGTACTTCTCGCGGCCCATCGAGACCGCCGACTACGTCCGCGCCAAGTTCGCGGCGCTGGCCTCGGCACTCTTCATCCTCACCGCCGGCCCCCTGCTCCTGCTCTACGTGGGCGCGCTGCTGGCCAAGCTCGACTTCGCCGACCAGACCAAGGGATTCGCACAGGGACTCGTCTCGGTGGCACTGCTCTCACTGCTCTTCGCCGGCATCGGCCTCGTCATCGCGTCCTTCACCCCGCGCCGCGGCTTCGGTATCGCGGCCGTGATCGCCGTGTTGACCATCACCTACGGCGCTGTCTCCACCCTCCAGGCCATCGCCGACGCGCAGGGCAGCGGCGACGCCGTGCCGTGGATCGGGCTGTTCTCCCCGATCACGATCATCGACGGTGTGCAGTCCGCGTTCCTGGGCGCGACGTCCGCCTCCCCCAGCGGGGTGGGCCCGAGCACCGCCGAGGGCGTCGTCTACGTCGTCGTCGCCCTGGGCCTGATCGCGGCGAGCTACGGCCTCCTGATGCGCCGCTACAAGAAGGTGGGACTGTGACCACGCTCAACATCGACCACGTCTCCCGCTGGTTCGGCAACGTGGTCGCCGTCAACGACATCACGATGACGATCGGCCCCGGCGTCACGGGCCTGCTCGGCCCCAACGGCGCCGGGAAGTCCACCCTCATCAACATGATGGGCGGTTTCCTGGCCCCCTCCACCGGCACGGTCACCCTCGACGGCCAGGCCGTGTGGCGCAACGAGCAGATCTACAAGCACATCGGCGTCGTCCCCGAGCGGGAGGCGATGTACGACTTCCTCACCGGCAAGGAGTTCGTCCTCGCCAACGCCGAACTGCACGGCCTGGGCGCCAAGGCGGCGCAGAAGGCCCTGGCCACGGTCGAGATGGAGTACGCCCAGGACCGCAAGATCCAGACCTACTCCAAGGGCATGCGACAGCGCGTGAAGATGGCGAGCGCTCTGGTCCACGACCCGTCGCTGCTGCTGCTCGACGAGCCCTTCAACGGCATGGACCCCCGTCAGCGCATGCAGCTGATGGACCTGCTCCGCCGCATGGGCGACGAGGGTCGCACCGTGCTGTTCTCGTCCCACATCCTCGAAGAGGTCGAGCAACTCGCCTGGCACAT
This sequence comes from Streptomyces luteogriseus, assembly GCF_014205055.1. Lineage (NCBI taxonomy): Bacteria > Bacillati > Actinomycetota > Actinomycetes > Kitasatosporales > Streptomycetaceae > Streptomyces > Streptomyces luteogriseus. The sequence goes on from NZ_JACHMS010000001.1 coordinate 4,398,746, forward strand.
CGAGGTCGTCGTCGCCGGCCGGCACGCCGCCAGCGGTGACTTCCGCAAGATCCGCCGCCTGATGACCGACCGGCCGCACCGCTACCTGGTGCGCTCCAGCGACGACCGCGCCCTCGCGGCCGCGCTGATCGCCGACCCGTCGACGGCCGGCATCGAGGTCGACCTCGCCGAGGGCGCGCTGCGCATCCAGGCCGTCGACTTCGGCCGCTTCACGGCCCTGCTGCCGCGGGTGGCAAGGGACCACGGCATCCGGCTGCTCACGGTCTCGCCGTCCGACGAGTCCCTCGAGTCCGTCTTCTCGTACCTCGTCGCGGCGTAGGAGGCCCTGATGTACGACCCCACAGTCGCCCGGCTCACATACCGGGCCCTGCTCGGCCGTCGCCGGGCCCTCATCCTCGGCGCCCTGCCGATGCTGCTGATCGTGATCGCCCTGGCGGTGCGCGGTCTGGCCGGGGCGGACGACCAGACCGCGGCCGACCTGCTGGGCGGCCTCGCCCTCGCCACGATGGTGCCGATCATCGGCGTCATCGCCGGAACGGGCGCGATCGGGCCGGAGATCGACGACGGCTCGGTGGTGTACCTGCTGTCCAAGCCGATCAAGCGGCCGACCATCATCTTCACCAAGCTGATCGTCGCGATCGCGGTGACCATGGTGTTCTCCGCGGTGCCGACGCTCATCGCCGGCTTCATCCTGAACGGCAACGGCCAGCAGGTCGCCGTCGCCTACACGGTGGCCGCGCTGGTCGCGTCCATCGCCTACGCGGCCCTGTTCCTGCTGCTCGGCACGGTCTCCCGGCACGCGGTGGTGTTCGGTCTCGTCTACGCGCTGGTCTGGGAGGCCCTGTTCGGCTCCCTGGTGCCGGGCGCCCGCACGCTGAGCGTCCAGCAGTGGTCGCTGGCCGTGGCCCAGAAGGTGTCCGGAGGGGACCTGGTCTCCTCGGACGTGGGTCTGACGACGGCGACGGTGCTGCTGCTGGCCGTCACGGTGCTGGCCACCTGGTTCGCCGGACAGAAGCTGCGTTCCCTCACCCTGGCCGGCGAGGAGTGACGTGCCCCGGCCCTGACGGAGTCCTCACCTCTGTCAGGGCACACTGGGCGAACGGGATGTAGGGCAATCAATACGGAAGTTGGACGGCTGGGAGGACGGAAATGGCGGGCGAGAAGGACGGCTTCGACGATGTCGTACTGGACGAGGACTTCATACGCTCCGCCGGGACCTCCGAGCCGTCCGCCCGTGCCCGGATGCTCGCCGCGAAGTGGCGCCGTGAGGAACCGGAACCGCAGCCCTGGCGCTCCGACGAGCCGCCCGCGGGCTGGTTCTTCAGCAAGGTTCGGCGGCGCAGGTGGCGCAGGAAGTAACCGGCCGCGCTGCCGATCCGGCCGCCGATTTAATCAGTGGCGTCCAATTCGCCCGGCGGGCACAGTGGTTGTCATCACGGCCGGGCGGACAGCCCGGCGCCGCGTTCTGGGAGAGGAGCGGGACGATGTCCATGCACGGCAGTACGTCCAGCTCCCTTCAGGGCAGCCCGCGGCGGGATCCGGAGTAGCCACTACCCCTCCGTCGAACCCGCCCCACACGGGGAGCTGCCCGGGGCGGCCGCTTCGAGCACGCGAATCGCACCTCGCGTGGGCCGCCCACCCGGAGGATTGGCCGAGTGGTAAGGCACCGGTTTGCTAAACCGTGGTCGGGTCGAAAGGCCCGCGCACGTTCGATCCGTGCATCCTCCGCCGAGCACCACCCGACGCCGGGCGACCGGCCTCACACTCAGTCGAGCGACGAGCGAAGTGCCAGGAGCGACGGCCCGACGCTCAGCCCAGCAACCGCTCCAGCACCACCGCAATGCCGTCCTCGTCGTGGGAGGACGTCACCTCGTCGGCCACCGCCTTCAGTTCCTCGTGGGCGTCCGCCATGGCGACGCCGTAGGAGGCCCAGGCGAACATCGGTATGTCGTTGGGCATGTCACCGAAGGCGATCGTGTCGGCCGCCTTCATGCCGAGCCGACGGGCCGCCAGGGACAGACCCGTCGCCTTGGACAGCCCCAGGGGGAGCAGCTCGACGATGCCCTCGCCCGCCATCGTGACCGTGACGAACCCTCCGGCGGTCCGCGTGGCCGCCTCGCACAGCTCGTCGTCCGACAGGGTCGGGTGCTGGATGTACAGCTTGTTCAGGGGCGCCGTCCACAGGTCCGACGCGTCCGTGAAGGGCGTGGCGGGCAGGGCGCCCTGGACCGCGTAGCCCGGGCCGACCAGCACCTCGCCGTCGAGGCCGTCGCGGCTCGCCGCCAGGTACAGCGGGCCGACCTCCGCCTCGATCTTGGCCAGCGCCACACCGGCCAGCTGCCGGTCCAGCGTCACCGACGTCAGCAGGCGGTGCGCGCCGGCGTCGTAGACCTGCGCGCCCTGGCCGCAGACGGCCAGGCCCTGGTAGCCGAGGTCGTCGAGGATGTGCCGGGTCCACGGGACGGCGCGGCCGGTGACGACGATGTGCGCGGCGCCCGCCGCGGTGGCCGCGGCGAGCGCGTCACGGGTCCGCGGCGACACCGTGTCGTCGGAGCGCAGCAGCGTCCCGTCGAGATCGGTGGCGACGAGCCGGTACGGGAAGCCTCCCGGAGAAGCCGTGTCGCTCACTTGGCCACCGGCTCCAGGACCTCCCGGCCGCCCAGGTACGGGCGCAGCACCTCGGGCACGCGCACCGAGCCGTCGGCCTGCTGGTGGTTCTCCAGGATCGCCACGATCGTGCGGGGAACGGCGCACAGCGTGCCGTTGAGCGTGGCCAGCGGCTTGACCTGCTTGCCGTCACGGACGCGGATCGACAGGCGGCGGGACTGGAACTCGGTGCAGTCCGAGGTCGAGGTCAGCTCGCGGTACTTGCCCTGGGTCGGGATCCACGCCTCGCAGTCGAACTTGCGGGAGGCCGAGGCGCCGAGGTCGGCGCTCGCCACGTCGATCACGCGGTACGGCAGCTCCAGCGAGGTCAGCCACTGCTTCTCCCACTCCAGCAGGCGCTGGTGCTCGGCCTGCGAGTCCTCGGGAGCGACGTAGGAGAACATCTCGACCTTGTCGAACTGGTGCACGCGGAAGATGCCCCGGGTGTCCTTGCCGTGCGAGCCGGCCTCGCGGCGGAAGCAGGGCGAGAAGCCCGCGTAGCGCAGGGGCAGGCGGTCGGCGTCGAGGATCTCGTCCATGTGGTACGCCGCGAGCGGCACCTCGGACGTGCCGACGAGGTAGAGGTCGTCGTCGGCGAGGTGGTAGACGTCCTGGGCGGCCTGGCCGAGGAAGCCGGTGCCCGCCATGGACTGCGGGCGGACCAGCGCGGGGGTCAGCATCGGGGTGAAGCCGGCCGCGGTGGCCTGCGCCATCGCGGCGTTCACCAGGGCGAGCTCCAGAAGGGCGCCCACGCCGGTCAGGAAGTAGAAGCGCGAGCCGGAGACCTTGGCGCCCCGCTCGACGTCGATCGCGCCGAGGATCTGGCCGAGCGCCAGGTGGTCCTTGGGCTCGAAGCCCTCGGCGGCGAAGTCGCGGATCGTGCCGTGCTTCTCGAGGGTGACGAAGTCCTCCTCGCCGCCCACGGGCACGTCCGGGTGGACGAGGTTGCCGAGCCTCTGGAGCAGCTCCTGGGTCTCGGTCGCGGCCGCGTCGCGCTCGGCGTCGGCCGCCTTGACGTCGGCGGCGAGCTGGCCCGCCTTCTTCAGCAGCTCGGCCTTCTCGTCGCCGGCCGCCTTGGGGATGAGCTTGCCGAGCGCCTTCTGCTCGGCGCGCAGCTCGTCGAAGCGGACGCCGGACGACCTTCGCCTCTCGTCGGCAGACAGGAGGGCGTCGACGAGCGCGACGTCCTCTCCACGGGCGCGCTGCGACGCGCGCACACGGTCAGGGTCCTCACGGAGCAGGCGAAGGTCAATCACGCGCCCAAGGCTACCGGTGTGGGGTGACCGCCCACGACTCGCTATTCCGATTGCGGCTTACCTACCGTTATGGGTGAATTGCGCACAGTGTCAATAAAGAAGGCTCCCCTCCCCGGAACGAGGCATCGGGCGGGCGTCTCCTTGACTCGAATCCCTTGCGGTAGAAGGGACTTGGGCTTCGGTTGTCCACAGGGATCCACATCCGGGCAAGAGTTATCCACAGGCTGTGTGCAAGATCTGTGGACTTCGGAATCGATCACTCCGGACGGCTCGGCCACCCCATGAATTCCCGCTGTAAACCCGCTCTACCCTCACTTTCGAGTGGAAACGGGTCACTCCGAAGAGTTACCGAAGGGGGAACGGTGGACGAAGGGTGACTTGGCCGATGATGGACGCATCAGGGGTCCCCAGGGTGATATGTCGACTGGCTCACGCTTCGTTGTCGACTTGTCCCCAGGTCGAGAAGCGGACCTGTGGATAACTTCTGTGGATAACGACTATCAGCAGGTACGACAGGCCGGGGACCGGGCTCGGAACCCGGTCAGAAACGCCCGTCCTGGCACCGCGCCACCCAGTCCGCCGCCCCCGCGAACTCCTCGTCGGAGGTCCCCAGCCGCGGCGGCCGCACGTCCCCCGGCTGCATGTCCGCGCGCGGGTAGGAGCCGAGGTAGCGCACCTGGAGGCAGATCCGCTTCAGGCCCATCAGGGCGTCGGCCACCCGGCGGTCGGAGATGTGGCCCTCGGCGTCGATGCAGAAGCAGTAGTTGCCGATGCCCGCGCCGGTGGGCCGGGACTGCAGCAGCATCAGGTTGATGCCACGGGTGGCGAACTCGCCGAGCAGGTCGCGCAGCCCGCCGGGATGGTCGTCGCGCTGCCACAGCACGATCGACGTCTTGTCCGCGCCGGTCGGCGCGGCGGGCCGGGCCGGGCGGCCCACCAGCACGAACCGCGTCTGGGCGTTCTCCGCGTCGTGGATCCCGGTCTCCAGGGCTTCCAGGCCGTAGCGGGCGGCCGCGAACTCACCGGCGAAGGCCGCGTCGTACTGGCCCTCCTGGACCAGGCGGGCGGCGTCCGCGTTCGAGGCGGCGGACTCCCAGTGGGCGTCCGGGAGATGCTTCTTCAGCCAGTTGCGCACCTGCGGCTGCGCGGCCGGATGGGCGGAGACGGTCTTGATGTCCGACAGCTTCGTGCCCGGGCGGACCAGCAGCGCGAAGGTGATCGACAGCAGCACCTCGCGGTAGATCATCAGCGGCGCGCCGGCGACCAGCTCGTCGAGGGTGGTGGTGATGCCGCCTTCGACGGAGTTCTCGATCGGCACGAACGCGGCCTCGGCCTCGCCGGCGCGGACCGCGTCGAGCGCGGACTGGACGGACACGTACGGGATGAGCTCCCGGGTGGCGGCTTCGGGAAGCGTGCGCAGGGCGACTTCGGTGAAGGTGCCCTCAGGACCGAGATACGCGTAGCTCGCTGGCATGTCCTCACCCTAATGGGCCCGCGGAAGCGCTCTCCCCACAAGTCCTCACAAGGGTGAACTCTCACCCCTCCAGCAACTTCTGCCCCACGTACTCGCCCTCCGCCGCCCCGCCGGGCACCGCGAACAGCCCGCTCGACTCATGGCGGATGAACTGCGACAGGGCGTCGCCGCGGTCGAGCTTGCGCTGCACCGGCACGAACCCGCGCAGGGGATCGGCCTGCCAGCAGACGAAGAGCAGGCCCGCGTCGGGCACCCCGTCGGAGTCGATGCCGTCGTGGAAGGAGAACGGGCGGCGGAGCATGGCCGCGCCGCCGTTCTGGTCGGGCCGGGTGATGCGGGCGTGGGCGTTGATCGGGACCACCAGGTTGCCCTGGGCGTCCGTCTTCTCCAGGTCCATCGCGGTCGTCTCCGTGCCCCCGGACAGCGCCGCCCCGTCGGACTTGCGGCGCCCGATCACGTCCTCCTGCGCCCTGATGGAGAGCTTCTCCCAGTCGTCGAGGAGCATGCGGATCCGGCGTACGACGGCGTAGGAGCCGTTCGCCATCCAGGCGGGTTCGCCCTTCTCGGGCTTCTCCGGCACGAAGATGCGCTGGTCGAAGTCGGCTTCGGCCGGCTTGGGGTTGCGGGTGCCGTCGATCTGGCCCATGAGGTTGCGGGCCGTCATGGGGTGGGAGGTGGCGCCCGGTGAGCGGTTGAAGCCGTTCATCTGCCAGCGGACCTTGGCCGCCCGGCCCGCGTCCTTCTGGATCGCGCGCAGGGCGTGGAAGGCGACCAGGGCGTCGTTGGCGCCGATCTGCACCCAGAGATCGCCGTTGCTGCGGTTCTTGTCGAGGTGGTCGGAGGAGAACTCGGGCAGCGGGTCCAGGGCGGTGGGGCGCTGCTTCTCCAGACCTGTCCGGGCGAAGAAGGTGTGGCCGAAGCCGAAGGTGATCGTGAGCGACGAGGGACCGGCGTCGCGGGCCACGTCGGTGTCCTCGTGGCCGCTCGGCTCGCCCGCCATCAGCCTCCGGGCCGTGTCCGACCAGCGGCGGAGCAGGGCGGCGGCCTCCTTGCGGCCGGCGCCCGCCGCGAGGTCGAAGGCCACGAGGTGGCCGCGCGCCTGGAGGCCGTCGGTGATGCCGGGCTGATGTTTCCCGTGAAACATCGCCTGGTCCGTGCCGAGCGAGGTGAGCGGAGCGGCCGCTTCGGAGGGTGCGGCGGCGTAGCCCACGGCACCGCCCGCCGTGCCGAGGACGATCCCGGTGGCGCCCGCGGTGCCGAGCAGGCGCCGTCGTGAGATGCCCTCGTGGGCGGGGATCGCTTCGCTCTCACCCGTGGTGGCCTCGGGGGTGCGGGCCTTGGGAAGGGACTGGTCAGGCATGGTCGTTCAGCCGATCTGCGCGTTCTTGGAGACGGTCACCTCGTCGATGTCGGAGGTCCGCACGGTCACGTCGACCTGCCAGTCCCCGGCCATGGGGATCTGCACTCCGTTCGCCGACCAGTGTCCGGTTGCGATGTGGTCGGGGACGACGGGCAGGGGACCGATGTCCTTGGCTTTCAGGGTGAACTCGACCTTCACCTCGGGGATGTCGAAGGCCCGGCCGTTGGGGCGCTCCACATAGACGTGCATCTCGTTGCCGCCCACGCGGGCGGGGTCGACGTCGATGGTGACGATGCCCTTGCCATCCTCGCCGCCGGTGTCGAAGGGCATGTTCAGGGTCAGCGCCCCGGACGCGCCCTCGTCTGCGGAGGAGGACGCGGAGGACGCGGTGGCCGCCTTGGCCTCCTGCTCGGTGCGTCCCGGCTCGGTCTGGGTCAGGACGGTGGTCACGGCGAGCAGCACGACCGCGACGCCGGCCTCGGCCAGCACGGAGCGGCGCAGCCCGAAGCGGTTCGGGTCCGCGTCCCGCATCCGCTTCTGCCGGGCCGCGTCCCGGGCGGCCTGCTGCCGGGCGAGCTGCGCGGCACGTTCGGAGTCGGGTTGCTCCTCGGTGTCGCGTCCACTGTCGCCCTCGCCCGTCACGGGGGCTTCCCCGTCGCCGACGGCGGCGATGTCCGCGTCACCGGCGGTCTCCGCCCCCGCGACGACCCGCTCCTTCTCCCGTACCGCCGGTGCCTCCACCGGCACCGTCTCCGCCAGCCGTCCCGTCCACCGGCGAGAGATCCACGCGACGCCGACCAGGACGACCACGAGGGCGATCTTGGCCAGGAGAAGCTGCCCGTAACGGGTGTCGGTGAAGGCCGACCACGAGCCGAGCTGGCGCCAGGACTGGTACGTGCCGGTCGCGATCAGGGCGAGGACGCTGCCGAAGGCGACCTGGGAGAAGCGGCGTACAGCCGGTGCGTCGAGGGGTGTGTCGGCGGGCGCGCGGAACAGGGCGACCAGCAGCGCGCCCAGTCCGCCGAGCCAGGCGGCGACGGCCAGCAGATGCAGCACGTCGACCGGCATGGCGATGCCCGCCTGGAGACCGACCGAGGCGTGCTCGGACATCGCCCAGCTCGCCGCGAGCCCGGCCGCCACCACGACGCCGCCGATCGACAGTCCGAAGGTCAGGTCCCGCTTCTCCTCGGCGTCCTCACGCTTGTCATAGGCCCCGAACAGCACGGCGATGAAGAGTGCCGCCGCGGCGAGCAGCAGCAGCCGTGACACCAGGGCCGCACCGCTCTTGGTCTGCAGGACCTGCCCGAGCAAGGACAGGTCGAAGATGTCGGAGACCTTCCCGGAGCCCGTGAAGGAGCCGCGCAGAAGCAGCAGGGCGAGGGTCGACGCGGTGAGCGCGACCCATCCGGAGACGACGAACCGCTGCACCGGCCGCACCCCGGAACCACGCCGCCAGCAGGCGAGCACGAAGGCGGCGCCGCCGGCCATCACGATGAACCCGGCGTACGACACGTACCGTCCGAAGCCGTACAGCCATCCCACGACCCCGTCGTCGGCCGACTGCCCGGAGACCGACACGGACGTCTTGGAGGGGGCGCCGATGGAGAAGGTGTAGGCGCCGGCGACGGGATGGCTGTCCGCCGAGACGACCTGGTAGGCCACCGTGTACGTGCCGTCGGGCAGGCCCGGGTGCAGGGGCACGGCGTATGTCGTGCCGCTGACGGTGGCCGGTTCGGCCGTGTCGACGCGCTTGCCCTCGGGGTCCAGGACGCGCAGCGAGTCGTCGGAGAGCGCGACCTGCTCGGAGAAGGTGAGCGTGACGCGGGCCGGGGCCTTGTCGACCACCGCCCCCTGCCCGGGGGCGCTGCCGGTCACCGCGGCGTGCGCGGAGGCCGGGCCGGCTCCGGCGAGGAGTGCGCAGGCCGCGGCCAGGAGCAGCAGCACCAGTGTCCGGACGCGGGGGGCGATGGTCTGCGTCACAGGGGTCCCTCCCTCAGTGTCCGGTCTTCGGGGTGTAGGTCGCGGGCTTCACCGGCATCTCGACCTTCATGGGGCCGGAGTGGGCGAAGTGCAGCTCGACGGAGACCGTCTGACCTTCCTTCGGCTTGCTCTTCAGCTGCTCGAACATCAGGTGGTCGCCGCCGCTCTTCAGCTCCAGCCGGCCGCCTGCGGGGATCTTGAGGCTCTTGACCTCCTGCATCGCCCCGTCGACGGTCTCGTGCACGGTGACCTGCCCGGCGATGTCGCTGGTGACCGAGGTCAGCTCGTCGGCGGCACCGCCCTTGTTGGTGACGGTGAGGAAGCCGGCCGCCATGTCGCCGGACACCGGCTGCGGCATGTACGCGGAGCCGGCGGACAGTTCCGCCTTCCCGGAGCCGCCGTCGCCGGAGTCGCCCGAGTCCGAGCCGCCGCAGCCCGCCAGGGCCAGCGCTCCGGCTATGGCCAGGGCCGCCGGGCCGAGCCGCCGCCTCACGGGTTCTCCCCCTTGATGATCTTGGGGAGGTCCTTGGTGTAGTCGTCGACGTCGGCGTCCTCGCCGTAGAGCACATAGCCGCCGTCGGTCTTCGGGGAGAACGCGATGACCTGGGTGCCGTGCTCGGAGATGAGCTTGCCGTTCTTGTCCTTGCGTGTCGGCTCGATGGAGATGCCGAGGGTGCGGGCGCCGGCCTGGATGGTCGCGAAGTCGCCGGTGAGGCCGACGAACCGGCTGTCGATGCCCTTGAGCCACTTGCCGAGCTCGGCCGAGGTGTCGCGCTTGGGGTCAGTGGTGACGAACACCACGCGCAGCTCGTCCTGTTCGGCCTTGGGCAGCTGCTTCTTGGCGACGGCGATGTTGTTCATCGTCAGCGGACAGACATCGGGGCAGTGGGTGTAGCCGAAGTAGATCAGCGTGGGCTTGCCCGCGGTCTCCTTGCGGAGGTCGTACTTCTTGCCCTGCGTGTCGGTGAGGACCAGGTCCGGCTTCTCGAACGGCTTGTCGAGGACGGTGGCGGCCTTGTCGCTGCCGGCTTCCTCCGACACCACGGCGACGGGCTTGTTGCCGTCGTCGCCGCTGCCGCAGGCGGTGAGGGTCAGGGAGGCGGCGGCCAGGAGTGCGGCCGCGGCGAAGGTCTTGGTGCGCATAGAAAGATGTCCCAGTTTTCGGTGACCCGGCGCGCACCGGGGTGCCCCCGCGCGAGGCGGGGATCCGGTGCGCGCCGTCAACGGAAGCAGCCTCAGGCGTTGGACCGCCGGCGCCCGGCGAGCACGCCGTAGGCGACGCCCGCTGCACCGACCACGATGCCGACGATGCCCAGCACGCGGGCGGTGGTGTCGGTGCCGCCGGAGGAGTCGGAGGCGGCGGTGTCGGCGGAGGCCTTCTCGGCCGACTTGGCGTCGGAGCCCTCATCGGCCGCCGAGCCGTGGTGCCCGTCCTCGGAGGCGGCGGACAGCTCCAGGACCGGGGCCGGGTTGTCGGGCTCGTCCTTGCCTTCCTGCGGCACCTCGATCCAGCGGACGACCTCCTTGTTGGAGTACGTCTGCAGGGCCTTGAAGGCCAGCTGGTCGGTGTCCTCGGGCAGCTGGCCGACGGAGAGCGGGAACTTCTCGAAGTAGCCGGGCTCGATCCCCTTGCCGTCGGCGGTCCAGGTGACCTTGGAGACGGCCTCGGTGATCTTCTCGCCGTGCATCTCCAGCGGCTTGGCCAGCTTGGACTTGGTGACCTCGATCTTCCAGCCCGGCATGGGCTCCGGCATGACGGAGGCCAGCGGGTGGTCGGTGGGGAAGTTGACCTCGAGCTTGGTGGTGGAGGCGTCGTCGCGCTCGTTGGGGACCTTGAAGTCGATGACCGCGTAGCCGCCCTTGGCGGCCGTGCCCTCGGGCTGCACGCTGACGTGCGCGAAGGCGGGGGCGGACAGGGCGAGAACGGTGACACCGGCGGCGGCACCGGCCGCGACGATTCGGGAAGCCTTCATGGAAGGAGCACTCCGCTGTGAGTCGGTCTGGATGAGGAAGGAAGGATGCGCGCCCACGCGCGTGCCGCACGACGGCGACCCCTCCTCCGCATCAGCGGAGTGGTCGTGGTCGCGTCGCGTCAGGCGGCGAGGGCGAGGGCGGCTGCGGAAGCCGGGGCGAGCGGCGGGCCGCGCCGGATCACCGAGTGCTGGAGCGCTGTGGTGCGTGGCATCAGAGGCGCGGGCCGGGCCGTGTGCGCCGGGCGCGGATGCGCCTCCGGGGCTCCCGGGAGCCCGGTGCGCAGGGCGCGGACCAGCGCGAGTGCCGCCCGCAGGGAGCGCACGAGTGCCCCCTCGGAGACTCCCTGCGCCGACAGTTCGGTGAGCCGCAGCAGGGCCAGGTCGCCGTGGCGCATCAGCCAGCCGGCGGCGAGGGCCGCGAGGACGTGGCCGAGCAGCATCGGCAGAGACGGCCACAGCGAGGCCGAGGAGCCGGACACGGCGTCCGACGCCAGATGCGTGTGCGCCCCCGCGGACGGCTGGATCCGGGCCTCGGTGAGGATCCTGTGGGCCTGCGCCGGGCTGATGGCAGCCGCCGTGGTGCCGCACACGAACCGCGCGGCCTGCTGGACCAGCGCGGCGTCGCTCCCGCCCGCAGGCATCGAGGACGTGACGGCGGTCGTACCGTGCTGGCCGAGGCCGAACAGGGTGTGCAGTGCCGTCTGACCGACCGCGAGCAGCGTCGTGATCCCCGCCAGCGAGCGCACGCGCCCGGCGAGCGGAGCCGCCACAGCGGCCACCCCGAGGAACCCGGCGCCCAGCGTCCACAGCGGGATGCCGTCGCAGGAGGCGAGTGCGTGACCTGCCCCGGCCAGCACGACACAGACCGCGGCGAACACCGCGGCCCGCAGGATCCGGAGCGTGTGTCCGGAGCGCGTCGCGCGCGCGTGGGGGGCAGTCATGGCGGGCTCATCATCGCACTGGCCCCGCACGCCCCGTGCGGCAGGTCCACAAGATGCCGAACGACCGGAACGTCACGCTCTGGCCACGCGCGCCCCTGGATGCGCCGATGTTTGCCCCCGCATACACCGATCAGGACCAGTACGCATCCGCCGTATGGGCGGCGTCACGTCAACTTCACGCTTACACACGGGCACTCAGGGCAATACGTAACGGTATGTCGAGCCGCAGCCAGGAGGCTGGAGCATGAGCATCTGGTGGTCACTCCATCTGCGGCGCGAAGCTGCGAGCGTGCCGCTCGCCCGCCGTCTGCTGATCGGCACGATGGAGACCGCGGGCGTCGACCCCGACATCTCCTACGACCTCTCCGTCGCCCTCAGCGAGGCGTGCGCGAACGCCGTGGAGCACGGCGGGGACATGGAGTGCGGTCCCGGCTCGGAGGCGTATCGGGTCACCGCGTATCTCGACGGCGAGAAGTGCCGGATCGAGGTCGCCGACGCGGGCCCGGGGTTCCCCGCGGCGTCCGCCGGCCGGCCCCGCCCGCCGATCCGCCCCGCGCACTACGACGCGGAGAACGGCCGGGGGCTGTGCCTCATCGAGGAGCTCGCCGACCACGTCCACATCGGCAACAAGCCGGGCCGGGGCGGAGCCGTGGTGAGCTTCGACAAGGTCCTGAAGTGGCGCTCCGGCGCACCGCTGATGGCGGTCTGACCTCCCCTGTGGGGCGGTGTTTCACGTGAAACACCGCCCGCGGCCGACCGCGTGAAACACCGCCGGTGAGTCGCCGTGCGGATCCCCGCCGGTGACCGGCCGTGCGGATCCCCGCCCGACCGGCCGTGTGGATCCCCGCCCCCGACCGGGCGGACGCCCTACAGCGCGCCCCAGTCCAGCGTCGTACGTGCCAGCCCCGCCACCTCCGTCAGCAGCGCGAGCCGTGCCGCCCGGACCGCAGGGTCGGGGTCCATCACCAGCACCTCGTCGAAGAACACGCCGATCGCGTCGACCAGCGGGGCGGAGACCTCGATCAGCGCGCCCAGATCGTCCTCGCGGCCCTGCAACGCCTGGCGCACGGCCTGCGCGCTCTCGACCAGACGCAGTTCGGCGGGAGCGGTCAGCAGCGACACGTCCGCCGCCTCGACACCGCCCTCGGGCAGGATGCGCACCACCCGCTGGAACGCGGCAGCGAGCGCCTCGAACGCCTCGCTCCCGACATGCCGCTCCAGTGTGGCCAGCGTGTGATCGCCATGGGCGGGCCGGTCGGCCCAGACCAGGACGGCCTGGACGAGCCGGTGCTCGTGCCCGGCGTCCGTGAGCTGCTGCTCATAGCGACGGGTGATGAGCTCGGCGGCCTCGGCGACCCGCTCGGCGGGCACCTCGACGCCCTGCGCGGCATACCGTACGGCCGCCGCGCGCAGCCCCTCGCTCACCCGCACCCCGGCCACGGCGGGCAGACTTCGCAGCACGTTGAGCAGCCCGATCGCGGCCCGGCGCACCCCGTAGGGGTCGGAGCTCCCGGTGGGTGCGGCGCCGATCAGGAACATGCCCGTCACCAGGTCGAACCGGTCGGCCAGGGACAGCACGGCCCCCGCGTCCCCGGCGGGCAGGGCGCCACCGGCGGACCGGGGCAGCTCCATCTCGGCCAGCGCCCGGGCGACCTCCGGTGACTCGCCGGCCCGGCGGGCGTACTCCTCCGCCATGACCCCGGCCAGACCGGAGAACTCGATCACCATCTGCGAGGCCAGGTCGAATTTGGCCAGTGCACCGGCCCGCCGCACGACCTCCACCGACTCCTCCGGGAGCCCGGCCCGCCCGGCCAGGTCCTGGGCGAGGGAGGCGAGCCGGACGGCTCGGTCGGCGACCGTGCCCAGCCTGTCCTCGAAGGTCAGCTTGTCCAGCCGCCGCCGGAACTCCTCCGGCGCCACCTTCAGGTCCGCCCGCCAGAAGAACGCGGCGTCCTCGTAACGGGCCCGCAGTACCGCCTCGTTGCCCGCCCGCACCACGTCGTCGTCGCACAGGGCGTTGGCGAAGGTCACGAAGTGCGGCATGAGCCGCTCGCCGTCCAGCACCGGCAGATAGCGCTGGTGCTTGCGCATCACGGTGGTCAGGACGCTCGCGGGCAGTTCGAGGTAGCGCTCGTCGAACGACCCCCGCACGGCGTACGGGAACTCCAGGATGTCGGTGATCTCGTCGATCAGCCCGGCCTGGCCCGCCACGTCGATGCGCCCGCCCACCTCGGCGGCGGCCTCCAGTGCCCCGCGCACGACCGCACCGCGCCGGGCGTCCCGGTCGAGCAGGATGCCGTGCATGTGCAGGAAGTGCGGGTAACCCTCGGCGGAGGTCACCCGTACCTCCGGGTAGGGGGCCTGCCGCTGCACCCGCGTGGTGTCGCCGGCGGACAGCGAGGAGACCACCACCGGCAGGGGAGTACGGCCCAGCAGCGCGAGCAGCCAGCGCACGGGACGCGAGAACGACAGCCCCGGATCGCTCCAGCGCATGTTGCGCCCGGCCCGCAGCCCGGAGACCACCTCGGCGAGCAGATCGCTGAGCACCTCGACGGCCGGGCGGCCCTCCTCGTGCCGGGTCAGGGCCACGTACTCGACCCCGTTGACGTCGACGATCCGCACGTCCGTCGGTTCGGCGCCCTGGCTGCGGGCGAAGCCCAGCAACGCGGGGGTGGGAGCGCCGTCCTTGAAGGCGGCGGCGACCTTGGGCCCGCGCACGGTCTTCATGGTGTCCCGCTCACGCGGCTGCACACCGTCGACGGTGATCACGATCCGGCGCGGGGTGGCGAGCACGTTGATCGCGCCGTGCCCCAGCCGGGTCGCGGCGAGCTTGGCGGTGACCGACTCGCGCACCGCCTCGGTGGTCGCGGGGACATCGGCGTAGGGCAGCTCCTCCACACCGATCTCGAAGAGCAGTGTCTCGACGCCGGGCACCTTGGGCAGGGTGGCCCGCTCGGCCGGAGCGGGCGCCGCCGCCAGCCCGAGCGGATGCTCCAGCGCGGCCCGCCGCCGCTCCCACAGCTTGGCCGTCTCGTGTGTCAGGCCGCGCATCAGCGAGAACGCCTTGGCCCGCTCGGTGGTGCTGATCGCACCGCGCGCGTCGAGCACGTTGAAGGTGTGGCTGCACTTCAGCACGTAGGTGTACGCGGGGACCGGCAGCTCCAGGTCCAGCAGACGCCGGGCCTCGGCCGCGTACGACTCGAACAGCCGGTGGTTGGTGTCGATGTCGGCGTCGTCGAGGTAGTAGCGGCTCATCTCGTACTCGTTCTGCCCGAACACCTCGCCGTAGGTGATGCCCGGCGCGTACGCGATGTCCTTGAAGTGGGACACGCCCTGAAGGTTCATCAGGATGCGTTCGAGCCCGTACGTGATCTCCACCGACACCGGGTCCAGGGCGACACCGCCGACCTGCTGGAAGTACGTGAACTGCGTGATCTCCATGCCGTCCAGCCAGACCTCCCAGCCCAGCCCCCAGGCACCGAGGGCGGGCGAGGCCCAGTTGTCCTCGACGAACCGCACGTCGTGTGCGTTCAGGTCGACGCCCAGGGCGCGGAGGCTGCCCAGGTAGAGCTCCTGCGGGTTGCCCGGGTCGGGCTTGAGGATCACCTGGAACTGGGTGTGGGTCTGGAGCCGGTTGGGGTTCTCGCCGTAGCGCGAGTCGTCGGGCCGCACGCTCGGCTCCACGTAGGCGACGCTCCACGGCTCGGGTCCGAGCACCCGCAGCGCCGTGGCCGGGTTGGCCGTACCGGCTCCGACCTCGGTGTTCAGCGGCTGCGTGATCATGCAGCCGTTGTCGCTCCAGTACTTCTGGAGGGTGAGGATGGCGTCCTGCATGGTCAGCGCCGTCTGAGCGTTCTTCATAATGATCGCGCCTGTTCCCCGAGTCGGACCGGCAAGGTCGGCCATGATCTCATACGTCAACTACCGCTGACCTGCTGTTTCTTGACCGACCGGTCGGACACCCCTGGCCGGGTTTCACAGTGGGCCCACAGCCGGGCCCCATGCCCCTCATGAGTGGCGCCCCTACATTCACGGTCCCATGACGGGAACGCAGCACAGCGACGACCGTGAGGACGAGGCGCTCGCCCGGTCCGCCGTGGACGCCCTGGTCGGCCAGCTGGCCCTGGCACCCAAGCCGGGCCTGCCCGACCCGCGCGACCTGACGGCCCGGACCACCCGCCGCGACCACAGCGCCCTGCGCTGGTCGGCCCGGGCACTGCTCCCCGGCCTCACGGCGATGGCCGCCACGGCCCGCCGCACGGGCGAGCCCAGTGCCCGCCTCAGAACGGACCTGGGCGCGATCGGCCGCTCCACGGAACACACGGTGGCGTTGACGGGCGGCGGCCACCGAGGCGCCCTGTGGACACTCGGCCTGCTGGTGGCGGCGGTCGCACTGCGACCGGAAGCCAGACCGGCCGGCATCACCACCCTGGCCGGACAGCTGGCCGCCCACCCGGACCGCCGAGCCCCGCGCCGCCCCTCGCGCGGCTCCACGATGTCGGCCCGCTACGGCGCGGCCGGCGCGCGGGGAGAGGCCAGGGCCGGCTTCCCCCACGTCCGCCGCGCCCTGACCGCCCTCACCACGGCCCGCAGCCAGGGCGCCACCGAGCCCCAGGCCCGCCTGGACGCCCTGCTCACGGTGATGTCCACGCTCCAGGACACGGAGCTGCTCTACACGGCGGGGCCGATGGGCCTGCGGCAGGTCCAGGCGGGAGCGCGCGGTGTGCTGGAGGCGGGCGGTACGTCGACGGAGCGGGGCGCGGCAGCGCTGACAGCCCTGGACACGAACCTGGCGTCCCACGCATGGGCCCCCAGGGGCAGCGGGGCGCTCCTCACCGGCGCCCTGTTCTTGGACGCCCTGATTTCTTAGGGGCGCGGAGAACTGCGCGACGAGCCACAGATCACCCGCACCCGAAACTCAGCCCTTGAGCGACGCCATCCACGCCTCGACCTCATCCGACCGGCGAGGCAACGCCGCACTCAGATTCCGGTTCCCGTCCTCCGTCACGAGGATGTCGTCCTCGATCCGCACCCCGACGCCCCGGTACTCCTCGGGAACGGTGAGGTCATCGGCCTGGAAGTACAGCCCGGGCTCCACGGTCAGGCACATCCCCGGCTCGAGGACACCGTCCACATACGCCTCGACCCGCGCGGCAGCGCAGTCGTGCACGTCCATGCCGAGCATGTGCCCGGTCCCGTGCAGCGTCCAGCGCCGCTGCAGCCCGAGCTCCAGCACCCGCTCCACCGGGCCCTCGACGAGCCCCCACTCGACCAGCTTCTCGGCCAGCACCCGCTGCGCGGCGTCGTGGAAGTCGCGGTACTTCGCGCCGGGCTTCACGGCCGCGATCCCGGCCTCCTGCGCCTCGTACACGGCGTCGTAGATCTTGCGCTGAAGATCGCTGAACCGTCCGTTGATCGGCAGCGTGCGCGTCACGTCGGCCGTGTAATACGTGTGCGTCTCCACGCCCGCGTCGAGCAGCAGCAGCTCGCCGGAGCGGACCGCTCCGTCGTTGCGCACCCAGTGCAGCGTGCAGGCGTGCGGCCCGGCCGCGGCGATCGTGCCGTAGCCGACGTCGTTGCCCTCCACGCGCGCGCGGAGGAAGAACGTGCCCTCGATGTACCGCTCGGAGGTCGCCTCGGCCTTGTCGAGGACCTTCACCACGTCCTCGAAGCCGCGCACGGTCGAGTCGACCGCCTTCTGCAGCTCGCCGATCTCGAAGTCGTCCTTGACCAGGCGCGCCTCGGAGAGGAAGACCCGAAGCTCCTCGTCGCGCTCGGCGGTGACCTTGTCGGTCAGGGCCGCCTCGATGCCGGCGTCGTAGCCGCGCACGACCCGTACCGGCCCGGTGGCCTCGCGCAGGGCACCGGCCAGCTCGCGCACGTCGGAGGCGGGGATGCCGTACAGCGTCCCGGCCTCGGTGAGGGAGTGCCGGCGGCCGACCCACAGCTCGCCCTGGCCGTCCAGCCAGAACTCGCCGTTCTCCCGGTCGGAACGCGGCAGGAGGTAGATCGTCGCCTCGTGGCCCTCGCCCTGGGGCTCCAGGACCAGGACGCCGTCCTCCGTCTGGTTGCCGGTGAGGTAGGCGTACTCGACGGAGGCGCGGAAGGCGTACTCGGTGTCGTTCGAGCGGGTCTTCAGGTTGCCCGCGGGGATCACCAGACGCTCACCCGGGAAGCGCGCGGAGAGCGCGGCCCGGCGGGCGGCGGTCTCGGCGGCCTGGGGGACGGGCTCGAGGTCGCGCAGCTCGGTGTCGGCCCAACCGCTCTTCATGTTCTCGGCAAGCTCGTCGGACACGCCCGGGTACAGTCCGTTCTTCCGCTGCTTGATCGGCTCTTCGCTCTCGTCCGGGGTCTCCGGGATGAGCTCCTCGGCCACGGTCATCCTCCTCGATACGGCACTGGACCGTCCTCCACTGTACGGCGGCGCGGAAGCGGCCTCAGGGCGATGACGAGGAGCGTTACTCGAACCGCACCGCAAGCAGGACGACGTCCTCCGCGCCCTCCGCCGCGTCCAGCCCGTCCGGCAGCACGCTCCGCAGGACGTGGTCGGCGATCGCGCCGGGGTCGCCGCGCAGGGCCCGGGGCACTGAGGCCGCCGCCGCGTGCAGCCGGGCGAAGGCGCGGTCGGTGGCCTCGCCGGTACGGTGCAGCAGCCCATCGGTGTACAGCAGAACCGTCTCTCCGGGTTCGGCGAGGATCTCCACGCTGGGCGCCTCCCAGCAGGCGAGCATGCCCAGCGGGGCCGAGACGGACGTCTCGACGAACTCGGTGCGGCGCTGTCCGATCAGCAGCGGCGGGCTGTGCCCGGCACCGGCCAGCGTGATCTTGCGTGCGGCCGGTTCGCAGTAGCCGAACAGGGCGGTGGCCGAGCGGGCCGGCTCGGTCAGCCGCAGCAGCAGTTCGAGGTCGGACAGGACGGCGACCGGGTCCTCCCCCTCCATCACGGCGTACGCGCGCAGCGACGCCCGCAGGCGTCCCATCGCGGCGACCGCGCTGGGACCCGAGCCGGTGACGGATCCCACGGCGAGGCCGAGGGCGGCCTCGGGCAGCGGCAGCGCGTCGTACCAGTCGCCGCCGCCGCGCGGGCCGGTGCGGTGCCGGGCGGCGAGCTGGACGCCGGCGACCCGGGGCAGCCGCGCGGGCAGCAGCTCGTCGGACATCGTGGTCATGGACGTGCGCGTGCGTTCCAGTTCGAGGAGCCGGGCCAGGTGCTCGGCGGCGTACCGCGCGTAGAGGCCGGCGAGGTGGCGCTGCCGCTCGCCCGGTTCGGCGGGCTCGTCGTAGAGCCAGACGGCGGCGCCGAGGCGGCCGGCGGCGTCGGCGGTCAGGGGGAGGGCGTAGCTGGCGGCGTAGCCGAGGCGGACCGCGACCTCGCGGTGGCGGGGGTCGAGCCCCTCCTCCGCGAACAGGTCGGGCACGGCGATGCCGCCCTCGCCGCTCTGCAGCCCTTCGAGGATCCGGCCGTAGGACAGGGCGCTGCGGGGCACCGTCTCGATGTGGCCGAGATCGGCGCGGGCGAGGCCCAGGCCGAGGGTGGTGTCCGGGCCGAGTCCGTCGCCCGGTTCCAGGACGACGAGGCCGCGCCGGGCGCCCACCAGGGCGGCGCCGGCCCGCAGCAGTTCCTGGAGCGCCTCGTCGAGCGTGGCCGTGCGGGCCAGGCGTTCGGTGAGTTCGTGCAGGGTGGTGAGGTCGGAGACCCAGCCGGCGAGACGGTCCTGGAGCACCGCACCGGGAGGGGCCGGGGGAGGTACGGGGGCGGCCGCGGGCGAACCCGCCGCCACGGGCGCGACAGTGTGTGCGGGTGCCGGAACCGTTGAATCGATTCCAGCCACTTTCGGAGGGTGCGGAGCGTTCATGGCGTCCGGCCTTCCAACCGGTACGTACTGCTCAAAAGCATCGCAAACCCCCATGTCATTCTGCGTCGCTAGCAGTGTCTCCACATGTACACGCACTCGTGAGGAGATGTCCAGCATTGTCCTGCTGGGATATCTGGTGTCCATGAGGGCCGAGAGAACAACTCCCCTTCCTCTTGCGGAAATGCAAAGTTGGCTTAAAACTGCCTCAGGGGACGGCTTATTGCGGTCGACTGGGCTTGCTCGACGGAGCGTCACAACGGTCGTGATGGGTACGTACTCGGTAAAGGCCAGGGGTGGTTGGGAACCACCCGGAACCTGGTGAGGGAACCGGGCGTCCTATCCACCGACGACCGTGCCCCATCCTCCCGTGGCGGAGGCGGAGAGAAATACGCGCGACGGCAAACGCCATACTTCGCCACCCCTACGCCACGCCCGTGCTTTCGACAGACGCAGTATGGGCGGGACGGCCGCGGAGGCAGCCCGAAGCACCACCCACAGGGGTTCCCCTTGCTTCAAGCAGGGGTGTGATGCGCCAACAGGTACGCACAGTGAAGTGATCGACACATGATGTGATGTGGACCACGGTGTTGCCAGGCGTGCAACGGAAAGGAACGAGCGCTCATGCGCGAGATCCTCGGAAGGCGACGCAGGCTCTTGTCCCAGCGCAGCGACGGGAAGCCTGAGCTGATCGACGCGGCTCTGACCTATGCGACGCAGTGGCGGTGGCCCGTACTCCCGGGAGTGGCGGCGGACCCGCAGGGGCACTCCCGCTGCAGCTGCCCCGACCCCGACTGCACGGTGCCCGGCGCGCACCCCTTCGACCCCGGCCTTCTCGCGGCCACCACCGACGGGCGCATGGTGCGCTGGTGGTGGGGCAACCGGCCGACGGCGCCGATCGTCCTGGCCACCGGCGGCCACGCCCCCTGCGCGGTGTCCCTGCCGGCCCTGCCGGCCGCCCGCGCCCTCACGGCGCTCGACCAGATGGGCATGCGGCTCGGCCCGGTCGTCGCCTCGCCCGCCCGCTGGGCGATCCTCGTCAAGCCGTACTCCATGGAGCAGCTCGGCGAACTGCTCTACGCCAAGGACTTCGTGCCCGGCTCCCTCCGCTTCCACAGTGAGGGCGGCTACCTGGCCCTGCCCCCGTCCGAGACCGGTCAGGGCGAGATCCGCTGGGAGCGTGCGCCGCTGCCCGGCTCGGCCTCCCCGTGGGTGCCCGATGTCGAGGCCGTGGTCGACGCCGTGGTCGAAGCCCTCACTCGTACGGGTGTGAGCGCGCCCGAGTTCTAGGGCTGTCGGGCGCGCCGGGCCCCGCGTCCGCCCCGGCGCGTTAAGTTCCGGAACCATGCGGCGACACGCCCGGGGTCCCTCCCGGGACTCCCGGAAGACCAGACTCCTCGCCCTCGCGGGCGTCGTGGCGGCATGCGCGATCGCACTGCCGCTGGCGGTGGCGTCCGCAGGGTCCGTCGGGTCCGCGGGGTCTGTCGGGTCCGCAGGGTCCAGGGGCGCCGTGGGTGCCGAAGACGTTGTGGGCTCCAAGGGGGCCGAGGGTTCGACGGGCGCCGGCGCCCGCCCGTCCGGTTCCGGTGCCCTACGGCCCTCCCCGCGCGCCGACGGCAAGGCGCCGGGGGCCTCGGCGCCCCCCGCCGTCGCCGCTCTCCCGGTGCTCGGCCAGGGGCTGTCGACCGCCGTGCGCTGCGGCCCCGAACTCTCCTCCCCCGACGGCATCGAGGCGCAGACCTGTGTGGTGACGCAGGGTGCGCGTACCTGGGCGCGGACCTACTACCGCAATGCGACGGGCGAGGCGCTGGACGCCGTACTGAGCCTGATGGGTCCTGGCGACCGGAACGTGCGGATGACGTGCGCCGTGGAGGCGGAGGACGAGCCGGGGACGTGTGAGACGCCCCGGGAGCCGACACGTGGGAATCCGGCGGCGTACACGGCCGTCGCGGAGTTCGCCGAGCGGGGCGGGCTGGGGCCGCTGCTGCTGCGCTCGGGGAGCAACTCGCCCGCGAGAACGGGCAGTTGACGAGCGGCTGCGTTCGGTGAACGGAAGCGGAGACGCAAAGACCCGGTTGCTGGCGACGGGGGATGCACCAGCAACCGGGCTACAGGAACGGTAACAAGAGATCGGCGGTTCGCAAATTCGAACTCGCCTTTCCAGTCACCGACTGGCTTGTCCCCGACGGGAGTTGTGATCCGCAGAGGGCGCGACACCCCGGCCGTCCGGGGTCCGGCCGACCGGGGTGTCGAGGCGCGCGTCAGCTCAGCGTGACCTGCCGGTTGGTGAGGCCGCCGCGGGCGCGGCGCTCGTCCGCGGTGAGCGGCGCGTCCGTCGCGAGGGCGGCGGCGAGGCGCTCGGCGAACTCCGCCGCCGGCTTCTCGACGTCCTCGGCCGTGACCCCGCTGGGCAGGTCCCACACCGGCACCGTGAGTCCGTGAGCGCGGAAGGAGCCCACCAGACGGGTGCCCTCACCGAGGCTGGAGCGGCCCGCGGCGTGCAGCCGCGCCAGCGCGTCCAGAAGCAGCTCCTCGGCGTGCGGCATGACCCACCGCAGATGGTTCTTCTCCGGCGTCTCGCACCAGTACGCGGCGTCCACGCCCTGGAGCTTGACGGTCGGGATGGCCGCGGCGTTGGCCCGCTCCAGGGAGGCGGTCACGTCGGGCGTGGCGTTCTCCGGGTCCGGCACCCAGAACTCGAAGCCGCTGTGCACTTCTGGCTCGAACGCGCCCTCGGGGTCGAGCAGGTCCTGCAGCCGCGGGCTGTCGGCCGGGGCGCGGCGGCCCTGTACGGGCGTGCCGGGCTCGGCCTCCAGGGCCCGCTGGAGCGTGTCGGCGAGGTCGCGGCTGAGGTCGCCGGACGAGGTGTCGTTCTGCAGGCCGATCAGGACCGAGCCGTCGTCGCGGCGCAGGGCCGGCCAGGCCATGGGAAGCACCGTGGCCAGGGTGACCGCCGGGACGCCCTCGGGCAGACCGTCCTTGAGGGTGAGCTCGACCGTGGCCGCCGGGACCAGCTCGCGCAGGGCCACCCAGTCGCACTCGCCGGGCAGGCCCTCGAAGGGACGGTGCACCAGCTCGGTCGCGGCGTGCGAAGCGGCCCGGCCGTGGCAGGCCTTGTAGCGGCGGCCGCTGCCGCAGGGGCAGGGCTCACGAGCGCCGACGACCGGAACGTCTCCATCGGCACCTGCGGTGCGGGCTCCGCCCGTGGTCTGCGGGCGCTTGGCCTTCGTCTGGGGTCGCTTCTTGGCCATCGATGGGTCTCCCGGTTACGGCTCGTCTCGTACGATCGCGAGCCTAGCCGTTCGTGCCCGGGGCCACGGGGTCCTGTGGACAACACCGTTCCAGCGCGGCGTACGTGCTCAGGAGCCGCGGCCACCGCCCCGTGCCGTCGCCGGTCCCTGTCGCTCTCGGCCGCTGCCGATCTGAACCACTGCCGATCTGAGCCTCTGTCGCGCTCAGTCCATGTCGTCGAAGGCGTCCGCGAAGTCGAGCCCGGGTATCCGGGAGACCGCGGGGGCGATCACGCGCGTGGCGAAGTCGTCGCGGCGGTGGCCCGCATCGGGGTCGTGGACGTCGTCGTGGACGATGACCCACACAGTGACCTCGCCGTGGATGTCGTCGCGCACACCCCAGTCGTCGGCGAGCGCGGTGATGATGTTCAGCCCGCGGCCGCCGTGCGCCGTGACCGACGGGGTCGCGGGGGCGGGGCGGGTCGGGCCGCCGCCGTCCGTGACCTCGACGACGAGCCGGCCGGCCGGTTCCACGCGCCACGCGGCACGGACGTCACCGTCACCGGCGAGCGCGTCGCCCAGCGGCCTGCCGTGCTTGCACGCGTTGCTCAAGAGCTCGGACAGGATCAGTACGGCGTCGTCGATGACCGATTCCGCGACTCCGCCTCTGCGCAGCTGCGTACGCATCCGGTGTCGCGCTTCCCCCACGCCCGCAGGGCCATGGGGTACGGCCATGCTCGACGACGTGGGCACCTCCTGTGCCACCACCAACGCCACCCCCGAGACCTCCTTCGCCCCACGCCACGGTGTGGATGCCCCATTGGCCTGTACCGGAAACCGGCCAATCCACGTCCGGTGACGCATTCACCATGAGCGAATACGGACCGAACGCGCCGGAGCACTCCCTGTAACCGCATGGCCGGAAATCATCGGTGTGGCCGAGATGGGAGGATCCCGCCTGCCGATGCGTGGGGTCAAGAGGTGTGCGTGGTTCTGGTGTGACTTGAGAGGTTGGCAGTGCGGTGCCGGGCGTCAGCGGCCGAGCTGGTCCAGCACGGCCCGCGGGCGGTTGGTGATGATGGCGTCGACGCCCAGCCCGACGCAGTGGTCCACGTCCTCGGGCTCGTCGACGGTCCATACGTGCACCTGGTGGCCGGCCTGCTTCAGGCGCTCGATGTAAGCCGGGTGGTTGCGCACGATCCGGATGGAGGGGCCGGAGATCCGCACCCCCGGGGGCAGGCGTCCGTCGCGGAGCCGGGGAGAGGGGAACTGCGTCAGATGGACCGTCGGGAGGGTCGGCGAGGCGGCACGCACGCGGTGCAGCGAGCGGGCGGAGAAGCTCATGACCCGCACCGGCGACTCCTGGGCGGAGGCCGGGGCGTCGAGGCCGAACCGCTTCAGCAGGGCCAGCAGCCGGTCCTCGACCTGGCCCGCCCAGCGCGTGGGGTGTTTGGTCTCGATGGCCAGTTCCACCCGGCGCCCGGCGTCGGCGACCAGCTCCAGCAGCCGTTCCAGGGTGAGCACGGAGGTCGCCTCGCGGTCCTCCGGACGATGCTCCCAGTCGGGTTCCTCGTCGCGTGCCTTCCAGGCCTCGCCCGTCTTCCAGGAGCCGAAGTCCAGGGCGGCGAGGTCGGCGAGCTCCAGCGCGGAGACCGCGCCGCGGCCGTTGGACGTACGGTTGATCCGGCGGTCGTGTACGCACACCAGGTGGCCGTCGGCGGTGAGGCGCACATCGCATTCGAGGGCGTCCGCGCCGTCCTCGATCGCCTTGGTGTACGCGGCCAGGGTGTGTTCCGGGGCGTCCTCGGAGGCTCCGCGGTGGGCGACGACTTGAATCGCATGCTGTCGTGCGTGGGTCACCGCGTCATGGTGCCACCGAGTGCGGGTACGCGTCCGGTCGGACGGACTCGACGGATGGACGGGTCCGGACGGAGGCATTGGGATTGCATCCTTTTCGCCGGTAATGACCTATATAAGGAATGGCCTCGGATGCACAGGCACCGCTTATGGTGCTCTGACGGCCTGTGGGAAAAGCTGACGGCATACAAAGGGACAAGCACAGCTGCAGCGCGCCGGACCCATCGACCGGTGTGGAAAAGCGTGACCGAGTGCGACCCGGAAAACAGCCGTGGATCTAGGAGAGAAGCTGTGAGCACCGAGAACGAGGGCACCGCGGTACCCCCCGCCCCGTCCGCACCCCCCGTGCCGGTGGACGCTCCCGCTGCTCCGGCGCCCCAGGCACAGGCTCCCCAGGGGCCGTACGGGCAGGACGCACAGGGGCAGGCCCCCCAGGGTTCCCAGGGGCAGGGCGCCTCCGGCGGTGACGCCGCCCACCACCCCGGCGCCTCCTCGTCCGCCCCCGACCCGTCCTGGCCCCCGCCCCCGCCGCCGACCGCCCCCTACGGCGACGGCGGTTCCGGGTCCGGCCCGGGCGGCTGGGGTTCGTCGTACCAGCAGCCGGCGCCGAAGTCCGGCCGCGGACGCGGTGGTCTGGTCGCCGCGGTACTGGTGGCCGCGCTGGTGGCGGGCGGGCTCGGCGGCGGGCTCGGCTACGTGCTGGCGAAGGACAACGACGAGAGCACCGGCTCGACGACGGTCTCGGCCTCCGCGAACGGCGGTGACGTCAAGCGCGACCCGGGTACGACCGCGGGTGTCGCCGCCAAGGCGCTGCCCAGCACGGTCACGATCCAGGCCGAGAGCACCAGCGGCGAGGGCGGCACCGGCACGGGCTTCGTCTTCGACAAGCAGGGCCACATCGTCACCAACAACCACGTGGTGGCGGACGCGGTGGACGGCGGCAAGCTCACGGCGACCTTCCCGACCGGCAAGAAGTACGACGCCGAGGTGGTCGGTCACGCGCAGGGCTACGACGTGGCCGTCATCAAGCTCAAGGACGCCCCCTCCGACCTGAAGCCGCTCACCCTCGGCGACTCGGACAAGGTGGCCGTCGGCGACTCGACCATCGCGATCGGCGCCCCGTTCGGCCTGTCCGACACGGTGACGACGGGCATCATCAGCGCCAAGAACCGCCCGGTGGCCTCCAGCGACGGCAGCGGCAGCCAGGCGTCCTACATGAGCGCCCTGCAGACCGACGCCTCGATCAACCCGGGCAACTCCGGCGGTCCGCTGCTGGACGCCCAGGGCAATGTCATCGGCATCAACTCCGCGATCCAGTCCACGGGCAACGGCGGCTTCGGCACCGGCCAGTCGGGCTCGATCGGCCTGGGCTTCGCCATCCCGATCAACCAGGCCAAGTACGTGGCCCAGGAGCTGATCAAGAACGGCAAGCCGGTGTACGCGAAGATCGGCGCGTCCGTCTCCCTGGACGACAGCTCCGACGGCGCGCAGATCACCGACCAGGGTGCGGGCGGCGCGGCCCCGGTCGAGCCGGGCGGTCCGGCCGCCAAGGCGGGCCTCAAGCCGGGCGACGTCATCATCAAGCTCGACGACCGGGTGATCGACTCCGGCCCCACCCTGATCGGCGAGATCTGGACCCACCAGCCCGGCGACAAGGTCACGATCACCTACGAGCGCGGCGGCAAGCAGCACACGGTCGACGTCACGCTCGGCTCCCGCGTCGGCGACAACTGACCCCCACCCGCCCGCACCGACCCGTTACCCTTGTCCCCGCGCCGCCGATCACGGCCGGCGCGGGGAGGCGTGCCCGAGCGGCCGAAGGGAACGGTCTTGAAAACCGTCGTGGCAGCGATGTCACCGTGGGTTCAAATCCCACCGCCTCCGCACTGTGAGCAGTGAGAACGGCCCCTGACCCGGGTTTTTGGTCGGGGGTCGTTGTCTTGTCCCGGGTGCCGTGACTGACCAGTGTTCGTGTGGTTTCCCGCTCTAGCGGGCACGGGTGGGGCACGCGAGTGTCGCAGAGCTACGTCTGATGCAGCAGCAGGGCCACCAGGCCGGTCAGGGCCGTGATCAGGCTGGCGACGGCCGTGATCAGCGCTGCCATCTGGTGCGCGGGGAAGCCGCTCCGCTACAACCAGTGGCGCAAGGCGTACTTCGACCCTGCCGTGCCGGCGGCCGGGCTGACCGACGTGACCCCGCATGACCTCCGCGCTTCGCACGGGACCTGGGTCGCCGACAAGTTCGGGGTCATGACTGCCGCTCACCGGCTCGGCCACTCCAACGCGAGCGCCACCACCCGGCATTACGCCCGTCCGGTCGCCGGTCGTGATGACCAGGTCGCCGAAGCTGCAGACTCCTGGCCCAGCGGGCACGACGGACCCATGGGGCACGTAGGGGCCGCGGCGATCACGGTGACGGGTCTATGGGAGTGCCCGTACGCGTCTGACCTGCCCCGTGGCGGACGGCGACCGTAATCGCCGAAAGGCCTTGGAATCCGTGCGCGTACTTCACGACGCGCCGGGAGGCGCGCACGTTTTGCGCCGTGGCTCCCGAGTCAGTCCCCTGAGTGGTTTGACCGCCGCTCCCGGAAGAGCACGCTCCCTCTCTCATAACGTACCTCTTCGTAGTCATCTGACTACAAGAAGTGAAAGGGGAGAGGGTATGCGACTCAACTCCGTGGGCCGACTGGCGGCGGTTGCCTCGGCAGCGCTGCTGCTGCTCGGTGGGGCGGCCACCTCAGCACAGGCGTCGGCGCCTGGCCCCGTCCTGTACTCGATCGACTTCTCCAACCCCCAGGAGCAAGACAACAACAACCTGCCCGAGCCCTACGGACGGATCTGGGTGCAGTCCCCCTGGCTCCAGCAGACCGCGCTGTGGGAGCACCCGGACGTCGACATCAACACCCCCACCCTGCCGCGCTATCCCGACGACGGCCCCTACGCGTTCAGGTTCGTCGACCATCCCGTCACCGAGCTGTGCGCCCAGGTGGGCGAGGACGACACCGGCATCAACCGCGACGACATCCTCGCCGACGGCTGCGTGCCGGTCGACGGCCCCGGCGACTACACGATCTCTGGCCCCGACGGGTCGGTCACGGTCCGCCTGCTGGACGTCTGACCACCTCGGGCTCAGCGCCCACAACCCCCGCCCGCGGCCTACGAAGGCTGCGGGCGGGGCTGCGTCTACAGCGTCCTGGAAGCCGCCCGGTCGGGGTTTCTCAGCCGAGTGGCTTGCGTGGCCGGCTGTTCAGCTCGGCCTCGACCTTGTCCAGGTCTGCCCGTCGTGGCAGCGATGTCACCGTGGGTTCAAATCCCACCGCTTCCGCGCAGGTCATGGATGTGGCAGTACCGAAGGGGCGTCTCTCGGCGAGAAGCGCCCCTTTCGCGTCGGGCAACGGCGGCGGGCTCTGCGTCGTCTTCAGGCGTGAGCCACCACGACGCCAGGAGTGCCATGACCAACACCAAGGCCCGAACGGCCGCGATGATCACCCCCGTCGGGCAGGAAGCCCAGGACGAGGCGAGGGCGCTGGCGCGGGACGGGCGGACGGGCAAGGCCGTGCGGCGGTTGCGCAAGGACTCGTGGCTCAAGCGAGGGCCCGCACGGGAGGCCCTGGCGCTGCTGGTCGACGGGCAGGCGCTGCCCACGAGCAGCGGTCAGGCACTGGATGCCCTGCGCCGGCTCGATGGACCGCTCGTCGGGGAGCTGTCCGCGCTGCTCGAGGGCGGCCGGCAGATCGCCGCGGTCAAGCTGCTGCGCGAGCGCACCGGCATCGACCTGGCGGGCGGCTATCACCTGGTCGTCGAACTGGGCAGCGGGCCGGGCACGCACTGAGCACTACGATCACCAGGGCGTGCCGGTCGGAGAAGGGTGGGTGAGCGTCGCCGTGAGTCGGCGCATCGTCGTCGTCACCGCCGTGCACGGCCCCCATGCCCGGTTCCTGCCGGAGGCCCACGCGTCGTTGTGCGCGCAGCGGCTCCCCGAGGGCTGGGAGTGGCACTGGGTCGTGCAGGAGGACGGGGAGAGCGAGGACGTCGAACCGTACGTGCCGCGGGACACCCGCGTGACGTTCCGGCAGGGGCGGGCCGGCGGGCCCGGTGTCGCGAGGACCATGGCGCTGGCCCACGCGGACGGGGCGTACGTGAAGGTCCTCGACGCCGACGACCGGTTGGCTCCGGGCGCCCTCGCGCGGGATCTCGCCGCGCTGGAAGAGGACCCGGGTCTGGGATGGGCCACGTCGCGGGTGCTCGACCTGATGCCCGACGGGTCGACCGTCGGGTTCCCGGGCGACCCCGACCAGGGGCCGATAGAGCGCGGGGCGGTGCTCGCGTACTGGAAGGCGAACGGCTTCCTCGCGCAGGTGCATCCCGCCTCGCTGTTCGTACGACGGGAGTTGCTGCTCGCCCTGGGCGGCTGGATGGCGCTGCCCGCCTCGGAGGACACGGGCCTGCTGCTGGCGCTGAACGCGGTGAGCCGGGGCTGGTTCTCGGGGGAGGTGGGCCTGCTGTACCGGAAGTGGGACGGGCAGGTGACCGGGCAGGCGGCCCACGTGGACCGGGCCGAGCGGGAAGTACGGATGGCTGTCGTGGAGGCCAGGGCCAGGGCGCTGTCCCGGCTCCGGTGGGGTGCGTCGGCCGCGCTATGAGAGCAGCCCGGTCCGCGCCGGGGCCGTCGGCGCCAGGTTGTGGCGGGTGTAGTACTCCGTGCCGAGCAGCCGTTCCCGTTCGGGGCCGGGGAGGGCGGCGACGAGTCCGGGTGCCGCCCGTCGCTCCACCTCCGTGCGGTGGGCCAGGATCGCCGCGACCTTCCGGTCCAGCCAGGGGGTGACGTCGACGGTGGCGGTGACGCGTTCGGCGGGGACCGTGCGCAGTGCCTTTCCGACGGCGGCCAGGTGTCCGCCCCAGGCCCGGACCGCCGTATGCGGGTGCGTGGACAGGTACAGGGCGCTCGGCTGCCAGGGCTCTCCGGCGTCCGGGTAGAGGCGTTCCAGGCCGGCGGCTTGGGCGGCGAGCACGGTCACGCGGTGGGTGTGCACATGGTCCTCGTGGCCGGTCGGGCCGCCGTAGGCGTCGTGGGTGACGACGATCTCCGGGCGGAAGTCCCGGAGGTGTGCGACCAGTTCCCGCACCGCCTCGTCCAGCGGGACGTCGCACCAGCGGGGCCTGCCCGGGGCCGAGTGCGGGACGCGGGCGTCGGCGTGGCCCAGCATGTGGGGGGTGCCCGCGCCCAGGATGTGGAGCGCCTCGGCCAGTTCCGCGGCGCGCGGGCTGTCCGCCGACCATGTGGCCGTGACGACCGCCGTGCGCGCCCCCTCGGACGCGTGGCGGGCGAGCACGCCGCCCGCGGACAGGGACTCGTCGTCGGGATGGGCGAAGACCGCGAGCAGGCTCGGTGCCGGCATCCGCTCTCGCTACGGATGGTCAGGGGGCGACGGCGGTGCCTGGGTGATGCCGATCGCCTGGCTGGGACACTTCTCGACCGCCTCCAGAACCGCCGGATCCGCACCCGCCTCCTCGCGGCCCGGGCGGACGACGCCGAAGCCGTCGACGAAATCGAAGACCGCCGGCGCCCGGTGGGCGCACTCGGCGGAGCCGTAGCAGAGATCGCGGTCCACGAAGACCTTCATGCTCCTTTTGTCCCCCTCCTGACGGCATCGGGACAGGGACCCCATGGCCGTCGGGAGTTGACTGCCCAGCGGGACGCGGGCTGAACCGGGCTGGTTACCGTGCGCCTCCGGCGGTCGCCAGCCAGTGGGCGACCCGTCGCACGGCGGCCTCGTCGAGTCGTTCCACCAGGGCTTGGACCGTGGTGTCGTCCTCGGGGGAGAGGTCGTACAGGCCCGCCTTGGTCAGCCCGGCCATGAGGACCTGGTGGCGGCGCCCGGTCATCCGTTCCGCCAGCTTGGCGGGTTCGCCGGGGGAGCGCTCGGGCGCGGGCTCGGGCGTGGGCTCAAGAATGGGCTGAGAAGTGGCGGTCTGCCGCTGCGGGGTGTCGAAGCGGTGCCACGCCCCGTCCTTCGGTCCCCAGAGGGCGACGGTCACCTCGTCGCCCCGTGCGCGCAGGGTCTGGGTCATCTCGCCGAGGGCGTACAGCACAGGCGTGCGGTGGGGGGACTGCGCGGCCGTCCGCCAGGAGCCCGTGGCCGGACGGTAGAACATCGCGACCCAGCGCGGAGCACCCTGCGGTCGTGGGCTCTCGGGACGTGACTCCACTGCGCTCACCCCTGTGCATCGCTCCGGAAGCGGCGGTACGGCAGGGCGACCATAGCTGACGGGTCGTCAGTTATCCAGGGTCGGTCTACGGGGTTATCCGGGGCCGGGCGACGGTGTTCAGCGGGGTCGGCCCACGGTGTTCGGCGGGGTCGGAGCGCTCGGTCCGCAGAGTTGCGGGGTAGGGGCCCGCCGGGGTTGCGGTGTGGGGTCGGCCGGGGAGGCTCACCACGTCCGGCACCGGTCCCTCCCCTCGTGGGGACCGGTACCGAACGGTGGAGCTGTCGTCGTCCGGCTCGGACGGAAGCTGACCGGATGCGTGGCCCGCTGCCTCGGGATCCTGCCATTTCCGGCCACGGAGGAGGAGGTTCCGGGGGCTAGCGGACGGTATTGCCGCAGGTCAGCCGTATAGAGTGAGTTTTCCGGTCCGGACGTCCAGGCGTGGAAGTAAGGAGCTGAGACCTTGAGTTCCGACTCGGGGGCACGCACCGCCTTCGCGGAACGCCTCGCGCTGCTGTACAAGGAAGCCGGCAACCCTCCCCTCAAGCGGGTGTCCGAGGCGGTGGTCCGGCTCCAGCGCGTCGATGAACGCGGGCGGCCCGTGCGGGTGTCCGCCCAGCGCATCAGCGACTGGCGGCGGGCCCGGAACGTGCCGGCCCAGTTCCCCGCCTTGGCGGCGGTGCTGCACGTGCTGATCCCCGACGCGCGGCGCTCGCGGCCCACGCCGGTCTCCCCCGGTCTGTACGACCTCGGCCAGTGGCAGCGGCTGTGGGAACGCGCGGTGGCCGACCCGGTCGGCGAGCGTCCGGCCGCGTCCGAGGCCGAGGAGCGGCAGCGGCCCGCCGACGAGACCGCGTCCGCGCCCGGGGGGGTGTGCCCGTACCGGGGGCTGGCCTCCTACCGGCGGGAGGACGCCCGGTGGTTCTTCGGCCGGGAGCGGAGCACGGACGCGCTCGTCACCCAGCTCGGGGCCGTCGCGGGGGCGGGTGGGCTGGTCATGCTCGTGGGCGCGTCGGGGGCGGGGAAGTCCTCGCTGCTGAACGCCGGTCTGGTGCCCGCCCTGCGGGACGGCGCGCTGGGCGGTGACGACGGCCACGGCGAAGGCGACGGTGCCGACGGCGGGAGCGGCCGGGCGCGAG
Source organism: Streptomyces luteogriseus (assembly GCF_014205055.1). Lineage (NCBI taxonomy): Bacteria > Bacillati > Actinomycetota > Actinomycetes > Kitasatosporales > Streptomycetaceae > Streptomyces > Streptomyces luteogriseus. The sequence continues at coordinate 4,430,661 of NZ_JACHMS010000001.1, forward strand.
AGGTCGTGCAGCTCGTACCGGGCGGAGATCCGCTGGCGGAACTGAGCCGGTACATCCCCGAGCTGGCACCCGTCGTCTCCGCCTCGATCCCGCCCGGACAATCCCCGCCCCGGTCGGCGGCAGTGGGATCCGCAGCCTTCCCCGGAGACGGACCCGGATCTTCCGCCGCTTCTCCCGCGGAGGGACCGGGACCTTCCGCCGCCTCTCCCGCCGAGGGACGGGGGGCTTCCGCCGCCTCTCCCTCGGAGGTACCCGGATCTTCCCCCGCCTCTCCCGCCGAGGGACCGGGACCTTCCGCCGCCTCTCCCTCGGAGGGACCCGGATCTTCCGCCGCCTCCCTCGCGGAGGCACCCGGGCCTTCCCCCGCCGGGAGCACCGCACCCTCCCCCGTGGAGCGACCCGGATCCTCCCCGGCGGGCCCCACCCCGGCAGCGCCCACCCCGCCTCCCTCCCCCGCGGACCCCACCCCGCAGCAGCCCGGAGGCCCGACCACCCCGGAATCCGACGCTCCGCCCCTCACCGACGCCCCTCGTTTCACCACGGCCCCGCCCCTCACCACCCCGCCCTCCCCCGAAGCCGTCCGCGCCGCCGTCTCCGCCTGGGCCCGGCGCGCCGACCCCTCCGGCGCCCGTCCGGTCGTCATCGTCGACCAGTTCGAGGAGACGTTCACCCTCTGCCCCGACGAGGCGGAGCGGCGTACCTTCATCGAGGTCCTGCACGCCGCCTGCTCGCCCGCCGGCCCCGGCGAACCGGCCCCGGCCGTCGTGGTGCTGGGCATACGCGCCGACTTCTACGACCGCTGCCTGCGGTACCCCGAGCTGGCCGACGCGCTCCAGCACCGGCACATGGTGCTCGGGCCGCTGACCACCACGGAACTGCGCGAGGCGGTGACCGGCCCCGCGAAGGCCGTCGGCCTGGAGCTGGAACCGGGGCTCGCGGAGCTGATCGTCCGGGAGGTCAGCACGGACGGCCCGCGCGGCGCGCACGACGCCGGTGTGCTGCCGCTCCTCTCGCACGCCCTGCTCGCGACCTGGCAGCGCCGGAAGGCGGGCCGGCTCACCCTGGCCGGTTACCGCGCGGCCGGTGGCATCCAGGGCGCGGTCGCGGCGACGGCCGAACGGGCCTGGACCGGCCTCGACCCCGCCGCGCGCACCGCGGCCCGGCTGCTCCTGCTCCGCCTGGTCCGGCTGGGCGAGGACACCCAGGCCACGCGCCGCCGCGGCACCCGGCGTCAGCTGGCGGAGGAGTCGACCGACCCGGGCAAGACGGAGGAGTCCCTGGAAGCGCTGGTCCGCGCCCGGCTGGTGACGCTCGACGCGGAGACCGTGGAGATCACCCACGAGGCGCTGCTGCACGCCTGGCCGCGCCTGCGCGACTGGATCGACGAGGACCGGCAGGACAATCTGCTGCGCCAGCGTCTGGAGGAGGACGGCCGGGCCTGGGAGGAGTCGAACCGCGACACCTCACTGCTCTACCGGGGCTCCCGGCTGGAGCAGGCCCACGGCTGGGCGAGAACCGCCGGGGACACGTTCCTGACCCGCAGCGCCGTGGAGTTCCTGGCCGCGTCGGTCCGGCTGCGCAGGCGGATCACCTGGATCAGCCGGGGGGCGGTGGCGACCCTGGTCGTGCTGGCGATACTGGCGGCCGGGTCGGCAGTCGTCGCCTGGAAGCAGCGGGACGAGGCCGTCTTCGAGCAGGTGCTCGCGCAGTCCGACCGCGTGCAGGACACCGATCCATCGCTGTCCGCGCAGCTCGACCTGGTGGCACACGGTCTGCGGCCGGACGACAAGGGCGCGAACAGCCGTCTGATCTCGATCGTGAACGCCCCGCTCTCCACGCCCCTCACCGGCCACACGGGCGCCGTCTACCTCACGACCTTCAGCCCGAACGGGCGGATCCTGGCCACCGCCAGCTACGACCGGACCGTGCGGCTGTGGGACGTCTCCGACCCCAAACGCCCGAAGCCGCTGGGCAAGCCCCTGACCGGGCACACGAGCTGGGTGAGCAGCGCGGTCTTCAGCCCGGACGGCCGGACGCTCGCCAGCGCTTCCGACGACGGCACCGTACGGCTGTGGGACGTGTCCGACCCCGGGCATCCGAAGTCGCTCGGCAAGCCTCTGACCGGTCACGACGGCACGATCTACCTGATCGCCTTCAGCCCGGACGGGCGCACGCTGGCCTCCGCGGGCGACGACCACACCGTCCGGCTGTGGAACACGGCCGATCCGCGCCGGCCGCGGGCCCTGGGCGAACCCTTGACGGGGCACACGGCCGCCGTGCGCTCGGTGGCGTTCGGACCGGACGGCAGGACACTGGCCGCGGGGGGCGACGACGGCACGATCCGGCTGTGGGACGTGTCCGACCCCGCGCGCCCGGAGCCCGTCGGGAAGCCGCTGACCGGGCACACGGCCACCGTGCACTCCGTGGCCTTCAGCCCCGACGGCCGCACCCTCGCCAGCGGCAGCGCGGACGGCACCGTACAACTGTGGAACATGGCCGGCCCGGGCCGCCCGGCCGAGATCGGCGCGCCGCTGACCGGTCACACCGGGCCGGTCTGGTCCGTGGCCTTCAGCCCCGACGGGAACATGCTCGCCGCGGCCAGCGCGGACAGCACCGCGAGCCTGTGGAAGGTCAGCGATCCGGCGTACCCGGCGCAGGTCGGCGGGCCCCTCGCGGGCAGCAGCGGCGAGATGTACGCGCTTGGCTTCAGCCCCGACGGGCGCACCCTCGCCACCGGGGCGGGCGACAACAAGGTCCGCCTGTGGTCGCTGCCGACGTCGGACATGACCGGCCGGACCGGGGTGTTCCGGCCGGACGGGCGGCTGCTCGCGACGGCGGCGCGGGACGGGCGGATCCGGCTGTGGGACGTGCGGACGCCCGGCAGGCCGGTGCGGCTGGGCGAGCCGTTCCGGCCGGGCAAGGGCGACGTGCGCTCCCTGGAGTTCGCCCCGGACGGCCGCACCCTCGCGGTCGTCACGGGTGACCGGGTGGTCGAGCTGTGGAACGTCGGTGATCCCGGACACCCGGTCCGCCACGGCTCTCCCGCCCCCCTGCACATCCGGTACGCCGACCCGCTGGCCTTCAGTCCGGACGGGCGGGTCCTGGCCACCGCCTACGACGACCGCACCATCCAGCTGTGGAACGTGAGCGACCCGGCCCGCCCGCGCCCGCTCGGCAAGCCTCTCGCCGGTCACAAGGGCTATGTCAACCACCTCGTGTTCAGCCCGGACGGCAGGACGCTCGCCAGCGGCAGCGCGGACGGCACGATACGGCTGTGGAACGTGACCGCCCCCGGCCGGGCGGCCCTGGTCGGGAAGCCGCTGCGGGGCCACCTCGGAGCGGTCAACGCGCTCGCCTACAGCCGCGACGGCCGCACGCTGGCCAGCGCCGGTGACGACAACTCGGTCCGCCTCTGGGACATCTCGGCCCCCGCCGAGGCCTCCCAGCAGGCCCGGCTCACGGGCCACGCGGAGGCGGTCGTGTCGCTGACGTTCAGCCGGGACGGCCGCACCCTGGCCAGTGGCGGCAACGACAGCACCGTCCGGCTGTGGAACGTCTCCGACCCCTCGCACGCCACCGCGATCGGCCAGTCGATGAGCCCCCACTCCAAGACCGGCACCTTCCTGGCGTTCAGCCCGAACAGCCACATGCTGGGGGTGTCGAGCGGCGCGGACACCATCCGGCTCTGGGATCTCGACGTCGACACGGCCGTCCGCCGCATCTGCTCGATGACCCGGGGCGTGCTGACGCAGGACACCTGGCGGGAGTACCTGCCCCGGCTCTCCTACGATCCGCCGTGCGAGGGCTGACGAGGCCCTCTCGCCCAACGGGCCCGGCAGGCAGGGCAGTTGCGTGATACGAGTCACAACCGGGGATTCCTGACGGTCAGTCGGCTCGTGGTGCGCAAGCGCTTGTTACCCTTGGCCATAGCTCGACCGCTGGTGCATCCCCCGTCGCCAGCGGTCGAGCCTTTTTCAGCGTCCTTTTCAGCGCCTTGTTCAACGCCCTGTTCAGCGCAGGCCGAGGCGCATCTCTCAGCGCCGGCCGAGGCCCACCTCTCCGCGCAGATCGAGGCGCATCAGAACCCGGGGATGGCCGGCCAGGACCGAGGTCGTGTCCGCCGCGTGGACGAAGCCGGCGCGTTCGAAGTTCTTCCGCAGACCCGCGTACGCCATCGTCAGGTCGACCTTGGCGTCGCCGTTGTCCAGGGGGTACGCCTCGATCACCGGTGCGCCCCGGTCCCGGGCGAACGCGACCGCGCCGGCGATGAGGGCGTGCGAGATGCCCTGCTTGCGGTGGCCGGGGCGGACCCGGACGCACCAGAGCGACCACACGGGCAGGTCGTCGACGTGCGGGATCTTGCGGTTGCGGGCGAACGAGGTGTCCGCGCGAGGGGCGACGGCGGCCCAGCCGACCGGTTCGTCACCGTCGTAGGCGAGCACGCCCGGGGGCGGCTGCGCGCGGCACAGCTCGGCGACGTACTCGCCGCGGGCCGGGCCGCGCAGTTCGTTGTTGAGCCGGGACGGGATCCGGTAGCTCAGACACCAGCAGACGTTCGCCCCGGGCGACTTCGGCCCGAGCACGGCACGGACGTCCTCGAAGTCCCCGGCCGGCCGGACATCGATGCTCATGCCCCCACGATGTCACGCACGGGGCGGGTCGTGCCCCGGGAGACGGGCCCCGGCCGGGCCGAACGCGTTCAGCGCACCTCGCCCTGTGCGGACGCCACCCGCAGCAGCCGCAGTTGGCCGATCTCGGCCACGTTCTTCATCAGCTCCGCGTTCACCCAGGCCAGCATGTGGGCGACGGTGTACTCGGGGTCGTCCGGCGAGGGGAACGAGGCCGCGGTGTCCAGGTCCGGGTCGGTGAGGTCGTCCAGGACCTTGACCCACTCGGTGCGCAGGCCGCGCAGCCACTCCACCGTGGGAGCGCCCTCGCCGGGCCACTCGATGTCCTCGCGGTCGCGGGGCGGGCGGCCCTGGGCGTGGTCGAGGGTGACGCTCCACCACCATCCGAGGTGCCAGCTCACCCAGGCGAGGGTGGGGACCGGGACCGGGTCGGGTTCGGCGTCCGCCCAGTCCGGGACCCAGCCGCCGTCGGGCCCCCGGCGCACCGTCCAGCAGTGCGCCGCGGGCTCCCACAGGAAGTCCTCCGGCTCCAGCCGCTCCAGGTGGTACTCGAACAGCGACCAGGTCAACTCGAACTGCCGGCGCAGCAGTTCCGTACGGGAAGCGCTCATCGGACGACCCTACGCACGCGCCCGGGGGCGTCGCGAGCCAATAACGGCCAGTCGAGGTTCCGCAGCGCGGGCTCGGCGTCGCAGCCCGAGGGCAGGCGGGGTGTGGACTGGAACCAGACGACGGTCAGGCGCGAGCGGTAGGCGACCGGGTCGCGGGCCGGGTCCAGGGCCGCGGAGTGGAACGTGCCGAGGCAGGCCACGGCGGGCAGCACCTCGACCGGCCCGAGGCCGCCCGCGTACTGGTCGGGGTACTCGCGCCGGGGTGGGACGAGGTGCACCGGCGTGCCCGGGCGGGACCGCTCGGCGGCCCGCAGCAGCTCCCGGATCCGCAGGTCGTTCAGCGGCTTGCAGGGGTAGCCGTCCTGGAGGTCGCCGTAGGTCGAGGAGAAGCGCAGCTCGGCGAGGTCCACCGGGCGGCCGGAGACCAGGACGAGGCGGGCGAGCGCCAGGGCCGGCGCTTTTGCGTGGTGGTGCATCGAGGTCTTTCGCTGGTGGTGATGGGCGGGGCCGTGCTCACGGCCGGTGCCCCGTCATCCGTGCCGCCGACGCGATCGTCGTCCGCGCCTCCCGCTCGGACAGGCCGGTGTGGAGCGCCGCGTCGACCAGGGGAGCCACGAGCGCGGGGCCGATGCCGTCCTCGTAGGCCCGGCAGGCCGCCCAGAACAGGCGGGTGTTGCGCTGGCCCTCGTGCGCGGCCAGGACGAACTGGACCAGGCCCTGGCCGTGCCCGCCGACCGCCGTGGGCCCCGGGTGGTCGGCGCGGGGCGGCGGGAGCAGCAGCCGTAGCAGGGAGCGCGGGCAGGGGGCCGGGGCGAGGTGCGAGGTGCCGGGGGCGGCGGCGTACACGCCCTGGTCCGTGCGGGAACCGGGGCCGACCAGGTAGCCGCCCGCGCCCCGGATGTCGATGCCGGGGGCGAGCCGGCCCGCCGAGTTGGGGACGACCACCTCGGGCGGGCCGCTCAGCCACAGGTGCCGTCCGCCGGACGGGGTCACGACGACCACGGTCGGCGGGATCGTGAACAGGTGCCGCAGCGCCAGCTCGCGCAGGGCGGCCGAGGAGTCCGTGCCGGTCTTCACGTCCAGGTCGAGGCCGATCAGATGGTGCGGGGGCAGCCCACAGGCGATGCCGTAACCGGTCGCCCAGGGCGCGGCGGCGAACAGCTCGCGGATGCGGTCCGGGTCGCTGGAGGCGTCGTACACCCCGTGCCCGAGCCGACCGCAGGCGCCGTGGCAGGGGGAGGGGGCGGGGTCGTCGCGGTGCGGGGAGCGCAGGGCCGGGAGCTTGGAGCGGGACAGGGGGATGACGGCCAGTCCGCGTTCGGCGGCTGACAGGGCGTGCGCGAGGGCCAGCGTCGTGGCCTGCCGGTCGGTGGTGGCCATGACTCTAGTTTCGTACGTGCGTTCGAAAAAGGAAAGAGGGAGCGGGTGCGACGCGCCGGGGCGGGGTGGTGGCGGGGAAAGTGCGGGAACGCTTCGCCCCTTGCGGCACCCGGGTTCGAGCGCCCCCTTTCGCTCCCGTCCGGTACGGAAGTGGCGGATAGGGGTTTATCGACATGTCCTCACGCTTGCGTGCGAATAGCGGCTTCCGGTGTGGTTCGCCGGGGATTCGGTGGGCAACTCTGGACTCGCGACGTCGAGCAGCGCACCGGGGTGGCCGGCCAACTTCCCTGGTGACAGCAGTGGTTCACGCACCTGGCGTTCATGAGCCGGTGCGTCCTCGGTTCCGGAAAGTCCTGGAGGGACAAGAAACATGGCAAGCATCCGTACCGCCCGCGTCATCGCAGCCGTCTCCGCCCTTCCGCTCGCGGCCGCCCTCTTCACCGGTGTCGCGACGGCGGACAACGGCGCCTTCGCGGACAACGGATCCATCGCGTCCGTCACGGAGGCCGAGCAGGGCAACCTCGGCAGCGGCGTCGGCGGCGACAACTTCGGCACCGTGGCCACCACCCAGCAGCAGGCGGTGGGTGACGGCGCCTCGAACCAGAGCAACACCGCCCAGGTCAACGGCTCGGAGTTCGCGGCCGTCAACCAGGGCAACGCCAACACCGCCGTCAGCTTCTCCCCGCTGTGGTGGTGAGCTGACCGGGGCCGGTGCGGCGGCATCGGCCCGGGTGTCGCGGGGGGTGTGTCTCGTGGGGTGACAAGCGTCTGAGCGGCGGTGCTCCGGTACCGCCGCGCAGGCGTTCTCGCGTCTGCGCGGTCTTGACGGGGCGCCGTATCTGACGGACAGTCAGACATCGTGAATGGTGAGCCGGAGGTCCACGAGGAGTTCGAGGCGCGCCTGAAGGCCTACGAGGGCCGGTCGGCCGCCGCCACCGGAGTCGGCCGGGACCCGGTCAACGAGCCGATGATCAGGCACTGGTGCGAGGCCATGGGCGACACCAGCCCCGCGTACACGGGACCGGACGCCATCGCTCCGCCCACCATGCTCCAGGCGTGGACCATGGCCGGCCTCACCAGCCGCCCGGAGCGCACGGCCGCCTACGACGAACTCCTCACCCTGCTCGACGAGTCGGGCCACCACGCGGTCGTCGCCACCGACTGCGAACAGGAGTACCTGCGCCCGCTGCGCCCGGGCGACGAGATCACCTTCGACTCGGTGATCGAGTCGGTGTCCGGCCGCAAGGCCACGAAGCTCGGGGCGGGTTACTTCGTCACCACCCGCACGGACGTCCGCGCGAACGGCGAGCCCGCCGGCACCCACCGCTTCCGCATCCTCAAGTACGCCCCCGCACACCGGTCTTCGAAGCCGGCCGAACGCCGCCCTCGCCCCGTCGTCAACCGCGACAACGCCGGCTTCTGGGAGGGCGTGGCCCGCCATGCGCTCCTCATCCAGCGTTGTACCACCTGCACCACTCTCCGTTTCCCCTGGCTGCCGGGCTGCGGCACCTGCGGCTCCCCCGACTGGGACACCGTCGAGGCGAGCGGCGAGGGCAGGGTCTACTCCTACGTCGTCATGCACCACCCGCCCTTCCCGGCCTTCGAACCGCCGTACGCGGTCGGCCTGATCGAACTCGCCGAGGGCGTGCGGATCGTCAGCAACGTGGTGGGCGTGCCGTACGACAAGGTGCGGATCGGCATGCCGGTGCGGCTGGAGTTCCGGCGCTACGACGACGAACTGGTGCTGCCCGTCTTCCAGGGGGTGACGCCGTGAGGGCCGGTGACCGGCTCCCGCCGCTGGAGATCCCGGTCACCCGCACCCTGATCGTCGCCGGGGCGATCGCCTCCCGCGACTACCAGGACGTCCACCACGACCCGGACCTGGCGCGGCAGAAGGGCTCCCCCGACATCTTCATGAACATCCTGACGACCAACGGCCTGGTCGGCCGCTACATCACCGACCACTTCGGCCCGCGGGCGCAGCTGCGCCGGGTCGCCATCCGGCTCGGCGCGCCCAATCACCCCGGCGACACGATGGTGCTGACCGGCACGGTCGAGGAGGTCGACGGTGACACGGCGACCGTCCGGGTCGTCGGCGCGAACGGCCTCGGAGAGCACGTCACCGGCACCGTGACGGTGAGGGTCCCGGCATGAGCCCCGCAGGGCGGGACGGACTCGGCGGCCGAGCGGCCGTCGTCGGTGTGGGTGCCACCGCGTTCTCCAAGGACTCGGGCCGCAGCGAACTGCGCCTCGCCGTCGAGGCGGTGCGGGCGGCCCTCGCGGACGCGGGGCTGACACCGGCCGACGTCGACGGAATGGTCACCTTCACCATGGACACCAGCCCCGAGATCACCGTCGCCCAGGCGGCGGGCATCGGGGAGCTCTCCTTCTTCTCCCGCGTCCACTACGGCGGCGGCGCGGCCTGCGCCACCGTCCAGCAGGCCGCCCTGGCCATCGCCGCGGGCGTGGCCGACGTGGTGGTCTGCTACCGGGCGTTCAACGAGCGCTCGGGCCGCCGCTTCGGCTCCGGGGTGCGGCACCGGGAACCCTCGGCGGAGGGCGCGGCCCTCGGCTGGTCGCTGCCGTTCGGCCTGCTCACCCCGGCCTCCTGGGTGGCGATGGCAGCCCAGCGCTACCTCCACACCTATGGGCTGACCCCCGAGGCGTTCGGGCATGTGGCGGTCGTCGACCGGAAGTACGCGGCGACCAACCCGGCGGCGTACTTCCACGGCCGCCCCATCACGCTGGCCGACCACGCCGCCTCGCGCTGGATCGTCGAACCGCTGCGGCTGCTGGACTGCTGCCAGGAGACGGACGGCGGCCAGGCCCTCGTCGTCACCTCCGTCGAACGGGCCCGGGACCTGCCCCACCCGCCCGCCGTGATCGCGGCGGCCGCCCAGGGCGCCGGACGCGCGCAGGAGCAGATGACGAGCTTCTACCGCGACGACCTGACCGGCCTGCCCGAGACCGCGGTCGTGGCCCGGCAGCTGTGGCGGACCTCGGGGCTCGGGCCGGCCGACATCGACGTGGGCATCCTCTACGACCACTTCACGCCATTCGTGCTGACGCAGCTGGAGGAGTTCGGCTTCTGCGGCCCCGGCGAGGCGGCGGACTTCGTGGCCGAGGAGCACCTGCCCCTCAACACACACGGCGGGCAGCTGGGGGAGGCGTATCTGCACGGCATGAACGGCATCGCGGAAGCCGTCCGGCAGATCAGGGGCACCGCGGCGAACCCGGTGCCCGGAGCCGGGCGGGTCCTGGTGACGGCGGGGACGGGCGTACCCACGTCGGGACTCGTACTGACCGCCGACCCGCAGGGGTGAACCCGCAGTACCCGGGGGCCGCCGCTCCACCTGTAGGAGGTGCGGCAGGCCCTACCCATACAACCTGAGGGGGACCCCGCTTCGGGACCTGCGGCCGATCCGCTCGCGGTGCTCCCGCTCATAGCGTTGAGCCATGACCACACTCGTCTGCACGAGCGCTTCGAAGGCGGCCGGACCAGCGGCGCAGACCCTTCCGTACCCGTCGTTCTCGTCGTACGTCAGGGCCCGCCAGCCGGTGCTGCTGCGTACCGCCCGCTCGCTCACCGGCAACCCGAGCGACGCGGAGGACCTGCTGCAGACCGCCCTCACCAAGACGTACGTCGCCTGGGAGCGCATCGAGGACCACCGCGCCCTCGACGGCTATGTGCGCCGGGCCCTGCTGAACACCCGGACCTCGCAGTGGCGCAAGCGCAAGGTCGACGAGTTCGCCTGCGAGGAGCTGCCCGAGCCGGACCCGGTCCCGGGCGGTGACGACCCGGCCGAGCAGCAGGCACTGCGCGACGCGATGTGGCGGGCGATCATGCGGCTGCCCGCCCGGCAGCGGGCGATGGTGGTCCTCAGGTACTACGAGGACCTCAGCGAGGTGCAGACGGCCGAGGTGCTCGGCGTTTCGGTGGGTACGGTGAAGTCGGCCGTCTCCCGGGCGCTCGGCAAGCTCCGCGAGGACGCTGAGCTGGGGCTTGTCCGCCAGTGAAGGTGCCAGTGAAGGGCTGTCCCGCCCGGCTGTGAGCCGACCCTCCGGCATGGCGTGATGTGATCGATCGCCCGGTCCTAGTGACATACCGCGCGGTATGTGCGCAGAATCAGCGCAACCTTTACCACCGCGTAGGCAATGTCGCCCCGGGAGGACGCCGTGCTGAGCACGATGCAGGACGTACCGCTGCTGATCTCGAGGATCCTGACCCACGGGTCGACGATCCACGGGACCTCGCAGGTGACCACCTGGACCGGTGAGGACGAGCCGCACCGCCGCTCGTTCGCGGAGATCGGCGCCCGCGCGGCCCAGCTGGCCCACGCGCTGCGGGAGGACCTCGGCGTCACCGGCGACGAGCGCGTCGCGACCCTCGCCTGGAACAACGCGGAACACGTCGAGGCCTACTTCGCGATCCCGTCCATGGGTGCGGTCCTCCACACCCTGAACCTCCGCCTCCCGCCCGAGCAGCTGGCCTGGATCGTCAACCACGCCGCCGACCGCGTGATCATCGCCAACGGTTCGCTGCTCCCGCTGCTCGCCCCGCTGCTGCCGCATCTGAAGCCGGTCGAGCACGTGGTCGTCACGGGCCCCGGAGACCGCTCCCTCCTCGCCGACGCGGCCGTCAGCGTCCACGAGTACGAGGACCTGATCGCCTCCAAGCCGACCTCCTACGACTGGCCCGAGCTGGACGAACGCCAGGCCGCCGCCATGTGCTACACCTCCGGCACCACCGGCGATCCCAAGGGCGTGGTCTACAGCCACCGCTCCATCTACCTGCACTCCATGCAGGTCAACATGGCCCAGTCGATGGGCCTGACCGACGAGGACACCTCGCTGGTCGTGGTCCCCCAGTTCCACGTGAACGCCTGGGGCCTGCCGCACGCGACCTTCATGACCGGCGTGAACCTGCTGATGCCGGACCGCTTCCTCCAGCCGGCCCCGCTCGCCGCGATGATCGAGGGCGAGCGGCCGACCCACGCCGCCGCCGTCCCCACCATCTGGCAGGGTCTGCTCGCCGAGCTGACGGCGAACCCCCGTGACGTCTCCTCCCTCGGCCAGGTCACCATCGGCGGCTCGGCCTGTCCGCCCGCGCTGATGGAGGCCTTCGACAAGCTGGGCATGCGGGTCTGCCACGCCTGGGGCATGACGGAGACGTCCCCGCTCGGCACCATCGCCCGCCCGCCGGCCGGTGTGGCCGGCACGGAGGAGGAGTTCGCCTACCGCCTCACCCAGGGCCGCTTCCCGGCCGGCGTCGAGGCCCGCCTGACCGGCCCCGGCGGCGAACGCCTCCCCTGGGACGGCGAGTCCGCCGGCGAGCTGGAGGTGCGCGGCGCCTGGATCGCGGGCGCCTACTACAACGGCCCCGACGCCGAACCGCTGCGCCCTGCCGACAAGTTCAGCGAGGACGGCTGGCTCAAGACCGGCGACGTCGGCACCATCTCCGCCGACGGCTTCCTCACCCTCACCGACCGCGCCAAGGACGTCATCAAGTCCGGCGGCGAGTGGATCTCGTCGGTGGAGCTGGAGAACGCGCTGATGTCCCACCCGGACGTCGCCGAGGCGGCCGTCGTGGCCGTCCCCGACGAGAAGTGGGGCGAGCGTCCCCTGGCCACGGTCGTCCTCAAGGAGGGCTCCACCGCCACCTTCGAGACCCTGCGCGCCTTCCTCGCCGACGAGGGCCACATCGCCAAGTGGCAGCTCCCGGAGCGCTGGACGGTCATCGAGGCCGTGCCGAAGACGAGCGTAGGAAAGTTCGACAAGAAGGTGCTGCGCAGGCAGTACGCGCAAGGGGAGCTGGACGTCACGTCCCTCGGCTGACCGGCCGGCCCCCGAGGAGCCCCCGGCCGTGGCCGGGGGCTCTCCCGTATCCGCACGGCGGGCACGCGCGCGTGCCGCTGGACCGCCTCACCGGCGTACGGAGGTCAGCCCCCACCCCAGCACCAGCCACACACCCGCGACCCCGCACACCCCGCCCCACCCGAAGTGGCCGAAGGCGGCGCCCGCGAGGGCCGAGGCGGCCGCGCCGCCCGCGAAACCGGCGACCACATAGGCGGTGTTGGCCGTGGCGGGGGTGGAGGTCGCGGTCAGCGCGAGGGTCTGGTTGGCGACGTGGGAGGCGACCAGCGCGGCGTGCACCGCGATCGCGGCGGCGAACAGCGCCCACAGCACCTGCCCACCCAGCCAGAACAGCGGCACCGACACGGCGGCGATCAGATACGCCGACCGCACGACCCGCGCCGCCCCGAACCGGTCCACCAGTCCGCCCGCCAGCGGCGCCACCGCACTCGCGGTCAGCCCGAACAGCCCGAACAGCCCGGCGGTCGCCGTGGACAGACCGTACTCCGGCCCGGTCAGCAGCAGGGCCAGCGAGGTCCACAGCGCGCTCCACGCACCGAACATCCCGGCCTGCCGCACACATGCCCGCCACAGCTCCGGCGAACTCCGCAGCACCGACGGCAGCGCGACGAGCCCCGCGAACAGCGGGCCTTCCCGGCGCCGCCGCGACGGCAGGACCGCGGCGGTCGCGAGCCCCAGGGCGAGGGTGAGCACGGCCGCGCCCGCGAACACCCAGCGCCAGCCGAAGGCCTGCCCGGCCAGTCCGCCCAGCACCCGGGCCCCGACGATGCCGGTGAAGAGCCCCGCGATGACCGCCGCGACATGGCGGGCACGCCGCTCGGCGGGAGCCCGCTCGGCGACCAGCGGGACGAGCAGCTGGGGGATGACGGTCGCCGCCGAGGCGACGAACATCGCGGCCGCGAGGGCGGCGGCGCCCGGGGCTGCCGCACTGGCACTCAGCGCGAGAGCGGTGACGAGCGTGAGCCCGGCGACCAGCCGACGCCGGTTCGCACTGTCGCCGAGCGGGGCGAAGAACAACAGCCCGACCGCGTAACCGAGCTGGGCGACCGAGGCGATCCAGGCGAGGGCCGAGGGCGCCGAGCCGAAGTCGCGGGCCATGAGCGGGAGCAGCGGCGCGGCGAGGTAGATGTTGGCGGCGGTGACCGCGCTGCACACGGCGATCAGGGTGAGGAAGAGCCCGGGGGCCGGCTCGCGGGTCTGCACGGGGGCCGTGGCCCGGGCGGTGGTGGTGGTGGCTGACGGCATGGGAGGGGACTCCTTGGAGTCGGCTCTAGCAACTAACTGGTTGGTTGGCTGATGGGGGAACAGTCTGGGTCGCCCTGCCATTCCCTGTCAACCAAACAGTTGGTTACCTCGGCGCGCTACCCTCTCCCCCATGGCAGCAAGGGACCCCGAGGCCACCAAGGCCCGGATCTTCGAGGCAGCGGTCGCCGAGTTCGCCCGGCACGGCATCGCGGGCGCCCGCATCGACCGCATCGCCGGCGAGGCGAAGGCGAACAAGCAGCTCATCTACGCCTACTTCGGCAACAAGGCCGAGCTGTTCGCGATCGTCCTCGAGAAGAAGATGCTCCACCTCGCCGAGGCCGTCCCCGTCGACCCGGACGACATCGAGAGCTGGGTCGACCGCCTGATGGACTACCACGCCGCCCACCCGGAGCTGCTGCGCCTGCTCTTCTGGGAGGGCCTCGAGTACGGCAACACCGAACTGCCCCACGAGTCCGACCGCCAGGAGCACTACGCCCGCAAGGTCGCCGCCCTCCGGGACGGCCAGGAGCGCGGCGTCGTCACCGACGCCATCCCGGCGGCCGACCTGCTGTTCCTGCTGACCGCCCTGGCCAACTGGACCGCCGTCGTCCCGCAGATGCGGCGCATCCTCGTCGGCGAGGGGGAGCCGGACCGGGACCGCCTGCGGGCGTCGGTGAAGGAGGCGGCGCGCCGGCTGACGGCACGCTAGGACCTGCCGGGCGGCGGGCGAGACAAGTCCTGGCAGGGCGGCCCGTCCGCACCTGCTGGTCGGTCAGTTGGTGCCGATCCGGCTGAGCAGTTCGACGATCCGGGTCTGGACCTCGGAGCTGGTGGACCGCTCCGCGAGGAACAGCACTGTTTCCCCGGAGGCCAGCCGCGGCAGGTCGGCCTGGTCGACGGCGGCGGTGTAGACGACGAGCGGGGTGCGGTTGAGCTGCCCGTTCGCCCGCAGCCAGTCCACGATCCCGGCGAACCCCTCCTGCCGCCGTTGCACCTGCAGCAGATCCATCACGACCAGGTTCGGCCGGAACTGCCCCGCCAGCGTCACCGCGTCCGCGTCACTCGCGGCCCGCGCGACCTGCATCCCGCGCCGCTCCAGCGTCGCCGTGAGCGCCAGCGCGATCTCCGCGTGCTCCTCGATCAGCAGCACCCGCGGCGGGTGCTGCTCACTGTCGCGCGGCGCCAGCGCCTTCAGCAGGACGGCCGGATCGGCGCCGTACGCCGCGTCCCGCGAGGCCTGTCCGAGTCCGGCCGTGACGAGGACGGGCACCTCGGCGGCCACGGCGGCCTGCCGCAGCGACTGCAGTGCCGTCCGCGTGATCGGCCCGGTCAGCGGGTCGACGAACAGCGCGGCGGGGAAGGCCGCGATCTGCGCGTCGACCTCCTCGCGCGAGTTCACGATCACCGGCCGGTAACCGCGGTCGCTCAGCGCCTGCTGGGTGCTGACGTCCGGCGCCGGCCACACCAGCAGCCGCCGCGGGTTGTCCAGCGGCTCGGGCGGCAACTCGTCGTCCATGGGCTGCGGTCGCGGCGGATCGGCCACCTCGACGGCCCCGCCGGGCCCGTCCAGCGGCTCGGGTCCCTCGGCGGCGTTCTCGTCCGGGGCGCCTATGGCGTACGACCGTCCGCCGCCCTCGGTCATCTGCGCCAGGCGCGACTGACCAGCGAGGGACGGCTGCGCCGGGACGGGAGCGGTGGCCGGGGACGGAATCTGAGCGGCGACGGGCGGCGGCGTGTGATCGGCCGCCGGGTGCGGACGCGCGGCCTGCTCCGGCCGGGACCCCTGATCCCCCTGACGGGGCTGCCCCTGCTCCGGGCGGGCCGCCTGGTCCGTACGCGTCGCCGGGTCGGGCGGCGTGCCCAGCTTGCGGCGCCGGCCCGATCCACCCGGCTGGTGCGGGGGAGGCGTCGCCGACTGCGGCGGAAGGTTCTGCGGGACGGCCTGCGGCACGGGCATGGCCGACGGCTGCTGCACCTGGGCCGCCTGCCGGGTGAACGGCACGCCCTGGCCCAGGGTCCGCACGCTGATCGCCCGCCCCTGCGTGGAGTTCGGATCGACGGGGGACGCCGCGGCCTCCGCGGGCAGCGGCTGAGCCGCCCGCGGCGTGCCCTCCGGCGGCAGCGGCGTGCCCGGCGCGGGGGTGTTCTGCTGCGGGGCCCGGGGCGACGTGCCGTTCGGGTGCGCGGGGTGCGCGACACCGGTCCCGGACGTCTCGTCGGCGGCGGACCAGGGCTGGACGGCGGGGGCGCCGCCGTGCGGCGGGGTTCCGTGGGCGCCCGTGCCTTGAGCAGGCGTGCCCTGGGGCGGGGTGCCCTGCCCGGGAGCGGCCTCCGCAGGGAGCGGCCGTCCGGCGGACTGCTGCTGACCCGGTGCGGCGATGCCCTGCTGCGGCAGTGGCTGGGCCGGGGCGAGAGGCTGGAGGCCCTGCCCAGGGAGGGCGGCCTGCACACTCTGCCCGAGCCCGCCCTGAGCGGGGACGGACACGCCCTGCGGAGCGCCCACCTGGGGGGCGTGCCCCTGAGGGGGCACGGCGTTCCCCTGGGGAGGCACGGTGTTCTCCTGCGGGGCGACCGGCACGCCTTGCGGGGGCACGGTGTTCCCCTGGGCGGCGACTGGCGTGCCCTGCGGCGGCACGGCCGCACCCGGCGCGACGGGGGATGCGGGGACACCGGCCTGGGCGGGCGTGCCCGGCCCGGCCTGCCCCAGGAGGACCTGGCCGGTGGCGTCCTGCGCCGCCGGAACACCCTGCGCCGGACCGCCGGGCACGGCAGCGGCAGGCACGGGACCTGCTGCCGGTGCGGCACCCGGGGCCACGGGGCTCACCTGGCCGGCACTCCCCGGCACCTGCGCTCCGGCCACCCCGGCCGCTTCGGCCGGCTGCGGCGCCGCGACGGCCCGTCGCCGGCGGCCGGTCGGCGCGCTGGTCGGATGCGGCTGCGGCGGAGTGTGATCGGCGGACTGGTCGTGCGGAACGGCGTCGTGTCGGCCCTCCTCGACGGCACCGACGGCACCGACGGCACCCGCACCGGCGGCACCCGCACCGGCAGCACCCGCACCGGGGACAGCCACGGCTTCCGGCCCTTGAACCGGCGCCTGCCCCTGAGGCGGTACCACACCCGGCGTACCCGGCGTACCCGGCATACCCGGCGTACCCGGCACACCCGGCGCTCCCGCGGGCTCGCCGGAACCACCGGCGACCTGCTGCCCCTGCCCGGCCTGAGCCTCCTGCTGAACCGCGGCCTGGGCCGGGCCAGGGGCCGGGACCGGGGCCGGAGACTGATCGGCCTCGGCAGGCGGTAGCGCGAACACCGGACGCGGCCCGGCGGCGGCCTCCTGCGCGGCCGCGGCCCGCTCGTTGGCGGCGGCCAGCGCACGCCGCCGTCGCCCGGTCGGCTGCTGGGCCTGTCCCTGCTCCGCGTCGGCCGAACCCGCGGCCGTACCACCGGAGGACGCCGCGGGCAGCGCCGGTGGCAGCGCGGCCTGCTCACCGGGTTCACGCCTGGCCCGCCGCCCGGAGGGCCCGGGCACACCCTGCGGCGGCACGGTCCCGCCCAGCCCCGTGTTCGAGGCGGCGGCCCCCGCCGCATGCTCGGCAGCCGTCATCACGGCCCCTTCGGCGACACCCTGGACGGCGCTGCCGACAGCGTCCGCACCGGAGTCCTCGGCCGAGCGCCGTCGTCGCCCGGTACCGCTCGACGCGGAGCCCTCACCGGATGCCTGCGCCGGAAGGGCGGCCTGTTCTCCACCGGCCCGGCGCCTGCGCCGCCCGGTGGGCACGGCCCCGTCGGCTCCGGCACCACCGGCCGCGTCGGTTCCGGGACCACCGGCCCCGTCGCCCTCACCGCCCGGAACGTCTCCGTCCAGGAAGGCGTCGGTGGTGGCCCGCCGCGCCCGGCGCCGCCCCCCACCGGAGGTCTGGTCGGAGGTCCGGTCGGAGGGCTCGACGAGGGCGAGCGCGGCGGACTCGTCCACCGGCTGGGCGGCAACGGCCCCGGCCCCGCCCCCGATCGGCACCTCGAGGACGTACGCGCTCCCGCTCATCCCCGGCACGTCATGCGTCTGCAGCACACCGCCGTGGGCCCGGACGATCCCGCGCACGATGGGCTCGTGCACGGTGTCGCCACCGGCGTACGGCCCGCGCACCTCGATGCGTACGACCTCGCCGCGCTGCGCCGCCGCCACCACGACGGTGTTGTCCAGGTAACCACCCGCCGACACGGGCGTGTTGCCGGTCGCGTCGACCCCGGCCACGTCGGCGACGAGATGCGCGAGGGCGGTCGCGAGCAGCCGGGCGTCGACCTCGGCCTCGATGGGCGGCGCGTGCACGGCGAACTGCACCCGCCCGGGCCCGATCAGCTCGACGGCCCCGTCGACGCCGGCGGCGACGACGGCGTCCAGCATCACCTTCGTACGCGAGACGCTCTCGCTGCCGGTGTCGAGCCGCTGGTAGCCGAGGACGTTGTCGATCAGCGTCGTGATGCGCGAGTAGCCGGCCGACAGGTGGTGGAGCACCTGGTTGGCCTCGGGCCACAGCTGCCCGGCGTCGTCGGCGGCCAGCGCGGCCAGCTCGCGGCGCAGCTCCTCCAGCGGCCCGCGCAGCGACCGGCCCAGCAGGGTCAGCAACTGCTCGTGCCGGGCGGCGAGCGCCTCGAACCGGTCCTTCTCGCGTTCACCGAGCGCGGCGTAGCGGTCCTCGTCGGCGGCGAGTTCCTCGGCGTGCCGCTCGGTCAGCTCCTCCAGCTCGGTGACGTGCTGCTGGCGCAGGGCGGTGAGCTCGGAGGCGTGCTCCTCGGCGATCCGTTCCAGTTCCTCGGCGTGCCGCTTCTCCGCGGCTTCCTTCTCCTCGACGACGGCGTCGTACGGCCGCCGGTCGGTGAAGGTCATCACGGCGCCGACGAGCTGGTCGCCGTCGCGCACGGGCGCGGTCGTCAGGTCGGCCGGCACCTTGCCGCCGTCCTTGGAGTACAGCACCTGCCCGCGCACCCGGTGCTTGCGCCCGGAGCGCAGGGTGTCGGCGAGCGGCGAGTCCTCGTAGGGGAAGGGCGAGCCGTCGGCGCGCGAGTGCAGGACGAGGTCGTGCAGTTTGCGTCCGCCGAGATCGCTGGCCCGGAATCCCAGTATCTGGGCGGCGGCCGGGTTGACGAGCACGATCCGCCCGTCGGTGTCGGTGCCGACGACGCCCTCGGACGCGGCCCGCAGGATCATCTCGGTCTGCCGCTGGGACCGGGCGAGCTCGGCCTCGGTGTCCACGGTCCCGGACAGGTCGCGCACGACGAGCATCAGCAGCTCGTCGCCGGTGTAGCCGTAACCGTCGTAGGCCTGCTGCCCGTTCTCGAGATTCGCACTGGTGACCTCGACGGGGAACTCGGTCCCGTCCGTCCTGCGCGCGATCATCCGGGTGGGCTTGGTCCGGGCGTGCGGATCGAGGTGCTCCGGCCGGCGCATGGAGCCGGGGATGAGCTTGGAGTCGAACTGCGGCAGCAGATCGAGCAACCCGCGCCCCACCAGAGCGGTGCCCGGGGTCTCGAAGGCCTCGAGGGCGATGGTGTTGGCGTTGACGACCGTGCCGTTGGCGTTGACCAGCACCAACGCGTCAGGAAGGGCGTCCAGTATGGCTGCGAGGCGAGCAGCGCCTCGGGATGGCCTGCTGCTCACGAGACGCTTCCTCCCTGTTACCGCACCTTGCCGACCGCTCGGGCCATCTTGCCAACCGTCCCGCGGCGTGTCACGCGAGGGAGTCTAAGGGCTGCGGTTGCGCTCGCGACGCCGGATGAGAGCGACGTCGCACGAGGAGGTGACCCCGAACTGACGACCGAGTAACCGCCAAACGCCCGCCCTCCTGCGACGACGTCGCGGGACCTTCGCGGGACCTTTACGACGACGGCGTTTCTGTACCTTTTGGCCGGGCTGGCGTGATGGGGGCGGAGAGTGGCGCAAATGGGGTGTGGGGGCGGGGCGTACGGGGCGTATGGGGCGTACGGGGTGTGCGGGGCAGGGTGGCGGACGCGGCGCGCCACCGACGGCGCGACGCGCTGACGACGCCCCGATGCCCTGACGACGCCTCGATGCCCCGGCGGTCGGCTCAGGTACTCGCGGTGTCGGCTCAGCCCTTGGTGGCGGCCCGGTCGCCCCCCACTCCCGGCAGGAGCGGCACGAGCCGGTCCCAGCGGGAGATCTGGCAGCCGTCCCGGCGGTCGTAGGTGGCGTCGACGGGCCGTCCGGCCCAGGTGCCGGTGACGTGCGCGGTGGCCGGCCCGCCGTACTGCATGGTGCAGAAGCCGCCCTCCGGTGCGGGCGCGAAGACGTCCTGCCCCCACCGCGTGTCCTTCTCCAGTGCGGCACAGGCACCGCCCGGGTCGGGGTGGCTGCCGCCGTCGGGGTCGCAGTACAGCTCGAAGGTTCCATCGGCCCCGTCGCCGGCGTTCCGCACGGTGACGGTGAGGTGATCGCGGTCCGGGCCGTCGCCGGGCATGAAGGGGGACAACAGGTCGGACCCGCCGGCCTGGGCATACGCGGCCTGGGGTGCCGCGGTCAGCGACCCGGCGACGGCGACGGAGGTGGCGGCACCGACGAGGAGGCGCCGCAGGGCAGGGCGGGCGGTGGCCCGGGGAGTGGCACGCAACATGCCCTGCCTAACGCGGCGCGGCCCCGGATGTTGCGCGCGCACGCCCGAGCGGGGACCCGCAGGGGCCTGACAAGGCCTTTGCCCTGCGCCCCGCCCGCCTAGTACCGTGGGGGTCGATTGGTGACAGCACGCTCGACTGTGTCATCATCGGCACGCACCGCCCGCGCTCGCGCGGGAGTGATGCTGGAGGCGTCGCCTAGTCCGGTCTATGGCGCCGCACTGCTAATGCGGTTTGGGCCTTAAAGCCCATCGAGGGTTCAAATCCCTCCGCCTCCGCACTCGATCACGAAGCCCCGGTCACTCGACCGGGGCTTCGCTGTCGTTGCACCCCGAAGTGCGCCCGGAAGTGCCGTTTCCCCAGCTCACAAGGGGTGCGGCTAACGGATTTCACATGGCGGCGGCAGTCATGTAATGTTCTTCCTGTCGCCGCGAGCGAGCCGGAAGGCCCGAGAGCGGCGAAAAAACAGAACAAGCACTCGTAGCTTAACGGATAGAGCATCTGACTACGGATCAGAAGGTTGCAGGTTCGAATCCTGCCGAGTGCACAGCAGACCAGAGGCCCTGTGGAGTGATCCACAGGGCCTCTGGCTTTTGTCTTGACGGCAGTGTCTGACGGCAACCGTTGATCGCGCGGCGATGGGGCATACGTTCAGGCCGTCGCCTTTCGTCCGATCTGTTGCCGTCACCTCTCTCGCTCCGATAGAACCCGATACGCGCGGATCATCACCTGCCATCCGCTGCTGGTGGTGACGTGCTCACGCTCTCCTCTGTCGTGGATGTCAGCGGAGCGACAGCAGCCGCGCCCCGGGCGGGTCTACCGGGATCACTATGCGAGTCAGGGGGATATCACCACATTGGCGATGAATAGGGGTGAAAAGGGGTTGTTCAGTGGCATAGCCGTCTTGGCTGTGGTGCTGCTTCTACTCCTACTCCGATCTTGTGGCGATGACTGTGACGATGCGGCGTCGACGCCGAACGCGACGCTCACGATCACGGCCACTCCGAGCCCAGCTGGGAGCCAGGTCGGTAAGAGCGTCGAGAGTGCCTTGGAGCGAGTAAGGCAGACCGGGCTGAGCGTTGTAGTGCACGACGCCAGCGACCGGGACGAGAAGCCAGGCGGGGACTGGACGGTGTGCTTCGAGATGGCGACCTTGAGCAAGGTCGACTTCGCTGCCGTGCCAGACGGGGCACCATGCCCGAAGAAGGACGGTCAGCGCATCCCTTGGCCCAAGATGCCGAACGTGAAGGGCGCCACGTACGCCGACGCGGTGGAGAAGCTGGGTGATGCCGTCGGCGCGGTAACCATCGAGGCTGCTTACGAGGACGAGGCGGCCTACGACACGAACAACGAAGCTGGTGACTATGCGAACTGGAAAGTGTGCTTCCAGAGCGTCAAGGCTGGGACGCGGCTGGCGCAAGAACCAGATGTCATCCTTCACGCCGTAGAGAAGGACGATGCGTGTCCGTCGTCGAAGGGGCTTTACAAGAACCCCAAATACGATCCGGACTACCTCGATCGGGAATACGCCGAACCTGACGATGGAACGTCTGCTGACGACGGATCGTCTGCTGACGACGGCAGCAGTGGAGACAGTGGTAGCAGCGAGGAGGACTACTACCCGGGTGATAAGGGCGGATGCCCGCCTGGCGGTTGCTACAACCCGTGTCCGCCCGGGGGCTGCCGGTAGGACGCAAGGGCCCGCGCCAATTTGCCTTGGCGCGGGCCCGTAAAGCGGAGTGAGATCTCCGGCCTACTTCAGGGCATCCCCGACACGGTCGAACGCCAAGCGCTGAGAGTCGAGCCGTACGAAGGTGTAGATGTCCATGGTCACGCGGATGGAGCTGTGGCCGAGGACTTCCATGATCATGCGGGCATCGGCGCCCTGTTCGTGGAGCAGCGAGGCGCACGTGTGACGCAGGTCGTGAAAACGGACCCTGCGGACGCCGGCACGGACGCACAGCACCTCGAAGGAGCGGTTCAGGTTGCGCGGCTCTATGGGGGTCCCGTTCTTCGTGGTGAAGACGAGGCCGTGGGCCGTCCCCTTCCAGTTGGCACCCGCCGCCTTCCGGTCGGCGATCTGCTGGGCGCGCTGAGCGCGGAGCGCTGTCACGCACTCGGACGGCAGGGCCACGCGTCGGGCCGAGCGCTGAGTCTTCGGCGCGACGATCAGCAGCTCGCCGCCGACCCGCTGTAGGGCCTGCCGGACGGTGAGGACGCCTTCGTGGAGATCCACGTCCGACCAGCGCAGCCCCAGCAGCTCACCACGCCGCAGGCCGATGCGGACCGCCAGCTCGTATGCGGCCCAGAGCCGGTTGTCACGGGCAGCCGCCAGGAGCTGGCGCCCCTCCTTGGCCGTGAGCGGTTCGATCTCTCGCTTCGTTCCCATGCTCAGTTCCACGTTTCGGGCCACGTTTCGGGGCTCGTCCTCACGAACGGCGTGCTGGAGAGCAGCGCGCATGATCACCAGGAGAAAGCGCACCGTCCCGTCAGAGGGGAGCTTCTTGCAGCACTTGCCGAGGGCGCAGCAGCGCCGCTTGTGCTCCGGCCGCTTCCTGTCCTTGCCCTGGGCGCAGCAATGGCAGGTGACAGCCGTCTTTGCGAGGAAGGCGCGGATGTCGCGGGTAGTGAGTCTTGCCAGCTTCTTCCGGCCGAAGTCCGGGGTGACGTAGTTACGGACGAGGGACTCGTAGTTGACGTATGTCGTCCGGCGGACCTTGCCCTGGGCGACGTTCGTCAGCCAGTACGTCAGGTACTCGGCGATGGTCATCTTGTTGGTGGCGACCGGGAGGCCGCTGAGGGAGTCCGCCTTGAGCGCCCGCGTTTCAGGATGACCTGTGACTCGCACATCGGGCACAGGTAGGTTGCTGTGGGCAAGTCGCGTGAGGCCTCGATACGTGACCCGTCATCGTGAGCTGCGATCAGCATCTTTTCTCCGGGGAATGTGAAGCGACGTCTGACCAGCGGTTACTTGACCCTCGCTGCCGCAACCTCATAGGCGGCGCGCAGCATGTCCTGCTGCTCCGCGTCCAAGCTGCGTGGCCGTCGGCTGCTGTGCCCAATGCCGAAGAAGGCGAGAGGGCCGTAGAAGGGCCCGTCGAAGCACTCCATCAGCCTGAGCATCTGATCAGCGACTGGATTGGCGTTTTCCTCGGAGGCGGGCACCAGCTCGGCGATGTAGGCGTGGACGCGGGCCTGATCGGGGAGCACAACGCGGTCGACGTAGCCCGAGCCGGCGAGGCTGACCTTGTCTCGCATCTTGTCGGGCGGCTCGGTGTGGAACTCCAGACTTCCGTCAGGAGTGACCAGGCCGTAGGTGATGGGCGGGTCTGTGCTTTCCCGCGCGGCGCCAGAACGCAGCCTCTGTAGGAAGTCGGCCGCATCAAGGGCTTCATCGCTGCCGGAGGCTGGGGTGTCCTCCTGGTCGTAGTCGAGATCCTCGATGTCCTGGCTGACGACCTGCTGCCGCAGGGCACGGAACCGGCTCAGCGCACCCAGCTCGGCTTCCTGCTGCTGGAGCAGTCGTAGGGCCGTGGAGTGGATGGCGGGCCGCGGCACCCAGCTGGGCAGCTCGTATTCGTCGATGCGGCGGTCCCTGGCGTAGCCGATACGGCGTTCCAGGTTTGTGACGGACGCGGCGGACACGCTGCCCGGCTTCAGGCCTGGGGTTCGCTGCCCCCATGCGACGGAGCCAGCGGCGGAGCTCCATGCGACAGCGACGAGCTGTCCGAGCGTGAAGCCTTCCTCGCGGGCGTTTAGGAACGTCTCGTAGGCGTCGGGGAGCCGGTGCTCGGGGATGGGTTCCTCGTTGTACTTCCGGGTGAGGAGGCCCTCGAGGTAGTCGACGGCCATGCCAGCCTCGAGCTTGTAGATCTGCTCGTGCAGATCATCAGGCCGGTCCCACAGCATGTCGTGCAGGAGCGCGATCAGTTCACGACGCCCTGCCGGGTCGCTCAAGGGAGGGGCCAGCATCCAGGGAACCTGGGTGATGTACACGCCGCGGGCGGTGCCGTCCTCGTTGAAGGTGAAGTTGCTGGTGGTGGCTGGCGTGGTGGGGCAGATCCACCGGTCCTGGTGGAGGGTCCGGATGACCTCAATGTCCGTGTCGGCGGACGCGGTGAGCGTGTAGTTCAGGTTGCTCAGCGGGCCGATCGACTCCGCCTGCTTGCGCTGCATGATGTCCACCATGGCCAGCAGGGTGAGGGCGCCGACCAGGCCTGGGAGGCTGCTCGGGGCATCCCGGTCGGCCTGCTCTCGAAGCCAGACGCCAGCCGCTTCGACCTGCCGTGCAGTCCGTTCGCGCTCCTCCTCGGATGCGCGTTCGGCTTCCCTGGCTCGTTCTGCGGCTTCTGCGTCCCGGCACGTCTGGCACTTGACCGGCGACACGGTCTCCTCGTGAGGGAAGACGTCGGGGAACCACAGACGGGTCGCGGTCACGTCGGAGCGGCTGTACACGCTGCGCGGGCCAGCGCAGTCGGGGCAGATGACCGTGAGCAGGTCGGCGTGGCAGGAGGCTTTCACTGTGCGCAGGACTTGCGCGTTTGGGCCGATGTCGGAGACTTTGCGTGTCCAGGTGCCGGGCTCGGTGAACGCCCAGTAGTCCAGGCAGGTCTGCTTGTCCTGGCTGGAGACGTCCTCGTGGAAGACCACCTCGACGAGCGGCGCGGCCGCGCTCGGGATGAGATGGCGCTGCACGGTCCGTGTCTGCTGCTTGGTGGTCTTGTTCTGCTGGCGTCGCCGCTGACGCTTCCCCATGGCGTCCCCTCCCCGGTGAACTGCCAGAGTATCGGGGGCCGATGACAATCTAGGTGACACCAGCGGGCCCCAGATGTGGGCGTGGCGGGCCGAGGGGACGGGGCCCAGCTCTGCGCAGTGTCGACGAAGGACTTGCTCCCTCGTAGCGAGGACGCGACGCCGGAGATCACGTCGACTGCCATCATGGGCGCGAACGGCGGACTACTTCGGGCTGACCATCGAGGACCTGTGAGGCGGATCGCGCGCCCGCTAGCTCGTCACGGCCCGGGAGATCGCCATGTATCTGTGCCGTGAGCTGACGGACCTGTCGCTGCTGCCAGCACTTCTTTAGGCGAGCTGCCCAGATCCCGAAATTCTGATGGCAGCGTCCGCGATCGGCTACAACCTGTTTCGCGCGCGTGCGGCTCAAGCCCATTAGCTTGTTCCGGTTGCAAGTGCAGTCATCTTGTCCGCATATCGCAGCATCGAACTGACTGTCCCCGTCGCTAGCGAGATAAATGCATTAGCGGCGGGGAACGAATAGGCCTCAACGTAAACGAAGCCCCGAACGCCACCAGCTATGATCTCATGGGGTGCATATACGAAGAAGCTCTTCGAATCTCCTCGCGTATCGGAATTCTTGTACTGCTCGCGAAGCGCATTGAGTCTACGCTTCCCTTGTCGCGCAGCGTCTTCTGCATTTCTGTAAACTTCAATATGTGCACTCGGAGTAGGTGTGGGGCCGTACTCTTGCTCTCCAGGAACATACTGCAAATCGATTGCCACGGCGTCGATTCGAGGCGAGCTGTCCGCGATCTGAACGTCTTTGATTCCCTTCACCTCAAGCGGCCTGGGCAGAGGCTCCAAAAATGGGCCTTTGCGTATAAGATCGGCGAGATAGGAAATGTTTACTCGTGAGGTAGAGCTACTCTCGCTACGTGTCACATTCCCATTGTCGATATCCGTTCCGCAGATCGACCCAGTGCAATTACTGCTAGTGCAGCCACTCAGGAGTGCCGTTATTAGCGCCAGGGCTGTCACTGCACAACATGCAATCGACCTCGACCTCGACCGCCTGACGTAACTCATGTACCTACTCCCGGCGGTGAACTCTTACTGGAGGCCTTCTCCAGTCGAGACACAATCTCGTGTGGTGTGCCATGACCTGGGAGCAAGGGGAATTGATCCGGGTCAAAAACTGGTGAAGCCTTTCCGTAAAGGTTGATGGTTTTCCCCGCGCGGAAGCGACTCAGCTCCCGCCACGGACTGACCGTAGGATTCGGTATGGCAGGGTAATGGGTTACTGCCGGCACGCGTAAGTGCCCACCAGTGCCATTCCAGTTGATCATTGGTTCTTCCCCGCTTCCGGCCCACTTGCTATTGCAAGCGGGCCCGACACCCCAGACCTCTCCCACGCCGTCATCAACTCCACCGGGTGTAGAGAACTCGATTAATTCGCCCGGATTCGAAGCGGGAATGTTGTAGCTGGCCCGTTTGGGTGGATCCTTGGCCATCTCGGAAAAGCGAGTTGAGTTGAGTACTACGGTTTCACCTTGGCGGGGTAAGGCCAGTCGCGCCTTTGGATCGCAGGACTGAATTATCATAACGACAACAGTCCCAGCCTTGTTCGCTCCCACTTGAACGAAGAAACTGCCAACTCTGTAGATCCTCGCAGTGAGCTCTCGAACCTTTCCGCCCTCTCCTGCGTAGAAGAAGTCCTCACTGTCGCCCGCGTAGGTAGAGACTCTATTCTCTCTGCCAAGAGTCCTCTCGAAAAGATCGACATCGAGTCCCAGATCAAGCTCTTTTATTCGTTCTGCAGCGGACTTTAAGGGTGAGGCGGATCCTCGCGTGTCGACGCTGTTGTCTTTGTTGTGATCCCCGCAGATGGAATCATTGCAAGTATTGTCTGTGCAGCCAGTCACGCTGAACGCAAAAGCAAGCAGGAACAACGAAGTGAGACGGCGCATCGTGCTTCACCTGCTGGGTTCCGTAGCGCCTACGGTATTGCCGACATTCTTATCTCCGCAAACAGCCCCTTGGCAGTTGTTGTTACTCCCGCCCACGTTCGCCGATACAGTGAAGATGCCGACAATTGCCAAGGCTACGGCCCCCACGACCCACAGCGTATAGATCCAGATCTTCCGACGGTCCTCGCCACTCATCATGCTCATGAGTACCCCCAGTCATCGCCAACTCGTGACTCATGGTGACATAACCCACTGCGACTCGTAACCACCTTGGTTGCTCGAACCTTCTCAAGATCGAATATTGCGAGGCTTTATTCAGGTCAACGAGGCTCTGCGGGCAACGTCGACAGGGACCCGCGGCTCACCTACTTCCTCGCATGCACCATCTATTGCAAGCATCGGCGTGCACATGGGTCGCGCTTTTGTTCGCCGACCACTTGTCCTAGGCTGATTCGGACTCGGCGGGCTCCCAGGGCTGGGCTGGGATTTGACGGCAGCGCTGACGGCAACGACGGCACACAGACTCACATGATCGCTAACCTGAGCGATCGCGGTCATGGCCCGCTGGCTCCCCTTGCGGGGTGCTGCCCGATCCTACGGATCAGAAGGTTGCAGGTTCGAATCCTGCCGAGTGCACACAGGTCAAAGGCCCCCTGGGATTATCCCAGGGGGCCTTTGACATCAACAGCTGACATCAACGCGGTCAGAGGCGCCGATCACTTCTCGGTGTCCGCCTCCTGCTCGCTCCTGGATTCTCCGCCCGACTCGTCCAGCCCAAGGGCGTCGTCCATCCGGTCGGCGGCGGCCTTAAGCGTCGTGCTCATCACGTGCGCGTACGTGTCCAGGGTCATGGTGATGGTGCTGTGCCCGAGCGTTTCCATGATCGTGCGAGCGTCCACGCCCTGGCGCGAGTAGCAGTGAGGCGCATGTGTGCCGGAGGTCGTGCACCCGCACCCGCCGCACGCCGGCATCCCGGCACAGGATGGTGAGCATCCTGTTCAGGCTGCGGGGGTCTGTGATCCGACCATACGTCGTGGTGAAGATCAGACCGTCCGGCTGTCCGGGCGCGGGCTGCCACTTCTTCCCCGCGACTTGCGTTCCTGCTCCTGCTGGGTTCGCCCGCCTACGGATCACCGGAGCGAGTTCGGGGTCGGGGAGCGTCTGGTCGGCGGATTGCGGGCGGTATGACGGTGTGTCTGTACGACCACGCAGGGCGGGTGTGGCTTGATCGTCGGGCGGTCCCGGCAGGGGCCTGAACATCAACCGATGTCCGTGGCGTGTGCTGAGTGCCGCGCTCTTTGCCGAGGAGTCCCCATCGTGAGACGGACCCTGCAACATGCCATGCTCCAGAGACGTGGCGCCGGAGTCGCGGGTGAGCGGAGGCGCCCGGCCCGGCGTGCTGCCGTGCTGCTCGCCACGGTGGCACTGCCGGCGGCCCTGGTCGTGCCCACGGCCACGCCCGCTGCTGCGGCGCCGGTGACGGTCACCTTCAACGTGGGCGCCAACCAGCCCTTCACCGTCCCGTCCGGCGTCACCCAACTGACGGTCACCGCCACAGGCGCCGCAGGCCAGAACGTGCCTAATGGTGGCGCAGGCGGGAGCGGGGCCACCGTCACCGGCACCCTGACCGCTACCCCGGGCAGCACCCTGTTCGTGAACGTCAACACCGGCGGCGGACCAGGCACCGGAAACTTCTCGGGCGGCGTCGGCGGCGGTTCCAGCGACGTCCGCACCTGCAGCTCGGCCGGCCCAGGCTGCACCCTGACCGGCAGCCCCGGCACCGACCCGCGTCTCATCGTCGCCGGAGGCGGAGGAGGCGGCGGCTACGGTTCCGCCATCGGCGACTTCCAGGTCCCCGAGGCCACCGGCGGGGACGCCGGCGACATCGGAGGCGACGGCGGCGACAGACCGCAGAGCGGCGTCGGCGGTGGCGGAGGAACCCAGACCACCGGCGGCACCGGCGGAGCCGCATGCTCGCCGAACCCAACCACCGCCGGCACCGACGGTACGGCCGGTGCCGCCGGCACCGGCGGCACCGGCTTCGGGGGAGGCGGCGGCGGAGGCGGCTGGTTCGGAGGCGGCGGAGGAGGCGGCTGCGGCCAAATCAACAGCGATGGCACGGCAGGTCCTGGTGGTGGCGGTGGCGGGTCGAACCGCGTCCCCACGGGTGGTACCTCCGCTCCCGCAGCGGGGCCGGCTCATGTGACCGTCACCTACGAGCCGGCGCCCCCCACCTGCGCGACCGCCACGGCCACCATCACCGGTACCAACGGCAACAACATCCTGATCGGCACTCCTGGCAATGACGTGATCTTCGCTCTCGGCGGCAACGATGTGGTCGACGGCCGCGGTGGCAACGACATCATCTGCGGCGGCGACGGCAACGACGTACTGTCCGGCGGTGACGGCAACGACCGCATCGAAGGTGGCAACGGCGCCGACAACCTGAACGGCAACAACGGCAACGACGCCCTCTTCGGCGGTCCCGGCAGCGACGCGCTCTTCGGCGGCCCCGGCACCAACACCAACGATGGCGGCCCCGGCATCAACGCCTGCTTCAACCCCGCCACCGGCCCCGGCTGCTTCTAACCCACCCCACACGCCCCCGACCCGGCATGTTGAGCGACATCAGTAGCTGACATCAACACAGGCGTACAACCGCGCACCGTGGCACCCCCGTGATCGGCGCACGAGCCAACGGATCCCAGCAGGCGAGCGGTTCGTGGCGGTGCTGCACGCGCCTACGGATCAGAAGGTTGCAGGTTCGAATCCTGCCGAGTGCACATAAGTCAAAGGCCCCCGGGATGAATCCCGGGGGCCTTTGGTGTCTCGTGGGTCCTCACCCTGCCCTGCCATGGCCCGGTCCGGGCGTCGGTGTGGCCTGTCCAGCCTCGACCGTCAACTACACCCCGACTCGCGCCGGTTCGCATTACGATCACGTGGCC
Source organism: Streptomyces luteogriseus (assembly GCF_014205055.1). Classification (NCBI taxonomy): domain Bacteria; kingdom Bacillati; phylum Actinomycetota; class Actinomycetes; order Kitasatosporales; family Streptomycetaceae; genus Streptomyces; species Streptomyces luteogriseus. Next base: position 4,460,672 of record NZ_JACHMS010000001.1, read on the forward strand.
GCTGCTGGGCAGGACATCGTGAGGGGACGCGGACGTGAGGGGAACAGAGGGTCACGGAGGGCGTCGGTGGGGCGGGGGCCCGACCGCGTTGGCTGTCGCCGCGGTGGTGCTTCCGCTCGTCGCGGGGTGTGGCGGGGGCCATGACGGCTCCGACGCCAAGGGCGCCAAGGCGACTGCCGGACAGCAGGGTGGGACCAAGGACGCGGGCCAGGGGAGCGGGGCCTTTCCGGGCAGCGGTGTGATCGTCACCGCCTCGTGCTCGGTGCCCGCGAGTAATCCGGCCAGCGTGACGGTGACGGGCTGGGATCCGACGACGTGGAAACGGACCGTCTCCCGGACCTTCACCGTCCCGGCCGAGGCCGTGGTCGCAGAGGCCGACGATGTCGCCTCCCCGCTCGTGGAGCTGTGCGCCGACAACTTCCCCGGTGTCGGCACGTCCGAGGACGGGCCGCGCACTGTCGCCGTCACCCGGCTGCGGCAACTCTTCGACAAGGACTTCTCCCGGATGGCCGTCGTCCTCTTCGATCGAGAGACCGAGGCGACGGGGGTGGGCTACGTCGATGCCAGCGGCAAGCTGACCAAGCTGTCCGGTGAACAGGGCGAGGGCTTCGGCGACACGCCCAAAGAGGAGAACGCCGTCTTCGCCCAGGACGGCAGTGCTGTCTGGTTCACCGAGACCGACTCCTCGGATCATGTGCGGATCGCCAGCCGCTCTGTCACGGGAGATCACGCGGTGACCGAACAGGCGGGCGGTGATGGCAGTTACATGGACGGTGCCGGCCTTGCGCTCGCGGGCGACCCGGCGCGCGGGGTCTTCGGCAAGGAAGTCCGGATCAGTCCCAACGGGCGTAGGGCGACGGCCTTCATCACCTGGCAGGGCTACAACGTCGTCGACGTGCCACAGCGCGGTGCGCTGCTCAAGGCCGGCCGTGTGAAGGCAGATCGCATGCCCTTCGACGCCGACTGCCACCCCAACGGCTGGGTCGACGACAAGACCGTGCTGTGCGGCCCCCGGCTCGGCAAGGCCGAGGATCCGAAGCGGAAGAACTCCTTCTGGACGCTGGACGCTTCTCGGCTCGACGGCACGGCGGATGCCCCGAAGGGCACCCTGGGTGATCCGATCATCCCGGCGACGGATCGGAAGAACACGGTGCGGGCCATTTCGCCGGACGGCAAGCAGATGATCTTCGCCTCGCTCCAGGGCACGCGGCTCGAGTACTTCGTCTCCGCCATCACTCCCGGCGCAACCCCGAAGAAGATCACAGCAGGGGGCGCGGACAGGGCGCTGAGCGTGGGTGACGTCCTGGAGTGGCGGTAAGGAAGCCGCGACGCTTACGACGTTCGCCGGATTTGGCCGCTCGACGGTTTGCGGTGACCGCAGCGGCGCCGGCTGCCATGGCGGCGACGGTGGCCATGGCAGTGATGGTCGCCATGGCAGCGACGGTTGCCGTGGCGGGACGCGTGGGGGCAGGGGACGCTGGAGTCAGGGGCAACGTGATGGAGAGGTGCTCCATGGCTCAGCCCAGCCCGGACCACAAGGCGCGCCAGCCGTTCTTCGCCCGGCCCGGCGTCCGCCGTTTCGCACCGTTCGTTCTGATCACCGCGGTCGCTCTGGTCTTCATCTTCGAGAACCGCTCGGATGTCGAGATCCGCCTTCTCGTGCCGATCGTGACCATGCCGCTGTGGGGAGCGCTCCTGATCGCCTGGGCGCTCGGCCTGCTCGCCTGCGTCTTCACCGTGCGCCGACGGGCGAAGCGGCACTCCCGTCAGCCCAAGTAGCGACAGGGGCCCTGGTTCAGTCGGGGCGGCAGTGCTCCTCCAGGTAGGTCGCCGCCAGCGTGCTCGCGCGGGTGAACCAGTCGTGCAGGACCGCGACCTCCTCCGGGGAGTAGTCCGCGAAGAGGTGGGTGAGGCGGGCGTAGTACGGCTCGTAGACCTCCCGGACGCGGGCCACCGCCTCGGGCTGGGCCGCCACCCGGATGCGGCGGCGGTCCGCGGGGTCGGGGCGGCGGGTGATGTAGCCGGCGCGCTCCAGGCGGTTGAGGATGCCGGTGACCGCGCCGGTGGTGACATGGACGCGGGCCGCCAGATCGCCGGCCGTGGGGAGGTTCTCACCGGCCTCGATGACGTAGGCGAAGCAGGTGAGGTCCGTCACACTCAGACCCACCTGTTGGGCGATCTCGTGCTGTCCGACCAGGTGCGTCGCGATGAGCTGGTCCATCGCCGACAGTGCCTGCTCCGGTGTGGCGGCCGGACGAGGCTTCGCTTGCATTCCCAGATCCCTTAGTTCGTGAGATGTTTGGGCGATAAAAGTCTTAGCAGGTGAGGGGTTCGGCGGGTCGGAGTCCTCGGGCGCGAGGGAGTGACACGTGAGTGCACATCAGTATGACCACGGGCACACGGTCGCGGGCTGGGTCGGATGCGGCATCGCCACCGTCGGGGCCGGGGTGGCGGGGCTGGGGGTCTGCACCGTCTCCGGTGTGCTGATCGCGGGCGGGGCGGCGATCGGGGTCGTGAGTCTGCTCGTCACCTGGGCCCTGCATCTCTCCGGATGGGGGAAGGGGCCGGGCGTGCGGCCCCGGGCGGAGTGGGGGTGGCGGGTCCGGGACTCGGCGGCGCCGGGCGGGCACCAGGAGTGCCTGGGGTGCCGGCTGGCCGGGCGGGGTCGCGGCGCGTCCGCGGTGGTGCCGGTCATGCCGGCTCAGCGCGAGAGCGAGCCGGAGACCGTCGCCGCTGCCGGTGGCGATTCCGTGCGCTGAGACCGTCGCCGCTGCCGGTGGCGATTCCGTGCGCTGAGACCGTCGCCGCTGCCGGTGGCGATTCCGTGCGCTGAGACCGTCGCCGCTGCCGGTGGTGACTCCGCGAGCTGAGGCTTCTCCTCGCCCGTCGCCCCCCAAAGGTCTCCTCGCCGGTCGCCCCCCACCGGCCTTGCCACCGGTCGCCCCCCCACCGGCCTTCCCGCCGGTCGCCCCCCACCGGTCGCCCCCCACCGGCCGCCCCCACCGGCCGCCCTCCCCCGTTGTCAGTGGTGCCCCCTACGCTCGGCAGAGATGGCACAGGCGTGGAAGTGCTCGGGGCTGCGGTGGTCGGCGGATGGTCCCGTGCTGGTGTGGGACGGCGGGCGGCGCAGCGCGCTGACCTGGGGGAAACGCGTGACCTTCGGAGTCTCGGGAGGGGGTGCGCGCATCTGCGTGGGGGCTCGGGGGCACGCCTGCCCCGTGGGGGCCGCCGTGCCGGGGCGGAGTACGGGGGCGCGGTGCGAGGAGTGCGCGCGGCTGGACCGGGCGCACTCCGTGGCCGCGGACACCATCGCCGACGACCCCCGGCCGTACCACGTCTATCTCGCGTGGTTCGGACCCGGCATGGTCAAGGTCGGGATCACGGCCGAGGAGCGGGGCTCCGCCCGGCTGCTCGAGCAGGGCGCCGTCTGCTTCAGCTGGCTCGGCGTGGGTCCGCTCATGGCCGCGCGGCGTACGGAGGAGCTGCTCAGGGCGGCCCTGCGGGTACCCGACCGGATTCCGTACGCCGAGAAGCGGGCGGTGCGGGCCGCGCTGCCGGAGACCGCCGCCGACCGGGCCCGTGAGGTCGCCGAGCTGTATGAACGGGCGGTCGCTCTTCCCGCGTGGCCGGAGTCGCTCGTGCGGGAGCCGCTGCGGGTCGTCGATCACGTGGGGGTGTTCGGGCTGGCGGACGTGCCCGTCGCCATCGGCGGCGTGAGCGAGCTCGTCGCCGGGGGTGCGGTCGGCGGGGAGCTGGTCGCGGCCGCCGGGCCCGATCTGCACCTGGCCACCGGCGGCGGGGTCGTCGTGCTCGACACGCGGCTGATGACCGGATGGGCGCTGGTTCCCGCCACGGGAGACGAACTGACCGTGCCCGTAAGGCAGTTCAAGGAGGCGGCCGGCGTGCAGGACGGCCTGTTCTGACCCGCGCGGCTTGCCACGAGTTCCTGCGCGGTCGTGCCACGCGTTCCAGCGCGGCCTTCCCAGGAGCTCCCTGAGAAGCACCTGTGTGTTTCTCAGGGAAATCACAGGTTGCCGAAAGGGCGCTCTCAGAGGTCCTCGACATCGTGTTCACATGACCACGACCTCGCCCCAGGGGCGCACCGAACTGCTCAGGCCGGACGGGAGCCCAGTGCGCGTGCTGGTGGTGGACGACGAGCTGTCGATCACCGAGCTGCTGTCCATGGCCCTGCGGTACGAGGGATGGCAGATCCGGAGCGCCGGTGACGGCACGGGCGCGATCCAGGCCGCCCGCGACTTCCGGCCCGACGCCGTCGTCCTCGACATGATGCTGCCGGACATGGACGGGCTGGCCGTGCTCGGGCGGCTGCGCCGGGAACTGCCGGATGTGCCGGTGCTGTTCCTCACCGCCAAGGACGCCGTCGAGGACCGGATCGCCGGGCTGACGGCGGGCGGCGACGACTACGTCACCAAGCCGTTCAGCCTGGAGGAGGTCGTCGCCCGGCTGCGCGGGCTGATACGCCGCTCCGGTGCCGCCGACCGGCGCTCGGACTCCACGCTGGTCGTCGGCGACCTCACCCTCGACGAGGACAGCCACGAGGTGACCCGGGCCGGGAACAACATCCACCTGACCGCGACCGAGTTCGAGCTGCTGCGGTTCCTCATGCGCAACCCCCGCCGCGTGCTCAGCAAGGCCCAGATCCTCGACCGCGTGTGGTCGTACGACTTCGGCGGCCAGGCCAACGTCGTCGAGCTGTACATCTCCTATCTGCGGCGGAAGATCGACGCCGGGCGCGAACCGATGATCCACACACGCCGCGGCGCCGGGTACCTGATCAAGCCCGCGGCGTCATGAGCGGACGGCGGCGGCAGCGGACGCAGCAGCAGGCGGGCGGGCGGCGAAGAGGCAAGCCGCGCACGCTGCGGACGCGGCTCGTCGTCGCGTCCGTGGTGCTGATCGCCGTGGTGTGTGCGGTGATCGGGACGGTGACGACGCTGGCGCTCAGGTCCCACCTGTACGAGCAGCTGGACGGCCAGGTCGACGCGGCCGCGTCCAGGGCCGCGCAGAGCCCGCCCCTGGTGCCCGGCGAGGGCGGGGCCGACGGGCTCGCGAAGAACAAGGTGGAAAGCCTCACCGACTTCGTCACGAGGGGGCCGCAGCCGGGCGGTACGGTCGCCGCCAAGATCGAGGGCGGCCGGATCACGCAGTCCGTGTACGGCGTCTCCGAGGGCAATTACCAGATGACCTCACGGTCGTTGAACGCCGAGCAGAGAGCCGCCCTCGCTTCCGTGCCACAGACCGAGGGCCCGCCGCGAACCGTCGACATCCCCGGCCTCGGCGAGTACCGGGTCGAGTACAAGAGCGGTGACAAGGGCAGCTATTACGTGGCCATCCCGACCACGGACGTCACCAACACCGTCAACACCCTCATCCTGGTCGAGGTCTGCGTCACCGGCGCCGGTCTCGCCGCTGCCGGTCTCGCCGGGTTCGTGCTCGTCGGTGTCGCCACCCGCCCCCTGCGCCGCGTAGCCGCCACCGCCACCCGGGTCTCGGAACTGCCCCTGCACACCGGCGAGGTGAACCTGAGCGAGCGGGTCCCCGACTCCGAGACCGACCCGCACACCGAGGTCGGCCAGGTCGGCGCCGCGCTCAACCGGATGCTGGACCACGTCCACGCGGCGCTGCACGCACGGCAGCAGAGCGAGACCCGCGTCAGACAGTTCGTCGCCGACGCCAGCCACGAGCTGCGCACCCCCCTCTCCTCCATCCGCGGGTACGCCGAACTCACCCGGCGCGGCGGAGAGCAGGTCGGGCCCGACACCCGGCACGCCCTGGGCCGGATCGAGTCCGAGGCCGGCCGGATGAGCCTCCTCGTCGAGGATCTGCTGCTGCTCGCCCGGCTCGACGCCGGACGGCCGCTCCAGTTCGAGCAGACCGACCTCGTCCCGCTCGTCGTGGACACCGTCAGCGACGCCCGTGCGGCCGGCCAGGACCACAACTGGCGGCTCGACCTGCCCGACGAGCCCGCGCTCGTGTCGGCGGACGCGGCCCGGCTGCAACAGGTCCTGGTCAACCTGCTCGGCAACGCCCGAACCCACACCCCGCCCGGCACGACCGTCACCGCGCGGGTGCAGCGGCGCGACCGGTGGCTGTGCGTGGAGGTGGAGGACAACGGGCAGGGCATTCCCGCCGAGTTGCTCCCGCACGTCTTCGAGCGGTTCGCCCGAGGCGACTCCGCGCGCTCCCGCTCCACCGGTTCGACCGGTCTCGGCCTCGCCATCGTGCAGGCCGTGGCGACCGCGCACGGCGGTTCCGTGACCGTCGACAGCGTGCCAGGGCGGACCGTGTTCACGGTGCACCTGCCCACGCTGCCGCCCGAGCCGCGGCCGGACATGAGCCGGCAGCCGCACTCACAGGCACACCACAGCGTCACCACACGGGCGCGACAGGGCGCCTGACGAAAGTCGGTTCCATGCGAACCGACTCTTCTCCCGGCACCCTGCCGGCGCGGGAGCACCTCCCGGCCGCACCAGCCGGTACGCCTGTCCTGGACGTAGTGATCCCCGTCTACAACGAGGAGAAGGACCTCCAGCCGTGCGTCCGCAGACTGTACGAGCACCTCGACCGGACGTTCCCGTACGCGTTCCGCATCACGATCGCGGACAACGCCTCCACGGACACCACCCCGCAGGTGGCCGGGCGGCTGGCGGCTGAGATCCCCGAGGTCACCACCGTCCGCCTGGAACAGAAGGGGCGCGGCCGGGCCCTGCGGGCCGTCTGGTCGGCATCGGACGCCCCCGTCCTCGCCTACATGGACGTGGACCTGTCCACCGACCTCAACGCCCTGCTCCCGCTGGTGGCGCCGCTGATCTCCGGCCACTCGGACCTCGCGATCGGCTCCCGGCTGGCCCGCAGTTCGCGGGTGGTGCGCGGGCCCAAGCGGGAGTTCATCAGCCGGGCCTACAACCTCATCCTGCGCGGCTCGCTCCAGGCGCGGTTCTCCGACGCCCAGTGCGGCTTCAAGGCGATCCGCAGGGACGTGGCGCAGGTGCTGCTGCCGCTCGTCGAGGACACCGGCTGGTTCTTCGACACCGAGATGCTGGTGCTCGCCGAGCGTGCCGGGCTGCGGATCCACGAGGTGCCGGTCGACTGGGTCGACGACCCCGACTCGACCGTGCACATCGTCAGGACCGCGACCGACGACCTCAAGGGCGTGTGGCGGGTCGGCAGAGCCCTGGCCACCGGCTCGCTGCCGCTGGACCGGATCGCCCGGCCGTTCGGCGACGACCCGCGCGACCGTGACATCGAGGACGTGCCGAAGGGACTGGCCCGCCAGCTGGTCGGATTCTGCGTGGTCGGCGCCCTGTCCACCCTCTTCTACCTGCTGCTCTACAGCGGCCTCCGGGTCTTCTCCGGTTCCCAGACCGCCAACGCACTCGCTCTGCTGATCTCGGCGGTCGCCAACACCGCGGCCAACCGGCGGCTCACCTTCGGGGTGCGCGGGCGCGGCGGGGCCGTACGGCACCAGGCGCAGGGCCTGGTCGTCTTCGGCATCGGACTCGCCCTGACCAGCGGCTCGCTCGCGGCACTGAACGCGGCGACCTCCGAGCCCGCGCACTCCACCGAACTGGCCGTCCTCGTCGCGGCCAACCTCGCGGCGACCGTGCTGCGTTTCCTGCTCTTCCGGGCGTGGGTCTTCCCGGACCGGCGCGAGGACGACTCACCGCCGCCCGCCCCGTACAACACCCCGCCTCACAACACCCCGCCTCACGACACGGCCCCGTACGACACAGCCCCGTACGACCCGGCCCCGTACGAAGCCGCTCCCTACGTCACCACCTTCCGCGCCGGTGAAGCCGCGGACCGCACCTGGCCGGACGCCACCCTGCAACCGCAGCCGGCGCGCCCGCACGACTCCGATTCGAGGGACCTGCGATGACCGTCCACTTCGACCAGCCGACCACGGGCGGAGACGCGGGTCCGGGCAGCCGGACCCGCCCCGCGACGCCCGAACCGGCCCGTGCCTCCGGCGCCACCAAGCGGCCCTTCGTACGACGGCTGTGGCACGGCCGCCCCGAGGACCCCCGCTGGGCCCGCCCGGCCTTCCTCGCCCTGCTGCTGGTGACGGCCGTCCTCTACCTCTGCAACCTGAGCGCCTCCGGCTACGCCAACTCCTTCTACTCGGCGGCCGTACAGGCGGGCAGCGAATCCTGGAAGGCGTTCTTCTTCGGCTCGCTCGACGCGGCAAACGCCATCACCGTCGACAAGCCCCCGGCCGCCCTGTGGCCCATGGCCCTCTCCGTGCGGCTCTTCGGCCTCAGCTCCTGGGCGATCCTCGTGCCCGAGGTCCTCATGGGCGTCGGCACGGTGGCCGTCGTGTACGCGGCCGTGCGCCGCCGGTTCAGCCCGGCTGCCGGGCTGATAGCGGGCGCCGTGCTCGCGCTCACCCCCGTCGCGGCGCTGATGTTCCGCTTCAACAACCCCGACGCGATGCTGGCGCTGCTGATGGCGGCGGCCTGCTACTTCGTCGTCCGCGCCCTGGAGGACGGCCGCACCAAGTGGCTCCTGTGGGCCGGTGCCGCGATCGGCTTGGCCTTCCTCGCGAAGACGCTCCAGGCCTTCCTGATCCTTCCGCCGCTCGCCCTCGTCTACGGCGTCTGCGCCCCCGTGCCGGTGAAGAAGCGGATCGGCCAACTCGCCGCGGGGCTCGCCGCGATCGTCGTCTCCGGGGGCTGGTGGGTCGCGATCGTCGAACTCTGGCCCGCGTCCTCCCGCCCGTACATCGGCGGCTCGCAGAACAACAGCTTCCTGGAACTGACCTTCGGCTACAACGGCCTGGGCCGCCTCAACGGCGACGAGACCGGCAGCGTCGGAGGCGGCGGCGGGGGCGGCAACGGCGGCGGAGCCTGGGGCGAGACCGGCTGGGACCGGCTGTTCGGCTCCTCCATCGGCGGCCAGATCTCCTGGCTGATCCCGGCCGCGCTGATCCTGCTCGTCGCGGGCCTGGTGGCCACACGCAAGGCCGCCCGGACCTCGGCGACCCGGGGCGCGTTCCTGGTGTGGGGCGGCGCGCTGCTCACCACCATGCTGGTCTTCAGCTACATGCAGGGCATTTTCCACGAGTACTACACGGTCGCCCTCGCCCCCTACATCGCCCCGCTGGTCGGCATGGGCGCGGCGCTGCTCTGGGAGAAGCGGGACAAGGCGTGGGCGTCGCTGACCCTGGCCGCCGCGATGACGGCGACCGCGGCCTGGGGGTACGTCCTGCTCAACCGCTCCTCCGACTACCTGCCCTGGCTCAAGTGGCTGGTTCTGGTCGGCGGTCTGACGGCGGCCCTCGGCCTGATCTTCGCCGGGCGGCTGGGGCGCCGGCTGGCCCTTGGAGCGGCCGGGCTGGGCCTCGTCGCCGCGCTGGCCGGTCCGGCGGCGTACACCCTCACCACCGTGAACGAGGGGCACACCGGCTCGATCGTCACGGCGGGTCCGGCGGTCGCGGGCGGCCGAGGCGGCCCGGGCGGTGGCGGCATGCCGGGCGGAGGCGGCTTCCCCGGCGGCGGCCAGAACCAGCAGGGCCAGGGGCCGAACCAGCAGAACGGCACTGGCAACGGCAACGCCCAGGGTCGGCAGGGCAACGGCTTCCCCGGCGGAGGCGGCTTCCCCGGCGGCGGCCGGAACCAGCAGGGCCAGGGACAAGGCCAGGGCCAGCAGAACGGCGGTCGTACGGAAGGCATGGGCGGCATGGGCGGCGGCGTCGGCGGCCTGCTCAACGGCGCCGGCGTCGGCTCCGAGGCCAAGAAGCTGCTGGAGACCGACGCCGATCAGTACACCTGGGCCGCCGCGGCCATCGGTGCGCAGAACGCGGCGAGTTACCAGCTGTCCACCGGCGACCCGGTGATGGCCGTCGGCGGCTTCAACGGGACCGACCCGTCCCCGACCCTCGCCCAGTTCAAGCAGTACGTGGCGGACGGAAGAATCCACTACTTCATCGCCTCGGGAGGCATGGGCGGCGGCAGGGGCGGCAGCGGCGACGGCACCTCCTCCCAGATCACCTCCTGGGTCGAGGCCACCTTCAAGAAGGTCACGGTCGGTTCGGCCACGTTCTACGACCTCACGCAGAAGGCGAGCAGCTGACACGTCCCTGACCAGGCGAAGGGCGGTGGCCGAAAGCCACCGCCCTTCGCCGTCCCCGCCGAAACTCCGTTGTACGCCGTATAGGAGCTGTTCTACGGTGTACAGCATGACGACGTCCCCCCAGGAAACGGCCCTGCCGCACACCGCACCGGGCGGCCACCCCCAGCGCTGGCTGATCCTCGGTGTCATCTGTCTCGCGCAGCTCACCGTGCTGCTCGACAACACGATCCTCAACGTGGCCATCCCCTCGCTCACCCGCGAGATGGACGCCTCGACCGCCGACGTCCAGTGGATGATGAACGCGTACGCGCTGGTGCAGTCCGGCCTGCTGCTCACCGCCGGGAACGCCGCCGACCGCTACGGCCGCAAGCTGCTGCTGATGTCCGGCCTCGCGATCTTCGGCCTGGGCTCGCTCGCGGCCGGACTGTCCGAGAGCCCGGGCCAGCTGATCGCGGCCCGGGCGGGCATGGGCGTCGGCGGCGCGCTGCTGATGACCACGATCCTCGCCGTGGTCGTGCAGATCTTCGACGAACAGGAGCGCGTGAAGGCCATCGCGCTGTGGTCGACGGTCAGTTCGCTCGGGTTCGCCGCCGGCCCGCTGATCGGCGGCGTGATGCTGAACCACTTCTGGTGGGGCGCGATCTTCCTGATCAACATTCCGGTCGCCCTGCTCGGCCTGGTCGCGGTCGCCGCCCTGGTGCCGGAGTCCAGGCACAAGGCCGGGGACCGGCCCGACCTGGTCGGCGCCGTGCTGTCGACCATCGGCATGACGGCCGTGGTGTACGCGATCATCACCGGGCCCGAGCACGGCTGGACCTCCGCGCAGGTGCTGGTCTCGGCGCTGATCGGCGTGGTCGTGCTCGGTCTGTTCGTGCTGTGGGAGCTGCGGACCGAGCACCCGATGCTCGACATGCACTTCTTCCGCAACCAGAAGTTCGTGGGCGCGGTCGCGGGCACGATCCTCGTGGCGTTCGGTATGACGGGGTCGCTGTTCCTGCTCACGCAGCACCTCCAGTTCGTGCTCGGGTACGAGCCGCTGGACGCCGGGCTGCGGACGGCGCCGCTGGCGCTGACCGTCGTCGCGCTCAACTTCACGGGGGTCGGGGCGAAGGTGGTGCTGAAGGCGGGGACGCCGGCGGCGATCGCGCTCGGCATGACGCTGGTGTCCGCCGGGCTCGCGGCGATCGCGCTGCTCGGGGGGCACGGGTACGGCGGCATGCTGCTCGGGCTGATCGTGATGGGCGCGGGTGTGGCCCTGTCCATGCCGGCGATGGCCAACGCGATCATGGGCGCGATACCGCCGGAGAAGGCGGGTGTGGGAGCGGGGATCAACGGAACGCTGGCGGAGTTCGGCAACGGGCTGGGCGTCGCCGTCCTCGGCGCCGTGCTCAACTCCCGGTTCGCGTCGCTGGTGGCCGTGTCCGCGGCGTCCTTGCCGGCGGCGCTGGCGGCGGCCGACTCGGCCGAGGAGAAGGCCAGGATCTCCGACGCGTTCGCCTCCGGGCTGGAGACCAGTCAGCTGGTGGGCGCGGTTGCCGTGCTGGCCGGTGGACTGGTCGCGGCGGCGTTGCTTCGGCGTGCTGAGCGGGCAGAGTCTGCCTAGGGGATCGGGCGGCCGGGGCGGTGGGCGGCCGCGGGTTGTGGCTGCTCGCGCCCCCGCGGCGGAGCCGCGCGATGACACTGCCCAGCGCCCCGAGGGCGCCTGGCATGATCGGCAGCAAGAGGTCGAGGAAGGTGCGCCATGGCGAAGACAGCCGAGAAGGCCGCGCGGTCCAGCGTCTGGCTGGAGGGCAAGGCGCACCGGCGGCGCGGGGGCGGGCAGCCCTCGGGGCTGGACCGTGACCGGATCATCGAGGTCACCGTGCGTCTGCTGGACGCCGAGGGGCTGCCGAAGTTCTCCATGCGGCGGCTGGCCGGCGAGCTGAACGTCACGGCGATGTCCGTCTACTGGTACGTCGACACCAAGGACGACCTGCTCGAACTCGCCCTGGACGCGGCCATGGGCGAGATGTCCCTGCCCGATCCGGAGGCCGCCGACGCTGATTGGCGCGACCAGATGCGGGCGCTGGCCCGTGAGTACCGGACCCTGCTGGTGCGTCACCCCTGGGTGTCCGCGCTGGTCGGCACCTTCCTCAACATCGGCCCGAACAACCTGGCCTTCTCCAGGGTCGTACAGCGCGTCATGCGCAGGACGGGGCTGCCCGCGAAACGGCTGACGAGCGGGATCTCGGCCGTCTTCCAGTTCGTCTACGGCTACGGCACGCTCGAGGGCCACCTCTCCACCCGGTCCGCCGCCGTCGGCATGACCATGGACGAGTATTTCCAGGACGCCGTGAGCACGGTGACCGAGGCCCCGCAGGCCGCGGACGTCATGCGGGAGTCGCAGAAGCTCATGGCGGCGCGCGGCGGCGACACGGTCGCCGAGATGCTGGAGCGCGACTTCGAGTTCGCGCTGGAACTGCTGATCGCGGGCATCGAGGCGATGGTCGCCCTCAAGGGCGGAGCCTCCAGTGAGGAAGAAGCCCCTGGGGAGGCAGAAGCCCCCGGGGCGAACTGACCTACTCCCCCTCCACCAGCCGCGCCGGGAACCCCCCGGTCGCCACCGGCCCCCACCGCTCCGGCGTGATCCGGATGATCGACTTGCCCTGCTTGAGCATGGCCGCGCGGTACTCGTCCCAGTCGGGGTGCTCCCCGGCGATGTTCCGGTAGTACTCCACGAGCGGTTCGACGGAGTCGGGGGAGTCGATGATCTCGGCCGTGCCGTCGATCTGCACCCAGGGGCCGTTCCAGTCGTCGCTGAGCACGAGCAGGCTCACGCGCGGGTCCCGCTTGGCATTGCGGGTCTTGGCGCGCTCCGGGTAGGTGGAGACCACGATCCGGCCGGAGTCGTCGACACCGCAGGTCAGCGGGGAGCCCTGGGGACCGCCGTCGGTCCGCCGGGTCAGCAGGATCGCGTGGTGCCGGGGGCGTACGAAGTCGAGCAACTCGTCGAGGGAGACACGGGTGTTCGTCGCGATGTTCGGTGCCATGGGCCGCAGCCTACGACGCCAGGGCTTCGGCGAGGTTGTCGTACACGGGGACGTCCCGGCGCATGCCCGTCAGCTCCAGGACGCGGCTGGTGACGCCTTCCGGCCGGGCCACCAGACGCACCGCGGCCCCGGGGCGCAGCAGGCGTCGTACGTCGTTGATGAGGCGGACACCCTGAGAGTCCATGAACGACGTCGTGGTCAGGTCGAGGACGAGGACCTCGAGCCGGTCGCCACGGGCGCGGACCGCGGACATGAGGAGCGGCAGCAGCTCCGCCGCGTTGCAGTAGTCGATCTCGGCGGGCATCGTGAGGTGGACGCGACCGGGGAGGTCGCGCTGATCTGTGGGATTCGTGAAGAAGGTCACGGCACTCACCTGGCAGACGTTCGTCCGGATTCCGGTAAGGCCGCTTCCTGACCCGCGGTGCCATTCCACCATGCGGGGGGCGGGTGGTGGAAGCGCCCGTGGCGGCGTCGGCCGGACGTCACTTGGAGGCAACCGAGCAGTTAGAGTGCTGTCCGTCCTGTGCTCGCAGTCGGGAATGTGCTGCGGAGCTCTCCTGCGCACGGCCGTTGGCCGTGCATGCCGAAGAGGTTCGTGGTGGCTGCGTCCGAGTTTCCTGATTTGCCCCGTTTTCCGGTCGGCTCCGAGCTGGCCGAAGCGCTGACGGTGGCGTCGCAGCAACTGCACGAGACCCTCACACCCCACAGCACGCTGCGCACCGCGGTCCGGCTGGCCGTGCATCTCATGCCGGGCGCCGAACACGCCGGCATCTCCGTGATCGAACGCGGCAACAAGATCCGCACGCTCGCCTGGACCGACGAGCTCGTGCGCTCCGCCGAATCCCGGCACACCGGCCGTGAACAGCACGGGCTGTGGGAGCAGTTGTGGAGCAGCCCGGTCGCGCGGATAACGGACAGCGAGGCGGACGACGGCTGGGACGTGCTGGCGGCCCTGGGCCTGCGCTCGGCACTGTCGCTGCGGCTGCGCGCCGACCGGCGCCGGCTGACCGTCCTCACGGCCTACGCGCGCAAACCGGGCGCCTTCGACGAGGAGGCCACGCGCGTCGGCCGGCTGTTCAGCGCGCACGTCAGCATCGCCCTGGACTCCGCGACCGTACGCGAGCAGCTCACCGAGGCCATGCACACCAGGGACCTGATCGGCCAGGCCACCGGCATTCTCATGGAGCGCCAGGGCATCGACGCGGCCGCGGCCTTCGAGAGCCTGGTACGGGCCTCCCAGCGGGAGAACGTGAAGCTGCGCGAACTGGCCCGCCGGATCGTGGGGGCTCACAACACCCCCTGAGGTGAGGTGAATTACGTCGGTGGCGTGTATGGCCGGTGACGGGATACCCGTACGGCCATGAGCTCCGAGACGTCCGACACGCTGGACCAGGCGATGGTGCGCAGCAGTGGTCTCGACACGCTGCTGCGCGATCTGACCGACCGCGCGGTGCAGGAGGTGCGCGGCGCCGACGCCTGCAGCATCACCGTGCGCCGCGCCGGCCGGCTGCTCACCCTGGCCGGCAGCGACGGCATGCCCAGCGGCCTGGACCTGCGTCAGTACGAGAACGGCTCGGGGCCCTGCGTCGACGCCGCCGAGACCGGCGAGGAGCAGTACGCCCCGGATCTGGCCGAGGAGTCGCGCTGGCCCTCGTTCACGGAGTACGCGCTGTCCGCGGGCGTCCGCTGTGTGCTGGCGGTGCCGGTCGCCGTCGAGGGCGAGAGCGGCGCCGCGATCAACTTCTACGGGGTGCGGGCCGGAGCGCTGGGCACGGGCCGGGACGCGGCCCGTGCCTTCGCGGCCCGGTCCGGGGACGCGATCGACGTGGCGCTGCGGATCGAGCGCCGGCGCCAGTCGGCGGCCGATGTGCGCACCGCGCTGCTCTCCCGCAGCGTCATCGACCAGGCGATCGGGATCCTGATGGCCCGGGAACGGATCGACGCGCGGATCGCGCTGGAGCGGCTGCGCCGGGTCTCGCAGGACCGGAACGTCAAGCTCCGGGACCTGTGCGGCCAGTTGGTGGCGAGAGTGTCCGCCCCGGACTCACGCCGGGGGAAGTGACTCGCCCTGCACGGCCTGGATGTCCAGCTCCACCTTGAGCGTCGTGCCGATGGCGGCGATGCCGGCCTGGAGGACCTGGTTGTAGTTCATCGCGAAGTCCTCGCGGTGCAGTTCGGTCGTCGCGCGGAACGCCGCGCGGGTGCCGCCCCACGGGTCCGGACCCGTGCCTAGACAGGCCAGGTCGAGGTCCACGGCCCGTACCACCCCGTGCATGCCGAGCTCGCCGTGGACGGTCCACCGGTCGGACCCGGTTGCCGTCAGCCCCGTCGACCGGAAGGTGATCTCCGGGAACCGCTCGACGTCCAGGAAGTCCGGCGACTTCAGGTGCCCGTCGCGCATGCCGTTGCCGGTGTCGATGGACGCGGCCCGGATCACCGCCTCCACACGCGACTTGGCGACGTCGTCCGGGGCGATCTCGATCGAGCCGGAGAACTCCGTGAACCGGCCGTGCACGCTGGAGATGCCCAGGTGCTGGGCCACGGCGGCCACGCTGGAGTGCACCGGGTCGACGGTCCATGGCCCGGGCGGCGGCAGCTCGGTACCGCCCTGCCGCGCCAGCGTCACCGGCCCGACCTCGGCCCGTCCGCTCGCGGTCACGATCACGCTGGAGGCCGCGGGCGCATAGCCCACCGCCGTGACGATGACGGTGTACGCCCCCGGCTCCATCGGCGTCGCGTCCCGTACGGCGCCCTCCGCGTCGGCCTCGGCCCGCAGCACCTGCGCACCGGTCATGTCCGCCACCGTGACGACCGCGTGCGACACGGCCCATCCGTCCCGGGTACGGATCCTCGCGGTCAGTCCCATCTCAGCTACTCCTCGGAAAGAAACCGGCCCGCGACAGGGGGCGCACCTCCGCTTGGAGCGCGCCCACCTGTCACGGGCCGGGGTCGTCGCTACTCGCCGGGGTGGGCGAGTTCGATGTCGTGGGCGTCGGTACCGGCGCCCGTGACCGTCAGGGCGGTGGCCACCGGCGGGTAGCCCGTGGCGATGACGGTGTACTCGCCGCCGTCCAGGTCGGTGAAGGCGTACGCCCCGTCCGTCCCGGTCGTGGCCGAGCCGACGACGTTGCCCGCCTGGTCGACCAGCGTCACCCGGGCGTCGGCCAGCGGGCCGTGCGGGGCGTGGACGACACCCTGGACGCGGGCGCCCGAGTCCAGGTCGATCTCGACCCGGGTGACCCCGGTGCCGCCCACCTCGACGGGCAGGGCGCGCGGCCGGTACCCGGCGGCGTTCACCGCGACGGTCACCGCCCCCGGCACCAGCTCGGCGAAGGAGAACTCGCCCTGCTCACCCGTGGTCCCGTTGGCCAGCAGGTCCCCGCGCACATCCGTGACGATGACCATGGCGTCCTTGACCGGCTGCCCGCTCTCGGCGGACCGCACCAGACCGGTCAGCCCGCTGGTGCCACTGAGCAGGATGTCGTACGCGACCGGCTCGTCGTTCACCACGACCGTGGACGCCTGGGGCTGGAAGCCGTCGGCGGAGGCGATCAGGACGTACGACCCGGAGCCCGGGGCGTCCACCGCGTACGAGCCGTCGGCCTGCGCCACGGACCGGCCCAGCTGGCGCCCGGCCAGCGAGATCAGCGTGACGGCGGCCTGCGGCACGGGCGCGGACTCGTTCCCGCGGACGAAACCGCGGACCGGAACACCACCGGAGGCGTCCTCGGCACGCACCGCCGTGGCGACGGCGGCGAGCCGCTGCGTCCCCTCGGGTCCGGTCCCGTCGGCGGCCTCGGCCTCGGCCACGGCCCAGCTCGGCACGGCCTGCTCCGCCTCGGCGGCCTCGACGGCGGCCTCGGCCGGAACCACGGCCGGCGTCTCCGTGTCGGCGGCCTGCGCCAGCCCGCCCTTGGTCTTCAACGGGACCTCCTTGATGAACAGCGCCACCAGCAGCGCGAGGAGCGCCATCGGGGCCGAGTAGAGGAACACGTCCGCGACACCGTGGCCGTACGCGCTCTCCACGACGGTGCGGATCGGCGCCGGCATCGTGCTCAGGTCGGGGATGCCGCCGCCCCCCGTGCCGGCGTGACCGAGGGCCGCGCCCTTGGGACCGAGGTCGGCGAGGCCGTCCTTGACGTAGTCGGTGATCCGGTTGCCCAGGACCGCGCCCAGGGCGGAGACGCCCACCGCACCGCCGAGGGACCGGAAGAACGTCACCGTGGAGCTGGCGGCACCCAGGTCGCCCGGCTCCACCTGGTTCTGGGTGCACAGCACCAGGTTCTGCATCATCATGCCGATGCCGAGACCCAGTAGTGCCATGAAGATCGCTATGTGCCAGTACTCGGTGTCGTACCGGATCGTGCCCAGCAGGCCGAGGCCCGCGGTCACCAGCACACCGCCGGCGATCAGCCACGCCTTCCAGCGACCGGTCCGGGTGATGACCTGGCCGGAGACGGTGGAGGAGACGAACAGGCCCGCGATCATCGGGATCGTCATGACGCCGGACATCGTCGGCGACTTGTCCCGGGCCAGCTGGAAGTACTGGCTGAAGAAGACGGTCCCGGCGAACATCGCGACACCGACGAACAGGGAGGCCACGGAGGCCAGCGCGATGGTGCGGTTGCGGAACAGCCGCAGCGGGATGATCGGCTCGCTCGCCTTCGCCTCGACGAGGACGAACAGCGCGAGCAGCGCCACCGACCCGCCGACCATGGCGTACGTCTGCCACGAGACCCAGTCGTACTTGTCACCGGCGAAGGTGACCCAGACCAGCAGCAGGCAGACGGCCGCCGTGATGAAGAAGGCGCCGGCCCAGTCGACCTTGACCTTCCGCTTGACCACGGGCAGGTGCAGGGTCTTCTGCAGCACGATCAGGGCGATCACGGCGAAGGGCACGCCGACGTAGAAGCACCAGCGCCAGCCGAGCCAGTCGGTGTCGGTGATGACACCGCCGACCAGCGGGCCGCCGACCATGGCGGTGGCGAAGGTAGCGCCGAGGTAGCCGTTGTACCGGCCGCGCTCACGCGGCGAGATCATCGCCGCCATGATGATCTGGGCCAGCGCGGACAGACCGCCCATGCCGATGCCCTGAACCGCGCGGAAGGTGATGAGCATGCCCGGGTTCTGGGACATGCCGGCCGCCGCCGAACCCAGCACGAAGATGACGAGCGCGAACTGGATCAGCAGCTTCTTGGAGAACAGGTCGGCGAGCTTGCCCCACAGCGGGGTGGAGGCGGTCATCGTCAGCAGGGACGCGGTGACGACCCAGGTGTAGGCGCTCTGGCCGCCGCCGAGGTCGCTGATGATCCGGGGCAGGGCGTTGGAGACGATCGTCGACGACAGGATCGCGACGAACATGCCGAGCAGAAGGCCGGTGAGGGCCTCCATGATCTGCCGGTGCGTCATCGGAGTGCCGTCGCCGGAGGAGCCGTGGGAGCCTCCCCCGTGCTTGGCATGAGCCCGCACACCGGCTGGTGTGGTCGTTGCCATGGGCTTCCTTTTCTTACGTGCTTGCGGGTGTACGGGTGGTCGGGTCGAAAGCGGCCGGCGCGGCCCGGCTCCCGGACCGGCAGTCGAAGCTCTCCCTCAGCCGCGCCATGAGGTTCGTGAGCTGGCCGACCTCGTCGTCGGTCCAGTCGCTCAGGCGCTCGGCGAGGACCTCGGTGGTCCGCCGGGACAGCTCGTCGAGCTGTGTGTGGCCCGCGGGTGTGAGGCGCAGGATGCGTGAGCGTTTGTCCGCCGGGTCGGGGGAGCGTTCGATCCAGCCCCGGTCCACGACGTGCGCGACGTGACGGCTGGTGACCGACATGTCCACCGCCAGCAGCTCGGCGAGCTTGCTCATGCGCATGTCGCCGTGGCGGCCCAGCAGGGTCAGCACGGCCGCCGACCCGCCGGGGCACTCGGCGGGCATGATCCGTCCGAGCTCCCGCTTCACGGCGCCGAAGGCGCTGAACTGGCGGACCAGCTCTTCGTACTGCGCCTTTTCGGCCATGACACCTCCCGCTTTCGTTGCTTAGGGCAACCATAGGAGCTGTTGGTTGCTGCAGGCAAATAAAAGTGGGGGGTGCGGCATAAAAAGTTGGCAAAGGCAAGTATTGCGGGAGTAAACGCGCTGGTGACAACCCCGGCGGTACGGGCCGACCGATCCCAAACGGAACCCCAACCCCCACTTGGGGAGCCCCGCCGTTTTCGCTAGGGTCTCGGGCCATGGCTAACAACCAGGCCCCGCAGGGCAATCACGACCCCGCCGGCAGCACCCAGATGTTCCGCGCGTTCGTCGACGAGGCCCCGCAGGGCCGTCGGGCGGCGGCCACCTCCAGCGGCGGCCCGCGTATCGGCCTCATCCTCGGCGTGGTCGTCGCCGTAGTGATCGTCGCGGCGGTGGCCTGGCTGGCACTGGCGTAACACACACGGCTGCTGTCGCCGTCCGGCACGGGGCGTAGCGGCTGGGGCCGGGTGGGTCCGCAACCCGGCGCAGCGGGGTGCCGCTGCGCCCGCCCGTGCCGCCCTCAGCGGCACGCATGCCCGCAGCGGGGGCGGGCCGCAGCTGAGGCAGCCGCCGCACGCACGCGCAACCCGCCCGCGACGCGAAGCGGGACGCTCCCGCACCCGTGCGCCTGCGGCGCAGGCCACGACGCTCCCGCCACCCGCGGACGGCGAGAAGGGGCCGTGTCGGGGGGTGTCCGCCCGCAGCGGTTGGCGCGCCAACGGACAGTCAGTCGGTGTCAGGGCTCATCGCGCCGTTCCGAGGACGGACACCCCCCCCGGCGCGGCCACGACCCACACCCAACGGTCAGGCGAAGCGCACGCGCGCCCCCACCGCCGGAGGCACAGGCAAACGGCGCGGCCCCAACGACCGCGCCCCAGCCCTCCGTCAGGACCCGTCAGGACTTCGTCAGTCCGAGATCAGGCCTTCCCGCAGCTGCGCGAGCGTCCGTGTCAGCAGCCGGGAGACGTGCATCTGCGAGATGCCGACCTCCTCGCCGATCTGCGACTGCGTCATGTTCGCGAAGAAGCGGAGCATGATGATCCGCCGCTCCCGAGGCGGCAGCTTCGCCAGCAGCGGCTTCAGGGACTCGCGGTACTCCACACCCTCCAGCGCGGTGTCCTCGTACCCCAGCCGGTCCGCCAGCGACCCCTCGCCACCGTCGTCCTCCGGCGCCGGCGAGTCCAGCGAGGACGCGGTGTACGCGTTCCCCACCGCCAGCCCGTCGACGACGTCCTCCTCGGACACCCCGAGCACGGCGGCCAGTTCGGTCACGGTCGGCGACCGGTCCAGCTTCTGCGAGAGCTCGTCACTCGCCTTGGTCAGCGCGAGTCGCAGCTCCTGCAGCCGGCGCGGCACCCGCACCGACCACGACGTGTCCCGGAAGAACCGCTTGATCTCCCCGACCACCGTCGGCATCGCGAACGTCGGGAACTCCACGCCCCGTTCGCAGTCGAACCGGTCGATCGCCTTGATCAGCCCGATCGTGCCGACCTGGACGATGTCCTCCATCGGCTCGTTCCGGGACCGGAACCGCGCGGCGGCGTACCGCACCAGCGGGAGATTGAGCTCGATGAGCGTGTCACGGACGTACGCACGCTCGGGGCTGTCCTCGTCGAGCGCGGCCAGCCGCAGGAACAGGGAGCGGGACAGGGTGCGGGTGTCGATGGCGCCCGCAGCCGGAAGGACCGGGACGGGCTCGGCCGGAAGGGCCGGTACGTCATCGATGGGGCCGAGTGAGTCGAGAGCATGGGGAGCTGTCTCGCTCTCAGCGAGCGTGAGCACCTTCGAGCTGCCCTGTTCTACGGACATGCCACCCCCTTTGGGTCGCGGGACGGTCGCGGCGAACGTCCCGTCGGAGGAACGCAGCCTTCACCTGAATACCGGAGCCGAAGCTCCGGCAAACGCGCTTCCCGCAGAATGTCACATGTCGGCAACGCGCTGTAGTGACATGTCGACATCTGAGACGCGAATCCGCCCTGCAAACAAGGGGTCTGACGGCTCATCGGCTTTCAACTGTCGGGAACGGCGCTGATGAGCGATTCCCTCCCCCCGGTGACCTCTCGCTCACGTTTGCGGTTACGCGTCGATACGGTTCGCAGACCGCAATCTCTGGAAACTACGCGCGAGTAGCCGCGAGACGTGCATCTGCGAAACACCGAGCTCCGCACTGATCTGGGACTGCGTGAGATTGCTGTAGTACCGCAGCAACAGGATCCGCTGCTCCCGCTCGGGCAGCTGGACGAGCAGGTGCCGTACGAGATCCCGGTGCTCCACGCCGTCCAGTGCGGGATCCTCGTAGCCGAGCCGGTCCAGCAGCCCCGGCAGCCCGTCGCCCTCCTGCGCGGCCTCCAGGGAGGTCGCGTGGTACGACCGCCCGGCCTCGATGCAGGACAGCACCTCGTCCTCGGTGATGCGCAGCCGTTCGGCGATCTCCGAGGTCGTCGGGGTCCGCCCGAAGGAGGTCGTCAGGTCCTCCGTCGCGCTGTTGACCTGTACCCACAGCTCGTGCAGCCGGCGCGGCACATGGACGGTGCGTACGTTGTCGCGGAAGTACCGCTTGATCTCGCCGACGACCGTCGGCATCGCGAACGTCGGGAACTGCACGCCCCGGTCCGGGTCGAAGCGGTCGATGGCGTTGATGAGCCCGATGGTGCCGACCTGGACGACGTCCTCCATCGGCTCGTTGCGGGAGCGGAACCGGGCGGCCGCGTAGCGCACGAGCGGGAGGTTGGCCTCGATGAGCGCCCCGCGCACGCGGTCGTGCTCCGGCGTGCCCGGCTGGAGCTCCTTGAGCTCCGCGAAGAGGACCTGAGTGAGCGCCCGGGTATCGGCGCCACGGCTGCTCCGCTGAGGCGCGGCCGGGGCGGTCTCCGGGGCGGTCTCCGGAACGGCTGCCTGAGGGGACGCCGCCTGGGCGGGTGCCGTCTGGGAAGGCGCCGTCTGAAGGGCCGGTGCTTGAGAAGCCGGCGCTTGCGGAGCGGGCGCTTGAGGAACCGGCGCTGGAGGGGACGGTGCCTGAGGTGCGGTACTGGCCAGCACGGTCAACTCCACCTCGTCATCGTCAACTCATCCGTCAACTCTTCCATCAAAAGCGGTCATAGCATCACAAGACATGTGCACTGTGTGCAAGCACCCCATAACTACGTGTTGAGGAATGAAAGCCGCACAAATCAGCTCGGGCAACGGAAGAGCCCCCTGTCGCAGCGACAGGGGGCCGAGGCGGCCGGGCGGCGGCCGGTCTCAGAACTCGTAGTCCGCGATCACCCACGTGGCGAACTCCCGCCACAGCGCGACCCCCGCCTGGTGGTCCGGGTGCTCCACGTACCGCCGCAGCGCGTCCGCGTCGTCGCAGGCCGAGTTGATGGCGAAGTCGTACGCGATGGGACGGTCGCTGACGTTCCAGCCGAGCTCCCAGAAGCGGAGCTCCGGGATCTTGTCGCCGAGCGCGCGGAACGCCTCGACGCCCCGCACGACCCGGGGGTCGTCACGCTCGACGCCCTCGTTGAGCTTGAAGAGAACCAGGTGGCGGATCATCACTTTCCTCCCTTGGCGACCCACGTGGCGAAGTCGCCGAGGGCCCCGGCGGCGTCCGAAATGCCCTGGAACCCTATAAGGACGTAGTCGGCTGCCGTCTTCGGGTCCGTGATGATCACGTACAGCGCGAAGACCACGAGGGCGTAGACGGCGACCTTCTTCGCGTTCACCGCCATCGCGGCCTCCCCTGTCACTGGTGTCCCATGCAGCGCACATGATCGCACGAAGGGCCGATCACACGAAGGGGCTGATCGCACGAAGGGCCCCGTCTGACGACGGGGCCCTTCTCAAGCGGTAGCGGAGGGATTTGAACCCTCGGTGACTTGCGCCACACTCGCTTTCGAGGCGAGCTCCTTCGGCCGCTCGGACACGCTACCGAGGGAGACCTTACAGCAAGGTGCCGCATGCTTTGAAATCGGTATTCAGCGACCGCGGAAGAACGCGGTGAGCACTCCGGCGCACTCCTCGGCGAGCACGCCCTCGATCACTTCGGGACGGTGGTTGAGCCGCCGGTCGCGGACGAGGTCCCAGAGCGATCCGGCCGCGCCGGCCTTCTCGTCGCGGGCGCCGTAGACGAGCCGGTCGACGCGGGACTGCTGGATGGCGCCCGCGCACATCGTGCAGGGCTCCAGCGTCACCACGAGGGTGCAGCCGGCGAGCCGCCACGCGCCGAGGGCGGCCGCGGCCCGCCGCAGGGCGAGGAGCTCCGCGTGGGCCGTCGGATCGCCGCCGGCCTCGCGTTCGTTGTGCCCGGCCGCGAGCACGGTCGTGCCGTCCGGCGCCAGGACGACGGCGCCGACGGGGACGTCCCCGCCCCGGACGGCCTCGGCGGCCTCGTCCAGGGCGAGTCGCATCGCGGGCCGCCAGGGGTCCCGGACCGGATCCGGTGGTTCCACCGGGGCCGGATCCGGAAGTCCCGCGGGGACCGGATCCGGCGGACCCGCGGCGGCACGGCCGGTCAGCGGACGGTCTCCAGGGTCTCCGAGGCGCCCAGGGACTCGGCGATCTCGGTGACGGCGTCCCTCGACATCAGGCGCAGTTCCTTCTCGCTCACGCCGAGGTCGTCCAGGATCAGGGCGTCGCCGACCGGGCCGTGCGGCACGTCGGCGGCCCCGGCGGTCCCGGCGCTTTCCTCGGCGTCGTCGTCGTCCTCGTCGGACTCACCGTCCTCGGTGCCGTCGAGGTCGAGGGCGTCGAGGACGTCCCCGTCATCCGGATCGCGGCCGAGCAGCTCATCGGTGAGCAGGATCTCGCCGTAGCTGCTGCGGGCAGCGGCGGCGGCGTCCGAGACGTAGATGCGAGGGTCTTCCTCGCCGTCCACCCGGACGACGCCGAACCAGGCGTCCTCCTGCTCGATGAGCACGAGCACCGTGTCCTCGTCGGGGGAGGCTTCACGGGCCAGGTCGGCCAGATCCGACAGGGTCTCCACATCGTCGAGCTCTGTGTCGCTCGCTTCCCACCCGTCTTCGGTGCGCGCGAGCAGTGCGGCGAAGTACACCGTGACTCTCCCACTGGTCATAGGCGTGCCGGTTGGGGGTCCCCCCGGCGGAGGTTACGGGCGGGGAGTGCTCGTCCGAGCCCCACCCACTCGGAATCGTGGCAGAAAGAAGGCGTTCAGGGGACGTCTTCGACACCCTGTGTTGGGCAGTTCTGCCCGCACGCCCGTTGCCGCCACCTGCGGATCGTACGCGGCTTTGCCCCGCTCCACGCCCGGTCGACCGCGACAACCTCCGCGCGGTTCGTGATCTTCGCCGGGGGTTTCCTCACCCGTTTCCTACCAGCGGAAGGTGCGCATGCGCATGGCGTGGCGCAGCCGGGCCGTCTTGGCGCGGCGCGGCTGGACGCGGTCGCGCAGCTCCCGGGCCTCGGCCAGATCGCGCAGGAACCGGGCGCGACGCCGGCGGCGCTCGGCGTCGGACTCGTCGGTCCCGTCCGTCCGGTCGGGCTCCGGGCCCGTCCCCGGCCATGTGCGCGGCAATGGATCGTCTCGGAATTTCCGGTCGGGCATCTGCTTCACCACCCCTGGTCCGTCTTTCCCGCTTTCCCCCGGACGGGCTGTTTGACGCCGGCGATCCGGTGACGGCCGGACGGCGGCCGTGCCGTGCGGTCCGGGGCACCCCGCCGGTTAATGTTGTGGACATGCGTCTCCACGTCGTCGACCACCCTCTGGTCGCCCACAAACTCACCACGCTGCGCGACCAGCGCACCGACTCCGCGACCTTCCGCCGTCTCGCCGACGAGCTGGTCACCCTGCTCGCCTACGAGGCCACGCGTGACGTGCGCACCGAACAGGTCGACATCCAGACGCCGGTCGAGCGGACCACGGGCGTCAAGCTGTCCCACCCGCGCCCGCTGGTGGTGCCGATCCTGCGGGCCGGGCTCGGCATGCTGGACGGCATGGTCCGGCTGCTGCCGACCGCCGAGGTGGGCTTCCTCGGCATGATCCGCAACGAGGAGACGCTGCAGGCCTCCACGTACGCGACACGGATGCCGGAGGACCTGTCGGGGCGTCAGGTGTACGTGCTCGACCCGATGCTCGCCACCGGCGGCACGCTGGTCGCGGCGATCCAGGAGCTGATCCGGCGCGGCGCCGACGACGTGACCGCCGTGGTGCTGCTGGCCGCCCCCGAGGGCGTCGAGATCATGGAGCGCGAGCTGGCGGGCACGCCGGTGACGGTCGTGACCGCCTCGGTCGACGAGCGGCTGAACGAGCACGGCTACATCGTGCCGGGCCTCGGAGACGCGGGGGACCGGATGTACGGGGCGGCCGAGTAACCCGGCCGGGTAACCCCGAGGGCTTGGCGGCAGGCCCTAGCAGTCCTTCTTCGTCGTAGGCGCCGGCTCGGGCCTGGCCAGCTTGGTCAGTGCCCGGTCGGCGTCCTGCTGTGGGGCCAGCGCCTTGAAGCCGTCCCCGATGACGAGATCGACGGTGGCGCCCTTGCGGGCCGCCTCGGTACGCCGTTCGGCGCCCGGCAGCTGGGTGCCGAGCACGGGCAGTGTGGTGTCGAGGGCGGTGGCGGGGCCGAGGAGCAGGCCGGTGCCCTTGACCTTCTTGTCGTACTGCTTGGTCGCGTTGCCCACGTCGCCGATCTTGAAGCCGCGCTTCTTCAGCTCGTCGGCGGTCTTCTTCGCCAGGCCGCCGCGGGTGGTGGCGTTGAGGACGTTGACGGTGATCGTGCGGGGCTCGGGCAGGGGCTTGGCGCTGGGCGAGGGGCTCGCCTTGGTCCTGACGCCGCAGTCCGTCCCGTCTCCGGCCGCCGAAGCCTCTCTGCCGCCGCCCGTGAAGACGTCGATGAGCTGCAGCGTGCCCCACCCGCCCACGCCGAGGACGACGACGGACGCGACGGTCAGGACGACGAGCCTGCCGCGCCGCCGGGGCCGGCGCATCTTGGGGTACTTGTTGCCCGTGATGCGGTACTTGCCGCCCATGCCGGGGGGAGTCAGCATGCTCATGAGCGCAGCGTAGTGCGCCCGGGCGACGATGCCTACTAGATGATCATTCGACGTCGCCCAGCGGAACCCGAAAGGGCCAACCCGTGACCGGCGGGGATCAGTCGAGCTCGAGCACGCGCGCGTGCAGCACCTGACGCTGCTGGAGAGCCGCCCGCACCGCGCGGTGCAGTCCGTCCTCCAGGTACAGGTCGCCCTGCCACTTCACGACGTGCGCGAAGAGGTCGCCGTAGAACGTGGAGTCCTCGGCGAGCAGTGTTTCCAGATCGAGCTGACCCTTGGTCGTCACGAGCTGATCGAGGCGGACCGGGCGCGGCGCGACGTCCGCCCACTGCCGGGTGCTTTCCCGGCCGTGGTCGGGGTACGGCCGGCCGTTTCCGATGCGCTTGAAGATCACACGGAAAGCCTACCGGTCAAGACCTTCCGGGCGCAGCCATGGCGGGCGAGTGCGACGCTGAAAAAATCAATACAAGGCGGTACGAACCGGGAACAGGTGCGTGAACATGCCGGATCGCGAGACCATGCCGTCGGCCCCCGCCCCGGAGGTGTCCGCCCGCGCGGCCGCCCTTCCCCAGGACGCCCTGCGCATCGCCTCCGGCTACGCCTTCTCCGGTCCGGCTCTGCACCTGGGGGCCCTGTTGTGGGACGGGCAGTGCCTGCCGGACGCACAGATCCGGGTGCCCCTGGCGATGCTCAACCGCCACGGCCTGGTCGCGGGCGCCACCGGCACCGGCAAGACCAAGACGCTCCAGCTGATCGCCGAGCAGCTGTCCGCCCAGGGTGTGCCCGTCTTCCTCGCCGACATCAAGGGCGACCTCTCGGGGATCGCCGCGCCGGGCCGCCAGGACGCCCGGGTCGAGGGCCGGGCCGCGGACGTCCACCAGAGCTGGACGGCGACCGGCTTCCCGGCCGAGTACTACGCCCTCGGCGGCATCGGGCGCGGCATCCCCGTCCGGGCAACGGTCACCGGCTTCGGTCCGGTGCTGCTGTCCAAGGTGCTGCGGCTGAACCGGACCCAGGAGCAGTCCCTCGCGCTGATCTTCCACTACGCGGACAGCAAGGGCCTTCAGCTGATCGACCTGAAGGATCTCAGGGCGGTCGTGACCTTCCTGACCTCGGACGAGGGCCGGCCGGAGCTGAAGACGATCGGCGGTCTCTCAACCGCCACGGCCGGGGTGATCCTGCGGTCCCTCACCGTCTTCGAGGCGCAGGGCGCGTCCGGCTTCTTCGGTGAGCCGGAGTTCGACACGAGCGAGTTGCTGCGCACGGCCGAGGACGGGCGGGGCGTCGTCTCCGTCCTGGAGCTGAGCGCCGTGCAGGACAGGCCGCAGCTGTTCTCGACCTTTCTGATGTGGCTGCTCGCCGACCTCTTCCACGATCTGCCCGAGCTCGGCGACGTCGACAAGCCGCGGCTGGTGTTCTTCCTCGACGAGGCGCACCTGCTGTTCGACGACGCCTCCGAGGCGTTCCTGGAGGCGATCACGCAGACCGTGCGACTGATTCGCTCGAAAGGGGTCGGCGTCTTCTTCGTGACGCAGACCCCGAAGGACGTACCCGCCGACGTCCTCGCCCAGCTCGGCAACCGCGTCCAGCACGCGCTGCGGGCCTTCACCCCCGACGACCAGAAGGCCCTGAACGGCACGGTGAAGACCTTCCCGAAGTCGCCCTACGACCTCGAAGAGGTGCTGACCGGCCTGGGCACGGGCGAGGCGGTCGTGACGGTGCTGAGCGAGAGGGGCGCGCCGACGCCGGTCGCGGCGACCCGGCTGCGGGCGCCCGAGTCGCTGATGGGCCCGCTCGGGCAGGACGCCCTGGAGCGGGCCGTCGCGGAGTCCGCGCTGTACGAGCGGTACGCGCAGGCCGTGGACCGGGAGTCGGCGTACGAGCGGCTGGAGCGCGGGCGGGGCGCGAAGGGGCCCGACGAGATGCGGGACGCCGCCGCTCCCCGGGGCGAGCAGCGGAAGTCTGCTGTGGAGCAGGTGGTCGGGAGCGGGTGTTCCGGTCCCTGGCCCGGTCGGTCGGGACGCAGATCGGGCGGGAGATCACGAGGTCGCTGTTCGGCACGGCCCGGCGTTCGGGACGGCGCGGGCGTTAGGCGGGTTTCCAGCTTTCGGGCCGGCGGAATTCTCGGGCCGGCGGAGGCGTCGGTGCGCCTCCGCCGCGCGCGTTCGTCAGCCGCGGTCCCCTCGCCTCCCCTTCGGGGGCTGCTGCGGCTTCCGCGTGTCGGGCTCGGAATGGGACCTGGGGGTGCTGCGGGCGGCCTCCGCACGCAGGAGGGCGCGCAGGACGGCGTACGGGTCTTGAAGCATGGCGGGGTTCCTCGTCGTTCCTCGTCGTTCTGGTTCCGTGCGGGACGGACGGACCGGGGGCGGGCCGGTCGGTCAGCAGCGCAGGACCTCGGAACGCAGGGGGCGAGGGTCGAGCGGCGGGCTCGGCGGTACGGGGACGGGGTGTCGCGCGGTGGACGCGGGCCCGGAGGCCGGGAGCGGGGCGGGGTTCAGCGGGACGGTGGTGCGGCGGGCGGCTCTGGCCGGTGGGCGCAGGGCGGTGTCGAGGGGGTCGCACTCGACGGTGGTGCTCTCGCCGGAGACGGCGGCCGTCCATCCCGTGTGGGCTTCCGCGTGCGCGCCCGGCACGAGCAGGGCGAGCAGCAGCACGAGCACCCGCAGCCAGGCGTGCCGGCGCGGGCTGCGGGGGGCCTGCTGCGGTGCGGAGGTCACGGGAGGTCACTCCCCGCCGCGGCCACGCCGTTCATCCCGCCGGCCGCGAGATCCGCCCGGCCGGCCCATGCCGGTGCCCGGGACACGGTGGCTCTGCGCGGAGGGGCCCGGCCCGTGCGGGTCGGATGGCCAGGGGGCCTGCGGGCCGGGCCGCCCGGTTCGTTCGCGGGGGCCGGCGGCCCGGGGCGCCTGCGGGTCGTACGGCCATTGCTCCGGGGGCACGGGCGGTGTGTGGCCGTGCCGTTCTGGCTGCTGGTCAGGGGAGTGGGGGCCGTGCCGTTCGGGCTGGCCACGGGAGTGGGGGCCATTCGGGCCCGGCCCCTGCGGGACAGGGGGTTCCAGGCCCAGGGGCGGGCGGTCGCGGTCGGTGTCGTGCTCCCGGCCCCGGGGGGAGCCGCTCGGTGGCTCGGCCATGGTTCATGCTCGGCGCGGGCCCGAGGGGCTCGCCACCCGGGCGGGCCAGGCGGACGACGGGCGCCAGGCCGTTGTCACGGTCTGGCGGACCCGGTCCAGGGCCTGCCGTTTGGAGCACCGTCGAGTTCCTGCGGCCTGATCCGAACGACAGGCCCTGGCCTAGGCGCCGGAGGCCTTCGCCGCCTTGGCCGCCGCCTTCATCTCCTGCTTGTGCGCCCGGACCTTGACCAGGGACTCGGGGCCGGTGATGTCGGCGACCGAGCGGAACGAGTCCGGCTCGCCGTAGGAGCCCGCCGCCTCCCGCCAGCCCGTGGGCCGCACCCCGAGCTGCTTGCCGAGCAGGGCGAGGAAGATCTGGGCCTTCTGCTTGCCGAAGCCGGGCAGTTCCGCGAGCCGCTTGAGCAGGTCCTTGCCGGTGGCGACGTCCTTCCAGACGGCCTCGGCGTCACCGTCGTAATGCTCGACGAGGTACTGGCACAGCTGCTGGATCCGCTTGGCCATGGAGCCCGGGTAGCGGTGCACCGCCGGTTTCTGCGACAGCAGCGCGGCGAAGGCCTCCGGCTCGTGCGCGGCGATCTCGTGCGCGTCCAGATCGTCCGTACCGAGCCGCTGGGCGATCGTCGCCGGGCCCTTGAACGCCCACTCCATGGGGACCTGCTGGTCCAGCAGCATGCCGACCAGCGCGGCGAGCGGGCTGCGGCCGAGCAGCGCGTCGGCCTCGGGATCCTGGGCGAGGTGAAGGGTGACGTCCATGCCCCGATCATCCCCCGGGGCAGGCCCTCCCGCTGCTCAGGTGGCCCGCCAGTAGCCCAGCGCGTGCACCCGCTGCCTGGGCAGGCCCAGTTCCTTGCGGACGTACGCCGTCAGGGCCCGGGTCGTCACCGTGTCGCAGGCGATCCAGACGTAGGGGTCGGCGGTCGCGTCCAGCAGCCCGGGCAGGTCCGCCTTCACGCGGTCGACCAGGTGGGCTCCGGAGTCCTGGCGCGGCACCTTGCGCAGCTCGTGCCGCTCCGGGTCGGTGCGGAACGGCAGGTCGTCGTCGCCGCCCTCGAACCAGACGGTGGCCGGGGCGGAACCCAGGGCGTCCAGGAGGGAGTTGATGGCGGGGAGCGAGGCCGGGTCGCCGACGGCGAAGACGTGCGAGGGTGCGGGGTCCGGGTGGTCGAAGCCGGTGCCCTGGACGGTGGCCTCGATGGTGTCGCCCGGCTTCGCCGCCCTGGCCCAGTCGCTGGCGCACCCCTCGTGCAGGGCGAACTCCAGGGCGAAGGTGCCGGCCTCGGCGTCCGGGTCGACCAGGGTGTAGGCCCGCTGGTGCGGCTTGCCCGCGTTGTCGAACCACAGCCGTACCCACATGGTGGGGTGCACACCGGTCGCGGCCAGCAGGCCGCCGTCGGTGAAGCGCAGCCGCCGGTAGTTCACGGTGACGTCCTCGACATCCGTCACCGTGAACTCGAAGTCCTTGCCGCGCATCAGTTTGAGGACCGCGCCCTCCCAACCCCGCCCCTGCCCCATCGCTTTTCCGCCCCTTCGCGTACGATTCCGGCCACAGCTGTGACTTAGGCAAGCCTAACCTAAAGAAAAGAGGGGGCACGCGTGGCCACCGAGATCTACCGTGACGCCTGGGGCATTCCGCATCTGCGCGCGGGCAGCGCGGCCGAACTCGCCCATGCGCAGGGCCTCGTCACCGCCCGCGACCGGGCCTGGCAGCTGGAGGTCGAGCGCCACCGGGCGCGGGGCACCTCGGCGGCCTTCCTCGGCGGGAGCGCCCTGGACTGGGACCGGTTCGCGAGACGGGCCAGAGTCGACGACACCGCCAGACGCTGCTTCGCGGACCTCGAGAGACGGGACCCCGGGACCGCGCGGTGGGTGCGGGCGTACGTCGACGGGGTCAACGAGGGTCTGGCCGGCAGCGCCGCCCCCGAGTTCGCCCGCACCGGTCTCACTCCGGGCCGCTGGGAGCCCTGGACCCCGCTCGGCGTCTGGCTCGCCACCCACATCCTCTTCGCGGGCTTCCCGGCCAAGCTCTGGCGTGAGCAGGTCGCCGCGCACCTGGACGCGGACGCCATCGGCCTCTTCGCCACCGACGGCCCCGGCACCTCCGGCAGCAACGGCTGGCTGGTCGGCGGCGAGCGGACGGTGACCGGGCAGGCCGTGATCGCGGGCGACCCCCACCGCTGGATCGAGGACCCGGGCGTCTACCAGCAGATCCACCTGTCCTGCCCCGAGTTCGACGTCGTGGGCCTGGCCGTCCCCGGTGTCCCCGGCATCGCCCACTTCGGGCACACCGGCACGGTCGCCTGGGCCATCACCAACGCCATGGCCGACTACCAGGACCTCTACCGGGAGCGGCTGCGGCGCACCGGCGCCGGAGTGGAGGCCCTCGGCCCGGACGGGGTCTGGCGGCGGGCGTCCCGGCACACGGAGACCGTCGAGGTGGCGGGCGAGGACCCGGTCGAGGTCGAGGTGATCGAGACCGACAGGGGCCCGGTGATCATCGGCGGACCCGAGGGGATCGACGGCGAGCCGGCGGACCTGGCGTACGACGGCCACCAGGCCGATTCCGCCGACCCCGCCGATTCCGAAGATCCTGCCGATCCCGCAGACTCCGCCGATCCCGCCGACCCCTTCGCCCCGCCCGTGGCGATCAGCCTGCGCTACCCGCCCCGCGTCACCGGCGACCTCGGCTTCAGTGCGCTGCTGCCGCTGCTGCGCGCCCGCCGGGTGACCGATGTGGACCGGGCCTTGGACCGCTGGGCCGAGCCGGTCAACGTCGTCCAGGCGGCCGACACCGAGGGCGGTGTCCTGCACCGCGTGGCCGGGCGGGTGCCGCGGCGCGCCGAGGCCAACTCCCTCCGGGTGGTGCCCGCCTGGAAGCCCGGCCACGAGTGGCACGGCTGGCATGTGCCGCCGCGCGCCGGACTCACCGACGGCGTCGCCGTCATGGCCAACCAGCGCGGCCCGGCCGAACCCCTCGGCGTCGAGTTCGCCCCGCCGCACCGCGCCGCCCGCATCGCCGCGCTGCTCGCGGGCAAGGAGCGCTGGTCCGCCGCCGACATGCCCGCCCTCCACACGGACACCCACCTGGCCTCCGCGTCCCCTCTCCTGGACCACCTCGA
This sequence comes from Streptomyces luteogriseus, assembly GCF_014205055.1. NCBI lineage: Bacteria > Bacillati > Actinomycetota > Actinomycetes > Kitasatosporales > Streptomycetaceae > Streptomyces > Streptomyces luteogriseus. Next base: position 4,493,019 of record NZ_JACHMS010000001.1, read on the forward strand.
CGCCCTCGACGGCCTCACCGCCGAGGCCGCCGCCCTCCGGGACCGACTCCTCGGCTGGGACCGCCGCATGGACGCCGGCAGCGCAGACGCGGCCCTCTACGCGGCCGTGCGCGGAGCGGTCGTACGGCGGCTCGCGGCGCACCCGGCGTTCGCCGCGCTCACCACACCACCGGCGTACCCGGAGGTGTTCCGGCCCTGGCTCGCCCTCGTCCCCCGGGTCGGCTTCGCCCTCGAGCACCTGCTGCGGGCCGACGACCTCTACGGAATCGACCGCCCGGCGGCCGTCCGTGCCGCCGTCGAGGACGTGGCCCTGCGCCCGCCGGCCGGTGTCTGGGGCGACACCCACCACCTCGCCCCCTGGCGGGCACTGGAGCCGGAGCAGCCGTACGACGAACCGGGGCTGTCCGGCGACCACGACTGCGTGCTGTGCACCTCGGGCGTGCCGGGCGTCACCGACCGTGCCGCCCGCGGCCCGGCCGCCCGCTACGTCTGGGACCTGGCCCGGCGCGAGGACAGCCGCTGGGTGGTCCCGCTCGGCGCCTCGGGCGTCCCCGGTTCGCCCCACCACCGCGACCAGCTGCCCCGCTGGCTCGCCGGAGACCTCGTCCCGGTCGTCACCGACTGGACCCGGCTGAAGAAGGAAACCGATGTCTGACCCGTACGCCTCCCGCACCCCCGTCCACGAGCAGGCGTTCGAAGGCTTCGGCACCGTCCGCGTCCTGCCGCTGGACGCCGAGGCCGACGCCGCCGTGATCCACCGCTGGGTCGGCGAGGACCGGGCCGCCTTCTGGGGCATGACCGAGCTGACCGAACGACAGGTCGCCGGGATCTACGCCCACATGGCCACGCTCGACACCCACCACGCCCACCTCGTCGTCCGGGACGGCGAGCCGGTCGCGCTCCTCCAGACCTACGAGCCGGAGGCCGACCGGGTGAGCGAGTGCTACGAGGTCCGCCCCGGCGACATCGGCGTCCACCTGCTCCTCGCCCCCGCCGGACCGGGCGGCGGACAGCGTGGCTGGACGGCCCGGCTGGTGACGGCCGTCGCCGGATACGTCCTGCTGGGCCTGGACCGCCGGCGGGTCGTGGTCGATCCGGACGTGCGCAACGAGAAGGCGGTCGCCCGTTTCCTCAAGCTCGGCTTCGCTCCGGGGCCGGTGGTGGTGCTGCCGGAGATCGACCTCCCGGACGTGTACCTGCCGGAGAAGAAGGCCCAGCTCGCCTTCCTGGACCGGGAGATACTGTTCCCCGGGTGACCCCAGAGGACCTCATCGCCCACTTCGGCCTCGAACCGATCCCGCGCGAGGGCGGCCTGTTCCGCCAGACCTGGGCCGGCCCCGAACGCCCCGACGGCAGGCCGGAGGGCACGGCGATCGTCGCGCTCCTGGCAGCGGGCGACTTCTCCGCCTTCCACCGGTTGCCGACGGACGAGATCTGGCACTTCTACCGGGGCGACCCGCTGGAGCTGCTCCTGCTCGCCCCGGACGGCACGACGAGGACGGTGGTCCTCGGGCCGGACGTCCTGCACGGCCAGCACGTCCAGTTCACCGTCCCGGCGGGCACCTGGATGGGCGGGCGGGTGCGGGGGGCCGGACAGTGGACCCTGTTCGGCTGCACGATGGCACCCGGCTTCACGTTCGGCGGCTACGAGCACGGGGACGCCGCGGAGCTGACGGCCCGCTACCCGGCGGTGGCCGACGAGATCGCGGGGCTGTCCGGGCCCGCCTCCTGAGCCCGGTGAGCACTCCACCTCCCTCGAGCCTCTCCCGAGCCCGGTGAGCACTACACCGATCCGGTCCGTACTTCACTCGTAGCCGCACAGCCCGACCCCGGAGACCCACGTGGACCAACGGCGGAACGAGGATCGCAATGTCGGACATCCCCGGCGATTCCAAGCCTTGGTGCTGCTCGGCACCGTGCTGGTACTGCTCCTCGCCGGAGCAGCCCCCGCCTCCGCCCACGCCGCCCTCCGCGGCACCGACCCCGACGACGGATCCGTCGTCAAGCGGGCGCCCCGTCACGTCACCCTGACCTTCACCGAGTCGGTCGGCCTGCTCGACGACTCCTTCCGGGTCTTCGGCCCCGACCAGCGCCGGGTCCACACCGACGAGGCCACCCACGCGGACGGCCGTTCCGACACGGCCCGGGTCGGCCTGCCCGGCAAGCTCGCCCAGGGCACGTACACGGTGGCCTGGCGCGTCGTCTCCGCCGACAGCCACCCCGTCTCCGGCGCCTTCAGCTTCTCCGTGGGGAAACCGTCCGCGACCACGGGACAGATCGACACGGGCCCCATCGAGGACCCGCTCACCGGCGGCCTCCACGACGCCGCCCGCTACCTCGCCTACCTCGCCGCCGCGCTGCTCGTGGGCCTGGCCGCGTTCGCGCTGCTGTGCCGGCCCGCGGACACCTCCCCCCTGCGCAGGCCGCTGGTGGCCGCCTGGTGGACGCTGCTGGGCTCGACGGTCGTCCTGCTCCTGCTGCGCGCCCCCTACGAGACGGGCACGGGCCCGGCCGCCGCCTTCGACGCCGACGCCCTCGGCCGCACGCTGACCGGCCGCCCGGGCGAGGCCCTGCTCGCCCGGCTGGTCGTCCTCCTGCTGGCCGCCGTCTTCCTGATACGGCTGTCCAGGCGCCGTGGCCCCGAGCAGCGGCCCGCCGTCCTGGCGATCGGCACGGCGCTGGCCGCGGCCCTGGCCCTGACCTGGGCGGCGGCCGAGCACGCCTCCGCCGGGATCCAGGTGCCGCTGGCGATGACGTCGTCCGTGTTGCACCTGCTGGCGACCGGCGTCTGGCTCGGCGGCCTCGTGGCGCTGCTGCTGACCCTGCGCCGCTCGGCCGGCGACGACCTGTGGGAGGTCGTCCCCCGCTTCTCGCGGATCGCCTTCGCCTCGGTGACCGTCCTGGCCGTCACGGGGGTCTACCAGTCCTGGCGCGGCCTCGGCTCCCTCTCCGCGCTGACCGGCACCTCGTACGGGCGTCTGCTGCTCGCCAAACTCGTCGGAGTCTGCGTGCTGTTGCTGGTGGCCGGGTACTCGCGGCGCTGGACGGCGCTGATCGCGGCACCGGCGGTTCCGGCCCGGGCGGCCGTACCGGCACCGGTCCCGCAGCCGGTCGGCGCGCCTGCGGAAGGCCACGAAGCCGCCGAGGGACCCGAGACAGGACAGGTGTCAGCGGCGCCGCCCGGGGAGACGGGCGAAGCGGGGCCGACCTCCGGGGAACCGGAGCCGCCCGGCGGCCCGGTGAAGCCGGGGGCGGGATCCGGCGACCCCGGCATCCGGCGCCGCCTGCGCCGCTCCGTCCTGGTCGAAGTCGCCGTCGCCGCCGTGGTGCTGATGATCACGACCGTGCTCACGGGCACCCTTCCGAGCCGGGCCCAGGCCGAGGCGGCCCAGCAGGCGCCGGTGGGGGCGCTGCCGCCCACGACCGAGATCACCGTGCCCTTCGAGACGGGCACGGGATCCGTGACCGGGAGCGGCAAGGTGCAGATCAGCCTGGACCCGGCCCGCGTCGGCGAGAACGGCATACAGGCCATCGTCTACGGCTCCGACACGGGCATCGTCGTGGTCCCCGAGGTCCGCATCACCTTCACCCTGCCCTCCCGCGACGTCGGCCCGATCGACGCCGAACTCACCGACCGGGGCGGCTACTGGAGCACCAACGCCGTCAACCTGCCGCTCGCCGGGAACTGGACGATGAAGACGACCGTGCGGGTGTCGGACGTGGACCAGGTGTCGGTGGAACGCCGGGTGCGGGTCAGGCCCTAGGCAGCCGCGCCGCCACCGCGCCTTCCGCCGAGACGTCGTCGCCGAGGAGCCGTGTCATGGTCTCGGCGGCGCGGACGGCGGCGTCACCGCAGCAGTTGTTGAACAGGACGTGGACCTGCTCGGTCCGCTCGGCCAGCCGGCGCACGCGGGGCAGCCACTCGGCGAGTTCGTCCTCGTCGTAGGCGTGCCGGAAGCGGTCCTCCTTGCTGCCGGTGCCCCACGCGGTGCTGCGGCCGTGGAACCGGACCACCGAGAGCCGGGCCGAGGTCACCGGCGTGACGGGCGGGACGGAGGAGGGCAGCGTCTGGTTCATGTCGACGGCGACCGCGGCCATGCCGTGCCGGGTCAGCAGCGCGCCGGTCGCCTCGTCCTGCCCCGGCTCCCACCAGGAGGGGTGCCGGAACTCGACGGCGACGGGCCAGCCTTCGGTCCGCTCCGCGCACTCCCGGAGGAATGCCTCCGCCCGCTGCCCGGGCCGGAACCAGGGCGGGAACTGGAACAGCACGCTCCCGAGCCGCCCGGCCTCCCGCAGCGGCTCGATCCCGGCCGCGAACCGGGCCCACACCTCGTCGACCACCTCCGGGTCCCGGGAGTCGGCCCGCAACCCGTCCGGCATCACCGCCTCCCGGGTCGGATGACCGGTGAGCAGGGAGAACGCCTTCACGTCGAACACGAACCCGTTCGGCGTGCGCTCGGCCCACAACCGGCTGTTCCGTTCGCCCGGCAGCGCGTAGTACGAGGCGTCGACCTCGACGACCGGGAACTGCTCGGCGTAATGCCGTAACCGCCCCTCGGCGTCCCGCCGCCCCGGCGGGTACCAGCCGCTGCCGACCAGCGCCCGGTCGGTCCAGGAACACGTGCCCACGAGGATCTGACCCATGGGGGAGCGGTTACCCGGGCCCGGCGGCGGCAGGCTCCGCCTCCCGGCCGGGACGGCACGGTGAGACCCGCACCAATCGGGGTAACCAGGTGATAACTGTGCAAATCCGGGGTTACGGCTGATTCCCCTCCGAGAGCGAGATGACCGATCATGGAACAGCCCGTCACCGTCGGCCGGGCCGGCCGGTCGTTCGGAGAAGAACCGGACGTCCTCGAATCCCTCGTCGACGCATCCCTCACGGCCCGGGTCACCCTCGACGAACAGGGCACCGTGACCGGCTGGAACGAGGGCGCCGAGCTGCTCCTCGGGTACTCGGCCGGGCAACTGGCCGGCCGCCGTGCGGCGGATCTGCTGGCCGAGCCGATCCCGGTACGGGGCGGCCTGCCCACGCTCGCCGGGCTGCCCCGCTGGAACGGCGACGTGGCGCTCCGACACCGCGACGGCCGGAAACTGACGGTCGGGATCCTCGCCCACCACAGGCCACCCGGCGCCGACGCCCCCGCCTGGCTCATCGTCTCCGCCCGGAGCGGCCGGCAGCCACCGGCCGGTCTCGACGATTCCCTCGTGAGCTGGAGCTTCGCCCAGTCCCCGTGCTGCGCCCAGGCGATCTACGACACCCGGCTCCGGCTGCGCCGGGCCAACGCAGACATGGAGCGGTCCACGGCGCTCACCGAGGAGGAGATGCGGGGCCTGCGCGTGTCCGAGATCATCGACCACGACGCCGGCGTGCGGGCGGAACGCAGCATGGCCCGGGTCCTGCGCACCGGCGAGCCGGAGTACCAGGAGAACTACCTGCGTGCGCCCGGCGAGGACCATGAGCACGCCTGGTCGGTCTTCATCTCCGCGCTGCGCGACCAGGAGGGCACCGTCCGGGGCGTCTGTCTCTCGGCGCACGACATGACCGAGCGGTTCTGGGCCCGCAAGCGCCTCCAGCTGATCGCCGAGGCCGGCCGGCGCATCGGCACCACACTCGACGTGACGCGCACGGCCCAGGAGCTCGCGGACGTGACCGTGCCGGCCCTGGCCGACTTCGTCAGCGTCGATCTGCTGGCCGCGCTGGACGACGCACCCGAGCCGCCCGAGCGGGCGGTTCCGGCGGACGGGCCGCTGCTGCTGCGCCGGGTGGCGCTGCGGTCGGTCATCCCGGGCACCCCGGAGTCGGCCGTGGCGGCCGGCGCGGTGGGCTCCTACCCGGCGGGCTCGATGCCCTTCGAGAGCCTGCGCACCGAACGCCCAGCCCTGCACGAGGTGACCGACCCGGCGTTCACCGCCTGGCTCGCCCGCGACCCGGCCCGCGCCGCCCGGGTCCGGGCGTTCGGCATCCACTCCGTGATGGCCGTGCCGCTCGCGGCCCGCGGCACCACGCTGGGCGTCGCCTTCTTCGTCCGGCACCGCACCCAGGAGGCCTTCCAGCACGACGACCTGGTCCTGGCAGGGGAACTGGCCGCCCGGGCCGCGGTCAGCATCGACAACGCCCGCCGCTACACCCGCGAGCGCGCTACCGCGGTCACACTCCAGCGCAGCCTGCTGCCGCAACGGCTCCCCCGGCAGGCGGCCGTCGAGGTCGCCTCCCGCTACCTCCCGGCGGTCCCCCACGCCGGCGTCGGCGGGGACTGGTTCGACGTCATCCCGCTCTCGGGCGCGCGGGTGGCCCTGGTCGTCGGAGACGTGGTCGGCCACGGCCTGGTCGCGTCGGCGACCATGGGGCGGCTGCGCACGGCCGTCCGCACACTGGCCGACATCGACCTGCCCTGCGACGAACTGCTCACCCACATCGACGACCTGGTCGCCCGCCTGAACACCGAGGAGGAGGGCGACACCGGGGGGAGGCCGGCCGGGTCCACCGAGACCTCGAGCGACGTGGGGGCCACCTGCCTGTACGCCGTCTACGACCCCGTGACGCGACGCTGCTCCCTGGCCGCCGCCGGGCATCCCGCTCCGGCCGTGGTGAGCCCCGAGGGCACCGTCGACCTCGTCGGCCTCCCGGCCGCGCCCCCGCTGGGCGTGAGCGGCCTGCCGTACGAGGCCACCGAGGTCGTCCTCCCCGAGGGCAGCCTGCTCGCCCTCTACACCAACGGCCTGGTCGAGACCCCCGACCGGGATCTCGACACCGGCGTCCACCGGCTGCGGAAGGCCCTGGCCCGCCCTGCGGCCTCGCTGGACGCCCTGTGCGACACGGTCCTCGCCGAGCTGCTGCCGCAGCGCCCGGCCGACGACGTGGCCCTGCTCATCGCCCGTACGCGCGCGCTCGACGCCCGGCAGGTCGCCACCTGGTCGGTGCCGTCCGACCCGTCCGCGGTCGCGCAGACCCGCAAGGACGTGGTGGCGCAACTGGAGCGGTGGGGCCTTTCCGACGCCGAGTTCGTCACGGAACTGGTGGTCAGCGAGCTCGTCACCAACGCCATCCGGCACGCCGAGCCGCCGGTCCAACTCCGCCTGATCCACGACTCGACCCTGATCTGCGAGGTCTCCGACGGCGGAAACACCGCTCCGCACCTGCGGCGTGCCCGCACCTACGACGAGGGCGGCCGCGGTCTGCTCCTCGTCGCCCAGCTGACCGAGCGCTGGGGCACCCGCCAGAGCGCCGCGGGCAAGACCATCTGGGCGGAACAGACCCTGCCCCCCGCGTGAGGAGCCACCGGTCATGAGCACACCCGCGTCCCACCGGGCCGCCCGCGCCCCCGTCCAGCAGGCCGCCCTGCTGCTCGGCCTGGTCTTCGTCGTGGTCGGCGCGCTGGGCTTCATCCCCGGCGTCACCACCGACTACGGCTCGCTGGAGTTCGCCTCGCACGAGTCGGGCGCCGAACTGTTCGCCCTGTTCCAGGTGTCGATCCTGCACAACCTCGTGCACCTGGCCTACGGCCTCACGGGGCTGATCCTCGCGGGCACGGCCGCCGGGGCGTACGCGTACCTGCTGGTCGGCGGCGCCGTCTACCTGGTGCTGTGGGTGTACGGCCTGTCGGTCGGCCATGACAGCGATGCCAACTTCGTGCCGCTGAACACCGCGGACGACTGGCTCCACCTCGTCCTGGGCATCGCCATGATCGGCTTGGGCCTGGCCCTCGGTCGGCGTGGCGCGCGCACCGAGACACGGTAAGGATCACCGAGGACGGCATGCAGACCTTCCTGCCCTACCCCGACTTCCGCACCACGGCCCTGGCCCTCGACCGCCGCCGGCTCGGCAAACAGCGCGTCGAGGCGCTGCAGGTCCTGCGGGGCCTGGTCGTCCCCGGCTACGGGTGGCGCCGCCACCCGGCCGTGAAGATGTGGCTCGGCTACGAGGAGGCGCTGGTCCGCTACGGCCTGGAGATCTGCCGCGTCTGGCGCGAACAGGGTCACCAGGACACCTGCGCGGCGACGCTCGTGGCCGACCTCGCGGCGACCCGTCCCCACGCCCCGATCCGCGACCAGCACCGACTGGCCGCAGAGGGCGAACTGCCACCCTGGCTCGGCGACGGCCCCTTCCACGAAAGCCACCGCTCGGCCCTGGTCCGCAAGGCCCCCGAGACCTACGCGACCCTCTTCCCGGACGTCCCCGACGATCTGCCCTACGTCTGGCCGACATCGGACCGCACGGGCGGGCAGCCGTCCCGGAACCGACGGGTCCCTGGGGACTAGGCGGCCCTGCGGCGCGCCGCGGGACGCCTGGACGGGGCGGGCTGCTCCGTCACGTCGTCGTCGAACGGGAAGGTCTCGTCCTCCCCGAAGTCCGGGGCCTGGAAGGGGTTGGTCGCCGGAGACGGCGACGCCGCGCTGGAACGGCGGGGTTGCCCTTCCACGGCGGAGAACAGCGAAGTCGGTTCGATGAGAGGTCTCTTTTCGTTACTGGCCCAGGTCGGGGCCAGGCGTGCCCTGACCGGGCACGGAGGTCCTACAGCTTGGTCATCTTGGCGTACGGGCTCAGGATCCGCATTTGCGCCGAACCGAAGTCGACGAGCGCGGCGATTCCGTCCTCGATGCCGATGACCCGGCCGAGCCCGTACATGTCGTGCGTGACCTGGTCACCCACGGCGAAGTACTTGGGAGCGGGGGCGACCGGAGCCTTGAAGGGGCTGGTAGGCAAATGACGCTTGGGAGCAGCAGGCTTAGTCATTGGCCTCAGTATGCGCCTACCGACGCCCGTTGCGCTGCTGCTGTCCACGTCCAGTGCCCGAACCGAGACGTAAGAGAAGCGTTGCGCTGGCTCAAAAAATCGAACACATGATTGAATTCGGCCATGCGAACGTTTCCCGACGATCTCGTCCGGGCGCAACAGGAGTGGAGTGCCACCTACCGGCAGCTCGCCGACCGGCCCGGCCGCACCGAGCTGCGCCGACGCTTGTACCGGCTGTCGGTCCAGGCGTTCTTCCACCCCTACTGGCAGCGGCGACGGCCCTGCCCGGCGGCGTGGTGGGAGCTGCGCGAGCTGGGGCGGACGGCCGGGGGCGTGCGCGAGCGGCGCCACGGGTGACGCGCCGGCCTGCGGGACCGTACGTCCCGGATGATCCTGAAGGTATGGCCGGACCGATTCGCGTGATCGTGCACCCACCGTCGCCCTCGGGCGGCCGCCGCGTGCGCGTGGACGGCGAGATCCTCGGGCTCGCCCACAATGTGACCGATGTCGCGGAGTTCCTCCGCCGCGCCGGCCTGGAGATCGACCCCGCGGACGTGGCGGAGGTGCCGTGGATCGACTGGCGCGGAGTGGGGCCCGAGCACTGGGGCCCGCAGACGGGCGGCTGACCCGTGAAGAGCCCGGTTCCACGGACGCGCCTCGGAGTGCGCTCGCCGCCGGTGAACGGGACATTGGTGCCGTGGCTTTGTGGATGACGTGGGACCTTGAAGGGGTCGGCACGGCCTCGCAGTCCGTGGAAGGCGTGGACGAGGCCGCCAGGTGGCTGGTCGACTCGACGGAACGCTCCAGGCGCGCCTTCGACACCGAGTGGCAGTGGCGGAGGCTCAAGGACTCGGCGCTGCGGGTGCGCGAGACGATGCTCGACGAGGGGCGTCGGACCCTGGAAAGCGGTATGCCGTGGGAGTCGGAGTACGAGGGCGTGAAAGTACGTCTCTCCCCGCGGGCCGCATGAGGATGTCCCAACCTCCACATCGCGCCAAAATGGCCTTATCCACTCTTTTGTGCCGTTGCCGCATCGGAGGGCACTCATGAAGGACCTCACGTTCGAGCAGAAGCGTTCGCTGTCACGCCAGGAAGCCGCCGACCAGCTCACGGCACTCGCAGACGCGCTGAGGGAGGGTGGGGACGCCGAGCTGGAATTCGGCCTCGGAACGCTGGGGCTGCGCATCCCCGACGACCTGCACAGCGAGCTGGAGGTCGAGATCGGCGATGGGGAGATCGAGCTGGAGATCGAACTGAAGTGGACGACCGCACCGACGCGGGCGACACGGTCTCGGACCGAGGCACCGGCGGAGAAGCCCGAGCGGAAGAACAGCCCCACCGCGGCGCCCCGAAGCGCCACGGCAACCGGCAAGGCCAGGAGCGCGAAGCGGACGGCCGCGAAGTCCCCCTGAACGGGAAACGCCAGAGGGCCGGACCACTTTCGCGGTCCGGCCCTCTGATCCGGCGGAGGATACGAGATTCGAACTCGTGAGGGGTTGCCCCCAACACGCTTTCCAAGCGTGCGCCCTAGGCCTCTAGGCGAATCCTCCGCCGCAAACAATACAAGACGTTGAGGAGTGCTCGCGAACTCGTTCCCGCCTCCGACATCAGGTAGCCTTGGCGCAGCCCCTCACGCGGCGCTATCTGACTGAACTCCCCCAGGGCCGGAAGGCAGCAAGGGTAGGTCGGCTCTGGCGGGTGCGTGGGGGGCGTCTGCGTTCCCGGACCGGATCTCCTCGCCGGGTTCCGATGTCAGTGGGCGCCTATAACCTCGTATGCGTGTCGTCTCTCGCTCTGTACCGCCGCTACCGCCCCGAGACCTTCGCCGAGGTCATCGGGCAGGAGCATGTCACCGACCCGCTGCAGCAGGCGCTGCGGAACAACCGGGTCAACCACGCGTACCTGTTCAGCGGGCCGCGCGGCTGCGGCAAGACGACCAGCGCCCGCATTCTGGCGCGCTGCCTGAACTGCGAGCAGGGGCCCACGCCGACCCCCTGCGGGGAGTGCCAGTCCTGCCAGGACCTCGCGCGCAACGGCCCCGGATCCATCGACGTCATCGAGATCGACGCCGCCTCCCACGGAGGCGTGGACGACGCCCGTGACCTGCGCGAGAAGGCCTTCTTCGGGCCCGCCCGCAGCCGGTACAAGATCTACATCATCGACGAGGCCCACATGGTCACGTCGGCCGGCTTCAACGCGCTGCTGAAGGTCGTCGAGGAGCCGCCCGAGCATCTCAAGTTCATCTTCGCGACCACCGAGCCCGAGAAGGTCATCGGGACGATCCGGTCCCGGACGCACCACTACCCCTTCCGGCTCGTGCCCCCAGGCACCCTCCGGGAGTACCTCGGCCAGGTCTGCGAGAAGGAGGCCATCCCCGTCGCGGAGGGCGTGCTCCCGCTCGTCGTGCGCGCGGGCGGCGGGTCCGTGCGTGACTCCATGTCCGTGATGGACCAGCTCCTCGCCGGCGCCGCGGCGGACGGTGTGACGTACGCCATGGCCACCGCCCTGCTCGGATACACCGACGGTTCCCTCCTCGACTCGGTCGTCGAGGCCTTCGCCACCGGCGACGGAGCCGCGGCCTTCGAGGTCGTCGACCGCGTGATCGAGGGCGGCAACGACCCCCGTCGTTTCGTCGCCGACCTCCTGGAGCGGCTGCGCGACCTGGTGATCCTCGCCGCCGTCCCGGACGCGGCGGAGAAGGGGCTCATCGATGCCCCCGCCGATGTGATCGAGCGCATGCAGGCCCAGGCCGGCACCTTCGGTCCCGCCGAGCTGAGCCGCGCCGCCGACCTCGTCAACGGGGGCCTGACCGAGATGCGCGGCGCCCACTCGCCCCGTCTCCAGCTCGAACTGATCTGCGCCCGCGTCCTGCTCCCCGCCGCCTACGGCGACGAGCGGTCCGTGATGGCCCGCCTCGACCGGATCGAGCGCGGCGTGAACTACTCCGCGGGCCCCGCCGGCATGCCCGCCGCGGGATACGTACCCGGGCCGGAAGGCCATGGGGGAGCGGCTGCCGCTCCGGTCCAGGCGGGTGCCGGCGGTGCGGTGCCACCGGGCGGTGGCCCGGCCGCGGCCCGCGCTGCCGTCCGTGCGTCCGGAGCGGGAGCAGGAACAGGAGCAGGAGCACCGGGCAATGGCGGTGCTGCGCCCGGCACCGGTGGCGTCGGCCCCACGCCGACCGCGCCCGATTCCGGCTCTCCGGCGGCGGGCCAGGGTGCGCCGCAGCCCGCGCCAGGCCAGAGCGCCCCGCAGTCGGCACCGGGCCACGGCGCGGCGCCGACGGCACCGGCCGCGCCCCCGGCTCACGCCCCCGCTTCCGGCTCGCAGCCCGGACCCGGCGCCCCTGAAGGGCCCCGCGCCCCCGACGAGGCCCCGGCCGCCTCCACCCCTGCCCCGGGTGGACAGCCGCAGCCGTCCCCGGTCGCGCCCGCCCCGGGCGCCTGGCCCACCGCCGCCTCCGCCGGCAGCGGCGGCCGTCGCCCGGGCGGCTGGCCCACGGCCGCCCCGGGCGCGCCGGCCTCGAACACCCCACCGGCACACACCCCGCCGGCGAGCACCCCCGCCCCCAGCACCCCACCGACGGCCCAGCCCCCGGCGCCGGTCGCCGCCCCGGCCCCTGCCCCCGCGGCGTCGGGCGGCGGCGGTCTCGACCCCCGCATGCTCTGGCCGAACATCCTGGAGGCGGTCAAGAACCGCCGGCGTTTCACCTGGATCCTGCTCAGCCAGAACGCCCAGGTGGCCGGCTTCGACGGCACGACTCTCCAGCTCGGCTTCGTGAACGCGGGCGCACGGGACAACTTCCTGAGCAGCGGCAGCGAGGACGTGCTGCGGCAGGCGCTGGGCGAGCAGTTCAACGTGCAGTGGAAGATCGAGGCGATCGTCGACCCCTCGGGCGGCTCCGCGCCCCCGGCACCGGGCGGCCCCTCCGGGTTCGGCGGCGGCCACAGCGCCGGCGGTGGCGGCGGATACAACGCCGGCGGTGGCGGCGGATACAACGCGGGCGGCGGTACGGCCACGGCCCAGCGTCCCGCCCCGCCCCAGTCGGCACCCCCGGCCGCCTCCACCCAGCAGTCGAGCAGCTCCGCCCCCGCCTCCACCCCGGCACCGGCCGCTTCCGTCCCCCAGCCCTCCGCCCCGCAGCCCCGCCATGTCTCGGCCGAGGAGGACATCCCGGAGGACGACGACCCCGACCTCGACGAGTCGGCCCTCTCCGGCCAGGAGCTGATCGTCCGGGAGCTGGGGGCCACGGTGGTCGAGGAGTTCACGAACGAATAGCCCGGCCTCGCGCGTGCGGCCCGGCGAACCCGGGGTCGTCTTGGAGGAACATCCAGCTCCGGATTCCCCCTCCCTTCGGAAGCCCGCACAAGGGGAACCCGGCGTCTCCCGTTAGGCTGACCCCCGTGAAGGTCCTCGTCATCGGCAGCGGCGCCCGCGAACACGCCCTGTGCCACTCCCTGTCCCACGACCCCGATGTCACCGCGCTGCACTGCGCCCCCGGCAACGCCGGCATCGCCGAGGTCGCCGAGCTGCACCAGGTCGACGCCTCCGACGGCGCCGCGGTCACCGAGCTGGCCACCCGCCTCGGCGCGGAGCTCGTGGTGGTCGGCCCGGAGGCCCCGCTGGTCGCCGGTGTCGCCGACGCCGTGCGCGACGCGGGCATCCCGGTCTTCGGCCCGTCCGGCCGGGCGGCGCAGCTCGAGGGCTCCAAGGCCTTCGCTAAGGACGTCATGGCGGCGGCCGAGGTGCCCACCGCCCGGTCGTACGTCTGCACGACACCCGAAGAGGCCGACGCGGCCCTCGACGCCTTCGGCGCTCCGTACGTCGTGAAGGACGACGGACTCGCCGCCGGCAAGGGCGTCGTCGTCACCGACGACATCGAAGCGGCCCGGGCTCACGCGGCGGCCTGCGAGCGCGTGGTCATCGAGGAGTACCTCGACGGGCCCGAGGTCTCCCTGTTCGCCGTCACCGACGGCGAGACGGTCGTCCCCCTCCAGCCCGCCCAGGACTTCAAGCGCGCCCTGGACGGCGACGAGGGCCCCAACACCGGCGGCATGGGCGCGTACTCCCCGCTGCCGTGGGCCGACCCGAAGCTGGTCGACGAGGTGCTGCAGACCGTGCTGCAGCCGACCGTGGACGAGATGCAGCGGCGCGGCACGCCGTTCTCCGGCCTGCTCTACGCCGGTCTCGCGATCACCTCCCGCGGCGTCCGCGTGATCGAGTTCAACGCCCGGTTCGGCGACCCCGAGACCCAGGTCGTGCTGGCCCGGCTGAAGACGCCCCTGGCCGGCCTGCTGATGGCCGCCGCCACCGGCAACCTCGCCCACCTGGAGCCGCTGCGCTGGAGCGACGACGCGGCCGTGACCGTGGTCGTCGCCTCGCACAACTACCCCGGCACCCCGCGCACCGGCGACCCGATCGGCGGACTCGACGAGGTCGCGGACCAAGACGCCCCGCACGCGTACGTGCTGCACGCCGGCACCCGGCAGGAGGGCGACGCCGTGGTCAGCGCGGGCGGCCGCGTCCTGTCCGTGACGGCCACCGGCAAGGACCTCGCCGAGGCCCGCGACCGCGCCTACACGGCCGTCGGCCGCATCCGCCTCGACGGCTCCCAGCACCGCACGGACATCGCCGCGAAGGCGGCAGGCGCGTAGGGCTCCTCCTGCGTAGGGCTCCTCCTGCGTAGGGCTCCTCCTGCGTAGGGCTCCTCCCGCGTAGGGCTCCTCCCCCCGTAGGCCCGCTCCCGCGTAGACCCCCTCCTGCGGTTGGAAAACGCCCCCGCCGCGGATGAACCCCTCAGGCCCCGGATCCGTCTCAGGATCCGGGGCCTGAAGTATGGGAGAGACGGGGGCCTGGCGCTCGTTTTCCGTCATCCACCTCTCCCCAAAGCCATTCCATCGAGTGACCGATGCCTTTTCCTGCTGACGGGGGGCGGAGCCCCAACTAGGGTGCGGCGCAAGCGTTCCGGCACTTGGCCCACCGGCATTGCGATGTCAGTGACGGGTGCCACAGTGGGGGAGTGAGCAAGGGCAGCGTCGGATCTACGGGGAGGGGGTGAGGTCGGTCGTGACCGGAATGGGTGTGGAGGCAGGCGCGCAGGCCGCGCGGGCACGGGCACTGGCCGTGCTGCGCATCCGCAGCCGTGCCCTGGCCGTCGCCCTGCTGCCGGCCGCCGTCGCCGTGATCCTGCTCGCGGGCGCCGTCGGCGACCGCCTCGAAGGCCCCGTCTGGGACGCGGCCCGCTGGGTCATGACGCCGTTCGCGGTCCTCGTGCTGCTGGCCGCCGCCGGGATCGCCCTGGTCGTCGCCCGGGCCCGGCCCGCCATGAGCCCGACCGTCGCGGTCACCGAGGAGGCGGCTCCCGACCTGTACCGGATGGTCCGCGACCTCGCCGACCGCCTCGACGTCCCCGCGCCCTCCGCGATAGCGCTCACCCCGGACTGCGACAGCTGGCTGGAGGACCGCACCCACCCGGCCCACGCACCGCCCCCGGCCGAGGAGCACCACGACATCGCGGGAGCGGGCAAGCAGGCCCGCCGGCACCCGGCCGCGCCGGTCCTCGTCATCGGCTCCCCGTTCCTGTGGTGGATGCGGGTCGGCGAGCTGCGCGCGGTCCTCGCCCCCGTCATCGCCGGTACGGGCCCCTCGGCTCACCCGGACATAGCCGCGGCCCGGCGTTTCGTCCGGGGCCTGGACGCCGCTGTGGCCGTGGCTTCGGAGCCCCGGCGTGACCCGGTGTCGCGGGCGGTGCTCGCCGGGGTCGGGTGGGTCGCCCGGCTTCTGCTGCGCAGCTGCCGGGTCCATGCCGCCGAGTTGGAGAGGGGCGTGGCGGCCGCGGCCGCGGAGCGTGCACAGGCTGTGGATTACGGGCTGCGGATCGTCGCCCAGGAGCAGGTGGGCCTGGCGTACGCGGGCTGGGACCGGCTGCTGACCCGGGTCGCGCTGCCCGCCTGGCGGATGGGTCGCTGGCCGTCCCGGCTGGACGCCGGTGTGGTCGCGGCGCTCACGGAGCTGTCCCGGCGCGACCGCCTGGCCGAGGGATTCGCGTCCCGGCTCGGCGAGCGGCCCGCCTGCGATCTTCTGGAGGAGCCGGGCACGGTCGACGAGGCCGCCTCCCTCCTCGCCGCCCGCCTCTTCCACGGCGGCCCCGCCGGTCCCGGCCCCGACTGGTCACCGGTGGACTGGAGCGAGTACCCGGACGAGGTCGTGGACCGCAAGTGGCGTCTCGACGCGGCCCGCCTGCACCGCGTCCTGGACGCGATGGGTGTCCGCCCCACCACCGGCCCCACGGCTCCCGCCACCGTCGCCCCGACCCTGTCCCGCGTCCTCGACCACCTCACGGACCCGGGCCCCGCGTGGACGGCCGGGAATGCCGGAGCGACCGGTCCCGCAGCGGGCTCCATCGGCTCGGGGCCGGACATCGCCCGGTCCGAAACCGCCGGTCCGCCCCCCGGCAGGCCGGACCCCCTCGACGACGAGGACCTCGCCGGTACGACGGCCCCCAGCGCCACCCTCGCCGCCCGCCTCAGCGCCGAACTGGCCCGTGAGGAGGCCGCCCCCTCCCCCGCGGCCCCGTCACCCGCCTCCCCGGCCCCCGACCCCGCCGCCCTCTGGGACGACCGGGCCCTCCCCCTCTTCCCCCTCCAGCCGCCGCGCACGGCCAGGGAGCTGCTCGCCGACCACCTCACCGCGATGGTCTGCTGCGCCGCGATGGACACCGCCGGTGCGACCCCGGGCCTGGACTGGCTGGACGGCCCGACCCTCCTGATCGACGGTGAGCGCACGGCCGACCTGGCGCCCAAGGTCCTCACCCTCATCGAGGACGGCGACGCAACGCCCCTGCGGGTCTGGCTGTCCCAGCTCGGCATACGCCCGGAGAAGCCGGTCCGCCTCGGCTGAACACCGGAGCGCGAGCTTCCGGTTCTGGCCAATTCAAAACGAACAGTGACGAAGTGCGCGCTTTATGTGATGTGCTTGGACCGTTCGCGTGCATGGCAAGGGCTTGCGACATACGACAGGCACATAGGCACGCCGGCGTCGCACGGACCGCGGAACGCCCCAAGCACCGCAGAGCACCGCGGAGCACCACAAGCACCGCACGCACCACACCGGCATGCACCACCACGGGGGCACAGGGGAGGGGAAGCAACCATGGGCTCGGAGCAGATCCGCCGCTGGGAGTCGGGAGCGCTGGCGCACGCCGTGACGGATCCCTTCGGGCAGGGCCCCGTTCCGTGGCTGCGCGGCAACGTGACGTACTTCGACGACTCGGGCCAGGTCGTCCCCTGGTACGTGGACCAGGACGCGTCGCACCCGCCGAAGCAGGGCAGCCGCTCGGGCGGCCCTCGCGCGGCCGACGACGTCAACCGCCAGATCAAGGGCTTCACCTCGACCGGCGCGGTCGCCCCCGGCGAGGCCATCGACTTCCACATCACCGTCGACCCGCCGCAGCAGTTCGCCGTCGACATCTACCGCATCGGCCACTACGGGGGTGACGGCGCCGCGAAGATCACCACCAGCCCGCGGCTGTCCGGCATCGTCCAGCCCGCCCCGCTCACCGCGGACCGTACGGTCTCCTGCCACCACTGGTGGCTGTCCTGGCGCCTCCAGGTCCCCTCGTACTGGAACATCGGCGCGTACGTCGCCGTCCTCACCACCGCCGACGGCTACCGCTCCCACGTCCCCTTCACCGTCCGCCACGACCAGCCCGCCGACCTGCTGCTCGTGCTGCCCGACATCACCTGGCAGGCGTACAACCTCTACCCGGAGGACGGCCGCACCGGCGCCAGCCTCTACCACGCCTGGGACGAGGAGGGCCGGCTGCTCGGCGAGTCCGAGGCCGCCACCACGGTCTCCTTCGACCGCCCGTACGCGGGCGCGGGCCTGCCCCTGCACGTCGGCCACGCCTACGACTTCATCCGCTGGGCCGAGCGCTACGGCTACGACGTCGCCTACGCCGACGCGAGCGACCTGCACGCGGGCCGTGTCGACCCCACGCGCTACCGCGGCCTGGTCTTCCCGGGCCACGACGAGTACTGGTCGGCCGCCATGCGCGCCACGGTGGAGCGTGCCCGCGACGCCGGCACCTCGCTGGTCTTCCTCTCCGCCAACTCCATGTACTGGCAAGTGGAGCTTGGCCCCTCCCCGTCCGGCGTCCCCGACCGGCTGCTGACCTGCCGCAAGCGCCGAGGCCCGGGCAAGCCGGTGCTGTGGCGGGAGATCGACCGGGCGGAGCAGCAGCTCCTGGGCATCCAGTACGCCGGGCCCGTCCCCGAGCCGCACCCGCTGATCGTGCGCAACGCCGGGCACTGGCTGTGGGAGGCGACCGGGGCACACGAGGGCGACAGGATCGAGAACCTGGTGGCGGGCGAGGCCGACCGCTACTTCCCGCGCACCCCGCTGCCCGAGCACGAGGAGCGCATGCTGCTCGCCCACTCCCCGTACACCGACAAGGCGGGCGTCCTGCGCCACCAGGAGACGTCCCTCTACCGCGCTCCCTCCGGCGCCTGGGTCTTCGCAGCAGGAACGTTCGCCTGGTCACCGGCGCTGGACCGCCCCGGCCACGTCGACAGTCGTGTCCAGCGGGCCACGGCCAATCTCCTGGACCGCATCTGCAAACGCGACTGACCCCCTGTCCGTGATCAGGCTCGGATACGGGAGAATCGAGCCACTTGGACAGAATTACGGGGAGGAACCGTGTCCGGATTCGTCGAAAAGCCCGAGCCGATCCAGGTTCCGGGCCTGGTGCATCTGCACACCGGCAAGGTGCGCGAGCTGTACCGGAACGAGACGGGCGACCTCGTGATGGTCGCCAGTGACCGCATGTCCGCCTACGACTGGGTGCTGCCGACCGAGATCCCCGACAAGGGCCGGATCCTCACGCAGCTGTCCCTGTGGTGGTTCGACCGGCTCTCCGACCTGGTCCCGAACCACGTGCTGAGCACGGAACTGCCCGCCGGCGCCCCCGCCGACTGGGCGGGCCGCACGCTGATCTGCAAGTCCCTGCAGATGGTCCCGGTCGAGTGCGTGGCCCGCGGCTATCTCACCGGCTCGGGGCTCGCCGAGTACAACGAGACCCGCACCGTCTGCGGTCTCGCCCTGCCGGAGGGCCTGACCGACGGCAGTGAACTGCCCGGCCCGATCTTCACCCCGGCCACCAAGGCCGCCGTCGGCGAGCACGACGAGAACGTCTCCTACGAGGAGGTCGCCCGACAGGTCGGCGCGGACACCGCGGCCCGGCTGCGCCAGGCGACCCTCGCCGTCTACGCCCGGGGCCGGGACATCGCCCGGGAGCGGGGCATCATCCTCGCGGACACGAAGTTCGAGTTCGGTTTCGACGGCGACGAGCTGGTCCTGGCCGACGAGGTCCTCACCGCGGACTCCTCCCGCTTCTGGCCGGCCGACCAGTGGCAGCCGGGCCGTGCGCAGCCTTCGTACGACAAGCAGTTCGTCCGGGACTGGCTGACCTCGGCGGAGTCCGGCTGGGACCGCAAGAGCGAGCAGCCGCCGCCCGCCCTGCCCCAGCAGGTCGTCGACGCCACTCGCGCCAAGTACGTGGAGGCGTACGAGCGCCTGACGGGCACCAGCTGGTCGTAGGACACGAAGAAGCCCCCCGGCGGAACCGGGGGGCTTCTTCGATGGAGCGAACGACGAGGTTCGAACTCGCGACCTCAACCTTGGCAAGGTTGCGCTCTACCAACTGAGCTACGTTCGCATGCGCCGTGGCGCGAGAACCACTATACCCAACCTCGCTCCCGCGCGAGCCGTACCGCCGCATGACGGTTCTCCGCCCCGAGCTTCGAGACGGCCGACGACAGATAGTTCCGTACGGTTCCCTGCGACAGCGCGGCCCGCTCGGCGATCTCCGCGACGGGCGCACCGTCGGCGGCGAGTTCCAGGACCTCGGCCTCCCGGGCGGTCAGCGGCGAGTCCCCGGCGGCGATCGCGTCGGCGGCCAACTCCGGGTCGACGTAGCGGTTCCCGGCGTGCACCGTCCGGATGAGCTCCGCGAGCCGCTGTGCGCTCACGGTCTTCGGCACGAACCCGCGCACCCCGGCCGCCAGCGCCCGCTTGAGATGCCCGGGCCGTCCGTGGCTGGTCACGATGAGCACCTTGCAGCCGGGCAGTCCGGTCCGCAGGGATGTGGCGACCTTCACACCGTCGGCGCCGGGCATCTGGAGATCCAGCACGGCGACATCGGGTTTGTGCGCCCGGGCCATCGCCAGCGCCTCGGGCCCGGTGGCCGCCTCGGCGACGACGACGAGGTCGTCCTCCAGCGACAGCAGCGCGGCGAGCGCCCCCCGGATGAGGTGTTCGTCGTCGGCGAGCAGCAGTCGCACGGGTTCCACGGCGGTCACGGCATGACCTCACTCACAGCGTGCGCGGCGACGGCGGCCGGGACGGCGCCGGTGGGGCCGGTGGGGCCGGACCGCGACGGCAGCGGAACCTCCGCCGTCAGCCGGAACAGCCCCTGCCCCACGGGCCCGGCCTCCAGCGTCCCGTCGATCTCCGCCAGCCGTTCCCGCAGCCCGGCGAGCCCCGAGCCGGACGGCTCGCTCATGGACTCCGGCCCCGCCTCGCTCACCCCGTCGTTCTCCACGGACAACACCACCCGCCCCTCCAGTACCTGCAGTCGCACCACACAGCTCCGCGCGTCCCCGTGCCGCAGAACGTTCGTCGCGGCCTCCCGCACCACCCACCCCAGGGCGGACTGCACCGGCGCAGGCAGCCCTGCCGCCGTCGCCCCGCCGACCGTGCAGGCGATTCCGGCTGCCGCCAGCACCCCTTGCGCCCCGGCGAGTTCCGAGCCGAGGTCGGCCTCCCGGTAGCCGCGCACGACCTCCCGTACCTCCCGCTGCGACTCCTGTGCGAGCCGCTGCACCTCGACCATCTGCGTCACGGCCTCGGGCCGTCCCCGCTGGGCCAGCTGCACGGCCAGCTCGCTCTTCAGGGCGATCACCGCGAGGTTGCGCCCCATGACGTCGTGGAGATCCCGCCCGAACCTCAGCCGTTCCTCGGCGACGGCGAGCCGGGCCCGGGTCTCGCGGGCCTCGTCGAGCTCGTAGACGGCGTTGAGCAGCCACACCGAGAAGACGGCGGTGAAGGCGATGAACACGCTGCCGATGAGCACGATCAGCGACGTGAAGAGGGCCGTGAGTGCGGGGGCGCCGAGCGCGGACGTCACGGCCCAGGTGCCCGCCGCGAAGCCGCCCGCGATGCCGAACGCGCGCCGCCGGGAGCGGACGCCGAGCGCGATGATGCCGGGGCCGAAGATCAGGATCACTCCGAAGACGCCACCGGCGGCGGTGGCGACGCCCTCGCGGTCGGGCCCGTGCTCGGCGAGTCCGAGCGCGGCGGCGGCGATCGCGGCGGTGACGGCGGCCAGCGTCCACAGCAGTCCGGTGGGCTGGGGCCTGCGGCCCCGGGTCCAGTCGATCGACCGGGACACGGTCACGAAGCAGAGGCCGGCGTGCACGGCCACCACCAGCATGGCTGCACTGCCCAGCCGTAGCCCGAGCGGGGCCACGGACGTGAACCCGACCGAGAAGAACTCCATCACCGCGAAGAAGTGGAACGACCACCGCGTGTACGTCTCGACCTTCTCCGGCGTGGTCTTGTGCCGCCACCAGCCGCCCGGCGTGCGCATGCGCCCCGTCACTCCCCTTCGGTCAACGCCGCGGTTCCCAGCGGAACCACCGCCGTACAGCAAACACCGCGATGAGGATCCAGGCCATGGCGGTCGCGAGAGCGCCCAGCGCCTCGTACGCGGAGAGGTCCCCGGTCCAGCCGCCGCGCACCAGCGTGACGACGGGCGTCAGCGGCAGCAGTTCGAGGACGGAGGCCACCCGGTCCGGGAACAGTTCCAGCGGTGCGAACATGCCGGAGCCGATCATCGAGACCATCAGCAGCGGCATGGGCGTGACCTGGGCGCTCTCGCCGGTCCGGGTGAAACTCGCGGTGGCCGCGGCGAGGGCGGCGCTCATCACGAGCCCCAACAACAGCCCCAGGACGACCAGATGCGGCGCCGACGGCGCGGACAGGTCCATCAGCACGGCACACCCCACCACCAGCAGCAGGCACTGCGCGAGCCCGGTGAGGACCGCCGGCAGTGACGTGCCGGCCAGGATCTCGACGTCCCGCAGCTCGCCGGTGCGCAGCCGCTTGAGCACGAGCTCCTCACGCCGCACGACGAACGCGCCGACGAGCACGGAGTAGACGGCGAACAGCAGGGAGAAGCCGACCGCGGCGGGCAGCACCAGGGTGCCGGTGCTCAGTCCCGCCCCGGCGAGGTCCATGTCCTCGGACGCCGCCCGCACGCTGACCGGCATCACCAGCGGCACGAACAGCGCCGCGAAGAGCGCGCCCCGGGTCCGCCCGAGCAGGGTCAGTTCGGCCCGGGCCAGGGAGGTCATCCGGCTCAGCGGGGTCGTCGTCGCCGCCGCGGTCGGGCGGGGCGTCGTGTGCGTGGCGCTCATGCCGCGTACTCCTTCGTCGTCATGCTCACGGCCTGCTGCGTGGAAGCGTCCTTGGCGATCCCGAGGAACGCCTCCTCCAGGGAGGCCGAGCGCACGTCCAGGCGGCGCAGCTCGACCCGGGCCTGCGCGGCCCACATCAGCAGGCCGGTGGCCGTCCGCTGCAGTTCATGGGTGCGCAGCCGGACGGCCCGGCCGTCGGCCTCGTGGCCGGTCACGCCCAGTTCGCCGAGCGGCGGCAGGTCGCCGACGAAGTAGCCGTCGGGCAGCTCGAAGGAGATCCGTGACGGCTCGGCGGCGGTCACCTCGGCCGGGGTGCCGGTGGTGGCGATGCGGCCTTCGTGCATGATCGCGAGCCGGTCGGCGAGGTTCTCGGCCTCTTCCAGGTAGTGCGTGGTCAGCAGCACGGTGGTGCCGCCGTCGCGCAGCGCGCTCACCAACTCCCAGGTGGCCCGGCGGCCTTCGGCGTCCAGCCCGGTGGAGGGCTCGTCGAGGAAGAGCACCTCGGGGTCACCGAGCAGGGCGAGGGCCAGGTCGAGGCGGCGCCGCTGGCCGCCGGACAGCTGCTTGACCCGGGTGCCGGCCTTCGCTTCCAGACCGACCAGCGCCAGTACCTCCGCCGGGGGCCGGGCCCCGCTCACGCATCCCGCCCACATCCGGGCGGTCTCGGCGACGGTGAGCTCGGAGGGGAAGCCGCCTTCCTGGAGCATCACGCCGGTGCGGGGCCGTACGGCGGCCCGGTCGGTGTAGGGATCGTGCCCGAGGACCCGTACCCGTCCGCCGGCCGGCTGTGCGAGTCCCTCCAGGAGTTCGACGGTCGAGGTCTTGCCCGCGCCGTTGGTGCCGAGCAGCGCGAAGATCTCCCCGCGCCGGACGGAAAAGCTGATGCCGCGTACCGCCTCGAACCCGCCCCCGTACACACGTCGCAGGTCAGTGACCTCAATCACGTGTTCGTGTCCGTTGGTTTCCATGCTCCAAGCGTCCCGGCCGTACGGGTCCGCAAGCAGTGCGCGCTGTCATCACTCGGCATGACAAATGTCAGAAGCGGGGAGCAGCGCACGAAGAAGCCCCGGTCCTGAAGGACCGGGGCTTCTTTCCCGAGCGGACGACGAGGTTCGAACTCGCGACCTCAACCTTGGCAAGGTTGCGCTCTACCAACTGAGCTACGTCCGCATGTGCTCCCGATCAGCTTTCACTGACCGGTGCGGGCACCAGCCTACCTGATCCACAACAGTGGCCGGTACGGCGATGCAGAGCGGGTGACAGGAATCGCACACTGCGCCTTCCCCCTGGAAGGGGGATGTTCTACTACTGAACTACACCCGCATGTTTCCGTGAGCTGGGCCTTTCGGCCTCGCCCCTCGGCGTGCTCCAGACTCTAGCTGATCAGCCGGGGTGCTGCGCAAGTCGGTTGCCGCGAGGGGCGGGTGGCCGGGCACCGTCCGGGCCCGACGGGCCGTCACTGCGCGGCGGTGAACGCCTCGTAGACCTTCTTGGGGATGCGCCCGCGCGCGGGGACCTCCATCTTGTTGGCCTGGGCCCAGGCGCGCACGGCCGACGGGTCGGGGGCGACCTCCGTCTGCCGGTAGGCCTTGCCCGAGCGGGACCGCTTGCGGCCGGCTTCCACGTAGGGCGCGAGCGCCTTCCGCAGTTCTCCGGCGTTGACTTCGCTCAGGTCGATCTCGTACGACTTGCCGTCCAGTCCGAAGGCGATCGTTTCCGTCGCTTCCGAGCCGTCGATGTCGTCAAAGAGAGTGACCACGACCTTCTGCGCCACGAATATCGGTCCCTTCATGCGGCACTATGCCAATTCATTTGTACAGTGCCCGGCAATACATTGTGAAGCCCGACTAAATCCTTCTGCGTGTCCAAAAGCAAGAGGGAGCGCAGCGACTTCATTGGAAGGGTGGTGTCGGGAGACGGGCGGGCGCAATAGATCCCGGGTGTCGATCCGGGATCTTTCCCGAAAATTTCGTGTGTGGGTCCGTCGATGCCGGATCGTGATGACGGTCACGTAGTTTCCTACAAGTCAACGCGCGTAGAAATTTTGTGCGGGTAGTCTGAAGGGACCTGCTCAGCACCACACACCGGGAGTGCCAGTGGCACGCGTCGTAGTCGACGTCATGCTCAAGCCGGAGATCCTCGACCCCCAGGGCCAGGCGGTGCAGCGCGCACTGCCGCGGCTGGGTTTCCAGGGGATCTCGGACGTCCGTCAGGGAAAGCGTTTCGAACTGGAAGTTGACGGGCCGGTCGACGAGGCCGCCCTCGCCCGCATTCATGATCTTGCGGAGTCCTTCCTCGCGAACACCGTGATCGAGGACTTCACGATCCGGGTCGAGGAAGTCGCGGAGGCCGCGAAGTGACCGCTCGTATTGGCGTCGTCACTTTCCCCGGCAGTCTGGACGACCGTGACACACAGCGCGCGATCCGCGTCGCGGGCGCCGAGCCGGTCGCCCTGTGGCACAAGGACAAAGACCTCAAGCAGGTCGACGCCGTGGTGCTGTGCGGTGGTTTCTCCTACGGCGATTACCTGCGCGCCGGGGCCATCGCCCGTTTCTCGCCGGTGATGGAGCCCCTGCTGGAGCAGGCGAAGGCCGGACTGCCGGTGCTCGGCATCTGCAACGGCTTCCAGATCCTCACCGAGGCCCACCTGCTGCCCGGCACGATGCTGCGCAACGACCACCTGCACTTCATCTGCCGCGACCAGAAGCTGCGGGTGGAGAACGCCGAGACCGCCTGGACCACCGACTACACGGCCGGCCAGGAGATCCACATCCCGCTGAAGAACAACGACGGGCAGTACGTCGCCGACGCGTACACGCTCGACAAGCTGGACGCCGAGGGCCGCGTCGCCTTCCGCTACGTGGACTTCAACCCCAACGGCTCGCAGCGGGACATCGCCGGCGTCAGCAACGAGGCCGGAAACGTGGTCGGCCTCATGCCGCACCCGGAGCACGCCGTGGAGCCGCTGATCGGTACGGGTCGTACCGACGGCCTCCCGTTCTTCACCTCGATCCTCAAGAAGCTGGTCAACGCATGAGCCGGACGCCTCTGGACACGGTCGAGCACGCGGCCGCGACCCCCGACGTCGAGCTGCCCTGGGCCGAGCTGGGCCTGAAGAAGGACGAGTACGAGAGGGTCGTCGAGATCCTCGGCCGCCGCCCCACCGGCGCGGAGCTGGCCATGTACTCGGTGATGTGGTCGGAGCACTGCTCCTACAAGAGCAGCAAGGTGCACCTGCGCCAGTTCGGGGAGAAGGCCCCCGAGTCCGACGCGATGCTCGTCGGCATCGGCGAGAACGCCGGCGTCGTGGACGTCGGCCAGGGCTACGCGGTCACCTTCAAGGTCGAGTCGCACAACCACCCGTCGTACGTCGAGCCCTACCAGGGCGCGGCCACCGGTGTCGGCGGCATCGTGCGCGACATCATCGCCATGGGTGCCCGGCCCGTCGCCGTGGTCGACCCGCTGCGCTTCGGCGCCGCCGACCACCCCGACACCAAGCGCGTCCTGCCGGGTGTCGTCGCGGGCATCGGTGGCTACGGCAACTGCCTGGGCCTGCCCAACATCGGCGGCGAGGTCGTCTTCGACGCCTGCTACCAGGGCAACCCGCTGGTCAACGCCGGCGCCATCGGCGTCATGCGGCACGAGGACATCCACCTCGCGAAGGCGTCCGGCGCCGGCAACAAGGTCATCCTGTACGGGGCCCGGACCGGCGGCGACGGCATCGGCGGCGCCTCGATCCTGGCCTCCGAGACCTTCGACGACGCCAAGCCGTCGAAGCGCCCGGCCGTCCAGGTCGGCGACCCCTTCCAGGAGAAGCTCCTCATCGAGTGCACCCTGGAGGCCTTCGCCGAGAAGCTGGTCGTCGGCATCCAGGACCTCGGCGCGGCGGGCCTGTCCTGCGCCACCTCGGAGCTCGCCTCCAACGGCTCCGGCGGCATGCGCGTCACCCTGGACGACGTCCCCCTGCGCGACTCCACGCTCTCGCCCGAGGAAATCCTCATGAGCGAGTCGCAGGAACGCATGTGCGCGGTCGTCGAGCCGGAGAAGGTCGACCGCTTCCTGGAGATCTGCGAGAAGTGGGACGTCATCGCCACCGTCATCGGTGAGGTGACCGACGGCGACCGCCTCGAGATCTACTGGCACGGCGGCAAGATCGTCGACGTCGACCCGCGCACGGTCGCGCACGAGGGCCCGGTCTACGAGCGCCCCTACGCCCGCCCCTCCTGGCAGGACGAGCTGCAGGCCGACGACGCGAACAAGCTGCCCCGGCCGGCGACCTCCGAGGAGCTGAAGGACCAGGTCCTGAAGCTGGTCGGCTCCCCGAACCAGGCCTCCAAGTCCTGGATCACCAGCCAGTACGACCACTTCGTGCAGGGCAACACCGTCCTCGCCCAGCCCGAGGACTCCGGCATGATCCGGATCGACGAGGAGACCGGCCTCGGCGTGGCCATCGCCACGGACGGCAACGGCCGGTACGCCAAGCTCGACCCGTACCACGGCGCCCAGCTGGCCCTGGCCGAGGCGTACCGCAACGTCGCCACCACCGGTGCCAAGCCGCTCGCCGTCTCCGACTGCCTGAACTTCGGCTCGCCCGAGGACCCGGCGGTGATGTGGCAGTTCGCGGAGGCCGTGCGCGGTCTGGCGGACGGATGCCTTCAGCTCGGCACCCCGGTGACCGGCGGCAACGTCTCGCTCTACAACCAGACGGGCGAGGCGGCCATCCACCCGACCCCGGTCGTCGCGGTCCTGGGCGTCATCGACGACGTGGCCCGCCGCACGCCCGTCGCCTTCCAGGAGGAGGGCCAGCTGCTCTACCTCCTCGGCGACACCCGTGAGGAGTTCGGCGGCTCGGCCTGGTCGCAGGTCGTGCACGACCACCTCGGCGGTCTGCCGCCCAAGGTCGACCTGGAGCGGGAGCGGCTGCTCGCGGAGATCCTGATCTCCGCCTCCCGAGACGGCATGATCGACTCCGCGCACGACCTGTCCGACGGCGGTCTGATCCAGGCGGTCGTCGAGTCGGCGCTGCTGGGCGGTAAGGGCGCCCGTCTGATCGTCCCGGACGGTCTGGACGCCTTCACCTTCCTCTTCTCCGAGTCGGCAGGCCGCGCCGTCGTGGCCGTGCCGCGCTCCGAAGAGGTCCGCTTCAACGACATGTGCGGTGCGCGGGGCCTCCCGCTCACCCGCATCGGTGTCGTGGACGGTGACGTCGTGGAGGTCCAGGGCGAGTTCGCGCTCACCCTGTCCGAGCTGCGCGAGACGCACGAGGGCACGATCCCGGCGCTGCTGAAGTAGGCAACCGCTCCGAAGCCCCCGCCCGGTCCGCCGGGCGGGGGCTTCGCCGTACCCGCACCGACGGGCCCGGCCCCTTGCACGTAATTACGTAGTTCCGTAATATCGAAATCGTGGATCTCGAACAACGCGTAGCCGACCTCGAACGCCGCCTGGCCGCCCTGGAAGGCGCCCAGCCCACCGGCCCCCGCATCGACGGGAACGACTTCTGGGCCCTGAACGGGCTGAAGCATCAGCTGTCGGAGGCAGGGGCGCCCGAGGGCGGTGTCCTCTACACCGGCTCCGTGCGCCTGCCGACGGGCGAGGAGTGCGCCTGGCAGATGACCGCCCTCACCCAGGACCTGCTGGAGGACGAGTGGACGACGGCCGCCGAGTCGTTCGCCGCGCTCGGCCACCCCGTCCGGATCCGACTGCTGCGCGAGATCCTCTGCGGCCGGCGCACCGCCGCCGAACTCGCCGAACTGGACGAGGTCGGCACGACCGGCCAGATCTACCACCACCTGCGCCAGCTCACCACCGCGGGCTGGCTGCACACCACCGGCCGGGGCCGCCACGAGGTGCCGCCGGCGCGGGTCGTGCCGCTCCTGACGGCGCTGACGACCACCCGCCCATAGCGGAACGGGGGGACAGGATGTCCGCACGCAAGCTCGGCATGGTGACCTACCGCGTCCTGTGGCTGGTCTTCTTCGGCCTGATGGCCGCCGACCTCGGTTTCGGCCTGTCGGCCGTCCCCTGGTGGGGGCACTTCGCGCCGGCGGTCCTGGCGTACGCCGTCATCATCGTGGTCAACCGGTGGGGCGGCGCCCCGGACCGGCCGCGCACCGCCCGTGAGCC
This sequence comes from Streptomyces luteogriseus, assembly GCF_014205055.1. Taxonomy (NCBI): domain Bacteria; kingdom Bacillati; phylum Actinomycetota; class Actinomycetes; order Kitasatosporales; family Streptomycetaceae; genus Streptomyces; species Streptomyces luteogriseus. The sequence goes on from NZ_JACHMS010000001.1 coordinate 4,521,351, forward strand.
CGTCGAGGTGGCCTCGCCCGTCACCGGCCGCTGGTCCGCGCTGAACAGCCCGGCCGACCGCACCCCCAGCCACGGCGTGCACAGCTACGGCCAGACCTTCGCCATCGACATCCTGGCCGAACCCGGGCAGGGCGCCCGCCCGGCCTTCGGATGGCTGTGGCCGCTCGCCCGCCGCCCGCAGGACTACCCGGCCTACGGCGCCCCCGTCCTGGCGGTCGCCGACGCCACGGTCGTGCGGGCGGAAGCCCGGCAGCGCGACCACCTCAGCCGCACCTCCCTGCCGGGGCTGCTGTACCTGATGCTTCCCGAAGGAATGGTGCGAGAGGTCGCGGGCGTCCACCGCATCCTCGGCAACCACCTCGTCCTCGACCTCGGCGACCACACCTACGCCGCCTACGCCCACCTCCATCGCGGCTCCCTCACCGTCCGCGAGGGCGACCGGGTACGGGCCGGGCAGGTGCTCGCCCGCTGCGGCAACTCCGGCAACTCCTCCGAGCCGCATCTGCACTTCCAGCTGATGGACGGCCCGGACCCGGACGCGGCCCGGGGCGTGCCCTTCAGGTGGCGGGGCATCGGCGTGCCCCGGAACGGGGAGACCTTCGAGGCACCCCCCACTGTCACAGCCCGCACCTAGGCTGGCCCCCATGCCACCGGCCAAGAAGCGCACCCGCAACTACGACCCCGCCAAGATCCGCACGGCGGTGCTCGCCCAGTTCGGGAACGTACGCGCCGCTGTCGCGGGCCTCACCCCCGAACAGCTCGCCCTGCCCACCCGGCTCGGCGACTGGACCGTCCGGGACCTGGTGGCCCACGTCGGGATGAGCCTCGGGGCCGTCTCCCGGCTGCTCGCCCTGCCGGAGCCGCCCAAGCAGGACGGCACCCTGCTCGACTGGCCCCGCGCGATCGCGGCCGACGCCCCGGACATCGCCGCCCACGCCCGCGAGTCGGCCGAGAGCCACCCCGACCCGGCCACCCACCTCGCGACCGTCGAGGAGCGCTTCACCGCCGACCTCGCCGCCCATCCCGGCACCCGGCTGCTCCCCACCAGCGCCGGAGCCCTGCCTCTGGCCGACTACCTCGTCACCCGCACCGTCGAACTCGTCGTCCACACCGACGACCTCAACGCCGCCGTCCCCGGCCTGGACATCCCCTGCGACCGTCAGGCCCTGGCCGCCTGCACCCGGCTGCTGGCCGACGCGCTCGCCGCGAAGGCGCCCGGCGGTTCGACGGAGGTGCGGGTACCGCCGTACGCGGTGGTGCAGTGCGTGGCGGGGCCGAGGCACACCCGGGGCACCCCGCCCAACGTCGTCGAAACGGACCCGCTGACCTGGATCCGGCTGGCGACCGGGCGGCTGGCCTGGGCCGAGGCCCTCCACGACGCCAAGGTCAGCGCGAGCGGGGAGCGCGCGGATCTCTCGGCCCATCTGCCGCTGATGGCCTGAGTCTCTGCCGCTCACGGCCTGAATGCTGATGGCATCAGAAGGAATCCCCGCCGTAAGGGGAACCGATCCCCCCGGGTCCCCCGTCGAAGTGGCATGGACAGGCAGAAGCAGCGTATGACCCTGACGGCCGCCGCCATGCTCGTCCCGCTCCTGGCGGCCTGCGGCAGCGAGAAGGCGGACAGCGGCAGCGGCTCGGTCGGTGCCGACAAGCCGGTCACCGGTGTGCGGTGGAGCGTGGACAGCGTCACCGCTGACGGCAGGACGCAGAAGGCCCCCACCGGCGCCCACGTGACCATCGACCAGGGCCGGGCCGAGGGCAGCCTCGGCTGCAACAACTTCAGCGCCGAGGCCACCGTCGACGGCGACCGCGTCCGGCTGGGCAAGACCAGGTCCACCGAGATGGCCTGCGAGAACAAGCCCATGGAGTTCGAGACGACCCTCGCGCGGACCTTCTCCGACCAGGAGCTGAAGGCGACGGTGGACGACGACCGCCTCACCCTCACCACCGACGCGGGTGACACCGTCCGCCTGACCAAGGCGAAGGACGCCCCGCTGGCCGGCACCAAGTGGACCGTCACGACCCCGAACACCGACGGCCGGGCCCACCTCACCTTCGACGGGAAGAAGGGCACCGTCTCCGGCAGCCTCGGCTGCAACAAGGTGAACGCGAAGGCCACGGTCCGCGACGGCCATATCACCCTCGGCCCTCCCGCCACGACCCGAATGATGTGCGAAGACTCACTCATGGACGGCGAGAAGAAGCTGCTGCGTCTTTTCGACGGGAAGCCGAAGTACCGAGTCGATCACCAAACTCTCACGCTGACCAGCGAAAACGGTACGAGTGTGCGAGCGGTCGCCGAGCGGTGATCCACCGGAAAGTCCGGTATCCCCAATTCGGACCAGTGGTCGACCTCGCCTACACTCGGTGGCGTGCCACGTGGTGACGGACGACTCAACCACGACCTGCTCCCCGGTGAGAAGGGCCCCCAGGACGCTTGCGGCGTCTTCGGTGTCTGGGCTCCGGGCGAAGAGGTCGCCAAGCTCACGTACTTCGGGCTCTACGCCCTCCAGCATCGAGGCCAGGAATCCGCGGGAATCGCGGTCAGCAACGGCTCACAGATCCTCGTCTTCAAGGACATGGGCCTGGTTTCCCAGGTCTTCGACGAGACCTCCCTCGGTTCGCTCCAGGGTCACATCGCGGTCGGTCACGCCCGCTACTCGACCACCGGTGCCTCCGTATGGGAGAACGCCCAGCCAACCTTCCGCGCGACCGGACACGGATCCATCGCGCTCGGCCACAACGGCAATCTCGTCAACACCGCCCAGCTCGCCGAGATGGTCGCCGACCTGCCCAAGCAGGAAGGCGGCCGCACCCCGCGCGTCGCGGCGACCAACGACACCGACCTGCTCACCGCCCTCCTCGCGGCCCAGGTCGACGACGAGGGCAAGCCGCTGACCATCGAGGAGGCCGCCCCTGTGGTCCTCCCTCAGGTCAAGGGTGCGTTCTCGCTCGTCTTCATGAACGAGCACACCCTGTACGCGGCCCGCGACCCGCAGGGCATCCGCCCGCTGGTCCTCGGCCGGCTGGAGCGCGGCTGGGTGGTGGCCTCCGAGTCCGCCGCCCTCGACATCTGCGGCGCCAGCTACGTCCGGGAGATCGAGCCGGGCGAGTTCGTCGCCATCGACGAGAACGGCCTGCGAACCTCCCGATTCGCGGACGCGAAGCCCAAGGGCTGTGTCTTCGAGTACGTGTACCTGGCCCGCCCGGACACCGACATCGCCGGCCGGAACGTGTACCTCTCGCGCGTGGAGATGGGCCGCAAGCTCGCCAAGGAAGCGCCCGTCGAGGCCGACCTGGTGATAGCGACCCCGGAGTCGGGCACGCCCGCGGCGATCGGCTACGCGGAGGCGTCCGGCATCCCGTTCGGCGCCGGCCTCGTCAAGAACGCCTACGTCGGCCGGACGTTCATCCAGCCCTCGCAGACCATCCGCCAACTGGGCATCCGCCTGAAGCTGAACCCGCTGAAGGAAGTCATCAAGGGCAAGCGCCTGGTCGTCGTCGACGACTCGATCGTGCGCGGCAACACCCAGCGGGCCCTGGTCCGCATGCTCCGCGAGGCGGGCGCCGCCGAGGTCCACATCCGGATCTCCTCGCCGCCCGTGAAGTGGCCCTGCTTCTTCGGCATCGACTTCGCCACCCGCGCCGAGCTCATCGCCAACGGCATGACGATCGACGAGATCGGTACCTCCCTGGGCGCCGACTCCCTGGCCTACATCTCCATCGACGGCATGATCGAGGCGACCACCATCGCCAAGCCGAACCTGTGCCGCGCCTGCTTCGACGGCGAGTACCCGATGGAGCTCCCTGACCCCGAGCTGCTCGGCAAGCAGCTGCTGGAGACGGAGCTGGCCGCCGGCCCGGCCGCCACGGCCGCCGCCGACGCGATCCGCCGCCCGTAGACGGCCCGTAACACCTGCCGTACGACACGAAGGTTCTGCTTAGCCATGTCTGAGAAACCCATTGCCGAGGGCGGCGCCAGCTACGCAGCCGCGGGCGTCGACATCGAAGCCGGCGACCGCGCCGTCGAACTGATGAAGGAGTGGGTGAAGAAGGCCCAGCGCCCCGAGGTCCTCGGTGGCCTCGGCGGCTTCGCCGGCCTCTTCGACGCCTCCGCCCTGAAGAACTACGAGCGGCCCCTGCTCGCCTCAGCAACGGACGGAGTCGGCACCAAGGTCGACATCGCCCGCCGGCTGGGCGTCTACGACAGCATCGGCCACGACCTGGTCGCGATGGTCATGGACGACATCGTGGTCTGCGGCGCCGAGCCGCTGTTCATGACCGACTACATCTGCGTCGGCAAGGTCCACCCCGAGCGGGTCGCCGCCATCGTCAAGGGCATCGCCGAGGGCTGTGTGCTCGCCGGCTGCGCCCTGGTCGGCGGCGAGACGGCCGAGCACCCGGGCCTGCTGGGTGAGGACGACTTCGACGTCGCCGGCGCCGGTACGGGCGTCGTGGAGGCCGACCGGCTGCTCGGCGCGGATCGCATCCGGACGGGTGACGCGGTGATCGCCATGGCGTCCTCCGGTCTTCACTCGAACGGGTACTCCCTCGTCCGCCATGTCCTTCTGGACCAGGCGGGCCTTGCACTGGACGCGCACATCGAAGAGCTCGGCCGCCCCCTCGGCGAGGAGCTCCTGGAGCCCACGAAGATCTACTCGCTGGACTGCCTGGCCCTGATGCGCACCACCGAGGTGCACGCCTTCAGCCACATCACCGGCGGCGGACTCGCGGCCAACCTCGCCCGGGTCATCCCGGACGGGCTGCACGCGATCGTGGACCGCTCCACCTGGACGCCGGCCCCGATCTTCGGCCTCGTCGGCCGTACGGGCAGCGTCGAGCGCCTCGAGCTCGAGAAGACCCTGAACATGGGCGTCGGCATGATCGCGATCGTGCCGCAGGAGTCCACGGACGTGGCCCTGGCCACCCTCGCCGACCGCGGCGTGGACGCCTGGGTGGCCGGAGAGATCACGGACCGGGGCGAGCACACCACTGGTGCCGCCCTGATCGGTGACTACGCGAGCTGAGGCACGGAGGCCGTGGCCTTGCGCGCAGCACAGAACCCGGTCGGTGACCGAAGTCACCGACCGGGTGAGTGCTCAGTGCAAGGTCAAGCGCCGCGACGATGCTGCGAGGACTGGCCGTCCTCGTCGTCGTCGTCCTCGTAGAGGTCGGCGTACCGTGCGTACAGGTCGTCGTCATCATCGTCTTCGAACGGCTCGCCGTTAGGCGGCTGCGGATTCGAAGGCGATGCACCCAGCTCCTCAGCCAGGCGTGAGAGATCAGTCCCACCGCTGTTGTACTTCAGCTGGCGGGCGACCTTCGTCTGCTTGGCCTTGGCCCGGCCGCGCCCCATGGCTCGACCCCCTCAACGACGGGGCTCGACGGCCCCAGAGTCTTGACACGCGTTCATGGTCCGGCACGGACTCTCCGCGGAGAGACCGGTCCGTAGGGCTTCCACGGTACCTGAGCCCGCGCCCATACGGTACGTCGCCCGCATGACGTGCCCGCGCCCAGGACCTTCGAGGCGCCCCGTCCTCGCTGGTCAACCGCGATTTTAACCACTTATCGACGGTCGACCCGCCGGTAGAAGTGAGAGTTCTCTCTAACTGCCCACCGGCGGGTACCGGTCAAACGTACGTGACGCCGTGGATCAGTCCCGCATCGCCCCGGGGTCAGCGAGCCCGGCGGGCCAGGGTCGCGTCGTGCATCCGCTGCTCGGCGATCCGGTCGGCCGCCGCGGCCGGCGGAATGCCGTCCTCCTTCGCACGTGCGAATATGGCCAGCGTGGTGTCGAAGATCTTCGACGCCTTCGCCTTGCACCGGTCGAAGTCGAAGCCGTGCAGCTCGTCGGCGACCTGGATGACACCGCCGGCGTTCACCACGTAGTCCGGCGCGTAGAGGATCCCGCGGTCGGCGAGGTCCTTCTCCACGCCCGGGTGGGCGAGCTGGTTGTTGGCGGCGCCGCAGACCACCCTGGCGGTGAGCGCGGGCACGGTGTCGTCGTTCAGCGCCCCGCCGAGCGCGCAGGGGGCATAGATGTCGAGGCCCTCGGCGCGGAGCAGGGTCGCGGTGTCGGCGACGGCCGTCACACCCGTGGGGTGCGCCGCGAGGATCCGCCCCACGGCCTCCTCGCGCACGTCGGTGATGACGACCTCGGCGCCCTCGGCCCGCAGGTGCTCCACCAGGTGGTGGCCGACCTTGCCGACGCCGGCGATGCCGACCCGCTTCCCGCGCAGTGAGGGGTCGCCCCACAGGTGCTGCGCGGAGGCCCGCATGCCCTGGTAGACGCCGTAGGCGGTGAGGACGGAGGAGTCCCCTGCGCCGCCGTTCTCGGGCGAGCGGCCGGTCGTCCAGCGGCACTCGCGGGCCACCACGTCCATGTCGGCGACGTACGTGCCGACGTCGCAGGCGGTGACGTACCGGCCGCCGAGCGAGGCCACGAACCGGCCGTAGGCCAGGAGCAGCTCCTCGCTCTTGATCGTGTCCGGGTCGCCGATGATCACGGCCTTGCCGCCGCCGTGGTCGAGACCGGCCATGGCGTTCTTGTACGACATCCCGCGGGCGAGGTTCAGCGCGTCGGCGACGGCCTCCGCCTCGGTCGCGTACGGGTAGAAGCGCGTACCGCCGAGCGCGGGGCCCAGAGCGGTGGAGTGCAGGGCGATGACGGCCTTGAGGCCGCTCGCACGGTCCTGGCAGAGCACGACTTGCTCATGTCCGCCCTGGTCCGAGTGGAACAGGGTGTGCAGTACATCAGCAGGTGCGCCGGTTACGTCGGTCACTGTGGTGACTCCTGAGTAGGTGCGGCGGGTGGAGACCAGCCCTCGTGCGGGTGGCGGGGACTGTTGAGCATGAGATTAGAGCCTGGGGGCCCCGCCGGCCGCACCGTGCACAGGATCACCTCCGACCGGAGTACACCCGTGCGACGATTTGCATGGATTTCCCGCGCGATCGTGAGTGGGTTCCGCAGGTTTTCGCGGCGGTGCGCGGGGGAGGGAGCAGGCGTGCCCAAGGTGACCTCGGTGATCGTCCCCTACGCGACCTACCTGCGCGTGTACGAACCGCTGGCCGCCTTCCCCGAGCCCGAGCGCAGCCAGTGGGCCCGCTACGCCCGCCGTACGGACCGCCCCTCGTACCAGGACGAACTTCGCCGTGCGCTCGCCGACTTGGCCCCCATCCCGCCGGTCCCGGTGCCGGTGCACGAGAGCGATGACGCCTTCGTCCTCGACGTGGACGGCGTCGTCTGCGTCTGCCCCTGGCGCACCCGGCTGCGCGGCTGGCTGGCCCTGGAGGAGCTCTCCGAGGAGCTCCCCCCGCCCGTCATGGACGCGGTCCTGCCGCCCGTGCTGCGGCGCCAGGCGGCCCAGGACTACGAGCGCTGGCTGACGATCAACCCCGACGCCCGGCCGTGGATCCGTACGGCCACCTGGCAGGTGCCGATCAACTGGTTCGTGCTGGTCTCCGACGAGGAGCGCGAGTACGACAAGGGCGCCTCCGCCGACAGCCCGCCCGTGCTGCGCTATCGCACCCCCATGGTCCAGGCCCGGCGACGGGTGGCCCGGGGGCTGCGCGCCCTGAGGGAGGCCATGAACGAGGGGCCGCTGATCGACGGTCTGACGGACGTCGGCCGCTGGCTGGAGGAGTTCCACCCGCGCTCGCTCGTGGAGCTGGACTACGGCGGCCTGGTGCACGTGGTGCCGGCCGGGACGCTGGAGGACGACCACTCCGCGGCGGACGTGGCCGAGGGCATCGCCGCGCTGCGCAGGGGCGACGGGGCCGGCGCCGGGGAGGCCTACGCCCGGCTCGTGGAGCGGTGGCGTTCGGTACGGAATCTGCGGTCGGCCAACTGACGCCTGAGCTTGATGTCCGTACAGACCGCTCGCATTAGGTCACGAACTGACGTTTGACGAACCGCCCGATTTGGGGTTTCGTCCTCGCACCGAGTTCCTGAAGCGGGCTCTGCGTCTCCTGAGGCTTAGTCAACAAGGGGCGTAGGACCCGATCCGGGCAGACCTCTCAAGTAGGCCAAGCGTGACGGACTACACGTACGAGGCTCTTGCGCCCCTTGCCCCTCCTCATGCCAAAATAGGACAAGGAGTCCGGGGAGGACTCCTTCCGTCCTACAGTGCTGCACTATGGGCGGAATCTCAGCATTGCACGCTTTGGGGGGCCTGGTGACTTCCTGATCGCCCTGTGACTGATCGTCACAGTGGTGTGACTGTCCGCTATGGCATGGTCCATCGGCTTCCGTCGCTGATGAACACCTGGAGGGCAATTCCATCGGTTTGGCCGACGCGGCTGGACAGATGGTGTAGTTGTAGTGCCGAGGACAAGCCGTTCGTCCTATAACCGACTCGACTCGCGTCCGCCATTTCGGGCAACGCGGGTCAAGGTGCAGAATTTAGAGGAAAGAACCGAGAAGGTTCGGTTCTCCCGAGGAGGCCGCTCATGACCGCTCGCACCCCTGATGCCGAGCCGCTGCTGACCCCGGCTGAGGTCGCCACCATGTTCCGTGTCGACCCCAAGACGGTCACGCGGTGGGCGAAGGCCGGCAAGCTCACGTCGATCCGCACGCTCGGCGGGCATCGGCGCTACCGCGAGGCCGAGGTCCGCGCTCTGCTCGCGGGCATCCCGCAGCAGCGCAGCGAGGCCTGAACAACTGAATAACCGGGCAAACCGGCTGGTCCCCCAACTGGCCGCGGCGTCCGGAACCACAGCTCCAAGCGACGCGGGACCCTGCCCCAACAGGCCCCACGCCCAAGCCACTCAGAGCTTTGCAGGCATACAACAGGGTGCGTCGTCGATCGCGCTGGACTCCGCCGGGTCCAGCGCGATCTTTTTTGTGCGCCCGGGGTGGATCTGCCGCACCTGCTGTGAGCGGGCTTGTAGGAGCCTGGGGAGGGGTGTCGGATCACCTGTGTGCGGCACACCGGACAGGGTGCAATTGCACATATTAAATTGACCCTTTGTAGGTGGGGCGTAAGTACCGCACTTTCCAAAACTCATGCGGTGACACCCGTCACATACCGAGCGGCTTGTTAGCTCCGCTACGGGTGCGGTAGAGAAGCCTCCGCCTCCAGCGGCCCCTGCCCTGACGGGTGTTGAGGCCGCTCGTGGATCATGCGGGCGCCGGACTCTCGTCCTCCCCGGCCGGGGCCACGACGTGAGGCACAGACGGCGCCGACTCCATCGCCAGCCTCAGCAGGCGATGGCAGATCGGACAATGCCGCGTGAGATGCCGGTACGACGACGCGGCCGACAGGTGCGCGCGGAGCAGGGCCCGCGTCTCATGCCTGGTCGCTGCCGCCATACGCCACCTCCTGAAGGCCGCACGGAGAACGGCCCTGGTTCTGGGGTACCGACGGAATGAGGGGCCGTCAAGACGGCGTGTGGCGGCCCGAGGGGCTTACGGCGAGGTCAGGACACGCAAAAGAGCCCGGATCCGAAGATCCGGGCTCTTGCCATGCGGTCCTGACGGGATTTGAACCCGCGGCCTCCACCTTGACAGGGTGGCGAGCACTCCAAACTGCTCCACAGGACCAGGTTTCGCGGCGCCATTCGTGCGTTGCGCTGCGAGAAGAGACTGTACAGGAGGGTGAGGCCCTGGTCGAACTCACCCTGTGTACGGGTGCCGTTACGGCGCCGCCGCGTCGATCGCCTTCACGATCCGCTTGTCGGACACGGGGTACGCCGTGCCCAGCGCATGGGCGAAATAGCTGACCCGCAGCTCCTCGATCATCCAGCGGATGTCCAGGACGGACGACGGCACCGGCCGGCCCTGCGGCAACTGCTCAAGGAGCCAGGCGTACTCGTCCTGCATCTCGTGGACCTTCTGCATCCGCGTGGTGTCCCGCTGGACGTTCGTCGGCATCTGCTGCAGACGCCGGTCGGCCGCCACCAGATAACGCATCAGATCCGGCATGCGCCGCAGCCCCGCCTCCGTCACGAAGCCCGGCTTCACGAGCGCGTCCAGCTGCGCCCGCACATCCTGGAGGTTCGGCAGCAGCGCCGGGCTGCGTACGCCCTTCAGACGGCGCTCACAGGCCTGCCAGGCGGCCAGCACCTGCTGCACCTGCCCCACCGTGCGGACGGTCGTGTCCACGATCTCGGCGCGCACCTTTTCGTACAGCTTCCGGTACGACTCCTCGTCCCACGCGGGCCCGCCGAAGTCGCCGATCAGCTTGTCCGCGGCCGCCATCGCGCAATCGTCGAACAGGCCCTGAACGGAGCCGTGCGGATTCGCGGACAGCGCCAGCTTCTGCGCGTTCGTCAGACGATCGCTCGCGAATTTCGCCGGGTTCACCGGGATGTTGCGCAGAATCAGCCGCCGCGTGCCCCTCCACATCGCCCGCGCCTGCTCCGCCTCCGTGTCGAAGAGGCGCACGGAGACCGTGTCACCGTCGTCGACCAGCGCCGGATACGCCTTCACCGGCTGACCGGCCCGGCGGGTCTCGAAGACGCGGGAGAGCGAGCCGATCGTCCAGTCGGTCAGCCCCGAACGCTCCAGGGACTCCCCGCCGGAGCGCTCGGCCGTCGCCGCGGCCGCCTGGGAGAGAGCCTTGCGGGCCTTCGGACGCAGCCTCAGCTTCAGCGCCTCCAGGTCCTTGTCCTCGGCCAGCTTGCGGCGCCGTTCATCGACGATCCGGAAGGTGACCTTCAAATGGTCGGGGACCTTGGACAGGTCGAAGTCGTCCGCCTCGAAAGGCACCCCGACCATCAGTCTCAGCTCGCGCGCCATGGTCACCGTCAGAGGTTCCTGGAGAGGGACGGCCCTCTCCAGGAACGCCCTCGCGAAGTCCGGCGCGGGAACGTAGTTCCGCCGGATCGGCTTGGGCAGGGACCGGATCAGCTCCGTCACCAGCTCCCCGCGCAGCCCCGGGATCTGCCAGTCGAAGCCCTCGTCCGTCACCTGGTTGAGGACCTGCAGCGGGACGTGCACCGTCACGCCGTCGGCGTCCGCGCCCGGCTCGAACTGGTACGTCACCCGGAACTTCAGATTCCCCTGCCGCCACGAGTCCGGATAGTCGGCCTTGCTGACCTCACCCGCCTTCTCGTTGATGAGCATCTCGCGCTCGAAGTCGAGGAAGTCGGGCCGCTCGTGCCGCTTGTGCTTCCACCAGGAGTCGAAGTGCGCACCGGAGACCACGTGTTCGGGGATCCGCTGGTCATAGAAGTCGAACAGCGTCTCGTCGTCGACCAGGATGTCCCGGCGCCGGGCCCGGTGCTCCAGCTCCTCGACCTCGGTGAGGAGACGGCGGTTGTCCGAGAAAAACTTGTGGTGCGTACGCCAGTCGCCCTCGACCAGCGCGTTCCGGATGAACAGCTCACGGCTGATCTCCGCATCGATCCGCCCGTAGTTGACCTTCCGCTGCGCCACGATCGGCACGCCGTAGAGCGTGACCTTCTCGTACGCCATCACCGCGGCCTGGTCCTTCTCCCAGTGCGGCTCGCTGTACGTGCGCTTGACGAGATGCGCCGCAAGGGGCTCGACCCACTCGGGCTCGATCTTCGCGTTGACGCGGGCCCAGAGGCGGGACGTCTCCACGAGCTCGGCCGACATCACGAAACGCGGGGGCTTCTTGAAGAGCGCCGAACCAGGGAAGATCGCGAACTTCGCGTTCCGCGCCCCCAGGTACTCGTTCTTCGCCGAGCTCCTCCCGCCCTCACCTCCGGCCTCCTTCACGTCCTTCATGCCGATGTGCGACAACAGGCCGGCCAGAAGGGAGAGATGGATACGGTCGTCCGGGGCGTCCTCCTCGTTGAGGTGGATGCCCATCTGCTTCGCGACCGTGCGCAACTGCGTATAGATGTCCTGCCATTCGCGGATGCGAAGGAAATTGAGGTACTCCTGCTTGCACATCCGGCGGAACGAGGACGACCCCCGCTCCTTCTGCTGCTCGCGGAGATAGCGCCAGAGGTTGAGATAGGCCAGGAAGTCGCTGGTCTCGTCCTTGAAACGGGCGTGCTGCTGATCGGCCTGGGCCTGCTTGTCGGCGGGGCGTTCGCGCGGATCCTGGATGGACAGCGCGGCGGCTATGACCATGACCTCGCGCACACAGCCGTTCTTGTCCGCCTCCAGGACCATCCGGGCCAACCGGGGGTCGACGGGCAGCTGGGCCAGCTTGCGGCCGGTGTCCGTGAGCCGTTTGCGGGGGTCCTTCTGCGCCGGGTCGAGGGCGTTGAGCTCCTGAAGCAGCTGCACGCCGTCGCGGATGTTGCGGTGATCCGGCGGGTCGATGAAGGGGAACTTCTCGATGTCGCCGAGGCCGGCCGCGGTCATCTGCAGGATGACGGAGGCCAGGTTCGTCCGGAGGATCTCCGCGTCCGTGAACTCCGGCCGGGCCTCGAAGTCGTCCTCGCTGTACAGACGGATGCAGACGCCGTCCGACGTACGGCCACAGCGGCCCTTGCGCTGATTCGCGCTGGCCTGCGACACCGGTTCGATGGGCAGCCGCTGGACCTTGGTGCGATGGCTGTAGCGCGAGATCCGCGCGAAGCCCGGATCGATGACGTACTTGATGCCCGGCACGGTCAGCGAGGTCTCGGCGACGTTCGTGGCCAGAACAATCCTGCGGCCGGTGTGCGGCTGGAAGACACGGTGCTGCTCCGCATGGGAAAGCCGGGCATACAGCGGCAGGATCTCCGTGAAGCGGTAGTTCTTCTTGGTGAGCGCGTCCGCCGTGTCCCTAATCTCCCGCTCACCGGAGAGGAAGACGAGGATGTCGCCCTTGCCCTCCGCCTGGAGCTCCTCCACCGCGTCGGTGATCGCGGTGATCTGGTCGCGGTCGGCGTCCTCGCCGTCCTCCTCCAGCAGCGGCCGGTAACGGACCTCCACGGGGTACGTACGGCCGCTGACCTCGACGATCGGGGCGTCGCCGAAATGCCGCGAGAAGCGCTCGGGGTCGATCGTGGCCGAAGTGATGACGACCTTGAGGTCCGGACGCTTCGGCAGCAGCTGCGCGAGGTAACCCAGCAGGAAGTCGATGTTGAGAGACCGCTCGTGGGCCTCGTCGATGATGATCGTGTCGTAGGCGCGCAGCTCGCGGTCGGTCTGGATCTCGGCGAGCAGGATGCCGTCCGTCATGAGCTTGACGAAGGTGCTGTCCTGGTTCACCTGATCGGTGAACCGCACCTTCCAGCCGACGGCCTCACCGAGTGGCGTGTCCAGCTCCTCGGCGACACGCTCGGCCACCGTACGGGCGGCGATCCTGCGGGGCTGCGTGTGTCCGATCATGCCCCGTACGCCGCGCCCAAGCTCCAGACAGATCTTCGGGATCTGCGTCGTCTTGCCGGAGCCGGTCTCACCGGCCACGATCACGACCTGGTGATCGCGAATGGCGTCGGCGATCGCATCCTTCTTCTGGCTGACCGGCAGCTGCTCGGGGTAAGTGACCTCGGGCACGAGGGCACGCCGACTCGCCATCCGTTCCTCGGCCCTGCCGACCTCCGCCTCGATCTCGGCGAGCACGGCGGCCCGCGCCTCCGGCTTACGAATCTTGCGCGCACCTTCGAGCCTGCGCCCGAGCCGGTGCGCATCGCGCAGGGACAGCTCGGTCAGGCGGGGGGCGAGGGCGCCGAGGGCGGGGGCAGGGTGCGTAGACATACGCGATCCAGGATCTCATCCCGCGCAAAACACAGGCGACTGGATTTCGACCAGACCACGGAGACACCCATCGAGCGCTTGATCGAGCAGTCATTCGATCGAGCGTCCGGGGTTCGATCGAATGACCACAACGCTGACCGCGCCCTAGATTCCTGCACGTGAAGCTCGTGATCCGCGTCAAACTCCTGCCGACCCCCGAACAGGCATCGGCACTGCAGGCGACCCTCCACGCCTGCAACGCGGCAGCCAACCACGTCTCCCACATCGCCTTCACCACCGGCACCAAACGCAACCGCGAACTACGTGCCCTGACCTACACCCACCTCAAGACCCGATGGTCCCTGGGCGCCCAGGCCGCCCAACACGTCATCAAGAAGACCGCCGACGCCTACGCAGCACTCACCGGCAACCTCAAAGCCGGCAACCTCGGCAAACCCGGCTCCAAACGCTTCCGCAGAGCCACCGAAAAGCCCATCGCCTTCCGCCCCCAAGGCGCCCAGCCCTACGACGACCGCATGCTGTCCTGGCAGATGCCGCAACGCACCGTCTCCATCTGGACCGTGGCCGGACGCATGAAACGACTCGCCTTCACCGGCGAGGAAAGCCAGCTCCTCCTCCTCGCCCACCACCGCCAGGGCGAGTCCGACCTGATCAGCCACAACGGTCACTGGTACCTCCTGGCCACAGTCGACCTCCCGGAAAACCCCACCACCCCGGACCCCCGGGGATTCATCGGTATCGACCTCGGCATCACCAACATCGCCACCACCTCGACCGGCCACCGGCACAGCGGCCGACGTCTCAACCGCAGCAGACAGAACGACCGCCGCAACCGAGACAACCTCGCGAAAAAGCAGACCCGGTCCGCCAAACGGCGAGCCAAACGCCGCGCCGGACGAGAAGCCCGGCGCACCCGAGACATCAACCACAAGATCAGCAAGCACATCGTGACGGAGGCCCAACGCACCGGTCGCGGCATCGCCCTGGAGGACCTGGGCGGCATCCGCGAACGGGTACGGCTGAAGAAGCCCCAACGCGTCACGCTCCACTCCTGGGCCTTCGCCCAGCTCGGCGCCTTCATCGCCTACAAGGCCCGCAGGGCCGGAGTGCCGGTGGTACACGTCCATCCGGCGTACACCAGCCAGGAGTGCTCCCGTTGCCATCACGTCGACAAGAGAAACCGGCCGACACAGGCCGTGTTCTCGTGCAGGAACTGCGGCTTCGTTGAGCACGCGGACCTGAATGCGTCCCACGTCATCGCCGATCGCGGTTGGTGGATGTGGGTCCGCGGGGCCGAGTCACAGGTCCCTGCTCTCACGCTGATCGCGTAGGGCTGGATGCGCCGCTGCCGTCGAAGCCATCGACGGGGCGAGCTGCGAGCTGGTGAGCTTTAGCTCTCCGGTAGCGGACGCGGACGCTCGTACACTCGGGCGTGATCACGGGCATACAACAAGGCCCCGATCCGAAGATCGGGGCCTTAGCTGTGGCTGGGGCCGGGGTCGAACCGGCGACCTATCGCTTTTCAGGCGATCGCTCGTACCAACTGAGCTACCCAGCCACGAGGTTTCACGTGAAACCTCAGCGGTCCTGACGGGATTTGAACCCGCGGCCTCCACCTTGACAGGGTGGCGAGCACTCCAAACTGCTCCACAGGACCAAGCTTCGTACGACAGTGTCGCACAGGGTGGTGCGTGCCCCCAACGGGATTCGAACCCGTGCTACCGCCTTGAAAGGGCGGCGTCCTAGGCCGCTAGACGATGAGGGCTATCGGCCCGCCTGTGCGCTTCGCAGCGCGTCGGGGACGTGAGAAGCATATGGGATGGCGGGAGCTATCGCCAAAACGGTTTAGGAGGAGGGCGAGGAAGTGCCCTCGGACGGGGTGC
Source organism: Streptomyces luteogriseus (assembly GCF_014205055.1). NCBI lineage: Bacteria > Bacillati > Actinomycetota > Actinomycetes > Kitasatosporales > Streptomycetaceae > Streptomyces > Streptomyces luteogriseus. The sequence goes on from NZ_JACHMS010000001.1 coordinate 4,536,837, forward strand.
TGGGGGACCGGCTGGCGCCGGGCTGGTTCTCCTTCGGGAGGTGGCGGCTGACCTCCGCCGTCGTGAGGCCGAGGCCGCCCAGCTCGATCTCGTCCCAGGCCTGGAGGTGGCGGGTGTCGCGGTCGAAGTAGAGGATCGACGCCTCGATGGGGTCGGGGTGCTTGCCCTCGATGGCGCGCAGTCCGCTGCCGCCGGTGGAGCCCTCGATGCGCAGCCGGGTGCCGTACGGCAGGTCCTCCATCTCGTCGTGGTGGAGGTGGCCGGCCAGGACGAGGGGGACCTCGCCGTCGACCTCGCGGGCGGCGGAGGGCTCGTGGGCGACGGCGACGTCCACCGGGGTGCCCGCCGTGCTCTGGTCGCGCAGGGCCGTGGCCAGGCGGGCGCCGGCCAGTTCCTGGGACTGCTCGGCGCCGGTCTGCTGTGAGCGGTCGGGGGTGAACTGGGGGTCGCCGATGCCCGCGAAGCGCAGGCCCTTGATCGTCCGCGCCTTTCCGTCGTCCAGGACGTGGACGTTCCTCAGGTCCTGCATGTAGCGCTGGGTGATCATCGAGTCGTGGTTGCCGCGGACCCAGACGTAGGGGGCGCCGAGGTCTTCGATGGGGTCCAGGAAGCCGTTCTCGGCGGCGGTGCCGTGGTCCATCGTGTCGCCGGAGTCGACGATGACATCGACCTTGTACTGCTCCACGAGCGAGGCGATGATCTTCCAGCTCGCCGGGTTGAGGTGGATGTCGGAGACGTGCAGGACCCGGATCGTGGAGGGGTCGGGCGCGTAGGCGGGGAGCGTCGAGGTGGCGTCGTAGAGCTTGGTCACGTTGGTGACCAGGCGGGCCAGTTCCTTCTGGTAGACGTCGAATTCCGTGACGATGCTGCGCGCGTTGCCGACCAGGGAGGGGGCCGAGGTGAGCAGGCCGGAGAACTTGGGCTCCAGGACGGAGTCGGGGCGCCAGGTGGCGTACGCGGTGCCGCCCGAGGCGGCGAGGAGGGTGAGGGCGAGGCCGCCGGCGGCCAGGGCGCGGCGCGGGCGGCGGTAGACGGCGAGGCCGAGGGCGGTGGCTCCGGCGACGACGGCGACGCCGGAGCGCAGGGCCAGGTCGAGGGTGCCGCGGCCGACGTCCTCGGTGACCTCGTCCTGGAGACCGGAGAGGCGTTCGGGGTGGTCGACCAGGGCCTGGGAGCGGTCCGGGTCGAGCTGGTCGACGTTGACGTCGAGGCGGACGGGGGCGATGTGGCTGTCGAGCTGGAGGGCGCCCAGCGGTGAGATGTTGATCTTGGTGCCGCCGGTGAAGGAGGGGCGCAGGGTCATGGTGGTGTTCATGGGGCCGACCGGGACCCGGACGTCGCCCACGGCCAGCAGTCCCAGCCAGGCGCCGAGGAGGACCACGGCGACGAGTCCCACTGCACGGGTCCACGGGTGCGGCTGTGCCACGAGCTCGATCGTGGTGGGTGCCTGGCGGGAGCGGTAGTGGCGGGCCAGGGCGCGCGGGGCCCTGCGGATCGGGTTCAGGACACTCAGGACTGCGGCGGGGACGCGGGCCATTGATCCCGTATGCCCAAGTCCGGGGCCGGATATGCGGCGCCGTACGGCTCTCGTACGGCGGGGTCGTGGCCGACAATGGGCCTGTGCTGGAGATGACGCGCGAGGAGTTCGAGGAGCTGGTCGCCGAGGCGCTCGACCGGATCCCGCCGGAGTTGACGCGATTGATGGACAACGTCGCGGTGTTCGTGGAGGACGAGCCGCCGTCGGATGATCCCGAGCTGCTCGGGCTGTACGAGGGGACTCCGCTGACCGACCGGGGTGAGTGGTACGCCGGTGTGCTGCCCGACCGGATCACGGTGTACCGGAATCCGACGCTGCGGATGTGCGAGTCGCGGGAGGACGTCGTCGCGGAGACGGAGATCACCGTCGTGCATGAGATCGCCCACCACTTCGGGATCGACGACGCCCGTCTTCACGCCCTGGGTTATGGCTGACCGGGTTGTGAATACGGGGCGCGTGTCCTCTTGTGGGCGGGGGGAGTTGGAGGTGTTGACTCCCTCACCCTTTCCGGAGGTGGCCCCGTGCGCCCCTTGTACGTACCCGTCCGACTGGCCGCCACGGTCGTGGCGGTCGCCGCTGCCGCCGGCTGCATGAGTGTCGGCGACGACGCGGGCGGGAGCGTCAAGCCGTCGCACTCCGCCGGGCAGCGGGGTGGCGAGGCGTCCGACGGCGGGCCGGCGGTGTCGGGCGGCGGTGCCGGGTTCGGCGCGGCCGGGGCCGGGGGCGAGCGGGGGCGTGGCAAGGGCGGGAAGGGCAAGAAGGGCAAGGGAGGCCGGGCGGGGGAGTCGGCCCCTCCCGAGGCGTCGCCGAGCGCTGACGCGAGCCCGACCGTGCCGGGGCGGGACAAGCCGGGGAAGCCGGCGCGGCCTACGCCGAAGCCGCCGGCCCCGCCGACGCCCACCCGCACGGCCGAACCGGAGCCCACGCCGACGCCGCCGGAGCCGACGGCGTCGCCGGAGCCGACGCCGGAGCCGTCGTCGTCGGCGCATGAGCCGCCGGGGCCGCAGCTGGCGCAGCGGGAGCCGGCGCCGGAGGCCGGGTCGCCGGCGTAGGGCCGTGGGGAGGGGCCGGTGGGGTGTGTCGTGACGATGCGCTGGTGGGGCGTGCCGTGAGGAGGTGCCGGTGGGGCGGGGAAATTTTCTGCGGGGGCGGGAACAATCCCGGCCGGAGGGTGGTTGGAGCCCTCGGAAGGCTGTCCGGTCGTCGGACGGCTGTCCACTGCCGTCTGCACGGTCCGGTTTGCCTTGAGGGGCCCGGAGTGCGTATGGTGGCAGATCGTTTGATCCCATCTTGCCCGGCGCCACTGCAGAGCGCGCCGTGTGGCGCGTACTCTCCCTTGCCGTGGTGGACCGCATTGAGGCGGTCGTATTGCGAATCGCGAATCACGGAGTTGACGGGCGCGTGCCGACTTGAGACTCCGGAAGGTTTCGCATTCGCATGTCCATCGCCAGTACTGATCACGTCGTCGTGCCCGAGAACGAGGCAACCGAGGACGTCCCCGAGGCCACTTTCGCGGACCTCGGTCTCCCCGAAGGCGTTGTGCGCAAGCTCGCGCAGAACGGCGTGACCACTCCCTTCCCGATCCAGGCCGCGACCATTCCGGACGCCCTGGCCGGCAAGGACATCCTGGGCCGTGGCCGCACCGGCTCCGGCAAGACCCTGTCGTTCGGTCTGCCGACCCTGGCGCGTCTCGCCGGCGGCCGCACCGAGAAGCACAAGCCGCGCGCGGTCATCCTCACCCCGACCCGTGAGCTCGCGATGCAGGTCGCGGACGCCCTCCAGCCGTACGGCGACGTCGTCGGCCTGAAGATGAAGGTCGTCTGCGGCGGTACGTCGATGGGCAACCAGATCTACGCCCTGGAGCGCGGCGTCGACGTCCTCGTCGCCACCCCGGGCCGGCTGCGCGACATCATCAACCGTGGCGCCTGCTCCCTGGAGAACGTCGAGGTCGCCGTCCTCGACGAGGCCGACCAGATGTCCGACCTGGGCTTCCTGCCCGAGGTCACCGAGCTGCTCGACCAGGTCCCGGCCGGCGGCCAGCGCATGCTGTTCTCGGCCACGATGGAGAACGAGATCTCCACGCTGGTCAAGCGTTACCTGAGCAACCCGGTCACGCACGAGGTCGACAGTGCCCAGGGCAACGTCACGACCATGTCGCACCACATCCTCATCGTGAAGCCCAAGGACAAGGCGCCGGTCACCGCCGCGATCGCCTCCCGCAAGGGCCGCACGATCATCTTCGTCCGCACCCAGCTGGGCGCCGACCGCATCGCCGAGCAGTTGTGCGACTCGGGTGTGAAGGCCGATGCGCTGCACGGCGGTATGACGCAGGGCGCGCGCACCCGCGTGCTGGAGGACTTCAAGAAGGGCTACGTCAACGCGCTCGTCGCGACCGACGTCGCCGCCCGCGGTATCCACGTCGACGGCATCGACCTGGTGCTGAACGTGGACCCGGCCGGGGACCACAAGGACTACCTGCACCGGTCCGGCCGTACCGCGCGTGCGGGCCGTTCCGGCACGGTCGTGTCGCTGTCGCTGCCGCACCAGCGGCGTCAGATCTTCCGGCTGATGGAGGACGCGGGCGTCGACGCCACGCGCCACATCATCCAGGGCGCCGGCGCCTTCGACCCGGAGGTTGCCGAGATCACCGGCGCCCGGTCGATGACCGAGGTGCAGGCCGAGTCCGTGGGCAATGCCGCGCAGCAGGCCGAGCGTGAGGTCGCCCAGCTCACCAAGGAGCTGGAGCGGGCGCAGCGGCGTGCGAACGAGCTCCGCGAGGAGGCCGACCGCCTGATCGCCCGGATCGCCCGCGAGCAGGGTGAGGACCCGGAGGCCGCGGTGGCCGAGGCCCAGGCGGCGGTGGTGGCCGCGGCGGCCGAGGTGTCCGTGCCCGAGCAGCCGGTGGCGCAGGACGTGGACCGTGACGACCGTGGTGGTCGTGGGTTCGAGCGTCGTGATGACAACCGTGGTGGCGGCTTCCGCCGGGACGACCGTCGTGATGACCGTGGTGGCCGTTCGTTCGAGCGTCGTGACGACCGTGGTGGTCGTGGGTTCGAGCGTCGTGACGACAACCGTGGTGGCGGCTTCCGCCGGGACGACCGTCGTGATGACCGTGGTGGCCGTTCGTTCGAGCGTCGTGACGACCGTGGTGGTCGTGGGTTCGAGCGTCGTGACGACAACCGTGGCGGTGGCTTCCGCCGGGACGACCGTCGTGATGACCGTGGTGGCCGTTCGTTCGAGCGTCGTGACGACCGTGGTGGTCGTGGCTTCGAGCGTCGTGACGACAACCGTGGCGGTGGCTTCCGCCGGGACGACCGTCCGGGCCGTTCCTTCGAGCGCCGGGACGAGCGCGGTGGGCACCGTGGCAGCGACCGCCCCTTCAACCGTGACCGTCAGGGCGACCGTCCCGGCTTCCGCGCCTCCGGTCACGACCGCCCCTCGGGCCGTCGTGACGACCACCGCGGCGGCGGTTCGTTCCAGCGTCGCGAGGACAAGCCGCGCTGGAAGCGCAACGGCTGACATCAGCGCATGAGGAGCGCCGTGGCTCCGTCCCAACGGGCGGGCCACGGCGCTCTGTCGTTGTGGCGGGCTCTCCGGGGGCCGCGCGGACACGCCCGGGCCGGTCGGTCCGTGGCCCTCATCGGGCCAGTTCGTCCCTTTGGCGGGGCCCGGACCCCGATACCCGATCGGAGACCGGGCATCGTCCGGCTATGCTCGTGGGGGCAACATCGCCTGGGCCCTTAGCTCAATTGGCAGAGCAGTGGACTTTTAATCCATTGGTTGTGGGTTCGAGTCCCACAGGGCCTACAAGGAAGCCCCGGTTCGGATCGTCTCCGGACCGGGGCTCTTGTCGTTGCCGGGGGTGGTCAGCCGGTGGTCAGCATCCCCGACCGCAGGCGGGCGACCGTGCGGGAGATGAGCCGGGAGACGTGCATCTGCGAGATGCCGAGCCGGGCGCCGATCTCCGCCTGAGTCAGCTCCTCCACGAAGCGCAGGTGCAGGATGAGGCGCTGGCGGTCGTCGAGTTCGGCGACCAGGGGGGCCAGGGCGTGGAAGTCCTCGACGAGTTCGAGGGCCGGGTCCTCCTCGCCGATGAACTCCGACAGCGTCGTGTCGCTCTCGTCCGGGTCGCCGGTGACCGTCGCGTCGAGGGATGACGACAGGTAGCCGTTGGCGGCGATCTGGGCCTCGACGACCTCTTCCTCCGACAGGTTCATCAACGCTGCCAGTTCGGCCACCTTGGGCGCGCGGCCGAGGCGGGAGGCCAGTTCCTCGGTGGCCTTGGCGAGTTCCGTACGGGCTTCCTGAAGGCGGCGCGGCACGTGTACGGCCCAGGAGGTGTCACGGAAGAACCGCTTGATCTCGCCGATGATGTACGGCACCGCGAAGCTGGTGAACTGCACCTCGCGGGAGACCTCGAACCGGTCGATGGCCTTGATCAGCCCGATGACGCCGACCTGGACGATGTCCTCCATCGACTGGCCGCTGGTGCGGAACCGGCGTGCCGCGAAGCGCACCAGAGACATGTTCATCTCGATGAGCGTGTTGCGGGCGTACTGGTATTCGGGCGTGCCCTCCTCGAGCACGGCGAGCCGGTCGAGGAACTGTCCGGTCAGCCCGCGCGCGTCCTGCGGGGCGAGCTTCTGGGGTTCGGCGATCTGCGGCAGTTCCTCACCGGTGCAGGTGGCGGAATCCGTCGTCGTGTCGATGCGCATGGTCGCCGTCACGGGCCCTCCCTCTCGTTCCGGCCCGCTCCGATCCCCCGACAGGCCACCTCCAGCGCCGTTACCCGCGCTCGCCCCGGTCATGCCCCGCATATGCCCCGGCGAGATGTAGACCACAGTCGGTGCAGGTCGAGGCGGTGTCGGGGTACCCGGACCGGTATTGCGACGGTACGAGCGGGGAGGGCGGGCGGTGGGGTGCGGGAGAGAAGGCCGAGGGGCTCGTGGAGCGGACGGTTGTCGTTTGACAACTATAGGTGGAGGGCAACAGCCTAGGCGTGCCGGACGTGCGCGGGGAAGAGGCCGGAACGGACGACTCCGTTCGGCGGCGGGCTGTTCAGGCGGTGCGGGTGTCGGAGGAGCGGGAGTCTTCGGAGTCGTCGTGTATCCGGGCCGCCGCCGCGTCGCAGAACGCCTCCAGTCCTTGCAGCAGCGCGACCCGCTTCGCCGCGGGCATCTGGTCGAGCACCGCGCGCAGCGCCTGCTCCCGGCGCACCCGCAGGTCGGCGAGGAAGGCGCGGCCGTGGCCGCTGAGGTGCAGGCGGACCTCGCGCCGGTCGGCCGGGCTCACCTCGCGTTCCACGAAACCGGCCGCCTGCAGCCGGTCGCACAGCCGGCTGGTCGAGGGCGGTGTGGAGGCGAGGGAGTCGGCGAGCGTGCGCAGGTTGATGCCCTCGTGGTGTTCGAGGATGAGCAGCACCCGCAGCTGGGACGCGGAGGCCGGCGCGGTCGAGGCCCGGCCCCAGAGGACTTCCAGCAACTCCGCGGCCGTGGAGGTCACACGGGCGACCTCTGCTGGCTCAGGGCGGGGTCGGAGGGAAGTCACAGTCACACTCTCGCAGGCGCCGGGATGGCCGTCAGCGTACTAGGCGTGAGCTGAACCGCCCGGGACCCGCTTCCCGGCCCGTGGACGAGAACCCGTTTCGAGGACGCGTCGGCGTCCCGTCGAGGATGGTGAACAGAACACCGTGAACACGATCACGAACAGATTCGTGGCCGCCGAGCGCGCCCTGCGCACGGCGGCCCCCCATCAGCTGCTGGACGCGGTCCGTCGTGTACTGACCGATCAGTACGCGGCGGACTCCGTCGAGCTCTTCCTCGCGGACTACGGACTGACGGTGCTTCAGCCGGTGTCCGTGCTGCCGCACACCCTCCGGCCGGTGTCCGTGCACAACAGCCCGGCGGGCCGGGCCTTCGGCGCGCAGGAGCCGTACGTGGAAGACCCCTCGGGCGATCTCGTGCGGGTGCATCTGCCCGTCACCGTGCGCGGTGACCGGCTCGGCGTGCTGACCGTGACCCTGCCCGGCGGCGAGCACGCCGAGGGCTGTCTGGACGAGCTGGCCGAGATCGCCGAGGTGCTCGGGCACGAGGTCGTCGTGGCCGAGCGGGACACCGACCTGTATCTCCAGGCGCGCCGCCGGGACCGGCTCACGCTCGCCGCCGAGATGCAGTGGCAGCTGCTGCCGGGCCGCTCCTGCGCCCGCCCCGAGTACGAGCTGGGCGCGCAGCTGGAACCGGCGTACGCGATCTTCGGCGACAACTTCGACTGGTCCGCCTCGGCCGACCGGCTCAGCCTCTACGTCACCAACGGCATGGACGAGGGCATGGAGGCCTCCCTGCTGACGAACCTGGCGATCAACGCCCTGCGCAACGCGCGCCGGGCCGGGCTGTCCATCGAAGACCAGGCGGCCCTGGCCGACCAGGCGGTGTACGCCCACTACCGGGGCCGCTGCTACCTGTCCGTGCTGATGCTCGACTTCGACCTGGCCACCGGCCGGGTCCGTGCGGTGGACGCGGGTTCGCCGCAGATGCTGCGGCTGCGCGGGGGCGGGGTGGAGCGGGTGCCCTTCGACGCCCAGCTGCCGCTCGGCATGTTCGAGGAGACGGACTACGTGGTCCAGGAGTTCGACGTGGAGCCGGGCGACCGGCTGGTCTTCGTCAGCGACGGGGTCTACGACGTCGCCTCCCCGGGCGGCGAGGCCTACGGGGACGCCGCCCTGGCCCGGGCGATCCAGTCGACCCGGCTGCTGCCGGCCGCCGAGGTGCCCCGGGCCGTCCTGCGCGAACTGAGGGGCCACCGCGGCCGGTCGACCCCGGACGACGACGCCCTCGTGGTGTGTCTGGACTGGCGTGGTCGGTAAGGGACGGGGAAGACGCAGGTCGGGGGCCCCCGTGGGCAGTTGTTTGGTGGTGCCGGACGCCGGCACTAATGTTTGTCATACGGCAAGTAATGGCTGAGGCGCTGTCGCGCGACCTCGGTCCGGCCCGTGCAAGGGAGCGATGCAAGTGTCGGTGTCGGAAGAGAACGAGGAACAGGAGCCGGCCGCATACCAGGTGAGCGCCTTTCTGGAGCGGCGACGGGAGCAGATCGCCCAACGCTGGGCGGACGCCGCGCTGTTCCGCACGGTCTTCACCGTCTCCCGGGACGAGGCGGTGGAGGCGGGCAGGGCGGTGGCCGCCGCCCTGGCGGCGGTGGCGGCCTCCGGGCGGCTGGACGACGTCCGGGCGTCCGGATTCGAGTCCGTGCGCGACCAGTTGGGGCGGATGGCGGCCTCCCGCGCCCGTACGGGCACCGACCCGGACGGAGTCGCCACCGAGGTGGCCGCACTGCGCGAGCCGGTGACCGAGCTGCTGCGCGCCGAGTTCCCCGAGCCCTACGCCCCCGAGGCCCAGGAGGCCGTGGTGGCGCTGACCGTGCTCATGGGCACGCTGCGCCTGGTGGTGCTGGAGACGACCGTCAGCGCGGGCGAGGAGCTGATCGCCCGGCAGCGCGAGCAGCTGCACGAGGTGGCCACCCCGGTGATCAAGCTGTGGGAGAGCACCGTCGCCGTACCGCTGATCGGGACCCTGGACAGCGCGCGCAGCCAGGTGGTCATGGAGAGCCTGCTGGACGCGATCGTCGCCGAGCGCGCCCGGTACGCCATCCTCGACATCACCGGGGTGCCCACGGTCGACTCGCTGGTCGCCCAGCACCTGATGAAGACCGTGGCGGCGGCGCGGCTGATGGGCGCCGAGTGCATCGTGTCCGGCATCCGGCCCGCGATCGCGCAGACCATCGTCCACCTGGGCATCGACCTCGGCACGGTGCTCACCCGTTCGAGCCTGGCGGACGCGCTCGCCTACGCGCTCAGCGAGCAGGGGGTCGAGATCGCACCGCTGAGGGCGACCGGCGCGACGGCGGACGCGGGCGCACGGTGACCGCCTTCGCGGGACACGGGCCCATGGGCGGGCACGGCTTCACCGTGCCGGTCCTCCAGCTGGGCGATGTCCTGCTGGTCACCCTCCAGGGGGAGTTGCACGACGGGATGGCGGAGCAGCTCCAGCAGGACATCACGGCGCGGATCTCGGACAGCCGGGTGAGCGGGGTCGTGATCGACATCTCCGGCGTGGAGATCGTCGACTCCTTCCTGGGCAGGGTCCTCGCCGAGATCGCCGCCGGAGCCAAGCTGCTGGCGGCCCGTACGGTCCTGGCCGGGATGCGCCCGGCGGTGGCGATCACCCTGGTCGAGCTGGGGCTCACCCTGCCCGGCCTGCGGACGGCCCTGGACGTCGAACGTGCGATGGAGCTGCTGGGCGTGACCACGCGCCGGGGCGAGGGGAGTCCGTGATGCAGGCTTCCCGCCATGCCGGTCCGGCCAGCCTGCCGATCGGCTCGGACGCCGATCTGGCGTGGGTGCGGCAGCAGGTCCGGCAGGCAGCCGCCGAGCTCGGGTTCGGGCTGGTGCAGCAGACCAAGCTCGTCACCGCTGCGAGCGAGCTGGCCCGCAACACCCTCGTCCACGGCGGGGGCGGCCATGTGCGGATCACCCCGCTGGACGCCGGGTCGTCGTACGGGCTGCGGCTGGACTTCGTCGACACCGGGCCCGGCATCCGGGACCTGGACCAGGCGCTGACCGACGGTTACACCAGTGGCGGCGGGCTCGGTCTGGGCCTGAGCGGCGCCAAGCGGCTCGTGCAGGAGTTCGAGGTGGACAGCCGGCCCGGTGAGGGGACCACCGTCACCGTCACCGCCTGGGCCACCGTCGTACCGCCTTCCCGGACGGTGCCGTGATGAGCAGGGTCTGGGACGTGCCGGTGGACGACTCGACCCGGGTGCGGGACGTGCGGGTGGCGGCCGAGGAGGCCAGCGCCTGCGCGGGCCTGCCCCCCGGCCGCACCGCGGCCGCCGCGCTGGTGGCGACGGAGCTGGCCACCAACCTGCTGCGGCACGCGGACGGCGGGCGGGTGCTGATCAGCCTCGTCGAGCGGGGGCACGACGACGGCGGCCGGACGGCGGTGCAGCTCGTCTCGCTCGACCACGGCCCCGGCATCCCGGACGTCGCGGCGGCGATGCGTGACGGCTACACCACGACCGTCGCCGCCTCGCTCGGCGCCGGCCTGGGCACGTGCCGGCGCATAGCGAACGACTTCGATCTGCACAGTGCGCCCGGCCGGGGCACCGTCGTGATGGCCCGGATCGGCCACGAGCCCGCCGTCCGCAACCAGGGCCCGCCCCCGCCCGGTCCGCGCGCCGGGGGCGTCAACGTCCCCCTCGGCCGGGCCGAGTACTCCGGGGACGCCTGGGGCCGGGTGCGAGGCGGGGACCGTCTGACCCTGCTGCTCGCCGACGGGCTGGGGCACGGCGTGAAGGCCGCCGAGGCCTCGGCGGCGGCGGTGAAGGAGCTGCGTGGCCTGGCCGAGCTGCCGCCCGTCGAGATCCTGCGGAGTCTGGGCCGGGCGCTGCGGCCCACCCGGGGCGCGGCCGTCGCCGTGGCCCAACTGGACATGACGGCAGGTCGGTTGAGCTTCGCCGGGATCGGCAACGTCGGCGCCCGGCTGCGGACCGACGGCACGTGGAAGGCGTTGCTGTCCCACCCCGGCATCGTGGGCGCGCAGGCCCCGGCTTCCGTGCCCGTGCAGCGTGTTCCCTGGCACGCGGACAGCCTGCTGGTCCTGCACAGCGACGGCCTGCCCAGCCGCTGGACACCGCCCGACGACGGCGTGCTGCCGGGCTGCGACCCGGCGGTGGCGGCCGCGGTGGTGCTCCGCGACGCGGGCAGCGCGGCCCGGCCGGCGGGGGACGACACCTGTGTGGCGGTCCTGGCCGCCGGCGGCGTGAGCCGCCACGGTTCGGGGGCTTGAGGGGGCTGGGCGGGGCGGGGACGACCGGCGGCGTCGCGCGGTGCGGCTGCATCGGCCGGGTTCCAGGGTTCGCCGGCGGCGGGTCGCGCAGGACGGGTCGCGCAGGGAGGGTGGCCGAACGCCCGCACACGCCCACGGTCCTGGCCGCGGAATCGCCGCCGAGATTCATCACGGTGTGGTCGGCAGGACCGGTGAGCGGTCACCGTCCGCGCGGCCGGGCCGCGCCGCGAGAGCTCGCTTTCTCGCCACCGCGGCTCCTCGCGCCGGAACCTACTCCGCCCCGCCGGCACCCGGCGCCGTGTCCTGGGCGGCCAGGAAACCCCGCAACCCCCTGCTCAGCGCCGCCCGTTCGCCCGGTTCCATCGCCGCCAGGGCCGCGGCCAGGGCCCGGGCGCGACGGCCGGCGACGTCACCCAGGACGCGCTGTCCGTGTGTCGTGAGCCACAGTTGCACTTCCCGGCGGGTGTCGGGGTGCGGGGCCCGTTCCAGCAGACCGGCCGCGGCCAGACGGTCGCAGAGGCGGCTGGCCGTGGGGAGCCCGATGTCCAGGCCCTCCGCCAGGGCCGTCAGATTCAGGCCGGGCGCCGTCTGCACGGTGCGCAGCGCCCGCAACTGGTGCAGGGACAGGCGCAGGGACGCCTCCTGCGCGGCGACCGACCACAGCGCCGTCAGACTCTCCACCGCATCTGCGATCTGCGATGCGACGGCCTCCGGGCCATCGCCCGGTCCCCTCGCCCGGTGGTTGCCGGGGCCGCCGAGATCGGTCACGAACGGTCACTTCCATAAAGCTTCGGGTACTGATGAGATCGCCCTCTTTCAAAGGCTGTACCCGATGAACCGAGCGGCAAGCAGCCCGGTTCGAAGGCCGGCCGGACCGGGGGCGGCTCAGCCGGCGCTGAGTTCCGTCAGCGCGGTGAGCGGCAGCGTGTGCTGGGTCTGGAGCACCTTCGCCCGCAGGTAGCGGACGTTGTGGGCGGTGGTGAAGACGCCCGTGGGGATCCGGTCGCGGACGTCGACGCCCAAGGACCGCAACTGCTCAGCCTTGTCGGGGTTGTTGGAGAGCAGGTCCAGTTCGCCGATGCCCAGGGCCCGGAGCATCTGGGCCGCGGCCGTGTAGTCGCGGGCGTCCTCGGGCAGCCCGAGCGCCGCGTTCGCCTCGTACGTGTCCAGCCCCTCGTCCTGGAGGGCGTACGCGTCGAGCTTGTTGTAGAGGCCGATGCCCCGGCCCTCCTGTCGGAGGTAGAGGAGCACGCCGCCGCGCTCGGCGATGCTCTCGACCGCCTCGCGCAACTGCGGGCCGCAGTCGCAGCGGGCCGAGCCGAACACGTCCCCGGTCAGGCACTCGGAGTGCAGCCGCACCAGCGGGACGGGGCCGGGCTCGCCGAGGACCATGGCCACGTGCTCCTGGCCGTCGGCCAGCCCGTGGAAGGTGACGAGCTCGGCGTCGGCCTCGTAGCCGTCGTGGAAGCGCAGCGGGACCCGGACGCGGGAGCGCGGGGTGGCGATGACGGCGGGGGTGTCGGGCATGCGGGGCCTCCGGGTTCCGTTTCCTGTTCGGCTGCACAACCGTACTGCTTCAGATTTGAAGCAGCTCCACGACCGGAACCCTACTCATGCTTTAAATTTGAAGCAATGAGATTGAGGCTCTGTGTGATGCGCGTCACCGGCGCGTCATGAGCAGGACGGCGACGACCTCCGCCGCCACGGCACGTCGTCCGCCGCCGGCCGGGCCCCGTCCTCCTGGAGCCCCTGTGCGATCGCGGTGGAGATCTCCTCCAGCTGCCCCACCTGCTCCTCGCTGAGCCGGTCGAACAAGAAGTCCCGCACCGTCTCGACATGCCCGGGAGCCGTCCGCTCCAGCACGGCGAACCCCTCGTCGGTCAGCGCGGCGATACTGCCCCGCTTGTCGTGGCGGCAGGCCTCGCGCCGCAGCATGCCGTCCTTCTCCAGCCGCGCGACCGCGTACGTCAGCCGGCTGCGGGTGATCTTCAGCCGCTCGGCGAGATCGGTCATCCGCAGCCGCCGTTCCGGGGACTCCGACAGGACGGACAGGATGGAGTAGTACAGGTGCGGCATGCCGGCGTCCTGCTGGAGCTGCCGGTCGATCGCGTCCTCCAGGAGCAGCGAGGCGGCGATGTAGGCGCGCCAGGCGCGCTGCTCATCGGGGGTGAGCCAGCGAGTCGTCATGCCACCAGTGTAGGTTTGTTTCAAACTTGAACCAAGCCCCTCCCGTCCCGCCGTCCCGACCAGCCGCGGAGCACCGATGCCTCGTCCGTACGTCCTGCTGTCCGCCGCCGTCTCCCTCGACGGCTACCTGGACGACACCGGGCCCGACCGCCTGCTTCTGTCGAGCCCGGCCGACTTCGACCGGGTCGACGAGGTCCGGGCCGGCGTCGACGCGATCCTGATCGGCGCCGGCACCATCCGCGCCGACAACCCGCGGCTGCTGGTGAACTCGGAGAGCCGCCGGGCCGCCCGCACCGCCGCAGGCAAGCCCGAGTACCCCCTCAAGGTCACCGTCAGCGGCTCCGGCGACCTCGACCCGGACGCCCGCTTCTGGCACACCGGAGGGGGGAAGATCCTCTACACCACCGACCAGGGCGCCGAGCGTGCCCGCTCCCTGGGCCTGAACACCGACGTCGTCCCGCTCGGCGCCGACCTCGACTGGCGGCGGCTGCTCACGCACCTGCACGACGTCCGGGGCGTACGGCGGCTCATGGTCGAGGGCGGCGGACTGATCCACACCCAGCTCCTCACCCAGGGCCTCGCCGACGAACTCCAACTCGTCCTCGCCCCGCTCTTCGTGGGCGACCCCCGGGCCCCCCGCCTCTTCGGCCCCGGCGGCTACCAGGGCGGCCGGCTCCGGCTGCTGGAGACGCGGCGGATCGAGGACGTGGTCCTGATGCGCTACGAGCCGACCGCCCCGGGCACCGGCGGGCTCCCCGCCGCCGCCGACCACCACTGGCTCGCCCTCGCCTGTGAACTGGCCGAGCGCTGCCCGCCGTCGGACACGGCGTTCAGCGTGGGCGCGGTCGTGGTCGCCGCCGACGGCACGGAACTGGCCCGCGGCCACTCCCGAGAGGCCGGCGACCCGGTCGTGCACGCCGAGGAGGCGGCCCTCGCCAAGATCGACCCGGCCGACCCGCGCCTGCCCGGCGCGACGGTGTACAGCAGCCTGGAGCCGTGCGCCCGCCGCGCCTCACGCCCCGCCCCATGCGCCCGGCTGATCCTCGACGCGGGGGTACGGCGGGTCGTCACGGCCTGGCGCGAGCCGGACACCTTCGTGACGGACGCCGACGGCAGCGGGCTCCTCGCGGCCCGGGGGGTGGAGGTCGTCGTCCTCCCGGAACACGAGGAGCGGGCCAAGGCCCCGAACCATCACCTGCCGGGCTGAGCACCGGCCCGATCGGTGGGTGTGTGCGAGTGGTCCCGCGGATGGCGTACACTGGAGTCACAACGACGCGGGGTGGAGCAGCTCGGTAGCTCGCTGGGCTCATAACCCAGAGGTCGCAGGTTCAAATCCTGTCCCCGCTACTGAAGGCCGAGGGCCGGAATCCGAAAGGGTTCCGGCCCTCGGTGCTTTCCCATGCTTGCCCGATGGCTCACTACGGTCGGTGAGCGAACCGTCCCGTTCCGCATAACAACTGACGCACCGTCAAAACCCGTCAGTCACCTGCGGTGCGGTCAACTCGCCCGATTTAAGCCGGTCATGGCAGGTAAGTCCGCGCGAAAAAGGTTAATGATCAAGTGGAATCGCTGGAATACCCCTCGCGCCTCCATTAACGTTCGATAACGCAGCGCGGTCGTCCCAGCCGTCACAGAAGGCGGCTCCGTGCGCACGCGCCGAATCCCGAAAGGGAACCGGGGAACCACCACTTGGGGTGAATCGGGCGGATACCACCGTGGAAGCACGGCAGGTATACGCGCGTAGGAGACCTTCCTGCTCCGAACCCGTCAGCTAACCCGGTAGGCGAGAAGGAAGGAAAGGAGTACGCCCACGTGGCGTCCAACCGGCCTGCCCCCGCGGCCCCGTACGCGCCGAAGCGCGAGAACGACACCTTCGGATTCGGCGGCCAGCACACCGACGAGGGCCCGTTCCAGGAGTGGAACCCCACCGAGGAGTCCATCCGTCCCGTCCGCGGCCGGCATCGCGTCACCAAGCAGCGCGGCGGAGGCCTCGCCCGCAGCTCCACCGTCCTCGGCGTCGGTGTCATAGCCGCCGTGGGTGCCGGCGGCATGGCCAGCGCCCAGACCGGCAAGCCCCCGGTGTCCATCTCCGTTCCGGACCTGCCCTCGGTGGGTTCCCTCATCTCGGACGACGACACCCCCGAAGGTTCCGCCACCCCGCTCAGCAGCCTCGGCACCGCCACCGCGGACACCGCGAAGGACACGTCCGGCGCCCGCGCCGGCGCCGGTGACGCGCTGCGTGCCCGGATCATGGCGCAGGTCGAGCACCAGCAGGAACAGATCGAGACCAAGGCCGCCGAGGACGCCGCGGCCGCCGCCGAGAAGGCGGCCAAGGAAGCGGTCGCAAAGGCGGAGAAGGAAGCCAAGGCCAAGGCCGCCGAGGCCAAGGAGAAGGCGGAGGAAGAGGCCAGGAAGAAGGCCGAGGCCGAGCGGCTCGCCGCCCTCGCCAAGCAGTTCACGCTGCCGACCTCCTCCTACACCCTCACCTCGACGTTCGGCCAGGCCGGCGCCTACTGGTCCTCCGGCTACCACACCGGCCTCGACTTCGCCGCCCCCACGGGCACGCCGATCAAGGCCGTGCACAGCGGCACCATCACCGAGGCGGGCTGGAACGGCTCCTACGGCTACAAGACCGTGCTCACCCTCGATGACGGCACCGAGATCTGGTACGCGCACCAGTCCTCCATCGGCGTCAGCGTCGGCCAGAAGGTCAGCACCGGCGACGTCATCGGCCGCGTGGGCGCCACCGGCAACGTCACCGGGGCGCACCTGCACCTCGAGGTCCACTCCGGCGGATCCGCCAGCGGCATCGACCCGATGGCCTGGCTGCGGGGCAAGGGACTGACTCCCTGAGCAGTGCGCGCTCGTCGAAGCATCGGCGGCCCTGACGACGACCCCTCGACGTCAGGGCCGCCGGCTTTTGCGGTGTGGCGCGGAGCGGCTTCGTCCGGTGCGGCGGCGTGCGGGGTGGCGTGGGGTTTACGGGAGTTTTGCGTCCGTTGCGGAATGAGGCGTTCCTGCGCGGTCGTTGACACCGACCATGACGACTCTTCGCAAGCTCGGTACTTCCGACCTCGAGGTCTTCCCCCTCGCCCTCGGCGGCAACGTGTTCGGCTGGACCGCCGACCAGGACCGGTCCTTCGCCGTCCTCGACGCCTACACCGCCGCCGGCGGCAACTTCGTCGACACCGCCGACGTCTACTCGGCGTGGGTCGACGGCAACCAGGGCGGTGAGTCCGAGACCATCCTCGGCGCGTGGCTCGAAGCGCGCGGCAACCGCTCCGACGTCGTCGTCGCCACGAAGGTCAGCCAGCATCCCGGCTTCCGGGGCCTGTCCGCCGCCAACATCAAGGCCGCCGCCGACGCCTCCCTGCGGCGCCTGCGCACCGACTACATCGACCTGTACTACACACACTTCGACCAGCCCGACGTGCCCGTCGAGGAGATCATCGGCGCGCTCGACGACCTCGTGAAGTCCGGCAAGGTGCGGCACATCGCCGCCTCCAACATCACCGCCGAGCGGCTGCGGGCGTCCCTGGAGTTCTCCGACCGCGAGGGCCTCGCCCGGTACGTCGCCCTCCAGCCCCACTACAACCTGGTCTCCCGTGACACCTACGAGGGCGAGATCCAGGACCTCGCCGAGCGGGCCGGCCTCGCGGCCGTTCCGTACTACGCGCTCGCGTCCGGCTTCCTCACGGGCAAGTACCGGCCCGGTACGCAGGTCGAGAGCGCGCGGGCGGGCGGTGCCGCCAAGCATCTGGAGACCGAACGGGGGCGGCGGGTTCTCGACGCCCTCGACGAGGTCGCCGGGGTGCACGGCGCTCCCGTCGCCACCGTGGCCCTCGCCTGGCTCGCCGCGCAGCCGACCGTGGCGGCGCCGATCGCTTCCGCGCGGACGGTGGAGCAGCTGCCCGCGCTGCTCGGCGTCGGGGAGCTGACGCTCTCGGAGACCGAGATCGCGCGGCTCACCCGGGCCTCGGCCTGATCCGAGCTTCGGGAGCGGCTTCAGGGAGCGGCTTCGGGAGAAGCTTCGGGGAGCGGATTCGGTAGCGGAGCTTCGGGCGCGCGGTTGCGGGGAGCCGCTTCAGGAGCGGTAGGGGTTGTACGCGGGGTACGGCGTGTACGCGGGATACGGCGCCGACGGGTGGCCGTACCCGTACACCCCGTACATCGGCCAGGGCGGTGGCGTCACCGGGACCGGAGGGGCGGTGATCCGGGCCGCGTGGTCCAGGGCGGGGCGGGCCACCTCCCGACGCCGCCACAGCTCGCCGAGCAGTTCCCGCTCCCGTACGGCGAAGTCCGCCCCGGGGCTGCCCCGCCGGGCCCGGTGCCGCAGGAACGCCAGCGACGTCGCGTACGCCTCGTACCGGGCCACCTCCCGGGCCGCCGCCCTGCCCGCGTGCCGGCGGGCGTACTGGCGGGCGATCCGGCGGGCCCGCATCGAGCCGAGAGCGTACGGCTCGGCCGGGGTCAGCCAGCCGGCGACCGCGTAGGCGGGCAGCTCCGCCCGTACGGTCCTCAGCTCCCGCTGCCGCGTCCAGATCACCAGCCACGTCAGCAGCCCGAAGATGGGCACCATGAACGCCGCGTACACGGCGAAGAACCCGTACTCGCCGAAGGCCGACGAGCCGTTCCACATCGCGTGCATCCCCATCGCGAGCAGCAGCCCGCCGAGCGGGAAGGCGATGCGGCGCAGGGGCCGGCGGCCCGCCGAGAGCGCGGCGATCCCGAAGCCGATGCCGGTCAGGACCGTGAACAGCGGGTGCGCGAACGGCGACATGATGATGCGCACGAAGAAGGTCGCCGCCGTGACGGAGGCGATGCCGCGGCCGCCGGTGAGCTGGTCGGTGCCGAAGGCCGTGCCGAGGTAGAGGATGTTCTCGGTGAAGGCGAAGCCGGTGGCCGTCACGCCGGCTATGACGACCCCGTCGACGATGCCGGTGAAGTCGCGGCGCCGGAAGAGGAAGACCAGGAGGACGGCCGCCGCCTTGGCCGACTCCTCGACCACCGGCGCTATCACCGTCGCGCCGAGGGTGTCCGCGCTGGACGGGTCCGCCGTCGCCGTCGCTATCCATCTCGTCGCGAAGCTGTTGGCGACGATCGCTATCAGTGCCGCCGCGCAGGCGCCCCAGGCGAAGCAGAACACCAGGTTCCGCCAGGGGCCGGGCTCGACCCGGTCCAGCCAGCGGAACGCGGCTATCAGCAGGGGCACCGGGAGGACGGCCAGCCCCAGCCCGACCAGGAACCCTTCCGTGCCGGTCTCCTCGCGGACCAGGGCGAGGATGACCAGGCCGGATATCGCGAGGAGTGTGCTCAGCGCGCCGTAGCGCACCCAGGCGCGGTGCCACCAGTGGGCGTGCCGCAGGGAGCCGGTCGTGCCTGGGCCGGTCGTGCCTGGGCCGGTCGTGCCTGGGCCGGGTGTGGCTGGGCCGGCCGTGCCGGGGCCGGCCGTGCCGGGGCCGGCCGTGCCGGGGCCGGCCGTGCCGGGGCCGGCCGTGTCCGAGGGAACGAAGGGTGCGCCGTCGGTGGGACCGCTGGGGTACGACGGATGCGGGGGGCTGGTGGCCACGGAATTGACCCTAACGACGGATGGGCGCTGTCCGCAGGCGGGAGAGGTGCCAGGGGTGGTCAGGCGCCGGCGGGGGGCTGGTCCACGTGCTGTACGCGACGGAAGAGGAGGTCGTTCACGACATGTCCCTTGTCCAGTCCCTGGCCCTCGAAACGGGTCAGGGGACGGAAGTCGGGGCGCGGCGCGAAACCACCGTCCGCCTGCGTGTTCTCCAAGTCGGGGTGCGCCGTGAGGACCTCGAGCATCTGCTCGGCGTACGGCTCCCAGTCGGTGGCGCAGTGGACGATGCCACCGGGTCTGATGCGGGTGGCGGCGAGGGTCAGGAAGTCGGGCTGGATGATCCTGCGCTTGTGGTGCCGCTTCTTGGGCCAGGGGTCCGGGAAGTAGACGCGCAGGCCGTCGAGGGAGTCCGGGGCGAGCATCTCGCGCAGGAGGATGATCGCGTCGCCGTTGCCGACCCGGATGTTGGACAGGCCGTTGCGGTCGGCGAGGTTGAGCAGGTTGCCCTGGCCGGGGGTGTGGACGTCGACGGCGAGGATGTTCGTGGCGGGGTCGGCCGCGGCCATCTGGGCGGTGGCCTCGCCCATGCCGAAGCCGATCTCCAGGACGACGGGGTTGTCGTTGCCGAACAGCTCGGGCAGGTCGAGGGTCCGGCTGCCGTCGATGTCGAGGCCCCACTTGGGCCACAGGCGCTGGAGCGCGTCCGCTTGACCGGCGGTGACGCGGCTGCGGCGGGGCTGGAAACTCCGGATCCGCCGCTCGAAGTGCGACCCGGCGGGGTCGGCCTTCGGCCCGTCGGGGAAGCGCGGCTCGCCCTTGGACCGGGTACGCCGGACGGAGACACCGGGGGTGTGCGGGTCCGGGTCCGGGTGCGAGGCAGGGTGCGGGTTCGGGGTTTCGGGGGTGTTCGCGGAGTCAGACACAGTGCCCCTGATTTTACGGCTGAGGTGTGGCGCGTACGCGCCGGTGGTGGGTCGGGGCCGCGCCGGGGGGTGTCCGTCCTCGGAACGGCGCGATGGGGTGCCACACCGACTCACTGTCCGTTGACGCGCCAACCGCTGCGGGCGGACACCCCCCGACACGGCCCCTTCTCGCCGTACGCGGGTGCGGGTCCGCCCAGCTGCGGGTATGCGCAGCCGCCTGGCTGCGGGCATGCGTGCCGCCAGGGGCGGCACCCGTCCCAAGGAGAGTGGCACCCCGCTACGCCGGGCTGCGGACCCACCCGGCCTCAGCACCGACGCAGCGGCACCCCCCCCGACGCCGGGTCGTGGATCCACCCGGCTTCAGAGCAGGGCAGCCCCACAGGCCTCACAGCGCGCTCAGTGCTCTGCGTGCCACTTCCCTGCCGATCGGCAGGGACGCCGTGGCCGCGGGGGACGGTGCGTTGAGGACGTGGACGGTTCTGGCGCCCTCGCGGATCAGGAAGTCGTCGACCAGGGTCCCGTCACGGAGAACCGCCTGTGCGCGCACACCCGCGGCCGTCGGCACGAGGTCGTCCTCGCAGACCCCGGGCAGCAGCCTGCCCACCGCGTCGGTGAACGCCGTCTTGGACAGGGACCGCCGCAGCTCACCCGCCCCGTACCGCCAGTGCCGGCGGGCTATCCGCCAGGAGCCGGGCCAGGCCAGGGTCGAGCCCAGCTCGCGTGGGCGGACCGTGCCCCACCCGTACCCCTCGCGGGCCAGGGCCGGCACCGCGTTGGGACCGACATGGACACCCCCGTCGATGCCCCGGGTGAGATGCACCCCGAGGAACGGGAACGCCGGATCGGGCACGGGGTAGACCAGGCCACGCACCAGCTCCGGCCGGGCCAGCTCGTAGTACTCGCCCCGGAACGGCACGATCCGCATGTCCGGGTCGTCCCCGGTGAGCCGGGCGATCTCGTCGCACTGCAGACCCGCGCAGTTCACCAGGACCCGCCCGCGTACGACATCGCCCGCGGCCGTGAGTACGGCGACCCCCCGCTCGGGGCGCCGGTCGACACGCACGACCCGCGTGCCGTAGCGGATCTCCGCGCCCGAGCCGTGGGCCAGCTGGCGGGCGACGGCCACGAAGTCGCAGATGCCGGTCGTCCCGACGTGTATCGCGGCGAGCCCGCGCACCTCCGGTTCGTACTCCGCGATCTGGGGGCCGCCCAGCTCCCGCACCGGAATGCCGTTCTCCCGGCCTCGCTGCACGAGCGCGTGCAGACGGGGCAGCTCCGCGCGGTCGGTGGCGACGATCAGCTTGCCGGTGACCGCGTGCGGGATGCCGTACTCGGTGCAGAACTTGACCATCTCCGCGGCGCCCCGCACCGCGTAGCGCGCCTTGAGGGAGCCCGGGCGGTAGTAGATGCCGCTGTGGATGACGCCGCTGTTGCGGCCGGTCTGATGGCGGCCCGGGCCCGGTTCCTTCTCCAGGACGGTGACACGTGTGCCCGGTGCGGCGCGTGTGATCGCGTACGCCGTCGACAGGCCGACGATGCCGCCGCCGATCACCAGCACGTCACAGTCGTATGTGATCCGCACTCGCACCACCTCCCGCTTCGATAGTGCACTGCGCCACTGACAATGCCTTCAAACGCGGGACGGGCGGCACACCTGCTCCGACTACGCCGGAGTCATCAGCAGCGGCCGTGCACGCTCACGGAGCTCCACCACCCGCGGCTCGTCCCCGTACGGCTCCAGCCGGTGCAGGAGGTCCTTGACGTACTCGGTGGTACGGGCCGAGGAGATCCGGCCGGCGACCTCCACCGCCCGCACCCCCTGCTCGCAGGCCGCGTCCAGGTTCCCCGACTCCAGTTCGGCGACCGCCGAGACGACCAGACGCAGGCCGTGCGAGCGGACGAACTCCTCGGTCGGCTTCGACAGGGCCTGTTCGGTGAAGCGGCGGACCTGGCGGGGTGCCTTGAGGTCGCGGTAGCACTCGGCCGCGTCGGCGGCGAAACGGTCGTAGGAGTAGAAGCCGAGCCAGCTCGGGTCGTTGTCGCCGGGGCGGGCGCGCTCCAGCCAGCTCTCGGCCGCCTTCAGGGCGCCGCCGGCCGCCGGGGCGTCGTTGGCGCGCGCGTGCGCGCGCGCCTCGACGAGGCGGAAGAAGCTCATGGTGCGGGCCGTCGCCAGTCCTCGGTTGCGTTCCAGGGCGGCCTGGGCGAGGTCCACGCCCTCGTCGCCGAAGCCGCGGTAGGTGGCCTGGAGGGACATGGAGGCCAGCACGTAGCCCCCGAGGGGGACGTCCGCCGCCGCCCGGGCCAGCCGCAGGGCCTGGATGTAGTAGCGCTGGGCGGCTTCCTGCTGGCCGGTGTCGAATGCCATCCAGCCCGCGAGACGGGTGAGTTCGGAGGAGGCGCCGAAGAGGGCCCGGCCGACCTCGTCGGAGTAGGAGCCGAGCAGCAGAGGGGCGGCCTCCACCCGTAAGCACTCGGGGACCATCGACGAACGCCAGTCGCCGCCGCCGTACTTGGAGTCCCAGCGTCGCGCGTCCTCGGCGGCCTCCCGCAGCTTCTGCACATCGCTGTGGCCGACTTTGAGCGGTGCGCCGGAGCCCTCGCCGGGGCCCACGTCACGCGCGACCGAACTGTCGGCCGGGGTTATCAGCCATCGTGAGGCGGGCGTTGCGTATGCGCTCACCGCGAACGAGCCGGCCAGCGACTGCCAGATGCCTCCGGAACCGGCCCGTCGGCCGGCGAGGTCGAGGCGGTACAGCTCGGTCGCGGACCTGACCGCCTGGCCGACGTCCCGCGGGAAGGCGAGGCCGACTTCGGGTGCGGGGTCCGCGTCCGCCAGGCCGATTTCGTGCAGCGGCACCGGGCGGCCGAGCTTCTGGCCGATGGCGGCGGCGATGAGGTGCGGGGCGGCACCCTGCGGCACCATGCCCTTCGACACCCAGCGCGCCACCGACGTCTTGTCATAGCGCAGCGTCAGGCCGCGCTGGGCGCCAAGGTCGTTGACGCGCCGCGCGAGGCCCGCGTTCGAGATTCCCGCGAGGGCGAGAACGGCGCCGAGTTTTTCGTTCGGCCCGCGTTGCTCCCTGGACATGCGCCACCCCTCGACACAGACGGCTGCCGCACTGGCATAACCACGCGGCATTCGTAAACCCAGCGTAGTTCGCCGCATCCCAAGCGTTAAGGGGCATTGTTCCGGTTGGCGGGATTGTGGTCCGTACTGAAGTGCGGTTCAGATACGGGCTGTTGCGACGTGCTCCCACTGTGTGGCCGTGCGCCTGTCCGTGCGCTCTTCTCCGGCCATCGCGGGAGCGGTTCCATGGTCATCGCGTGGGTCGGCCCGCTGTACTGGATCCAGTGGGCTGGGGGACACCGCCGCCTACATCCCCGCGGGCGGCGGAACGGTCCGGGAGGCGTACTCCGTCTCCCGGACTGCGCGACCGGATGGCGGCACGCCGGGCCTGTACGGAGAGTGTTCGAAGCTGTCTGCGCGACAGCGATTTGGCCGAAAATCGACCCCGCCGATCGCGGGGTATCAGGGCTCCTACCATGGCACTTGAGGGCGCGTCGGGCGTGATTGGGGCGCGTTTCGGGGGCGCATTCGCGTCGCAGTCATACGGCAGACATGTCGCTGGCGTGCCTTGATTCTTGGCCGTCGATCCGCTTCTCTCTCCGCTCCTCGCTCCGTTCCTCTGTGTTTGCCCTCGCTTCGGTGCCGTCTTGTTCGGCGGCGCGTTCGGTGCGTCCTCGTCCCTTCGTCGTCTCTTCGTCGTCTTTTCGTTGTCTCCGTCGTCCCTTCGTTCGTTGTCCCGTCCGCCCGAGTTCGCGGGCGGTGTGCGGGTGTTCGGGGGATTCGGGGCGGTGTGGGTGGCTCCGCCGGGGCGCATTCAGCGGAGCGCAAGCGGCGTCGGCACCCTCTGGAACGCTTCCTTCATGGCAGCATGGTGAACCGGTTCGTACGGTGCACTGGTTGTCCACAGCCTGTGGAGGCGGCGATGCGGTGGTTGGTGGGATGGAGCAGCACCGCCGCGGGAGCCGTCGCTGCCGGTTCGGCGGGGGCGACCGGCAGCGAGGGTGAGACGTTGCACCCGGTGGGGTCCCAACTCCTGTGGGGCGATCCCGATCCGCTGTGGGCGGTCGGCGACTGGCGCCCCGACGAGGTGCGGGTCGTCAAGGCCGACGACCGGACCAGGATCGCGGTCCTCGGCATCTGCGGCGCCACCGACGAGCAACTGCGCGTCGCGCTGTTCGCCGCGCGCGGCGGGGCACTTCGGCATCTGACCGCCTGGCCGGGCAGCTACACCGCGATCGTCCAGGTCGGCCGGCGGATCACCGTCTGCGGCGACCTCGCGGGCGCGCGGCCGGTGTTCCACACGCCCTGGGCCGGCGGTACGGCGTACGCGACCGCCGCGCTGCCCCTGGCCGACCTCATCGAGGCCAACCTCGACTTCGGGCATCTCGCCGCGCTGCTGGCCGCCCCTGACGTGCCCGCCGCTCTGCACGACTCCACGCCGTACGACGGCGTGAAGCGCATTCCGCCCGGGCATGCCCTCATCCTGCGCGCCGGGGCGCGCGAGATCGCAGGGTACGAGCCGGTCGCCTCGCTGGCCGTGGCGGCGCCCCCGGCCGACCCCGACAGCGCGGTCGACGCGGTGCGCGACGCGCTCGTGGAGGCCGTACGGACGCGGCTGTCCGCGCCTCGGCACGTCCCCGGGGCGGACATAGACCCGGGTCCGGTGCCCGGCATGGGACCCGCCGAGCGACGGGCCGCGCGGGGGATGCCGGTGCCGGGGATCGGCGCGGACCTGTCCGGCGGGCCGGCCTCCGGTGCACTGGCGCTGCTGGCCGCGGGGCTTCCCGGGATGCCGGGCACCGTGCTGGGACACGGCACGGGCGCCGGTGAGCGGCTGCTGGCCGTCACGTTCAACGACCTCGCCGTCGGAGGGCGGGAGGCCGAACTGGAGCGGGCGGGCGCGCTGGCGGCGAACCCTAGGCTCCACCACGTCGTCGTGGCGGGTGGCGAGGAGACCCTCCCGTACGCCGAGCTGGACGGGCCGCTGACCGACGAACCCGGGCCGTGTCTGGTGTCGGCGGCGCGGCATCGGGCCCGGCTCGCGGCGGGCAGCGCGGACCACTTCACCGGGCACGGTGCCCGGCAGGTCCTGGACGCCCATCCCGCGCGCCTCGCCGACCTGCTGATGGACCGCCGGCGGCGTCATCTCGTACGGCCGGTCGCCGCGCTGGCCAAGGCCGACGGGTCGGTGCTGGTGCCCGCACGGGTGTACGCAGCGGCGCGGCGGCTGTCCCGTACGCCGTACCGGTCGGGGCTGGAGTCCCTCGCCGAGCGCCTCCTCGACCCCCGCTCCGACGACGGCCTCGACGCGCCCGGGGGTGCGCTGGACGCCTCGCTCGCCGCGCTGACCTGGGGCAGACCCGGGCCGGCCGCGCGCTGGCTGACCGGTGAGGCACTCGCTGAAGTATCGGTTCGCCTTCAGGCGGCGACACACCGGTCCGAGCTGGTGGGACCGGGGCAGCGGCCGGGTGCCTTCCGCGCGCGAGCGGCGCTGGCCCGGCATGCGGCGGACCTGCGGGTGCTGGAGCAGGCCGCGGAGGTCCGCTTCCAGCGGCTGCACGCGCCGTTCCTCGACAACCAGGTCGTCCGGGCGGCCCGGGCGCTTCCGGAGGCGCTGCGGGTGCGGCCGGGGGCGCGGGCGGCGATCCTGCGTACGGTGCTGGAAGGGGCCGGTGTCCGGGAGTTGCCGCCCGGCTGGGGCGCCCCGACCCAGGCGACCGCGGCGGCCGCGGAGCGTACGGGGTTGCGCGTGGCGGCGGACTCCCTGGTCTCCCTGTTCGACACCCCGCTGCTCGCGGAGGCCGGGCTGGTCGAGGCCCGCGTGGTCCGCAAGGCGCTGCGTGGCGCGGCGGCGGGTGAACCCTTGCCCCTGGACGGTCTCGCGGATCTGGTCTCCCTGGAGCTGTGGCTGCGCCGCCTGCTGTCCCGCCGCGGCACCTGCTGGACGGGCACGCCCGCCAGGCAACGAGCGGTACCGGCGGGGATCGCCCCGCAGCGGGGGGCGTTGGGGGCGGGGGCCGGTGGGGGACGGCGGGTGTAGGGCTGATCTCCGGGTGCGGGCGCTTCGCCTGACGCGGGGTGGTGCGGGTGGTTGTGCCTGGTGCCGGTGGGGGTGCGCGTGCGTTTCGCCTTCGCGTGGGGGGTGGGTCGGGGCCGCGCCGGGGGGATGTCCGCCCTCGGAACGGCGCGACGGGGTGCCACGCCGACTGACTGTTCGTTGACGCGCCAACCGCTGCGGGCGGACACCCCCCGACACGACCCGTTGCGTACGCCAACCGCTGCGGGTCCGCCTAGCTGTGGGCATGCGTGCCGCCAAGGGCGGCACGGGTGGGCGCAGCGGCTCCCCGCTCCGCCGGGTCGCGGACCCACCCGGCCTCAGCAGCGACGCCGAGCACCCCGCTCCGGAGGCAGCGCGCGCAGGGTGTACGCCACCGGCCGGATGCCGTGAGCCGCCGTACCCGCAACACCCCTAACCGCAGGTGAACCTGGACTGTGCCCAGTCCACCGGCATCAGGTTGTCGAGGGCGCTGCGTGGCTCCACCACCAGCCGGACCGTGCTGCGGCCGGTGAGGTTCACATGGACGGGCACGGCCGGGTCGCCGCCCTCGACCAGCGGGGAGCGCCAGAGCCGGGCACCGTCGGCGTAGACGGAGAAGTACACCTTGCCGAGCCGCAGCGTCATGTCGTCCACACCCACGAGCGCGTCGTACGACGAGCAGGAACGGTTGAGGTCGATGGTGACGGACGAGCGGCCGTGCACGGTGACGCCGTGGGCGTACCGCTGGTCGCCGACCGACAGGCCGGAACGCCTCCAGACCCAGCTGCTCGAACCGATCCGCATCTCGGGCTTGGTGCCGTCGCCGCTGACGTCGTACGACAGTTCGCTCCACGGGTAGACGGCCGGGGCGGGAGGCGGAGTCGGCGGGGCAGGCGCGGGTGGCGGTTCCGCCTCCGGCGGGGCAGGAGGCGTGGGTGGCGGAGCGGGCTTCCGGGGCGGCGTGGGGTCCGGGTCCGGGTCCGGGCTCGGGCTGGTCGTGGACCTCGGTGTCGGAGCGGGTGTCCCGGCGCGCGCGGGCATGATCCCGGGCGGTCGCGGCTCGGGGTCCGGGTCCTGCCGTGGGGGTGAGGGCGTGGGCGTGGGCTCACCGGGTCGTACCACCGACGACGGTTTGGGGGAGGAGGGAGCGGTCCTGGCCTCGTCCTTCGGCTGCTCGTTGCCCGCCAGGGCCATCACCACCGCGGCCACCACGCCGACGGCGACCACACCGGCCGCGATACCGGCCTTCACCGGCGCGCCGAGCCCCTCGGAGGCCGCCGCACCACCCCCGCCTCCGGCCCCGCCGGAGGCGGTGCCGCCGCCCGCCGCGGCCGAACCGCCGGTCGAGCCTCCCGCCGCCCCCGCCGCGCCGGCCGCTCCCGCACCCCCGGCGATGAGCCCGGCCGCCTTCGCGTACCCGGCGGCCCCGAACCAGCCGATGACCGCGACCGGGACGACCGCCGGGATACCGCCGGCCACCTCCTCGATCTGCAGCGCGGCCAGCCGGCACTTCGCGCACTCCTCCAGGTGCTTGCGCAGCCCCCGCTCCGCCCGGGTACGCAGCCGCCCCCGGGCGTAGGTGCCGAGCTGGTCGGCATAGCGGGCGCACTCCTCGTCGCCGGTGAGCGTGGCGCTGACGTGGGCCTGGAGGTAGGCCTGCTTGAGACCTTCGCGGGCCCGGCTGGCGAGCACGCGCGTGCCGTTGGCGTCCAGCCCGAACAGCGTGGCGACCTTGCTGGGCGACTCGTCCTCGATCTCGGTGTGCCACAGCACGGCCTGCCAGCGCTCCGGAAGCGACCGGAAGGCCCGCATGGCCATGGACTGCTCTGCCTGGTGCATCGCCCGTACGTCCGCGCCGAGTTCGAGCGCGTCGTCGTCGGACATGTCCGATCCGCGTGCGGACTGGGCGGCGAACACGGCGAAGTCGTCGACGAGCTGCTCGCGCCGCGCCGACCGGGTCCAGGAGGCGGCGACGCGCCGGACGGAGGTGAGCAGGTACGCGCGCACGGCGTGCGCGGGGCCGGCGCCGCCGCGTACCGCCTGGAGCATGCGGGCGAAGACCTCGGCGGTCAGGTCGTCCGCGGTGTGGGCGTCCCGGCAGCAGGTGCGGGCGTACCGGCGCACGGCCTGGGCATGGCGCCGGTACAGCTCTTCGTACGCCGTGTCGTCGCCCGCGCGCATGCGGTCGATGAGGTCGGCGTCGGACGGCGGCATCTCGCGCGGTGGGGGCAGGACGCTGTCCTCGCGCCCGTCGCGCTGGGCCGGGACCGTGCCGTCGGCGGGGTGCCCGTCGGGCGGCACGCTCGCGCGGCCGCCCTGGCTCGGCACCTGGGGCGGGACCGGGCCGCCGGCCGTGGCGTCGCCGCTCCCGCTGCCACTCGACTCGTCCCGCCCGTCACCGCTCATCGCGGAAAGCCCCCGCCAGCCGCCCAACCCGTCCAGACCACCGGGTCAGCGTGCCATATTGGCATTTGGTCAGAACCTCGTAGTTCGGACCATCACCCATCCGTGGGGAGTTGCCGCACGGCAGTACTAGCCGTCACTCATTCGGGGAAGGCTCCTCTGTCACTCCGGGCCAAGAGACTTCCCTTGTCGCTCCGGGCCGGGGCCCCACCCGGCCCGGGTCTGTTCGCCCCGGGCCCAGGCTTCCGGGCCTCGGCCGGTTCACGCCGGTCGCGAGCGCAGCCCCTCCAGCAGGATGTCCAGCAGCCGGGCCGACGCGGCCGCCTGCTGAGCGGCGTCCGGCAGTGAGGGCGCGGCCGTGGCGATCACCAGCAGCACGTCCGACACCGACACGTCCGCCCGCAGCTCACCGGCCGCACGCGCCCGGTCCACGAGCTGGCCCACGACCTCGAGCAGCGCCGACGTGCCGGCGTCGTCGGCCGCGACCGCCGGTACCGAAGCGACCGCCACGGGCTGGTCCGGCACCAGCCGCAGCTCCGTCGCGCCCGGCTGGGGCCGCTGCTGCGGCACCCGCGGGCCTCCGGGACCGTCCTCGACCGAGACCCGCAGCACCTGCGGCGGCAGCAGCCGCCCGGCGCCGGAGGCCACCGACGTCCGCAGGAAGCGCGACAGCGCCGACCACGGCTCGTCCTCCTGCCCGAGCGCCGCACGCGCCTGGTCGGTCAGCCGGGAGGTCTCCTCCTCGGCTATCCGCCGCACCAGGACGTCCTTGCTCGGGAACCGCCGGTACACCGTGCCCACACCGACCCGCGCGCGCCGCGCCACGTCCTCCATCGGCGCGCCGTACCCCAGCTCGCCGAAGACCTCGCGCGCCGCACGCAGCACGTGCTCCAGATTGCGCTGTGCGTCCACGCGCAGCGGCGTCGTCCGCGACACGTCGCGTCCGTTGCCCGCCGCCGCGCTCATGGTCATGCCGCCCGCCGCGAGTGCGGACGCGGGCGACCAATGAGAGTCCTGAACATGCATAAGTATTCCCCCGGTAATGACGTCTCCCCCCGGAGACACTCCCCGCCATACGATGCCGGAGCGAGAAAACGGCCCGGTCCCGCGGCCCGCCCGTCGCGGACCCCGGTGAGCACATCCCCCTACACCCCGTCGACACACGAACATAGTTGAGAGGGAGTCAATTCAGAAGGGGCAGGTTCCGCACGGAGCGCTCACCGATCGGAGTACGGGCCGCATACGTCCCGAATGTGCCCCCATGCGCCCCTCGCACCACCCCTTCTGACCTGCATGTATGCATCGAACGTCGGTATTCCGGCCAACTCCGCGCGCGCTCCCGCTCCGGTCACACAATTCGTCGAGGCTGTGGACAAACGCAAGCGACGGGTGCGTCATGGGATGGTGAAGGAACGTGCGCGCATTCTCGTTGTCGGTGGCGGCTACGTCGGGATGTACACGGCCCTGCGCCTGCAGCGCAGACTGAAACGGGAACTGGGCCGGGGCGAGGTCGAGATCACTGTCGTCACCCCCGACCCGTACATGACCTACCAGCCGTTCCTCCCCGAGGCCGCCGCCGGAGCGATCTCACCCCGGCACGTCGTCGTACCGCTGCGCCGCGTGCTCGACCGGTGCCGGATCCTGATCGGCGAGGTCACCGCTGTCGACCACGCCAAACGCGCCGCCACCGTCACCACCCTCGCCACCGAGGAGGAGGGCACGGGCGGACAGCGGCTCTCCTACGACCAGCTCGTCCTCGCCCCCGGCTCCGTCTCGCGCACCCTGCCGGTCCCCGGCCTCGCCGACCACGGCATCGGCTTCAAGACCGTCGAGGAGGCCATCGGCCTGCGCAACCACGTCATCGAGCAGATGGACATCGCCTCCTCCACCCGCGACCCCGCGATCCGCGACGCGGCCCTCACCTTCGTCTTCGTGGGCGGCGGCTTCGCGGGCGTGGAGGCACTCGGCGAGCTGGAGGACATGGCCCGCTACGCCGCGCGCTACTACCACAACGTCCAGCCCGAGGACATGAAGTGGATCCTCGTCGAGGCCTCGGACCGCATCCTGCCCGAGGTCGGCGAGGAGATGGGCCGCTACACCGTCACCCAACTGCGTCGCCGCAACATCGACGTCCGCCTGCAGACCCGGCTCGAATCCTGCGCCGACCGGGTCGCCGTCCTCAGCGACGGCGCCCGCTTCCCCACCCGTACGGTCGTCTGGACGGCCGGAGTGAAACCCCACCCGGTGCTCGCCGCCACCGACCTGCCCCGCAACGGCCGTGGACGCCTCACCTGTACGCCGGAACTGTCGGTCGACGGCACCACACACGCGTGGGCCGCGGGAGACGCCGCCGCCGTCCCCGACGTCACCGCCGGGGAGCAGGGCCGCGAGTGCGCTCCCAATGCCCAGCACGCC
This sequence comes from Streptomyces luteogriseus, assembly GCF_014205055.1. Classification (NCBI taxonomy): domain Bacteria; kingdom Bacillati; phylum Actinomycetota; class Actinomycetes; order Kitasatosporales; family Streptomycetaceae; genus Streptomyces; species Streptomyces luteogriseus. The sequence goes on from NZ_JACHMS010000001.1 coordinate 4,567,817, forward strand.
GTCCGCCAGGCCAAGGTCCTCGCCGACAACATCGTCCACTCCCTGCGCGGCGAACCCCTCGAGAGGTACGAACACGCCTACGTCGGTTCGGTCGCCTCCCTGGGCCTGCACAAGGGCGTCGCCCATGTCTACGGGCGCAAGCTCAAGGGCTACCCCGCCTGGTTCATGCACCGCGCCTACCACCTCAGCCGCGTGCCCACCTTCAACCGCAAGGCGCGCGTGCTCGCCGAATGGGCCCTGTCCGGTCTGTTCAAACGGGAGATCGTCTCCCTGGGTTCACTCGAACACCCCCGGGCGGAGTTCGAACTCGCGGCCGGTGGAAAGCCTTCTCTGGACCCTCCGCACAACCCGAAGGGGTCGTCCTGACCGGACCCAGGAACTCCATCGGCCGGCCCGGCGTCTGACGGATGTCGGTCCGGTCCGCGCACTGCCAGACTGATCCACCACCGCGGGCATGCCACGACTCGCCCCGGTGCGGGCCCTTTGGGGCACCGGCCGGTTCCGGTGCCGGCCGCCGACCACTACACGAGGCAAGGATTCGTGAACTTCACGCGCTGGAGCGCCCGGCTCCCCGGAACGCAGCGCCGCGCCGCAGCGCGGACCGAGCAGACGGCCTCCCCGGACCGGCGGGCGGAAGGCTCCGTACCCGCCGCCCGTGCCGAACAACTGACCGACGAGTCGCCGTCCGTACCCGCCGTCGACGAACTGCGGGTGCGTGAGGTCCTCGACCGCGCCCCCTCCCTCGTCGCCCTGGTCCACGGCCCCGACCACCGCATCGCCTACGTCAACGACGCCTACACGACCGCCTTCGGCGTACGCCCCCTGGGCGAATGCGCCCGCGAGGCCCTCCCCGAACTGGACGCCCTCGGCCTGTTCCCCCTCCTGGACCAGGTCCAGCGCAGCGGCAAGCCGCGCACCGTCAAGTCCCGCAAGGCCCCCGACGGCCGCTCCTACACCTTCACCTGCACCCCGGTCACCCAGGGCGACGGCAAGGGCGGCGGTGACGGCCGCGGCGTCCTGGTCTTCGCCACCGACGTCACCGACCACGCCGAAGCCGCCGAACGCCTGCGCGCGAGCGAACGCCGCCAGCGCGAAACGGCGGTCACCCTCCAGCGCTCCCTGCTCCCCCAGGAGCTCGAGCAGCCGGACGACCTGCGCATCGCCGCCACCTACCACCCCGGCGGCACCGAAGCCGCGGTCGGCGGCGACTGGTACGACGTCATCACCCTGGGCGGCGGCCGCACGGCCCTGGTCATCGGCGACGTCATGGGCCGGGGCGTCCGCGCCGCGGCGGTCATGGGCCAGCTTCGCACCGCGGTCCGCGCCTACGCCCGCCTCGACCTCCCGCCGCACGAGGTCCTCCAGCTCCTGGACGGCCTGGCCGCCGAGATCGACGCCAACCAGATCGCCACCTGCGCGTACGCCATCCACGACCCGAACGAGGGCAAGCTGATCTACTCCTCGGCGGGCCACCTCCCGATCCTCGTCCGCGACGAGAACGGCACGGTCCTGCGCGCCGAAGAACCCACCGGCCCCCCGCTCGGCACCGGCGGCTGGATGCACACCTCGGGCTCGATCCCCCTCGCCCCCGGCTCCACGGCGGTCCTCTACACGGACGGCCTGGTGGAGCGCCGTGACGCGGACCTGGACGAGGGCATCGCCGCCCTGGAACGCGCCCTGGCCGGAGCCACCGGCACCCCCCAGGTCGTCTGCGACCGCCTGGTCCGCTCCGCCGGTGTGACTCCCGACCACGACGACGACGTGGCCGTCCTGGTCCTCCAGCACCCCGCCCGCACGGGCGCGGACGGCGAGCTCTTCCGCAACGCCGCCCTGGAACTCCTGGGCGGCGTGGAAGCGGCCCCCCGCGCGCGTGCCTTCGCCTCCGGCGTCCTGACCAGCTGGCGCTTCCCCGCCGACCTGCACGACCTGGGAGTCCTGGCCACCAGCGAACTGGTCGCCAACTCCCTCCAGCACGGCACCCCGCCGATGAGACTGCGCCTGCGCCGCACGGACAGACGCCTGATCATCGAGGTCACCGACGGCGACGACCACCTCCCCAGACGCCGCCGCGCGGAACCGGGCGACGAATCGGGCCGCGGCATCGCCATCGTCGCCACGATCGCCTCGAACTGGGGCTGCCGCCGCACACCCGGCGGCGGCAAGGCGGTCTGGTGCGAGTTCGCACTGCCCCGCACCCAGAACACGTAGACGGGCAAGCGGGATCAGACGTCCGCGGAAACGGGCGCCCCACCCCGCGCCACGACCCGGCTCTTGCCGAGCCACGGCTGATCCTGCGCATCGGTCAGCTGCCGCCCCAACCGCACGGCCAGGACGGTGATCCCCAGCGAGAACACCAGGAACGCCACGATGTACGGCGCGTGCAGCGAGGCCCCCAGCGGCCCGCCCACCGCCGGCCCGACGGCCAGCGCGAGCTGCTTGACCAGGGCGAACGCGGAGTTGTACTGCCCCGCCATGCCCTCCGGCGCGAGATCCGCGACCAGCGGGGCCACGGTCGGCGACAACATCGCCTCACCCAGCCCGAACAGCGCGTACGTCGAGACGAACGCGGCCGTCGCCATCTCCTGGCTTCCGTGCCCCAGCCCCGCGTACCCGGCGACGGCCCACGCCACGGCCCAGATCAGCCCTACAGCGGCGATCACCCGCGAGCGCCGGCGCCGCTCCACGAACCGCAGCACGGCGAACTGCGCGACGACGATCATCAGCGTGTTGGCGGCGAGCGCGGTCCCCAGTGCGGACGTCGAGATCCCGGCGGCCTCGACCCCGTACGCACTGAGCCCCGACTCGAACTGCCCATAGCAGGCGAAGAACAGCACGAAGCCCAGCACGCACAGCTGCACCATGGCCCGGTTGCCCATCAGCTGCTTCCAGCTGCCCCGGCCGGAGGCCTGGGGAGCGCCCTCCATCCGCGGCGCGTGCGGCATCCGCACGGTCACCATCACCACGACCAGCAGCAGGAACATCGCCGCCTCGATCGCGAAGAGCAGCGTGAAGGAGGCGGCGCTGGTGGTGTCCACCAGATGCCCGCCGATCAGGCCACCGACGCCGAGCCCCAGGTTCTGCAGGAAGAACTGCATGGCGAAGGCACGCGACCGCGTGTCCGCCGACGAGCAGTCGACGATCATCGTCGCGAGCGCCGGCTGCATCACGGCCTGCCCGGCCCCCAGCAGGGAAGCCGACACCAGCACCGCCGCGGCGCTGCTCGCGATCCCCAGACTGAGCGCGCCCACAGCGGCGGTGATCAGGGCGGTGAGCAACACCGGCAGCGGGCCCCGCCGGACGATGGCCCGCCCGGCGAACGGCAGCACGACCAGCGCGGCCACGGCGAAGACGGCGAGTACGAGACCCGCCGTCATGGCCCCCAGCCCTCGCACCTGCGCCACATAGACGTACAGGTACGGGACCGTGAAGCCGAGCCCGAACGCGCTGAGTGCGTTGCCCACGTGAATCCGGCGCATCGCTGCGCCCATCGCCCTGGTCACGTTCACCTCTCTCACAAGTTAGGAGTGAAGACTTCGAAACTAAAGTTCGAAGCTAAAGAGTACATACCCAAGGACTTCAAGGCAAAGAACGATCGTGCGATACTGCGCACATGGGCGACACCCCCGGCCCCAGCGAGCCGACCCTCGAAGAGCAGATCGCCGCGTACCAGCGCGAGTTCCGGGACCTCGACCCCCAGGTCGAGCAGATCGTCTCGGCCCTCTCCCGCCTGAACCGCCGCATGAACGTCGCCTACGGCCGTCAGACCTCGGCCCTCGGCATCAGCAACGCGGAGTGGGAGGTCCTCAAGGCCCTCGTCCTCTCCGGCGCTCCCTACCGTCTGGGCCCCAGCGACCTCGCCAAGCGCCTCGGGCTCACCCCGGCCGCGATGACCCACCGGATCGACCGCATGGTTGCCGAATCCCTGGTGACCCGTGAGCGGGACGAGTCCAACCGCGTACGAGTCATCGTGGAGCTGACATCAGAGGGGCGGGAGAAGTGGCTGGAGGCGATGCGCCTGGCGTCGGTCTTCGAGGAGGACCTGCTCCAGGACCTGACCCCCGGCGAGCGCACGGCGCTGGGCGAAGTGCTCACGCGTCTGCTGCGACGGGTCGAGGACGCCCAGCCGGACGCCGGCGGACGCCTCACCGATCTGGACTGACTCCCGGGCCGAAAAGATCTTGACAGGGGCTGCTTGACAGCCCCCTGGTGGATCCGTAGAGTTCTTCGGGTTGCCGCAGAGCCGTAACGGTTCTCCGGCAGTACTTCCGCCGCATCAGCGGCACCCAAACCACCAGCTCGACCTCCCAGCAGGGTTGATTTCGGCACGCCCGAATTCAATTCGAATTGGGACTCGACGACCGATCGACTCCTCAGGGCTTCGATTTGGGAATCGCCGAGAGGGCGCGCTAAGGTTAGGGACGTCGGAACGGCCCAACAGCCGCAAAGACAAACCCCGCTGACCGGGGATCAGGCCCGAAAGGATCTGATAGAGTCGGAACCGCCGGAAAGGGAAACGCGGAAGCGGGAACCTGGAAAGCACCGAGGAAATCGGATCGGAAAGATCTGATAGAGTCGGAAACGCAAGACCGAAGGGAAGCCCGGAGGAAAGCCCGAGAGGGTGAGTACAAAGGAAGCGACCGTTCCTTGAGAACTCAACAGCGTGCCAAAAGTCAACGCCAGATATGTTGATACCCCGTCCATCGGATACCCGATGGTCGAGGTTCCTTTGAAGAAAACACAGCGAGGACGCTGTGAACGGTCGGGCCTATTCCGCCTGACTGTTCCGCTCTCGTGCGTGTCATCCCGATTACGGGAAAACATTCACGGAGAGTTTGATCCTGGCTCAGGACGAACGCTGGCGGCGTGCTTAACACATGCAAGTCGAACGATGAACCACTTCGGTGGGGATTAGTGGCGAACGGGTGAGTAACACGTGGGCAATCTGCCCTGCACTCTGGGACAAGCCCTGGAAACGGGGTCTAATACCGGATACTGACCATTGCAGGCATCTGTGATGGTCGAAAGCTCCGGCGGTGCAGGATGAGCCCGCGGCCTATCAGCTTGTTGGTGAGGTAGTGGCTCACCAAGGCGACGACGGGTAGCCGGCCTGAGAGGGCGACCGGCCACACTGGGACTGAGACACGGCCCAGACTCCTACGGGAGGCAGCAGTGGGGAATATTGCACAATGGGCGAAAGCCTGATGCAGCGACGCCGCGTGAGGGATGACGGCCTTCGGGTTGTAAACCTCTTTCAGCAGGGAAGAAGCGAAAGTGACGGTACCTGCAGAAGAAGCGCCGGCTAACTACGTGCCAGCAGCCGCGGTAATACGTAGGGCGCGAGCGTTGTCCGGAATTATTGGGCGTAAAGAGCTCGTAGGCGGCTTGTCACGTCGGTTGTGAAAGCCCGGGGCTTAACCCCGGGTCTGCAGTCGATACGGGCAGGCTAGAGTTCGGTAGGGGAGATCGGAATTCCTGGTGTAGCGGTGAAATGCGCAGATATCAGGAGGAACACCGGTGGCGAAGGCGGATCTCTGGGCCGATACTGACGCTGAGGAGCGAAAGCGTGGGGAGCGAACAGGATTAGATACCCTGGTAGTCCACGCCGTAAACGGTGGGCACTAGGTGTGGGCAACATTCCACGTTGTCCGTGCCGCAGCTAACGCATTAAGTGCCCCGCCTGGGGAGTACGGCCGCAAGGCTAAAACTCAAAGGAATTGACGGGGGCCCGCACAAGCGGCGGAGCATGTGGCTTAATTCGACGCAACGCGAAGAACCTTACCAAGGCTTGACATACACCGGAAACGTCTGGAGACAGGCGCCCCCTTGTGGTCGGTGTACAGGTGGTGCATGGCTGTCGTCAGCTCGTGTCGTGAGATGTTGGGTTAAGTCCCGCAACGAGCGCAACCCTTGTCCCGTGTTGCCAGCAGGCCCTTGTGGTGCTGGGGACTCACGGGAGACCGCCGGGGTCAACTCGGAGGAAGGTGGGGACGACGTCAAGTCATCATGCCCCTTATGTCTTGGGCTGCACACGTGCTACAATGGCCGGTACAATGAGCTGCGATACCGCGAGGTGGAGCGAATCTCAAAAAGCCGGTCTCAGTTCGGATTGGGGTCTGCAACTCGACCCCATGAAGTCGGAGTCGCTAGTAATCGCAGATCAGCATTGCTGCGGTGAATACGTTCCCGGGCCTTGTACACACCGCCCGTCACGTCACGAAAGTCGGTAACACCCGAAGCCGGTGGCCCAACCCCTTGTGGGAGGGAGCTGTCGAAGGTGGGACTGGCGATTGGGACGAAGTCGTAACAAGGTAGCCGTACCGGAAGGTGCGGCTGGATCACCTCCTTTCTAAGGAGCACTTCTTACCGAGTCCTTCGGGATGAGGTCAGAGGCCAGTACATCGGCGAATGTCTGATGCTGGTTGCTCATGGGTGGAACGTTGACTATTCGGCCAGGACCTCGGGTCGGAGGCTGCTAGTACTGCTCGCAAGAGCGTGGAACGCATGATCTCCGGACGGGTTTTGGGCCGGGCACGCTGTTGGGTGTCTGAGGGAATGGTTTTCCTCAGTCGCCGGCCCCAGTGAACTCGAACCGGTTGGTTCGGGGTGATGGGTGGCTGGTCGTTGTTTGAGAACTGCACAGTGGACGCGAGCATCTGTGGCCAAGTTTTTAAGGGCGCACGGTGGATGCCTTGGCACCAGGAACCGATGAAGGACGTGGGAGGCCACGATAGTCCCCGGGGAGTCGTCAACCAGGCTTTGATCCGGGGGTTTCCGAATGGGGAAACCCGGCAGTCGTCATGGGCTGTCACCCATGCCTGAACACATAGGGCATGTGGAGGGAACGCGGGGAAGTGAAACATCTCAGTACCCGCAGGAAGAGAAAACAACCGTGATTCCGGGAGTAGTGGCGAGCGAAACCGGATGAGGCTAAACCGTATACGTGTGAGACCCGGCAGGGGTTGCGTATGCGGGGTTGTGGGATCTCTCTTCCACGGTCTGCCGGCCGTGGGACGAGTCAGAAACCGTTGATGTAGGCGAAGGACATGCGAAAGGTCCGGCGTAGAGGGTAAGACCCCCGTAGTCGAAACATCAGCGGCTCGTTTGAGAGACACCCAAGTAGCACGGGGCCCGAGAAATCCCGTGTGAATCTGGCGGGACCACCCGCTAAGCCTAAATATTCCCTGGTGACCGATAGCGGATAGTACCGTGAGGGAATGGTGAAAAGTACCCCGGGAGGGGAGTGAAATAGTACCTGAAACCGTGTGCCTACAAGCCGTGGGAGCGTCGGACATCAGCTTGCTGATGTCTCGTGACTGCGTGCCTTTTGAAGAATGAGCCTGCGAGTTTGCGGTGTGTTGCGAGGTTAACCCGTGTGGGGAAGCCGTAGCGAAAGCGAGTCCGAATAGGGCGTTTCAGTAGCACGCTCAAGACCCGAAGCGGAGTGATCTAGCCATGGGCAGGTTGAAGCGGAGGTAAGACTTCGTGGAGGACCGAACCCACCAGGGTTGAAAACCTGGGGGATGACCTGTGGTTAGGGGTGAAAGGCCAATCAAACTCCGTGATAGCTGGTTCTCCCCGAAATGCATTTAGGTGCAGCGTCGTGTGTTTCTTGCCGGAGGTAGAGCACTGGATAGGCGATGGGCCCTACCGGGTTACTGACCTTAGCCAAACTCCGAATGCCGGTAAGTGAGAGCGCGGCAGTGAGACTGTGGGGGATAAGCTCCATGGTCGAGAGGGAAACAGCCCAGAGCATCGACTAAGGCCCCTAAGCGTACGCTAAGTGGGAAAGGATGTGGAGTCGCAGAGACAACCAGGAGGTTGGCTTAGAAGCAGCCACCCTTGAAAGAGTGCGTAATAGCTCACTGGTCTAGTGATTCCGCGCCGACAATGTAGCGGGGCTCAAGCGTACCGCCGAAGTCGTGTCATTGCGATATATACCCCCAACGGGGATCGTGATGGGTAGGGGAGCGTCGTGTGCCGGGTGAAGCAGCCGCGGAAGCGAGTTGTGGACGGTTCACGAGTGAGAATGCAGGCATGAGTAGCGATTCACACGTGAGAAACGTGTGCGCCGATTGACTAAGGGTTCCTGGGTCAAGCTGATCTGCCCAGGGTAAGTCGGGACCTAAGGCGAGGCCGACAGGCGTAGTCGATGGATAACCGGTTGATATTCCGGTACCCGCTGTGAAGCGTCAAACATCGAGCATCGTGATGCTAAGGCCGTGAAGCCGCCCTGGAGCCTTCGGGCAAAGGGGAGTGGTGGAGCCGCCGAACCAAGCGGTTAGTAGGTGAGTGATGGGGTGACGCAGGAAGGTAGTCCATCCCGGGCGGTGGTTGTCCCGGGGTAAGGGTGTAGGCCGTGATCTAGGCAAATCCGGATCACATGAGGCTGAGACCTGATGCCGAGCCGATTGTGGTGAAGTGGATGATCCTATGCTGTCGAGAAAAGCCTCTAGCGAGTTTCATGGCGGCCCGTACCCTAAACCGACTCAGGTGGTCAGGTAGAGAATACCGAGGCGTTCGGGTGAACTATGGTTAAGGAACTCGGCAAAATGCCCCCGTAACTTCGGGAGAAGGGGGGCCACGTCTGGTGATCCGTTTTACACGGTGAGCTGGGGGTGGCCGCAGAGACCAGCGAGAAGCGACTGTTTACTAAAAACACAGGTCCGTGCGAAGCCGTAAGGCGATGTATACGGACTGACGCCTGCCCGGTGCTGGAACGTTAAGGGGACCGGTTAGCTCCATTTCGGTGGGGCGAAGCTGAGAACTTAAGCGCCAGTAAACGGCGGTGGTAACTATAACCATCCTAAGGTAGCGAAATTCCTTGTCGGGTAAGTTCCGACCTGCACGAATGGCGTAACGACTTCTCGACTGTCTCAACCATAGGCCCGGTGAAATTGCACTACGAGTAAAGATGCTCGTTTCGCGCAGCAGGACGGAAAGACCCCGGGACCTTTACTACAGTTTGATATTGGTGTTCGGTTCGGCTTGTGTAGGATAGCTGGGAGACTGTGAACTCTGGACGCCAGTTCAGGGGGAGTCGTCGTTGAAATACCAGTCTGGTCGTGCTGGATGTCTAACCTGGGTCCGTGATCCGGATCAGGGACAGTGTCTGATGGGTAGTTTAACTGGGGCGGTTGCCTCCTAAAGAGTAACGGAGGCGCCCAAAGGTTCCCTCAGCCTGGTTGGCAATCAGGTGTTGAGTGTAAGTGCACAAGGGAGCTTGACTGTGAGACCGACGGGTCGAGCAGGGACGAAAGTCGGGACTAGTGATCCGGCGGTGGCTTGTGGAAGCGCCGTCGCTCAACGGATAAAAGGTACCCCGGGGATAACAGGCTGATCTTCCCCAAGAGTCCATATCGACGGGATGGTTTGGCACCTCGATGTCGGCTCGTCGCATCCTGGGGCTGGAGTCGGTCCCAAGGGTTGGGCTGTTCGCCCATTAAAGCGGTACGCGAGCTGGGTTTAGAACGTCGTGAGACAGTTCGGTCCCTATCCGCTGTGCGCGTAGGAATATTGAGAAGGGCTGTCCCTAGTACGAGAGGACCGGGACGGACGAACCTCTGGTGTGCCAGTTGTTCTGCCAAGGGCATGGCTGGTTGGCTACGTTCGGGAGGGATAACCGCTGAAAGCATCTAAGCGGGAAGCCTGCTTCGAGATGAGTATTCCCACCTCCTTGAGAGGGTAAGGCTCCCAGTAGACGACTGGGTTGATAGGCCGGATATGGAAGCACGGTAACGTGTGGAGTTGACCGGTACTAATAGGCCGAGGGCTTGTCCTCAGTTGCTCGCGTCCACTGTGTTGGTTCTGAAACCACGAACAGCCCCACGTTGCCACAGCGTGGTGTGGCTGACAGTTTCATAGTGTTTCGGTGGTTATAGCGTAGGGGAAACGCCCGGTTACATTCCGAACCCGGAAGCTAAGCCTTACAGCGCCGATGGTACTGCAGGGGGGACCCTGTGGGAGAGTAGGACGCCGCCGAACAATTTTTGGGAAAACCCCCGCATCTTCGGATGCGGGGGTTTTCTGCGTTCAGGGTCCAATTCGCTCAGGACGGCTGCACCAGCTTTGTGTCGTACGCCAGAATGACCGCCTGAATGCGATCCCGGGAACCGGTCTTCGCCAATATGCGGCCCACGTGGGTCTTCACCGTCGACTCGGCCAAGTGGAGGCGCGTGGCTATCTCCGTGTTCGTCCAGCCCTGGCCGATGACCGTGAGGATCTCGCGTTCCCGGTCGGTGAGGGACGTGAGGCGGGCGTCCTCGTGCCCCTCGGTCTCCGCGGTGGGATCGGCCGGGAGGTGGTGGACGTAGGCGTCCAGGAGGCGGCGGGTCAGGCTGGGGGCGACGACCGCGTCGCCCGTCGCGACCGCGCGGATGCCGGCGAGGAGTTCCTCGGGCTGGGCGTCCTTGACGAGGAAGCCTGAGGCGCCCGCGCGAAGGCCGGCGTAGGCGTACTCGTCCAGGTCGAAGGTGGTGACGATCAGGATGCGGGTGCGGGCGCCGGCGGCGGTGATACGGCGGGTCGCCTCGATGCCGTCGAGGCCGGGCATGCGGATGTCCATGAGGACGACATCGGGATGGAGCTCGGCCGCCATGCGCACCGCTTCGCTGCCGTTCGCCGCCTCGCCGACGACCGTCATGTCGTCCTGGCTTTCCAGCAGCATGCGGGAGCCGAAGCGCTGAAGGGGCTGGTCGTCGGCGATGAGGACCGTGGTCACTGCGGGGATTCCTCCGGGAGACGTAGGCGGACGCGCCAGCCCTGCTCCGGTTGGGGGCGAGGGCCGGCCTCAAGTGTGCCGCCGTACAAGGCGGTTCGCTCGCGCATTCCGGGTAGTCCGCGTCCGTTCCGGGAGATCCCGCCTGTGTCGCCGCGGCTGCCGGTGTCCGTGATCGTGACGGTGACCGCGGCCTTCTCCTCGTAGGAGAGCTCTATGTGAGCCGTGGCCTCGGGGCCGCCGTGCTTGAGGGTGTTGGTGAGGGCTTCCTGTATGACGCGGTAGACGGTGAGCTGGCGGCCCGGGGGGAGGCAGGGGCTGCCGTGGACGGTGGTGCTGACGGGGAGGCCCGCGGAGCGTACGCCGTCGAGGAGCCGGCCCAGGTCGGTGAGGCCGGGCTGGGGGGCCAGGTCGGGCTGTTGCTGCTCCTCCTCGCGCAGGACGTCGAGGAGGCGGCGGAGTTCGGTGAGAGCCTGGCGGCTGGTGGTGGCGATGGCGTCCAGGGCCTGGGCCGCGCGCTCGGGGGACTTGGCGGCGGCGTAGCGGCCGCCGTCGGCGAGGCCGGTGATGACGGAGAGATTGTGGCCGATGATGTCGTGCATCTCGCGGGCGATGCGGGCGCGTTCGGCCGCCGTCGCGAGCTGGGCCTGCTGGTCGCGCTCGGTCTCCAGGCGGCGGGCGCGGTCCTCCAGGGCCTCGGTGTAGGTGCGGCGGGTGCGGACCGTGACGCCGATGAGGGCGGCCACGGTGATGGACATCAGCTGTGAGCCGATCTGCTGGTCCCAGGTGCCCTCCCCATGGCGGACGGCAGACAGGACGACCGGAACGAGCACCAGGGCCGTCGCCCACCACAGGTCGCGCAGGGGGCGGCGCAGGGCGAGGTGGTAGACGAGGACCAGTTGGAGCAGGGCTGCCTGGAGGGCGGCGCCGGTCCAGGCGTTGAGGACGGCGAAGGGGACCATGGCGGCCAGGACCGCCGCGGGGTGGGTGCGGCGCCACAGGAGCGGGACGGAGAGGCCGAGGCTCAGGGTGAGGAGCAGCCAGCCGGGGGCGTCGAGCTGGTGGGCGTTGTGGCGCCAGCCGCCTCCGGTGTAGTCGATCAGGGCGGCTGTCACCCAGAAGCCTGTGAAGGGCAGGTCCCACAGGAGGGGGTGGCGTCCGTCGAAGGCGCGTACCCGGTGGGCGAGGCGCTGGGCGTATTCGGTGAGGGGCTCCGGCGCCCGGTTGTCCGTCACGGGGTCCATCGTGCGGGATCCGGTGCCGGGCGGCATGCGTCTTCGCGGTGGCGGGCGGCGGCGTCCACGTCGCCGTAGCGGTTGGTCGGTTCGTGCGCCGTCAGCATGCATCGATGCTCGCGTGTGCGGGGGCGGCGGGCGTCGGACCGGCGGGTTAATCGGGGTGAGGAGTGTCGTACCCGGGTACTACCGTGGCCGCATGAGCTATGTGATCCGGTCCGTGCGTGCCGGCGAGTGGGCCGCGGCGAAGGAGCTGCGGCTCGCGGCGCTGCGGGATCCGGTGGCGCACCTGGCCTTTCTGGAGACGTACGAGGAGGCCGCCGCCCGACCGGACTCCTTCTGGCAGGAGCGGACCGCGGGTGCCGCCGAAGGGGCGGACACGGCGCAGCAGATCATCGCCGAGGGGCCGGACGGGCGGTGGGTGGGGACGCTGACCGTGCTCGTGGAGGAGCCGGGGACGACCGACTGGGCCGGGTTTCCGGTGGAGCGGAAACAGGGGCATGTGGTCGGTGTGTTCGTACGGCCCGAGGAGCGCGGGAGCGGGCTGACCGAGGTGCTGTTCGACGCGGCCCTGGAGTGGTCGTGGGCGCAGGGTCTGGAGCGGGTGCGGCTCATCGTGCACGAGGAGAACGGGCGGGCGCAGCGGTTCTACCGGCGGGTGGGGTTCCTGCCGAGTGGTGTGACCGTGCCGCTGGGGGACGCGGGGGAGCGCGAGTTGGAGTTCGTCCTCGAGCGGGAGTGACCGGGGCCGGGCCTAGACGGGCAGTTCGTCGTGCGGCCAGCGGGCGCGGCCCTGTTCGCGGGACCGGAGCAGGGCCAGGGTCGGCATGCCCCGGTCCGCTCCGGTGGCCAGCAGCTCCGGGAGCTGGGGAAGCGGGGCCACGGCCGCGACGTCGTCGAGGACGAGCGTCATTGGTGGGTCGAGGCGACCGGCCGATGACCGTTCGGCCATGTGCCGGCCGCGCTCGACCACGTTCGAGACGAGGGCCGTCAGGAGGGGCATGGCGCCCGGGTTCGTCCTGGGGTCCTCGATGGATTCCCCCACCACATAAAGCGTGCCCCCTTCGTGGACGAAGGAATCCAAGGCGAGGGCATCAGTTCGGTTGGGAGTGCAGGCCTCGCGGATATTGACCGTGGAGAGGGCCGCGAGGGCACGGGTGGTCAACTGCTGGGCCATGTCGCGGCGTTCGGGGTGGGCCGTGAGGGCTCCCTCGAGTTCACCCGCGGAGCCGGGGGCGGCCTTGGGGTTGGTGCGGAGGATGCGTACGGCGTCCTGGATCTGGGTGCCCTGGGACCAGCGGTGGACGTGGCGGATGGTGCGGCCGTCGATCGCTGCGGCGTGCAGGTAGCTGCGCAGGAGTGTGGTGGCCGTGTCGGTGAGGGCCTGGTCGAGTTTGGCGGTGGGGCGTACGGGGGCGAGGAGAGCGGTGGCCCGCTGGGATGCCGTGTCCTTGTCCTCGCAGCCGCTGGTGGGGGACCAGTGGAGGCGGGACGGGGTGTCGCAGAGATGGGTGGGGTCGTAGAGGTGGGTGGGGCCCAGCTTGGCTCTGGCGTCCTTGGTGTCCTGCCAGAGGAGCGGGTTCGACGTGACGATGAGGGCCGGGCCTTCGGCGTCGCGTACGGCCTGGGCGGCGGTGGTTCGGCGGGTTTCCCTCGGGGCTACGAGGATTCTTTCCCACCCGGCCGCGCGTTCCTGGGCGAACAGAGATGCCGGGGCCGCGGGGGCGGTCGCCGGGGGTGGGGTGGCGGTCGCCGTCGACTGTGGGGGGCCGGCCGGGTGTGCCGGCGGGCCCGGAGGGCTCGCGGGATCCGATGCCGAGCGGCGAGGTGTCGGCACCTCGTGCTGCACAGCTGTGGATGCGTGCTCCTGCGCCGCTGCCGGTACCTCGTGCTGCGTCGGTGCCGGCCGTTCCTCCGCCGCCAGGATCCTCTCCTCGCGGCGCCTGGCCCGGACCGCCCGCCATCGGGCCAGGGTGCCCATGACGAACACGGTCAGGACGACCAGGATCATCAGCTGGCCGATGAACAGGCCCCAGAACAGGCCGTAGCCGGAGAGTTCGCCGGGGGGTGTGTCGGGCCAGGCGCCGGGGATGTCGTGGGGCTGGGCGATGAGGCCGCGCATGGCGAGCGGCGTCCGGGCGAAGGTGACGCCGGAGGGCCAGGAGCCGTGGGCGAACAGGGCGGCGAGGCCCGTGGCCGTCCACGCCAGCACGGTCATGCCGAGGAGGAACGCGAGTATGCCGACCAGCAGGCCGTCCGGGATGCCTCCCTGGGGGCCGCGCTGGGTGTGGCGGTCGTCCGGTCTCACGCGTGCTCCCCTGTGCCTACGCCACCGTCGATTCGGAGTCGCCCAGGTGGTGCTCCACGAAGGCCGCGGCGCGTTCCTCCGCCTCGAGTTCGGCGGCGTGCAGGGCGTCGTCCGCGAGGTCGGCGGAGGACTGGGTCATCGCGCGGTCGGTGAAGACCAGCGGGCGTTCGGTCTCCGTGATCAGGTGTTTGACGACCTGGACGTTGCCGTTGACGTCCCAGACGGCGATGCCGGGGCTGAGGGTCGGGATGATCTCCACCGCCCACCTGGGCAATCCCAGCACCCGTCCCGTCGCCCTCGCCTCGTCCGCCTTCTGTGCGTAGATCGTCCTGGTGGACGCCATCTTGAGGATCGCCGCCGCTTCCTTCGCCGCCGCTCCGTCGACGACGTCGGACAGGTGGTGGACCACCGCGACGAAGGACAGGCCCAGGCGTCGGCCGAACTTCAGCAGGCGCTGGAACAGCTGGGCGACGAAGGGGCTGTTGATGATGTGCCAGGCCTCCTCGACCAGGAAGATGCGCTTCTTCCGGTCGGGGCGGATCCAGGTGTGCTCCAGCCACACGCCGACGATCGCCATGAGGATGGGCATGGCGATGGAGTTGCGGTCGATGTGGGACAGGTCGAAGACGATGAGGGGGGCGTCGAGGTCGATGCCGACCGTGGTGGGGCCGTCGAACATGCCGCGCAGGTCACCGTCGACCAGGCGGTCCAGGACCAGGGCGACGTCGAGGCCCCAGGCCCGTACGTCGTCTATGGCGACGTTCATCGCCTGGGCCGACTCGGGCTCGGGGTGGCGTAGTTGCTCGACGATGTCGGTCAGGACCGGCTGGCGGTCGACGATGGCCTCGTTGACGTAGGCGTGGGCGACCTTGAGGGCGAAGCCCGAGCGTTCGTCGAGACCGTGCCCCATCGCGACCTCGATGATCGTCCGGAGCAGGGCGAGCTGGCCCGTGGTGGTGATCGCGGGGTCGAGCGGGTTGAGGCGGATCCCCATGTCCAGGGCCGCTGTCGGGTCCAGGCGGATGGGGGTTATGCCCAGCTCCTGCGCGATGAGGTTCCATTCGCCGACGCCGTCCTCGCCCTGGGCGTCCAGGACGACGACTTGGCGGTCGCGGAAGCGGAGCTGGCGCAGGACGTACGTCTTCTCCAGCGCCGACTTGCCGTTGCCGGACTCGCCGAGGACCAGCCAGTGGGGGGCTGGGAGTTGCTGGCCGTAGAGCTGGAAGGGGTCGTAGATGTAGCCCTTTCCGGAGTACACCTCGCGGCCGATGATGACGCCGGAGTCGCCGAGGCCGGGGGCGGCGGTCGGGAGGTAGACCGCCTGGGCCTGGCCCGTGGACGTGCGCACCGGGAGCCGGGTCGTCTCGACCTTCCCGAAGAGGAAGGACGTGAAGGCGTCGGTGAGGACGGACAGCGGGTCCCGCATCAGGTCCTACCTCCGAATGCCGGTGGCGAAGGGAAGGGTGTTCACGAAGGCGCGGTGGTGCTCGCGGTCGCACCATTCCAGCTTCAGGTACGACTTTCCGGCCGAGGCCCTTATCGTCCGCTTGTCGCGGGCGAGGGCGTCGGGTGAGCGGGAGGAGACGGTGATGTAGCCGACGAGGTTGACGCCGGCGGCGCCGCTGGCGAGGTCCTCGCCGCGCTGGTCGAGGCGGGAGTGCGCGGCGATGTCGCGGGGGTCGACGGTGCGGTTCATCTTGGCGGCGCGGGACGCCTCGGCCTCGTCGTTGGTCTTCTCGGTGAGCATGCGCTCGATGGCGACCTCGGTGGGTTCGAGGTCCATGGTGACGGCGACCGTGCGGATGACGTCCGGGGTGTGGACGAGCAGCGGGGCGAGGAAGTTGACGCCGACGGGGGTCATCGGCCATTCCTTCACCCAGGCCGTGGCGTGGCACCAGGGGGCGCGGGTGGAGGACTCGCGGGTCTTGGCCTGGAGGTAGGTGGGCTCCATGGCGTCCAGTTCGGCCGGCCAGGCGTTGCGCTTGGTCATCGCCTGGATGTGGTCGATCGGGTGGTCCGGGTCGTACATGGAGTGGATCAGCGAGGCCAGCCGTCCCTGACCGAGCGGCTGGCGGACGCGGATGTCGGCTTCCTGGAGGCGCGAGCAGATGTCGGTGAGCTCGCGGGCCATGACGACGGCGAGTCCGGCGTCCCGGTCGACCTTGCCGCCGTGGGCGCGGGCGGCTCGGGCCATGGCGTTGGCCTCGGCGGCGAGGTCGCGCGTGTAGTGCATGCAGGCGACGAGGTAGGCGCGGTGCTGCTCGCTGCTGGTGGACACCATCGACTGGAGCTGGTCGTAGGACTCCTGGAGCCAGGGGAGGGCCTTTTCGTCGCCGCGGACGGCGACGTCCTTGGCGTGGGCGTCCGGGTCGGCGGGGAGGGTGCGGGCCAGCATCTGGATGCGGGTGACGAAGCCGTCGCCGTTGGCGACGTGCTTGAGCAGGGTGCCGAAGCGGTCGACGAGGGCTTCCTGGTCCTCGCTGTCGCGCAGGCCGACGCCGGGGCCCTCGATCTCGATGGCGGCGGTGACGGTCTTGCGGTCGGCGTGCAGGAGCACGGCGATCTCGTCGGGTCCGAAGGGGGCGGCCAGCCAGGTGATGCGGCCGATGCCGGGGGGCGGGCCGATCTCCACCTCGCGGCCGTCGAGCCGGGTGCCGGCCTCGATGACGGCGGAGCGGTAGGCGGTGCCCCGTTTCAGGGTCCGCTTGTAGCTGCGGTTGATCTCGAACCACTTGTAGAACGTGCGGTGCTTGTACGGCACGTAGACCGCGGACAGCGCGAGCATCGGGAACCCGGCGAGCAGCACGATGCGCAGTGACAGCACCGGGACGAGGAGCCCGCACATCATGCCGAGGAACGCGCCCACGACGATCAGGGCGATCTCGCCGGTCTCGCGGTTGCGGCCGATGATCGCGTTCGGCCGGGCGCGGCCGATCAGATATGTCCGGCGGGGCGTGACCGGATGGGACACGTGGGACTCGGTCGTCAACGCCCTTCACCTCCCGTGCGGTTGGTACTGCTGTTGCGGGTGTTGCTGGCGTGGGGAGTGTTGACGGGGCTGCTCGAACGGGGGGCGGGTGCGGCGGAGGGGACAGATCCGCCGCCGCCGTTCGAGGTGCGCGCGCTGTGCGCGGCGACTCCGCCGGAGGCGGGGTTGCTGGGACGGGGGGCGGAGGACTGGCTGCCTCCGCCGTTGTTGTCGGCGCGGGTGCTGTGGGTCTTGATGCCCTGCGCGACGAGGGAGGCCGGGGAGCTGATGACGGCCGCGGCCTTGCTCTCGGCGCCCTGCATGAGGCGGTTGTTGCGGGAGCCGGCGATCTCGTCGCCGAAGCCGGGGACGAAGCGGTAGATCATCGCGCTGGCGAAGATGGCGAGCAGGATGATGGCGAGGCCGGAGACGACGGCGGAGAAGGCGTTCGGGCCGTCGTCGGCGGAGAGTGCGCCGGCGAGGCCGAGGACGATGACGATGACCGGTTTGATGAGGATGACCGCGATCATGATTCCGGCCCAGCGGCGGACGTGGCCCCACAGGTTCTTGTCGACGAGGCCGGCGTAGACGACGGTGCCGAGGAGGGCGCCGACGTAGAGGAGCGCGGCCCTGATGACGAGCTCCAGCCAGAGGACGCCGGCGGCGAGGATGCTGACCAGGGAGACGACGATCAGCATGATCGGGCCGCCGCCGATGTCCTCGCCCTTCTTGAGGGCCTCGGAGAACGTGCCGAAGAACGCGTCGGTCTGGTCGCCGGTGGCTTTGGCGAGGACCTCGGTGATGCCGTCGGTGGCGGAGACGACGGTGTAGAGGATCAGGGGGGTGAAGGCGGAGGCCAGGACGGTCAGCCAGAGGAAGCCGATGGCTTCGGACAGGGCGGTGGTCATGGGCACGCCGCGGACGGCCCGCTTGGCTACGGCCAGGAGCCAGAGCAGGAGCGTGAGGATCGTCGAGGCGGCGAAGACGACGGCGTACTGCTGGAGGAACTTGGGGTTGGTGAAGTCGACGTTGGCGGTCTCCTTCACGGCGTCGCTGAGCTTGTCGACGGTCCAGGAGGCGGCGTCGGCGCAGCCCTTGGCGAGGGAGGAGAGGGGGTCGAGGGTGGAGGTGGGGTCGATGCGGGAGGTTCCGCCGCCGCCTCCGCCGCTGCCGGTGTCGCCTTCGCAGATCTCGCGGGCCTCACCCCTGAGGAGGTCGCAGGCGTTGTTGCTGGGTGACGGGGACGGAGTGGGGGCGGCGAAGGCGCGGGTGGCCAGCAGGATCGTGGCTGTCTGCACCGCTGCGACCGCGGCGCCGACTTTGAGTACGTGATCCCTAACGGGCATAGGTGAACCCTCCGTACTCCTCGACAGCCTTGCTCATGTCTTCCGCGGTGGAGGCTCTTTGATCGCGCCCGACCGGGACCGGGCCGTCCTTCTGCGTGAAGCCGGTGACCTTCCAGTCACCGTCGACCCACTTCAGCTGGTACGTCGTGGTGTACCAACTCTCGGTCACGGGGTTCTTGGAGCCCTCCCCCGACAGGCCGAAGAGGGAGGTGTACCAGAGGGCGACCGAGGCGGTGCCGCCGTTGTAGGAGGCGACCTTGGTGCCAACCGGGACGACGCGTGAGACGAAGGTCTGGCCGCTCGGCGCGACACCGTCCTTGGTGAGGCCGAGCTTCTCCAGGAAACTCTCCTTCGAGTACACCTGGTCGAACTCGGGCAGCTGCGCGGCGGCGACGTCGGGTGCGTACACCGTGTTGACGATCGCGTGCCGCTTCTCGAGGTTGTACATGTCGGCCGACCCGAGGGCGATGCCGTAGTTGGTGGCTGCGGACTGGGCGCCCTGCTCGGTGTGGGCGTAGCCCGTGGCGATGTCCCCGGCCTTCGACTTCACCGGTTGCTCTCCGGTGGGCGCCGTCGCCGAACTCTCTGCCTTGTCGCTGCCCGAACCACTGCTCTCGGTATCGCCGTCCCCCCGGTTCGCGAAGGCGATCGCTGCGATCAGGAGGACCACCACGCCGACCACGGTGACCAGGCTGCGGGACGAGGAGCGGCGGCGGGGGTCGCCGAAGGCGTCGCCGGAGTCGGGCAGGCGGGTGCGGGTCTGGCCCGTGCCGCCGTAGCCACCGGAGGACTCGTGGTCGTCACCGAGACTCATGCCGCGTACGCCCCCTCGACGTCGTGCGGAAACACTTCGTACCGGTCGTACTTCTCATACTCCTCGTACGACGGTAGCCGTGCTGGTTCCCGCGCGGGCGCGGTGTGGTGACTCGACATCAGGGAAACGCAACCTCAGCCGGTGGGCACGACGGGCGGGTGGGATGGAGGGGGAGCCGGGCGCGCCCGGCCGGGCGGTTGGTGCCCGGGCTACACGGCCATGCCGTACACGATGGTGAAGAGCGTCCCGAGTGAGCCGATGATGAAGACGCCTGTCAGGCCCGCGATGATGAGGCCCTTGCCCTGCTCCGCGCTGAAGGTGTCGCGCAGTGCGGTGGCTCCGATGCGCTGCTTGGCGGCGCCCCAGATGGCGATGCCGAGGCAGAGCAGGATGGCCACCGCCATCACGACCTCGATCATCACCTTGGCCTCGTTGCCCAGGCTGCCGAAGGGGCCCCAGTCCGGAGCGATCCCACCGATGATGGTGTTGATGTCTCCCTTGTCGGCCGCAAAGAGCATGTAAGTCACCGCCCCTGTTGGGTAGTTCCGCACCCCCTGCGGTGGTGCAGAGGTCAGGCCTCATTCTCGCCGACAATGATGCTGTCGTATGTCGACTTGGCGTCATTGATTGGCGGGTTTCGTACGAATACCTTGCCACCGTTCCGCTCCGGCCCCTAGGGGTGGCGACGGGTGGGGTGCAAAGGATCGTATGGTCACTCTGTGTATCACGGCAGGTCACGCCGGGCAATGAGGCCGGAGCGGAACCTGGTGTGTGGTTCCGTCGTTGTGCCCTCTCGCGGCCTTTCTCACCTTTGGGGGCTGTTTCTGACGGCTGGTCGGGTGAGTGGTCGCGCCGGTGTTCCCCGGGTGAAGGCTACCCGGCACGGCGAAGGGGCCGCGGCTGGGTGGCCGCGGCCCCTGTGTTTCCGGGCCGTCCCTGAGTCCCCATGGTCCCGGGGAATGCTCTGCGGTGACGGTCTGTCACCGGAGGGGAGACGTCAGCCGGTGAAGGCGCCGAGTCCCTCCGGGGTGCCCAGACCGGTCGGGCCGTCGTAGCCCGTCCGGGCGGTGCAGAAGTAGCTGGTGGTGCAGCTCCCGTCGTTGCCGCTGGTGACGTCGTTCAGGGCGGAGGTGTTCGCGTAGGGGAACGCGGACGGGTAGGAGCCCGTGGACGGGATGCCGGCGAGGGCGTAGACGCTCGCGATGATCGGGGCGGAGGCGCTGGTGCCGCCGTAGGTGGCCCAGCCCTGGCCGTCGGCGCCGTAGGTGTCGTAGACGGAGACGCCGGTCGCCGGGTCGGCGACGGCCGAGACGTCGGCGATCATGCGCTTGGCGCAGCCGGTGTCGGTCTGCCAGGTGGGCTTGGTGTCGTAGGCGGAGCAACCGGAGCCGGTGCCTTCGGTGCTGCTGGTCCGCCAGACGCTCTCGGTCCAGCCGCGGGTGGTGGAGGAGGTGGAGAGCCTGGTGCCGCCGACGGCCGTCACGTACGTCGACGCCGCCGGGTATTCGGCGCCGTAGCCCGCGTCGCCGGCGCTGACGGTGATGGCGACGCCCGGGTGGTTGAAGTAGGCGGAGTCGTAGGAGGCGTCGGAGGAGGACTCGCCGCCGCCGTAGCTGTTGGACACGTACTTGGAGCCCAGGGAGACGGCCTCGTTGACGGCGGTGCCGAGGTTGGTCATGGACGAGGACTTCGCCTCGACGAGGAGGATGTGGCAGTTCGGGCAGATGGCGCTCGCCATGTCGAGGTCGAGGGATATCTCGCCGGCCCATCCGCTGTCGGGGGTGGGCAGGGCGGTGGTGGAGCCGGTCTGGCTCACCTTCTTGAAGCAGCCGTTCGCGGTGGTGCAGGCGGGCAGGCCGTAGTGCGAGCGGTAGGCGGCGAGGTCGGACTCCGCGTTCGGGTCGTCGTAGGCGTCGACGATGGCGATGGTGCGGCCGGAGCCGTTGTTCGCGGCGGCGGAGGTCAGGCCGTAGGCGCTGCGGAGGTCGGTGGGGCCGTAGCCGGAGGGGGAGGAGGCCTCGGCGGCCTGGGCCGAGATGCCGTGCTGCTGCTGGAAGGCGGTGCGGCCGCCTGTGACGCGCAGGGCGTTGCAGGCCATCTCGTCGTGGTGGCGGGGGAGGGCGCAGGAGCGGGTCCAGGTGACCTTCGCGGTGCCGGTGTCCGCGGTCTGGGCCTGGGCGGCGGTGGTGAGGCCGGTGAGGAGGAGTGCGGCGGTGGCGGTGACGGCGGACGCGACGCGGCGCCATCTGCGGCGGGTGGTGGCGGAATCGGGGGGTGTCGTGCGCAAGGTACAGCCTCCTGGCAGTGGTGGGCAGAGGCCTGCGGGTGGGGGGAACCGCCGGTGTGTTTCCCGGCGGGGGCGGCGGCCCGCGACGACCATCGCTTGTTGAGTACGTGACAACAAGGCGGTGATCGGAATCCTGACTTCCGCCTTACCGAAGGGGGCGTGGGGCTTACTGATCGCTGACGGGTCGATGGCCGGGCGATGGGCGCGACTTGACCGAGGGGCCCGGATTCAGCGGGGCTTGAGGCCGTGCAGGAGGAGGTGGACGAACTCCTCGGTACCGGCGAGGGCCGCATCGGGGGCGAGCATGCCGCCCGCCGCGAAGGAGGCGATGCCCTGGAGGGTGGCGCCGGTCACCAGGGTGAGGTACTGCGGGTCGCCCGCGATGATCTCGCCGCGCTCCTGGGCGTCGGCGATGACCCGCTCCAGCGAGCCGACCGTCCGGTCGACGGCCGCGGCCATCTGCTCGGAGGCGTCCGGCTCGTGCTTGCGGGCGTACATGAGCTCCAGCAGCTCGGCGTTGTCGATCGAGAAGGCGAGGTAGGCCCGGGCGAGCGCGGTGAGCCGCTTCTCCAGCGGGAGCGTGGGGTCGTCCGCGCCCTCCAGGGCCTGGCCCAGCCGGTCGTAGCCGTCGAGTGCCAGGGCGTTGAGCAGGGCCTGCTTGTCCTTGAAGTGGCGGCCGGGTGCGGCGTGACTCACCCCCGCCTCCCGGGCCAGCTCGCGCAGCGAGAGTGCGCCGGCCCCCTTCTCCCGCAGGGTGCGCTCCGCGCCGGCGAGCAGGGTGGAGCGCAGATCCCCGTGGTGGTAGGGGCGGCTCTCCGGGGTGGGGCGGGTTGCTGGCATGCGGACCATCGTATCCCGATGTTGTCAATGCCATCATTGTTGTCATTGACAGCATTGTTGGCGCCGCCTACATTCAGGGCATGGCTGAGAAGGCGAAGACCCAGAGCAGCGAGACGTGGAGCGCGGACCGCCTCCCGGGCCTCGACGGGCGGACCGTCGTCGTCACCGGCGCCAACAGTGGCATCGGCCTCGCCGCGACCCACGCGCTGGCCCGGGCGGGGGCGCACGTCGTCCTCGCCGTACGGGACACCGAGCGCGGGCGGGCCGCGGCGGCGACCGTGCCGGGCAGCATCGAGGTGCGCCGACTGGACCTGGCGGACCTGGCCTCCGTGCGGGCGTTCGCCGACGCCTGGCAGGGGCCGCTGCACCTTCTCGTCAACAACGCCGGCGTGATGATGCTCCCCAGGCAGCGCACCAAGGACGGCTTCGAGATGCAGTTCGGCACGAACCATCTCGGGCACTTCGCCCTGACGAACCTGCTGCTGCCGCGCATCACCGACCGCGTCGTCACCGTCTCCTCGGGCGCCCACCGCTGGGGCGGCGCGAGGATCGGCTTCGACGACCTGGACATGGCGGCGAACTACACCCCGCAGCGCGCCTACGCCCAGTCCAAGCTGGCCAACCTCCTGTTCACCCTGGAACTCCAGCGCCGGCTCACGGAGTCGGGCTCCGCGGTCCGCGCCCTGGCCGCCCACCCCGGATACGCGGCCACCAACCTCCAGAGCCACGCTGCCAACCCTTTGCTGCGCGCCCTCATGCGCCTCGGCAACAGGTTCTTCGCGCAGGACGACCGCGCGGGCGCCCTCCCCACCCTCTACGCCGCCACCGAGGACCTCCCCGGGGCGAGCTACGTGGGTCCCGACGGCCTGGGCGAGATGCGCGGCAAACCGACACTGGTGGGCCGCTCCCGCGCGGCCGGCGATCCGCTGACGGCCCGTCGGCTGTGGCGGGTCTCGGAGGAGCTGACGGGGACGCGCTTCCCGCTGTCACGGGACGAAGAGGCGGGTGTCTGACGAGGACGGCGGCGCCCGACGAGGAGGTGGGTGCCCGACGGACGGGCGGGCGCCAGACGGACAGGTGGGCGCTTGTGGTGCCTGACGGCCAGGCGGTGTCCGACGGGCGGACCGCTGTCTGACGTTCCTCTCACCTTCGCCGGGCACAGTCGCTCCCGTGAAGCGTGTCCTGTCCGTCGTCGTGGTGCTCGGCGGGCTCGTCACCGCGTCGGCCGCGACCGGCGACGACGGGGCCGGGTCCTTCGGGGTGACCGTCGCCGGGCGCGATGCCCGGGTCGGGGTGCTCCTGCGTGCCGCCGGGGAGGGCAGTTCTGCACGGCGTCCGTGGTGGACGCGCCGCGGCGGGATCTGATCGTCAGCGCGGCGCACTGCCTGGGCGGCGAGGGTGGACTGGTGTTCGTGCCGGGCTACCGGGACGGGCGTGCGCCCTACGGGGAGTGGAGGGTGCGGCGGCGGTTCCTGCCCCGCGGGTGGGTCGAGGGGCGGCACGAGGAAAGTGACGTCGGGTTCGCCGTGCTCGCGCCGCGGGGCGGCACTCAGGTGCAGGACGTCGTCGGCGGGAACCGGTTCGTGACCGGAACGGCGACGGGGGGGCCACCGGAGTGACCGTCACCGGGTACCCCGACGCCCGCGAGACGCCCGTCGGCTGCACCGACAAGCCGGCCGCGCTCGGCCGCACCCAGCAGCGTGTCGCGTGCCCCGGCTTCAGCGGGGGTACGAGCGGCAGCCCCTGGGTGAACGGGGACGGGCAGGTCGTCGGGGTCCTCGGCGGGCACGACCAGGGCGGGACCACCCCCGGTGTCTCCTGCAGCGTGGTCCTAGGCGCGGAGGCCCGGCGGCTGTACCGGCAGGCGGCGGGGCTCTCATGACGCGCCGCGACCCCGTGCGCCGGCCGGAGCCGTCGTGCTCTCGCCGTGCTGCCCGTGCCGTGCCCCGTTCCTCCGTCCGCCCCCGACTCTCCTCCCCGTGATCATTCCCGGGCGTGCCGGCCGCCTCTACACTGACCAACGGACTCCTGGGCGGTGAGGGGCGGTTGACGGTGCGTAAGGCATGGATCGTGGCGGGTGTCGCCATCAGCTCCGCCCTGGCCTTCGTGATGCTGCTCGTCGTCGGCGTCTACCTCGTCGCGGGGAACCTGGTCAACGGCGTGGGCGGTGGGGCGAAATCACTGGCCAAGGGGTCGGTGCCCGCCGCGTACGCGGCCCTCGTGCAGAAGTGGGGCAACCTCTGCCCCGCCATCAGCCCGGCCCTGCTCGCCGCCCAGCTCTACCAGGAGAGCGGCTTCAACCCCCGGGCCCAGAGCCACGCCGCCGCGCAGGGGATAGCGCAGTTCATCCCCGGCACCTGGGCCAGTCACGGCATCGACGGCGACGGTGACGGCGACCGTGATGTGTGGGATCCGAAGGACGCGATTCCCTCGGCCGCCTCCTACGACTGCGAACTCGCGTCGTACGTGAAGAAGGTTGGCGGGAATGCGACCGAAAACATGCTGGCCGCCTACAACGCGGGGGCGTACGCGGTGATCAAGTACGGGGGCGTGCCGCCGTACAGCGAGACCCGCAACTACGTGAAGCGGATCACGACGCTCTCGGAGAGCTTCGCCGCGCCGGTCGGGCGGGTCGACCCCTCCGAGCAGGCCGCCGCCGCGATCGAGTACGCGCAGAAGAAGCTGGGCACGCCCTACCTCTGGGGCGGCACCGGCACCGCTGAGCAGGGCGGACGCTTCGACTGCTCGGGTCTGACCCAGGCCGCCTACGAGACCGTGGGCATCAAGCTCCCGCGCGTCGCCAACGACCAGTACAACGCCGGTCCGCACCCCTCGCGGGACGAACTGCTCCCCGGCGACCTGGTGTTCTTCTCGGACGACCTGACCAATTCCCGTGCCATCCGGCATGTCGGTATTTATGTCGGAGGCGGGTACATGATCGACGCGCCCCGGACCGGTGCCGTCATCCGATTCGACCCGATCGACACCCCTGACTACTTCGGAGCCACCCGCGTCACCGAAGATGGCGCGAAAGCACTGCCCACGACGGTGTGAACCGTGTGTGAACCCACCCCCTGAGCTGCGAAGACGTGTCTCTCTTCGATAACGTCTGCGTGATCATTCGGTGGAGTGTGGAACGGATCGACGGGGACCGTGCGTTCCTGTTGACGTAGCCGAGCAGACGTTCATTCGGTACGTGTCATGCACGCGTGCGGCGGAAGCGGGTCTACAACCACGGGGGTGGCAGGAGCGGCGCACGCACAGGTGCGCCGGGAGAGACGACGAAGGGGCCGCAGCGCCATGGCTGGACTCGCCGATTCCGGGTCGAACCCCGACGTCGACCTGCTGTACGACATCAATGGCCTGGCCAAGGACGCGCCGGCCTGGTTCGACCGCGTCATGGAGTACGTCGGTGAGTACGGGCTGCTGCTCGCCATCGTCCTGCTCGTGGTGTGGTGCTGGTGGTCGGTGCGGCGCCGGGGCGACGAGGACGCGGCGTCCAGCGTCGCGGCGCTGGTCTGGGCGCCGTTGGCCGCCGGGATCGCCGTGCTGGTGAATGTGCCCATACGGGGTTTCGTGGAGCGGCCCCGGCCGTTCCTGGACCACCAGGGGCTCGAGGTGCTCGTCCAGGGCAAGACCGACTACTCGTTCGTCAGCGACCACGCGACGATCGTCATGGCGATGGCCGTCGGCCTGTTCGTCGCGAACCGCAGGTTCGGGCTCGTCGCGCTGGTGCTCGCGTTGTTCGGCGGGTTCATCCGCGTCTACATGGGCGTGCACTACCCGACCGACGTCGTGGGCGGATTCGCGCTGGGGACGGCCGTGGCGCTGCTGCTGTCGCCGCTCGCCATGGCCCTGCTGACGCCCGTGGCGAGGGCCGTCGAGCGCTCGCCCCGGCTGGGGTGGCTCGTGCGCGGCAGAGGGCGGGCGGAACGGGACGACGCGGTGATCCCCGAGGCCCGCAGTGAGCGGACCTCGGAGAGGGACCTCGCCGCGTAGCGACGACCGCCGGGCGCGCGGGCACAAACGCCTGCGGCGCCCCGCCGTGCCTGGTGCGACCACCCGCCTGCGGCGCCCTGCCGCGCCCGGGGACAACCCGCCTACAGCGCCTGGGGGTACGTGAAGAAGCGGTTGGGGTCGTACTGCTTCTTCAGCTTGGCCAGGCGGGTCGCCGCGTCTCCGTAGTACGCCTTGCGCCAGTCGGTCAGCGTCGGGTCCGTGTAGTTCTGGTAGGCCGCCCCCGAGGCGTAAGGGCGCATGGCCTTGTGCGCCGACGCCAGCCAGTCCCGGGACGTCGCACCGCTCGTGCCGGCCCGCCAGGCCCCGATGTACTGGGCCAGCATCCGCGAGCGGCGGTGGACGAACGCCGTGGCCGTGGGGGAGACACGGTTGACCGCTCCGCCGAGCGCGGTCAGCGCGATGCTGCCCGAGCCGCCGCGCACCGAACCGATCTGGGCCAGCAGCGTGCGGATGCCGGCCGTGGAGAGGGAGCGGTCGAAGAAGTCCGACGCCGCCGCGTACGTCTCACGGCCCAGCGCGCCCTTCGGGGAGCGGCCCGGGGTCGCGCCGGGCAGATGGCACTGCGCGTCCGTCGGGAACGACGAGCAGCCCGCGTACACCTCCATCGACTCCTCGTACGAGCGGCGCTTCAGGGAGACGCTGCGGGCCGGGGCGCCGACGCGGTCGGCCAGGCGGTCGACGGCGTTCTTGAGTTCGCCGTGGGTGCCGAGGGAGAACGCCGCGACCGAGACCGTCGGCGTGCCGCCCGCGGCGCTCGCCAGATGCAGGGACGACCAGATCTCGTCGGGCTGCGACGGGCCCCACTCCTGCCAGGCCTTCACCACCGCGGCCGCCTTCGACCAGGGCCAGGACAGATACGCCGAGACGCCCTGCGGGGCCGGGTGGGTCGTGAAGTGCAGCTCGGTGACCACGCCGAAGTTGCCGTTGCCGGCGCCGCGCAGCGCCCAGAAGAGGTCCTTGTTCTCGCGGGCGTCGGCGGTGAGCTGCTTGCCGTCCGCGGTGATGAGGGTGGCCCGGGTGAGGCTGTCGCAGGTCAGTCCGTATGCCCGGGAGACCACGCCGTGACCGCCGCCGAGGGTGAGGCCCGAGACGCCGACGGTGGGGCAGGAGCCGGCGGGGATCGTGACGCCCTTCGCGGCGAGGGCGCGGTAGACGTCGATGAGTTTGGCGCCGGCGCCGACCACCGCGGTGGTGCCGGAGGCTCGGACGCGGTTGAGCTTCGAGACGTCGACGATCAGGCGGCCGTCGCCGGAGGACCAGCCGGCGTAGGAGTGGCCGCCGTTGCGGATCGCCACGCGCAGGGCGTGTGCGCGGGCGTAGGCCAGGGTGGTGCGTATGTCGTCCGGGTGGGACACGTACGCGACCGCGGCGGGCTTCAGGTTGTCGAAGCGGGTGTTGTAGAGCTGCCGGGCCGCGGGCCAGTTCGCGTCGCCGGGTCGGATCAGGGGGCCGTCGAGGTCGCGGGCCAGGGCGGACCAGTTGGCGGCGGTGGTTCTCGAGGTTGTGGTGGTGCGCGCGACGGTGGTGGCCGCGGCCCCGGAGCGGGTGCCCGACTGTGTACAGGCGGTGGTGAAGGGGGTCGCGGCCGCGGCGATCGCCGCCGTGCCGGCTGTGAGGATCGTGCGCCGTTCCATGGGGCCTCCCGGTGGTTCCGTCCTGGGAGACGGGGTGATGGGGGGTGGGGGTTCCACGGGTCCGGCGGCGGTCGGGGAGACGTCCGGGGACTCGGGCGGCGTCCGCCGCGGGGCGGTGGCGGCGTTCGCCGCGGGTCTCAGTCCGTCGCGTGCTTCTCCGCGTCCGTGCGTGCCTGGCTTCTCGCTCTTCGGGCCGGGCCGCGCCAGCCGCAGGAGCAGTGGGCCATGCAGAAAGGGCCCTTCTCCATGGTCGTCGTGCGGTGTTCCGGGAGGTTGGGGGGAGCCTCCAGCCCGTCCTGCTGCGCCACGGCGACAACGTTACCCAGCGCAGGTAAAGGGTTCGTACGACGGTCGGCACGGGCTCGCGTGACGAGGGCACAAACCCGTCGTTAACCGGAACGACGAGGGTGCCCGTGACGGACGTACCGGCTGGGGGTAGGCAGGCGATGACTGGACGGCAGCGGGAACGGCGGCACAGGCGGACGGGCGCGGCGGTCGTCACGGCCGTGCTCCTGGCGGGGGCGGGGCTGGGGACCGCGGGGTGCTCCGGAGGTGACGCGGTCGCCGGGGACGCCCGTGGCGGGGACGCGGTCGTCGCGTTGCGGAAGGCGCCCGACCGGCTGATCGGCGCGGGGAGTTCGAGGGCCCGTACATCGATGGAGATGGCCGCGGGCGGGACCCGGGTGACCATCCGGGGTGCCGGGGTCTACGACTACCGCAAGCGGATGGGGCAGCTGAAGGTGCTGCTGCCGCAGGATCCCGCGGGGGTCGTCGAGCGTCGGCCGATCACCGAACTGCTCGCGCCGGGTGCGCTGTTCATGAAGAACAGGGGTGCCGGTGTGCCGCGGGACAAATGGGTGCGGGTGGACACGCGGACCCTGTCCGACGGGAACCTCGTCACCGGCGGGGCCACCGATCCGTTCACGGCGGCCGAGGTGCTGCTCGGGACGCGGACGGCGACGTATGTGGGCAGGACGGAGGTCGCGGGAACCGGGGTGCGGCACTACCGGGGGACGGCGCACCTGGGTGACGCGGCCCGGCGGGCCTCCGACGGGAACAAGGGTCCCCTGAAGGCGGCGGCCGAGGGGTTCGCCACCGCCGAGGTGCCGTTCGACGCCTATCTCGACGACGAGGGACGCATCCGCAAGGTCAGGCACCGCTTCAGCTTCCTGAACGGGCAGCAGAAGAGGCCCGTGGCCGTCGCCTCGACCACGCTGCTCTACGATTTCGGGGCCTCGGTGCGCGTACGGTTGCCGCGGGCCGACGACATCTACGCGGGCAAGATCGCCGAGGAATGACCGGCGTGAACTAGCCCGTCCGTGCCATGCGCGGCGTGTAGGCCGCTCCCTACTCTAGGAAGTCGGCAACGGCAGAGATGAGGTGATGCACGTGGCTCCGGTCGGCGGTACGGCAGTTCAGGACCACGTGGCCCTCGCCGAGATCGAGCTGTGCGGAGAGCTGATCATCGCGGCCTCGGCCGCCCAGGAGCGGCTCAGCCTGGAGAGCATCGACGAGGTCCTGAAGGTGGCCGAGGAACGGGACTCCTCCAGGCGCTGACCACAGGCCGCGGGACCCGGCTCACGTCCGCAGCATGCGGGCGATCGCCTGGGTCGCCTCCTTCACCTTCGCGTCGATCTCGTCGCCCCCCTTGAGGGCCCCCTGAGCGGAGCTCTCAACGGCTGCCGTCGCCACGCAGTGCCGCAGGTGCTCCTCGAGCAGTTGCAGGGCGAAGGACTGCAGGGCCTTGGTGGAGGCGGAGACCTGCGTGAGTATGTCGATGCAGTAGACGTCCTCGTCGACCATGCGCTGCAGGCCGCGGATCTGGCCCTCGATGCGGCGCAGCCGCTTGAGGTGCTCGTCCTTCTGCTTGTGGTACCCGTGCACACCGTGGTCGTGATCGGCCGTCCCGTCCGCACCGGCGTGGTCGGCGGTGCCGGTGGTGACATGTGCGACATCTGTTGCGTCGGTCACGTCCGTCATCGCTTCCTCCTGGTCGGCAGCGGGCCGATATATACCCCTGGTGGGTATATGGTACCGAACTTTGCGGGGTACACGGCCCTGGAAACGGCCCCCGTGCTCATCACTGTGCCCGATGGGCGACACTGGTGGGCGGCCGATAGCCGTGGCCGGATGATGCGCCTAGCATCAGCCTGACCGAAACCGAAGCACCCCGAGGACCCCACGTGCGCTTTCGTCTGACCCCCAGGGAGACGAGCTTCTACGACATGTTCGCCGCCTCCGCGGACAACATCGTCACGGGCTCGAAGCTCCTGATGGAACTGCTCGGGGCGGACTCACCCGCCCGAGCCGAGATCGCAGAGCGTATGCGGGCAGCGGAACACGCAGGTGACGACGCCACGCACGCGATCTTCCACCAGCTGAACTCCTCCTTCATCACGCCGTTCGACCGCGAGGACATCTACTCCCTCGCGTCGTCCCTCGACGACATCATGGACTTCATGGAGGAGGCCGTCGACCTGGTCGTCCTCTACAACATCGAGGAACTGCCCAAGGGCGTCGACCAGCAGATCGAGGTCCTGGCGCGCGCCGCCGAGCTGACGGCCGAAGCGATGCCGCATCTGCGCACCATGGAGAACCTCACCGAGTACTGGATCGAGGTCAACCGGCTGGAGAACCAGGCCGACCAGATCCACCGCAAGCTGCTGGCGCACCTCTTCAACGGCAAGTACGACGCCATGGAGGTGCTCAAGCTCAAGCAGATCGTGGATGTGCTGGAGGAAGCGGCGGACGCGTTCGAGCACGTGGCGAACACGGTGGAGACCATCGCCGTCAAGGAGTCCTGAGCCCTTCATGGACACCTTCGCTCTGGTCGCGACCATCGGCGTCGCGCTCTTCTTCACGTACACCAACGGTTTTCACGACTCGGCGAACGCGATCGCCACGTCGGTCTCCACGCGGGCGCTGACGCCGAGGGCCGCCCTGGCCATGGCCGCGGTGATGAACCTCGCCGGTGCCTTCATGGGCTCCGGGGTCGCCAAGACCGTCAGTGAGGGCCTGATCCAGACACCGACCGGGTCGAAGGGGATGGGCATCCTCTTCGCCGCGCTGGTGGGCGCGATCGTCTGGAACCTCATCACCTGGTACTTCGGGCTGCCGTCCTCCTCCTCGCACGCGCTGTTCGGCGGAATGGTCGGCGCGGCGCTGGCCGGCGGGACGACGGTCTACTGGCACGGGGTGCTGGACAAGGTCGTCATCCCCATGTTCGTCTCGCCGGTGGTCGGCCTGGTGGCCGGCTATCTGGTGATGACCGCGATCATGTGGATCTTCCGGAAGGCCAACCCGCACAAGGCCAAGAGGGGCTTCCGCATAGCGCAGACCGTCTCGGCGGCCGGCATGGCGCTGGGACACGGTCTCCAGGACGCGCAGAAGACCATGGGCATCGTGGTGATGGCGCTCGTCATCGCCGATGTCGAGGACTACGGCGATCCGATCCCGGTGTGGGTCAAGATCGCCTGCGCGGTGATGCTGTCGCTGGGCACGTACGCCGGTGGATGGCGGATCATGCGGACGCTGGGGCGGAAGATCATCGAGCTGGACCCGCCGCAGGGCTTCGCGGCGGAGGCGACGGGCGCGTCGATCATGTTCACTTCGGCGTTCCTGTTCAAGGCGCCGATCTCCACGACGCATGTGATCACTTCCGCGATCATGGGCGTCGGGGCGACGAAGCGGGTGAACGCCGTGCGGTGGGGCGTCGCCAAGAACATCATCCTGGGGTGGTTCATCACGATGCCGGCCGCGGCGATCGTGGCCGCGGCGTCCTTCGGGATCGTGAACCTGGCGTTTCTGTAGGTCGTGAACCCGGCGTTTCTGTAGCCGGTGCTCTGCGTGGGGGCTGGACGCGGGGCGTTGCGCAGCTCGGCGCGACGAGGTGCCGCTGCGCCCACCCGTGCCGCCCCTGGCGGCACGCATGCCCGCAGCTGGGCGGCTGCGCCCGCCCCGCGGCTGGGCGGCTGCGCAGGTCCGCAGCGGTGGCGGCACGCATGCCCGCGGCTGGGTGGAGCAGTACGCGAAAAGGCCCGCCCCTGGGAGAGGGGCGGGCCCTTTTTCGGCCTCGCGGTGGCACCGCCATGCAGCACCGCGAGGAGACTCGGCAGGCCGGATCAGCCGAAGCGGCCGGAGATGTAGTCCTCCGTGGCCTGGACCGACGGGTTGGAGAAGATGCGCTCCGTGTCGTCTGTCTCGATGAGCTTGCCGGGCTGGCCGACCGCCGCGAGGTTGAAGAACGCCGTGCGGTCGGAGACGCGGGCCGCCTGCTGCATGTTGTGCGTCACGATGACGATCGTGAAGCGCTCCTTGAGCTCGCCGATCAAGTCCTCGATCGCGAGCGTGGAGATCGGGTCGAGCGCGGAGCAGGGCTCGTCCATGAGCAGGACGTTCGGCTCGACCGCGATCGCCCGCGCGATGCACAGACGCTGCTGCTGGCCACCGGACAGGCCCGAGCCGGGCTTGTTCAGGCGGTCCTTGACCTCGTTCCAGAGGTTCGCGCCCTTGAGGGAGCGCTCGACGACGTCAGCCAGCTCGCTCTTCTTGTAGTTGCCGTTCAGCCGCAGCCCCGCCGCCACGTTGTCGAAGATCGACATCGTCGGGAACGGGTTCGGACGCTGGAACACCATGCCGACCTCACGGCGGACCGACACCGGGTCGATGCCCGTGCCGTAGAGGTCCTCGTCGTCCAGGAGCACCTTGCCCTCGACCCGGCCGCCGGACGTCACCTCGTGCATACGGTTCAGGGTGCGCAGGAACGTCGACTTGCCGCAGCCGGAGGGGCCGATGAACGCCGTCACCGAGCGCGGCTCGACGGTCATCGAGATGTCCTCGATCGCCTTGTGGGAGCCGTAGTAGGCGGTCAGTCCGCTTACGTCGATTCGCTTGGCCATGACTACTTCACTTCCAAAAGTCTGGGGGGTCGCTGTGGCCCCGCGCGGCGGTAGCCGCAGGTTGTCGCGTCAGCGACCGGTCTTCGGGGCCTTCCAGCGGGCGATCCCGCGGGCCACCAGGTTCAGGATCATCACGAAGGCGATCAGGGTGAGCGACGCCGCCCAGGCGCGGTCGTACGCCGTGACCTCGCCCGATCCGTACTGCTGGTAGATGTACAGCGGGAGCGACGCCTGCGCGCCTTCGAAGGGGTTGGCGTTGATGAACTTGCTGCCGAACACCAGCAGCAGCACGGGCGCGGTCTCACCGGCGATGCGGGCGATGGACAGCATGATGCCGGTGGTGATGCCGCCGAGCGAGGTCGGCAGGACCACCTTCAGGATGGTGCGCCACTTGGGCACGCCGAGCGCGAGGGAGGCTTCGCGCAACTCGTTCGGGACGAGCTTGAGCATCTCCTCCGTGGAGCGGACGACGACCGGCATCATCAGGATCGCCAGGGCGAGTGACCCGGCGAAGCCGAAGGGCTGCATCTCGAAGATCAGCATGAGGCTGAGGATGAACAGACCCGCGACGATCGACGGGATGCCGGTCATGACGTCGACGAAGAAGGTGACGGCCCGGGCGAGGTTGCCGCGTCCGTACTCCACCAGGTAGATCGCGGTGAGCACGCCGACCGGCGCGGCGATCAGCGTCGCGAGGCCGACCTGCTCCAGCGTGCCGAGAATGGCGTGGTAGATGCCGCCGCCCGTCTCCGCGTCGGTGACCACGCCCATCGAGTGGGTCAGGAAGTAGACGTCGAGGACCTTCACGCCGCGTTGGACGGTCGACCACACCAGCGAGGCCAGCGGCACCACGGCGAGCAGGAACGCGACCCACACCAGCGAGGTGACCACGCGGTCCTTGGCCTGGCGGCGGTTCTCGACCCGGGCCGCGATGACGTACGTACCGAGGACGTGCAGGATCGCGGCGATCAGCGCCCACTGGACGCTGCTGTGCAGGCCGGCGGCGGCGCTGACGCCGAGTCCGAGGGCGACGGATCCGGCGGCGATGGCCCACGGAGCCCACTTGGGCAGGTGGCCGCCGCGCAGGGTGCTGGGGCGCTTGGCGGCGAGGGAGGGTGTGGTGCTCATGCGTTGGCCCCCGAGTACTCCTTGCGGCGGGCGATGATCGCGCGGGCCGCGCCGTTGACCAGCAGGGTGATGACGAACAGGACCAGACCGGAGGCGATCAGCGCGTCACGGCCGAACTCGCTGGCCTCGCTGAACTTGCTGGCGATGTTCTGGGCGAAGGTGCCGCCGCCCGGGTCGAGCAGGCTGGTGTGGATCAGGAAGTCGGGCGAGAGCACGGTGGCGACGGCCATCGTCTCGCCGAGGGCGCGGCCGAGGCCGAGCATCGAGGCGGAGATGACGCCGGAGCGGCCGAAGGGGATGACCGCCATGCGGATCACTTCCCAGCGGGTGGCGCCGAGCGCCAGGGCGGCCTCCTCGTGCATCTGCGGGACCTGGCGGAAGACCTCGCGGCTCACGTTGGTGACGATCGGCAGGATCATGATCGCGAGCAGGATGCCCACGGTGAGCATGGAGCGCGCGGCGCCGCCCTGCCAGGAGAAGATGCCGGTCCAGCCGAGGTAGTCGTCCAGCCAGCCGAAGAGGCCGCTCATGTACGGGACCAGGACCAGGGCGCCCCACAGGCCGTAGACGATGGACGGCACGGCGGCCAGCAGGTCGATCACATAGGCGATGGGGCCGCGCAGCCGGCGCGGGGCGTAGTGCGTGAGGAACAGCGCGATGGCGACCGAGACCGGGACCGCGATGACCATGGCGATGATCGAGGAGACGATCGTGCCGTAGGCCAGGACCGCGATGCCGAAGACCGGCGGGTTGACTCCGGTGTTCCACTCGAAGGTGGTCAGGAAGTTGCCGTCGTCCTTGCTGATGGCGAGGACGGCGCGGTAGGTGAGGAAGCCCGCGATCGCGGCCATGATCACCAGCAGCAGAATGCCCGAGCCACGGGACAGACCGAGGAAGATCCGGTCTCCGGGCCGGGTGGCGCCACGGGCCGCGCGCTTCTGCTCGGCCGTGGGGGGAGGTGCGTCAGCTATCTGTGTTGTGTCCATCGGGTTCTCCGGTCTGCGGAACCGCACGTGCTGTGCGGCCCTTGGCGGCGGTGCACCGGACGGTGCGGTCCGGTCCCGCTGGGACCGGACCGCACTCAGGTCAGCTCAGGCTCTCGACGGTCGTGCGAACCTTGGTGATGATCTCTTCGGGCATGGGCGCGTAGTCGTTCTCGGCGAGGATCTTCTGGCCGTCCTCCGAGGCCGCGTAGCGCAGGAACGCCTTGACCGCGGGCAGGGTCTCGGACTTGTTGCCCTTGTCGCAGACGATCTCGTACGTCACCAGGACCATCGGGTAGGCGCCGTCGGCCTTGGTCGCGTAGTTCAGCTCCAGCGCGAGGTCCTTGCCGGTGCCGACGGCCTTGGCCTCCGCGATCGCCTTGGTGGCGTTGTCGACGGTGGCCTCGACCGGCTCGGCGGCGCCGGTGTCGATGGCGACGGTCTTGATTCCGTCCTTGGCGTACGACAGCTCGAAGTAGCCGATCGCGCCGGCGGTCTGCTTGACCTGCGCGGCGACGCCGGAGGACTGCGGAGCGGACTGGCCGCCCTTCGCCTGCCAGGCCTTGCCGCCCTCGTAGGGGAAGTCCTTCTTGGCGGTGGCGATCAGGTACTTGGTGAAGTTGTCCGTGGTGCCGGACTCGTCCGAGCGGTGGAACGCCTGGATCTTGAGGTTGGGCAGCTTCGCGTCGGGGTTCAGCTTCGCGATCGCCGGGTCGTTCCAGTTGGTGATCTTGCTGTCGAAGATCTTGGCGATCGTCGCGGAGTCCAGGACGAGCTTGTCGACGCCCGGGACGTTGTAACCGACGGCGATCGGGCCGCCGACCATCGGCAGGTCGATGCCCTGGCCGCCGGAGCAGATCTTCTTGGAGGCCGCGACCTCGTCGGGCTTCAGTGCCGAGTCCGAACCGGCCCAGGGGACCTGGCCCTGCGTGAACGCGGTGACACCGGCGCCGGAACCGCCGGCCTTGTAGTTGATCTCCACCTGGCAGGCCGCCGAGAACTGCTTCACCCAGGCGTCGACCGCGTTCTTCTGAGCGGAGGAGCCGTCGGCGAGGACCTGACCCGAGGCGTCGTCACACTTGATGTTGCTCGGAGCGGCGGCGTTGGAGGAGCCTCCGTCCGGGTTGCCGGTCTCGTCGGAGCCGCACGCCGTGAGGGCCAGGGCGCCGGAGACGGCGAGAGCACCGAGAGCGAGGGCCCGCCGGTTCATGCGCTGAAGCTTCACTTGAGTTCCTTCCAGGAGCCGCCGTCCTGAATCGGCGGCGTGCGAAAGTCTTGAGGACGCGGACACGGACGCGCCCAGAAGGCGCGGCTCGCATCTGGTACGGCCGAAATTAGGCAGATCAGATGAAGCCACCGATGGCCAGACATGAACGACGGGTGAACCCCTGCCGAAGGTGTGGTTAGGTCACGGAATGCTCACGGGGAGAGCACGTGGCGATTCCGCTTTTCGCGCGTGTCGCCGTGGACGGCGGCGGACGGTCTCATTCCGGTCTGCCGGCCGACTGCGGCCGGTGCAGCACCGCCAACAGCGCGTCGACCAGGGGGCGGTCGTGGGGCTGCGTCAGGCGGGCGCGGGCCGCGGCCGGTGACAGCCACAGTATCCGGTCCACCTCGTCCGTCGGCACGAAAGTGCAGGCCAGCGCCTCGGCGGCCCAGTAGCGGACCTGCTTGGGGCGGCCGTTCGCCAGATAGCGCAGGGTGGGCAGCTCGGCACCCGGCGCGGCCCGGCAGCCCGTCTCCTCCGCCACCTCGCGCAGGGCACCGGCGAGCGGTTCCTCGTCGCGCTTCAGTTTGCCCTTCGGCCAGGACCAATCGTCGTATTTCGGCCGGTGGACGAGACAGAGCTCCGGCTCGCCGGTGGCGGGGGAGCGGCGCCACAGGACGCAGCCCGCGGCCTGAACGGTGGTGTCCTCGGGGGAGCTCACCTGGTGTTCACCGCCTTCTGGGTGCCGTGCGGTCATGATGCGCTGACGGTCTCCTTCTGCCAGGCCTGCTGGAACGCGAAACGCGCCGCCTCCACCTCGTGCCGCTGGTCGGCGTGGAGCACGCCGAGGGCGTACGCCGTGGCGGGGGCGATGCGCGGGGTGCGGGCCGCCTGGGCCGCCGCTGCCGCCGCCTCGGAGGCGTCCCGGTGCCGGTTCAGGGCCCGGCCCGCGGAGAGCAGCCGCAGGTCGACCACGGCGTTGCCCTTGGGACCGCTGACGGCCTCGCGCGCGTAGCGGTGCAGGCGCAGCAGCAGGCGGACCTGGTGCCACGGGGCGTCCTGCGGGTGCGGGACCGTGTCCGGGGACAGGCCGTGGACGAGGGCCGCGGCGTTGTACGGGTTGCCCGCGGTGACGAGGGGGAGGGCGGCGACGGCGTCGGCCAGCCGGTCCTGGGCGGCGGCGGCGAGGGGGCGCAGGTCGGTGCTGCCGGCGGCCCTGGTGAGGGGGACCTCGCTGGCCAGGACGGCGACCTTGTCCGCGACGGCGTGGAAACGGCTGCTGCCCAGGGCCTGCAGGGCCGTGGAGTGGGCCCGGGTGCGGGCGAGGGTCAGCTGGCGGTCCAGCAGGGCGCCCGCCTTCGCCGCTCCGACCGTCAGGTTGCCGCGTTCCGGTGCCGCGGCCGGTGCCGACGGGCTGCGCGGCCCGGCGTCGCGGGCCGCCGCTCGCTGCGGGACGGGTGCGACCGCGGCGGTGCGGCCGCCCGCAGCCGGGTCGGCGCGGCCGCCCGCAATCGAGTCGGGGCGACGGCCCGCAGTCGAGTCGGCGCGCGTGACCGCCGGTGCGTCCGCGCGGCCGGCGGCGACGGTGCCGGCCGTCTGCCCCGGCAGCGCCGTCGACCCCGACAGGCGGTGCAGCGCCGTCAACAGGCGTTCCAGGCGGGCCGTGTACGCGTGCTCCATCGCCAACGTGCCCGACACCCACGCCAGTTCGGGGCGCATCGCCTCGCACCAGTCCGAGTCGAGGAGGGACTGGAACGTGTGCAGTCCGGCGCTGATGCGCCGGGCCGAGCGGCGCAGGGCACGGGCCGCCTCGGCGGACCCCTCCGAGCCGCTCGCCCCCGACCCCGTCTCCCGGTGCAGGCGCAGCGCTCGGAGGAACTCCGTGGCCTGGGCCCGCAGATAGCCCGCGAGGGCGTCACCGGTGGCCGCGGGCCCGGTCAGCGGGTTCGTCGGGTCAAGGTGTTGCTGTGCCACGCCGGCGCCTCCGGGCGTCTATGAGCATCTCCTGGACGTTGCGCAGCGGCTGTCCGTCCGCGTCGGTCGCATGCCGGGTCCAGTCGCCGTCCGGGCCGAGGTGCCAGGAGGCGGTGGAGTCGGACATACCGGTCTCCAGCAGCCGGTTCAGGGCTGCCCGGTGGGCCGGGTCGGTCACCCGGACCAGGGCCTCTATCCGGCGGTCGAGGTTGCGGTGCATCATGTCGGCGCTGCCGATCCACACCTCGGGCTCGCCGCCGTTGCCGAAGCCGAACACCCGGGAGTGCTCCAGGAAGCGGCCGAGGATCGAGCGGACCCGGATGTTCTCCGACAGGCCCGCCACGCCCGGGCGCACCGCGCAGATGCCGCGCACCCAGATGTCCACCGGCACGCCCGCCTGGGACGCGCGGTAGCAGGCGTCGATGACGGCTTCGTCGACCATCGAGTTGACCTTGATGCGGACGTGCGCGGGGCGCCCCGCACGGTGGTGCTGGACCTCCTTGGCGATCCGCGAGACCAGCCCGTCGCGCAGCGACTTGGGGGCCACCAGGAGACGGCGGTAGGTCTCCCGGCGCGAGTAGCCGGAGAGGCGGTTGAAGAGGTCCGAGAGGTCCGCGCCGACCTGCGGGTCGGCCGTGAGCAGGCCGAGGTCCTCGTAGAGGCGGGCCGTCTTCGGGTGGTAGTTGCCGGTGCCGACGTGGCTGTAGCGGCGGAGTGTCTCGCCCTCCTGGCGGACCACCAGCGACAGCTTGCAGTGGGTCTTCAGGCCGACCAGGCCGTAGACCACGTGGCAGCCGGCCTCCTCCAGCTTGCGCGCCCACTTGATGTTGGCGTGCTCGTCGAAGCGGGCCTTGATCTCGACCAGGACCAGGACCTGCTTGCCGGACTCGGCGGCCTCGATGAGGGCGTCGACTATGGGGGAGTCGCCGGAGGTCCGGTACAGGGTCTGCTTGATCGCGAGGACGTCCGGGTCGCCCGCCGCCTGCTCCAGGAAGGCCTGGACGGAGGTGGAGAACGAGTCGTACGGGTGGTGCAGCAGCACGTCCCGCTCGCGCAGCGCGGCGAAGATGTCCGGCGCGGACGCCGACTCGACCTCGGCGAGGTCGCGGTGGGTGCCGGCGACGAACTTGCGGTACTTCAGCTCGGGCCGGTCCAGGGAGGCGATGCGGAACAGGCCCGTGAGGTCCAGCGGGCCCGGCAGCGGGTACACCTCGGCCTCGCCGATCTTCAGCTCGCGCACCAGCAGGTCCAGGACCTCGCGGTCGATGGACTCCTCGACCTCCAGGCGCACCGGCGGCCCGAAGCGGCGCCGCATGAGCTCCTTCTCCAGGGCCTGGAGCAGGTTCTCCGCGTCGTCCTCCTCGACCTCCAGATCCTCGTTGCGGGTGAGGCGGAAGGCGTGGTGCTCCAGCACCTCCATGCCGGGGAAGAGCTCCTCCAGGTGGGCGGCGATGACGTCCTCGATGGGGACGTAGCGGCCCGGGGAGCTCTCCAGGAAGCGGGACAGCAGCGGCGGCACCTTCACCCGGGCGAAGTGCTTGTGGCCCGTGACCGGGTTCCGTACGACGACGGCCAGGTTCAGGGACAGGCCCGAGATGTACGGGAAGGGGTGCGCCGGGTCGACCGCCAGCGGGGTCAGCACGGGGAAGATCTGGTGCCGGAACAGGGTGAACAGGCGGGCCTGCTCCTTCTCCTGCAGCTCGTTCCAGCGGACCAGGTGGATACCCTCCTCCGCGAGTGCGGGGGCGACGTCCTCGTGGTAGCAGGCGGCGTGCCGGGCCATGAGCTCGCGGGAGCGGGCCCAGATCATCTCCAGCACCTCGCGGGGCTGGAGGCCGGAGGCGGAGCGGGTGGCCACGCCGGTGGCGATGCGGCGCTTCAGACCGGCCACCCGGACCATGAAGAACTCGTCCAGGTTGCTGGCGAAGATCGCGAGGAAGTTGGCCCGCTCGAGCAGGGGCGTGTTCGGGTCCTCGGCGAGTTCGAGCACGCGCTCGTTGAACGCGAGCCAACTGCGCTCCCGGTCGAGGAAACGGCCCTGGGGCAGCTGGGGCCCGTCGTACGGCGACTCCTCGTAGGCGTCGAGGTCGGCGTCGATGTCGGGTTCCAGATCGGAGACCGCTGCCGCCACCGTGTGCGGGCGGTGGGCTGCGATGGAGCCCACGGAGGGCTGCGCGTGCTGGACCTGTGCCTGGGTGTTCGGCTGGCTCATGGACCCATTCTTCCGCGCCGCGAGCATCACGGGCGCGTCGGACAGCGCGGGCGGGAGCGGAGGTGTCACATGAGTGCTCCCGTTTCCCTCGGGACCCTCGCGGGGCGGGGAAGGCTCGGGCACGGCGGGATTCATTGGCCGAGCTTCGCAAGCCCGTCTGAATCGTTGGTTACGGCGACATGACGTGAGGGATATCGGGAAGCGGCTCGCGGGCGCCCACAGGGCCGGGTGAGGGGCGGGGGCGGGTGCCCACAGGCTGTGGACAGAGCTCGGCCCATCCGTACGCCCCGGAGTCTCCCCGACGGGCCGGCCGCATGCCCCGGAGTCTCCCCGAGGGGTGACGAGGGGCGGGCCGCGCGTCCATCCCCCCGTGGAAGGACGCGCGGACCGGGTTCAGGGGAGGCGGCGGGCCAGCAGGAGGAAGGCGGCGGCCGTCGCGGTGCCGGCCACGGCCAGCAGGAGGCCGGTCTCCACGTACTGGAGCGGCCAGAAGTGTGACTCGGGGTGGAAGGTCGCACGGGTGAGCAGGACGCCGTCGCGGGGCACGTCGGACCAGGCGACCTGGAAGGCCGAGCGGGGGAGTTCGAGGGTGCCGGCCTCGGTGCGCGTGACGGCCGGCCAGAGGTTCTCCCGGTACCGCTCCAGGACGTTGTAGAGGAGCAGGGAGGCGGCGAGGGCCACGCCCGCGGCGGGCAGGGCGCGGCGCCACACGAGTCCGGCCAGCGCGCCGAGGGCGAGACCGGCCAGGGCGTAGGCCACGGCCACCGGTCCCGTCGAGACGAACGCGTCCGGGTCGTACCAGTCGCCGACCAGGTTGGGATCACCGTCCCCGCGCGCCCAGGCGTTCAGCAGGAGGAGTCCGCCGGTGCCGGCGGTGAGCAGGGCGGCCGGGGCGGCCAGCTTCACGGCCAGCCAGCGGGGCGGGGCGACCGACTGGGTCCAGGCCAGCTGGGCGGTGCCGTTCTCCAGCTCGCGGCCGATCAGGGCGCCGCCCGCCCAGGCGGCCACGGGGAACATCAGCAGGGACAGGGCGGTCGCCAGTGCGGACATGCCGTCCCGGTAGGTCTCGTCGGCGTTGATCGCGTCGACCACCGCGCAGGAGGGGAGCCGGCCGGTGGGGGGTGTGGCGCAGGCGCTCGCCCCCGCCCGGGCCTCGTCTCCGAGGGAGTGCAGCCAGATCAGCGCGACCGCGGCGGCGGCCAGGGCCATCAGTGACAGGACGAGCGCGGCACGGTGCGTCCGGCCGACGGCCCGGAGCAGGCCGCCCCGCCGGGTGCCGGGGTCGGCGGCGGTGGCGGTCATACGGCGGCTCCCGTGCGGCGGCGCAGGACGAGGAACGCCGTCGCGGTGGCCAGGGCGGCGACGGCCAGCACGATGCCGGTCTCGACGAGCTGGAGGGGCCAGAAGTGGGACGAGGGGTGCTGGTGCATCAGGGCCGGCGTCCCGGGCGGGGTCGGCCACAGACGCGGGCGCAGCTCGTCGAGCTCCCAGATCAGGGTCGACACGGCCAGGACCGCGACGCCGAGGGCCGGCAGGGCGCGCCGCAGCAGCACGCCCGCCAGGACGCCGAGGGCCAGGGCGGCCAGGGGATGGACGGTGGCGAGGATGCCGTTGGCCTCGTAGACGCTGTCGTCGTGCCACTCGCGCCAGCCCATGGCGCGGGCCAGATCGCTGTGCGCGGACCACAGAGCGCGGTGCACCAGGGTCACCGCGAGGGTGCCCGGTACCAGCAGCAGTGCCGGGACAGCCAGCTTGGCGGCGAGCCAGCGGGCCGGGGTGACCGACTGGGTCCAGGCCAGCTGGGCGGTGCCGTCCTCCAGCTCGCGGCCGATGAGTGCCCCGCCCGCCCAGGCCGCGGTGAGGACCGGCAGCAGGGAGAGGAGGCCGGCGGCGAGCGTGACGGCCGTCTCGTACCGGAGCATCGCGGGGCCGGGCATGTCGCAGCCCAGGTTCGGGCCGCCGCTGTGGCAGCCCATGGCCCGGTGTTCGGCCCAGGCAGCGTTCGCGCCCGGGCCGAGCGACCAGAGCAGTGCCACGACCTCCACCGCCACCAGTCCGATCCAGAAGAGCAGCGCCGTGCGGTGCACCCGCGCCATGGCGCGGAACAGACCACGCGGCCCGGGGTGTGACCGGGCGGCGACGGGCGTCTCGGCCGTCACGGCGGTCATACGGCGGCCTCCCGCGCGTCGAGCAGCAGCGGCGGGGCCTCGGGGGAGCGCAGATGGGCCAGGACGACCTCCTCCAGGGACGGGCGGTCGCGCCGGAGTCCGTCGCCGAGGGGACCCGCGGGCCGGACCAGGGCGGTCAGTTGGCGGCCGGTGGTGCGGGACTCGACCACGGTGTGCGGGTCCAGGGCGTCGCCCGCCCGGCCCGTGACCAGGGTGTGCGCGGCGAGCAGGTCGTCCAGCGGCCCGGCGAGCCGGACGCGGCCCGAGCCGAGCAGCAGCAGGTGGTCGCAGGAGCCCTCCAGCTCCGCCACCACGTGCGAGGACATGACAACCGTGGTGCCGCGGTCGGCGGCGTCGGCCATCAGCGTGGCCGTCAGCTGGTGCCGGGCGAGCGGGTCGAGGTCGGCCATCGGCTCGTCCAGGAGCAGCAGTTCGGGGCGCTTGCCGAGGGCGAGGGCGAGCGCGACGCGGGTGCGCTGGCCGCCGGAGAGCGCGCGGATCTTCGTGTCCGGGTCGAGGCCGCCCTCCGCGACGATCCGCTCGGCGGTCCGGGCGTCCCAGCGGCGGGGGTTGAGGTCGCGGCCCAGCCGCAGGGTGCCGGCGATGGTGAGCTGGGGGTGCAGGGGCTTGTTCTGGGCGACGTGGGCGAGCCGTTCGCGGGCCGCGGCCGGGGTGGTGCCGAGCACCGTGATGGTGCCCTCGGTGGGGCGGAGCAGCCCGGCCGCGAGGGCGAGCAGGGTGGACTTGCCGGCGCCGTTCGGGCCGGTGACGGCGCAGACGCGGCCCGCGGGGAGCCGGAAGGCGCAGCCGTCCAGCGCGGGTCCGCGGCGTCGCCGGAACCTCCTGCCCAGCCCAGCCGCCTCGATGGCGGTGTCGGTCATGCGTCCCCCTTGGATTCTGCGAAGTGCGTGTCGAGTACGGAAGTGAAGAGGGCGGCCACGTCCTCGCGCTCCAGACCGGCCTCGCGGGCCCGGACCGCCCAGGCGTCCAGTTCCGCGCGGAGCGGGGAGTCGGCGGGGGCGGTGCTCAGGGACTTGCGGACGAACGTGCCCAGTCCCCGGCGGGCCTCGACCAGGCCCTCGCGCTCCAGCTCCCGGTAGGCCTTGAGGACCGTGTTCGGGTTGATGGCGGTGGCCTCCACGACCTCGCGGGCCGTGGGCAGTCTGTCGCCCGGCTCCAACAGGCCCAGGCGCAGGGCCTGTTTGGTCTGCTGGACGATCTGGACGTAGGTGGCCACACCGCTGCGCCGGTCGATGCGGTACTCGACCACTGCTGAACCAGCCTTTCACTAATTGAGTAGTGAAAGGGTGGTGGATGGAGGGCCGAAAAGTCAACCGTGCTTTCGTGAACCGTTCGACCCGGGCCGTCCGATGAGGAGACGTGAGCGATACGAGAAGCGACGGGGAGCTGCTGCGGGCCATCACCGCGGACGCCGACCGGCGCGCCTTCGAGGAGCTGTACCGGCGCTACGCGCCCTGGCTCCGGGCCCGGTTGCGGGGGCGGTGCGCCGACCTCGGGGTCGTCGACGACGTCGTGCAGGAGACGTTCCTCGCGGTGTGGCGCGGCAAGGCCCGCTACCGGGAGGAGGCCGGTGCCGCGGACGCCGCCGGATGGCTGTGGCGCATCGGGTCGCGGCGGCTGGTGGACGTGCTGCGGGGCGATGGGGCGCGCGGGCGGCTGCGGCAGGCCCTGGCGCGGCTGCGGCACCGCGACGAGGTGTCGGCGGAGGAGCGCGTGCTCGCGGGGGTGGAGCACGGGGACCTCGCCGGGGCCCTGGTCCGGCTGTCGCCTGAGCTGCGGGCGGTGCTGCAGGCGACCGTCAT
Source organism: Streptomyces luteogriseus (assembly GCF_014205055.1). Lineage (NCBI taxonomy): Bacteria > Bacillati > Actinomycetota > Actinomycetes > Kitasatosporales > Streptomycetaceae > Streptomyces > Streptomyces luteogriseus. The sequence continues at coordinate 4,612,376 of NZ_JACHMS010000001.1, forward strand.
CGACGGGCTGACCACCCGTGAGGCGGCCGTGCTGCTCGGCATTCCGCCGGGGACGGTCAAGACGCGGGCGATGCGGGCCCGGAAGCAGTTGCGGGAGGCGTTGGCATGAGCTGGCACGTGTCCGAGGAGGATCTGCGCGCCTATGCGCGAGGGGAGTTGGAAGCCCCTGTGCTCTGGTCCGCCGACGCGCATCTGACCTCGTGCGCCCGGTGCCGTGGGGCACTGGCCGAGGTCAGCGACCCGGTCGTCCTCGACGCCGGGTGGGACCGGCTCGACGCCGAGCTGGACGCACCCCGGGCGGGGCTGCTGGAGAGGTTGCTCGTGCGGATCGGGGTGGCCGGGCACACCGCGCGGCTGCTGGCGGCGACGCCCGTGCTGCGCCGGTCATGGCTCGGGGCCGTCGTCGCCGTGCTGCTCCTGAGCGTGGCGGCCGGGCACGCCGTGCGCGGCGGGGAGTTCCCCACGCTGTTCCTGGCCCTCGCGCCGCTGCTGCCGCTGGCGGGGGTGGCGTTGTCGTACGGACCCGCGCTGGACCCGACGTACGAGATGGCCGTCGTCGCGCCGATGCACGGGTTCCGGCTGCTGATGATCCGGACGGTGGCCGTGCTGGCTGTCGTGCTGGGGCTGAACGGGCTGGCGACCCTCGCCCTGCCCGCCTACGGCCTGCGCGGCCTGGCCTGGCTGCTGCCCGCGCTGGCGCTCACCGCGACCGGGCTCGCGCTGACGCCCCGGCTGGGGCCCGCCCTCGCGCCGTCCCTGGTGGGCGGGGTGTGGGTCGGGCTGCTGCTGACCGCCGACGCCCTGCGGACGGGGGCGGACGTGCCGCTCGCGCCGTTCACCGTGGCCGGGCAGGGGGTGGCGGCGGTGGTCGCCGCGCTCGCCGCCGGGCTGCTCTTCCTGCTCCGTGACCGATTCGACCTCTTCCAGGGACGTGCCGTATGACCCCGACCGTGTCCGCCTCCGGGCTGAGCCTCCGCTACGGCGGCACCCATGCCCTCGACGACGTGTCGCTGCGGCTGACCGCCGGCGTCACCGGGCTGCTCGGCCCCAACGGCGCCGGCAAGACCACGCTGCTGCGGGTGCTCGCCACGGCCCTGCCCGCCGACCGGGGGGCCTTCACCGTCCTCGGGCACGACCCGGGGACCGCCCGCGGCCGCCAGGAGGTGCGGCGCCGGCTGGGATACCTGCCGCAGACGCCGGGCTTCCACCCGGACTTCACCGCCTTCGAGTTCGTCGACTACGTGGCGATCCTGAAGGAGATGACCGACCGGGGCGCCCGGCACCGGGAGGTGCGGCGGGTGCTCGACGAGGTCGGCCTGGCGGACGTGCGGGGCAAGCGGATCCGCAAGCTGTCCGGCGGGATGCGGCAGCGCGTCGCCCTGGGGGCCGCCCTGGTCGGTGAGCCCGGGTTCCTGGTCCTCGACGAGCCGACCGTGGGACTGGACCCCGAACAGCGCATGCGGTTCCGGGAGTTGATCGCCGGAGCGGGGGAGGGGCGGACCGTCCTGCTGTCCACCCACCAGACCGAGGACGTGGCGATGCTCTGCCACCGCGTGATCGTCATGGCCGCCGGCCGGGTGCGGTTCGAGGGCACTCCGGCCGAGCTGACCGCGCGGGCCGCCGGGCGCGTGTGGAGCAGCACCGGGCGGGACCCGGGCGCGAAGGCGGGCTGGCGCACCGGCGCCGGGACCTTCCGCAACGTGGGGGACCCGCCACCCGGCGCCGACCTGCTCGAACCCACCCTGGAGGACGGCTACCTGCTCACGCTCGACGACGCCGGAGCGGAGGTGGCGGCATGACCACGGTCGTGGAGAAGCCGCTCGCACCCGGGATACGGAACGAGCCCGGGGGGCCCTTCAAGGCCGTGCTCGCCCTGGCCCTGTTCGAGTCCCGCCGGCTGCTGACCCGGATCCCGGTGCTGCTCGCCTTCGCCGTCTACCTCGGCTGGACCGTGTGGCGCTCCGGAAGGGCATGGGGCGACTACCCGGCCCTCCAGGACGCGGACCGCGCCACCCAGAACGCCCCGCTGCTGGTCGGCCTCGCGGTCCTGCTGTCCGTCAACCAGGCCGCGCTGCGCTCCCGACGGTACGGCACGGAGCGGCACTTCGCGGTGCTGCTGCTCCCGCACTGGTGCCGTACGGTCGCCCACGCCCTGTCGGTCGTGGCCGCGGCCCTGGTCACCGCCGTGTGCGTGGCCGGGCAGTTCGGTCGGGAGGCGCTGCGGCCCGGGGCGATCGGGCAGGGGTCGGTGGGCGAACTGCTCGTGGGGCCGCTGACCGTGCTGCTGTCGGGGCTGGCCGGGCTGCTCCTGGCCGTTCTGGTGAGGTCGGTCCTCGCGGCCCCGCTGCTGGTCGTGTTCGGTCTCTTCCTGTTCGCCTTCTTCTCCAGCACGAGCGACGACGCGAGCCGCTGGCTGCTGCCGGCCGTCGGCGAGGCCACGAGCAACACCCTGCCGTCCGACCTGATGGGCCGGCCCGCCGGCTGGCACGCCCTGTACCTCGCCGGACTGGCCCTGACCCTGGGCCTGGTGGCGGTCCTGGCCGCCGGTGGCCGCAAGCCGGCCGTCCTGGCCGGTACCGCCGGAGCGCTCGCCATGACGCTGGTCGGAGGAGTGGCCCAGTCGGGCGGCGACTCCCCTCAGCTGGTCAAGGCACGCGAAAGCGCCACCGTGCACCCCGAGCAGGTGCAGACCTGTGTCCGCCGGGACGGCTCCACCTACTGCGCGTTTCCCGATTGGGGGCCACGGGTCGGGGACTGGGCCGCGGTGGTGGACCGGGTCCGCTCGCTGGCCGGGGGCGGCGCCCACGAGCAGGACGTCGTCGTACGGCAGCGGGTCGATGCGCGCTACGGCCTCTCCGGCGACGGCGCGTTGATGCCGCTGGAGCGTCCCTACGAGGTGACGGTGGGCACCCAGTGGGGCGGCAACCGCGTCCCCGAGTTCTCCGCAGCCGTGGCCGGTGTGCTGATCGCGGGCGACGAGAAGGCCGCGACCTCGATCTGCGACGCCCGCATCATCCCCCTCATGTGGCTGGCCGTGGGCTGGGAGTCCGACCCTCTCGACGCGCTGCGCCGCGTCCGGCTCGACGACAGCATCACCGGCTCCGCCATGGTGCTCCAGCCCACCAGCGGGCTGTCCATGACCGTGGCCCAGACCGAGGTGCTGCGCGCACTGCTCGACCTGCCCCGGGGCGAGGCCGGCGCACGGGTCAAGGACCGGTGGCGCGAACTGACCGCGCCGAAGGTCACCGCGGCCCGGGCCGCCGCGCTGCTGGACCTGCCCGCACCCGACGGGGAGGACAAGTGCTCCTGACCCGGCACCTGGTGCTCCCCGTCCACCGGACGCTGCCGTGGGGGGTGGTCGGCGCGGCCGGGGCGGCGGGACTGCTGCTCACCGCGCTGACCCGGACCGGCGAGAGCGCGGAACGGCTCTCCCTGTACATGCTGCGGGCCGCCGTCCTCGCCTTCGCGGTGGGCCTGGCCTTCCTCCTGGACGACCCGGCCCGGCACACCACGGCCGTCGTGCCGACCCCGCGCCCGGTCCGGGTCGCCCTGCGCGTCGCCCTGGCCGCCCCGGTCGCGGCGGCCTGGTGGACGGTGGCCCTGCTGCTCGTGCCGCCGGGCGCGCGGCCCCCGGTCGGCGACATCACGCTCGAAGCCGGGGCCGCCTGCGTCCTGGCGGTGACCGGCGCGGCGGCCGTGGTGCGCTTCAGCGAGGCCGCCCGGCCCGGACTGCCGGTCGCGGGCGGGCTGCTGACCACCGCCGTCCTGACGATGCTGTTCTGGCCCGGGCGCTGGGCGCTGTTCGTGCCGGTGGAGGACGAACGGTGGGCCGCGTCCCACGACCGGTGGGGCGTGGTGCTGGCCGGGGCCGTGATCCTGGGCGCGGTGTGCGCGGTGGAGCCGTTGCGGCGGCGGGTCCGCTTCTAGCGGAGGATCGGTGCACATCCAGTGGTTGTGCACCGGGTCGCATGCTGCCTCAGAGCCGAAGGTTTCCGAGCTCCCCGACAACCACATGGTGTGTGGCTAGGCTGCCCCTCGTGGACCTCAAAGCCGTACGCGCCTTCGTCGCGATCGCCGACTCCGGGCAGTTCCAGAAGGCCGCCGTGGACCTGGCCCTCACCCAGCAGGCCGTGTCCAAGCGGATCGCCGCTCTGGAGAAGGACCTCGGCGTGCGGCTGCTGGTCCGCACGCCGAGGGGCGCGGAGCTCACCATCGACGGACAGGCCCTGCTGCCGCACGCCCGGGTCCTGCTCCGGGCCGAGGACCGGGCGACGGCCGCCGTGCGGCCGGGGGACCGGGCGCTGCGGGTCGACGTCGTGGGGCGCCGGGCCGCCACCGGCGGGCTGGTGCAGCACTTCCACCGGGCGCACCCGGAGATCGCGCTGGACGTCGTCACGCTGTTCGACGTGGAGACCGCCGTGACGGCACTGCGGGACGGGGCCGTCGACGCCACCTTCCGCGCCGTCACCATGCCCGGGCAGCGGCTCCCCGACGGCATCACGGCCACCCCGGTCCTCGACGAGCCGCTGCGGCTCTGCGTCGGCCCGGGCCACCCGTTCGCCCGGGCCCGCTCGGTGACGACCGCGCAGCTCGCCGGCCACCGCATCTGGATGCCGGGCAACGTGCCCGGGACCGAATGGCACGCCTACTACGAGGAACTCGCAGCGGCCTTCGGGCCGGCCATCGACACCATCGGGCCCAACTTCGGCCTCGAAGCGCTCCTCGACACGATCGCGGACTCTTCGACCGTGGCGACCTTCCTCAGCGAACGGACCCCGCACGTCTGGCCGGTCGCCCACGACCTGCGGCTCGTCCCGCTCGTGGATCCGGTCCCGGTCTACCCGCACTCGCTGCTCCGGCGCGCGGACAACCCGCACCCCGGCCTGACGGCACTCCACGACCACCTGGTGGCCACCCGGCCGCGCGCCCCGGAGGGCGAGCTCTGGCGGCCGTCGTGGGCACAACCCCCGCCTACCCGACCCGCTTCTCCAGCAGCGTGAAGGACTTGGGCGGCCCACCCGGCTGCGGTTTGCCCTCCTTGCGGCCCACGACCCGGTAACCGGCGTCCACGTAGTAGGCGTTGAGACGCTCGTTGTCCGCCAGGCAGTCCAGACGCATCCAGGTCCGCCCCGCCTCGGCCACGCGGCGTTCCGCGGCCGCCAGCAGCGCCCGCCCCGTCCCGGGCGCGGCGGCGGTCCGGTCCACCATCAGCCGGTGCACATACCCGGCCACCGGCGGCTGCGGGCCCCAGGCATCCTCGTCCTGCCACCACAGCTCCCAGGCGCCGGCCAGGCCCGTGCCGGTCTCCGCCAGCCAGACCTCGCCGCGTGCCATGACCCGGCGGAAGTGCTCCTCGTCCAGCTCCCCCGGCCGCCACTGCCCGGTGATGCCACGGGCCAGCATCCAGCGGGCCGCGTCGTCGCGGAGCCGGACCAGGGCGGCGAGGTCGGACGCGACGGCCGGGCGGACACACAGGCCCGGCACCGTGGAAGAGCTCACGTCTCCGTGCGGTACATCAGGTCCACCTCGTGCGTGGTGAACCCCAGCCGCTCGTACACCGACACCGCCGCCTTGTTGTCGGCGTCGACGTACAGCATCGCCGTGGGCAGCCCGCGCTCCGCCAAGTGCCGCAGCCCGATCGTGGTCAGGGACTTGCCGAGGCCGCCGCCCTGCGCGCCGGGGCCGACACCGAGCACGTAGACCTCGCCCAGGCCCTCCTCGGCGTGCACCTTGGTCCAGTGGAAGCCCACGAGTTCGTCACCGCGGAAGGCGAGGAAGAAGCCCTCGGGGTCGAACCACGGCTCGGCCTTGCGGTCGTCGAGGTCGCGCTGGGTGAGGGAGCCCTGCTCGGGGTGGTGGGCGAAGGCGGCGGCGTTCACCGCCAGCCAGGCCGCGTCGTCCTTGCCCGGGACGAAGGTGCGGACCGTGACGCCCTCGGGGAGCACCGGCTCGGGAGCGTCGAAGTCGGTCAACGGCCGCCGCATCTGGCGCAGTTCGCGGAACAGCGTCAGGCCGAGGACCTGCGCGAGATGCCGGGCGGCGGAGTGCCCGCCGTGCGCCCACACCCGCAGCCGCTTGCCGGAGGCCGCCAGCAGCGCCGAGCCGAGCGCCCGCCCGTGCCCGTGCCCGCGGTGCCCGGGGTGCACGACCAGCTCGGCGGCCGGCGGCTCCACCGGGTCCGTGTCCTCCAGCTGGGCGTAACCGACAAGTTCCCCGCCGGCGGTGAGCAGCAGATGGGACACGCCCTCCCGCTCCCCGCCGCGCAGCTGCAACCGGCCCTGTTCGGACACCGCCTGCTGCCCGTCGGTCCCGGCCGCCTCGTCGAGCAGCCCGAGCACGGCCTCGGTCTGCTCCGCGGAGAGCGCGGCAAGGGTCTCGATCGAGCGGGGGTGTCCGGGCCGTACGGTGTCGTCGCTGGTCATGCGTACGAGGGTACGGGGCGCCACCGGCAAATCGGCGGCAAAGAAGCAACCCAGCCGTAACCACGAAACACCTGTTGCGCTACGCGCGTTGACTCTAGGCTGCGCCGGACGACATCACTGTCCCAGCACACCCACAGGGGGGCGTATGCCAGCCACTTCACCGGCGTCGGCGCACCAGGAGCGCCGCAGACGTCGTACGAACCGTTTCGTCGCACTCACCGCCGGTGTCGTCACCGTCGGCGCGCTGGCCGCCGCGGCGCTGCCCGGTTCGGCCAGTGCCGGCGAGGAGCGCCACGAGGGCGGGCACGGGCACGGCCGCTACCAGGACGTGCAACTGCTGTCCTTCAACGACCTGCACGGCAACCTGGAGCCGCCCGCCGGTTCCTCCGGCCGGGTCACCGAGACGCAGCCCGACGGCACGACGAAGACCATCGACGCCGGTGGTGTCGAGTACCTCGCCACGCATCTGCGGCAGGCCCGCAAGGGCGAGAAGTACTCCATCACGGCGGCCGGCGGCGACATGGTCGGCGCCTCCCCGCTGATCTCGGGGCTGTTCCACGACGAGCCGACCATCGAGGCGCTGAACAAGCTCGACCTCGACGTCACCTCCGTCGGCAACCACGAGTTCGACGAGGGTGCCAAGGAGCTGGCCCGTCTGCAGAACGGCGGCTGCCACCCGAAGGACGGCTGCTACGCGGACGAGAAGTTCAAGGGCGCCGACTTCCCCTACCTGGCCGCCAACGTCCTCGACGAGAAGACGAAGAAGCCGATCCTCAAGCCCTACTGGGTGTGGAAGAAGAACGGCGTCAAGGTCGGCTTCATCGGAGTGACCCTGGAGGGCACCCCGGACATCGTCTCCGCCGAGGGCGTCAAGGGCCTGTCCTTCAAGGACGAGGTGGAGACGATCAACAAGTACGCCAAGGTGCTGCAGAAGCAGGGCGTGAAGTCGATCGTCGCCCTCCTCCACGAGGGCGGCTTCCCGGCGTCGACGTCGTACAACTACGACTGTGACTCCCCGGGCGCGGGCGACGGCATCTCCGGGCCGATCGTCGACATCGCCAAGAACGTCACGCCGCAGGTGGACGCGCTGGTCACCGGCCACACCCACAACGCGTACGTGTGCAGCATCGCCGACCCGGCGGGCAAGCCCCGCATGGTCACCTCGGCCGCGTCCTTCGGCCGCCTCTACACCGACACCACGCTGACCTACGACCGCAGGACCGGCGACATCGCCCGTACGGCCGTGAAGTCGGCGAACCGCGTGGTCACCCGGGACGTCCCCAAGGCGCCCGACATGACCGAGCTGATCAGCAAGTGGAACACCCTGGCCGCGCCCATCGGCAACAAGCCGATCGGCTACATCTCCGGCGACATCGGCAACACCGGCAGCGAGTCCCCGCTCGGTGACCTCATCGCCGACGCGCAGCTCGCCCACGGCAAGCAGCTCGACCCGGAGACCGACCTGGCGCTGATGAACCCGGGCGGTATCCGCGCCCCGCTGACCTACGCGGCCAAGGCCGGTGAGGGCGACGGTGTCGTCACCTACGCCGAGGGCTTCACGGTCCAGCCGTTCGCGAACACCGTGAACCTCCAGGACTTCACGGGCGCGCAGGTCGTCCAGGCGCTCAAGGAGCAGGTGTCCGGCCCGAACGCGGCAGCCCCGAAGGTCCTCCAGGTCTCGTCCGGCCTGACCTACACGCTGGACCTCACCAAGTCCGGCGCCGACCGGGTGGTCACGGACAGCATCAAGCTGAACGGTGCGGCCATCGACCCGGCCGCCACCTACCGCGTCGCGACGAACAGCTTCCTCGCGGGCGGCGGCGACGGCTTCCCGACCCTCGGCCAGGGCACGAACGACGTCGTCGGCAGCGACGACCTGACGGCTCTGGAGCAGTACCTGACGGCCAACTCCTCGGCGTCGAACCCGATCGCCCCGCCGAAGGCGGACCGCATCACGATCGTGAAGTAAGTCGCATACCCGGGGTTCAGGTTGCGGGTGGGGGAGGTACGCATGATCACATGGATCGATGCGTACCCCCCACCACCTAGATGCGCATCCCCGTCCGAACCCGTACGAGGAGCTCGCCGCCCTCGATGACGGGCCTCTGGAGGAGACCCCTCTGGATGAGTTCCTCACGGAGGAACGCGATGCGGGCGCCGAGGACGCCTGGGCCCCGCCGGACCACCGCCGCGGCGGCAAGCGGCGTAGGAAGAATCGTTTCGCTGGCTTGCCGCTCGCGGTGAAGGCGGTGGTCGGCCTGGTCGTCCTCGCCTCGTTCGCCGCGCTCGGCGACCGCTGGGCCGTGCTGTACGCCGAGCACCGCGCCGCCGACACCCTCAAGGACCGCCTCGACCTCGCCGCGGCGCCCGAGGTGGAGATCGGCGGCTTCCCCTTCCTCACCCAACTCGCCGACAAGCGCCTGGACTCGGTGAAGGTGACCGTCCCGGACGTCGCCGCCGACCGGGTCTCCCTGGCCAAGGTGTCGGCCACGGCCCACGACGTGCGGCTGAACGCCGACGGCCTCACTTCCGTGCGCGGCGCCGACGTCCCGCGCTTCGACGGGGACGTCCAGCTCACCTTCGCCGACCTCAACCGCGAACTCGGCGCCTCCCAGGTGACGTTCACCGGCGAGGGCCGCGACAGGGTCCGGGCGGACGGCACCCTGCCGGTCGCCGGGCACAACCTGCGGCTGCGCGCCGAGGCCCGGATCCAGCGGCAGGGCGAGCGGGGTATCGCCACCGAGATCGGCAGGATGCGCCTGGACATCGGCGACCTGGCCACCTACCGGCCCGGCACCCGCGCCTCGGAGGGCCTGCACCTGACGCCCAAGGGCACCGCCGACCTCGCCCGGGAGACCCGCAAGGCCAAGGCGCTGCTGTCGGTGCCGGCCATCGTGCAGCGGATGGGCGTGCCCGAGGCGACCGTGCGCGAGGCGCTGGCCGACGACGGCAAGCTCGCCGAGCTGACCGGCTCCCCGCGCTTCGCCCGCCAGGCCGCCGGCCTCAACCTCATCGACCTGGCCCTGGAGAACCCCGACGTCATGCGCCGTCTGGGCCTGGACCCCAACCTGCTCGACTCCCTGTCGGGCCTGACCCGCCCGGTCCTGGCCGACCGGCTGTCCCTGGCGTTCGAACTGCCCGAGCCGGAGCAGGGGAACGTCCGGCTGCGGGACGTACGGGTGGAGGAGGACGGCATCCGGGTGCGGGTGTCGGGATCGGGGCTCACGGTCGGGAAGTGACTCCCTGGGGGCGGCCCGGCCGCGAGGTCTTCCTGACCCGCCCGTGCCGCCTCGGGGTGAAACTTTATGTTCTGATGTGTTGACCTCTGTTCGAGTCGCCTTCTAGTTTCGTGCATCACTGGGCGGTCCGTCTACGGGCCGCTCACCGTGCACCTCTCAGAAGGGGATGTCGTGTCTCAAAGGAACCATCGCGGGACAGCGTGCGTGGGGGCGCTGCTGGCCTGTGTCACGGCATTCGGTGGAGCGCTCGCCTCCCCCGCCGCCGCCTCACCCGCCCACCGTCCCGCCACCCCGCCGCCCGTCAGCGACTTCAAGGGCGTCAACTGGGCCGACCCGCGCGACAACTACGCCCATGACGCGGTCGTGCCCTCGGGCCTGTCCACGTCGGACAGTTACGCCACCACCTACGCCAAGTCCAAGGCGATCATCGGGGGATTCTCCAAGCTGGGCGCCAACACCGTCCGCCTCCCGGTCAACCCGACCTCCGTGAACGGCCCGTTCTGGACGTCGTACCGGGGCGCGATCGACGCCGCCACCGCCAAGGGCTTCAAGGTCATCCTGGGCTACTGGGAGGCCGACAACGCCAAGGACGGCAAGATCGACGACCAGGCGTCCTGGGACCGGATGTGGGCGCGCATCACCTCCGCCTACGCCCGCAACTCCAAGGTGTACTTCGAGCCGATGAACGAGCCGTTCGGCTACACCGCCCAGGAGTGGACGGACATCGCCGCGAAGTGGGTGAGCAGCCACGGCAACGTGCCCCGCGACCGGATCCTGATCGGCGGCTACAAGTACAGCGAGGACGTCAAGCCGGTCTGCGCCGACCCGCGCCTGAAGGGCACGCGCCTGGCCCTGCACAACTACGGCTTCTGGCACACCGACTGGACCAGCGTCGACCAGTGGAAGGCCGACTTCAAGAGTCGCATAGGCGACTGCGCCTCACGCACGATCCTCGACGAGTTCGGTGCTTCCATGACGACCGGCCTGGACTACAACGGCCCGGCCGGCACCTCCAACGAGATCGCGTACATCCAGGCCGCGACCGACACGATCCGCGAGCTGGGCCTGGGCTCGGTCTACTGGCCCGGCCTGCGCAACGGTGACACCTACTCGCTCACCACGCTCCAGGGCACGGGCACGAACCTCAGCCTCACGGTGAACAACCAGAGTGGCCTGGACCGGCTGCACTACGCCTGGAAGCAGTAGGAACCGGTAGGAGTCCCCCACGGGATCACGATGGTGGCCCTTCCGGGCCCGGCGCCGCTCGTCAGCCGGACCCGGAAGGGAGCCGATCAGGACGCCGAAGGCGTCCAGCCCGCGAGCCAGTCCGCGACCTCCTGGTTCGCGGCCTGCGCGTCGCTCAGATGCGGCCGGTTCGTGCTGGCCGGACCCGCCCCGGCGCCGGAGTTCTTGTACTCGGCGAACCGGTCGTCCTTCCAGGAGAACCCGCTCATGTCGGTCCACGGGGCCGACTTGATCGCGTTGCTCAGGTTGGTGTTGCGCACGGTGGCCTGGGGATCGAGGGACGCGTCCCCGCCGGCGTGCCAGGGCCGGCCGAGGTAGAAGCTGCCGGCCGAGACGTCGCCGTTCACGGTGGAGTCGGCGATCAGGAAGCCCTTGCGGTTCGCCGCGGTGCTCGGCGCGGCGATGTACCCGGCCGAGGTGCCGTTCCAGCGCTTCTTCAGCGTGATCACGGACCTGTTGATGACGGCCGTGGCCCGGCCGAAGATGAAGTCGACGTTGCCGATGACGTACGAGTTGCTGACGTAGACCCGCCCGAGCTTGTCCTTGGCGGCGGTGTCGAGCAGCAGCGTGTCCTGGTCCCCGCTGACGATGATCCCGTCCAGGAACACCTTGTCGGCCGCGGTCCGCAGGGCGACGGCCTGGTGCCCGTTGAGGGACTGGTTGGCCTTCTCGTCGAAGTCGTTGGAGATGGTCAGGTTGCGCGCCTGGAAGTCGTCCGCCTCGACGGCGACGGTGGCGCTGCCGCCCGTGCCGTACGTGCCGCCGCCGGGCTTCGGCGTACCGGAGGCGTTGTTGTAGACGATCGTGGTGTCCTTGCGGCTGCCGCCGGTGCCCTGGATGGTGACGTGCGGCTTGTTGGACGGCACCTTCACCAGTTCCCGGTACGTCCCCGGCTTCACGGCGATCACGACGCGCGAGGAGTTGTTCGCCGGTACGGCGTTCACGGCGGCCTGCACGGTCCGGTACTGGCCGCTGCCGTCCTGGGCGACGGTGAGGGTGGTGGCGGCCGCGGCCTTGGTGGAGGCGGTCGTACCGACGGACGCGCGGGGCCCCGCTCCGGCCTTGAGGACCGACGGGAGGTCGGTGGCCTTGTCCAGGCTGTAGGGGTAGTACGTCTTCGGGTCGAAGGCGGTTCCGCCGCTCTCGTTGCGCCCGCTGGTGCCGGAGAAGGAGTTGCCGCGCTGCACGACGGCGGCGCCGCTGTCCTTGATGACGGGGTTCTTGACGCCCTGGAAGAGGGAGTTCTCCAGGACCATCTTCGTGCCGCCGCGCGAGTAGTTCCCGTACGCCGACTTGATGGCGGTGCCCGGGGCGTCCTCCAGGAAGTTGTTGTAGAGGTGCGCGTGGGCGGCGTTGTCCGTGGAGGGGTTGCGCTGCTCGGTCTCGCGGATCCAGTTGTGGTGGATCGTGATGTCGGTCTTGACGTTCTCGGTCCAGCCGATGCCGAAGGTCTTGTTGTTGTCGCTCAGCTTGTTCCAGGAGACGGTGACGTTCGTGCTGTCCTTGCGGACGTCGATGAGCCCGTCGGCCATGTGCCGCAGATCGTTGTGATCGATCCACACGTGATGGGCGCCGTCCATCTGGATCGCGTCGAAATCATGGTCCTTGTCGTTCCAGATGCCCTGGTACGCGTCCCGGATGGTCAGGTTCCGGATGATCACGTTGTGCACGCCCTGGCCGAGGAAGAACCCGCCGCCGACGATGTGCCCGGCGGTTCCGCGGCCCACGATGGTCTTGTCGGACTGCACCTTGATCTCTTTGCCGACCGGGTTCATGGCGATGGTCCCGGCGACGACGATGACGTACGGCTGGGTCGCGGTGGCGTACTTCTCCAGCTCGGCCTGCGTGGTCACGGTGACGATCTGGCCTCCGCGCCCGCCGTACGTCCCGTTCTGCCCGAGGGAGTTGACGGAGGCGAACCCGTCGGCGGTGTCGGCGGCCCAGGTGGGGGCGGCGGCGGAGGCCTGCTGGACACTGCTGCCGAGGACGCCGAGGTCGGTGCCGTAGGCGAAGGTACCGGCGGCGGTCAGGGCCAGGGGGACCCCGACCGCCAGGGCGGTGCGGCTTCTGCGGTGACGGGGACGGGCCTTGCTACGCGGCTCACTCATACGGCGATCCGTTCCGTGTGGGGGAATGACCGCTGATCAGTCGTCGCCCCACACGGAAAGGTTGCCGGGGTATCTGCCTCAGTCCGTACAGGACTTGGGGTCGAGCTTCTCCTCGATCTTGTCCTCACGGCCGTCCGGCTGGCCGCTCGGCAGGAGCTTGTCGGAGATCCCGTCGATGTAGTACCCGTGGGAGTAGACGGTCTGATAGCCCCGGTCACGCCAGCTGTGCACGGTCCGCTCCCCGTCCCCCTTGTCCCACTGGTAGTCCTCGACGTGGAAGACGGGGTTCACGCGCACCACGCGCTGGTACGGCGTCCAGGTCACGGCGACCTGCCGGCAGGGCGGGATGGTCTTCTCGCTGCGGGTCTCGAACCGGGACTCCTTCTCCCAGCCCCACTCGTACCCGGCGCTGCCGCCCACGGTGCCGCTGAAGATGCTCTTGGCGAGGGAGAGGCTGATGGTGCCTCCGACGCTCTTCTTCGCGAACGTCTTGGTGCTGTAGCTGCTGACGAAGGTCTCCTTGTCGTCGGCGGAGCCCTGGTTGCCGATCCAGCGTGACGTGCGGACCGTGTCGCCCTTGATGGACCAGGTCGAGGCCTCGGCGTACCCGCACCAGCCGCGGAACAGCTCCCACGGCCCGGCGGGCTTCCACAGCCCGAAGACGTCCCGCAGGTACTCGTCCTGGGTCTTGAACTCGCCGGTGTCGACATTGAGGGCGCCGTACACGCCCGTCAGGCTCGTCTCCTGACTGCAGAGCCGTTCGATCATCAGATCCGTGTCCCCGGGATCCACACCCCGGATGTTGGTGGCCCCGGCGGGCCCGGCGGCGGCGGTCCCCGCGCCGGTCAGCAGACCGGATATGGCGAGGGCGGTGGTTGCGGCAACAGCGCCGCATTTCTTGAGAGTTGACTTGCGAATGAGACGCATGGGGGTTGGCTCACTCCTGCTTGCGGTTCTATGACGGCGTTGAAGATGTCAGAACAGCTGCGGGAGTTTGCGCTACTGACGGGTATGACAGGACATTGACAGCTGGCCGGGAGTCATGTCCCGCTTTATCGGGTGTCGCTGCTGCGACTGACAGCAACACGCAGCACGTCTCCCAGGGATTCCACGGCCCTCGTCAGCGCGAAACGCACGGCGCGTTCACCGGCCTTGGGGTCGCCGAGTACGGATCTGGCGCCCGCGAGCACCTGCTCGGCGGAGGCGAGTTGAGCGGCCTCGACGTCGTCGGCGAGGTGCGAGAGGAGGCTGTGGGGGTCGTCGGTGGAGAGATAGCAGGCCTTGCCGTCGGCGCCGGTCCAGGGGAGCAGCCTCATGCGTAGACCTCCAGGGCGTGGAGGTAGGGCCGGACCAGCGGGGTGTCCATGACGAGGGGCTCTGTGTCGAGGAGGCGTGTAGGGGGACCGGGAAGAGGCGGTGGCTGTGGACCGGGGGTGGCTCGGTGGCGGCCTTGGGCGGGGAGCAGGAGTCGTACGAGGGTCAGGAGCAGGGACTCGCAGAGTTCGGCGGCGCGGAGGCGTAGACGCATGGGTGTCCCTTCCAGGGGCAGGCAGGGGGTCTGACGAGCGGTGATTACCGTTCGTGCCTCGATGGTTACGGCTCGCGCGTACGCTGCGGAAGGGGTCAGGTGTTGCCTGGCGCTCCAGGCAACGGTGAGGGGTGACGTGGGCGAAGTGGTTGACGGGGAGCGGGAGTCGGGGCGGGGTGTTCTCGGCCGGACGCTGAAGTTCCTGCGGGAGAAGGCGGGGAAGTCGCTGGGGCAGCTGGCTGACGACACCGGCTACGACAAGAGTTACCTGAGCCGCCTGGAGAAGGGGGAACGGCTTTCCAAACGGGCGGTCATGGAGGACCTGGACAGCTACTACGGGTCCGGTGACCTGCTGGTGACCCTCTGGAGGATGGCGCAGCTCGACGCCTTCAAGAACAAGTACAAGAGGTACATGGAGCTGGAGGCGACAGCTCGGATCCTGCGCGTGTATACGCCGGACGTGCCTGGGCTGTTGCAGACAGAGGAGTTCGCCCGAGAGGTGTTGTCTGGGCCCCAGACAACGGCAGACAACAGCGATGACGTCGAAGAACAGGTGGCCGCACGCCTGGGACGGCAGCTTCTGCTGCGCAAGGACCCGGCACCCAGTGCCCGATTCATCATCGACGAGCCTGCATTCCGCCGACCCTCGGCCAACGCGGAAATCTGGGATGACCAGTTGCTGCACGTCGAGGCCGTCGCCCAGTGGCCCAATGTCGCCGTGCAGGTACTGCCGTTCTCCGCTGGGGTACATCCCCTCATGGGGAAGGGGTCCCTGACCCTGCTCTGGCAGGAGGACGGAAGCGCCGCGGCCTACACGGAAGGAGACAGCAGCGGTCTGCTGACGGATGATCCGGAGGCTGTCCTGCGCCACCGTTTGTCCTACGATCTGCTGCGGGATCTGGCGATGTCCCCGTCGGACTCGCTGACGTTCATCCGGGACGTACTGGAGGAGCACAGATCATGAAGCCCACCTGGCGCAAGTCGAGCTACAGCGACGGGGGAGCCAACAACTGCGTCGAGATCGCCGACAACTGCCCTGGCGTAGTCCCCGTCCGCGACAGCAAGCAGCCGCACGGCCCGATACTCGTGTTCGGCGCCAGCCCTTGGGGGTCGTTCCTGGCCGGCGTCAAGGACGAGAGCCCGGCGCACATTTCCGGGTGACTCGGGTGGCACAGCGCGACGGGCCGCCCCGCAGAGTCAGGCAGTTGAGCAGGGCAGTGGTCCGAGTCCGGGCTATCGGGGGATGGTGACCAGGATGCGGCCGTGACCACCGCCGGCGTCGACGCGGTCGTGGGCCTTGGCGATGTCGTCCAGCGGGTGACGGTCGCCGACGGCGACAGTGAGGGCGCCGACGGCGGCGGCGGAGGTGAGATCGCGGGCGGCCTGGCGCTTGGCCTCGGCGGGGAAGTCGTCGCTGCCGAACAGCCGCAGGGTGACGTTGTTGAACAGCAGAGGCCAGAAGGGGATCTCGGTGCGGTCCGAGCGGGTGGCATAGGCGGCGATGACGGCGTTGTTGGCGGCGACGGCGTTGTCGAGATCGGCATTGTCGGACAGCGCGACCTCGATGATCCGGTCGACGCCCCGCGGCGCGTACGAGCGGATGGCAGCGGCGGGCTCGCCAGTGTCCAGGGCGATGGCGTGGGCGACGCCCGGGTCGACGTGGTCGAGGTCCGCGGTTCGGCGGACGGTGGCGATCACGGTGGCGCCGGCCCAGTGGGCGAGCTGGGCGGCCAGGGAGCCGACGCCGCCGAGAACTCCGTGGACCAGAACCAGTCGGCCGTCGACCGGGCCGTCGGCGAAGACAGTGCGGTGGGCGGTGATGCCGGGGATGCCGAGGCTCGCGCCCAGTTCGTCACTGAGATGGTCGGGCAGAGGTACGGCTTGGTGGTCAGGTACGACGGTGTACTGGGCGGCCGTGCCGAAGGGGCGGTAGGACTGGGCGCCGTATACCCAGACCCGTTGTCCGGCGCGGTGGACGTCGACTCCGGCGCCCACGGCGTCGATGACTCCGGCGCCGTCGCTGTGCGGGATCACCCGCGGGAAGGGCATGGACGAGCCGAGCCAGCCGCGCCGTTTCTTGGTGTCGCCGGGGTTGACGCCCGAGACGGTGACGCGGACGCGGACCTCGCCGGGGCCGGGGACGGGATCAGGTAGTTCGCCGACGTGCAGGACATCGGAGGCGGGGCCCTGGGCGTCGTACCAGGAAGCAAGCATGGGGGTACCTCCGTGGGCCGTCAGCCCGCGGGAGCGGCGGGCGCATATGGATCGCTGTCGGTGCATGCGGTGTCGAATGCGGGCGGTTCCTCGCCGAGGGTCTCGCGCAGCCAGGTCCGTTCGGCGCGGCTGGTGGCGCGGGCGGTGAGCAGCATGCCCCGCCGGTAGGGGTCGGCGATCTCCTCGGCACGCAGAGGCCGCTCGTTGTCGTAGAAGAAGCTCGCCGGCTCTTCCAGGAACTCCAGCCGTCTGCGCAGCACCGCATGCTGTTCGGCCACGTCGTGCAGGTGGGAGAGGAAGGCCAGGACGACGTAGAACCGGGTGAAGTCGGTGATCTCGTGGTCGGCGGGCTTGCGCAGGCGCTGAAGCATGTCGGCCCGTCCGGCCGCGGTCAGGCTGAGCAGGTACCGGGCCGCCCCCGCGGCCGGGTCTGCGCGCCGCTCGATCAAGCCCGCCCTGGTCAGGCGATTGATCGCCGGATACAGGCTGCCGTCACTGACCGGCCGCGTATAGCCGGTCAGCTGTGAGATGCGGCGGCGCAGCTCATGTCCGGGCAGGGGTCCCTCGGCGAGGAAGCCGAGTATCGCGAGTTCCAGCATGAGCCCATCTTCGCACGTGAACATCGAATCGATGTGAACATCGAATCGATGTTACGCTCGCAGGCACCCGCCCAAACGTCTCTGGAGAGGCACAGCAAGATGCCATCGCAGTCCACCGAGTCAGTGATGAACCGTTTCGTCGAGTTCATCAACACGGGCGACGAGGATCTCGCCCACGAGGTCATTTCTCCGGATGCGGTGTTCCACGCGCCAAGCCACCCGGAACCACTGCGGGGGCCCGATGGGTACATGGAAGTCATCGGGATGATGCGCAGTGCCTTCCCCGACGTCCAGTGGACGCTGGAGGAGACAGTCACCGAAGGCGACACCGTGGCCGCACGGTTCACCATGCGGGGAACCCACGACGGTGAATTCCTCGGGATCCCGGCGAGCGGCAACAAGATCTCGGTGCAGGCCATGAACTTCTACTACCTGGCCGACGGCCGGATCGTCGGCGAACGGGGCCAGCCCGATCTCCTCGGGGTGATGCAGCAGATCGGTGCCGTACCGGCGCCGTGAACCTCGCAGCGCCGGGTGAGCCTGCCGCCGCCGCCCTGCCCAGTGCGCCCCGCATCGCGGAGCGGCTGAGCAGCCGACCTAAGGGGCCGTCTGCCCTGGCCCTCAGGCCGAGGGCAGATCCTCCGGCGGAGGCACCGCCGCTCCCGGCAGGCGTACCGTCGCCACCGTGCCGCCGCCCTCGGCGTGGGACAACGACACCTCGCCGCCGGCCTGCTGCACCGTACGGGCCACGATCGACAGGCCCAGGCCAGAGCCCGGCAGCGCCCGTGCACTCGGGGAGCGCCAGAAGCGGTCGAAGACGTGGGGGAGTTCGTCGGCGGGGATGCCCGGGCCGTGGTCGCGGACCGTGAGGACGCCCTCGGCCAGGCGGACCTCGACCGTGCCGCCCTGCGGGCTGAACTTCACCGCGTTGTCCAGGATATTGACCACCGCCCGTTCCAGGGCGGAGGGTTCCGCCCGGACGAACCACGGCCGGACGTACGCCGTGATCGTGAGCTCCGGGCCCCGCAGCCGGGCCCGCCGCAGCGCCGACTCGATTGTGTCCTGCCAGGCGACGATCTGTGTCCTGCCCGCGTGCTGGCCCGTGTCCGGGCGGGACAGTTCCTGGAGGTCGCCGATGAGCGCGGCCAGCTCCGTCATCTGCGCCTTCACCGACGCGAGCAGCGCCTTGCGGTCCGCCTCGGGGATGGGGCGGCCCGTCTCCTCGCTGCGGGTGAGGAGTTCGATGTTGGTGCGGAGGGAGGTGAGGGGTGTGCGGAGTTCATGGCCGGCGTCCGCGATCAGCTGCTGCTGGAGGTCACGGGAGCTGGCCAGGGCCGACGTCATCGAGTTGAAGGACCGGGACAGCCGGGCCACCTCGTCCTCGCTGGTGTCGTCCACCGGGATGCGGACGTCCAGATCCTCCGTGCGGGCCACGTGCTCGACGGCCTCGGTGAGTTTGTCGACCGGGCGCAGGCCCGCCCGCGCCACGGTGAGGCCGGCCGCCCCGGCGCCCACCACCCCGACCCCCGAGACCAGCAGCAGGATCAGCGCCAGTTCGTTGAGGGTGGACTCCGTTCCCTTGAGGGGCACAGCGATGACCAGCGCGTAGTCGGCGGCCACGCCCTGCTCGAACGGGCCGTTCTTCACGACGACCGCCGTGGTCAGCACCCGCACCGAATTGCCGTCGCTGTCCGTGCCGTTGCGCAGCCGGACGACGGTCGGGTCGGGGTCCTTCGCCACGGCCTTGTCGCCGCTCGTGACCTTCACCTGGGGCATGAGGCTGCTGAACAGACAGACCTTGCCGTCGACCCTGACCACCTGCGCGTAGGTCTGTGGCCGCGGGGCCCCGCCGAGCGTGTTCGACGGCTTCTGGGGGCACGACTTCGTCAACGCCTCGAAGTCGTCGGCCTGCAACGTCCGGAACGACGACTTCAAGTCACCGTCCACCTGGTCGTACAACTTCCCCTGCACGATGAACCAGCACGTCACCGACACCGCCGCCACCGCGAACGCCACCGCCGCCGCCACCAGCAGCGCCAGTCGGGAGCGGATCGGCAGGGAGCGGAACCGGCGTACCACCCTGTGCGTCCAGGAACTCACTCCGCGCCGCCCTGCCGCAACACATAGCCCACACCCCGCACCGTGTGGACGAGGCGCGGCTCGCCGCCCGCCTCGGTCTTGCGGCGCAGGTACATGACGTACACGTCGAGGGAGTTCGACGACGGCTCGAAGTCGAAGCCCCACACGGCCTTGAGGATCTGCTCCCGGGTCAGGACCTGGCGCGGATGGGCCATGAACATCTCCAGGAGCGTGAACTCGGTGCGGGTCAGCTCCACCTGGCGCCCGCCTCGCGTGACCTCCCGCGTGGCGAGGTCCATGCGCAGGTCGGCGAAGGTGAGCGCGTCCTCGTCGGCCGGGTCGGCCGCACCCACGGCCGCCGCGTAGGAGCTGCGGCGCAGCAGGGCGCGGATGCGGGCGAAGAGTTCGTCGAGTTCGAACGGCTTGACCAGGTAGTCGTCGGCGCCCGCGTCGAGGCCGGTGACGCGGTCGCCGACCGTGTCGCGGGCCGTGAGCATCAGGATCGGCATGGTGTCGCCCGTGGCGCGGATGCGGCGCGCTGCCGTCAGGCCGTCCATGCGCGGCATCTGGATGTCGAGGACGACCAGGTCGGGCCGGTAGGCCGCAGCCTTGTCGAGCGCGTCGGCGCCGTCGACGGCGACCTCGGTCCCGTACCCCTCGAACGCGAGGCTGCGCTGGAGCGCTTCGCGTACGGCCGGCTCGTCGTCGACGATCAGGATGCGCTGCGGGTCACGGTCGCCGTCTGCGGGGCTCATGGGTCGGGGGTCCTCGGGGGTGAAGGGGGGCGGGGGTGCTCTGACGCTCTCAGCGTCGCACGTGGGAGGCGTGAGCCGGCGGGAACGTCAGCCGCGTACCGCCCGGCGCCGGGCCTTCCCGGCGCGGCTCGCCCTGCGGGTCGCCGTGGCCGGTGCCGTCTCCGCCGCCCGGCCCGTCGGAGGGTGCAGCGCGGACGCCACCGCGAGGGCCGGACCGATCGCCGCCGGGTCCCCGCCCGGCTCCGTGTGCACGACCTGCTCGATCATCGCCGTACTCCTCGCTGTCGGTGCCCGGGCTCAGTCGGTCGACCCCGCCCGCAGCTTCGCGAGGTCGGCCTTGACGGTGTTGATCGGGATGGCGAAGCCCAGTCCGACGCTGCCCGCGTCGGAGGACGAGGAGGCCTGGCTCGTCGGCGCGTACATCGCGGAGTTGATCC
Source organism: Streptomyces luteogriseus (assembly GCF_014205055.1). Classification (NCBI taxonomy): domain Bacteria; kingdom Bacillati; phylum Actinomycetota; class Actinomycetes; order Kitasatosporales; family Streptomycetaceae; genus Streptomyces; species Streptomyces luteogriseus. The sequence continues at coordinate 4,633,002 of NZ_JACHMS010000001.1, forward strand.
CGATGATGTTGCCGTTCATGTCGATCAGCGCGCCGCCGGAGTTGCCCGGGTTGAGGGACGCGTCGGTCTGGAGCGCCTTGTACGTCGTCGTGCTGGACCCGGTGTCGCCGTTGAACTGGCGCCCGCCGAACTCGAACGGCCACTGGTCGCCCTGCCCCTGCCCCTGGCCCTGCCCCCACTGCTGCTGGCCCTGGTCCTGGCCCTCCTCGGTCGGGACGGTGACGTCGCGGTCGAGGGCCGAGATGATGCCGCTGGTGACGGTGCCGGACAGCCCCTCGGGGGAGCCGATGGCCACGACCTGGTCGCCGACCTGGATCCCGGCCGAGTCGCCGAGCGTGGCGGTCTTCAGGCCGGAGGCGTTCTCCAGCTTGATCAGCGCCAGGTCCTTCTTGCTGTCGGTGCCGACGACCTTCGCCGTGTAGGACTTGCCGTCGCTGGTCGTCGCCTTGATCTGGGAGGCGCCGGAGACGACGTGGTTGTTGGTGACGATCTCGCCGCCGCTGGTGATGATCACGCCGGAGCCGGTGGACGACCCGGCGTTGGAGTCGGCACTGATCTCGACGATGCTCGGGCTGACGGCCTTCGCGACGCCGGCCACGGTGCCCTTCTGGCTGGAAGGGACCACGTTGGTGCTGGTGGAGCTGGAGGCGACGGTGTCGTTGCCGGTCAGCTCCTGGATGCCGTAGGCGGTGCCGCCGCCTATCGCCGCCGCCACGATCGCCACGGCGGCGATCAGGGCGAGGGGGCCGCGGCCGCGCTTCGTCGGATGCGGAGCATGCGCCGGGGCGTACGCCGGCGGGGGCGGCCACTCGGGGTTCACCGGGGCCTGCTGCTGACCCTCGTAAGGGTTCTCGTACTCGCCACTGCGGTGGAAGCTCTCGGTCATGGAACAGAGCTTGGCGCCCGACCATGAGAGCTTCCTGAGTGCTCCCTGAGAAGCCCGACAGAACCTCGTATGCCCGATATAAGGACGCCCGCTGCCTGAACCGCCGGAGGCTACGCGCAGCCGCAGGACTGCCGGGTCACCAGCCGCGACGGGAACACCTTCAGCCGCTCCCGACGGGCCCCCGCGACCCGCAGCCCGTCGTCGAGGACGAGGTCCACCGCCGCCCGGGCCATCGCCGGGCGGTCGGACGCGATCGTCGTCAGGGGCGGGTCCGTGAGCGCCGCCTCCTTGATGTCGTCGAAGCCGGCCACCGCCAGCTCGCCGGGGACGTCGATGCGCAGTTCGCGCGCGGCCCGCAGCAGGCCGATCGCCTGGTCGTCGGTGGAGCAGAAGATCGCCGGCGGGCGCTCGGGGCCGGAGAGGATCTTCAGGGCGGCCTGGTAGGCGTCGTAGCGGTTGTAGAGGGCCTCGAAGAGGCGGCCCTCCGTGGAGATGCCGGCCTCGTCCATCGCGCGACGCCAGCCCTCGACGTGGTCGGAGACCGGGTCGCCGACCGCGGGGGTCTCGGCTATGCCGCCCATGCAGGCGACGTACTCGTAGCCGTGGTCCAGCAGGTGCCGGACGGCGAGCTCGGCGCCGCCCAGGTCGTCCGTGGTGACGGCGACGTCGTCGATGGCCTCCGGCCGCTCGTGCAGCAGCACGACCCGGGCGTCCCAGGCCTCGATCTCGGCGGCGGCCAGGTCGTTGAGCGCGTGGCTGACGAGGATCAGCCCGGAGACCCGCATCCCCAGGAAGGCGCGCAGGTAGTGGACCTCGCGCTCGCCCACGTAGTCCGTGTTGCCGACGAGGACCATCTTTCCGCGCTCGGAGGCGGCCTGCTCGACCGCGTGCGCCATCTCCCCGAAGAAGGGCTGGCGGGCGTCCGGGATGATCAGGCCTATGAGGTCCGTGCGCCGGGACGCCATGGCCTGGGCCACCCGGTCGGGCCGGTACCCCAGTTCCTTGATCGCGGCGAGGACACGCTCGCGCGTGGCCGGGGCGACCGGCCGGGGTCCGTTGTTGATGACATAGCTGACCACGGCAGTGGAAGTCCCTGCCAGCCGCGCCACATCATCCCGAGTCACCTTGGCCACGCGCGGAGTCTACGCGGATATACCGGCTCTGGGCAGGGCGTAAAGGAGGTTCCGTACGATATCCCGACCGCCGTCCGGGGGACCCCGTGCGGGAAGCGATGCCCAGGTCGACGCCGCAATACGCCTCTTTACGCCTTCGCGCGGGCCTCGGCCGCGTCCAGGGCGGCCGACTTGTCCGCGGTGTCCGGCTTTGCCGTGGCCGCCTTGGCCTTCGCCTCCTCGGCGCCGCGCTCCATCTTCTCCGGCTTCTCCGGCGTAACGAATCGATAACCGACGTTCCGGACGGTGCCGATCAGCGACTCGTGCTCGGGGCCGAGCTTGGCGCGCAGCCGCCGTACGTGCACGTCGACCGTGCGCGTACCGCCGAAGTAGTCGTAGCCCCAGACCTCCTGGAGCAGCTGGGCGCGGGTGAAGACGCGGCCGGGGTGCTGCGCGAGGTACTTCAGGAGCTCGAACTCCTTGAAGGTGAGGTCGAGGACGCGGCCCTTGAGCTTGGCGGAGTACGTGGCCTCGTCGACCGACAGGTCGCCGTTGCGGATCTCCATGGGGGAGTCGTCGCTGACGATCTGCTGCCGCCCCATGGCCAGCCGCAGCCGCGCCTCGACCTCGGCCGGGCCGGCGGTGTCGAGCAGGACGTCGTCGATGCCCCAGTCCGCGGTGACGGCGGCGAGGCCGCCCTCGGTGACGACCAGGACGAGCGGGCAGCCGGGCCCGGTGGAGCGCAGCAGCTGGCACAGGCTGCGGACCTGCGGCAGATCACGCCGGCCGTCGATAAGGATGACGTCGGCGCCGGGGGTGTCGACGAGGGCGGGGCCCTCGGCGGGGGCCACGCGCACGTTGTGCAGGAGCAGGCCGAGGGCGGGGAGCACCTCCGTCGACGGCTGGAGGGCGTTGGTCAGGAGCAGCAGAGAACTCATACGTCTGGTTCCTCCTCGGTCCCTGCGAGGACGCTTGTTGGCACAGCACCGCTCTGTCTGCGATCCCGAAGGCCCCGTACACCTGCGGTTTCCCGCTTCGTATACAACGCTTCCGAAAGCACAAAAGGACCCGGGGGCTACGCTGCCCGAGTCCTCTGCCCAGCAGAATAGCCCACATGAGCTCTCGTCCGGCAGGTCATGTGGCGCGTTCCACCGAACGTCCACACTCCGAGACGCCCGCGGCAACGCCGGTGCGGAGGTCTTCGAGGACGTTTCTGCGTACGGCCGACGGGGTGACGATCGACGCCGTGTACGACCCGGGCACCGCCGTGCACGACGCCTCGCGGACACGTTCCGGTCACCCCGTGTTCGTCGTCGCCCACGGCTTCACCGGGGCCGTGGACCGGCCGCATGTACGAAGGGTGGCGCAGGCCTTCGCCCGTTACGGGGCGGTCGTCACGTTCTCCTTCCGGGGGCACGGCGCGTCCGGCGGGCGGTCCACGGTCGGGGACCGGGAGGTGCTCGACCTGGCGGCGGCGGTGCGGTGGGCGCGGGAGTTCGGGCACGCGCGCGTGGGGACGGTCGGGTTCTCGATGGGCGGCTCGGTGGTGCTGCGGCACGCGGCGCTGCACCCCCGCGAGACCGACGCGGTGGTGTCGGTCAGCGCACCGGCCCGCTGGTACTACCGGGGGACCGCCCCGATGCGGCGGCTGCACTGGCTGGTGACGCGGCCGGAGGGGCGGATCGTCGGCCGGTACGGCTTCGGGACGCGCATCCACCACCGGGACTGGGACCCGGTTCCGCTCTCCCCGGTGGAGGCGGTGCCCAGGATCGCCCCCACCCCGCTGCTGATCGTGCACGGTGAGGCCGACGGCTACTTCCCCCTCGACCACCCGCGGATGCTGGCCGCTGCCGCCGGTGACCAGGGCGAACTGTGGCTGGAGCCGGGGATGGGGCACGCCGAGCACGCGGCCGGCGACGCGTTGCTGGCCCGGATCGGGGAGTGGGTCGCGGGCCGGGCGGGCTAGCCTGACGGGGTTCACCGCCGAATTCATTGAGGAAGCAGATGCCAAAGGTCACGGTGCGCTACTGGGCCGCCGCCAAGGCCGCGGCCGGGGTGGCCGAGGAGCCGTACGAGGCGGCCACTCTCGCCGAGGCGCTCGCCGGAGTGCGGGAACGGCACCCCGGTGAGCTGGAGCGCGTCCTGCGCCGGTGCTCGTTCCTGGTGGACGGCGACCCCGTGGGCACCCGCGGACATGAGACGGTACGGCTGGCCGACGGCGGCACGGTCGAGGTGCTCCCGCCGTTCGCAGGAGGATGAGCGATGACCAACCAGCCGAACCGGCAGAACCAGCCGTACGACCCCTACGGGCAGCAGCCGCAGGCGTGGCCCGGGCAGGCGTACCAGCAGCAGGGGTACGAGGACCCGCACGCCGCTCAGCAGTACACGCAGCAGTGGCAGGGGCAGACCTGGGAGACGCAGAGCCATCAGGCGGTGTCCGCGCAGGCGCCTGACCATCAGGCGGTGTCCGCGCAGGCGCAGGCGCCGGATCCGGAGACGGCGATCCTGACACCGCAGTCCCCGCAGACTCCCCGGATGTCGCAGACTCCCCGGGCGCCGCAGGGTCCTGCGGCGCCCGCCGGAGCCGACGCCGACGCCTCCGGATACGGCCCCGCCACCGTGGGCGGGAACGCGCGCGTCACCGACGCGCAGCGGGCCCGCGCCGAGGGCCGCTCCCCGATCATCGAGCCCGGCATGCAGCCGGCCGCGCTGACGGCGCTGCTCGGGCTGCTGCTGGCCGGTGCCGCGGCGGTCGGGACGTACGCGCTGCTCGTGCCGCTCGTGGTCCTCCAGGCCGTCACCGCGGCGGGCTGGTTCCGGCTGAACGGGATGTGGCCGGCCCGGCAGGGCATCGCGCTGGGCTTCGCGGGCGCGCTGGCCGCGGACGCGGCGCTGCTGGCCTCGGGCCGCTCGCCGTCGGCGATCCTCGGCACGATCGGGGTGTGGGTGCTGCTCGCGCTGGTCCTGCAACTGCGCTCGCACGCCGACCCGGACGAGCGGATGTACGGCCTGATGGCGACGGTCGCGGCCTCGGCGCTGGCGATCGTGGCCGGCGGGTACCTCGCGGCCGCCGCGGACGCGGTGACGGTGGGGGCGGTGGCCGTCGGGGTCGCCGTCCTGGCCCGCGCGCTGCCGCTGCCGACCCCGGCCTCGGTGGTGGTGTCCCTGCTCGCCGCGGCGGGCGCGGGCATCGCGATGGGCTCGGTCACGGACCTCGGCACGTCGGGCGCCTTCCTCGGCGCGGGCGCCGCCGTCTGCGCCCTGATCGGCCACCGGGTCGCGAGCTACGACTACCCGTCCCGATTCGTCCACTTCACGGCGGGCGTGGCCCTGCCGCTGGCCGCGGCGGCCCCGGCGGTGTACGTCCTGGGCAGGGCGCTGGCGTAGCCCTCCGGACCTCGCACACTGCCGGCGTCGCCCCTGCTCAGGGTGGCGCTCGCGGTGGTTCGGAAAACGATCGGAGAAAGTCGTCGTCGGATGTCGAGGACCTGCCTCCCTGCTCCGACTGAAGGGTGACAGCGCGCCGACGGGGCGTGCGGGACGGGGAGGACACCCGAGATGAAGTACGTCGCGATGATCTACGGCAACCAGGCGAAGTGGGACTCCTTCCCGGCAGAGGCCTGGCCGGAGGCGATCGCCAAGCAGGAGGCGTTCAACAAGAAGTACCGGGAGAGCGGCGAGCTGGTGGGCGCCTACGGCCTGGCGGATGCCGCCGCTGCCCAGCTGGTGCGCCGCGAGGACGGCGCCCCGGCCGTGACCGACGGGCCGTACCTGGAGACCAAGGAGTACATCGCCAGCTTCTACCTGCTGGACTGCGAGAGCCTGGAGCGGGCGCAGCGGATCGCCGCGGACATGCCGTTCGCCGATGTGGAGCCGGTGGAGCTGTGGCCGGTGCTGCATGAGTCCGCGGCGGACATGTGAGCACCCCGCACCGCGGCGCCGAGGACCTGCTGCGCGAGCTGGCGCCGCAGGTCCTCGGCGTGCTGGTCCGCCGGTACGGCTCCTTTGACGCGTGTGAGGACGCCGTTCAGGAGGCGCTGCTGGCCGCCGCCCTGCAGTGGCCCGAGGAGGGGGTACCGGACAGCCCGCGCAGCTGGCTGGTGACTGTCGCCTCCCGCAAGCTGGTCGATCAGGTGCGCAGCGAGGCCGCACGTCGCCGCCGTGAGGACGCCCTGGCGCTGGCCACCCCGCAGTCCGCCCTGCTGGCGCACTCCGCCGACGCCGTGCCCGCCGCGGACCGGGACGACTCCCTGGCCCTGCTGTTCCTGTGCTGCCACCCCTCGCTGTCCGCACCGAGCCGGATCGCGCTGACCCTGCGTGCGGTCGGCGGCCTGAGTACCGCGCAGATCGCCGCGGCCTTCCTGGTACCCGAGGCAACGATGGCCCAGCGCATCAGCCGGGCCAAGCAGACCATCAAGGCAGCCGGCACGCCCCTGACCATGCCGGAGGGCTCCGGTGGCGCCGAGCGGCTGGCCGCGGTCCGGCACGTGCTCTACCTGATCTTCAACGAGGGTTACACCACCACCGGCGGCACCGACCTGACCGTGCCGGAACTGTCCGACGAGGCGATCCGGCTCACCCGGCTGCTGCACCGCCTTGTGCCCGAGGATCCCGAGACCGCGGGACTGCTCGCCCTGATGCTGCTGACCGACGCACGCCGCCCCGCGCGTACCGGAGCCCACGGCGAGCTGGTTCCCCTGACGGAGCAGGACCGTGGCCGGTGGGACCGCGGACTCATCGCGGAAGGCGTGGACCTGATCAGCCGCACCCTGCCCCGAGGGCAGGTCGGCCCCTACCAGCTGCAAGCGGCCATAGCCGCCGTGCACGACGAGGCCGAGCACAGCGACGCCACCGACTGGCCCCAAGTCCTCGCCCTCTACGACCTCCTGGAGCGGTTCGGGCCGAACCCGGTGGTCAGTCTCAACCGCGCCATCGCGGTCGCCATGGTCCAGGGCCCGGCCGCCGGTCTCGACCTGCTGGAGAAGCTGGAGAGCGGCAAACGCCTGGCGCACCACCACCGGCTGCTCGCCACCCGCGGTCACCTTCTGGAACAGCTCGGCCGGCACCAGGCCGCCGCGAGTGCCTACCGTGAGGCCGCCGCCCGCACCACCAGCGCCCCCGAGCGCCGCCACCTCACCCAGCGTGCCCAGCGCCTGGAGAACCCGGCATGCCCCCCGCGCCGGACCGCGTCCGTACGACCTCGCGGGGCTCCGACGCCGGACCTCCGCCCTGTCACAGGTGATCAACAATCCTCCGGTGCCCCTTCCCCCGGCGTTACCCTCGCGCAAGGGACGGCCACCGGGTCGTCGAAGCACCGGACCGGTGGGGGACACACCGCATGCGCGCACTGCGAATACTGCTGATCTTCGTCGTGATCCTGGGCGGGCTCTTCGTGATCGCCGACCGCGTCGCGGTCAACTTCGCCGAGGACGAGGCCGCCGACCGGCTGAAGACGACGGAGAACCTGTCGGCGACGCCCGACGTGTCGATCAAGGGCTTCCCGTTCCTCACCCAGGTCGCCGGCGGTTCCCTGGACGACATCGAGGTCGGCATCAAGGACTACGAGGCCGCCGCGGGCAACGGCGGCCAGAAGATCCGTATCGACGACCTCCGGGCCGACATGAAGGGCGTCGAGTTCTCCGGCGACTACAGCTCCGCCACCGCCTCCACCGCCACCGGCACAGCGACCATCGCCTACGACGAGCTGCTGAAGACGGCGAAGTCCGAGCCCACCCAGGTCGCCCCGGGCGTCACCGCCAACGTCATCGGTCTCTCCGACGGCGGCAACGGCAAGATCAAGGTCACCGTCGAGGCCACGGTCCTCGGCACCAGGCTCCCGGAGCCGGTCTCCGTGCTCAGCTCGGTGAAGGTGGACAACGGCACCGTCCGCGTGCACGCCGACGGCCTGCCCAAGTTCGGCGGTGTCGACATCGCCGAGAACCGCGTCCGGGCGATCACCGACTTCCAGCAGAAGATCGACGGTCTGCCCGGCGGCATCAAGCTGGACACGGTCCAGGCCGCCCCGGACGGCGTCGAGATCACGGTGAAGGGTTCCGACGTCCGCCTGGCCGGGTAGGCGGTCGCCCGGCGGATCCGACCTGCGCTGTCCGGTGGGCGAGACGGTGATGTCCGTAGCGTAGATGTGACGAGGGATGCGGTCGGCCGGACGCCGTGCGGCGAGCGCCCCGGAGGCCTTCCGATCCCATATGGCGGATTGTTGCGTCTCAGTATGCGACACGCCGGTGACATGCCCGCCCGACCGTCCCTACGATCGACGCTATGAAGCGACAGGCGGATCTCACGAAGCGGCGGGCAGTAGACCTGTGCCGCGTCGCCGCCATGCTCTGTCGCACCTTCTGAGCGATCGCGTCGGCAGTCGCGTCGGCGCGCGCATCCCCGCAGCCCCGCATCACGGGCACCCGTGCGCCGCCCTGCCTCAAGGGCGCGCCCTGCAGACCTCGCACGCCCCGCCGTAACTGCCCCGGAGGAGAAGAAGCATGAGCCGCAACGACGTCCTGGTCGACGCCGACTGGCTCCAGGAGCACCTGGACGACCCGACCATCGCCATCGTCGAGGTGGACGAGGACACGTCCGCCTACGAGAAGAACCACATCCGCAACGCCATCCGGATCGACTGGACGCAGGACCTCCAGGACCCGGTCCGCCGTGACTTCGTCGACCAGGAGGGCTTCGAGAAGCTCCTGTCCGACAAGGGCATCGGCAACGACCACACCGTGGTCCTCTACGGCGGCAACAACAACTGGTTCGCCTCCTACGCCTACTGGTACTTCAAGCTGTACGGCCACGAGAGCGTCAAGCTCCTCGACGGCGGCCGCAAGAAGTGGGAGCTCGACGCCCGCGAGCTGGTTCCCGGCGACGAGGTGCCCGAGCGTCCGAAGACGGACTACAAGGCCAAGGCCCAGGACACGTCCATCCGTGCCTTCCGCGACGACGTCGTCGCCGCGATCGGTTCGCAGAACCTCGTCGACGTGCGCTCGCCCGACGAGTTCTCCGGCAAGCTGCTCGCCCCGGCCCACCTGCCGCAGGAGCAGTCCCAGCGCCCGGGTCACGTCCCGTCCGCCCGCAACATCCCGTGGTCCAAGAACGCCAACGACGACGGCACCTTCAAGTCGGACGACGAGCTCAAGGAGCTCTACGCCGCGGAGAGCGTCGACCTGGCCAAGGACACCATCGCCTACTGCCGCATCGGTGAGCGCTCCGCGCTGACCTGGTTCGTGCTGCACGAGCTCCTCGGTGTGGAGAACGTCAAGAACTACGACGGCTCCTGGACCGAGTACGGCTCCCTCGTGGGCGTGCCGATCGAGCTCGGCGCCAACAAGTAACTCTCCCCGACCGACCTTTCCAGACTTCAGGAGTACGACATGTGCGGTGCGAAGGCCGGCGGCCCCGACGCCTCGACGATCAAGCCCGGTGAGACCACCATCCAGGGTCAGGTGACCAAGGACGGCGAGCCCGTGGTGGGCTACGTCCGTCTGCTGGACTCGACCGGCGAGTTCACGGCCGAGGTGCCGACCTCGGCGACCGGACAGTTCCGCTTCTACGCGGCCGAGGGCACCTGGACCGTCCGTGCCCTCGTGCCAGGCGCCACCGCCGACCGCACGGTCGTCGCCCAGCAGGGCGGCCTGGCGGAGGTCGCGATCGCCGTCTGACGACGACCGGTCCTCGAAGGGCCGCACCCCGCGGGTTGGACACCTGGGGTGCGGCCCTTCGGCCTGCCCGGACCTACGCTGGAGGCATGTACGCACGGCGGCGTCATACGTACTTCGCGATGATGGGCCTCTGCATCGGCCTCTTCGTGCTGGCCTGGGGTGTCGTGCGGCTGTGGTCCGTTCCCGTCGCCGTCGGGATGTGCGTCGTCGCCATGGTCATCCCGCCCGTGGCGGCCATGGTCGCGAACCGGCGCGGACCGGATGACCGGTGGTGGGACGACCCGTCCGGCGATCCCAAGTCCGACGAGTGGTGGGACGAACTGGACGGCAAGAAGCGCCCGCACTGAGCGGCGTCCGCCTCGCCGGCTCGTGCTGCCCCGCGCCTGCTCGTGTTGACCGGCGTCCGCCCTGCCGGCTCGTGCTGGCGTCCGTCCTGCTCCTGCTCGTGTTGACCGGCGTCCGTCCCGCGCCGGCTCGTGTTGACTGGCGCCCGTCCCGCCCCTGCTCGTGCTGAGCGGCGTCCATCCCGCCCGCCCGCGCTGAGCGGCGCGTCCGCCCCGCCCGTCCGGGGTATCCGCGCTCCATGAGACTGACAGCGGCGGTTCTGGACGCCCCGCACGCACGGGAGCTCGCGCTCTTCTATCTGCGGCTGCTGCCCGGCTGGGCCGTCCGGCGGGACGAGGACGGTCCCGACTGGGTCCACATCCGGCCGCCCGGTGGCGGCACGGGGCTGGCCTTCCAGACGGAACCCGACTACCGGCCGCCGGTCTGGCCGAGCGAGCCGGACCGGCCGCGGATGATGGTCCACCTCGACATCGAGGTCGACGACCTGGAGCGGGAGACCGCGCGGGCCGTCGCCGCCGGGGCGCGGCTCGCCGCCCACCAGCCCCAGGACGACGTCCGGGTGCTGCTGGACCCGGCCGGGCACCCGTTCTGCCTGTACACGGAGCCTCAGTAGACGAGCGCCTGCGTCTCCTGCGCCATCGCCTCCTGGACGAAGACCTGCGCGCCGGCGATCCGGACGCCCTCGATGACGTCCTGCTCCGAGATGTCACGACGGGCCGCGCACTGCGTGCACAGCGTGACGCGGCCGGCGGTGAGGAGGGAGTCCAGCAGGTCGGGCAGGGGAGCGGCGTGCGGCAGCTCGAACTCGGCGGCCCGGCCGGGCAGGGCGAACCAGGCGGACTCGCCGGTCAGCCACAGGGAGACGTCTATGCCGCTGGCCACGGCCACCGCCGCCACCGTGAACGCCTGAGAGCACCGCTCGGGGGCGTCGGCCCCCGCCGTCACCTTGATCACCAGCTTCTTCGCCATAGCCGGAAGAGTAGTCCGGAATCGAAGTGCCGAAGGGGCCCGCGTAAGCTGGCCCCCGGCCCTGTGCACCCATTCGCACCCCCGCTCAAGGAGCACCCCGTGGAGATCTTCTTCGAAATCCTGTTGGTCCTGGTCGCCGTCGGCGTCCTGGCCTTCGCCGGACTGACCGTGAAGAAGCTGTACCAGGGCCAGCGCTGACCCACGTCTAGGAAGTTCCCATGATCGAGATCCCGTCCGACCTCCACAAGGACCTCGTCCCGCTCGCCTTCCTGCTCGGCAACTGGGCGGGCGCCGGCGTGCACGACTTCCCCGGCTCCGAGAAGTGCAACTTCGGGCAGGAGGTCACCTTCTCCCACGACGGCCGGGACTTCCTGGAGTACCGGTCCCACAGCTGGGTCCTGGACAACGACGGCAACAAGGTCCGCCCCCTGGAGTCCGAGCACGGCTTCTGGAGGATCGACGCCGCCCGCAAGGTCGAGGTGACGATGACCCGCGACGACGGCGTCATCGAGATCTGGTACGGCGAGCTGGCCGACAAGAAGCCCCAGATCGACCTCGTGACGGACGCGGTGGCCCGCACGGCCGCCTCCCAGCCCTACACCGGCGGCAAGCGGCTGTACGGCTACGTCAAGAGCGACCTGATGTGGGTCGGCGAGAAGCAGACCCCCGAGGTCGAGCTGCGCCCCTACATGTCCGCCCACCTGAAGAAGGTCGTCACCCCGGAGGAGGTCGAGCGCTGGGCCAAGGCCCTGCCCGACGACATGCCGGACGACGGCATCGCTTTCTTCAAGTAGTCCTAGACTGGCCGGTGTGGTGAGCACCGACTGGAAGAGCGATCTGCGGCAGCGCGGCTACCGGCTGACCCCGCAGCGGCAACTTGTGCTCGAAGCCGTGGACACCCTTGAGCACGCGACCCCCGACGACATCCTCGTGGAAGTGAGGAAGACGGCGTCGGGGGTCAACATTTCGACGGTGTACCGGACACTTGAGCTCCTGGAGGAGCTCGGGCTGGTCAGTCACGCGCATCTGGGGCACGGGGCGCCGACGTACCACCTCGCGGACCGGCACCACCACATCCACCTGGTCTGCCGGGACTGCCAGAACGTGATCGAGGCGGACGTCTCGGTGGCCGCCGAGTTCACCGCCAAGCTGCGGGAGACGTTCGGCTTCGACACCGACCTGAAGCACTTCGCGATCTTCGGCCGGTGCGAGGACTGCACACTGAAGGCTTCGACTACCGAGTCGTAGGCTTACGGACATGAAGAGCCCCCTGCTGACCCTGCCCGGCGCCGTCCCCGCCGAGGGCGTGGACGAAGGTGTCGCCGCCCACTACGGCGATCTGTTCCGTGAGCAGCGCGCCCTCGCCGACGGCACCGGATTCGTGGACCTCTCGCACCGGGGGGTCGTCGCCGTCACCGGCGAGGACCGGCTCGCCTGGCTGCACCTGCTGCTCACCCAGCACGTCAGCGACCTCCCGGCGGGCCGGGCTACCGAGGCGCTGATCCTCTCCGCGAACGGCCACATCGAGCACGCCCTGTACCTCGTCGACGACGGCGCGACGGTCTGGGCCCATGTGGAGCCGGGCACCCAGGAGGCGCTGATCGCCTACCTGGAGTCGATGAAGTTCTTCTACAAGGTCGAGGTCGCCGACCGCACGGCCGACATCGCCGTCGTGCACCTCCCGGCCGGCTCCATCGCCGAGGTCCCCGAGGGCGTCGTCGTACGGGAGACGCCGCACGGCCGGGACCTGTTCCTGCCGCGCGCCGACCTGGAGGCCTACGCGGCGCAGGCCGGGCCGCCCGCCGGGATCCTCGCCCACGAGGCGCTGCGTGTGGAGCAGCACCGGCCCCGGCTCGGTTTCGAGACCGACCACCGCACCATCCCGCACGAGCTGGGCTGGATCGGCTCGGCGGTGCATCTGCAGAAGGGCTGCTACCGGGGGCAGGAGACGGTCGCCCGGGTGCAGAACCTGGGCAAGCCGCCGCGTCGGCTGGTCTTCCTGCACCTGGACGGCAGCGAGGTCCACCTGCCCGTGGCCGGGACGGAGCTCCGGCTCGCCGACGACGGCCCCGACGGCCGCAAGGTCGGCTTCATCACGACGTCCGCCCGCCACCACGAGCTGGGCCCGGTCGCCCTCGCCCTGGTGAAGCGGAACGTGGCGGTGGACGCCCCGCTGGTGGCCGGTGACACGGCGGCGGCCCAGGAAGTCGTCGTGGAGCCGTAGACCCTCCGTGTCGATCTTCGGCCCTGAGGCTTGTAGATCTTTCGGGTCAGATTTCGATCTGCACGGTGAACGGGCCGTCGTTCGTCAGTGATACACGCATCGCCGCCCCGAAACGGCCCGTGGCCACCGTCGCGCCCAGCGCGCGCAGCTGGGCGACCACCTCGTCGACCAGCGGCTCGGCGACGTCGCCGGGGGCGGCCGCGTTCCACGTGGGGCGGCGGCCCTTGCGGGCGTCGCCGTAGAGGGTGAACTGGCTGATCACCAGGAGCGGGGCGTCGATGTCGCTGCACGACTTCTCGTCGTGCAGCATGCGGATCGACCAGAGCTTGCGGGCCAGCTGGGCCGCCTTCTCCTTGGTGTCCTCGTGGGTGACGCCGACGAGGACGCACAGCCCCTCGCCCTCGATCGCCCCCACGGTCTCGCCGTCCACGACGACGCTCGCGCCGTCCACCCTCTGCACCACTGCTCGCATACGTCCATCATGCAGGGCGGTGACATCGGCGCCGCGCGTGGTCGGCGGATGCACCGAAAGGGTGGTTTGCGCGGACGCCAACAGCCCCTGCACGGACGTATTTTGCTGCTATACCGCCCATCTGGGGTCTATCGGGGGCACTCGTTCCCATAGCGGCCACTTGGGGTGGCACGATGCTTGCACACACCGGTCGAGGGGACGGTTGAGGCACATGAGCACATCAAGCACCGGACAGCAGCAGGCGGCTGTCTGGTCGACGTACACGGGGAGGGGCGCGTCGGAGTATCACCGGCCGCCCACACAGCGCACGGACAGCCCGCGGCTGCCCTCGGACACCTCCGGACCAGAGGTGCCCGCGCTGAGCCTGCCCGACCTGCGCACGCTGCGCCGCGAGGCCCAGCGCGACGAGGCCGACCTCAGCTATCTGCGGCGGCTGCTCCAGGGGCGGATCGACATCCTGCGCGCGGAGATGGCCCGACGCGCTCCGGCGGACGAGGCCTCCGTCGCGGTGTCCGAGGAGACCTCGGTGGTGGAGCGGCTGGCGGAGATCCTGCGGGACTCCCCGGCCCGGCACCGCTCCTCCGCCCGCCACGTCACCCTGGGCACCCCGCAGGGCGAGGAGTACCGGCGGCTGGCCGCCGAGATGCTCGCCGAGGTGGCGCTGTCCGACCTGGACGCGCGCACGGACCTGGAGCTGACCGCGGCGATGGGACGGCTCGAGCGCCACGAGCAGCAGGTCTCCCGGCGCCGCCGGCGGCTCCAGCGCACGGCCGACGAGTGCAGCGCGGAGATCGCGCGCCGCTACCGCGAGGGGGAGGCGCAGGTCGACGACCTGCTGGTGTGAGCCGTCCCGGGCCGGGACCCGCTGCGGGGAGGGCCGGCGGTCGGATATTGACGCGACACCGACCGGCCCTCCGCCTAGCGTGAGTTCATGACCCCCGAGTCCCGTGCCGACGACATCGACGTACGCCCGATCGCCGAGTCCGAGTTCGCCGACTGGCTGCGTGCCGTGAACACCGGCTTCCTGCGGGCGGCCCCTCTGACCGACGAGGAGGTCGAGGGCCGGCGCGAGCGGTTCGTGGAGGGCCGCAACCTCGGAGCCTTCGACCGCGGCAGGTGTGTGGCGACCTTCCGGTCCTTCGACCAGGAGCTCACGGCCGTGGGCGGCGCGAGTGTCCCGGCCGACGCGATCTCGGGCGTCACCGTCACCGCCACCCACCGCCGTCGCGGGCTGCTCAGCCGCATGATGGCGCGGGACCTGACGGCCGCGGAGCGCGGGGACGTCGTCGCGACGCTGATCGCCGCCGAGTACCCGATCTACGGCCGCTACGGCTTCGGGCCGGCGACCTGGATGGCGGAGTGGACGGTCGACGTGCCGCGCGCCGGCCTCGACGCCCGCTGGGCGGGCCCCGCGGAGGGCGGGCGGATCGACCTGGTCGAGGGCGAGGACGTCCGCAAGCTCGGCCCCGAGCTGCACGAGCGGCTGCGCCGCCGCCAGCCCGGCGCCATCGACCGCGACGACATGTGGTGGAAGCTGAACACCGGAGCCCTGGGGTGGGACACGTCGTGGAAGCCGCCCTTCTACGCCGTGTACCGCTCGGCGTCCGGCGAGGTCGAGGGCATGGCCGTGTACGAGGTGGACGACAACTGGGGTGACGCCAAGCAGCCGTTGAACACGGCGACCGTGCGGTGGCTCATCGGCGTGACACCGGCCGCGGAACGCGCGCTGTGGGAGTACGTCTGCTCCGTCGACTGGGTGGTGAAGGTGAAGAGCGGCTGGCGGGCGCCCGACGACCTGCTCCCGCACTTCCTGCCCGACCCGCGGGCGGCGAGGATCACCTCGCTGGCGGACTGGCTGTGGGTGCGCATCCTGGACGTCGAACGGGCGCTGGAGGCGCGGACGTACGAGGGCACGGGGACGCTGGTGCTGGAGGTCGCCGGTGTGGACGGGCTGACCGGCGGGCGCTACCGGCTGGAGGCCTCGCCCGAGGGGGCGTCCTGTACGCCGACCACCGAGAGCGCGGAACTCGAAGTCGGTCTGGGCGAGTTGGGGGCGCTGTGGCTCGGGGACGAGTCGGCGGTGCGGCTGGCGGCGCTGGGGCGGGTGCGCGAGGAACGAGCGGGCGCCGCCCGGAAGGCCGACGCCCTGCTGCGTACGTCCAGGCGGCCTTGGTGCCCGGACATGTTCTGAGCCGCTCCCTCCTGCCGGTGGTGTGCTGGAACCCGCATCCGTAGCGAGCTGTTCTGTTGTGGTTGTCGTGCGGCCGTGTCGGCCGGGCGGGACTCCCGGCTCCCCTCCGGAAGGGAGTCCCTTGGCGGGCGGCCAACCTCCTGAAGGTCTGACCATGTGCCCGAAGTTGGCGACCAACTTCACTGTACTTATCTCCGCTTGGAAGCGGCTCATAACCACCTTTCCCTGAACTGCCCAAAGTTGGCGGGAAGTTGTACTGTGCAGATGTGGACCCGGAACACGACTCCGTCAATGGGCGGAAGAGGTCGCAACGGCCACAGAGGACACATCACGAGGTGGCCGACGAGCTGCGCGCCCGGATCAGGTCAGGGGCGCTGCGGCCGGGTGCGCGTATGCCCACCCAGGCCCAGCTGGCCCACGAGTTCGGTGTCGAGCGCGGGGCGGTGCGGCAGGCGCTGCGCATCCTGCAGTCCGAGCGGCTGCTCACCAATGTGTCCAAGGGCAGTCCGGCGACCGTCGCCCCCGACCCCGTCGGGGCCCTGACCGGCCCGGAGGCGCCTCCGCTGCCGACGACGGTGGCCCTCGCTCCCCGGATCGCGGCGGCGTTCGGCGCGGAGCACGTCGAGATCGACGCCGTGTGCCTGACGTCCATCTCGCTCACGCTCGCCATCGGTGAGCCGCTGCGGCAGATCCACGCCGGACGGCTGAAACCGGCCAAGGTCGACGTCCGGGTGCTGCTGCCGAGCCGGGACATCGACCTGGCCTTCCCGGTACCGGTCGAGGGGGGCGGCGACGACTGGGTGCACGAGCGGTGGCTGGCGATGCGCAACGCCCAGGGGCAGGTCCTCCAGCACAACCTGCTGGCCCTGCGCGCCACCCACGGCATCGACGTGCGCGTCACGTTCCGGGCGCTGCCCTTCACCCCGCCGGTGAAGCTGTACCTGCTCAACGGCGCGGAGGCGCTGTTCGCGTACTACACGCTGACGCGCCGGGAGGCCGAGGCCGAGCACGAACAGCCGGCGCTGTACGACGCCCTGGGCACCCAGTCCGTGCTGTTCTCCTTCGAGCAGGGCGCCGGGCTGCGCGACACGACGTTCGTGGAGCAGTCGCACCTGTGGTTCAACGCACTGTGGGAGACGATCAGTTCGGAGCTGGTGCTCACGGACTGACGTCTCCCACGGGTCGTTCCGGGGCGGTGCGGTGACTCATCGGGCGGGCCCCGTCATCAGCAGCGCGAGCACCACGGCCCCCGCGGAGCTGACGGCCGGGCTCTTGGCCTTGACGCCTACGGTGAGAAGGATCAGGCCGACGAGGCCGGCCGGACCGTACTTCCACTGGACGAGCTGTTCGAAGGCGACGACGAAGGCGGCGGAGAGGAGAGCGAGGGCGGGCATCGGTGTTCCCCCTTCGGACGTACGGAAGCAAAACTTCCGCCAACTCCGAGAAGTTGGCAACCAACTCTGATTAAGTTGTCCCCACTTGGCCCCTACTCATAAACAACTTCCAAACAACTCCCGCCAGATGGATCAGAGTTGTAGCGTTTGGTCGTGACCCAGGAGAACGTGGCGGAGAACGTGGCAGTGAACGGCAGCAGAAGGCCCTCGCCCCAGGAGATCGCCGACATCCTGCGGGAACGCATCCGCGCCGGTGAGCTCAAGCCGGGGGACCGCCTGCCCACCCAGGCCGAACTCGCGGAGGAGTTCGGCGTCGAGCGCGGCACCGTCCGCCAGGCCCTGCGCGTCCTCCAGGAGGACGGCCTCCTCACCAACGTCAGCAAGGGCAGCCCACCGCGGATCGCGGCCCCGGAGCCGGTCCGGGGCGAACCCCAGCCGACCATGGTGGGCCTGGCCCCACGACTGACCGAGGCCTTCTCGGCCCGGCATGTCCGCGCCGACGTCCTCTGCCACACCGCGGAGACGCTGATGGTCGCCATCGGCGAGCCGCTGCGCCAGATCCACGAGGGCCGCATCCACCCCGAGTCGATCGACGTCCGCATCCTGGTCCCCTCCCGGGACATCGAGCTGGCCTTCCCGGTCCCGGTCGAGGCCCACGGCGACGACAACCCGGTCCACCAGCGCTGGCTGGCCATGCGCAACGCCCAGGGGCAGGTCCTCCAGCACAACCTCAAGGCGCTGCGCTCGACGCACGGCATCGACGTGCGCGTCACGTTCCGCGCGCTGCCGTTCACCCCGCCGGTGAAGCTGTACCTCCTCAACGAGGAGGAGGCCCTGATCGGCTACTACATGCTGACCAGGCGCGCGGAGGAGTGGGGCAGCCAGACCCTCGACATGTACGACGTCCTCGGCTCCCAGTCCCTCCTCTTCTCCTTCGTGAAGCGGACGGGCCGCCGGGACGCGGCGTTCGTGAAGGAATCCCAGAAGTGGTTCAACGCCCTCTGGGAAACCATCACGACGGACCTGACACTCTCCTAGTGACTCCTGATACGAAGCAGACTGGTGCGGCGCACATCGCGGCCGAGAACGATCCGAACCGACTCCGCCATCTGATCAGACGTGCCCGTGTCGTGCTGTGGGACTTCGACGGGCCCATCTGCCGCCTGTTCGCAGGGCACTCGGCGGAGCGGGTGTCGGGCGACCTGGTGTCCTGGCTGGAGGGCCGCGGTCTGCACGGACTGCTCACGGAGACCGAGCGCGAGTCCCTCGACCCCCAGGTGGTCCTGCGCGCCGTGGACCGCCGGCATCCCGGCAGCGACCTCGTCGCCGAGCTGGAGGAACGTCTCACCCAGGAGGAACTGCGGGCCGCGTCCTCGGCGATGCCGACCCCGTACGCCGATCCGCTGATCCGCACCTGGACGGCGGTGGGGTCCCGCCTCGCGATCACCACGAACAACGCGCCGCGGGTGGTGCGCACGTACCTCGCGGGACGCGGCCTCGCCGACTGCTTCGCCCCCCACATCTACGGCCGCACCCAGGAGCTCCACCACCTGAAACCCGACCCGCACTGCCTGAACCGGGCACTGCGGGCGATGGGCACCGCGCCGGGCGAGGCGTTGATGATCGGCGACGCCCCCACGGACCACAAGGCGGCCGAGCGGGCCGGAGTGCCCTTCCTGGGCTACGCGCGCAACGACAGGAAGGCGAAGCTCCTGCTGGAGTCCGGGGCGGAGACGGTCGTGGGGTCCCTGGAGACGCTGCTGCGACTGCTGCGCGGGTGAGCGAAGAACGGCCCCGCGCCGACGGGGGACCGTCGTCCGGGTGTGCGTCGGTCACCCCTGGGAGGGGACCCGTTCCCGGATGGCCGGGTTTTCCTCCGGCGACCGAGTGCGGTGGAGTAACGTGCGTCTCCCCCTACACCATCGGCACCACCGGAACAGGCTGAACCAGCGAATGACACCCCCCTTGGTCTCCGGTGCTCGAGAGCGAGCAGAGGAGATGAGCGGCGACCCGAATCTGGTCAAGGGGCCGCTCAAGGGGTATCACCACGAGACGTACGTCCTCGCACTGCCGGGCCGGACGGGAGCCGTCAAGGTACGGGAGCCGCGGGCCGAGATCCTGTGGTTCGACCGGAGGTGCTTCAGGTCGGAGGAGGAGCTGCTCAAGGCTCTCCAGGCGCACCTCAGCCGCGTCCCGCAGATCGTCGATGTCGGCGGCATGGCGCTGCAGGGCTTCATCGAGGGGCGGACGCTCGGCGGGCATCGCCGGCCGGGGCGGCGCGTCTCGGACGCCACGTTCGGTCAGATCGTCGACGTCTTCCGCGAGATGGTGCGGGTCACGCCGGACATGCTCAGCGTGGAGCGGCGCTGCGAGGACCGGGACCGCGCCGAGGACGGTGACAGCGACGGCTTCCTGGAGCGCCTGATCGTCTTCGTCGAGGAGCAGGTCTACGAGAAGAACCACGGGACCTTCGCAGGGCTCTTCCACGCGCTCGGCATCTCGGAGGAATCGTTCACCCTGCTCAGGAAGCACGTGCTGGGGCTTCAGGAGCGCCGCTTCTGCCTTCTGCACGCGGACCTGCACCGGGAGAACTTCGTCCTCGACCACCAACAGCGGCTCTGGGTCATCGACTGGGAGCTGGCGATGCTGGGGGACCCGCTCTACGACCTGGCCACCCATCTGTACCTGATGCGCTATCCGGCCGATCAGGAGAACCGCATGGTGCGCGAGTGGTGCCGGGTCGTCGAGGGGATCCGGCCCGGTGGCTCGTCCGGCTGGGAACGGGACCTGCCGATGATCCTCGACTTCAAGAGGGCGCAGTCGGTCTTCACCGACGTCATCCGGGTGGCGCTGTCCCTGCGTGAGGAGTGGGGCTTCAACTGGATGGCCGTTCCCGTCGCCGCGGGCCGGCTGCAGAAGATCCTGGCTGCCGCCGCTCGGCCGCTCGGCCTGGCGCAGGTACCGAGCCGGCCCCAGATCATGGCCGCGCTCGTCCGCTGGCACGGGGAACGCGAGGCGTCGCGTGACGAACGGCCCATGCCCACCGCGTCGGACGTCTACTGACCCGGGGCCGCCGCGGCAGCCCGTTCGCCCCGGCCTGCCGCCCCGCTCCTCGCCCCGTACCGCGCCCCGGTCCGGCCCCGCGCCTGCGTAGGCTCCCCCCATGAGCGACCCCGGCCTGCGTGAGCGCAAGAAGCAGCGGATGTACGAGACCGTGTCGGACGTCGCCGTGCGGCTCTTCATGGAGAAGGGGTTCGACGCGGTGTCCGTCGCGGAGGTGGCGGCGGCGGCCGAGATCTCGAAGCCGACGTTGTTCCGGTACTTCCCGGCCAAGGAGGATCTGGTGCTGCACCGGATCGCCGATCACGAGGGGGAGGCCGCCCGGGTGGTGGCGGGGGCCGAGGGGGCGCCCGTGGAGGCGTTGCGGCGGCATTTCCTGGAGGGGCTGGAGCGGGGGGACCCCGTGACCGGGCTGAACGACCATCCCGACGTGCTCGCCTTTCACGCGCTGCTCTACGGCACGCCCTCCCTGGTCGCCCGGGCGCACACGCACCAGGAGCGGTCGGAGGCCGCGCTCGCCGAGGTGCTCGGGGGTGATCTGGACGCGCGGTTGGCGGCCGGGCAGATCATGGCCGTGCTGCGGGTGCTGGCGCTGGAGAACTGGCGGCGGATCGCGGCGGGTGAGCGGGTGGCGGACGTACGGCCGGACGCGGTCGCGGCGGCGCAGCGGGCGTTCGGGTGGCTCGCGGCCGGGCTGCCGCCGCACCCACGGGGTGAGTCTCGGTAAATTATTTAACTCGGTTACGTTTTCGCGTACGCTCGGTGGAATGACCTCGACCGAGCCTGCCCTCCAGTACGTCCTCGACCGGGAACGCGCCCACCACGAGCGCTGCCGGACCGCCCTCGCCGCGATGGTCGAGGGCGCCGGTGAACAGGTCGTCATCGGGGAGGACGTGTCCGCGTCCGGGGCCGATGCCGAAGTCCTCGGCTACCAGCTGCGCAGCCGGGCGAAGGCGCTGCGGGAGCTGCCCGAGGGGCCGTTGTTCTTCGGGGCGCTGGAGGGCGGGGACGGCACGCTGCACATCGGGCGGCTGCGGATCTCCGAGCACCCGGCCGAACCGCCCCTGGTCGTCGACTGGCGTGCACCCGTCTCACGCGCCTTCTACCAGGCGTCGGCCCGGGACCCGCAGGGCGTGGCGGTGCGCAGGCGGTTCGGGTGGGCGCCCGGCAGCCGGGGCGACTCCGGGGACCTCACCGGCCTGGAGGACGAGCGCCTGGAGCAGGGCGAGTCGCGCGACAGCGAGATCGTCGCCCGGGAGCTCGAGCGGCCCCGGGTCGGGCCCATGCGGGACATCGCCGCGACGATCCAGCCCGAGCAGGACGACCTCGTCCGGGGGGATCTGGCGCTGTCGGTGTGCGTGCAGGGAGCGCCGGGCACCGGCAAGACCGCAGTCGGCCTGCACAGGGCCGCCTATCTGCTCTACACGCACCCGCAGCGCATCCGCCGCGGCGGCCTGCTGATCCTCGGGCCCAACCGCACCTTCCTGTCGTACATCGCCGAGGTGCTGCCGGCCCTCGGCGAGACCGGCGTGCGGCAGTCGACCCTGGCGGAGGAGATCGCGCGCTGCGAGGTCCGGGGCGTCGACGACGCGCGGGCCGCCGTCGTGAAGCACGACGCCCGGATGGCCGAGGTACTGCGGCGGGCGCTGTACGCGAGGGTGCGCGCCGGGGGGAACGGCGCGGAGATCGCCCTGCCCGACGGGGCCTACCGGTGGCGGGTGCCGGCGGGGGAACTCGCCCGGATCGTGGCCGAGGTGCGGGAGGAGGAACCGCCCTACGGGGTCGGGCGGGAGCGGGTGCGGGCGCGGATCGTGCGGTGCCTGCGCGAACAGGTCGAGCGGCGGGCCGGGCCGCCGCCGAACGCCTGGGTGCGGCGGGTCGAGCGGGCGCGGCCGGTGTCGGCGTACGTCGATGCCGTGTGGCCGCGGGTGCGGCCCGAGGAGGTCGTGGCCGAACTGCTGGGCGGCGAGGAGGCGTTGGCCTCGGCCGCCGAGGGGCTGCTCGACGCCGGTGAGCAGCGGGCGCTGCGGTGGAAACGGCCGCCGCGGTCGTGGAAGTCGGCGCGCTGGTCGGCCGCCGATCTGGTGCTGCTCGACGAGGTGGCCGGGCTGATCGGGCATCCGGAGGGGTATGGGCACGTCGTCGTCGACGAGGCGCAGGACCTGTCCCCGATGGAGTGCCGGGCCATCGCCCGCCGGGCCCGCTTCGGTTCGCTGACGGTGCTGGGCGATCTGGCGCAGGGGACGACGCCGTGGGCGGCCCGGTCCTGGCGCACGGTCCTCGCGCACCTGGGGAAACCGGACGCGGTCGAGGTCGCCCTCACCACCGGCTTCCGGGTGCCGCAGGCCGTCGTCGGGCTCGCCAACCGGCTGCTGGAGCACCTCGACGTGGACGTGCCGGCGGCCCGTTCGCTACGCGGGGACGGGGAGTTGCGGATGCGGGAGACCACCGTCGACGGCGTGCCCGGGGCGGTCGTCGCGGCCGTACGGGACGCGCTGGGGCGGGAGGGCTCGGTCGGGGTCGTCGCGGCGGACGCGGACGTCCCCCGGGTGCGGGCCGCACTGGACGCGGCCGGCATCGCGGCGGCGGGCCCGGACGAACTCGGCGCGCGGGTCGCCCTGGTGCCGGCGAGCGTGGTCAAGGGCCTGGAGTACGACCATGTCGTGGCCGTCGAGCCAACCGCGATCGCCGAGGCGGAGGAACGGGGCCTGCACCGGCTGTACGTGGTGCTGACCCGGGCGGTGTCGCGGCTGGAGGTGGTGCGGGGTAGGGAACTGCCGTTCTAGGCACCCTTTTCGGCGGCTAGGGTCCCATGTCATGGCTGACGTCGACGCGTTCACGGACATACCCACGACCACGCTGGCCGATCTGCTGGGCCGCGAGCAGGTCATGGACATCGGGATCCGGCCGCTGTGGGAGCCGGTGCCCCGGGTGGCCGGACCGGCCTTCACCGTACGGTGCCCGCCCGGCGACAACCTGATGCTGCACGCCGCGATCCACCGGGCCGGCCCCGGCTCGGTCGTCGTCGTGGAGTCGGGCGACCTGGACTACGCCCTGGCCGGCGGCAACGTCTGCGCCGTCGCACGGCGCCGGGGCATCACCGCGTTCGTCGCCGACGGGCTGATCCGCGACCTCGCCGAGGTCCGGGACATGCGCTTCCCGGTGTTCGCACGCGGCGTCATCCCCATCCCGGGCACCAAGTCGGCCGCCCGGCCGCTGAACGAGCGGGTGCGCTGCGGCGGGGTCGCGGTCGACGCGGGCGACACGGTCGTCGCAGACGAGGAGGGCGTCGTGGTCGTCCCCGGGGCCCGCCGCGAGGAGGTGCTGGCGACGGCCAGGGCCAAGCTGGCGAAGGAGGCCGCGCAGTCCCTGGACGACTGGGAGTCGGCCCACCGCACCCGCATCGCCACGATCCTCGCGGACCAGGGTTTCGTGGACTGACCGACCGGTCTCGGCAGGCCGGCCGCTACGCCGCGGCGAAAGGCCCTCCGTTCGCGAAGGCCAGTTCGTGGAAGCGGTCGCCGATGTGGCGGTGGGTGGCCGCGTCCGGGTGGATGTGGTCGGGCAGGGGGAGGGCGGCGGCGTCCTTCGCGCCGTAGAGGTCGAGGCCGTCGAGGTAGTGGAGGTTCGGGTCGTCGGCGGCGCGCTGTTCGACGATGCGGGCCAGTTCCTCGCGGATGACGGTGAGCGTGAGCTTGCCGGCGGCCGTCTGCGCCGGGTCCCCCATGGCTGCGAAGACCATGCGGCCCTTGCTCATCTCTTCCCGGTCGGGTGCGGTGGGGCCGGGCGTGTCCTCGTGGATGGCGCAGTGGATGGGGGAGACGAGCAGCAGCGGGGTGTCCGGGTGCCCGTCGCGGATCGTGTCGAGGAAGCCGTGCACGGCGGGCCCGAAGGTGCGCAGGTGCATCGCGTCCTGGTTGACGAGGTTGATGCCCGTCTTGACGCTGATCAGGTCGGCCGGGGTGTCCCGCATGGCGCGCGCGGTGAACGGGTCGAGCATCGCGCTGCCGCCGAAGCCGAGGTTGACCAGCTCCACACCGCCCCGCAGCGCGGCGATCGCGGGCCAGATCGCGGTGGGGCTCGCGGCGTCCGAGCCGTGGCTGATCGAGCTGCCGTGGTGCAGCCACACCCTGCGGCCCCGGTCCGGCACGGGCGTGACGGGGGCGTTTGCGCGCAGGGCGACCAGCTCGGTGGTCTCGTTGTGCGGGAGCCAGATCTCGACGTCCTTGTCCCGCGCGGGCAGGCCCGTGAAACGGACCGTGCCGACCGGGCCGGGCGTGACCTCGCCCGCCCAGGTGGCGAGGTCGACGGTGAGGACGTTGCCGTCGGTCCCGGCCGCCTGGCCGGCCTGGCGGCCGTCGACGAGCAGGTCGTACAGCCCGTCCGGGCGCGGCGGGAAGCCGGCGTAGTCGCGCTTGGTGCGCAGCGTGTCCAGCTCGACGGCGGTCGCGGCGGTACGGAACGCCAGACGTACGCCCGAGGGCTGGGCCTCGGCCATCGCCAGCTGCGGGCTGGTGTTCTGCGCGCGGGCCCGGGCGGGCAGCCGGTGGGGGAGCAGGCCGTGCTCGGTGCGCTCCACGTCGAGGGCGCCGCGCAGCAGGTCCGCCGTGACGGGCGTGGTGATCCAGTCGTGCTCGGTGTGCATGGGTGTCAGCCTCGGGGATCGGTAGGGGCCGCGGGCCAGTTCCGCAGCAGCGTGTCGAGGGCGTCGAGGATCCGGGCCCAGGTCTCCTCGGTGTCCGGCGCGCTGTGGCTGAAACCGCCGCCGAGCTCCAGGCTGACGTAGCCGTGGAAGACGCTGCCGAGCAGCCGGACCGCGTGGGTCTGGTCCGGTTCCGTCAGGTCGTAGCCGCGTAGCAGTGCCCGGGTCATCTGCGCGTGCCGGACACCGGCGCTCGCGGCCGCCGTCTGCGGGTCGAGCCGCAGCTGGGCCGCGGCGTAGCGGCCGGGGTGTTCCCGGGCGTAGTCGCGGTACACGTTCGCCAGGGCGGCCAGGGC
Source organism: Streptomyces luteogriseus (assembly GCF_014205055.1). Taxonomy (NCBI): domain Bacteria; kingdom Bacillati; phylum Actinomycetota; class Actinomycetes; order Kitasatosporales; family Streptomycetaceae; genus Streptomyces; species Streptomyces luteogriseus. The sequence continues at coordinate 4,658,323 of NZ_JACHMS010000001.1, forward strand.
GTCCTTGCCGGCCCGTCCGGCCAGGGCCTCGGCGGCCCGGTCGGCGAGTTCCGCGAGGGCGAGCAGGGCGATCCTCGTCTTCAGGTCGTGGGAGTTCCGCACGTGCGAGTACAGGCTCGCGACCTTGACGTCGAACCGCCGGGCGAGCGCCGAGACGGTGACCTGCTCGAAGCCGACCTCGTCGGCGAGCTCGGCGCCGGCCTCGGTCAGACGCTCCGGCGTCAGTCCTACGCGTGCCATGAGGGTTCTCCCTTCTACCTGAAGAGAGTGTGCCCGTGCCTAAACCTTTTAGGCAAATGCCTGTGACCTTTCGCGGCCGCGGCGGGTCTTCCCCCAGGGCTTGAGGACGGAGATCACCGTCATGAACACGTAGGCGGACAGCGACACGAGCGGCCCGAACAGCACGTCACCGGCGTCCGGCAGCGGCCCGCCCGCGGCGACGGCCGTGACCGCGGAGTTCACGCCGGGGCGCAGCGCGAACACCGTGGCGGTGGTGGTGGCGAGGGTCAGCCAGAACTTCGTGTACACCCACCGGTACCGGGCCAGGCCCCACTTCGTGCCCAGCGACAGCAGCAGGCCGCTGAGGAGCGTGAGGAACGCGACGGGGAGCAGGAGCCAGTCGGCGAAGAGCTTCATGGCCCGGACGGAGGCCTCCACGGTCACGGGGGACCCGGTGGTGGCCGCGGTGATCCCGAGCGCGAGCAGCCCGAGCGTCAGCCCGAGCCAGCAGGCGGAGACGGTGACGTGCACGACGAGCGCGGCCCGGCGGGCGGGGCGGCTGAGTTTCTGCATGGGGCACACGGTGCCGGGGAGGGGGCGGGAGGGCGTCTTACGACGGGAGTAACCGGGCGTACTGGCGTCGGAGTACAGGGCTGCCGCCCGTACCGGAGGGCCGTGTCAGTGCCGTCACCTACCTTCGCGGCATGACCGAGCCCTCGTACGTCACCGCCGTCCGCGAGTCCTACGACACCGTCGCCGCCGACTACGCCCGACGCGTGCCGGAGCCGGCCGAGTTGGACCCGGTGTCCCGAGCGATGCTGGCCGCCTTCGCCGAACTCGCGGCGCCTCTCGGGCCGGTCGCCGACCTGGGCTGCGGCCCCGGCAAGGTGACGGCACACCTGGCCGCCCTCGGAGTACCGGTGTTCGGCGTGGACGTGTCACCGGGGATGATCGAGCTGGCCCGGGCGGCGTATCCGGAACTCCGCTTCGCCGTCGGCTCGATGACCGCGCTGGACATCGCCGACGGTGAACTCGGCGGCATCCTCGCGTACTACGCCACCTCTGCGGCGATGGCGTCGGCGAGTTTCACGTACTCGTAGCGCGGGAGCTCCGTCATCTCCCCACCGTGCCGCAGCCCGCGCCCCCTGGCGCCGGTTTTCGATCTCTTCGGCTGCGGTGGCCTCGCTGTTCGAGCTGGCCCAGGTGCGACGGATGCCCGGCAGGGACGCCGCTTCGGTAAGCGGCTGCGGATTTGCGCTACGGCTTGTGCGACAACGAGGTGGTCACTGCCCAGGCGCCGTCTCAGCTGCTCGGTTCGGCCTCTTCGGGGGCGTCGCCGACCGGCCGTTCGACGACGAAGGATCCCTTGCCTCGCACGGTGACGATCAGGCCGCGCTCGCGGAGCTCCTGTGCGGCCCGACGCGCGGTCAGTCGTGCTACGCCGTACTCGTCGGCGAGGTGGTTCTCGGAGGGGATGGGCCTGTCCGGGGCCAGCTCACCGGAGGCGATCTTCCCGGCGATGACGTCGGCCAACTGCACGTAGAGCGGTCTTGCGCTCATCGGGTCCAGAGTGGGCTTCGACGCTTCGGTATCGCTCATACGTCCAACGTAGAGCGGTAGCGACCTGCCCGGTCGTGTGGATCCCTCTGTACTTGTATGTAGAGGGCTGTATGCAGGTGTAGCGTCGAAGACGGAAAGACCCCGGCGAGGTGGCTAGACCTCCCGGGGCACGGCCAACGCTTTCAAGGAGCGTCGACATGCATGACCTTATCCCCCGCGCCCTCCAATGGCTGCGCCTCCTTTTCGCCCCTGGGACCGGGCGACGGCGTCGGTGTCGCCCCCGCCGTCACCTCTTCCCCCACGTGCACCTCACCCTCGTCAGCTGCCCCTGCGCATCGCAGCCGCCGCAGCTCCCCCGCCCCCGTTCCCCGTACGGCCTGCACAGTCCCCTCGACGGGGCAGACTCCTCCCTCGTCCGCCCCTACCTCGCCGCCCACGAACAGGAAGCCGCTCTCCAGGAACGCCGCCGCCTGGCCCTCGTGCTCGCCGCCGACTTCGGTATCGATCTCGACCAGCATCTGATCGGCGCGCGGGAGGTGGCCGCCTGATGGAACGCCCCACCGGTCGGACACACGTCACGCCGCCACCCCGGCTCCTGCCCTGGCCGTCGCCCGACGGCAACCCCTGCTACCTGGTGACCGACGACGACGGCAGCTACCTCTCCCGTCTCGCCGACGACCTGGAGGCCGTCCAGCTCGCCACCGGCGCGGACGTACTCGGACACGCCCGCAAGGTGCTGGACGATCCGGCCTCGCCGTACAGGGAGGTCCGTTTCGCCGGCCTCCGTCTCGCCGAGTGCCTGACCGACGCCCTGCGGGTCGCCGAGTCCCGGGGGATGCGCCTGCCGGTACCGGACACTGAGGACCCCTGAGAGGGCTACCCGCGGTGTGTCCACACCCGCAACGGGCCGATCGGCTCGAAGCCGTGCCGGAGGGCGACCCTCAGATCGTCCCCCCGCTCGTAGCCGACGACGGGAAGGGTGGGGAAGAGGTGGGCGAGCGCGTGCAGGACGAGGGGCCAGGCCGCGTAGGGAGGCCCGAAGACGTTGGACACGCCGACCACTTGCTCACTGCGCGTGGCCACGGCTCCGGCGACGACACGTCCGTCGGCGGAGCGGCCCGAGATCACGAAGGTCCCCGGGTCGGCGAGCAGCCCGGGCCGGAACAGGTCCGCGTCCCCGGCCCCGTCATCCCAGGCCAATGCCCAGGCACGCAGGGTGTCCGAGTCGCCCACCACGTCCCACACGAGATCGGATGACGCGGTGGGTGCCCCGGCCGGCCGGTGGACCCACCGCGCCTCGAACAGCACTTGGAACCCGGCTGCCGCCAACTCCAGGTCGGCGAAACTGTCCTTGATCGAGGCGCCCGGCGAGGCCGTGTCGATCCGTGTCACGAGCGCGTCCCGGCCGGTCTCCGGCTCCAGCGTCACCGCGTCGGGGTAGTAGAGCGGCGTCCGCACCGCCGCGGCCCAGGCCTCGGCCCCGAACTCGCCCGCCACCCCGTGCGCCCGGCACATCGCCGCACACCACTCGGCGTTGTTCCGGGCGGCGGCCCGGACCAGGGCTTGCCGCGAAGTCGTCATGACGTGGATCAAATCGATGGCCGGCCCGGTCCGTCCACCGATTTGATGGTTGCCGCCGCCGACCACTGCTGGAAGGACTTCACCCTGTGACTGCTTCCCATGCCGAAACCGGACCGGCCGTCGCGCTCCTGAGCGGGCTCGGCGCGGCGGACATGGACCACCCGGGCGGCACCCTCCTCGCCCACCTCACGCGGGTGCAGAGGCAACTCGCCGCGTGGGGCGCCCGCCCGGCCCTCCAACTGGCGGGACTGTGCCACGCGTTCTACGGCACCGACGGCTTTCCGGGCGCCCTGCTGCCCCTGGACCGCCGTGGCGAACTCGCGGCGGCGGTCGGTGCCGAGGCCGAGGCTCTGGTGTACCTGTACGCCTCGTGCGATCGCGGGGCCACCTATCCGACGCTCGCGGATGCCGAGGGACCTTTCCGCGACCGGTTCACAGGCCTGAGCCACATCCCGGAGCCGCAGTCGCGGCGGGACTTCGCCGAGTTGTCCGCCGCCAACGAGATCGACCTCGCTCGCCTCGACCCCGCCTTCCGTGATCGGTGGGGTCCCGAACTCCTCAGCCTCTTCACCCGCATCCGTCCCCTGCTGAGCCGACCCGCCTGGGCGGACTGCCAGGAGGTGCTGGCCGGATGAAGCTGAGCGCGATCACCCTGGACTGCGCCGATCCGCTCGCCCTGGCGGCGTTCTACCAGCAGGCCACCGGACTGGAGCCGCACCCGAAGTCGGACGCCGATTTCGCCGCGCTGGAGGGTGACAACGGCCTCTCCCTCGCCTTCCAGCGAGTCGACGACCACCGGCCTCCCGGCTGGCCCGACCCTGCCGTTCCGCAGCAGTTGCACTGCTGTTTCCGGGTCACGGATCTGGACGAGGCGGAGACACGACTGCTGAAGCTGGGCGCCGGCAAGCCGGAGCATCAGCCGAACGCGGGCAGATGGCGGGTGCTCACGGACCCGGCCGGGCATCCCTTCTGCATCGTCGGGGGGCTCGCCGAGCCTGAATGAGACGGTCGGCTCGTCGGCTGGGAACGAGTCCTCGGCCGGCGTGCGGCGGCTCGGCCAGCATGGGATCCATGACCTCGCCGAACACACCGAACACACCGAACGCATCGGACACACTGAATGGCCCGGCCCCGGTGCCCGCCTCACTCACCCTGTCCGCCACGGAGATCACCACGCCCCGGCTCCGGCTGCGCAAGGCGCGCGACGCCGACCGCGCCGGGCTCATCGAGCTGCAGACCGACCCCTGGGTCCGGTTACACCTCGGCGGCCCGAGGCCGCGCGGTGCGGTCGAGCAGTACTTCGACGCGATGGGCGTCGCGCACGTCACCGACAAGCCCGGCACGTTCGTGGTCGCCGACCGGACGACCGACGACCTCGTCGGCGTACTCCTGATCCACCGACGCCCCGTCGACCTCCCCGGACACGTCACCGAGGAGGGCGGGGAACTGGAACTGACCTACGTCCTGCGCCGCGCCGCCTGGGGCGCCGGACTGGCCCTCGAAGCAGCCACGGCCGCGTTGCGCACCGCCGCGTCCGAACTGCCCGACCAGCCGGTCCTGATCGTGACCCAGACGGCCAACACCCGCTCCCTCGACCTGGCCGCCCGCCTCGGCTTCCGACGCGTGAGCACCTTCGAGGCCTACGAAGCCGAACAGACCCTCGCGGTGGCCGACCTGCACGCGTTCCTGGCCTGAGTGTTGGTCGGCGGGCGGCCCACGGCGGCGCGCTCCCGTGATGGGATGCGCCGCATGAGCGACTCGCTGCCTGCTCGTATCGAGCAGTACTACTCCACCGTGCCGTTGCTGTTCTCCGAGGCCGAAGAGTTCGGTCCCTTACGGCTTTTCGTGCGGAGGAAGCCAGGTGCCCCGTACTACGGCGGTCCCAGCCATGCCCAGCCCACCGCGGAGGGGGCGTCGGCGGTCACCGCCGCCGACATCGCCCGGGTGCGGGCACGGCAGCGCGAGCTCGGCGTGCCGGAGGCTTTCGAGTGGCTGGCCGAGGCGGCACCGATGCTGCGCTCCTGTGTCGAGGCCGTCGGCCTGCCCGTAGCGGAACGCCCGCTGATGGTGTTGGATCCGCACCACCGGCTCCCCTCGCAGCCGTTGCCGGAGGGCGTGACGCTCCGCGCGCTGACGGCCGAAGACCCCGCGCTGCCCGCAGTCCTCGCCCTTCCCCGCCTGGCCTTCGCAAAGGAGGGCACGGCGGTTGCCCCGGCAGGTCGCGGGGAGCTGTCGGCGGTGGCCGGGGAACTGATGAAGAACGGCACGGTGGCAACGGTCCGCCCCACCCTGCGCGCCGGGCACAAAACGCTCATCGCCGCCTTCGCCCCGGACGGCACCCCGCTGGCCGCCGGCCACTACCACCCGGCGAACGACACCACCGAGATCGGCGGCATAGGCACCCTTCCCATCGCCCGCCGCCAGGGCCTCGCCGCCGCCGTGACGACGGCCCTGGCCGTCCACGCGCGTGACCACGGAGTGACCACCGTCTTCCTCGCCTATGCGGAAGACGCCGTCGCTCGCATGTACGCGCGCCTGGGATTCCGCCCTGTCGGCAGCACCTTGCTGATCGCCAACCAGCCCGCGCGGTCATAGACCCACCACCGGGCCGGACGCGCTGACGTACTCATCCCAGGTGGCGTGGCGCACTTTTGCAAGCGGGTGCTTGCAATAGTTAGCGGGGTGCTGCACTGTGGAGGCATGGCATCGCTCAACGTCGGCAATCTCGGTGACTATCTGCGCGAGCAGCGGCGCACTGCGCAGCTGTCGCTCAGGCAGCTCGCCGATGCCGCCGGGGTGTCCAATCCGTATCTGAGCCAGATCGAGCGCGGGCTGCGCAAGCCGAGCGCGGAGGTGCTGCAGCAGGTCGCCAAGGCGCTGCGGATCTCCGCCGAGACGCTGTACGTCCGGGCCGGGATCCTCGACGCCGAGCGGGACCGGGACGAGGTGGAGACGCGGGCCGTCATCCTCGCCGACCCGACGCTGAACGAGCGGCAGAAGCAGGTGCTGCTGCAGATCTACGAGTCCTTCCGCAAGGAGAACGGGTTCGGGATCGGCGAGGGCATCGATGTCCCGGGCGCCGAAGACGGCCCCCGCGGCGCGGGCGTCGTCGGTGTCGTCACCGGTGACGGTGCGGTGAGCGTGGACGGGGATGCTCCCGACGCCGGTGGCGAGATATCGCGGACCGGCCCGGCCGACGGCGGTCAGCCCGCCCGGCGCCGCAGCCGCAAGACCGCCGGCAAGGGCGCCGGCACGAACGACAGCACGAACGACAGTACGAACGACGGTGGTACGACCGCCACCCGCCGGACCCGCAAGAGCACCGGCGGCAGCGACACCGATCCGCAGCAGACGGCCGGCTGAGCCGGCCGGACCAGGGCATGGGCCGCCCGCCGCGGATCACACAACCCTCAGCCGAACCCTCAAGCGAGACAGAATCCGGGAGGACCATCACCATGGCCATCACCGACGACCTGCGCAAGACCTTCAGCGACCCGACGCCGCTCTACTTCGCCGCAGGCACCGCCGACCTCGCCCTTCAGCAGGCCAAGAAGGTGCCGGCCCTGGTGGAGCAGCTGCGCTCCGAGGCCCCCGCGCGGATCGAAGCCGTGCGCAACACCGACACCAAGGCCGTCCAGGAGAAGGCGTCCGCCCGCGCCAAGGAGGCCTCCGCCCGCGTCAAGGAGACGCAGGAGACCCTCCAGACCAAGGTCACGGCGTTCATCGGCTCCCTCGACTCCGACTTCAAGAAGCTCGGCAGCAACCTCGATGCGGACCTGAAGAAGTTCGGCGAGAACGCCCAGGACTTCGCGCTGCGCGGTGTCGGCGTGGCCGCCGAGTACGCCGTCAAGGCCCGCGAGACCTACGAGAAGGTCGCCGAGCACGGCGAGCAGGCCGTGCGCACCTGGCGCGGCGAGGCCGCCGACAGCATCGAGGACGTCGCCGAGGGCGTCGAGGAGCTGGCCGTGGCCGTCGAGCCGAAGCCGCAGCCGGTCGAGGTCAAGGAGGAGCCGGTGAAGCCGGCCGCCGCCGCCCCGGCGAAGAAGGTCCCCGCCGCCAAGAAGGCCCCGGCGCGCAAGCCCACCACCGCGAAGAAGCCCACCCCGCCCGCCAAGTAGGACCGCGGAGCGGCCACACGGGCCGGGCACCCTGGGGGTGTCCGGCCCGTTGTACGGGTACGGTGACCGCGTAGGACGAGCCGAGTCAGGTGGTGGACGTTGTGCTGATGCAGGGCTTCGCAGGGTTTATGTGGCTTCTGAGCATGGCCCTGATCGTTTTCAGCGGCTTCGCGTTGTTCGACGCGGCTGTGCGCCGGGAGGACGCCTACCGTGCGGCCGACAAGAAGACCAAGCCCTTCTGGCTGATCATCCTCGGTATCGCCTTCGTGGTGAACCTGCTGTTCCCGATCCTGTCGTTCCTGCCGATCATCGGCCTCATCGCGACGATCGTGTACATGGTCGACGTACGGCCCGCGATCCGCGCGCTCCCGGGCGGCGGGCGCAGCAACCGCGGCTCCAGCAGCGACGGCCCGTACGGGCCGTGGAACGGCGGCCGGTAAGAGCCCCGGCGCCCGGCGCCCGGCACCCGCGCTTTCGCCCCCCCCCGGCCCTCGATCCTCGCGCTCAGCCCCAAGGCCCCGGCCCTCGTGCCGGGGCCTTCGGCTTGAGGTCTTCCCTCGGGTTCCAGGCTTCCGGCTCCGGGTTCTGCGGATTCAGGCTTCCGGCTCGGGGTCCTGCGGATTCAGGCTTCCGGCTCGGGTTCCTGCGGCTCCAGACTTCCGGCTCCGGGTCCTCCGACTCCGGCCTCAGGGCCTCCGGGCCTTCCGGCTCTTGGCCCTCGCCCGGGCCTTCCGGCTCTTGGCCCGGCCCTACCGTCCGCCCCCGGCCGAGCCCGGCCCGACCCGCCTGCGGCAGAACCTACGGCACCCGGTCCAGCAGCAGTACCGCCACGTCGTCCGTCAGCTCGCCACCGTTGAGGTCGCGCACCTCGTTCACCGCCGCCCGCAGCAGCTGCTCGCCCCGCAGGCCCTCGGCGAGCTGGCGGCGGACCATCTCCGTCATGCCGTCCTGGCCGAGTCGCTCCCGGCCCTGGCCGATGTGCCCCTCGATCAGGCCGTCGGTGTAGAGCATCAGGCTCCACTCCGCCCCCAGCTCCACCTGCATCCGCGGCCAGCGGGCGCCCGGCAACAGCCCGAGGGCCGGTCCGTTGTTGTCGTACGGCAGCAGGCGGGCCGGTTTGCCCGGGCGGGCCAGCAGCGGCGACGGGTGGCCCGCCAGGCAGAGCCCGGCACGGCGGCCGTCCGGCGCGATGTCCACCGTGCAGAGGGTCGCGAAGATCTCGTCGTCGGCCCGCTCGTGCTCCAGCACCTGCTGCAGCGTGCCCAGCAGCTGGTCGCCGCACAGGCCCGCCAGGGTCAGCGCGCGCCACGCGATCCGCAGCTCCACACCGAGGGCGGCCTCGTCCGGGCCGTGGCCGCAGACGTCGCCGATCATGGCGTGCACGGTGCCGTCCGGCGTGCGGACGACGTCGTAGAAGTCGCCGCCGAGCAGCGCGCGCGAGCGGCCGGGGCGGTAGCGGGCGGCGAACCGCAGGGGGGAGCCCTCCAGCAGCGGCGTCGGCAGCAGGCCGCGCTCCAGGCGGCGGTTCTCCTGCGCGCGCAGCCGGCCCTCGGCGAGCCGGCGCTCGGCCGACTCGGAGCGCTTGCGCTCCACCGCGTAGCGGATCGCCCGGCTCAGCAGCCTGCCGTCCAGCTCGTCGCGGAAGAGATAGTCCTGGGCCCCCACCCGTACCGCCTCGGCGCCGCGCTCGGCGTCGCCGGACGCGGTCAGCGCCAGGACGGCGTGCCGGGGCGCGAGCTCCAGCACGTGCCTGAGCACGGCGAGCTCGTCCTCGGGGTCCGCGTGGCCCGGCGCGGGCAGCGCCAGGTCCAGCAGGATGCAGTGGACGTCGTCGGTCAGCAGCCGCCCGGCCTCCGTCAGGTTGCGGGCCGTGCGGACGCGGATCGGCTTGCCTGCCTGGTCGAGCATGTCCGGCACGATCGGCGAACCGGCCGGGTCGTCCTCGATCAGCAGCAGCGTCAGGTTGGTGTGAGCGGTGTTGTTCTCCACCTTGTCCGTGGTGTTCCCGGCGGTGTCCGGCATGCGGCTCACGGGCGAGGCGTCCTTCACGGACTCCCCGGCCGAGCCGCCGTGCGGGGACGCGGCCTGCGCCTGACCACTCTCCACGGCCGGGATCGCTCTCTGCCGCGGTATGGGTACGGGCATCGTCTTGGGTTCCTTCCCTCCCCCCGAGGGCATGGTGGGGCGAGGGACCTCGACCCACCGAGCGGGACCATAGCGGGTGTCGGCGCCGCATTGGAATGGTGTGAGCCACGCCGCTGCGCCACCGGCCAGTGTCATATGCCGCGATATGCCCCGCAGTTGGACAGCTCGGAGATGCTGCGGGGATGACGAACGTCACGTCGGCGCACGGTTTGCTCGTGGTCGAGCGTGCGGTGGGTCACGTGGGCCAGGTCACCGCGGGTGTCCGATATTCGGGGTGCGGTGCCCGGCCTTTCGGTGTGCCGCCCTCCGGCCGCCCTCGGCCGCCGTCCGCGCTCAGTTGGCGTCGGCGCCGGCGTCCGGCCGCACCACCCCGAGGATGGGCATGGTTCCGGCGCCCGCGATCGTGATGGTCCGCCCGGGGCGCGGCGCGTGCACGATCGCCCCGTCGCCGATGTACATGGCGACATGGCTGGCGTCGTCGAAGTAGATGATGAGGTCGCCGGGGCGCATGTCCTGGATTTCGATGTGCCGCAGCCGCTTCCACTGCTCCTGCGAGGTGCGCGGGATGCCGCGTCCGGCGGATCCCCAGGCCTGTGACGTCAGCCCCGAGCAGTCGTAGGTCTCGGGGCCCTCGGCGCCCCACTGGTACGGCTTGCCGATCTGGGCCGTGGCGTACTTCACGGCCTTCTTGCCCTGCTCGGAGGCCTTGCCGTTGATCTCTTCGAGGATGCCGGAGCCCAGCCAGGCGGTCTGCGCCTTGTTCGCCGCATCCTTCTCCAGCTCGGTGAGGCGCTCCTGCTCCTCCTTCTGCAGCGCGGACTCGAGCTTCTCCGCCTGCGCGATCTGCTTCTCGATCTTCTTCTGTGCGGCGGCCTTGGCCTTGCGGCCCGCTTCCAGCTTCTTCAGCTGCGCGGAGGCGTCCTTGGCGTACTGCTCCAAGTCCTCCTGGGTGCGGGTCAGTTCGCCGAGGAGGCCCTTCGTCGCGTGGTGGCCCTCGCGGACCCGGCCCGCGCCGTCGAGGAAGTCCTGCGGGTCGTCGCTCAGGACCAGATGGGCCTCGGGGGGCAGTCCGCCCCCGCGGTACTGGGCGGCGGCAGCGGCGCCCGCGCGGTCCTTGAGCTTCCTGAGCTTCTCCTGGCCCTTGACGATCTTCTTGGCCAGCTCGACGACCTCGGCGGACTGCTTGTCGGCCTTCTCGTCCGCGGCGTTGTACTCGTCGGTGGCGCGGCCCGCGGCGCGGTAGAGCTTGTCGAGCTTCCTACGGACGGCCTCGAGGTCCTTGGCGGGGGCGAGCGCCGGTCCCGCGCTCGGGGTGGGTGAGGGGGTGGGGTTCGCGAACGCCGTGCCCGGTGCGGCCAGCACCGTGACCGCGCAGACCACGGCCACCGCCGTCGCGATCAGGCCACGCTTGCCCGTTCCCATACCTCAGCCCCCGAACTGATTAATCGTCAGTAACTTGTGGTTCGCCTGGGGATGCTGCCACGTCGGCCAGTAAAGCGACAGAGGTAGTGCTTCCCGCTGCCGCCGCGCCGGTATGCCCCGGCATGGCGATCTCCCCGCCTGTGTGACGAACGACTCAAAGAGATCGTTCCAACGGGCCCTGTCGGGGCGGGAGCAATCAGGCGCCCGGGGCCAAAGCCTCCCACCGCACCGTCACTTCGCCCTGCCGCCACCGCACCGGCCCGTCCGTCACCGGCCAGTCCGCCGTCAGGTCCCGCACCGCCCGGATCCAGCGCTGCCGGGCGCCGTAGGACGCGTAGGGCGCGGCGGCCGCCCAGGCGCGGTCGAAGTCGCGCAGGAAGGTGTGCACCGGCTCGCCCGGGACGTTGCGGTGGATGAGCGCCTTCGGCAGGCGTTCGGCCAGGTCCGAGGGGCGTTCCAGGGAGCCCAGCCGGGTCGCGAAGGTGACCGTGCGCGGGCCCTCCGGGCCGAGCGCGACCCACACGTGCCGGCGCCCGATCTCGTCGCAGGTCCCCTCGACCAGCAGACCGCCGCGTGCCCCGGTCGCCGGATCGGCCGGTGCGAGCCGCGCACACAGCCGCTCCCACACGGCCGCGACCTCGCCCTCGTCGTACTGCCGCAGCACGTTCGCCGCGCGGACGAGCAGGGGCCGCTGGGGGATCGGGATCTCGAAGCCGCCGTGCCGGAAGACGAGCCCCGGCCGCGCGTAGGGCAGCGCCGCCGCGACCCGGGCCGGTTCGATCTCGACGCCCACCACCCGCGCGCGGGGCGCGACCGTGCGCAGGCGCTGGAGCAGCTCGACGGCCGTCCAGGGGGCGGCGCCGTACCCGAGGTCGACCGCGACCGGGTCGGCGGCGCGGCGCAGCTCGGCTCCGTGGGTGGCCGCGATCCAGCGGTCCATGCGGCGCAGCCGGTTGGGGTTGGTCGTCCCGCGTGTCACCGTGCCGAGAGGGCGGGTGGCTGCGCGGGGTGTCATGCGTACGAGGTTAAGCGGCCTCCGGCGCTGTCAGGGCGCGAGGTGCCGCCGCCAGTAGGTGGGGCGCCAGTAGTACAGGGTGGTGAGGTCGTCCGGCATCGGGTCGTGGGACGGACCCTCCTCGAACGGGTCCCGGCCCGGGTCGGCGGGCCGGAAGCCCGGGTCCCGCGGCTCGTCGTCCCGTGGTGGCCGTACGTGGCGCCGCATCTCCTCGGTCACTGCGCCGATCCGCAGGTAGTTGGCCTGCGCCTCGATCAGGCTCAGCCCGTGGTTGGGGCCGCCGCCGGACGTGGGATGGCGGAGCTGGGAGGGGTCCTCCTCCCAGAAGCAGACCGGGCAGATCTCGTAGGCCCACAGCTCGCCGAGGGTCTGGTGGCCGCAGCACGGGCACGGGAGGAACTCCTCGGGCGGAGGCGGCGGTGCGGGGTGGTGCCGTGGGCCTGTCATGCCGGTGAGGCTAGGGGGCCCGGGGGCCCTGCCGCCTCGCCCTTTCCGTTCCTCGGCCGCTACGCCCGCCCTCCACCCTCGAACGGTTGAGCGACGAGCGGTAATGATTCGGTAAAACTCCCGAATCGGGAAATGGAGCATCCCTTTCCGGTGTTGGACCCCGTCGGAGGGCACCGTGCGCCCTGCGAGAGGCATGCCCGAGGCGAGGAGGAACGCCACGTGAGCCAGTACATCGGCAGGCTCGGCCGGCGCTCCACGTCGTCGACGGCGCGCCTTCGACTGCATCGCAGGCCCCGTCGCGTCGCCATGCTCTCCGTGCACACCTCCCCGCTCCACCAGCCGGGCACCGGCGACGCAGGCGGCATGAACGTCTACATCGTGGAGCTCGCCCAGCGCCTCGCCGCGCACGGCATCGAGGTCGAGATCTTCACGCGCGCGACCGCGGCCGCCCTCCCGCCGACCGTGGAGCTGGCCCCCGGCGTCCTCGTCCGGCACATCGACGCCGGCCCCTACGAGGGCCTCAACAAGGAGGACCTCCCCGCGCAGCTGTGCGCCTTCACCCACGGCGTGATGCAGGCCTGGGCCCACCACCGCCCCGGCCACTACGACCTGGTCCACTCGCACTACTGGCTCTCCGGCCACGTCGGCTGGCTCGCCGCCCAGCGCTGGGGCGTCCCCCTGGTGCACGCCATGCACACCATGGCCAAGGTCAAGAACGCCAACCTGGCCGACGGCGACACCCCGGAGCCGGCCGCCCGCGTCATCGGTGAGACCCAGATCGTCACCGCCGCCGACCGCCTCATCGCCAACACCACCGAAGAGGCCGACGAACTCGTACGGCACTACGCGGCCGAGACCGACAAGGTCGCCGTGGTCCACCCCGGCGTGAACCTCAGCCGCTTCTCGCCCGCCGACGGCCGTGCCGCCGCCCGGGCCCGCCTCGGTCTGCCCCAGGACGCGCTGATCCCGCTCTTCGCGGGCCGCATCCAGCCCCTGAAGGCCCCCGACGTGCTGCTGCGCGCCGTCGCCGTCCTCCTCGACGAACGCCCCGAGCTGCGCTCACGCCTCCTCGTGCCCGTGGTCGGCGGCCCCTCCGGCAGCGGCCTCGCCAAGCCCGAGGGCCTGCAGAAGCTCGCCGCGCGCCTCGGTGTCGCGGATGTCGTACGGTTCCGCCCGCCGGTCGGCCAGGAGCAGCTCGCGGACTGGTTCCGTGCCGCCTCCGTGCTGGTCATGCCCTCCTACAGCGAGTCGTTCGGTCTGGTCGCCATAGAGGCGCAGGCGGCCGGCACCCCGGTGCTCGCGGCGTCGGTCGGCGGCCTGCCGGTCGCCGTGCGCGACGGGCACACCGGCTTCCTCGTCCGCGGGCACGATCCGGCCGACTACGCGCGCGTGCTCGGCGACTTCGCCGACGACCCGCGGCTGACGGACCGGCTCGGCGGGCAGGCCGCCCGGCACGCCCAGTCCTTCGGCTGGGACACGGCCGCCGCCGCCACGGCGGACGTCTACACGGCCGCGATGCAGGCGCACCGCCGTCGCGTACGCTCGCTGTATGGGTGAAACCGATCAGGAACAGCGCGCGGCGCAGGTCGTCGAAGGAGCGCTGAAGGACGCCGACCTGGAGTGGGAGAGCCCACAGCCCGGCACCTACGTCGCGCAGCTCCCCGGCACCCGCAAGCTCAAGACGACCGTCTCCCTGATCATCGGCCGCCACTCCCTGTCGCTGAACGCCTTCGTCATCCGCCACCCCGACGAGAACGAGCAGGGCGTCCACCGCTGGCTGCTGGAACGCAACCTCAAGCTCTACGGCGTGAGTTACGCCGTCGACCAGCACGGCGACGTCTACGTCACCGGCCGCCTCTCCCTGCCCTCCGTCACCCCCGACGAGCTCGACCGGCTGCTCGGCCAGGTCCTGGAGGCCTCCGACGGCGCCTTCAACACCCTGCTGGAGCTGGGCTTCGCCTCGGCGATCCGCAAGGAGTACGCGTGGCGGGTGTCGCGGGGTGAGTCCACGCGCAACCTGGACGCGTTCGCCCACCTCACCCAGCGCCCCGAGCGCTGAACCCCGTCCACCTCACCCAGCGCCCCGAGCGCTGAACCCCGCCGGCCTCACCCAGCGAGCGCTAACCCGCCTTGTAGCGCCCCGGCGGCACCCCCACCAGCCTGCGGAAGTGCCGGGTGAGGTGCGACTGGTCGTAGAACCCGGCCGCCACCGCCGTATCGCCCGGTGAGCGCCCCTCCAGCAGCAGCCGCCGGGCGCGCCCCACGCGCAGGGACGTCAGGTACTGGTGCGGGGCGATGCCGTAGGCCGCGCTGAACGCCCGTACGAGATGGGCGGGATGGGCGCCGAGCAGCCCGGCGGCCTCCCGCAGCGCGACGCCCTCGACGATCCGCTCGTCCAGCAACTCGCGCAGCCGCCGCGCGAGAACGGGATCCGCCGGCCGCGCGGAAGCGGGGTCGCCGACGCCCCGCAGGTGCCCGCGCAACCGCTCCCCGACGAACAACAGCCTGCTCTCGGACTCCAGTTCCTCACCGGGCCGCCCCAGCGCGCCGTGCAACTGCCCCACCCGGCGCCGCAACAGCGGATCGCGCAGATCGGGCCGGTCGACGGCCGCTCCGATCAACTCGTCCCCGAGGTGCGTCCCGTCCAGGTACAGCACCCGCTTGCGGAAGCCCTCCGGGGTGACGGGGGAGCCGTTGTGCGGCACGTGCGGCGGCAGCAGCGACACGGTGTCGTGCGGGGTGCCGTGCTCGTGCCGGTCGAGGTCGTACCGTACGGCGCCGGTGTCGACGATCAGCAGCGTCCAGGCGTCGTGGACGTGCATCGGATACGCGTACTCGGTGAACCGCGCGTGGAAGACCTCGACGACACCCGGGACGGCGGGCCGCCAGGCGGAGACGATCCGGGAGGACTCGGAGGCCATGCAAAGAACGTACAAGACCCCGGTGAATGCTGCCGGGCACGCTCGGACCATGGACACCGCACCCTCCCCGGAGCCGATCCGCTTCGACACGAAGATCGCCGTACTGCTGCGCTCCGACCTGGAGCCCTGGCAGCGCCTCAATGTGACATCGTTCCTGGTCAGCGGCCTGGGGACACAGCTTCCCGAGGTGATCGGCGAGCCCTACGAGGACGCGGACGGCGTGCCCTACCTCCCCATGTTCCGCCAGCCGGTCATGGTCTTCGAGGCCACCAAGGAAACCCTGACCACCGCCCACGCCCGTGCCCTCTCCCGCGCCCTGCCCCGCGCGGTCTTCACCTCCGACCTCTTCGCCACGGGCCACGACCGTGACAACCGCGCCGCCGTACGGGCCGTGCCGACCGCGGACCTGGACCTCGTGGGGCTCGCCGTGTACGGCCCGAAGAACGCGGTGGACAAGGTGGTGAAGGGGGCGCGGATGCACCCGTGAGACGGGATCGGACGGGATCGGGCTGGGCCGGGGTGGGAGGACGACCAAAGTCGCGGGCGCGTAGACCAACGGCCGACGACAGGGCGGACGGCTTCCGAAGAGACTCGTGCCATGGAGGAAGCCAGAAACGTTCCCATGCGGAAGAGCTCCCGGCAGCGGGTGGGCGCAGCCACCGAACTCGCCGAGTCGGCCTGGGCCATCGTGCTCTTCTGCGCCGCCTGCGGTGCCGTGGCCGGCGCCCTGCTCCCGCTCCTCGCCCGGCTGCTCCTGGCCCTGCCCTGGGCACCGCTCGAAGGCCCGGCCGAACTGCTGACCTCGGTGCCGGAGCCCGCCCGCACCCTCGGCACGATCGCGGTGGGCGTGCTCGGCGGGCTGCTGCTCGGTTTCACGGCGGTCCACGAGTCGCTGTCCGTCCGCGTCGGCGACACCCACGTGACCCTGACGATCCGGGACAGCGCCCAGGAGTTCACCCGCGAGGAGATCGCCGTGTTCTTCCGCGACGGCAAGCAGCTCGTACTGCTCGGCCCGAGCGGTCTCGAACTGGCGCGGGAGCGCTGCGGCCTGAACTGGCAGCGCCTCGCCGACGCCCTCACCGCCCACGGCCACACCTGGGCGGGGCAGGACCCGCACCGCGCCGAGTTCCGCCGCTGGGTCCCCGGCACCCCCGGCCTGCCCCCGGGCGCGGACGCCCTGCTGCGGGCCCGCGCCCTGGCCCGCAGGGACGAGGACGACGCCGAGGAGGCCCGGGAGTTGCGCGGGGAACTGCTGCGGCTGGGCGTGGTCGTACGGGACGAGGACGGACGGCAGTACGTCCGGGTGGTGACCGGTGACGTCGACCGGTGACGTCGGCGGGTGACTCGGAAACGGCGGGGTTGGGGGGATGGGGTTCTCGCCGCGGCGCCGGTGAGCCACGCGCCGGGCGTCAGGGCGTGCAGGCCGCGGCGATCGACACGCTGTTCTCGTACAGGTGGTGCCGGGTGATCCGTCCGTCCTCGACCGTGAGCCGTAGCGCGAAGGGACCCGAGAAGGACTTGCCGGTCGCCCGGACCGTCCCGGACAGGTGCCCGGTCAGCACGGCGTCGGTCCCGTCGACGAGGATCGTGTCGACGGACACGCGGGCGTCCTCGGGGATGGTGTGGCGGGCCAGGTCGCCGGCCTGCGCCGCACACTCGGCGGCGGTGGACCGGGGCCGGATCCAGGGCACGGCGGGGTTCTCGGCGAGCATCCAGTCGACGGTGTCGGCGAAGAGGTCCGTGAGCCCCTCGGTGTCACCGGCGAGACGGAGTTCGAGGAACCTCCGGACGGTGGAGCGGGTGGCTTCGGCGGTGTCGGTGGGCGTCATGGAACCCAGCCTGCCGGGGTGTCCGAATTGTGTCGATTACCTCGGAGGTAGCCTCCGCGCGCCGTCGGCGCAGACGTGGGGCGCGCAGACGTGTCGGCGTGTGTCGATCCCATGGCTCGCGATGCATCGGACATGGCCGCGTACGTCGGACCGGGCCGCCGCTTGACCTAAAATCGAACGCATGAACGATCCAGAGTCGCGGCTCGCGCTGCTCCGCTTCCTGGAGCGCGTGCAGGCGCGCGACCTGGCACGCACCCGCCGTTGGATCGCGGACGAGGAACGCCGCCAGGCCGAACACCGGCGCGGCCTCCTGGCCCGGCCGCCCGTGCCGGACTGGCTGATCGAACGCGGCCTGTCCGGACACGAAGCCGTGTACGTCCACGTCGGCGGCTGCTGGAACGCGGGCCGGCGCAGCAAGGGCGTCGACCGGGACCATGCCCGGCGCGCCCTCGCCGACGGAGTCAAGGCCTGCCCGCAGTGCCGGCCGGACACGGAGCTCGGCTTCATGGACGGGTAGCGCGGCCGCCCCGGGACGGGGACGCCTCGGCGCCCGGAGCCCTGTTGTCAGTGCCGGGGCCTATGGTCCGCAGCGCGCGACCGGCTTCCGGGGGTTCCAGCTCTGTAGGGAACGGTTTACATCCCCGGCCTGTCCGGGGGCGGCCCGGAGAAGTCGTCCGGGACCCAGCCGACGGTCGAGCTTCGCCGATGGCCAGGAGGAGACCTGCCAGAGCCGGCCGCGCGGCCCGGGGCATGGTTCCGGTATGCCGGATCATCATTCCGGTATGCCTGCGAACCAGCCCCCCACGGCCCCGGCCGTCACGCGGCTCCCCAGCTACACGAAGACCGACCAGGACGAGATCCTCGGCCCCGGCGACGATCCCTTCGGCGTTGCCGGGACCGGTCTGACCTGGCTCCCCAAGGAGGATCACTTCGGCGTCCGGCTCGACGGCCGACTGGTGGCACACGCCGGTCTGCTGCGGCTGCCGGTCGCGATCGGGGACGTGGAGACAGAGGTCATGGGAGTGGGCGGAGTGGCCGTGGCGCCCGACGTACGGGGGAGGGGCCTGGCCCGGCTCGTGCTGGCGGCGGCCCTCGACCACGCTCGTACGCAGGGTCCCGCCCACGCGCTCCTGTTCTGCCGGTCGCCCCTCGTGCCGCTGTATCAACGCCTCGGCTGGCATCCGCTCGACACGGACGTACTCGTCGAGCAACCCGGCTCCGCTCCGGTGACCATGCCGTTGTGCACGATGGTGACGCCCCTGCACGAGACCGCGCCCCGGATCTCCGGGCGAGTGCGGCTGTACTCCCTGCCGATGTGACGGGCCAGGAGACGACGCCGCCCCGGCGGGTCCGTCTCTCGCCACCGGCGTCCGGAGAGGAGCTCCGGGTGCCGTGTGGTCACAGCGTTCCGCTGCTCCGGCTTTCCCCGCTCACCCCGTCCGCCACCCCAAGGACCCCGTCCGCCGTCCTCGTCTCCTCCTGGTCCTGGTCCTTGTCCGTCTCCTTCTTCTCCCCCTCCTCCGACACCCGCCGCATCAACACGGCGTATCCCACCCCGGCCACCGTCCCCACCAGCGCGCACAGCCCCCACAGCCACTCCGCCCCGAACCGGTCGATGACGAACCCGGACAGCAGCGGAGCGACGAGGGCGGCCACGGACCAGGACATCGTGTACATGCCCTGGTAGCGCCCGCGCCCGTGCACCGGGGACAGCCGTACGACCAGACTCGTCTGCGTCGGCGCGTTGACGATCTCGGCCAGCGTCCACACGCACACCGTGAGCGCGATGACCCCAAACGACCCCGCGAAGGCGGTGAGCGCGAAGCCGTACCCGGCGAGGACGGACGAGACGACCAGCAGCCGGCGGGGGTCACGGTGCTGGATGAAGCGGGTGACCGGGATCTGGAGGACGACGATCAGCACGCCGTTGACGGCGATGGCCATGCCGTACTCGGCCGGAGTGAAACCGGCCTCGCCCATCGCCACCGGCAGCCCCACCGCCCCCTGCTGGAAGATCAGCGCGACGAGGAAGGACAGTCCGACGACGCTCATGAACGGACCGTCGCGCAGGACGGTGCGCAGGCTGACGGAGTCGTCCCGGGGAGCCGCCGCCTCCGCCACCGTCGCGGTGGGCTTGGACTCCGGCAGCCGCAGGAAGACGAGGACCGCGCAGAGCATCGTCATCCCCGCCTCGATCAGGAACCCGGCGCGGTAGCTGACCTCGGCGATGAACCCGGCGGCCATGGAGGAGACGGCGAAGCCGAGGTTGATGGCCCAGTAGTTGAGGGAGAAGGCGCGGATACGGTCCTCGGGCCGGACGATGTCGGCCATCATCGCCTGCACGGCGGGCCGCGAGGCGTTGCTCGCCATGCCGACCAGGAAGGCGACACCGGCGATCGCCACCGGGTCGCGCACGAACCCCAGCAGTGCCACGGACGCGGCGGTCGAGGACTGCGCGATCAGCAGGGTCGGCCGCCGGCCCAGCCGGTCGGTCATCACCCCGCCGCCCAGCGAGGAGACCACCCCGCCGAGCCCGTGCAGCGCGGCGACCAGACCGGCGTACGTGGCGGAGTAGCCGCGGTCGAGGGTCAGGTACAGCGCCATGAACGTGGCGACGAAGGCGCCGAGCCGGTTGACCAGCGTGCTGGTCCACAGCCACCAGAACTCGCGGGGGAGACCGGAGACCGTCTCCCGGACGGCGCGTCGGGCACGCAGGGCGTACGGCATGGATCCCCCCGGAGGCAACAAGGCGTCGGCGGCGCCGGCTGAGCAGCGCTCGCGGCGCCTGTAAGCGGCGCCGACCGCATGCGCAAATTACAAGCCGCCGGTCGCCGGGGGCCACTCGATTAACAGATCCGGTCAAACGTCCGCCTGCCGGGCAGCCACGCGAACGGGCGAAAGCGTGGATTACGCTCTGAGGCATGGCCGACGCACCGTACAAGCTGATCCTCCTCCGCCACGGCGAGAGCGAGTGGAACGAGAAGAACCTGTTCACCGGCTGGGTGGACGTCAACCTCACCGCGAAGGGCGAGAAGGAGGCGACGCGCGGCGGCGAGCTGCTCAAGGACGCCGGCCTGCTCCCCGACGTCGTGCACACGTCCCTCCAGAAGCGCGCCATCCGCACGGCGCAGCTGTCCCTGGAATCCGCCGACCGCCTCTGGATCCCGGTCCACCGCAGCTGGCGCCTCAACGAGCGCCACTACGGCGCTCTCCAGGGCAAGGACAAGGCCCAGACGCTCGCCGAGTTCGGCGAGGAGCAGTTCATGCTGTGGCGCCGGTCCTACGACACCCCGCCCCCGGCGCTCGACATCGACGCCGAGTACTCCCAGTTCGCCGACCCGCGCTACGCGACCCTCCCGCCGGAGCTGCGGCCGCGCACGGAGTGCCTGAAGGACGTCGTCGTCCGCATGCTCCCGTACTGGTTCGACGCGATCGTCCCCGACCTGCTGACCGGCCGCACGGTCCTGGTCGCGGCCCACGGCAACTCGCTCCGCGCCCTGGTCAAGCACCTGGACGGCATCTCCGACGCGGACATCGCGGGGCTCAACATCCCCACGGGCATCCCGCTCTCCTACGAACTCGACGCCGACTTCAAGCCGCTCAACCCGGGCGGCACGTACCTGGACCCCGAAGCGGCGGCAGCGGCCATCGAGGCGGTCAAGAACCAGGGCAAGAAGAAGTAGGGTTCGTGATCATGCCCCCGACCTGCGCAGACGGCGCGGGGCGGGGGCATTTTCACGGCCTGGGCCCTCTGTGGGACCTCAGCGCGGCGGGTCCTGCGGCGGGCGGAGTGCTTGACCGAGAGCCTTCCGGGCCCGGTCGCGGCTGCTCGGCATGAGGTGCGCGTACACCTTCAGCGTGAGTCCCGGGTCGGAGTGCCCGAGGTACTCGCTCACGGCCTTGATGCTCTCGCCCGCGTCCAGCAGTACCGACGCGTAGAAGTGCCTCAGGGCGTGCATGCCGTGCTCGCGCGCGGCGGTGTGCTCCCGGCTCTTGGCCTTCGGGATGACGCCCACGGAGGCCAGGGCGGGCTTCCAATGGTCCTCATTCAGCGAGGTGCGCCAGACGTGGCCGCCGTTGGGCCCGGTGAAGATCAGCCGCTTGGTGACGGGCTGGCCGTTCGCCCGCATCCAGGGCAACGTGATCTCGACGGGCGGGAAGCGCTTGATGTGCTCCTTGAGTGCTTCCGCCACGGGATCGGGCAGCGGGACGTCACGGAGCTTGCCGCCCTTCGGGGGCGCGAACACGGCCTTACTCAGGCTGAGCTTGAGCTGCTGCACCACATGCAGGGTGCCGCTGTCGAAGTCCAGCTCATCCAGGGAGAGTCCGAGGATCTCGCCTTGCCGTAGGCCGCAGCCGGCGCCCATGTCCACCATGGGCCGGAAGCGTTCGACCATGGCGGCCCGCATGGCGAAGACGCGTCCCGGCTCCCAGGGGACGACCCGGCGCATGCCCATCTCGGGGAGCGTCACCGTGCGCGAGTTGCACGGGTTTCGGCGAAGGTAGCCGTCCTCTACGGCCGCAGAGAGCACGGCCCGGACGTTGGAGAAGATCACACGGGCGTATGCGCCCGACATGCCGGACGCTTCGAGCTGTGTCACGAACTCGCGGATGTGGCTGGGTTGGAAGGACCCCAGGGGCCGTGACCCGATGCGGGGGAAGGCGTGCAGCTTGAGCTGAGACTGCATCGACGCGCGGGTGTTCGGGTCTCCGCTCTGGCTCGCGAGCCAGCCTTCCGCGAACTCCTGGAACGACGTCCGGGACGCGTTCGGGTCGATGTAGTCGCCCCGGGCGACGTCCGCCGTGACCTTGCTCAGCCACTGCTCGGCGAGTCGCTTCTGTCCGTCGGGGAACGACTTGCCCTTGCGCTTCCCGTCGGGCGCGAAGTAGCGAGCCCGGTAGCGCAGGCCGGTCCCATAGCGCTCGGTCTTGATTCGGACGGTCTTGCCGTTCGTGTCGGTCTGGGTCTTGTACCAGCGGTCTTGGATGCTGCCTGCCATCGGAGGCGGAGTCCCTTCTCAGCATGGATCAGGGGTGGCCGTTCAACGGCCACCCCTGGTGGTGTGCGAGGTTGCGTCAGGCCGCGACGCCGTCGACGTTCTTGAGCTGAGTCACGTAGGCCCCCACTTCGGCGGGGTCATAGCGCACGTGCTTGCCGACGCGGAAGCCGGGGGGACCGGTGCGCTTCCTGCGCCACTGGTAGACGGTTTCGAGGGGGACGCCGAAGATCTCGGCGATGTCGTCGGGCTTGAGGTACCGGTCGGGGAGATCGCTGCGGAGGGTGGCGCGGGGGTCGGGTTGAGCGGAACCAGGTCGGCTCATGGAGTCCTCAGAGGTTGAGTCGCGTTGGCTTTGGGGGTCTCGGACTCAGCGTGTGTCCGAGGTGGGGATTTCTGCGTCACAGCGTCACCTGCGTCACTCAGGCTTCTGACCTGCGGATTTTGGGTGACGCAGAGGGGTGGGGGTGCGTCACGCGTGACGCAGGCTGTCCGTCACGCGTGACGCAGGTGACGCGGCGTGACGCAGTCGGGAGCGTCTGCGTCACGCCCCGTCTGCGCAGGTCACCCGCTGTTTTCGGGGTGCCGTGTGACGCTGTGACGCAGCGTTCCCCTACTTAGGAAAAAGAGCGGGTGTTTGTGGTGGTGCAGTGCCGCTCAGGACGTGAAGAAGGAGCCGCTGCGCGGCGCGTCCAGCGCAGGGCGGCGGCGCCGCCGAACAGCAAGAGGAGCACGCCTGGCCGGTGGTGCTCCTCTTGCTCGTGCGCGGCGGCACAGGTCAGAACGCCTGCTGCTCGTGCGAGGGCGGGGCGGCCGGGGAGCGGGTCATCAGGATGAAGCGGCCCTCGCGGGTGCGGCCGGAGTCGATGAGGACGCCACGTGCGGCGAGGGTCGGCTGTAGGCGCTTGAGCCGGTCGGAGAGCACCTTGCCGGTGGTGGGCCAGCCCTTGGGCAGGGGACGGAAGTCTTCCCCCGTGTAGACGCGGCTGAGGCAGTGCAGCCACTCCGTGGACGTCATCCGCTGCTCCGCGCCCGCTTCGAGACCGGCGGCGTGCTGCAACACGGTCTGCGCCAGCAGGTCACCCTCGATCACGTCGTCGTTCAGGTCGTCCAAACTCGCCCTGTAGGCGGTGAGCGCTCCGAGACCGGTGGCGGCGTCGAGCTGCGCGCACAGGTGCGCGAAGTCGGCCATGCGCAGATCGGTCGGGGTCTCTGCCTCCACCGCACGGACCTTGACCGTCAGGTCCAGGAGCGAGCCGAGGACGACGGGCAGCACCTCCGCGTACTCCGTCCACAGCTCGTCCTCGGTGCGCCGCACCCGGGGCCGCTCCAACCGCAGCGGCAGCAGCCGTTCGGCGAGGTCGGGGCGGATGACTCCGACGTCGATACCGGTCAGGAGCAGGGGGCGGCGGTAGCCGACGCGGAACACGTCCCCGTCGGTGAACAGGGCGCGCTTGACGTTCTCGGCGCCGGTGACGATGCAGCACATCGCGTCGGACAGGTCCGGGCTCATGTGGGAAAGGTTGTCCAGGGCCGTGACCCATCCGGCGGCCACGGCTGCGAGCAGGTTCTCTTCGTCCTTCGGGGCTCGGCGCAGGTCGCCGGTCATGCCCTCGATGATGCGCACGAGCATCCGGCCGCCGGTGGACTTGCCGGCGCCCTGCGGCCCGGTGAGGAACGGGGCGGGGACGGGCACGGATGGACCGAGGCAGCCGACCAGCCACGCGATGGCCAGGCACTCGGTCTCGGCGGTGGCGAAGTTGCACAGCCTGAGCAGCAGATCGATGCCCTTGCCGTCGGTGTTCTTGACCGGCAGGGGGAGTTCGCCGGTGAGCTGCGTGCGGCGCCAGCACACCTCACGCGGGTCGGGGACGGTGATGTCCCAGCCGGTGGGGTGGATGCGGACGGACTGGCCGTCGGCGCGGCCCAGGTCCAGCCACGTCGCCCCGTCGAATCCGGGGGCGACGCGGATGTGTACGGGCTGCACGTCCTCGGTGAGCGCTAGTGCTTCGATCAGGTCCAACGCCTCCTTGAGTGCGGTTCCGTTGAATACGCCGAGCCCGTCCTTGAAAAGGCCGACCATGAGTTCCTGCCGGTGGCTGCCCGTCGTGCCCTGGGAGCGGATGGGGCGGGCCACGGGGTGGCCGTTGCGCTGCGCGTATACGGTTCCGTCGGCGGTGCGGAAGTAGCGGAAGTGCGCCTGCGCGTAGTCGGTGATGATCTCGCGGGCGGGATTCTTCTCGTCGTCGGCCATGTCACAGTCCCAACGTGGTCAGGGCGTTGGTCCACGCGTCGGTGCAGTGCCGGGGGGATTCGCCCTTGGCTTGCGCGGCGGTGAACAGCCGCCCGATGTGGGCGTCGGTGAGGCAGCCGCACCGGCCGTGCGTGGACAGCACGGCGAGGAACGTCCGGTAGACGGTGGCGTGGATCGCGGTGCGGGCGGCGGTGATGCGCTGCTCGGCCATGGCGATGCCGCGTTCCAGGAAGGCGGGCGTGCGGTGCGGGCACTGGCCGCCGCCGGACCGTACGGGCGCGGAGATGGAACAGGGCGCTGGCAGGGACGGGGAGGGCCCCTTCAAGGCCAGCGCGCGGACGAGGTCGGGCAGGTCGGTCATGGTGCCGGTGCCGGGCCCGAGCCATCGTGCGTATGCCATCGTCGACTTGATGTCGACCCCGGGCCGGACCGCGTTGTGCGATGTCATGGCGCCCTGGTAGATCCAGTGCTCACCGCGCGTCGTCTGCACGGCCCGTGTGGCGGGCAGGGTCTCGCGGGCCCATGCGACGGCTGCCGCGTCGTCGAGGTCGACCACGGTCAGCCCGGCGGCGCCGGGGTGGTAGGCGACGCAGACGGCCCGGCGCCATGCGGCCGTCCAGGCCGGTGAGGTGAGGACGTCCGGGTCGGTGGTGGCGGCGGCCCACGCGTGGCAGACGCCGGGGCAGCGGCAGGGGCCCGCGCTTTTCATGTTCGGCCGGCCGCCGCAGGCGTTGTTCGCGCAGGCACGGCAGTTGCCGAATGGCGCCTTTCCCGCGCGCAGGGGCAGCACCGGCACGCCGGTAGCAGCCAACATCAGTGCGGTACGCAGGGGATCGGGCAGCGTGTTCATGCGGCAGCCTCCAGACCGGTTGCGGTCAGCAGGGTGAGTGCGGCGTGCCCGATGTGCTCGGTGTAGACCGGGGGGATGCATTCGCGGATGCCGTCGCGGTTCATCCACGGCACCCCGAGCACGCGACGGGCGAGGTCGACGCCGGAGAAGTTGCCGACGAACTGCCCGTAGTGGCCGGGCGGAACGGGGCGGCCCATCTTGGCTTGCGGTACGAGGTGTGCGGGGTGGCCGGGCTGGGCCAGGGTGAAGCCGCCGCCGGTCTCGAAGTACCGGTGCCGGTAGTTGGCCAGGCCGAACATCTGCCCGCACAGCATCACGGGAGCGTGCAGCTTGGGCACCGCGCCGCGCACGTTCTCCATGACCCACGGCCGGCCGGTCGTCTCCAGCGCCGCGCGGGTCGGGGCGATCAGGTCGGGGTGGGTGTTGCCCTGGATGCGCTGGCACTCGGTGTCGTGCTGGCAGGGCGGTGAGGCGTGGATGAAGTCGAACGCGGCCCCGTGTTCCAGGATGAACGCGATCGCGTCTGCCTGCACGAACCGGAAGGGGTAGCGGGGCTGGGGCGTCTTGTCGACGCCGGTCACGTTGAACCCGGCGTCGTCGTAGCCTTTGCCGGCGCCGCCCTGGCAGCAGTACAGATCCAGTAAGCGCGGCCGACGGCCGTGTACTCGCCGGAAGGTAGCGGGTTGCGTCATGCTGGGTTGTCTCCAGTTCCTTGTTGGGGTGCTGGTTAGGCAAGGGCGGCCCCGCGTTCTTGGCGGAAGGGGGCCGCCCTTGGCGCAGCTAGCTGTGGAAGTGGTTGCGCTTGAACGTGGCCTTACGGATGTTGACCGTGGTCCCGCCGTGGTGGCTGCTCGCGCTGAAGAGCTGCACAGCGATCCATCCGCCGAAGATGACGGCGGCCAGGGTGATGAGTTGGGTGATGAAAGCGGTGAGTGCGGCGATGAACGAGGTGAGCAGGATCAGCCCGCCGCACACGGCGAGGAACCCGACGCCTCCGAGGGCGACGTTCACGGCCGTGCGGGACACGGCCGGCTTGGCCGCGACCGGCTCGGGCTGGACGGGGTTGATGGCGTAGCCGGTGACGACGCGGCCGTCGGGCAGGACGATGCTCGCCACCGCGGGGATGCTGCCCGGCTGCGCCTGCACGACCGGTGCCGGGACGGTGACGGCGGGCGGGAGCGGGGTCGGCTGGTGCACCTCTATGGCCCGTTCGGCGGGCGGCTGGTGGGTGTGGTCGGGGTACATGCGGAATCCCTTCCGGTACGTGGTCGGGGAGGCGGGGACACCCCCTGGCGGGGGCGTTGTGGAGGGGTGTTTCGGGGGTCTGGTCTGCGCGCTTCCCTGCCTCCCTGAGTGATCATTTGCGCACTTCAGGGCGGGGGAGGCGGGTCAGGGAGGCGTGTAGGGAGTTCTCCCTGCCTCCCCGGCCCGTTGGGGGTCGGCTCCCTGTCATTCGCCGACGGAAGCGGAACCCTCGTTGTTGCGGTTGGCGAGGGCGCGGGCGACGCGGTCGCGGCCGACGACCATGCGGCCCTCGGACTTGTAGGGCTCGGCGTCGACGTCCTCCAGCACGCGCTTGAGGTCGCCGGGGGTCCACCGGCCGTAGGTGTCCTCGCTGAGCGCGGAGAGCCGCTTGAGGACGTCGGCGGTCAGGACGCGGGAGGCGTTGCCGAGGACGGAAGCGATGTCGGCGAGGTGGTCGCGTTCCTCGCCCCGTTCGATGACGTGCAGGGTGGTGACCCCGTCGCGCAGGGCCTTGGCCCGCTCGGCGATCTCGGTTGCGTCGTCGGTGCTGATGTAGTGCGTGCGCACCGTGATGGACGCCTGACCGGCCGGGATGTCGATGCCGTCGGAGGCGACGACCAGGGTTCCCTTGTCCAGGCCCTGGCGCAGTAGGTGAGGGGCGGCGCCGCCGTCGACGGCCTTGTCCCCCAGCGCCATGCGGGCCTGTGACTCGGTGCCCAGGGCGAGGGAGGCGCGGGTGTGGGCGCCCTCGCGGACCAGCTTGGGAAGGTTCTGGTCGGTGGGGTCCTGCGTGCCCTGCCACAGCAGCACGTTGACCGCACGGCCCTGGTTGTGGACCTTCCGGCAGGCCATGAAGTACCGGGACTCGTTCCGGGACCCGCCGTAGGGGCGCTTCTGCTCGTCCTTGGCGGGGCACATGAACGCCACCTGCGCCTCGTCCACGAGCAGGATCAGCGGCGGGAAGGCGGTGCCGGGCGGGGCCTGGAGACGGCGGTTCATCTCCTCGACGCCGTCCTCGACCATCTCGGTCGCCTCGATCACGTGCTCATCGGTGGGACCCTGGATCAGCACCGTGGCCAGGCCATCGAACATGGCCCAGTCGCCCACGCCCTTGAGGTCGGCGATGCGGAACTCGGCTGTGCGGTCAAAGGCGAGCCACAGCGCGAGCGCCCGCAGCGCGGCCGTCTTGCCCTGGTTGGACAGGCCCGTGACCAGCAGCATCCGCTGATACAGGCTCAGCAGAGCCGCGTCCCCGCGCAGGTCCTGGCCCCAGGGGGCGCGGCCCTTGGCGTAGTCGGCGGTGAGTGACTCGTCGACGGCCAGCGGGGACGGGCCGATCGGCTCGTCCAGCGCCCCGGAGTCGGCGATCCACAGCCGCACCGTGCGGGCGGCCTGGGGGATGGTGATGAACACCTCGTGCTCGTGCCGGGTCAGGTTCTCGGCAAGCTTCCGGCGCTTGTTCTGCACCTCCACCGTCGACACCCCGGAAGGGAGGGTTACGTCGACTTCCACGCCGCATCCGGCGATGCGGATCGGTCCGAGCATCGAAGCGCCGGCGTCGCCCATCTCTTTGATGGCGTTGCGCAGCGCGGGCACGCCGAGGTCGCGCAGGGCCTTGACCACGATGGACGGCGTGATCGGCTCCCCCTCCCCGTTGCGGACGCTGTCGGGCAATGCCCACTGGGGTGCGGCCTGCTGCTTGCGGCCGACCGACCACAGTGCGAGCAGGGCGAACAGCGGGCCGAGGGTGACGGCGTAGGGCCAGACCACCTGGACGATGGTGATGAGCAGGCCGATGAACTCGATCACCGCAGTCAGCGGCGTGATGACGTCGGCGACGTCCTTGGTGTTGAGGGCCATCACGATGCCGAGGGCGACCAGGGTTCCGATGCTCATCCCGGTGCCGATGGCGGCGCCCTTGGCCACGTCGACGGGCGAGGTGAGCAGGTCCATGCGGCGACGGTGCCGGGCATCCCGGAAGCGCTGCAACCGCTCCTCCCACTCCTCAGCCAGCTCGTGGTTCCCCGCGGCTTCCGCAGCCCGGATCATGCGTTCGTAGCGAGAGCCGGTGCGCCCATCCCAGGTGCGGCGGGCCACGATCCGGCCCCCGTTGAACGTGTACATCCCATGGCGGGCCACCGCACGAAGTGCGGTCGTGGTGCGCTCGTCGGTGGCGACGCGCTTCACGGCCCGCCCGGAGCGCACCCACAGCGGCACCGGGGCCGGGGCGGCCGGGTCGGTCACCACGGTGAGCGTGGTCACCGGCGCGTCCTGAGGAGCAGGTTCGGGGGTCTTGTGGAGGCGTACGACGTTGTCGGACATGCTGAGGGTTCTCCTGACTGCCCCGATCAGGGGCGGGCGTTGAGGGAGAGACCGGGGGTGGCCTGGTCCTGGCAGACGAGAGGCCACCCCCGGGCGCAGTGCGGGGTTCAGGCGGCGGCGCGGGCGCCGGGGACGAGCTTCTCGGCGAGGTACTCGCGGCTGTGCGCCTCGTTCTCGTCCAGCTCCACCAGCTGCTCGTACTCGCGGGCCTGGCGGCGGGACTGTCGCTCGATGCCCAGCCTGGCCCGGGTGTTGCGCACGATCCGTTCCAGCACGCCCTTGCGGCTGAACTGCATGGCGTGCACCAGCTCGTGCACGAGCGTCACTGCGAAGTCCGCCGGGGTCGGGTGCTTGTCGGCGTCGATCAGGATCAGCGTCGAGCCGTCCGGGCGCGGGATCGCCGCTGCCTGCACCTCGCGGGCGGTGCGCTTGGCCTCCCGCGTTGCGCGGTTGAGGGCGCGGCGGTCGACGGCCCCGGCCAGGGCGATATCAGCGGCGACCATCAGTTCGGGCATGGCGCGCTCGGTGGTCAGGACGACTTCCACGTCCGGCATGCGGCCGGACACCGAACGGCTCACGAGCTTGACGGCTTGCTCGGTCAGTTTCTTCGCGGTGCGGAGGGTGGAGCCGTAGCCGGGCAGCTTGTGCGTGCCCACAGTGGTCTTCACGACAGATCTCCGTCTCAGGGGTCGCCGCAGGTCAGGCGGCGGATTCTTCGGGGTAGGCGCAGGTGACGCACATGCCGAGTGAGGTCGGGAGGACGTATCCCGCATCGAGCTGGCAGGACGGGCAGGTGCGGCGGGCGGTGTTGGCCTTAGCCAGGGCCACCCACCTCGCCGGCGTCATGGGACGTACCGGCTTGGCGTCTTCGACGCGGTAGAGGTAGGCGACCAGCGGTTCACGCCGTCTGCGGGGGCGTTCGAGCTGAGCGGCCACGTCCTGTCCGCCGGGCCGCAGCCCCTTCGCACGGAGCTGACGGCGAGTGGCCAGGCCATCCGGCGCGAACTTCCACGGGTAGACGGGTAAGGCGCCCATCACTGACCCGCGATGGCGAGATCAGCACGACCGCCGGCGGCGGGGTCGCGGTGCTCGGCGTAGCGGTGGGAGACCCAGCCGACCGACCAGCCGCACAGTTCCGCCGCCTGCCGCACCGACAGGTTCGCTGCGAAGGCGGCGGCCACGATCCGGCGCGCCTCATCCTCCGGCAGCTTGCTCTCCGCCGGGCCACGCTCCAGTAGCACGGCGCGTTCACGCTCGGCCCGCTCCTCGCGTTCACGGCGTTCACGCTCCGCCTGCTCGACGCGCTCACGCTGCTCGGCTTCGGCCCGTTCCCGGGCCTGCTGTTCAAGCGCGAGCTGCTCTTGTTCACGCTGTTCACGCTCGCGTTCACGGCGTTCACGGGCCTCCCGCTCGGCAGCCTCAGCCCGCTCCCGGGCCTCCCGCTCCTCGCGGCGCTGCCGCTCCTCCCGCTCTGCTGTCTCGCGGGCGATGCGGGCTTCGTGTTCACGCTGTTCACGCGCCAACTGCGCGGCGTGCTCGCGCTCCTCCCGCGCCTCTGCACGGGCCTGCTCGGCGCGCTCATGGGCCACCCGCTCCCGGCGTTCTTGCTCGGCTTGCTCCTTGGCTTCCAGGGCCGTCACGGCGCGGGCGATGGCCCGGCGGTAGGCCAGGCTGGTCTCTGCAGTGACGATCAGCAGAAGCGGCGCCACCGAATGGACAGCCGCCCCGACCAGGTCTTTCTTCAGCGCGGAATCGGCCGTATTGAGTGCGAGGGTCATCAGGCCGGTCATCCAGCGCAGCGTGATGGGCCAGCGTCCGCCGTTCCCGCCCAGGCGGGCCAGCACGTCATCGAGCTTGACCACGATGACCACAGCCGCATCCACCACTAGAGGCAGGATCGGCGCCGTCCAGTCCCACTCCTCGGCCGTGTGCTCGGCCATCAGCGGCGTGACCGTGAGGATGGAATAGAGCATCGCCCCGCACACGATCAGCCACGTACCGCCCGACAGGGCACGTTCTGCTGAACGGGTCTGAACGCTGTTCACGCTGCCTCCCCGATCGGCTTCGGGACGGGCGCGTACGCGCGGCGGAAGCCGTTGGATGCGGCGTTGTAGATGAACGCCTCACATCGCCACTTGCACTCGGCGGCGGGGCGTTCACCGGAGGGCACCCACCCGTCCGGGGAGGCTCCGTGGGTGGCGGTGTCGGCGTAGGCGTCCTCGCGGGAGGCGTAGACGGTGTGCGGCTCGCCGTAGTGCAGCAGCACCGTCAGCGTCCGCCCCTCCATCGAATCGCCCTCCAGCTCGGCCCGCAGCCGGCGGATCTCGATGTCCTTCAGCAAGAGTTCCTGCTGCGCGGCGGACAGCTCCTCCATCGCGCGGGCCAGGAGCTGGCCCACCTCAGAGGTGGTCGCTTCCGCCCGCTCGGCGCGGTCGGTGGCGGTGTACAGCTCACGGACGTGCCGGCCGAACGCCTCGTTAGCCGCCCCGCTGGTCTCCCGGGCCAGCTCACAGGCGTCACGGAAGTCGTGCTCAAGCTGCTCGATGCGGGATTGGGTGACGATGCGGATCATGCGACACCGCCCGTCTGCCCGGCCAGGCCGTTGACGTGGTCGCGGTGCGCGGCGAGCACGCGCCGACGGGCCCGGCGAATGCGCCGCTCGTCCAGCTCGGTCGGGGCGCGGTCGATGGTGACGATCTGCGCGTCCAGGAGGTCGACCTCCGCCAGGATGACGGGGATCTCCAGCTCGATCGCGTCCAGCTCCGCGTCCGTCGGCTCCATGAAGTCGGCGAACGCGGTAACAGCGTCCTGAACAGTGACGATGTGGTCCATTGGGTCGTGTTCTCCCTTGCAGGTGGAACGGCCCGAACAGCGGCCCCGGTGTTCCAGCACCGGGGCCGCGCGCCGTTGAAGTCGGTAGATCCGGCTCCCCTCAGCGCTGCTCGTGCGTGACGAGCAGCGGAGGCAACCGGCCGCAGCAGATGAGCCGCGGAAAGGTCGAATTGCGCTGTACTCGCACGCGGGACAGAACCCGCGCACGCCGCCCTCTTGCTCGCGGAGGTGGGGCGGTCTACCTGAGGCACTCTGTTCACTTCTCAAAGAACGGTCGCTACCGGCGGGCGCGGTAACCCCTGGTCAGAGGGGCTCCCGTCTTCACGGGACCCGTCGGGCGCTGTCAGTACAGGCAGGCACACTCGAAGGTGTTGCACCACCTGCTCAGCTTGTTGGTACAAGCTGATGCAGTGATGCTGCACCGACGGACAGTGATGCGTCAAGGGGTTAGGAACTGCATGTACCAACAAGTTGCGCGAGTGCGTCATGATGGGGCCATGAACAAGCAGCCGAAGTACCGGCAAGTGGCCGACGTCCTGCGCCGCGAGATTGTCAACGGCACCCATGCGCCTGGATCGCGGCTGCCCTCTGAGAACGACCTACAGCAGCGTTTCGACGCGTCGCGGAACACCGTCCGCAACGGGCTGAGTCTGCTGGTCAGTGAGGGGCTGATCTCGTCCAGTCAGGGACTCGGGTACGAAGTCAAGTCGCACGAGGTGTTCGAGCTCAACGCGTCTCGCTTCGAGAACCTGACCTTCCCGCAGAACGGCGACGCGTACAACACGGACGTGACAAACGCGGGCCGCCGGCCACACCAGACGTTCCGTGTGGAAATGCTGCCGGCGTCGCAGGAGATCGCTGAGCGCCTGAAGATCGAGCCAAGTACGAAGACGGTATTGCGGTTTTGTCATCGCTATGTGGACGACGTTCCGTGGTCCACACAGGCGACCTACTATCCGTCGTGGCTGGTAGACGAGTCGCCGCGACTAGCTGAGCCAGGCGACATTGCCGAGGGCACGACGCGGTATCTCGCCTCTCGGGGTATCGAACAGGTCGGGTACTTCGACGAGATCGCGGCTCGAATGCCCACGCCTGAGGAAGCCCGTCTGCTGGAGATTGGAGCCGGTGTGCCGGTCATGCTCTGGACCCGAACGGGCTACTCGCCGGATCGGCCCATCCGATGCACGATCACAACGTTCCGGGGTGACCTGAACCGGATGAACTACGAGATCGGCGAGTTGTCCGCCCGAAGCGAGAACTCGTGATCATCTCTCTCGCAGAGCCGCGTGACGTGGCCAAGCTGCTGGCTTTCCGGGAGGAGGCGGCAGCTTGGTTGCGCGGTCTCGGCTCGGACCAGTGGAGCCGTCCGTACCCGGCTGACAAGCTGTTGGCCACGATCGAAGCGGGCACCGTGTTCATGCTCCGCGACGGGCATACGACCGCCGGAACGATCACGCTTACCCCAGAGGCCGAAGAGGGGCTGTGGACTGACGAGGAACTGACCGAGCCGTCACTCTTCATCAACAAGCTCACCGTTGCTCGTGAGTACGCCGGGCAGAACCTCGGTGGCCGCTTGCTCGATTGGGCTGGTGACCGCGCGTACCGTGCTGGTGCTCGGTGGCTCCGACTGGACGCGTGGACGACGAACGAGGGGCTCCAGCGGTACTACCTCGCGCAGGGATTCACGCATGTTCGCACTGTCTGTGAGGGCACGGCCGTCAACGGTGGGCCACGGGTTTCCGGATGGCTTGCACAGCGGGCGGCCCGAGTGGTCGCGGATCACGGCTTCACGGACCGTACGCCGGCGCCCGAGCGGCTCCGATTCGCAGCGTGACTTCCCCGGGGCGGAGCCTTAGGGCCATCCTCTGGCCCACTCGGGCCAGACGAATTGCTCTGGGGGGCCGTATGTGCAGGTCAGGGTCCCATCCCGTCGCGTGAATTCGGCTGGTCTCTGCCGCTCTGACATCAGCTAACCGAGCCGACCCAGAGCGGTTGAATACGCCTCCGGCGGTTCGGCACATCAGGCAGGATCAACCAGCATGGACCCTGCCGTCATCGCTGCTCTCATAACCACCCCGACCGCAGTCCTTGCTGCCGTCACCGCATACGCCGCCGGTCGAGCCCAGGGGCGAGGCACCGTGGACGCTGTGCGCCGCCAACACCAGCGCGACGCATACGCCGCATTCCTGTCCGCCGCCATCTCCTTTGCTGATCAAATGGACTGGCGACGGTGCGTAGCGCTGGCCACCAGGGAAACAGCCGCCTCGACCCATCCGGAGAGCGCCGAAGCAGTGCGGCGTCTCGCAGCTGGCATCCGAGCCGCTGTCGATATCAAGCCCATGCAAGATGCTTCAATGCTGGTGCACCTGGAAGGCCCGAAGCACGTCAGCCAGCTCGTCATCACGGCCATGAACCAGGCCCGCAAGAACCAGGAGGATGCCGAAACGGCGATCCAAGATACTCCGACGGCACCCGGCACGTTTGCGCTGCCCGACCCCGAAAAGGCCGACTACGCCTTCAGCCGTCGTGTGGGCATCTTCATGGCCGCCGCCAGTGCTCACCTGAATGGGGACGACGCCCTTGCAGCGGAAGCCCGAGCGTCGGCCTCTATAAGCGACCATCCGTGAGGATGGACAGCCGCGGGTTCCTGGCGGGGGTTGGCCGCGCCAATCCACCGGCGGCGCGGCAAACCGCTGGCCAACCAGGCGTAGGCGGCGCCCGATGATGGGACCCTTGGGCAGGTCAAGTCGCATTCGGCCGTGCAGATCCGGCCGGTCTTGGCAGCCGTTCCCCCTGGGCGCCGTAGAACTTCCCCTGCTCGTCGCTACGCCGACCTCGTGGATCCGGGGCCGCCAGGCAGGCTGCTCCTCTTCGTGACGAGAGTTCGGGCCCACACCGCCGGGCCCTCTCTGGGCCCTCCGGGGTCGACCGACGACGACCAACGACGACAAACAACGACGGCCCAATCGCAGGTCAGTTGAGGTACGTGACGCGCTGACCAGGGCCGAAAAACGGGCCCTCCAGACCCAGGGCAAGAAGAAGTAAGCAGCGCTGAAGAAGCCCCCTACCTGCGGTTTGTCCGCTGGTAGGGGGCTTGTTGTTGGGCTTGGGCCGCCAGGGGCGACGGCGCGAGCGACGCCACCTCGCCCGAGTTCGAGCGCGATGGCGCCCTCGGTGCCGGAGCCCTCTTCGCCTCTGCCAGACGCGGCGGCTTCCCGTGGTGAGTCGTGTGTGCTCCTCATCGTGAACCTTTGAAGAGATCCGAGTGGTTGGTCGCCCCGGACTCTGCGGATCTGATGAACCATTCTCGCCCGAGCAGCAGACCGAACAGAGGGGCGGGAATCCGGATCAGTGCCCGCATGATTGGCGCCAGCCGACCAGTTCCGTTCACTTGTGACTGGTGAGCAGCGAGCGCCGCTTGTTTCTGCTTGGCGAATTTGCGTACGTTCACTCGATGCGTGATGGCGGCGCGTGAACTGTATGCGGTGCCGGGAGCCACGGCGTCATGCCGGACAGGAAGTCTCAACCAGTCAACAAGCTTCAGAACCCGAGCCACCAGATCCCGGGGAATGGTCGCTTCCAGCACTTGTTCCACGCCGGCCAAAGACGCGGCGCGCCTCCCAACCTCGTGAACCCTGACGTGATCGCGATGGCCGTAGCCCCCGTTGGCGTCGTAGCTGAGAAGTACCTGCGCTTTCTCCTCCTGGAGAATCGCTGCCAGCCGCGCGGCGGCTTCCTGCGGATCGGCACGCGTGAAGCGCACTCGGTCCGGCGGATCCGGATACAACACCGGTCCGTTTCCGCTGTCCGCATACCCCAGATGCACCACGCGAGCCGCGCCCAGCACCGCCGCACTGGCGCGTAGCTCGCCCAGGCGCGGTGGTTCACCCTGACCGACCTCACCCGTCGAGCCGTCGGTGGCCACAACGATCACCACTCGGTGCCCCTCCGCAGCAGCACGCGCCAGCGTGCCGCCTGTCATGAGCACCTCGTCATCAGGGTGGGCGTGAAAGGCCACAACTGTTGCCATGGGTCACATCCTGTCCTACGCCGTCACGTGGAGACAGGAGGTTCACGGCACATACCAGCCGCCGAGGCGGCCGACCTGGCCAGGTACGCCCCGTACTTGCATCCGCGCGTTCTGGGTCCCGGTTTCCCAGGTGAGCAGTGCTTCAGGCGTGCCCCATGCCTGAGCAGCAAGCGCGTTGATCCGCGCTTCGAGGGTGCGCAAGTGTCGTCCGATCCTCTGAATGGCCCTGTTGAATCCACGTAACCACAACACTGCCAACAGCAGAACCAGCACCGCGACGTACACAGTCGGGGCGCCGAAGGTGAACTTCTTGGACACAGCCAACAAGGCAGAGACAACGCCGGCGAACCCGATCATCTGCATGCGTGAGGCCACGCGCTGTGTCACCTCTTCACGTAAGGTCCGATACTCCTCGAAAAGGGTCGCTATCTCATGCTCGATCTGGCGCTGAGGAGTCAGCGCACCAGGAGGTGCCGGGGGGTTGACGGAACCGTGGGGCGACATTCATTGTCCTCCGGGAGCTTCACGGTCAACGAGGCGAATGTACCCACGCCGAACCTCAATGACACGATTAGCGGACCAGGCGCTACGGGCTGAGATTTCTCGAAGTTGATGCACTGCAACAATGGAATGCGGCAACCTCAGCAACCCCCCCCGTGCCCATTGGCCCCCTGGGCCATGGAGCGATCTGTCGGGTGGGGAACAGCGGGGAATCACGGTGAAGGCACCGAGCCCGACCAGGCACCTGCGTAACATCTCGGGGCCGGCGCCTGGACGCGAAAGGCTGAGGGCCGCCTCGTCGGTGCTGGTGGAGGGGGAGGGCATGGCTGAGGAGCCGATCAGTGATCGACTGCGAGACCGTATCCGGCGGGATTTCCCGGACCCCGACGCCGCCACAGGGATAGAGGGGGGCCCTGCGGAAGCTGGCGGTGGAGCTCGAAGATTCGCTACAGAGCCCGGAGCGGCTCCTGACCGCGGCCGTGGTGATCGCGGACGGGGACGTGGACCGCTTTCGCTCGGCGGTCCGCCTCGCGCGCACGGACTGGCGTGATCTCCTCATGGCCGGCGGGCTGGGCCATGGGGACTGGCCGAGCGTCCTGGACGAGGAACTGCGTCCTCGGTAGCCGCTGTTCGGCCGTGGGACGTGCACCGCTCGACGTCGGCCTTGCGGATGGCGGCCGTCGTCCCGTCGCCGTGCCGGCTCGGGCCGAAGATCCGGACGGTGGGCCGTCCACCGAACACCACGGCAGTCAGGCCGTCAGAGGGCCGGGCCCTCGGCTACCGGATCCTGGTCACGGGCGTCCGACCCCCGCCAGCCCGATATTCGGTGGCGGCACCGCTCCCGCCGGTCCACCATGCCCGCATGGTCTCAGGTGAGCACACCGGTCAAGCAGCGATGCCAGAAGACTCGGACACGACGCGGTGGACGCGGGCGACCGTCTATCCCGACATGTGGGTCGACCCCGGTGACGACCCCCGCGAGACCGACGTCCAGCCCGTCGACGAACGCGGCATCCTCCTCGACTACCTGCGCAACTACCGCCTCACGTTCGAGATGAAGTGCGCGGGACTCAACGCCGAGCAGATGGCCCGGCGTTCCGTCCCGCCGTCCACGATGTCCCTGCTCGGGCTGGTGCGGCACCTGACCGAGGACGAGCGGCACCTCCGGCGGGTGATGGCCGGCGAGGACGCGCCGAAGCTGTACCGCACGGAGGAGGACCGGGACGGTGACTTCAACGGTGCCGTCGCCGACCAGGCGGTCGTGGACGAGGCCTGGCGGGCGTGGCGAGCCGAGATCGAGAGCACCGACCGCTTCCTGGCCGGCGTCACCGACCTCGCCACCCGCAACGCCGGCTTCTCCGACTACGGCCCCGAACCGGGCGGACAGGTCCAGCTCCGCGACATCCTGGTCGCACAGATCGCGGAGTACGCCCGGCACTGCGGCCACGCCGACCTCCTGCGCGAACGCATCGACGGCCGCGTCGGGCAGTGAACGAAAGCCGCTGAGAAAAAACTTCGGCGGCGATGTCGAGAACCCGCGTCCGGCTCCGTCCCCGGGGTGAAGGCGGCCAGGATGGGCCGCACCAGCACCGAGGAGAACCACGATGGCCAAGTACCTGCTTCTGAAGCACTACCGCGGCGCCCCGGCAGCGGTCAATGACGTGCCCATGGACCACTGGACGCCGGAGGAGATCTCCGCGCACATCCAGTACATGAACGACTTCGCGGCCCGGCTGGAGAAGACCGGCGAGTTCGTCGACGGTCAGGCGCTCGCCCCCGAGGGCGCGTGGGTCCGGTACGACGGTGAGGGGCGCCCGCCGGTCACCGACGGCCCGTTCGCCGAGACCAAGGACCTCATCGCCGGCTGGATGATCATCGACGTCGACAGCTACGAGCGTGCCGTCGAGCTGGCCGGAGAGCTGTCCGCCGCTCCCGGCGCGGGCGGGAAGCCGATCCACGAGTGGCTGGAGGTGCGTCCGTTCCTGACCGCGCCGCCCACCATCCCGGAGTGCTCCGTCCATGGATGAGGCACTGCTCCGCAGCCTCACCCCGACCGTGCTCACCGTCCTCGTCCGCCGCGGAGCCGACTTCGCGGCGGCCGAGGACGCCGTGCAGGACGCGCTGATCGAGGCGCTCCGCGTGTGGCCGGCCGACCCGCCGAGGGACGCCAAGGGCTGGCTGGTCACCGTGGCCTGGCGCAAGTTCCTCGACCAGGCACGGGCGGACAGCGCCCGCCGCCGGCGTGAGGACCTGGTCGACGAGGAGCCCACGCCCGGGCCCACGCCCGACGCCGACGACACGCTCCAGCTCTACTTCCTGTGCGCCCACCCCTCGCTGACACCGTCGTCGGCGGTCGCGCTCACCCTGCGTGCCGTCGGCGGGCTCACCACGCGGCAGATCGCCGAGGCCTACCTGGTGCCCGAGGCGACCATGGCGCAGCGCATCAGCCGTGCCAAGCGCACCGTGTCCGGCGTGCGGTTCGACCAGCCCGGCGATGTCGCGACCGTGCTGCGCGTCCTCTACCTGGTCTTCAACGAGGGTTACTCCGGCGACGTCGACCTCGCCGCCGAGGCCATCCGGCTCACCCGGCAGCTCGCGGGCACCATCGACCACCCCGAGGTGGCGGGGCTGCTGGCGCTCATGCTGCTGCACCACGCCCGGCGCGCCGGCCGTACCGCGCCCGACGGCAGCCTGGTGCCGCTCGCCGAGCAGGACCGCGGCCGGTGGGACACCGCGTCGATCGCCGAGGGCATCGGGATCCTTCAGACGGCACTCGCCCGCGACCGGCTGGGCGAGTTCCAGGCGCAGGCCGCCATCGCGGCACTCCACGCCGACGCGTTCACCGCCGAGGAGACCGACTGGGTGCAGATCGTGGAGTGGTACGACGAACTGCTGCGCCTGACGGACAACCCGGTCGTCCGGCTCAACCGCGCGGTGGCCGTGGGCGAGGCCGACGGACCGCGCGCCGGACTGGCGGCGCTCGCGGCACTGGACGACTTGCTGCCCCGCCACACCGCGGTGGCGGCGTACCTCCACGAGCGCGACGGCGACCCGGAAACGGCCGCCCGCCTGTACGCCGAGGCGGCCCGCAAGGCTCCGAACCTCGCCGAACGCGACTACCTGACCCGCCAGGCGGCCCGCCTCAACGCCGGCCGGCGCCGCTGACGGGCCGTGTGCGGCAGATCACTTGACGGTCAGAGGCACAGGGTGCACCTCGTCCGCCATGTGCCCGGCCCGCTCGTGAATGCGCTGTACCGCTTCGGCCGAGGGCGCCTCGGAGAGGCAGTAGACGTGGCCGGACTCCGGGTCCGCCCAGGCCATCTCGAAGTGGACCTGCTCGTCCTTCTCTATGGCGAGGTCCGCGTTGTGGGCTTCACGGAGCTGTTCCGCCGTGATGCCTTTCATGCCGCGATGGACATCCATGAACTTTGGCATGCCGCGCGTCTCCTTCCCGGCACGGCGCCGGCCAGCGCCGCCTTGCCTCCCTCCCATGCTCCGCCCGTGCGGCCACGGGGGCGACCCCAGGCCCCGCGGCCATGACCGGAGACCCCACGCCGTAGGGCCCCGGCGACACCGCCGAGGCCCTACAGGTCGTACGAACGTCGACGCGCCGGCGTCAGCCGCACTGGCAGGGGCTGCCCGACTGACATCCGCAGCCGCAGCCCGAGCCGCAGCCGCACGCGGCGATCAGGGGCAGGCTCCTGATCTCGGCGGGCTGCTCGGTCTCGCGCTGCCGGGCGGGGTCGGGATTCGTACTGGGGGATTCGGCCATGGGTCCCTCCTCGAGGCTGGTGCCTGTGCCCATTGGATGCCCGTTCCGCTGGGCGCATCAACGGCGCACTGAGGCGCCCACGCGCCCCAGCCGATCCCCGCCCGCCCCCAGCGGCACCGGGCACCCGCCCGGCCAGGCACCCGGCACCCCCCGTCAGGCGCTCTCGGCCCCAGCGACCGCCTGGATCTCCGGCTGCGAGTCCGTCTGGAGCTCGTCCGCGTGCTCACCCGTCACCAGGTACACCACGCGCTTGGCGACCGACACCGCGTGGTCGGCGAACCGCTCGTAGTAGCGGCCGAGCAGCGTGACGTCCACGGCCGTCTCGATGCCGTGCTTCCAGCGGTCGTCCATCAGGTGCTGGAAGAGGGTGCGGTGCAGCAGGTCCATCTCGTCGTCGTCCTGCTCCAGCTGGAGCGCCAGGTCGACGTCCTTGGTGATGATCACCTCGGCGGCCTTCGCCATCAGGCGCTGCGCGAGCTGGCCCATCTCCAGGATGGTGGCGTGCAGGTCGCTCGGGACCGCGCGGTCCGGGTAGCGCAGGCGCGCGAGCTTCGCCACGTGCTGGGCGAGGTCGCCCGAGCGCTCCAGGTCGGCCGACATCCGCAGCGACGTGACGACGATGCGCAGGTCCGTCGCCACCGGCTGCTGCCGCGCCAGCAGGGCTATGGCCCGGGCTTCCAGGTCGTGCTGGAGCTCGTCGACCTTCTGGTCGGCCTCGATGACGTTCTCGGCCAGCTTCAGGTCGGAGTCGAGCATGGCGGTCGTGGCGCGCCCGATCGCCGACCCGACCAGCCGGGCCATCTCCACCAGACTGTCGCTTATCGAGTCCAGTTCCTCGTGGTACGCGTCCCGCATCAGGCTTTCCCTCTCGTGCGTCCGTGTCGGGGTTCATCGGGCCGGGGCCCGCCGAACGAGCCGGGGCCCACCGAACAACCGGCGGTACGACCGTCGTATTACCGGCGGTCCGAACCCCACGCTCCCACGTTCCGCCCCGTACGCGTCCGTTTCCGTCATCCCAAATGAACCAATACTGACTCCAAGGTGAACTCTGGGCGACGAGTGTTCGAGCTCGCACCCCGACGGCTGTGGAGGGGGCCCGGGCCATGCCTAACCTGGGTGCATGGACGTGAACGCGGCGGTCGCCGCAGCGGCAGCGATCGCCGGGGTGCTCACCGGTGTCATCGCCGTACTGGCGTTCCGGTGGAGTGAGCGCGAGCAGAAGCGCCCCACCCGTAGCTCCCTGCACACCGACGCGGTACTCCCGCCGGGCGTGGACACCGTCCTGTCGGTCCTCAGGTCGTCCGCCGTCGTCCTCGACGAGGCGGACGCCGTGGTCAAGGCCAGCTCGGCGGCGTACGCCCTCGGCCTGGTCCGAGGCGGCAAGCTCGCCGTCGAGCCGATGCTGCAGATGGCCCGGGACACCCGGCGGGACGGCGAGATACGTCAGGTCGAGCTCGACCTGCCACGGCGCGGCACCGGACGCGGAGAGGCCCTGGCGGTCTCCGCGCGGGTCGCGCCGCTCGGCTCCCGGCTGGTGCTGCTGCTCGTGGAGGACCTGACCGAGGCCCGCCGTATCGAGGCGGTCCGGCGCGACTTCGTCGCCAACGTGAGCCACGAGCTGAAGACGCCGGTGGGCGCCCTCTCGCTGCTCTCCGAGGCCGTGATGGACGCCTCCGACGACCCCGAGGCCGTCGAGCGGTTCGCCGGGCGCATGCAGATCGAGGCCACCCGGCTGACCAGCCTGGTGCAGGAGCTCATCGACCTCTCCCGGGTGCAGAACGACGACCCGCTGGAGGACGCCGAGCCGGTCCGCGTCGACGAGCTCGTCGCCGAGGCCATCGACCGCTGCCGGCACCAGGCCGGCGCGAAGCAGATCACGATGGCCGCGGGAGGCGCCGCGGACCTGCGTGTATGGGGAAACCGCGGCCAGCTGGCCGCCGCCCTCGGCAACCTCGTCGAGAACGCCGTCAACTACTCACCCGCCCGCACCCGCGTCGGCATAGCGGCCCGCAGTGTGAACGCGCCCGGCGGGGACCACATCGAGATCGCCGTCACCGACCAGGGCATCGGCATCTCCGACAAGGACAAGGAGCGCATCTTCGAGCGCTTCTACCGCGTCGACCCGGCCCGCTCCCGTGCCACCGGTGGTACGGGGCTGGGGCTGGCGATCGTGAAACACGTGGCCGCCTCGCACGGCGGGGAGGTCACGGTGTGGAGCGCCGAGAACCAGGGCTCCACGTTCACCCTGCGGCTGCCGGAGGCCGGTGCGGCCCGCGACCGCTCACATCAGCAGCCCGCCCGACACGAGCGCGCAGGAGGCGCGGGCCTCGACGAGGAGGCCGGGCGGTCCACCCCCACATCCCCCGAATCAACCGCGTACGAAACGCTTCCCGCCCCGGAGGTCCTTCCGTGACCCGAGTGCTCGTCGTCGAGGACGAGGAGTCCTTCTCCGACGCCCTGTCGTACATGCTCCGCAAGGAGGGCTTCGAGGTCGCCGTCGCGACCACCGGGCCCGACGGGCTCGACGAGTTCGAGCGCAACGGCGCCGACCTCGTCCTGCTCGATCTGATGCTGCCCGGCCTGCCGGGCACCGAGGTGTGCCGCCAGTTGCGCGGCCGTTCCAACGTCCCCGTCATCATGGTGACCGCCAAGGACAGTGAGATCGACAAGGTCGTCGGGCTGGAGATAGGAGCCGACGACTACGTCACCAAGCCGTTCTCCTCGCGCGAACTGGTCGCGCGCATCCGTGCCGTGCTGCGCCGCCGCGGCGAGCCCGAGGAGGTCACCCCGGCGGCCCTGGAGGCCGGTCCGGTCCGTATGGACGTCGACCGGCACGTGGTCACCGTCGGCGGCACCAAGATCGACCTGCCGCTGAAGGAGTTCGACCTGCTGGAGATGCTGCTGCGCAACGCCGGCCGCGTCCTGACCCGCATGCAGCTCATCGACCGCGTCTGGGGTGCCGACTACGTCGGGGACACCAAGACCCTCGACGTCCACGTCAAGCGGCTGCGCGCCAAGATCGAGCCGGATCCGGGCGCCCCGCGCTACCTGGTGACGGTCCGCGGCCTCGGCTACAAGTTCGAGCCGTAGACCGGCCGCGCACGACGGCAGAGAACGAAGGGCGGGACCTCCCCGAGGGGAGGTCCCGCCCTTCGTTCTACTCGTTCGAGGACCGGCTCAGTGCCCGGCACCCGCGCTCGCCGAGGCCGCGTCGGTCGGCGTGCCGGACGCCTCGTGGCCACCCGGCTTCTCGCTGCCCGCGGGGCTCTCCGGCGCGCCCGACGCACCCTCGGCCGGGGAACCGGAGGGCGACCCGGACGGGGACGCCGACGCGCCCGGCGCGGCCGGCACCTCGGACGGGCCCCACTCCTTGAAGTAGTGCTCGGCGGGGACGACGAACGCGCGCAGGCTCACGGCACCCGTCCTGCTGAAGGTGAAGGTCACCTTCTGGGCGTTTCCGTCCTGCACGGCCTCACGGCTGCTCGGCAGCATCGCCGTGGCGTTGTTCGCGCCGCCCAGGATCAGCGAGCCGCCGGGCGGGATGCTGAGGCTGCCGCCCTTGGCGGGCTTGAGCTCGGCGGTCTTGCCGGTGCCGGGGAGGGTGATGGACTCCAGCGTCTCGGCGCTCTTGCCGGAGTTGAACAGGGTCGCGGAGACCGCGGCCGGGCCCGTCGACTCGAGGTCGGGCTGCGTGATCACGATCGCGTTCTGGACCTTGATGTCACCGACGCTCGTGGCCGCGTTGTCCGGCTGGATCTCCAAGGTCTGGGCGTTGTTGCCGGCGCCGCACGCGGCGAGCGAGGCGATCGAGAACGCGGTGACGACGGCGGCGAGGGCACCGCGTCGAAGGCTGCTGCTCACGGCGGCGGCAACTCCTTGACTCGAGCGGAGCGGCCGGAAAAGCCGCCCTAAGTGTCTGTCAGCGGGCCTTAGGTTACCGAGCCGTCCGCGTCCGGCCGCACCCGACCCCCCGTCACCGGTGATCCCACCTGAGTCACACATGACTCCCGGGTCGCATTGACGCGGCGCTCGTCCGGCATTCACATAAGAGCCCC
This sequence comes from Streptomyces luteogriseus, assembly GCF_014205055.1. Classification (NCBI taxonomy): domain Bacteria; kingdom Bacillati; phylum Actinomycetota; class Actinomycetes; order Kitasatosporales; family Streptomycetaceae; genus Streptomyces; species Streptomyces luteogriseus. Next base: position 4,702,438 of record NZ_JACHMS010000001.1, read on the forward strand.
GGGCAGTACCGCTAAGAGCCCCCGGCAGTACCGCAAATGTTCCGTGAAGGAATGCGCGGAGCACCGCGGAATTGATCATCAACGGCCCGTCGGGCCGGCTCGTGATCAATTTCGGATTCGACCGGAACCCGGCTCGGGCCTCCGAACGGAGTAGCGGAAGTCGATCGCATGGAACCGGACATATGGGGATGTTCGGCCTTCTGGAGGATGCTCCGGATGCGTGTAACGTACGCGTTTCGCTCACCCCGGACAGCCGCTCCCACCTGCGAATACCTTCTTCCACTCCCTGTCCGAAGCACGTTCCTGTTGGAGTTGTCAAGCCCCGAGATATGCCCTGACCTGCGAAAACGTCATTCAGAACCCGCAGTTTCCGTGTTACCCTGGATAGCCACGGAAGGGGTACCTGTCACATGACGTTCAAGGTTGGCGACACCGTGGTCTATCCCCATCACGGGGCCGCGCTGATCGAGGCTATCGAAACTCGCCAGATCAAAGGCGTGGACAAGACCTACTTGGTGCTGAAGGTCGCCCAGGGTGACCTGACGGTACGTGTGCCAGCGGACAATGCGGAGTTCGTCGGCGTGCGTGATGTGGTCGGTCAGGACGGGCTGGACCGGGTCTTCGAGGTGCTGCGTGCACCGTACGCCGAGGAGCCCACGAACTGGTCCCGTCGGTACAAGGCAAACCTGGAGAAGCTCGCCTCGGGCGATGTCATCAAGGTCGCGGAAGTGGTGCGTGACCTGTGGCGTCGTGAGCGTGAGCGTGGACTCTCCGCCGGTGAGAAGCGCATGCTCGCCAAGGCCCGCCAGATCCTGGTGAGCGAGCTGGCCCTCGCGGAGAACACCAACGAGGACAAGGCCGAAGCTCTGCTCGACGAGGTTCTCGCCTCCTGAGGCGAAGCTCGGTCGCTCAGCGCTGCGCTTGTCAAGGCTGCTGATCAAGCGCGCGCCTGCACATCGAAATGCCGCGGTGCCCGATGACGAATTTCTTGTCGCCGGGCGCTGCGGCATGTTCGTACCCGATGCACCGCCACCCCGGGATGTGTTATCACTCACGCCCCGGTTGTTCGTCTGGTGTGCCGGGCCCGGGCAGCCGGCTCGACCGGCGTCACGGAAGGGGCCGGTCGAGCGCGTCGCGCCCGGCACTCCTCCAGGCCATACCCACGCCAGGCCAGCACACAAACCTGACAGGAACCGATGTCTGACGATTCGCGTCCCTCGCCCTCCACCGGTCCTTCCGCGGCCCGCACGGCGGCCGTGATCCCGGCCGCCGGCCGGGGTGTCCGGCTCGGCCCGGGCGCCCCCAAGGCGCTCCGCGCGCTGGGCGGCACCCCCATGCTGGTCCACGCGGTCCGCGCGATGGCCGCCTCCCGCGCCGTCTCCCTGGTCGTCGTCGTGGCCCCGCCCGACGGTGCCGCCGAGGTCAGGTCGCTGCTCGACGCGCACGCCCTGCCCGAGCGGACGGACTTCCTCGTCGTCCCTGGCGGGCGGAGCCGCCAGGAGTCGGTGAAGATCGGCCTGGACGCGCTGCCGCCCGGCCACGACATCGTGCTGGTCCACGACGCGGCCCGGCCGCTGGTGCCGGTGGACACGGTCGACGCCGTGATCGAGGCCGTCCGGGACGGCGCACCGGCCGTGGTCCCGGCGCTGCCGCTGGCCGACACCGTCAAGCAGGTCGAGCCCGCCGGCACGCCCGGCGAGCCGGAGCCGGTCGTCGCCACGCCGGAGCGCTCGCTGCTGCGGGCGGTGCAGACCCCGCAGGGCTTCGACCGGGCCACGCTGGTGCGGGCGCACGAGACGGTGACCGGCGAGGTCACCGACGACGCCGGCATGGTCGAACAGCTCGGCCTCACCGTCGTGGCCGTCCCCGGTCACGAGGAGGCCTTCAAGGTCACCCGCCCCCTGGACCTGGTCCTCGCGGAGGCGGTCCTGGCCCGCAGGAGGCTCAACGATGGCTTCTGACCAGCCTGTTCTGCCCCAGGTCGGCATCGGCACCGACATCCACGCCTTCGAGGAGGGCCGGGAGCTGTGGTGCGCCGGCCTGAAGTGGGAGGGCGCGGGCCCCGGCCTGGCCGGCCACTCCGACGCGGACGTCGTCGCCCACGCCGCCTGCAACGCCCTCTTCTCCGCCGCGGGCCTCGGCGACCTCGGGCAGCACTTCGGCACGGGCCGCCCCGAGTGGTCCGGAGCCTCCGGAGTCACCCTCCTGACGGAGGCCGCGCGCATCGTGCGCGAGGCCGGCTTCCGGATCGGCAACATCGCCGTACAGGTGGTGGGCCCCCGTCCGAAGATCGGCAAGCGGCGGGACGAGGCCCAGAAACTCCTGTCGGAGGCGGCCGGCGCCCCGGTGTCGGTGTCGGGCGCGACGACGGACGGCCTCGGCTTCCCCGGCCGGGAGGAAGGGCTGATGGCGGTGGCCACGGCGCTGGTCGTGCGCACCGGCTGAAGGCAAGGGTTCGGGGCGTTCCCGTTGCCAATGTCACGAATATGTGCGCCCCGAGGGGAAGGTCCTGAGGCACACCCCGGGGCCCACTACCCTGGAGTGGTGACTATTCGCCTGTACGACACCAGCGCCCGGCAGATCCGTGACTTCTCCCCGCTCCAGCCGGGTTGCGTCTCGATCTACCTGTGTGGTGCCACCGTGCAGGCCGCCCCGCACATCGGGCACATCCGCTCCGGGCTGAACTTCGACATCATGCGCCGCTGGTTCGAGTACCGCGGCTACGACGTCACGTTCGTGCGGAACGTGACGGACATCGACGACAAGATCATCGCCAAGTCGGCCGACCGGAACCGCCCGTGGTGGGCCATCGGCTACGAGAACGAGCGCGCCTTCAACGACGGCTACACCGTGCTCGGTTGCCTGCCGCCCACCTACGAGCCGCGGGCCACCGGCCACATCACCGAGATGGTCGAGATGATGCGCGGCCTCATCGAGCGCGGGCACGCCTACGAGGCCGACGGCAGTGTCTACTTCGACGTCCGCTCCTGGCCCTCCTACCTGGAGCTGTCCCGGCAGGACCTCGACGAGATGCGGCAGCCCGCCGAGGAGGGCATCACCGGCAAGCGCGACCCGCGTGACTTCGCCATGTGGAAGGCGGCGAAGCCGGGGGAGCCGAGCTGGGAGACGCCGTTCGGGCGAGGTCGCCCGGGCTGGCACCTGGAGTGCTCGGCGATGGCCCACAAATACCTCGGGACCGCCTTCGACATCCACGGCGGTGGCCTCGACCTGGTCTTCCCGCACCATGAGAACGAGATCGCGCAGGCCAAGGCCTACGGCGACGACTTCGCCGCCTACTGGGTGCACAACGCCTGGGTCACCATGAGCGGCGAGAAGATGTCCAAGTCGCTCGGCAACTCGGTCCTGGTCAGCGAGATGGTCAAGCGCTGGCGTCCCATCGTGCTGCGCTACTACCTCGGCACCCCGCACTACCGGTCGATGATCGAGTACAGCGAGGAGGCGCTGCGCGAGGCCGAGTCGGCGTTCGCGCGGATCGAGGGCTTCGTGCAGCGCGTGGTGGAGAAGGCCGGCGTCGTCGAGCCCGCCCCCGAGGTGCCGCTCGCCTTCGCCGAGGCCATGGACGACGACCTGGGCGTGCCGCAGGCGCTCGCCGTGGTGCACACCACCGTCCGGCAGGGCAACAGCGCGCTGGCCGCCGACGACAAGGAAGCCGCCGTGGCCCGGCTCGCCGAGGTCCGCGCGATGCTCGGCGTGCTCGGCCTCGACCCGCTGGACCCCCAGTGGGCCGGGGAGGGCGACCGCGGCGACGACCTGCACGGCGTGGTCGACACGCTCGTCCGCATGGTCCTCGACCAGCGCGAGGCCGCCCGGGCCCGCAAGGACTGGCCCACCGCGGACGCCATCCGCGACCAGCTCGGCCAGTCCGGCCTGGTCATCGAGGACGGCCCGCAGGGGCCGCGCTGGAGCCTCGGCCCGCGCTGAGACGAGCCCCACGGGCTGATCGACTGTGCCGCCCGGGCCTCCGGGCGGCACACTGCATAGACGGAACAGACGTACACAGCCGTACGGACACGATCGTACGTACGCATCACTTCACGGAGACGAGTAGCTCAATGGCCGCGAACAACCGCCGCATGTCCGGCAAGAAGGGCGCGCAGGTCGGCAGTGGCGGCCAGCGACGCCGGGGCCTCGAAGGCAAGGGCCCCACCCCGCCCGCCGAGATGCGCAAGGGACACAAGAAGAACCGCGTCGCCAACGCCAAGGCGAAGCAGGCCGTCCGCCGGCCCACCGTGCGCGGCCGCGGCGGCAAGGGCACGTCCGAGCTGGTCGTCGGACGCAACCCGGTCCTGGAGGCGCTGCGCGAGGGCGTCCCGGCCTCGACCCTCTACGTCCAGCAGTTCATCGACAACGACGAGCGGGTGCGCGAGGCTCTCCAGGTCGCCGCCGAGCGCGGCGGGATCAACCTCATGGAGGCCCCGCGTCCCGAGCTGGACCGGATGACCAACGGTCTCAACCACCAGGGCCTGGTCCTCCAGGTCCCGCCGTACGAGTACGCCCACCCCGAGGACCTGGCGTCCGCCGCCTACGACGACGGTGTCGACCCGCTGATCGTCGCCCTCGACGGTGTCACCGACCCGCGCAACCTCGGCGCGGTCGTCCGCTCCGTCTCCGCCTTCGGCGGGCACGGTGTGGTCGTCCCGGAGCGTCGCGCGGCCGGCATGACGGCCGGTGCCTGGAAGACGTCCGCCGGTGCGGCGGCCCGCACCCCGGTCGCCCGTGCCACGAACCTCACCCGGGCCCTGGAGGCGTACAAGAAGGCCGGTATCACCGTCGTCGGCCTGGCCGCCGACGGCGAGTCCGAGGTCGGCGAGCTTCCGGCGCTGGACGGCCCCGTCGTCATCGTCGTCGGCAGCGAGGGCAAGGGGCTGTCCCGGCTGGTCGGGGAGACCTGTGACCACCGGGTGCGGATCCCGATGCCGGGCGGCGCGGAGTCGCTCAACGCCGGTGTGGCGGCGGGCATCGTGCTGTACGAGGCGGCCCGCCGACGCAGCTGAACAGGCGTCCGGAACTTCACCCGTACGGGGTAATTCCGGTGTCATCGGGGCGACGAGGACAAGCTTGACGGGGTCCGGACAGATCCGGCGGGTCAAAGCAGTGTCCTAACCCGACGTCACTCGGTTAGATGAGTGTGGACACCAGAACACCCCGCACACCCACGGGGGACCGCTCGTCGGGACTCGACGACGCTCCCGCGCTGAGCATGGTGAAGGTGCCGAGCGACCCGGCGCAGGTCATCGTCAACCACGCGAGCTTCCGCGTGCAGTTGGGCGTATCGACGCGTCGTCTCCAGTCCCCCCGGGTCGCACGGCATCTGACCGCCACCGAGGACACCGCCCGCATCCCCCAGGTGGGGGGCGAGGCGGACGGGGCCACCGCCCGCCGCCGGCCGGTCGTCTGGAGCGGCAGATCCGCCCCCGACGACACCGGCGCGCACCGGCTCCTGCAGGCGGTGCGGCACGAGAGCGTCCGCCACGCCGACGAGCCCGCCTCCGACACCGGAGCCACCCAGGTCATCTCCCGCGTGGGACCGGGCTACGACGGCCCGGGCTACCAGGGCGCGGGCCACGACGGCTACGGCTACGGGGACGACCTCGCCCATACCGTCGAGACCCCGGTCGTCGGCCCCCAGCGCACCCACGAGCCCGCCGACGGCACCCGGCTGCTGCCGCCCATGCGCACCGTCGGCAGCACCTACGACGAACCGGCCTACGCGGACGACGAGTTCGAGGAGTCCGACACCGACGCGGACGGCACCGGCCGCCGGGCCAAGCGGCACGGCGACGACCCGGCCCGGCACGCCTACTACCCGGGCCGCCGGATGAACCTCGGCGTCGTCCTGCTGCCGCTGCGCGTCTTCCTCGGCTTCATCTCGATCTACGCCGGCATGGGCAAACTGTGCGACCCCGTCTACTTCGAAGGCGGCAAGCGCGGCTCCATGGTCAAGTGGCTCAACACCCTGCACCCGTGGGAAGTTGCCGAGCCACTGCGCCAGTTCGCCCTCGAGCACCCGGTCGGCGCCGGTCTGGTCATCGCCTTCGCGCAGGTCATCGTCGGCGTCCTGACGGTGCTGGGCTGCTGGCAGCGCGTCGCCGCCTGCCTCGGCGCCCTGCTGTCGGCCGCGCTGCTGGTCACGGTCAGCTGGAAGAGCGTCCCGGCCTACGAGACCCCCGACATCATCTATCTCGCCGCGTGGTCCCCGCTGATCATCGCCGGTGCGCCCGTCTACTCCGTGGACGGCCGTCTCGCCGGCAGTGCCTGGCGTCGGCTCGGCCCCCGCGCCGACATCTGGGACCTGCGCCGCTACGTGCTGCGCCGGGGTGCCCTCGTCACGGCCATCGTCACCGGCATCACCCTGCTCGTCGGCTCGCTGCTCGGCGGCGCCGTCCGTGACGCCGACCGGGTCGTCGTCCCGGGCCCCGGCGAGGCCCCGCGCAACGAGCTGCCCGGCTCCCCGCTCCCGGGTGAGCCCGACAAGCGGCAGGACAAGCGGACCCCGTCGGCCTCCTCGTCGCCCACCCAGGGCGCCACGGCCGGCTCGGCGAGCCCCAGCGCGGGCACCACGACCAGGCCGGACGCCACGCGCGACACCGGCACGGTCACCGGTGGCGCCCCCAGCCAGACCCAGGGCACCGCGGGCCAGGTCCCGCCCCAGCAGTCCACCCCGGAGAACCAGGCCCCGAGCACCACGACCGGCCCCACCTCCGGCGGCACGGCGACGGGCGGCTCGGGCTCGACGGGCGGCTCGGGCACCGGCGGCTCGTCCTCCACGGGCCGACCGGGCCTGGTGGGCGGCCTGCTGGGCTAGCGGCCGACCGGAGCGACAGAAGGCCCCGCATCACGCAGATGCGGGGCCTTCTCACGCGTAGGAGACAAGGCTCATCAAGGGGCAAGCGGGCTCGGGGACAAGGGCCTCATGGGGCGCGGGGAACTGCGCGACGAGCCACGACGAGCGGTCAGCCGCCGACGGGAAGCAACCGGCCGAGTCTCGGCGTTTGAACGTCCCAGCTCCTTGACGGGGGAGGCCGGCCCTCGCCACCCGGCCCAACCGGCGGAGCCCTCAGCGCCCCAACGCGGCCAGTTCCTTCGCCGCCTCCGTCAGATCCTTCGCCGTGTCGATGGCCCGCCAGTACGACCCCTGGGGAATCGTGAACCCGGCCAGCCGCCGCTCACGGGCCAGATGGGGAAACGTCGTCCGCTCATGATCGCCCCGGTGCGGCAACAACCCGGCGAACTCGGGGGAGAAGACGTACACGCCGGCGTTGATCTCGAACGTCGACGGCGGCGCCTCGATGAAGTCGGTGATGCGCCCGAACCCGTCGGTCTGCACCGCTCCCCACGGCAGCCTGGGCCGCGCCAGCGCCAGCGTCGCGACGGCGTCCCGCTCGGCGTGGAAGTCGGCCATGTCCCGCAGCGAGAACCGCGTCCAGATGTCCCCGTTGGTCGCGTACCACGGCTGGTCGGGGTGCGGGAGATGCGCCGCGGCGTACTTGAGGCCGCCACCGCGCCCGAGCGGCTCCGGCTCGACGACCGTTGTGACGGCGACGGGCAACTCGGCTGTCTCCAACCACTTCTGCAGCACCTCGGCGAGATGGCCGCAGGAGACCACGACGTCCGTCACACCCTCGTCGGCGAGCCAGGACAGCTGATGGCCGATGATCGGCGTCCCCGTCCCGGGGATCTCGACCATCGGCTTGGGCCGGTCGTCGGTGTACGGACGCAGCCGGGAGCCCTGGCCGCCGGCCAGAACGACGGCTTGAACGGGGCGGGACGCGGCGCTCGGATCGCTCATGGACACGAACTGTACGTGGCGTCCCGCCCGGGACGGCGGCCGACGATCGATCTCACGTCAGCCGTAATGGACTTCCCACCCGTCGGCAGGGCGGTGCGCTCAGCTGTGCGCGGCGGCGACGCCGGTGGCGAAGGCGGTGTCGCAGACCGGGCGCGCGTAGGACTGGGCGCGGGTGGGGCCGTAGACGCGGACGGCTGCCTGGCCGAGGGCGCGGGCGATGGACGCGCAGTGCTTCGCCAGCGACGGACGGCCGTTGACGGCCTGCTGGAGGTGGGTGAGGGCGACGCCCGGGTCCTCCTCCTGCAGTTCGGTCAGCAGCTTGTCGCGCAGGACGTCCTGGGGGGCACGCTTGGCGACCCGTGGGGAACCCACGGAGGTGTCCGCGGCGGTGAGCACCGGGTCGGTGGAGTTCCCCGACCAGTTGACTCGGGTGACCGCGAGGGTCCCGGAGAGCACCAGGACGACGGGCAGGACGAAAGCGAGGGTGCGGCCGATCCGGCGGGCGGGGCCCCGGCCGCGTCGCGTCTGTTGGTTCATGGAGTGCTTCACGCGTGTGAGGGTAGCGCCCCGTAATGGTTTGTAGACATTTAGTCACCGGTTCGGGGGATGAGAGAGTGCCACTTTCCGGGTATGGCGTTGACGCACAAAGCTCGAAAAGTCCGGTCTGCCGGGGTATTTGTCGACAACGACGAGGGCCCCGCAGCACGCTGCGGGGCCCTCGTCGTCAACCTGGGTGATTCACCCGGGGTCGTGCGTCTGCTGGTTGATCAGTCGGACAGGCGCGCACCCGTCGACGTCGAGAACACGTGGGTCTCGCCGGAGCGGGGCACGACGTGCAGCTGGCTGCCCTTCTCCGGGACGTCACGGCCGCTGACGCGGACGACGAGGTCCTTGGATTCGTCGCCGACCTTGGCGGTGCCGTAGACGTACGCGTCGGCGCCGAGCTCCTCGACGACGTTCACCGTGACCGCGAGGCCCAGCTCGGCGTCCGGGCCGGCCACCTCGAAGTGCTCGGGGCGGACGCCGACGGTGACGGTCTTGTCGGTGGCGGCGGCGATCGCGTCGCGCTGCACCGGCACGACCGACTTGCCGAACTTCACACCGCCGTCGGTGATCGGCACCTCGACGAGGTTCATCGCCGGGGAGCCGATGAAGCCGGCCACGAAGAGGTTGGCGGGCTTGTCGTACATGTTGCGCGGGGTGTCGATCTGCTGGAGCAGACCGTCCTTGAGGACCGCCACACGGTCGCCCATCGTCATGGCCTCGACCTGGTCGTGGGTGACGTAGACGGTGGTGATGCCCAGGCGGCGCTGGAGCGAGGCGATCTGCGTACGCGTGGACACCCGGAGCTTGGCGTCCAGGTTGGACAGCGGCTCGTCCATGAGGAACACCTGGGGCTCACGCACGATGGCGCGGCCCATGGCGACACGCTGGCGCTGACCGCCGGAGAGCGCCTTCGGCTTGCGGTCCAGGTAGTCGGTGAGGTCGAGGATCTTCGCTGCCTCCTCGACCTTCTGCCGGATCTCCGCCTTGTTGACGCCGGCGATCTTGAGCGCGAAGCCCATGTTGTCGGCGACGGTCATGTGCGGGTAGAGCGCGTAGTTCTGGAACACCATGGCGATGTCCCGGTCCTTGGGCGGCAGGTGCGTGACGTCGCGGTCACCGATGCGGATGGCGCCGCCGTTGACGTCCTCGAGCCCCGCGAGCATGCGGAGCGAGGTGGACTTGCCGCAGCCGGAGGGGCCGACGAGGACGAGGAACTCGCCGTCCTCGATGTCGATCTCCAGCGCGTCGACGGCGGGCTTGGTGGAACCCGGGTAGATCCGGGTCGCCTTGTCGAACGAGACTGTGGCCATGGTGAATGAACCCCTTCTACCGGCAGGAACGTGCCGGACGATCCGAGTAGGAAGGCGGTGCCACGACGGGTGTTCCGTTGTGGTGTAGTCCACGCGTGTGAACTGGCTCAGGACGGTACCTGGCGTTCACACGTCTGTCAGTAGTTCCGGGCCTGTGAACTTCGCGGAAATTTTCGAAGCGGCACGTCACGGCTGTGCTGCCGGCTCATGTCTCCCCGTACCGGTCCGCCAGCACCGCTACCGCCCGGGCCACGGCCTGCCGCAGGCCGGGAGGGCCGAGGACCTCGGCCTCCGGGCCGAGCCGGAGCAGGTCGCCCACGGCCACCGCCTCGGACTCGACGGTGAGCTCCACCTCCACCCAGCCGTCCCCGTCGGGCGGACCTGCGCTCTCCAGGGCCCGTACGCCCGCCGCTCCGAACTGCATCGGCAGCAGCCGCCGCGCGCGGGGCGAGATCCGCAGCCGTGCGGTGTCCTGCCGCAGGGCGGCCTCCAGGCGCCGGGAGGACTCGGCCCAGGAGGCGGCCAGGTCGAACCCCGCCGGGCGCTCGAAAACCTCCCCCGTGTCCTCCACGTCCAGCACGCGCGACACCCGGTAGGTCCGTACGGCCTCCTCCGCCAGGGCCACCAGGTACCAGATGCCGCCCTTCAGGACGAGCCCCAGCGGCCGCACCTCCCGGCGCACCTCGCCGCGCCACCGCCGGTAGTGCAGCCGCAGCACCCGCCGCTCCCACACGGCCGCGGCAACGGCTTCCAGACACGGCACCGGGTCGGCCTCCCGGAACCACGCGGGTGCGTCGAGGTGGAATCGCTCCTGGACCCGCCGCGCCTGCCCGGACAGCTCGGCCGGCAGGGCCGCCTGGACCTTCAGCTGGGCACTGGCCAGCACCGCCCCGAGCCCCAGGTCCCGCGCGGGCCCGGGCATCCCGGCGAGGAAGAGCGAACCGGCCTCGGCGTCGGTCAGGCCGGTCAGCCGGGTCCGGTACCCGTCGACCAGCCGGTAGCCGCCCTCGGGCCCCCGGTCCGCGCACACCGGCACACCGGCCGCCCCCAGCGCCTCGACGTCGCGGTAGACCGTCCGCACCGACACCTCCAGCTCGGCGGCGAGCTCGGGCGCGGTCATCCGGCCGCGGTTCTGGAGCAGCAGGAGCAGGGAGAGGAGCCGGTCGGCGCGCATAGGGCCATTGTCCGGGCGTGCGTCGCCGTACCTGACAGGAGATGTCAGGTACGGCGCCCAGACTGGTCGTGGAAGTCCGGCTGAACGAACCGAGGGGACACACCATGCGCACCACGACCGGCCACTTCACCTTCGCCGACTGGCAGGAACGCGTGATCGGCCCCGGCGAGGACGCGAACCCGCGCCTGGCCCACGCCTCCGTCCGGAACACCTTCACCGGCGGCATCGAGGCCGCCGGGACGCACTGCGAGTACGCGATCGTCTACGTCACCGCGAAGACCGGCTCCTTCAGCGGCATGGAACTCCTCACGGGCAGCGTCGACGGCCGTGAGGGGAGCTTCGCGGTCGAGGAGCGGGGGTTCTTCGACGAGGACGGAACCGTGCACTGCACCTTCGAGGTGGTGCCGGGCTCGGGAAGCGGGCAGTTGTCGGGCCTGAAGGGCAAGGGCGGCTTCACAGCACGGCACGGCGAGCCGGCTGTGCCGTACCGCTTCGAGTACGAGACGCCGTGACCGCGACCCCGGCCCGAACGGAACTTCGTGGCTCGGCGTAACGGGCTCTGTGTACAGTGGAGCCGCCCTCGCGCGCGGCAACGCGACACACGGCGCCCGCCTCCTTAGCTCAGCTGGCCAGAGCAACGCACTTGTAATGCGTAGGTCGTCGGTTCGAATCCGACAGGGGGCTCCGCTGAACCCCAGGTCGGGTGTGATCCGACCTGGGGTTTGCGTCGATGTGATGCTTACCTGTTTCGACCCCAGGTAGGCAGCTGCGGGTGCGACACGATCCCCCTTCGGCGTGTGCGCGCCTCCTGCGAGAAGCAGCATGGGTGGTGTCCTGCTGGGTGCTCTCCCGGTGGAGGTCCGATGCGCCGCACCTTCGGTTTGGTTCTCGCCGCTTTCATCGCAGTCGCTGTCGGTTGTGCCGGCGACAAGGAGGTCACCACTCAACCGGACTCCAGCCCGCCGCTCACCACCGCGCCTACGCCGCGGCCCGCCACCTCCTCGGCGACCAGCCCGGCGCCGTCCGGGCCGGCCTCCGCCTCCGTGGGTGACGTTCTCGACCTCAAAGGCCTGGAGGACGGCGAGGCCCTCGCCGTCACCGTGGTGAGGGTGGTGGACCCGGCCCGGGCCGAGGACGAGTACTCCACTCCGGACGCGGGCAAGCGATTCGTGGCCGTCCAGTTCCGGCTGAAGAACACCGGCACCGCCGTCTACTCCGACTCCCCGGGCAACGGGGCCCGGCTCGTCGACGCTCAGGGCCAGCAGTTCGACTCGACGTATGAGGGGACCGCCGCGGGCCCCGGTTTCCCGGGAAGCGTCACGGCCGCACCGGGTGACAGCGTCCTGGGGTTCATCACCTTCGAGGTCCCGGCAGGCTCCCGGATCGCCAAGGTCCAGTTCGCGATGAGCAGCGGCTTCGCAGGCAATACCGGTCAGTGGGACGTCACGGCGCGCTGACCGCGGAGGGACCGCGGCATCGGTCAGCGCCCGTGGCCGCGTAGCCGGCGGGCGATCTCCAGCTGGCCGTCGTCGGCCGGGCGGCCGTCCTCGATGTCCCACAGGGCGTTCTGGAGGAGACGGGCGAGGGTCCAGGCGTGGGCTCGGGGGCGGTCCAGGGCGAGGATGTCGGTCATGGCGTCGAAGCGCCAGAGGATGTCGTCGGGGTCGTAGCGGTTGTCGAGGGCCGGCCACAGTTCGAAGCCGGGGTCGCCGGCGAGGGGCTTGGGGTCGATCGCGAGCCAGGGGGCGCGGGTGCCGGCAAGGACGTTCTCGTCGTGCAGGTCCCAGTGGAGGAGGCGGTCGCCGGGCTCGTCGATCACCTCGCGTACGGCGGCCGCGCAGTCGGCGACGACGCGGCGGGCCTCGGGGTCGGGGATGCGGCCGAGGGCCCACGGGGTCCGGTCGAGCATGCCCTGCGCGATGTCGCCGAGGCGGCGCATGCCGGGCGGCGCGGGGAAGGAGGTGAGATGGGCCAGGAGTTCGGCGATGGTGACCACGGCCTGGTGGGGGTCCGGCAGATGGGACAGCATGCGGGTCTCGTCGAGGCGTTCCAGCAGCATGGTGCCGGTGGGCTCGTCGAGGTCGAGGAGGCGTACGGCTCCGTCGCCGTTCCAGGCGCGCAGTGCGACCGGTTCGCCCTCGCTCTCCTCGTCGAGGATCTGGAGCTTGAGGACCGCCGGGGTGCCGTCGGTGGTCCGGACGACCGGGACGACCAGGGCGCAGACGCCGTGCATGGGCGTGCCGTCGGGTCTCAGGTCCCAGTGGTCGAGGAAGCGGGCCGTCTGCTCGGGCAGCCCGGCGATGAAGGCGCGGCCCGCCTCGCCGTTGAACTTCTCCTGTGATGCCGCCAGTTCCCGGGGGATGTCGATCACTCCCGGCACGGTAGTGGCGCGCGCGGGGCGGGTCAGGCGAATTTCGCCCGGGCCCGGGCTCCGGGTCCCTCAGACCACCGGTTCCGGCACGGGTGTGTCCGTCGGGGTGCCGTGCTTCGGGGCCTTCTTCGTCACCATCAGGCCCGCGATGAGCCCGGCCAGCAGCATGATGCCGGCGGCCCACCAGATGGCGACGGTGTAGCCGTGGACGACGCCCTCGCGCATCACCCGGGTGCGGTCGGAGGGGTCGGTGAGGTGCGCGGTGACGTACGTCGCGGTGCTGGTCGTCGCGATGGTGTTGAGCAGGGCCGTGCCGATGGAGCCGCCGACCTGCTGCGAGGTGTTGACCGTCGCGGACGTCACGCCCGAGTCCTGGGGGGCGACGTCCGCGGTGGCGGTGGCGAAGACCGGCATGAACGTCAGGCCCATGCCGAGGCCGAGCAGCAGCAGCGCGGGCAGGATCTCGGAGGCGTAGGAGGAGTGCGTCGTGATCTGGGTGAGGAGCACCATGCCGGTCGCGGCCAGGACCATGCCGGGGACCATCAGCATGCGCGGCGGCACGCGCTGGAGGAGCCGGGCGGAGATCTGCGTGGAGCCGATGATGATCGCGCCGGTGAGGGGCAGGAAGGCCAGGCCCGTCTTGACGGGGGAGTACGCGAGGACGGCCTGGAGGTAGTACGTCATGAACAGGAACAGGCCGAACATGCCGATCACGGCCAGCGCCATGGTCAGGAAGCAGCCGGCGCGGTTGCGGTCGCGGATGATGTGCAGCGGCAGCAGCGGGCTGGGCGCCCGGGACTGCCACCACACGAACACCGCGAGCAGGACGACGCCCGCGGCGAACAGCGCCAGCACCAGCGCGTCGGTCCAGCCCCGGGACTCGGCCTCGCTGAAGCCGTAGACGATCGCGACGAGTCCGCCGCAGCCCAGCAGGACGCCGGGGACGTCGAGGCGGGCGCCGGTGTGGCCGGGGCGGTCGTGCAGCAGGGTGAGTGCGCCGAACAGGGCGACGATCGCGATGGGCACGTTGACGTAGAGGCACCAGCGCCAGTCCAGGTACTCGGTGAGCAGCCCGCCGACCATGAAGCCGATCGCGGCGCCGCTGCCGGCCAGGGCGCCGTAGATGCCGAAGGCCTTGCCGCGCTCCTTGGGGTCGGTGAACGTCGTCGTCAGCAGGGACAGCGCGGAGGGGGCCAGGACGGCGGCGAAGGCGCCCTGGAGCGCGCGGGCGCCGAAGAGCATGCCCGCGTTGATTGCGGCGCCGCCGAGCGCGGAGGCGGCGGCGAAGCCGACCAGCCCGATGACGAAGGTCCGCTTGCGGCCCACCAGGTCGGCGATCCGGCCGCCCAGCAGGAGCAGTCCGCCGAAGGCGAGGGTGTAGGCGGTGATCACCCACTGCCGGTTGCCGTCGGACATGCCGAGGTCGCGCTGGGCGGAGGGCAGGGCGATGTTCACGATGGTCGCGTCGAGCACGACCATGAGCTGGGCCAGGGCGATGACGACCAAGCCCCACCAGCGGCGCGGGTCGGTGTCCACGGGAGGGCCCTGTTCGCCTGTCCGGGTGACACTCATCCCGTCAGAAGACCATGGATCCAGGCGGCCTGCATCCGCGGATCCTTCGCCGCTGGTGGGGCGTCGGGTCATGGCTCCAGAACCACCTTTCCGATCGTGCCGCGGGTCTCCAGCGCGCGGTGCGCGGCCGCGGCCTCGGCGAGCGGGAAGCGCTGCACGGCGGGGGTGAGCCGGCCCGCGGCGGCCTCGGTGAGGGCGCGCAGTTCGAGGGTGCGGATGGGGTCGGGCCCGCCGGCCTTCCCCAGCATCACCGGGCCGAGGACCTGCTCGGAGACGCCGTCGACGAGGTAGGGCCCGCCGTCCCGGATGCCTTCGCCGGACCAGCCGAAGACGATGTGCTTGCCGCCGGGACCGAGGAGGCCGACGGCCTCGCGGGCGATGTCGCCGCCGACGCCGTCGAAGACGACGGTCGCCCTCCGGCCGCCGAGGTGCGCACGGACCTTCGCGGGCCAGGCGGGGTCCTTGTAGTCGACGGCGAGGTCGGCGCCGCCCTCCTGCACGCGCGCGGTCTTCTCCGGCCCGCCCGCGAGGCCCACGACCGTCGCTCCGGCGTTCTTGGCGTACTGCACGAGAAGCGTGCCGATGCCTCCGGCCGCGGCCGGGACGATCACCACCGAGTCGGGGCCGAGCTCGGCGAACTGGAGGATGCCCATCGCCGTACGGCCCGTGCCGATCATGGCGACGGCCTCGGCGAAGTCCAGATCGCCCGGGATCTCGTGCAGGCGCTCGACCTCGGTGACGGCCAGCTCGGCGTAGCCCCCGGGGACGAAGCCGAGGTGGGCGACGACCCGTCTGCCGAGCCACAGGGCGGGGACGCCGTCACCCAGGGACTCGACGACCCCGGCGACCTCGCGGCCGGGGACCGTGGGCAGGGTCGCCGGCTCGTGGGCCGGGCCGCCCGGCATGCCCTCGCGCAGGGCGGCGTCCAGGAGGTGGACGCCCGCCGCCCGCACGGCGATGCGGACCTGGCCGGGGCCCGGCCGGGGGTCCTCGGCCTGTTCGTAGGTGAGGTTCTCGGCCGGGCCGAAGGCGTGCAGGCGGATGGCGCGCATGACAGCTCCTCTGGAGGGCGTTCGTTTCCTCTGACGGGGCGTTCGCTGCGACCAGCTTTCAACCTCAAGCTTGCTTGAGGTCAAGCGCGCGTCGTCCGAGGGCCAGCGAGACCGCCGTCAGGGCGCTGTTGAAGGAGACCTCCGACAGCACACCGGGAGCCGCGACCTGGTCGCCGGCGAGGTAGACCCCGTCGCCCCGGTCCACGGCCGGACGGTCGCGCCAGCTGGTGCCGGGCGGATCGACCGCGCCCGTACGGCCGCTCGCGACCGACTCGCGCCGCCAGGTGACGCGCTCCCGCCAGCCCGGGAAGCCGAGGTCGAGCAGCTGCTCGGCACGGGCGGTGCCGTCGGCCTTGGACTCGTGCGGGGCGAGGGGGATCTGCCCCTGGATCAGCTGCTCGCCGGCGGGGGCGAGACTGCGGTCCTGGGCGGTGAACCGCTCCAGCCAGCCGGGCGCGTCCAGGTCCGAGATCGCGAAGGCGTCTCCGCGCCGGGTGCGCACGGCCAGGTCGACCAGGGCGGTACGGCCGCTCGGCCAGGTCAGGGAGTCGTCGCCGAGCAGGCGGCGGGCGGCGTCCAGGGAGGTGGCGACGACGACGGGCGTGTCCGTGGGGAGCGTGTCGACACGGGACAGCGTCTCCATCCGGACGCCCAGGTTCCAGGCGCGGGCGGCCATCCGGTCGACGAGGCTCGCCCAGCCGCCGCGCGGGTAGTGCGCCTCGGGCGGCAGCTTGGTGGCGCGGCGCAGCCGCTCCTGCACGAACGCGGCCGACAGCGACCCGGGGTCGTGGTGGAACAGGGCGACCGCCGAGTAGTGGGCGGCGGCCCGGGCCCCCTCCTCGCCCGCGATGTCCGTCGCCCAGGTCAGGAAGTCCGCGTCCACGGGCGCCTGGCGGCCCGTCCGGCGCAGCAGCTTCAGCATCGCGAAGGGCGGGGTGCGGCGCAGCACGCCCTGGTGCCGCAGCCGGAGCCGGGCGGCCTCCAGGGGCGGGAGCGGGGCGAGCGGGCCGATGAGGTCCCGCTGCTTGAGCCAGGCCCAGTGCGGGCCGCCGTTGTAGAGGGCGTGCGGGCCCTCGTTGGTGCGGTACGGGCCCTCGGCGGTGCGCGCCCGGCCGCCGAGGGTGTGATGGGCCTCGTGGATGGTGACCTTGGCGCCCGCCTCGGCAGCGGTGATCGCCGCGGTCAGTCCGGCGAGGCCACCGCCGATGACGGTGATGCGGTGCATGGCTGGAGATCTCCCTCGGGTCGGGGTCGCCTTCTGTGAGTACGACCGATCGAGGGCCCCGGAATGTGACATCACCGGTGTCCGTGCAGGTCAAGGCCTGTTGTCAGTGGCGGGGTGCAGCATGGGCGCATGGCGAGGAGAGCGGCGGGCGGTACGGGTGTGAAGGGCGCGCGGCGACCGGAGGTGCGGCTGCCGGTGCTGGAGCCGTACGAGGGCGGCGGGCTGGAGCCGGACGGGGACTACGACGGGCTGGACTTCCGGGAGGCCGACCTCGCCGGGCAGGACGGGTCGGGCGCCCGTTTCATGGACTGCGCCCTGACGGGCTGCGCGCTGGACGAGACCCGGCTGCGGCATGCCCGCGTCCTGGACTCCACCCTCACCGCCGTCCGGGGCGTCGGCACCGACCTCGCCGAGGCGACCCTGCGCGATGTGGAGTTGACCGACGCCCGGCTCGGCGGACCGCAGTTGCACGGGGCGGTGCTGGAGCGGGTGCTGATCCGCGGCGGCAAGATCGACTATCTGAACCTGCGCACGGCCCGGCTCAGGGACGTCGTCTTCGAGGGCTGCGTGCTGGTCGAGCCGGATTTCGGCGGCGCCCGCCTGGAGCGCGTGGAGTTCGTCGACTGCGCCCTGAAGGGCGCCGACCTGCACGCGGCGACCCTCACGGACGTCGACCTGCGCGGCGCCGCGTCCCTGGAGATCAGCCGCGGGCTGGACCGGCTGTCGGGGGCCGTGATCAGCACGGCGCAACTGCTGGACCTGGCGCCGGTGCTGGCCGCGCAGTGGGGGATCCGGGTGGAGGGGTGACGGGGTTTCTCACCTCCCGTACCAGCCCTCCGATCCCGCCTGCTCCGGGCAGTCGTAGGACTGGTGCAGCCCGATGAGGGCGTTGCCCTGACCCGGTCCTTCACCGCCGACGACGGCCGGTGGACTGACCTTGTGGTTCATCCCGTAGGTCACGCGCCCCTGCGTCATGCTCCCGCTCTCCCCGTGTCAGGTACTGATCACCGGTGACGGTGTCATCGCGGTCGCGGGAACGCCTCAGGAGACCCGGGGGAAGCGGGCCTGGAGGGTCCAGATCGCCGGGTTCTCCGCGAGGTCGTCGTGCAGGTCGGTGAGGTCGGCGATCAGGTCGTGCAGGAAGTCCCGTGCCTCGCGGCGCAGTTCGCTGTGGGAGACGGTGAGTGCGGGCTCCTCCGCGCGCATCCAGTCGGCCTCGATGTCCACCCAGCCGAAGCGGCGCTCGAACAGCATCCGGTCCGTCGACTCGGTGAAGTCCAGCTCCGCCCGCTGCGGCCGGGACGCCCGCGAGCCCGCCGGGTCCCGGTCGATCCGCTCCACGATGTCGCACAGCGCCCACGCGAAGTCGAGCACCGGCACCCATCCCCAGGCTGTGGACACCTCGTGGTCCGTCTTGGTGTCCGCCAGATAGACGTCCCCGCAGAACAGGTCGTGCCGCAGCGCCCGGACGTCCGCGCGGCGGTAGTCGGTCTGCGGCGGGTCGGGGAAGCGGTTGGAGAGGGCGTAGCCGATGTCGAGCACGGGGGTGATGGTGTCACGCGATCGTAGGATCACGAGCGTGGCCCGATCTGTACGTCTTGTCCGCCCGCTGCCCGCCGCCCCCCTGCTGGCATGCGCGCTCGTCCTCAGCGCGTGCGGCGGCGGGGTGCACGGCACCCCGGGCGGCTCCGGCGTCCGCGACCCGTACTTCCCGAAGGCCGGCAACGGCGGCTACGACGTCGCCCACTACGGCCTGCGCCTCGCCTACGACCCCGACGCCCACCACCTCACCGGCACGGCCACCCTCACCGCCCGCGCGGCCGAGGACCTCTCCGCGTTCAACCTCGACCTGCTCGGCATGGAGGTCGAGCAGGTCACCGTCGGCGGCGAGACCGCCCGCTTCAACCGCGCCGGGCAGGAACTCACCGTCCGCCCGCCCGGAGACATCGACCGGGGCGGCACGTTCCGCGTGACCGTCCGCTACTCCGGAACGCCCGAGACCGTCACCGACCCGGACGGCACCCAGGAGGGCTGGCTGCGCACCACGGACGGGGTGCTCGCACTCGGCGAGCCGACGGGGTCGATGGCGTGGTTCCCCGGCAACCACCACCCCTCCGACAAGGCGGCCTACGACCTCGCGGTGACCGTGCCGAAGGGGCTGCGGGCCGTCTCCAACGGGGAGTTGCGCAGCGAGCGGACCGCGCGGGGCCGTACGACGTTCGTGTGGCACAGCGGCCAGCCGATGGCGAGCTACCTCGCCACCCTCGCGATCGGCCGCTTCGACATCAGCCGCTCCAGGGCCGGGGACCTGCCCCTGTACACGGCCGTCGACCCGGCCGAGGCGGCGGCGAGCCGGCCCGTGCTCGGGCGGATTCCGGAGGTGCTGAGGTGGGCGGAGGGGAGGTTCGGGCCGTACCCCTTCTCCTCCACCGGCGCGATCGTCGACAGCGCGGCCTCCGTCGGCTACGCCCTGGAGACACAGACCCGGCCGGTCTTCCCCGGCGCCCCCGACCTCACGCTGCTCGTCCATGAGCTCGCCCACCAGTGGTACGGCGACTCCGTCACGCCCGAGAGCTGGCGGGACATGTGGCTCAACGAGGGGTTCGCGACCTACGCGGAGTGGCTGTGGGAGGAGGACCACGGCGGGGACAGCGCGCAGGAGACGTTCGACGCGGTGTACTCCGGCGCTTACTTCGACACGAAGGAGGCCGGGGAGGAGATCTGGGAGTTCCCGCCGGCGGACCCGCCGAACGCCGGGCAGATCTCCGACCCGCCCGTGTACTGGCGGGGGGCGATGGTGCTGCAGAAGGTGCGGCAGGCCGTCGGGGACGACCGGTTCTTCCCGATCCTGCGGGGGTGGGCGGCCGCGTACCGGCACGGCAACGCCGATACCTCCGACTTCACGGCCTACGTGGAGAAGCAGGTGCCCGGGAAGGACCTGGAGAGCGTCTGGGACGCGTGGCTGTACGGGGAGGGGAAGCCGGAGCAGCCCTGAGGCCTCACGGCCCGGTCAGTTCCTTGCGCAGGACCGCGCAGGGGCGCCCCAGCTGCTTGTCCTCACGATGGTCGACGACCTCGTAGCCGAGGGCGGTCCAGAAGGCCAGGGCCTTCGGGTTGTTGGCCAGGACGGCCAGGCGGACGGCGGTGCGGCCGGCCGCGCGGAAGCGGTCCTCCACCAGTGCGGCCAGGCGACGGCCGTGGCCCTGGCCGTGCAGGCTCGCGTCCACCATCAGCAGGCCGATCCACGGGTCCGGGTCGGCGGGGTCGGGGTGGTGCGCGAGGGTGACGGCGATGCCGGTCAGGCGGCCGGGGCTGCGGGCGAGCAGGATCTCGGTGCCGCTTCGCTCCCGCTCCTCGGACAGTGCGGTGGCGACCTGCTCGGGGCGGATGCCGTGCGGGTCGGGGAAGTCGCCGCTGAGGGTGTGGAACGCATGGTTGGAGGCGTAGAGGGCGGTCAGCTCCGTGAGGAGGGAATCGGCCAGAGGGTCCGCGGGCAGGGGGTCGAGGATCATTGGGGAGACGTATCTCTGGTGGAGGGGCCTCGATGCGCCGTAGGGGCTCGGGGTCTTGGCCGGTGCGGGTGGGGTGTGGCTTGTCGCGCCCCGCGGCGGAGCCACCGATGCGGCACGGCCCCGCGCCCCCCTGAGGGCGAAGTCCCCGGGCGGCGCAGTTTCCCCGCGCCCCCTGAGGCGAAGCCCCCCGCACCGGTCGTCCGGCCGGGGGGCTTCCCGCGAAACGCTCAGGCGTCCGTCAGACGTTCACGCCGAAGTCCTGGGCGATGCCGACCAGGCCCGAGGCGTAGCCCTGGCCGACCGCGCGGAACTTCCACTCCGCGCCGTTGCGGTAGAGCTCGCCGAAGACCATGGCCGTCTCCGTCGCCGCGTCCTCCGACAGGTCGTAGCGGGCGATCTCCGCGCCGCCGGCCTGGTTGACGATGCGGATGTAGGCGTTGCGGACCTGGCCGAAGTTCTGCGAGCGGTTCTCCGCGTCGTAGATCGAGACCGGGAAGACGATCTTGTCGATGTCGGCCGGGAGGGCGGCGAGGTTGACGTTGATCGCCTCGTCGTCGCCGGCGCCCTCGCCGGTGCGGTTGTCGCCCGTGTGGACGATGGTGTTGTCCGGCGTCTGCTTGTTGTTGAAGAACACGAAGTGGGCGTCCGAGTAGACCTTGCCCTGCGTGTTGACCGCGATCGCGGAGGCGTCGAGGTCGAAGTCCGTGCCGGTGGTGGTGCGGACGTCCCAGCCGAGGCCCACGGTGACGGCGGTCAGGCCCGGAGCCTCCTTGGTGAGCGAGACGTTGCCACCCTTGGACAGGCTTACAGCCATTGTTGGGAGTCCCTTCCCTCGTTTACGTACGGCAAAGAAGCTACAGCTACCCCCTTGAACGTGGAGAGGGGTACGCGAGGTTCCAGCTCCTTTACTTTCTTTACTCACGATTATTCGGGTGACGTGGACGGGACAGAAGCGGGAACATGGACGGCATGTCCGGTTCCCACGTCATCCGCGGCTCCGTCTCCCTGCCCGAGGCCGAGCTCATGTGGCGTTTCTCGCGGTCGTCGGGGCCGGGCGGGCAGCACGTCAACACCAGCGACTCGAAGGTCGAGCTGAGCTTCGACCTGGCGAAGACCGAGGCACTGCCCGCGGTGTGGAAGCAGCGCGCCCTGGAGCGGCTGGCGGGGCGCCTGGTCGACGGTGTCGTCACCGTCCGCTCCTCCGAGCACCGCTCCCAGTGGCGCAACCGCGAGGCCGCCGCCGTACGCCTCACCGCGCTCCTGGCCGAGGCCACCGCACCCCCGCCCAAGCCCCGCAAGCCGACCCGGATTCCCCGGGGCATCAACGAACGCCGGCTGCGGGAGAAGAAGCAGCGCTCGGAGACGAAGCGGGGGCGCGGCGCGCAGAACTGGGGCTAGGTCAGCTCCAGCACGCCCACGGTCTGGCCTCCGGAGGTCTCCCCGTTCGGGCGGAAGCCGAGTCCCAGGTAGAAGCCCTCCGGGCCGTCGGGTCCCGGGTGCCAGGTGACGTAGAGCTCTTCACTGCCGCGCCGGCGCAGTTCGGCCGCCACGGCCTCGACGGCGAAGCGGCCGTACCCCTTGCCCTGCTCCCCGGCAGCGATGTTCAGCCGCCACAGGCCCGAGCGGAAGGCGCTGCCGTCCTCGAACCAGTCGATGCCGAGGCAGGCCATGAGGAAGCCGACCGGGCGGTCGCCGTCGACGATCAGGCGGGGCCAGGCGTGGCCGGGATGGACGTAGGCCTCGGCGAGCGACTTCACCACGGGGGCGACGGCGTGTTCCTGGTCGGGGCGGACGCGGATGCCGAGGGCGGCGTCGAGGTTTCGGGGGGTGATCTCCTCGAGCCGCGGGCCGGTCGTCGTCATGGGCGCACCCTAGGCGGGGGGCACGGCACCCGGCCAGCGAATTCCTCAGCCCAACTGCCGGTACCTGCCGCGGAAGTACGTCAGGGGGCCGCCCTCCGCGCTGGGGACGGCGGCGGTCAGGACCCGGCCGATGACCAGGGTGTGGTCGCCGGCGGGCACGCGTTGCTCGGTGCGGCACTCCAGGACGGCCAGGGCGCCGCCGACCATCGGGGAGCCGCTGTACTCGCCGCGCGTGTACGGGATGTCCGCGAACAGCAGCCGGTCGCTGACCCGGCCCTTCATCGCGAAACGGCCCGCGATGTGCCGCTGGCTCTCGGAGAGGACCGAGACCGCCCACAGGTCCTGCTCCTCCAGCAGCTCGTCCATACGGGAGCCCTCGCGCAGGCTCACCAGCACCAGGGGCGGGTCCAGGGACACCGACATGAAGGCCGTGGCCGTCATGCCCACGTCCTCGCCGCCCGGCGCCGTCGGGTCGTCCGGGTCGAGCGGCGGCTCCTGCGCGGTCACCAGGACCACGCCCGAGGCCAGCCGGGACATGGCGGCGCGGAACTCGTCGTTGCTCACCCCCTCAGCATGCCCGGAGGTGGGTGACGGAATGATCGGGGACGTGGCAGCGGGAGTGTTCGGCACACCGGAGACGCTAATCTCCGTCCCGCGCGCCCCGCATCGGGCTCCCGCCCGATCACGGTCCTAGGACTCGCGACGGACATCCGCGGTCTCCGGCGGTCACCAGGGAAATACATGTGCGCAACCCGACAAAGTTTGCGTTCGGGAGAGCATGTGAAGAACGCAGAAACTCCACTCAATTGTTCAGGTTTGCCTGTGACTTGAGTCACAAGGGGCAGGAATTGTTGACCCTGTGTACCGAGTGAGCAGCGCGCTGTGATTCAGTGGCGGGGAAGCTGCCAGGACGATACGCCGACGAGAACCCTTGAATCGCTGCGAGTACTCGGGGGGAGGGCGAGCATGGAGACCGAGTCGGAGCCTTACGTCCGTCTTGCGTCCCTGCGACAACTGCACCAGGTCATGGCCGACATGAACACGGCCCGCAGCCTGGCGGACACACTGCAGACCGTCGCGGAGGGCGTCGTGGCGGCCCTCGGGTACGAGCTGGCGTGCGTGAACCTGGTACGGCCGGACGGCGACCTCGTCGTCGCCGCCTTCGCCGGGAACCCCGCCGCCGAGGCCCTCATCACCGGCCGTGTCGGCTCGCGCGACTCCTGGGAACGCCGCCTCGGCATGGGCGAGCACTGGGGCGACCTGGTGTTCATACCGCACACCGAGGGCTGGGTCCTCGACGACGACGACGTCCCGCAGTGGTACACCGACGGCCCCGCCCCCCGCTTCGAGGACGAGTGGCACCCGGCCGACCGGCTCTTCGCCCCCATGTACGCACCCGGCCCGCAGGGCAGCGGGAACAGCGGCGAACTGGTCGGCGTCCTCTCGGTGGACCGGCCGCGCAACGGCCGCCGGCCCGGGGCATGGGGCCGCGAGGCGCTCCAGATGTACGCCTTCCAGGCCGCCATCGCCATCAGCAACGCCCGGCTGCGGGCCAACATGCAGCGCGC
The DNA here is from genome assembly GCF_014205055.1 of Streptomyces luteogriseus. Lineage (NCBI taxonomy): Bacteria > Bacillati > Actinomycetota > Actinomycetes > Kitasatosporales > Streptomycetaceae > Streptomyces > Streptomyces luteogriseus. The sequence goes on from NZ_JACHMS010000001.1 coordinate 4,726,440, forward strand.
CCTCGTCCGGCTGGAGCGCGAACAGCAGGCACTGCGGGCCAGCGAGGAAAGCTTCAGGCAGGCCTTCGAGTACGCCCCGTCCGGGATGGCCATCGCCGAGATGGGCGGCGACCAGCACGGCCGGATCCTGCGCACGAACGACGCGCTGTGCCGGCTGCTGGGACGCCCGGCGTCCGCGATGCGCCGCTACTCGTTCTCCGACCTGGTCCACCCCGAGGACATAGGCACCCTGCTGCGCACCTCGGCCGAGGGCGGACGCGCGGAGCTGCGCCTCGGCCGCCGCGACGGCACATACGTGTGGGTGTCGCTGCGCAACAGCGTCGTCGCGGACGCCGCCGACGGGCCGCGCTTCCTGCTCACCCACGTCGAGGACATCGAGGAGCGCAAGCGCCGCGAGCTCCAGCTCGCCCACCGTGCCTCGCACGACTCGCTCACCGGCCTGCCGAACTCCGCGGAGCTGCGCTCCCGGCTGTCCTCCCGGCTCTGTCAACGCGCGTCGTCCCCGCACGCCGCCGTGGAGTCCGTCGACGCGGCCTACGGCCATCCCGCCTTCGACGTGGTCGGGCCCGGCTTCGACTTCCGGCAGGGCGCCGAGTCGTTCGACGCCTACGACCACCATGTGCACACCGTCGCCCCGGACGGGAACCACGACGACGGCACCAAGGGCCTCGCCGTGCTCTTCTGCGACCTCGACGGCTTCAAGTCGATCAACGACCGGTTCGGGCACAACGCGGGTGACGCGGTTCTCATCGAGGTGGCCCGTCGGCTGAGCGGCGGCGTCCGTGACGGTGACACGGTCGCGCGGCTCGGGGGTGACGAATTCGTCATCCTGGCGGACGGACTCGGCCGGGCCGACGCGCAGGACCTCGCGGTCCGGCTCCGCAACGAGATCATCCAGCCCATCCGCGCCGAGGGGCGGGCCGTCCGCGTGGGCGCCAGCTTCGGCATCGGATGGGCACACTGTGGAATGACGGCGGACGAAGTGTTGAAATCCGCTGACGAGCGGATGTACGTCGAGAAACGATCTCGTCCCAAACAACACAGACGCGCCGGCTGAAGCCCAGGTCAGTGAGTTGATGCGGTCTGAGTCACCCATTTGGGTCTCTGGGAGCGGGTAGGCTCGCTTACTCACCCGTGTACCGCATGCACCGCACCTGACTGAGGAGACCAAGGGATGACGCCCGGCAACAACGGCGCGAGCACGCCCGAGGACGACGACCCGTTCGGCTATCTCTACGCCGACGGGCAGGCCAACGGGGCCCAGCCGCCGTCCGGGGGCGGCTACGGCTACCCGAACTCGGTCAACCGGGTGCGAGCGGTCGGTACGCGCCAGTACGGCCAGCAGCCGCAGAACGCACAGACGGCGCCGTACGGCCAGGTCCCGCAGCAGGGCTCCTACAGCCAGCCGAACGCGCACTACGCCGCGCCGGAGACGCTGCCCGGCGGTGCGACCACCGCCCAGCAGCAGGTGCCGGGCGGCGGCGGTGGCGGCCGGGGTGGCCGCGGCCCGAACCACAAGGGCCTGCTGATCGGCGCGATCGCGGTGGTCGCCGCGGTCGTGATCGGCATCGGCGTGGCCATGCTGGGCGGTGACAAGGACAAGGACAAGGCGTCCGACGAGGTGGGCACCGACCCGACCCAGTCCCAGGAGTCGAAGCCGAGCCCTTCGAAGAGCAAGGCCGGGGAGAGCGCGGCGGAGCTGCCCACAATCGACGCCAAGGCGCTGCGTCTCGGCGGTGCCGCGACCCTCGCCCAGGACGTCGAGGGCGCGCAGTCCGACGGCGGCATCTACGTCGGGAACCTCAACCAGGTGGGCTCGTCGGTCACCTGGACCGTCAACGGTGTCCCCAAGGACGGCGCGTACACCGTCTTCGCCCGCTACAGCACGGCGGACGAGGACCAGGAGATGACGCTCACCGTCAACGGCAAGCCGTTCGGCAGCAAGCTGAACATGGGCAACTTCGCCCACGCCAAGGACGGCGACTTCGCCAAGGGCTGGACGAAGACCTACGCCTGGCCGACCCTCAACAAGGGCACCAACACGATCACGGTCTCCTGCGCGGACGGCGACAAGTGCAACGTCCTCCTGGACCAGCTGTGGCTGAAGGCGGGCCAGGTCAAGGACTGACCGGCCTAGGCCGCGCTGACCTCTCCCGAAACCGTCACCCTCGTCAGCAGCTCCTCGTACACCCCCCGGTCGAACTCCCCGGCCACCGGTGCCTGCACCGTCGCTGCCGCCAGGGCTGTCGCCCGTACCACCCGGGCCGGCCAGGGGAGGTGTTCCACCAGGCCCGAGAGCAGGCCCGCCACCACCGAGTCGCCCGCGCCCGTCGGGTTGCCGCGTACGGAAGCCGGTGGGACGGCTTGCCAGCGCCCTTCGCGGGTGACTGCCAGCAGGCCCTCCGGGCCGAGGGACGCGACGACCGCGCCCGCGCCCCGGCGGCGGGCGTCCTGGGTCGCGCGGAGTGGGTCGTGGGAGCCCGTCAGTTCCGCCAGTTCGTCGGAGTTCGGCTTGATGATGTCGGGGCGGGCCGCGACGCCACGGCGCAGGGGTTCGCCGCTGGTGTCCAGGAGGACCGGCACCGCGAAGGAGCGGGCCGTGCGGACCAGGCCCGCGTACGCGCCCACCGGGACTCCCGGCGGCAGGCTGCCGCACAGGGCCACGGCGGAGGCGGCGGGGAGCAGGTCGTCGTACGCAGCCAGGAAGGCCGACCATTCGGACGGCGTGATCGTCGGGCCCGGTTCGTTCAGCTGCGTCGTGTCGCCGGACCGGTCGTCGACCACGGCGACCGTGCGGCGGGTCGCGCCCGCCACCGGGACCAGCGCGTCCACCACCCCCGGCACCGCCGCGAGCTTCTCCTGCACGACCCGGCCCGTCGCCCCGCCCGTGAACCCCGTCACCGTCACCTCGTGCCCGAGGGCCGCCAGCACCCGGGCCACGTTGACGCCCTTGCCGCCGGGGCGTTCCGTCACCTCGGAGACGCGATGGGAGGCGTGCGGCCGGAGGGCCCGTACGCGATAGGTGATGTCGAGAGCGGTGTTCAGCGTGACCGTGAGGATCACCTGGGCCGACCTCCCCCGATGTGCTAGCCGACGTGAACGTGCAGGAAGCACGATCATGCCAAAGAGACGGCGGTCGGCCCAGCCCTGGAGTCGGCCACCGTTTCCCGACTGCGGGATGGATCAGCCCAGTTGGGGAGGGACCACCCATTCGCCCCGGCGCATGACGCCCTTCAGCTCGAAATCGGCGTCCAGGAGCAGCAGGTCGGCGTACTTGCCGGGCTCCAGTGAGCCGATCGTGTCGGCCAGGCCGAGCAGGCGGGCCGGGGTGGCGGACAGGGCCGTCACCGCGTCCTCCACGGAGAGGCCGTCGACCGTGACCGCCCGCTTGAACGCGCGGTCCAGGGTGAGCGTCGAGCCGGCGATCGTGCCGTCCTCCGTCAGCCGGGCCACGCCGTCGGCGACCTCCACCTCCAGCGGTCCCAGCCAGTAGCGGCCGTCGCCGAAGCCGGCCGCGTCCATCGCGTCCGTGATGAACGCGACCCGGTCCGCTCCCGCGTGGTGGAACGCCAGTTGCAGCGCCGCGGGGTGCAGGTGCGTGCCGTCGTTGATCAGCTCGACCGTGATGCGGTCGTCCTCCAGGAGAGCCGTGATCGGGCCGGGGGAGCGGTGGCCGAGCGGCGGCATCGCGTTGAAGAGGTGGGTGGCGACCGTGGCGCCCGCGTCGATGGCCTCCACCGTCTGCTCGTACGTGGCGTCCGTGTGGCCGATCGCCGCGATCACGCCGTGCTCGGCGAGGAGGCGTACGGAGTCGAGGCCGCCGGGCAGTTCGGTGGCCAGCGTGAGCATCTTCGCCCGGCCCCGGGCCGCGTCGATCAGCTTGCGGACGTCCGCGGGGTGGGGGTCGCGCAGGAGGGCCTCGGAGTGGGCGCCCTTGCGGCAGGGGGAGATGAACGGGCCCTCGAAGTGGATGCCGGCGATGTCGCCCTGTTCGGCCAGTTCGCTCAGCAGACCCGCGCGCTGCGTGAGGAAGTCCATGTCGCCGGTGACGGTGGAGGCGACCAGGGTGGTCGTGCCGTGCAGGCGGTGGGTGTGGATGCCCTTGAGGATGTTGTCGACCGAGCCGGAGGTGAAGGAGGCTCCGCCGCCGCCGTGGTTGTGCAGGTCGACGAAGCCGGGGATGACGTAGTGGCCGGATGCGTCGATGACCTGGGCGTTCTCAGGGGCGGTGGCGGTGATGCGCGTTCCGTTGACGACGACCCGGCCGTTCGTGACCGTTTCCGTCGGGAGGATCACGGTCGCGCCGGTCAGGACCGTGGGGTGTCCGGCCGTTGCGGGGTGCGGGTGCGTGGGGGCTTGGCGCGCAGTTCCCCGCGCCCCCGGGTCGGCTGCCATCAGGGCGTTACCTCCATGCGGTCGGTCGATGCCAGAAGATCCCAGGCCAGCAGGCCCGCGCCGAGACAGCCTGCGCTGTCACCCAGCGCCGCCGGGACGAGTGACGGCTGTTTCTGGAAGGTGACCCGCTGGCGGATGGCCTCCCTCAACGGCGTGAACAGGGTCTCTCCCGCCTCCGCCAGCCCGCCACCGATGATCAAAATGCGGGGGTCCAGCAGCGTCAGGGCCGTGACCAGGCCGTCGGCCAGGGCGTCGACCGCCTGCTGCCAGACCGCCCGGGCCTTCGGGGCGCCGGAGTCCACCGCCTTCGCGCAGTCCGCCGCGTCCGCGCCCGGGTCACCGCAGGCCGCGGCCCAGGCCTCGCTCACGGCAGCCGCCGAGGCGAAGCGCTCCAGGCAGCCGTGCTGCCCGCAGGGGCATGGGGCTCCGCCGGGGCGTACGACGATGTGGCCGATCTCGCCCGCGAAACCGTGCGCGCCCGCCTCGACCCGGCCGTCGACGCCGATGGCCCCCGCGATGCCGGTGCCCAGGGCCACGAACAGGAACCGGTCCGCGCCCCGGCCCGCGCCGACCCGCCCCTCGGCGAGGCCGCCGGTGCGCACGTCGTGGCCGAGGGCGACCGGGACGCCGAGCCGCTCCGCCAGCAGGGCGCGCAGCGGGACGTCGCGCCAGCCGAGGTTGGCCGCGTAGACGGCGACGCCGTGCGCCTCGTCGACGATGCCGGGGACGGCCACGCCGGCGGCGGACGCGGGCGTGCCGAAGTGCTCGGCGCCGTACGCGCGCAGCTCGGCGGCGAAGTCGAGGATGCCCGCGACGACGGCGTCCGGTCCCTGGGCGCGTCCGGTGGCCCGGCGGGCCCGGTGCAGTACCTCGCCCCCGGGCCCGGCCAGCGCGGCCTTCATTCCGGTGCCGCCCACGTCGAGGGCGATGACATGTCTCACGGAGAACAGTGTGACCCGGGGACCCGCAAGAGGTCTAGTCCACTCACGTGGTGTAGACCTTGTTCCGGATATCGAAATGGTTCGGCGGCGGTGACGCCGGGGTTGGGGAAGAACAGCGGTGCAGCGGCGGCGGATGGCAGGAACGATCGCGGTGGTGTCCGCACTGGGCATGACGGCGGTCCTCGGCGGCTGCGGCGTCACGGGCGGCTCGGCCGACGTGACCCTGAAGCTGGTCGCCGCCGACTACGGCGACAGCGCGTCCAACGGCTCGAAGAAGTACTGGGACAAGCTCGTCGAGGAGTACGAGGCCGACCACCCCGACGTCAAGGTCGAGGTCAGCGTCTACTCCTGGAACGACGTCGACCGCAAGGTCAGGGAGATGGTCGCCGCCGGGGACCCGCCGGACATGGCGCAGATCGGCGCGTACGCCGACTACGCCGCCCAGGACCAGCTCTACAAGGCCGACGAGCTGCTCTCCATACGCACGCAGGCCGACTTCGTCGGGCAGTTGGCCTCCGCGGGCCAGGTGAAGGGCGTGCAGTACGGGCTGCCGTTCGCCGCCTCCACCCGCGTCCTCTTCTACAACAAGACCCTCTTCGCCAAGGCCGGCATCACCCCGCCCGAGTCCTGGGACGACCTGGCCGAGGACGCCGAGGCGCTCAAGGCGAAGGGCGTGAAGTACCCCTACGCGCTGCCCCTCGGCCCGGAGGAGGCGCAGGCCGAGACGATGCAGTGGATGCTCAGCGGCGGGGGCGGCTACACCGACGGCGTCGACAGCTACGGCATCGACTCCCCGGAGAACATCGACACCTTCTCCTGGCTGAAGGAGGACCTGGTCGGCAAGGACCTGACCGGGCCGGTCGCGCCCGGCGAGCTGAACCGGGCCGGGGCGTTCGCCGCCTTCGCCAAGGGCGAGGTCGGCATGCTCAACGGCCACCCCTCGCTGATGAAGATCGCCGCGAAGAACGGCGTCAAGTACGGGATGGTGCCCACGCCGGGCAAGGATGGCCCGAGCAGGTCCACGCTCGGCGTCACCGACTGGATGACGGCGTTCCGCAAGAACGGCCACCGCGACCAGGTGGGCGAGTTCCTCGACTTCGTCTACAGCGAGAAGAACGTGCTGGCCTTCTCCCGCGAGTACGACCTGCTGCCGGTCACCTCCTCCGCGTCCGGCACGATGGCCGCCTCCGACGAGGACCGGCACCTCAGGCCGTTCCTGGAGGAGCTGCTGGCCTCCGAGCTCTACCCCGTCGGCAAGACGTCCTGGGCCGACGTCAGTTCCCAGGTCAAGCAGCAGATCGGCAAGGCCGTCGCGCCCGGCGGCAGCCCCTCGGGCGTCCTCGGCCATCTCCAGGCGGCGGCCGTCCGGGCGGAGAGCGCGGAGTAGCTCCGCTGTGCTGTCGGTGGGGGGCGTTACGGTGCCGTTCATGGATGAGGACACGGGTGAGCAGGGGCTGGGGCGTAGGGAGCGGGACATTCTCGCGCTCGAACGCCGGGGCTTCTCCGGGCCCGGTGCGAAGGAACGGGCCATACGTGAGGAGCTGGACCTCGCTCCCGTTCGCTACTACCAGCTGCTCAACGCCCTGCTGGATGACGCTCGGGCGTTGGCGCATGATCCGGTGACGGTGAATCGGCTGCGGCGTGTTCGGGAGCGGCGTCGGTCCGAGCGGTGAGGGCCGTGGGGCATCCGGCTGTCGGGTGGGTGCGGGTGCGTCGTGGTTGTTCGCGCAGTTCCCCGCGCCCCTAGGGGGTGCGGCCCTCAACCGACCCGATCGGCCAGCTCGGCCAGCAAGTCCACCACTCCCTCCGGGCCGTCCACCACCACGTCCGCCCGCTCCCTCAGTTCGGTCACCTCGTCGCTGCCGCTGCACACCAGCAGGCCCGGGGTGCCGGTCGTGCGGAGGGTGTCGACGGCGGAGTAGGCGGGCAGGTCGCCCAGGTCGTCGCCGGCGTAGAGCACGGATCCGGCGTCGATCTCGCGGGCGAACTCGCTCAGGGCGACGCCCTTGTCCATGCCGGGCGGGCGCAGTTCGAGGACCATGCGGCCGGGCTCGACGATCAGGCCGTGCCGGGTCGCCAGCTCGGTGAGCGGCTCGCGCAGGGCGTCGAAGGCGGCCTGCGGGTCGGCGGCCCGGCGGGTGTGCACGGCCACCGCCCGGCCCTTGTCCTCGACCCAGGTCCCGCTGCCGTCGAGCAGCCCGGGCAGCTCGGCGCGTACGGCCGCGACGCCCGGGTGCGGCTCGGGCGCGGTGACCTTGCCGCTGCGGGCGTCCCACCGCTCGGCGCCGTAGTGCCCGAGAACGACGAGGTGCTCCAGACCCGGCACGTCCGCGAAGCCGCCGTTGCGGACCGCGACCTCGGCCGGCCGGCCGGTGATCACCGCCACGGCGGCCACCTTCGGCGCGAGGGCGGCCAGCGCGGACAGCGCCCGGGGATGGGCCCGGGCCAGCTCAGGATCGGCCACGATCGGCGCGAGCGTCCCGTCGAAGTCGAGCCCGATCAGTGCCTTGCCGGGCTGTGCGAGGAGGGCGTCGAGGCCGTCCTGCCCGGCCTGCGTGGCGGGGGTGGGAAGGCTGCTCATCCGGCCCTCAGCCCCTCAGCGCGTCGAGCTGGTCGACGAACCACTGCGCCGGTGGCAGTGCCGTCGCCGCCGCGGCCAGGCGCTTGCTGCGTTCGGCGCGTTCCTCCGGGCGCATCGACAGGGCCTCGTGCAGGGCTGCCGCCGTGCCCGTGACGTCGTAGGGGTTCACCGTGATCGCGTCCTCGCCCAGCTCCTCGTGCGCCCCGGCCTCCCGCGACAGCACCAGCGCGCAGCCCGCGTCGGAGACCACCGGGACCTCCTTGGCGACGAGGTTCATGCCGTCGCGGATGGGGTTGACGAGGGCCACGTCGGCCAGCCGGTAGGCGGCCAGAGAGCGGGCGAAGTCGTCCTTGAGGTTGAGTACGACCGGGGTCCACCCCGGCGTCCCGTACTCGGCGTTGATCTCCTCCGAGAGCCGCTGCACCTCGGCCGTGTAGTCCCGGTACACCGCGAGGTCCTGCCGGGACGGGTACGCGAAGGCGACGTGCACCACCCGCTCGCGCCACTCGGCGTGCGCCTCCAGCAGCCGGCGGTAGGCCAGCAGGCCGCGCACGATGTTCTTGGACAGCTCGGTGCGGTCGACCCGGACGATGGTGCGGCGGCCCTCGCCGATCTCCTGCCGCAGCGCGGCCATCCGCTCCTCGACGTCCGCCTCGTGCGCCCGCTTGCGCAGGAAGTCCGCGTCGGCACCGAGGCCGTGCACCCCGACCCTGGTGCCGCCGAGCCCACCGGCGAACCGCTCGGCGCACGCGGTGAACGCCTCCGCCCAGCGCTCGGTGAGGAAGCCGAGGCGGTCCGCGCCGAGCATGCCGCGCAGCACCTGCCCGGCCACGTCGTCCGGCAGCATCCGGAAGTACTCGGGCGGCGCCCACGGCGTGTGCGAGAAGTGCCCGATGCGCAGGTCGGGCCGGAGCTCGCGGAGCATGCCCGGCACCAGCGTCAGGTGGTAGTCCTGCACCACGACCGCCGCGCCCTGCGCCGCCTCCTCGGCCAGCGCCTCGGCGAACGCCCGGTTGTACGCCTCGTAGGACGCCCACTGCCGCCGGAACTCCGCGTCGAAGACCGGCTCCAGGGGCGTCTGGTAGAGCATGTGGTGCACGAACCACAGGACCGAGTTGGCGATGCCGTTGTACGCGTCGGCGTGCACGTCGGCCGGGATGTCCAGCATCCGCACGCCGTCCTCGCCGATTCCGCGCCGGACCGCCTCCCGGTCGCCGTCGGACAGCGCCGAGCACACCCACAGCGCGTCCGCGTCGGAGCCGATGGCGGAGAGCCCGGAGACCAGTCCGCCGCCGCCTCGTTTGGCGTCCAGCGAACCGTCCTCGCCCACCGTGTACGAGACGGGACCCCGGTTGGAGGCCACCAGCACCTGCGCAGCACCGTACGTTGAAGCCATAAGCCTCAACCTAGCCCGGCCCGGAAACGCTCAAACGTGCGGATCTGTCGTGCCCGGCCGAAAACGGCCCCGGTCAGGCCGCTTTCCGCGCCTGGTACTCGGCGATGTCCACCATCGGCGGACGCTCCTCGGTGTCCACGGAGTACGTCCGCGGCTCGAAGCCGTCCGCGCCCCGCTCGAACTGCGTCAGGGAGGGCCGCATCAGATGCCCGCGGGCCAGCCGCAGCTGGGCCGTGCGGTAGATCGCGGCGGCCATCCGGCCCAGCGCCTGCCCGTCCTGGTGCCGGTGCTTGCGCACGCCGACGTCGACCTGGGCGAGGGCGTCCAGGCCCGCCAGGTGCAGGGCGTCGACCAGCATGCCCAGCTCCACGCCGTACCCGACGGGGAACGGCAGCTGCTCCAGCAGGGAGCGGCGGGCCGCGTACTCGCCGCCGAGCGGCTGCACGAAGCCGGCCAGCTGCGGCCAGTGCATGTTGAGCAGCGGGCGTGCCATCAGCTCGGTGACCCGGCCGCCCTGCCCCGCGGCGCCGGCGAGGGGGCGGTCGTACATGGCCTTCACCAGGTCCACGTCCGGGTCCGTGAGCAGCGGGCCCACGATCCCCGAGACGAAGTCGGACGAGAAGTCCCTCAGGTCCGCGTCGACGAAGCAGACGATGTCCCCGTGGGTGACGAGCAGCGAGCGCCACAGCACCTCGCCCTTGCCGGGCACGGCGGGCAGGTGCGGGAGTATCCCGTCCCGGTGCACCACCCGCGCGCCCGCGGCGGCGGCCACCTCGGACGTGCGGTCGGTCGACCCCGAGTCGACGACGACCAGCTCGTCGACGAGTGGGACCTGCCGCATCAGGTCGTGGCGGATGACGGAGACGATGTCGCCGACCGTCGCCTCCTCGTTGAGGGCGGGCAGCACCACGCTGACCGTCTGGCCGGTGCGCTGCTTGGCGGCCAGGATCCGGTGGAGCGGGCGCTCGGTCGCGGACCAGGAACGGGTGCTCAGCCAGCGCTCGACTTCTTCCAGCACCGTGGCGGCTCCTCTGCGTACTCTCGGCGGGACGGACTGTGATCCATCTCGCGGTTCGGACGACTATCTCAACTGTCCTGGTCGTCGGTTACAGTCTTGAACAACGCGGATGACCATCGCATGTCCGGGGTCACCCGCCGCCTACAACCACATACAGCTCATCCAGAGGGGCAGAGGGATACGGCCCGATGAAGCCCCGGCAACCCTCCAGCCGATACTCGTAGGTCACTGTCGACCGCTCCGCGAGGTCCCGGCTCGGGAAGGTGCCAAATCCGTCTCACGGCGAGATGCGTCGTGAGGAAGATGAGGAAGGGCCTCGCCTCACATGGCTGTGCAGACTGTTGCAAGCACCACTGACTCCACCGTAGACCTCGGTCCCGCCGCGGCGCTGAGCTGCCGCGAGTGCGGTCACCGCGTCCCCCTCGGACCGGTCTTCGCGTGCCAGGAGTGTTTCGGCCCGCTGGAGATCGCCTACGACTTCTCGGCCTACGACACCGAAGAGCTCCGCAAGCGCATCGAAGCGGGACCCGCGAACATCTGGCGCTACGCCCCGCTGCTGCCGGTCCCGGCCGACGTCGCGGACAAGCCGAACATCAACCCCGGCTGGACCAAGCTCGTCAAGGCCGACAACCTCGCGCGCGAGCTGGGCGTCGACGCCGGCAAGCTGTTCGTGAAGGACGACTCCGGCAACCCGACGCACTCCTTCAAGGACCGCGTCGTCGCGCAGGCCCTGGAGGCCGCCCGCGCCTTCGGCTTCACCACGCTCTCCTGCTCCTCCACCGGCAACCTCGCCGGTGCGGTGGGCGCCGCCGCGGCCCGCGCCGGCTTCCGCTCGTGCGTGTTCATCCCGCACGACCTGGAGCAGGGCAAGGTCGTCATGGCCGCGGTCTACGGCGGCGAGCTCGTCGGGATCGAGGGCAACTACGACGACGTGAACCGCTTCTGCTCCGAGCTGATCGGCGACCCGGCGGGCGAGGGCTGGGGCTTCGTCAACGTCAACCTCCGGCCGTACTACGCGGAGGGCTCCAAGACCCTCGCGTACGAGATCTGCGAGCAGCTCGGCTGGCGGCTGCCGGACCAGCTGGTGGTGCCCATCGCCTCCGGCTCGCAGCTGACGAAGATCGACAAGGGTCTTCAGGAGCTGATCAAGCTCGGTCTGGTCGAGGACAAGCCCTACAAGATCTTCGGTGCGCAGGCCGAGGGCTGCTCGCCGGTGTCCGTCGCCTACAAGGCCGGGCACGACGTCGTCCGCCCGCAGAAGCCGAACACCATCGCCAAGTCGCTGGCCATCGGCAACCCGGCGGACGGGCCCTACGTGCTGGACATCGCGCGGCGGACCGGCGGTGCGGTGGAGGACGTGAACGACGAGCAGGTCGTCGACGCGATCAAGATCCTCGCGCGCACCGAGGGGATCTTCGCGGAGACCGCCGGTGGTGTGACGGTGGGCGTGACGAAGAAGCTGCTGGAGAACGGGCTGCTCGACCCGTCGAAGTCGATCGTCGTTCTGAACACCGGTGATGGTCTGAAGACGCTGGACGCGGTGGCGGGGACCGGGCTCACCGCGACCATCCGTCCCAGCCTGGAGTCGTTCCGGGAAGCCGGACTCGTCTGATCGTCGTTCGCTGCGGGCCGGTGGGGGCTGGTCGCGCCCACACGGCGGAGCCGCACATCGACACAGCCCCGCGCCCCTGAGGGCGCGCCCCAGCCGTAGCCCAAAATGAACCGGAGGACATGTTCGATGAGCGTCACCGTTCGGATCCCCACCATCCTGCGTACCTACACCGGCGGGCAGGCCGAGGTCGCCGCCGAGGGCGCGAACCTCGGCGAGGTCATCGCCGACCTCGAGAAGAACCACACCGGGATCGCCGCCCGGGTGCTGGACGACCAGGGCAAGCTGCGCCGGTTCGTCAACGTGTACGTCAACGACGACGACGTGCGGTTCGAGCAGGGTCTGGAGACGGCCACCCCGGACGGTGCCGGCGTGTCGATCATTCCCGCCGTCGCCGGCGGCTGAACCGGTCGAGCGGCCTGTTATTACCTTCGGTAACTGCCGTCACTGAGAGTTCATCGAATTGCCCCCTCCGTGAGAGAAGCGGAGGGGGCAATTCTGCGTGATTGAGCGCGGTACAGTTGGGGAACGCGGTCCTGATCCGCTGATCGGAACCCTGAATTCCCGCTGCGAGCCCGACAAGATGTAGCCAAAGTGTGTACATCTTTTGCGGCTTTTGTTCCCTTTGTGTGGCCCGACTTGCCCTGAATTCGGGCGAATTCCCCCCACATTCCGGACCCGGCGCGTCCAGAATTCTCGTCCGATTGACCTGTTGCAGACGGCAGTTGGACAGATACATTCAGCCGCGGTCGACGCGTTCCGGCGCACGCCCCCAACCGTGGGGGGTGAGGTCTGACCCGGGTTCACGAAGTGTGGATCTGTGCAAGGGCCAGTAATAGGGGAGTTAGGCATGGCTCAGGGCACCGTCAAGTGGTTCAACGCGGAGAAGGGGTACGGCTTCATCGCGGTCGACGGTGGTGCGGATGTTTTCGTCCACTACAGCGCGATTCAGATGGACGGCTACCGCACCCTTGAAGAGGGCCAGCGGGTCGAGTTCGAGATCTCGCAGGGCCAGAAGGGACCGCAGGCCGACATGGTTCGCGTCGCTGCCTGAACGCGCACCACGACCAACGCTCACGCGACCGGTCTTCTCAGAAGGGCCCGTACCCCCCGGGGTGCGGGCCCTTCGGCCTGTTCGAACGGCCTGCGGGGCGGTGTTCGCGGGTGGCTGACGCCCCCGCCCGATCCCGGGGAGGCGCTTGCGCCCGCCCGTCACCCGACCACCACCCCTCAACGCGCACTCGCTACGCGAGCGCGCCTTGCACTCTCGGGGGTCGAGTGCTAATCATTGCGTTAGCACTCTGAAGGTGAGAGTGACAACGTAAGGACCGGGTCGGTGAGGCCCGCAGGCCAGGTGGGGAAGGAACCACAAGGCAAGCGAGCCGTCCGTCGCGGGCGCGGGCGCGGTCCGAAGTAATCACCCCCAGTCCTGGAGGGACCACTTCACATGGCCAAGATCATCGCGTTCGACGAGGAGGCGCGGCGCGGCCTCGAGCGCGGCATGAACCAGCTCGCGGACGCCGTCAAGGTGACGCTCGGCCCCAAGGGCCGCAACGTCGTCCTCGAGAAGAAGTGGGGCGCGCCCACGATCACCAACGATGGTGTCTCCATCGCCAAGGAGATCGAGCTCGAGGACCCGTACGAGAAGATCGGCGCCGAGCTGGTCAAGGAAGTCGCCAAGAAGACGGACGACGTCGCCGGTGACGGTACGACCACCGCGACCGTTCTCGCCCAGGCCCTGGTCAAGGAGGGTCTGCGCAACGTAGCCGCCGGCGCCAACCCGATGGCCCTCAAGCGCGGTATCGAGCGCGCCGTCGAGGCTGTCTCCGCCGCCCTGCTGGAGCAGGCGAAGGACGTCGAGACCAAGGAGCAGATCGCCTCCACGGCCTCCATCTCCGCCGCCGACACCCAGATCGGCGAGCTCATCGCCGAGGCCATGGACAAGGTCGGCAAGGAAGGCGTCATCACCGTCGAGGAGTCCCAGACCTTCGGTCTGGAGCTGGAGCTCACCGAGGGTATGCGCTTCGACAAGGGCTACATCTCGGCGTACTTCGCCACCGACATGGAGCGTATGGAGGCCGTCCTCGACGACCCGTACATCCTGATCGCCAACTCGAAGATCAGCAACGTCAAGGACCTGCTGCCGCTCCTCGAGAAGGTCATGCAGTCGGGCAAGCCGCTGCTGATCATCGCCGAGGACGTCGAGGGCGAGGCCCTGTCGACCCTGGTCGTCAACAAGATCCGCGGCACCTTCAAGTCCGTCGCCGTCAAGGCCCCGGGCTTCGGCGACCGCCGCAAGGCGATGCTGCAGGACATCGGCATCCTCACCGGCGGCGAGGTGATCTCCGAGGAGGTCGGTCTCAAGCTGGAGAACGCCACGATCGACCTGCTGGGCAAGGCCCGCAAGGTCGTCATCACCAAGGACGAGACCACCATCGTCGACGGTGCCGGCTCCGCCGACCAGGTCGCCGGCCGGGTCAACCAGATCCGCGCCGAGATCGAGAACAGCGACTCGGACTACGACCGCGAGAAGCTGCAGGAGCGCCTGGCGAAGCTCGCCGGCGGTGTCGCGGTCATCAAGGCCGGTGCCGCCACCGAGGTGGAGCTCAAGGAGCGCAAGCACCGCATCGAGGACGCCGTGCGCAACGCCAAGGCGGCCGTCGAGGAGGGCATCGTCGCCGGTGGTGGCGTGGCCCTCATCCAGGCCTCCAGCGTCTTCGAGAAGCTGGACCTCGAGGGTGACGAGGCGACCGGCGCCAACGCCGTGAAGCTCGCGCTCGAGGCCCCGCTGAAGCAGATCGCCGTCAACGGTGGTCTCGAGGGCGGCGTCGTCGTGGAGAAGGTCCGCAACCTCCAGGTCGGCCACGGCCTGAACGCCGCGACCGGTGAGTACGTCGACATGATCGCCGAGGGCATCATCGACCCGGCGAAGGTGACGCGCTCTGCCCTGCAGAACGCCGCCTCCATCGCCGCGCTGTTCCTCACCACCGAGGCCGTCATCGCCGACAAGCCGGAGAAGTCCGCCGCGCCCGCCGGCGGCGGCATGCCGGGCGGTGACATGGACTTCTGATCGACCCCAGGGTTGATCAACGTCCTTGCCGAGGGCGGCACTTCCTGTTCCGACAGGGGGTGCCGCCCTCGGGCGTGTCCGGGGGTGCGCCCTGCCGCATGGCCGGGGCGCACCCTGCCGCATGCTCGGGGGCGCGCCCTTTCGCGTGTCCGGGATCACAGTGGGCGCGGGATGGCGCGGCCGGGCCGGGTGGTTGAACCATGCGTCCTATGCGTATGCACATACCATCCGGTACCCCCGAGGGAGCCCCCCACGTGACTGTCGCCGCCTCCGCATCCCGCGCCGCCGAAATCCTGTCCCGGCCCGTATCGCTGGGCGGCCTGACCGTTCCGAACCGGATCGTGATGGCGCCGATGACCCGCATGTTCTCCCCGGGCGGCGTGCCCGGCGAGGATGTCGTCTCGTACTATGCGCGCCGCGCCGCCGCCGGAGTCGGCCTGATCGTCACCGAGGGCACCTACGTCGGCCACGACTCGGCCGGGCAGAGCGACCGCGTGCCGCGCTTCCACGGTGACGAGCAGCTCGCGGGCTGGGCGAAGGTCGCCGAGGCGGTGCACGCCGCGGGCGGCACGATCGTGCCCCAGCTGTGGCACATCGGCATGGTCCGCAACCAGGGCGAGCCCCCGTTCGCCGACGCCCCGGCCGTCGGCCCCTCCGGCCTGCGCATCGGCGCCGACGAGGCCACCGGCAAGGCCATGACCCAGGCCGACATCGACGCCGTCATCGGCGCGTTCGCCGAGGCCGCAGCGGCCGCCGAGCGCATCGGCTTCGACGGTGTCGAACTGCACGGCGCCCACGGCTACCTGCTCGACCAGTTCCTCTGGGAGGGCACCAACCGCCGCACCGACGCCTACGGCGGCGACCGGGTCGCCCGCGCCAAGCTCTCGGAGGAGATCGTCGCGGCCGTCCGCGAGACCGTGTCGGCCGACTTCCCCGTCATCTTCCGCTTCTCCCAGTGGAAGCAGGAGGCCTACGACGCCCGCCTCGCCGAGACGCCCGAGGAGCTGGAGGCCATCCTGACCCCGCTCGCGGCGGCCGGTGTCGACGCCTTCCACGCCTCCACCCGCCGCTACTGGCTGCCCGAGTTCGACGACTCCGACCTGAACCTGGCCGGCTGGACCAAGAAGCTGACCGGCAAGCCGACCATCACCGTCGGCTCGGTCGGCCTGAACGGCGACTTCATCAAGGCCTTCCAGGGCCAGGGCGCCGAGATCGGTGACCTCGACAACCTCCTGGACCGTTTCGAGCGCGACGAGTTCGACATGGTCGCCGTGGGCCGCGCGCTGCTCCAGGACCCCGAGTGGGCCCGGAAGGTGCTCGACGGCCGCGTGGAGGAGCTGGCGCCCTACAACCCGGCGTCGCTGAAGTCCCTCAGCTGACCTCCGTCACCTGAGGCCTGGATCTGCTTGCGTCAGTCAAGGACACTGGCTGAGCGCCTGTTCACCGGCACTGAGCGAGGAGATCCAGATGACGACGACCGAGTCCCGTACGGCGACGGACGGCCCGTCCGATCAGCCCGCACCGGTGGTGCGCACCACCGCCGGTGCGGTCCGGGGCCGGAGGGAGACGGGGCTCGCGGTCTTCCGCGGTATCCCGTTCGCGGCGCCGCCGGTGGGCGAGGCCCGCTTCCAGGCGCCCCGCCCCGCCCGGCCCTGGGACGGCATACGCGACGCCGACGCCTTCGGCCCGCCGCCCCCGCAGGACCTCGGCAACCTGGCCGGCCCGGGCCTGCTCGAACTTCCCGAGGGCGACGAGTGGCTCACGGTCAACGTCTGGACACCCGAACCCGACCCGGGGGCCCGCCGCCCGGTGATGGTGTGGATCTACGGTGGCGCCTACAAGCTCGGCCACTCCGGCAGCCCCGGCTACGACGCCCGGCACCTCGCCGCCGACGGCGACGTGGTGGTCGTGTCCCTCAACTACCGCCTGGGCATGGAGGGTTTCGCGCACATCGAGGGAGCGCCCGCCAACCGCGGACTGCTCGACCAGGTGGCCGCGCTGGAGTGGGTACGGGACAACGTCGAGGCGTTCGGCGGCGACCCCGACCAGGTCACGGTCTTCGGGGAGTCCGCGGGCGCCGGGTCGGTCGCCTCGCTGCTCTCCATGCCGCGCGCGGCCGGGCTGTTCCGGCGCGCGATCGCCCAGAGCGTGCCGGGGACGTTCTTCTCCGACGCGCTCGCCCGGGACATCGGCACCGCCCTCGCCGCCGAGGTGGGGCTGCGCCCCACGGTCGCCGACCTCGCGACGATCGCCCCGCACCGGCTCACGTCGGCGGGCGAGACGCTGAGCGCCAAGATGCTCCAGCGCATCGACCGCTGGGGCCAGGCGGCGCCCACCGTCACCCCGTTCTCCCCGGTCGTCGACGGCGAGGTCCTGCCGACGAGCCCGTGGCAGGCGTTGCGGTCCGGATCGGCGAAGGACGTCGACCTCCTCGTCGGCCACAACCGCGACGAGTACCGCCTCTTCATCGCCATGGCCGGACAGCTCGGCCAGATATCCGACGAGAGGGCCGCCTCGGCCCTGAGCCTCTTCGCTCCCGGCGGTGAACAGGCATACCGCGACGCCTTCCCCGACGCCTCCCCGGGCGAGCTCTACGAACGCGTCCAGACGGACTGGCTGTTCAACATGCCCTCCCTGCACCTGGCCGAGGCCCAGCGCGCGGGCGGCGGCAGCGCGTACGTCTACGAACTGACCTGGCCGGCCCCCGGCAACGGCGGCGCGCTCGGCGCCTGCCACGGCCTGGACATCCCGCTGCTGTTCGGCACCTACGGGGCGGACCTGGGGCTGCTGCTCTTCGCTGGCGCGGAGCCCTCCGCCGAGGCCCTCGACCTGTCGTCCCGCTTCCGTGCGTCCTGGACGTCCTTCGCGAGGTCGGGCGACCCGGGCTGGCCGGCGTACGACGACGAGCGGCGGCTGGTGCAGGTGCTGGACGCGGAGCCGGTGGTGAGGGCGTACCCGGAGGAGCGGTCACGGCGGCTGTGGGAGGGGTACGAGTTCCTGCCGCTTCCGCTGCTGTGAGGGCGATCCGTTACAGGTTGCCCATGGGCTCGATGTCCACCCTCACCGGCGTCCCCCACACGCGCAGCACCTCGTAGTCGGTGAACTCGTGCACCAGCCGGTACGCCATGGCGGCCCGGGGAGCCTTGCGCTGGGCGTTGATGAAGAGTTCGGCCTCCCGTCGGTCCCGGCGCGGGGTGCCGCACAGCTGCCAGGTCTGGCCGTTCCACAGCTCCGCAAGCCAGCGCTGCTGGGGCTGGGGGCGGTCGCCGCGCACGCCGTAGCGGGACTGGACGGGCTCGGTGTGCGGCTGCTGGGGCGCGGGCCCGTTGAACTCGTTCCGGCGGGCTGCCCTGCGGCGCGTCTCGCACAGCAGGCACAGATCGGGGGCGGCCTCGTCGACCGGGCCGTTCGGGTGCTCGGGGCAGCGGGTAGTGGGCGCGGCGCCCGTGACACTCTCGTCCAGCAGGTCCAGGGCGCGCTTCAGGTCGGCTTTGACCTCGTGCAGCTTGGCGTCCGGGGTGTCGGAGCCGAGGGCTTCCCCGTGCTCGCCGAGGAGGCGTAGGGCGCGGCCTAGGGCGGTGAGCTGGGCGTGGTTCATGCGTCCATTGTCCTCAGTCGGCGTAGTCCTTGAGCTTTTCGGTGTCCAGGGTGATGTTCACGGGGGCGGGGAGCTCGACGGTGGCGCCCCAGGGGTGCCGGGAGATCTGCTGGTAGCGGCCGTCTTTCGGTTCGCTGTGGACGGTGAGTGTGTTGTTGTCGCGGTCGATGAGGAGGTAGACGGGGATGTCGGCCGCCGCGTAGCCGAGGGGCTTGTCGATGCGGTCGCGCTGGTCGGTGTCGCGGTCGTGGGAGGTGATCTCCACGGCCATCAGGGATCCGTCGGGGTTCGACCACTCGCCATCGCCTCGGAAGTGGTCCACTGGCACCAGAGTTCCGTCCGTGCGCGCGCGGCCCGTGCGGTAGGTCTCGGCCTTGACACCGGACTCGGGTACCAGATCCAGGTCGGGACGGTGCTGCATGCACTGGCGCAACAGCCACATGAAGATCGAGCGGTGGTTGCCGTCAGGCATGGCCTTGACCTCTAGTTTTCCGTTCATGTACTCCAGCCGCACGGTCTCCGGGGCGCGGCGCTCCAGCTCTTCGAAGTCCTCGACGCTGAGCGGGTCTTTCGTACGGACGCGCCCGTCGACGTACTCGAGCCGTACGTGGTTCGGGGCCACGTCGACCAGCTCCTCGAAGTCCTCGATGGGCATCAGCGGGCGGTCAGCGGTACCAGGCGTCATGGTGGTGCCTCCTCCCTTCCATCGTGCCCTCAGGGAGTGGCGTCGCACCGTAGGAGCCGTCATGTGTGTGCCCTCTCTTGTCGTTGTCGGGACATCGCGGCGCGGATCTGGGCCGCGTGGTCGTGGACCGTGGGGGCGGGCAGGGGTGCGGGGGGTTGTGCGGGGACGCGTTCACCCCGGCAGGCGCTGCAACGGCCCCCTGGCAGGGATTCCGGACGGCCCGGGGCGCCGCAGTTCGCGCACTCCAGGACTCGGAGAGGCGGACGCGGGGTGGGCGGAGACGGGAGTTTGCTGGTCAGGCGGTTGCGGACCAGGGCTGCGGCGTGGTGGACGGGTGTCGGCAGGCCGGCTGTGAGGGCGCGCAGTACGTCCTCCTCCGATGCGCCCCGTGCGAACCAGTCCGTCACCAGTGGGGCGAGTGTCGCGCAGTCCGCATCGGAGAGGGACAGGACGGGGGCTGTGCGGCCGAGGGCGGCCAGGAGGATGTGGGCGCGGGAGCGGGTGGGGCGTGCTGCCTGCGGCCGTGGTGCGTCGCCGCGGGTGAACGACGTCCACCAATCGTCATCCCTGGCGGTACGGGACCACCACGATCGGGTGATCCAGCGCGAGCTGCCGTCGTCGGCCGTCACGCACTCCCGGCCTCGGCGCAGGTGGCCTGCCTGCTGGATGCGGTTGAGGGCGGTGCCCAGGGCGCACTGTCCGTACGGGAGCTGTTTCGCCAGCGTCTTCACGGAGATGTCCGCGCCGTCGGGGAGTCGGTCCAGGTAGGCGGCGATGGCGGCTTCGCGGGGTGGGAGGTGGGCGAAGTCGTGTTTCGTGCGCGGGGGTTGGTCGGGGGCCGTGCGTTTGCCGTAGCCCGGCCCCGCCATGGGGTGCGCGGACGGGGAGGCAGCACTACAGTTGGCTTCAGCCATGGGATCGAACTTGTCCTTCGATCTAAGTGGTCAAGCCCCCGCAGGTGTTGGTAGCACCGGGCGGGGGCTGTTGCGTATGCAGGCACGTTAGAGGGCTGTCACTGTCCGTGGCAAGCCGAACGCTTCAAGTCAACACGCGGGGTGGGAGGGCGGGTTGAGGCCCTCCCACCCGTTCCTTGAAAAGAGAGCTCGAAGCTCGGATCCCGAAGCTCAGGCCCTCTCGCCCTTGAGGTTCTCGACGAAAGCGGACCAGGCGGCGGCACGGAACACGAGCTTCGGGCCTTCGGGGTTCTTGGAGTCGCGAACAGGGATGAGGGCGCGGTGGCCGTCGGCTATTTCCAGGCAGTCGCCGCCGCTGCCGCCGCTGTAGCTGGACTTGTACCACTCAGGCGTGTTCCTCATGGCCGCAATCCTGCGCGATGTCTTCGATGAGAGCCAGGGATCCGTCCGGGGAGAGGGCGCAGGCGGTGAGGAGCTGGAAAGTGCGCCGCTGGTGGTGGACGGTTGCCGGGTCGTCCTCCAGTCGTCCCGTGCCGACTCCCTCGAAGTAGAGCAACGGAGGCGCGTCGTCGAAATCCATCAGCTTCATGGAGCCCTCCATCGACGCGTGGGCTCCCGCGCCGAACGGCAACACCTGCACGATGATCCGGTTCCTGCGGATCAGGGCTGTGACATGGCGTAGCGCTCCTGCCATGACCTCTCGCCCACCGGTCTCCCTCCGTAGTGCGGCCTCGTCAATCACCATCCACAACAACGGGCTTGTTGGATCGTCGAGGATGCGGGCCCTGTCCATCCGGGCGGCCACCAACTCCTCGATCACTGCCTCCGGTGCTGTGGGCCGGTACGCGCGGAACACAGCCCGTGCGTACGCGGGGGTTTGCAGCAGCCCGGGAATGAGGAGCGGCGCGAACTGCCTGATTTCCGTAGCTGCCGCCTCCGCTTCCGCCGCCTCCGCGAAGTGCTCCGGATACTTCGACTTCGCCGCCGCCCCGCAGTTCCGCTGGAAGAAGTCCCCCGTCCCCAACTCCTCGTCCAGCAAACGGGCGTACTCCGCCTGCAGCCTCCGCGTCCCGGCCTCCAACTGCCCGATGAACGACCCGCTCACGAACAGCCGTTGCCCCAGTTCCTCCTGGCTGAGCCCGGCCTTCTCGCGGGCGTGGCGGAGTTCGGCGCCCAGGAGGGCTCGAGGGGAGGAGGACGGGTCGAGGTCCCTGGAACCGGGCATGGGCAACTCCCTGTCGTACAGATCGGGTTGTTGGGCCGCCGTATCTGGCCAGGTTAGAGACGCGTCGGCCACGCTGTGTGGTGAATCACAAACTCAGCGTGGAGGTAGGGAACGGTGCGTTCGACCGAAGAGATCGTGCAATCGCTGCGGGACGCCCTCGCCGGAGTCGGGGTCGTGCTGCCGTCGCTGGGCGTCGACCCGGTGACCGGTGCGAGCGACGAGCCGTTCGCGCTGGTCGATCTGGGGCGCTGCAACGTACGGACGGCCGAGCACCTCACCGACGTACTGCGCTCGCTGCCTGCGGGGGAGACGCTGCGGGCGCGCGTGCGGCAGGTCAACCGGGAACCCAAGTCG
Organism: Streptomyces luteogriseus; assembly: GCF_014205055.1. Lineage (NCBI taxonomy): Bacteria > Bacillati > Actinomycetota > Actinomycetes > Kitasatosporales > Streptomycetaceae > Streptomyces > Streptomyces luteogriseus. The sequence goes on from NZ_JACHMS010000001.1 coordinate 4,748,226, forward strand.
CGGTGAAGTAATAGTGGCCGGCAGGTGTACAACCATTCACCCGCCCATGCCGTCGAACAGACGTATCGCGCATACACCCGGCGTTCGCCCCACCGCACGCCACTCCGGAAATGCACGTCCTTTCCCAGAGAAAGCACTCTTCATGACGTTCCGTTGGCTGTGTGGTGTCCTGCGTGTGCGCGGGAAGACCGACCTTTTCCTCGTGTTCCTGTTCGCCGCCGGATTCGCCGCACTGCCCGTCTTCGCGTTGCTCCCGTCGCTGTGGGGCTTCGCCGCGGCCTCGGCCGTGACGTACGCCGTGGACGAGGTGCTGCACACCCGCTCGCCCGCGTTCGTGCGGCGGCTGGCCGCGTTGCAGCTGACCCGTACGATGCGGTTCGCCGTGCGGACGGTGATGCTGCTCGCGCTGGCCGAGCGGATGGACGCGCCGGGCGGGGTGCTGGTGGCCGCGCTGGCCGTGTTCGCCGCCCACTTCACGCTGGTGATCCTGTTCACGGCGGTGCACCACGCCATCCGGCGACGGCGCACGCTGCCGGTCGTGGTGCGCAATCTCGACATGAGCGGGGCGGGCATTCCGCAGTCGCCGCCCGGTCTTCTCTACCGGCGTTTCCTGCGCAAGCTGCTGCACTTGGACCTGCCGGCCCACGCGGGGCTGCTCGTCGCGCTGGCGGCCGGGGCGTGGCAGCCCGCGGGCATCGGCTTCGCCGTCACCGCCGGGCTCGCGGTCGCGGCGGTGGTGGCGCTGCTCGGGCAGTTGCGCCGGGCCCGCCGGATGCCGTCGGGGGACGAGGTGATCGCCGAGGTCAACCGCCAACTGGCCGGGTACCGGCCGGAGGTGGCGCTGTACTTCAGTTTCGCGTCCGTGTCCCGGGACTTCATGTACCAGGTCAACATGTGGATCGAGACGCTGGAGCAGCTCGACCGGCGGCCGTTGATCATCCTCCGGGAGCGGGCCTCGTTCCGCTTCCTGGGCCGTACGTCGATCCCGGTCCTGTGCGTGCCGAAGGCCGACGACGTGGCGCAGCTGGAGCTGCCCGAGCTGCGGGTCGTGCTCTACCCGGGCAACGCGGGCAAGAACGTGCACATGCTGCGCGTCGCCGAGGCCAAGCACGTCTTCATCGGGCACGGCGACAGCGACAAGCTCGCCAGCAGCAACCGGGTGAGCAAGGTGTACGACGAGATCTGGGTGGCCGGGCGGGCCGGGCGCGACCGCTACCAGCGGGTGCGGCACGCGATCAGCGACTCGGCGATCGTCGAGGTGGGCCGTCCGCAGCTGTCGTCGATCCGGCTGCACGCCGACCATGTGCCGGGGCCGCTGCCGACCGTGCTGTACGCGCCGACCTGGGAGGGCTGGAGCGACGACGACTGCCACACGTCGCTGATCCCGATGGGCGTGCCGCTGGTCGAGAAGCTGCTCGCGGAGAACGTGCGGGTCCTCTACAAACCGCATCCCCTCACCGGCAAGCGCTCCCGCGCGGCGGCCGAGGCGGACCGGGCCGTCCGGGAGCTGCTGCGCGCCGACAACGAGCGGCGTGGCGCCCAGGAGACCGAGGCGGCGATCGCCGCCGTCCGTCCGAGGCTCGCGGAGATCCAGGCCCGGCTCGGTGAACTGTCCGGGCGGCTCGCCGGCGACGACGCCCAGCAGACGCGCGAGGCCCGCCCGTCCGGCCTGGACGGGGAGGCCGAGTGGCACGAGCTGCGCGCCGAATGGCACCGGTTGTTCTGGGAGAGCCGGGGCCCGCTCGGGCACCAGGTGATCGTCAAGCAGCTGCCCACGCTGTACGCGTGCTTCGACCAGGCCGACATCCTCGTCAGTGATGTCTCCTCGGTGGTGGCGGACTTCGTGGCGAGCCTCAAGCCGTACGTCCTGACCAACGCGAACGACCTGCCCGACGCCGACTTCCGGGCGGCCTACACCACGGCCGGCGGCGCGTACCTGCTGGACCGGGCCTGCACCCGGCTGCCGGAGATCCTCGACTCGGTGCGCACACCGGGCCGCGACCCGATGGCACCCGAGCGCCGGGTCCTCAAGGAGTACGTCCTCGGCCCGGACCGCCCCACCTCGATGGAGCGCTTCAACGCGGCGGTCAACGCCCTGGCCGAGAAGGCGACGGCCGAGCAGGAAGAGCGTTGCGAGGCGAGGCAGTCGGTGGTGGTCGAGCTTCTGGGCTGACGGGGGCCGATCCGATGGCCGGTGAGCCGGGGCGTGGACCTCGTTGGATATCGTGGCGGGCGCCGACGAACGTTCGAGTGACAGGGGATCGGGACCATGAGCGCGTCCGGTACCGCGATGGCGGCCGACGGTGCCGGAGGGACGGGGAGTTCGCGGCCCGCCCCGTCCGGCGGACGCAGGGCCGTCAGTTCCGTGCTGTGGGCCGTGCTGGTGCCCGCGCTGCTGCTCCTCGGCGCCGCGCTCGGGCAGTGGATGACCTGGGCCGGAGTCGTCGTCGCGCTGGCGACCATCGCGGTCGCCGCCTGCGTCGTCGGCGGCTCCTGGCACCGGGCCGGGGCGGCGACCCTCGTCTCCTTCGCCGGCTTCGCGCTGATGCTGTTCGCGGGACCCGCCATGTACGAGGCGTACATGAAGACCGTCGGAGAGCCCGTCGACGCCGTGGTGACGCAGGTGGCCGACCGGGATCAGCGGCGCGGGCCGGACATGTTCTGCACGGTTCGGGAGCTGGGCGGGGGCCGCGAGACGTACGAGGTGTCCCAGCAGGAGAACTGCTTCGGGCAGGCCCGGCCCGGCGACCGCGTCGAGATCCGCAAGGATCCTCTCGGACTGCTCGACCCGAGGCTGCCCGACAGCCCCGACCAGCGGAACACCACGGAGATCACGATCGCGGTCACCGCCGGACTGACGCTGCTCGTCGCCGCGGGCACCTTCTACGGCGGGCAGCGCCGCCGCGGCTAGGACCTGGTCCGTGTCACCCGCCCCGGGACACCCGCGGTGTCGACGGGCGCGATCAGCACACTCCGCGGTTACGTCGGACACGTCGGTTACGTGACCACCGGACAGGCCTCGGGGCGGCAGGGCCCGGCCCACGGCCGCATCAGCCGCTCGCCGCCAGGGCCGCCCGCAGATGACCGTCGGACTCCGCCAGGAGTCTGGCCGCCGTCGGGCCGTCCACGTCGGCCAGGATCGTGAGGATGGCGTTCTTCACCTCGCCGTCGGTGGCCGTGAGGGCGTCCTCGATCTCCTTGTCCCCGGCGCCGGTGGCGAGGGCGACGATGCGGTGGGAGCGGGCGCGGAGCTTGTCGTTCGAGGCGCGGACGTCGACCATCAGGTTCCCGTAGGTCTTGCCCAGCCGGATCATCGTGATCGTCGACAGCATGTTGAGGACGAGCTTCTGCGCCGTGCCGGACTTCAGGCGGGTGGAGCCGGTGAGCAGTTCGGGGCCCACGACGATCTCGATGCCGTGGTCGGCGGCGGCTGCGAGCGGGCTGCCGGGGTTGCAGGCGAGGCCGATGGTGAGGCAGCCGCGGGCCCGGGCGTGCTCGACGGCGCCGATGGCGTACGGGGTGCGGCCGGAGGCGGAGATGCCGACCACCGTGTCGTCGGGGGTCGGGGCGAGGGTCTCCAGGTCGGTCCTCGCCAGGGCCCGGGAGTCCTCCGCGCCCTCGACCGAGGTGACCACGGCGTCCGGGCCGCCCGCGATCAGGCCGACGACCCGGGAGGGATCGGTGTTGAACGTGGGCGGGCACTCGGAGGCATCCAGGATGCCCAGCCGGCCCGCCGTGCCCGCGCCCGCGTAGACCAGACGCCCGCCCCGGGCCATCCGCTCCGCGACGGCGTCGATCGCGGCGGCGATCTGCGGCAGCCGCGCCGCGACCGCCCCGGCCACGGTGGCGTCCTCGCCGTTCATCAGCCGGGCGATGTCGAGGGTGGGCAGCCGGTCGATGTCCGCGAGCTCCGGTCGGAAGGCCTCGGTGGTCAGGGACTCCAACTCGGTCCTGAGATCACGGGGGTGGGAGGTGGAGGTCATGAACGGCTCTTTCCGTGTCTTTCCGGTGCTGGGCGGTGCGGCGGCCTCAGGAACGGTGCCGGTGGGCCAGCGCCTCGTACGACGCCGACAGCGCGGGCGCCGCCTTCTCGTACGTCCGCTGCGCCACCCCCACGAACAGGCAGTCCACCACGAGGAGCTGCCCGGTCCGGGACGACATGGCCGCCGGGCGCAGCTCGCTCTCGCGTGCGGTGGACGTGGTGAGGACGTGGTCGGCGTACTGCGTGACCGGGCCGTTCGGGCGGCCGGTGATCGCCACCGTCGTCGCCCCGCGCTCGAAGGCGACCCGCAGCGGCTCGATGACGTCCCCGGTCGACCCGGAGTGCGTGATGGCGATCGCGACGTCGCCCGCGCGCAGTTGCACGGCGTTGGTGACGGCGAGGTGCGGGTCGCTGTGGGAGTGCGCCATCAGCCCTATGCGCAGCAGCTTCTGCGTGAGGTCCTGGGCGACCAGGCCGGACGCACCGACGCCGTACACATCGGTGCGGCGAGCCGCGGTCAGGGCGGTGACGGCCGCGCCCAGCTGGACGGTGTCGAGGCCGGCGGCGGTGTCGGCGAGGGTCTGCTGCTCGTCGTAGGCGAGCTTGGCGACCACGTCGGCGATCGGGTCGTCCACCGCGATGTCCGTGGTGATGGCGGGGGCGCGGCCCGACTGCTGCTGCGCGGCGAGACCGGCGAGGGCCAGGCGCAGGTCCCGGTAACCCGGATAGCCCAGCAGGCGGGCGGTGCGTACGACGGTCGCCTCGCTGGTGCCGGTGAGCTCGGCGAGGCCGGTGACCGTGAGGGCCGCGCAGCCGGCCGGGTCGCCCGCCACGGCCTCGGCGACGCGCTGCATGGACCGCGTCATCGACGGGCCCAGCGTGCGGACCTTGGCCGCGAGGGCGGCCGGGGCGGGCGGGGCGCCGCTCGCGCCCGAGGGGCCGCCACGCTCGCGGGCGAAAATTTCCTTCACGTCTCGGGTCACGATTGAAAGATATTTTCGGGGCGGCAGTGGGGTCAAGAGTGCGCACAATGGGTGCATGGATCCCATCAGCCCCCTGGAGCAGGCGCTGCACGCCGCGCGCGCCCTCGTGCTGGCCGACCTCGTCGCGGGACGCGTCGCCGACGCGGACGTCGTGTCCCTGGTCGAGGAGTCCGTCAAGCAGCGGCGATGGTGGGTCGAGCAGTGGCCCGAGGGTGCCCGGTACGTGGCCGGCCTGGTCGCGCAGGACGTCCAGGACGCCCTGCTGGAGCGGTACGGCCGCTGGCCGCTGTGCCCGGTGTGCGGCACCGGCGAGCCGCACGCGCTCGACGTGGAACCGGAGTTGGGGCCCGACCCGCACTGGGTGTGCAGCGAGGCGGGCGTGAAGGTCGCCGCCGTGGGATCGCTGGGCGAGGCCATCGGCGGGCCGAAGGCCTGAGGCGTTCGTGACGATCTACATCGACCCGCCGACCTGGCCCGGCCACGGCCGCCTGTGGTCCCACCTCGTCAGCGACGTCTCCTACGACGAACTGCACGCCTTCGCCGCCGGCCTCGGCGTCCCCCGCCGGGCCTTCGAACGCGACCACTACGACATCCCCGACCAGCGGTACGCCGACGCGGTGCGGGCCGGGGCGGTGGAGGTCAGCAGCCGCGAGGTGGTGCGGCTGCTGCACGCGGCGGGGCTGCGGCGGCCCAAGGGGCGCTATCCCTCGCCGGGTTCGCGCAGCTCGTAGGTCAGGTGCTCGGGGTCCTCGGCGACCTGGGTGAAGCCGGCCCGCGCGAGCACGTTCTGCGACGGCAGATTGTCCCGCTCGACGTTCGCGACCACGGTCCGCACCTCGTCCCGCTCCAGTGCCCAGGCCGACAGCGCGCGCAGCGCCTCGGTGGCGTAGCCGTGGCCGCGGGCGCCCTCGACCAGGTCGTAGCCGACCTCGACCCGGCCCGCCCCGTCCGGGACGCCGTGGAAGCCCATGGCGCCGATCGCGCGGCCGTCCTCGCGCCGGACCAGCGCGTACGTGCCCCACTCCGGCCGGTGGACGCCGTCCTCGTACTGCTTGTACACCAGCCCGCTTCCGACCCGGGTGCCCTCCATCGGGCCGCCCTCGATCCACTCGAAGCCGCCGTCGCCGATCGTGGACAGGTCGGCGGCCGCCGCGGGGGTGACCCCCTCCAGGGTGAGCCGCTCGGTGCCGATCACCAGGTTGTTGCTCCAGCGCCACTGCGTGACCGGGGCACGGCCGTCCAGTTCCCCGCGGCCGGTGGCCCACAGCAGGGTCGGCCACGGGGTGGGGCCGGGCTGGACGTGCGGGAAGAGCCGGGTGAGTACGAAGCCGCACAGCTCGGGCGCCGGTTCGTACGGCACGCCGAGCCCCTCGGCGATGTCGTGCGAGTGCAGCAGCACCTCGGCCACGCCCATCGCGGCGAACCCCTCGCGGTTCGCGCTGCGGAACGGGTACGGGTGGAAGGCCCGCACATGCCGCGGGGCGGTACGGATCGCGGCCGCGAGCAGGGCCCCCGTCGTGCCGATCACCCGCGGCACGTCCTCGTTGCCGGTGTCCTCCTCCATCGACAGCTCGAACGGCGAGTACCCGTCCTGCTCCCGCCCCGCCAGCTGCCCCGCGTACGCGATGAGGTCCTCGGCGATGTGCACCGCCGTCTCCCGGCAGTCCCACTCCAGCCGCCCGGCCCGCACGCCTTCCCAGTCCCGCTCGGTGACCGCCCCCAACAGGCCCACGCACTCGGCGACGGCCTGCTCCACCTGTTCCGCACCCGTTGTCCACATGGGGGCAGGCTACGAGGGGGTGGGCGAAGGGGGCGACGGGTTTTCCGGTTCCGGGAACCAGTCCTCGATCTCGTGGCGCATGCCGAGTTCGGTGGCTTTGAGGGCGGTCTCCCGGAGCGTCCTGGCGGCGGACATCGCTACGACGGTCAGGGTGACGAGGGAGAGTGGGGGGTCTTCCGGGTGAGGGGCGGACGGGGAGTGGTTCTCGGCGGTCAGGTACTGGAGGAGGTCTTTCCCCCGTTCGCACTCTCTGAGCCAGACTGCGGACGGAGAGACGACGTCGTAGCCGAAATCGACCAGAGAGGTGGTGGCACTTGTTTCGTCCACGGCATGAAGTGTGGCCGGGGACACAGGGCCGAGGGACGCGGGATCGGGAACCCTGCTGAACAGGAGCAGGGCGGAAAGCCTGTCGCTCGTGCGGGACACGACCCTGGAGCTGACTGAGCACTGGAAGCCCCACGAGGTGTACAGGTCGATGGCCTCGGACAGGGGAATGTCCGCCTCCTCCGCGCTGCCGAACACCGTGCTCAGGGGCAGCGGGCGGCTCGAGTCCAGGATGACGTTCGGGTTTACGAGGGCGATTTCTTCCGGTGAGGGCAGTTGGCCTTCGTCGTCGGGGACAGGCGCTGCCGCAAATCCGAGCTCACGTAGCCTTGCTGCCACCTCGTGCACCGGCCTGTCGACACGGTGGGCGACAGCGCTCATGTAGAGCAGTGAGACTTCTTGGTCCACCCACGGACGCTGGCCGCTGGAAAAGAGGAGGGCCTGGTCGTCCACCGTCGGCTCGGGGAATGCCGAAGCGTCGGGGGGCAGAAGGAAGCCGAGTTCCGAAAGGAACTCGACGATCTGGCCGATCGTCATGTCAATACTGTGCGCCACCGAGGCCAGTTGGGCCTGGGAGACCGAGAGAGCGGCTTCCGGGGCGGCCGGCGGAGTGGCGTGCGAAGCCCAGAGGGTGCTGATGATGCTTCGTTCCTCGTCGGTCCAGCGGAGTCGGACCGGGAGATCCGCCGGAACGGTGAAGCCCAGCTCGTGCAGACGCTCTGCCGCCTCGCGGGTGGAGCAGTCGCGCCGCACCGCGCTGACGCAGACCTGCGTGGCGGAGAGCACGGAGTCGGGTGTGAGCCAGCCTGACCGGTCGCCGATCTGCCGCAACAAGGGAAGATCATCACAGTCCGCATGCGCGCAGCCCGACAGGGGCTCCACTTGGTACCCCAGGGCGGTCAACCGGGCAGCCACCTCAGCAGGCGGATGCTTCGAACACTGACTCAGCCTGAACACCTCAGCGGTGCGGATGCGCTCTGCGGGGTCCTTCCAGCGAAACAGGGAGCTGAGCTTGTTCACGGGGTGCGCCAGCGTCGAGTCGGTGCGCCAGTTCCTGTACGTCAGGTCCCAGCGCGGAAACCGGGCATATCCACGGGACAGAAGCAGAAGGTCCGACGGGCGCGCACTGAGTTCGTCGGACGGGGCGGTTCCCGGCAGAGATGCGGACTCCCCCGACGCGGCCCGGTAGAGCGCTCGCAGACGCCACCGCAGCACAGGAGAGGGCATGGTGCGGAAGAACTGTGCTGCGTGAGAGGTGTGATCCTCCGGATAGCTGCCGGTCACCAGCGGCAGAAGGCCCCTGTCCGGGAGGAAGAAGCCGACCTTGCTGAAGGGCAGTGAGACGTCTCCCACCCGCAACTCCAGATCGGCGTGCAGCGCGTGCTCTGCAACGAGGTCACCGAATTCGAGGGTGGACGCGCTGACCTCGGTCAACCAGCCGACGGTGAAGAGAGGGAGTCCGGGACGCGTCAGGCTCGGTGCGGCGCGGGTCATAACAGCGCGAACATGGCCCGCATCGAAGGAACGCGCCCTCCTACGGTCCACAGTGAGCACGGGCGCGTGTGCTCCGTGCAGATTCACGACGATTCCATAGGGGAGCCTCGACGAGCGGAGCCTTTCCGAGTCCGTCAGCAAGCCGTCCGACAGGATGATTCCCTTGGCCCGGATCCACCAGAGGTCGGGGGAGTCCGAGTCGATGCAGACATGACTCCCGTGCCGGCGACTCGGTTTCCGCTTGGAGAGCTCCCTCGCGAGTGCCGTGCGGGAGAGTTCCCCAGGCATCCAGCTGTGCTCCCTGGACCCGTGCACCGCCGACGTCCGATAGGGCGCCACCCACAGCAGCCGCTGCAGCGCATCCACACACGACACGTGCTTCCCCTGGCGCGAAAGCAGCAAGCGCACGGCCGTCCCCGGCTCGATCCCCTCCCCCAGATCCTCCACCCGAAACAGGTTCCCCGGCCCCGCGATCGTCACCTGCAGCAGCCGCCCGGGCCGGCCGTCGCGCCCCATGCGGCAGGTGCGGACCACGATCTCGTCGGCCAGCATGAAGTAGCTCAGGACGCCGATGCCGAAGCGGGAGTTGGGGTACAGGCGGAGCTTGGGGTCGGGGAGTTCGCTCCAGGCGACCTGTTCCTCGATGTACTCGGGCAGGTCGACGAAGCGGGTGCCGCCCTGGGCGAAGACGCTGCCGAGTTCGGTGATGCCCATGCCGATGCCGTTGTCGCGGCATTCCAGATAGGGGCGGCCATCGGAGCCGACGCCCTGGACGAACTCGATCCGGCCTTCGAAGGAATCCGTCGGCTGTCCCGTGCGCTGGAGGTATTGCGTGCGGCAGTCCCGGTAGCGCAGCGCGTCCAGCGCGTTCTGGTACAGCTCGCGGACCGCCAGCTCCCGGTCCCCATACAGCTGTTCGCCCATGAGGAGCTCTTGGACGCGGTCCTCGGCGAGCTGGAAGCGGATGCCGTCGGAGAACTGGTCGGGCGTGTTGCCGTCGAGGCGTACCCGACTGCCGTCGGCGTAGGGCGGAAGCGCGCCGAGCGCGGCCAGGGCCGGGTTGTCGCCGCGGTTGATCTCGCGGAGGAGAGCATCGACCCGGGTGGCGTGCTCCCGTAGCGCGATCTGGACGGCCGGGTGGGTGCACACCGCGTTCAGCGACCGGCCCACACCGGAATGGCGCCAGTCGGAGCGGCGCACGGTGGTCAGGAGGTCGCCCAGGTCGACGCTGTCGTAGATGCCGATGTGCTCCACGACGATCTCGGGCAGGTCGACGGGGTCCACGGCCATCGCGGAGGCGGCCTTGAGCAGGGCGGATACCAGGGGGGCGCGCACCTCGTGCTCGTCGCCCGTGGCGGCGGCGATGACGTCGTGCTCCTCGTGGTGCGTGCCGCTCGCGGGGCGGGTGACGGTCCGGCGCACCGAGAACGGAGCCGTGCGGTGCTCCTTCAGCAGCCGCATCAGGCGGTCCGCGGAGAGCGCGTCGGCCGCCCACTGCGGCTGGTCGGAGCCGCTCGGCACCTCTCCGAGGAGGGACTTGAGCGCCTCCGCCGCGTACAGCTCCGGCTGCTGGATCAGCCAGCGGTGGAACAGCCACCAGCGGATCCGCTCTACGGAGTCGCGGGCCGCCGGCTTGTCGTGCAGGGTGAGCAGCCGCCGTCTGAGCCGTGGGAAGCCCTGGCCGAACTTACGGAAGCGGGTGTGGTCTGGACCGGTGGCGCAGCCGTCCGTGCCGAGCACGCCGACGCGCTGTGCGGCCTCCTGGGTCCAGAAGGTCTGCTCGACCAGGGGCAGCAGGACCGCCAGCGCGGCCTCGGTCGGTGACAGCAGGACGCCGTCAGCCAGCCGGCCGGTGAGGAAGCCCAGCCTGTCGTGGGTGCGTCGGGCCAGCTCGGCATCGTGCCAGGGGTCGTCGCGCAGCGCGTGCGCCGCGCCCTCGTACGCCGAGGCAAGCCGGGTCGCCAGGGCTGCGCACGTCTCCTGGAGGTGGCGGCGTGCGGGGCCCTCAGGGGTGCGCTGCCAGATGGGGTGCCGTTCCGCCGAGCGGATCCAGGGGTGGGCCTCGGTGTGACGGTCGGGCCCCGGCAACAGAGGGAAGTCCACCCCGCCCGAGGTGGCCGCGGTCTCCGTGACGACGGTGACCTGCTGGGGTGCGCGGGTCTTGCCGTAGGCGCGGTGCAGCTCCTCTACCCGGGTCTGGATCCGCGCGGCGAACTCGCGCAGACGCAGGGCGTGGGGGTCCGCCGCGATGGTGTCGGCGAGGGCGCGGGAGAAGAGGCTGAACGACTCACCCGGCTGCGTACCGGCGTCGAAGCCCGGCCGGACCGTCTCCTTCTCGCCGACGAACAGCGCGAATTGGGGTGCTGTGCAGGCGTGCACGTAGGCCACCTTGCGCCGCAGCGCGTTGGCGACCTTGCGCCGGGGCCAGGGCTGCACGCCGGGCGGTGCCGCCATGGTGTCGCGGTCGATGCCCTCGCGGCAGGCGTCGACGAGGAAGACGACATGGGCCGCCGAAGAGTCCTCCAGCTCACGCTCCCAGCCGATCTCGATGCAACTCTCGGCGAACACCCCGACGTCGAAAGTGGCGTCCTCCGGGATCAAGAAGTCCTTGCCCTCGAAGTGCTGGCCGTGGCCGCTGAGCAGGATCAGCAGGGTGTCGCCCTGGCCGGCGTCGCGCAGGAAACCGCGAATGCGGCCGTTGACGGTGTTCGGGGTGATGCCGCGCTTGCTCTCGACGATCTCCGCCGACTGGAACCCGCGCTCGACCAGCACGTCCCGGACCCGCTGGAGGTCGTCGCGGACGAACGGCAAGTCCTGGATGCGCGGGTCGTCGTAATCGCTTGCCCCGATGAGCAGCGCCTTGTGCTGAGGCATGCGCGGCGGGTCAGGCGGGCTGGACCGAGGCGACCCTCGCGGTCGTGGTCGCCGCTGGTCTCCGGTTCACCGCGCTGCCGCTCATGCCGTCCCCCTGCCGCTCGGCCGTTCGTCCGACAACTTTAGTTCACTGGGCGGTCGTTGCGTCCCTGGTTGAGCGGTGTTCTCAGGGACGCCTGAAGACCAGGGTGAGTCCACGGGTGCCCTGCATCTGGCCGGTGCCGAGGAGCTGGATGCCGCCGCTCGCGGTGACTTGGAAGGACAGCTGGGCCTCGGCGAGCGGGAGGGTGCCTCCCCGGGCCGCGGCGTCCTCGAACAACTGCTGGAGCGCGTCGACGGTCTCGGCGAGGTTCTTGCGCAGGGGGCCGAGCGGGACGGACCGCAGGGCCGGCTCGCCGCTGCCGTTGCCGAACAGGCCCATGGAGTCGTCGTCGCCCTCCTCGGCGACGGTGACCCAGAACGGCAGGCTCGGCTCGATGGCCTCGGGTTCGCTGGTGTGGTCCATCCGTGTTCCCTCCCTGTGGCGCGGTGGGGCCAACCCTAGGACGCGGAGCCTGGGCCGGAGGGCGAATCCTCGAGCAGCTCCAGTTCCGACCGCAGGTTGTAGCGGGCCGTGGCCTCCCACTCCGCCGCGCCGTGGGGTGTCCTGAACAGATGTGGGAGGTCGAGCAGTTGGCGCAGGATCGCGGCGCGGCCCTCGCGGAAGGCGTCGTTGGGGACGAAGTGGTACTCCTCGCGGACGGCCGTGGTGTAGGCGGCGTACGCCGACGGGGGCGAGGCGAGGATCGCGAGGTCGGCGTCGCACAGGACCTGGCCGTCGGGGTCGTCGTCGGCGGGGTCGTGGGTGACGGTGAGCCGGACCAGGCGGGCCACCTCGGCGGTCTTCGCGTCCGGGACGCCGGCCTCCGCGAGGGCGCGTTCGGCGAGGCGGGCCGAGCGTTCCTCGTTCTCGGAGCGGTCGGGCAGGTAGACCGCGTCGTGGAACCAGGCGGCGAGCCGGACCACGTCCGGGTCGTGCGCGTACCGCTCCAGTTCGTCGACGCGGTCCAGGACCGCCGTGAGGTGCTCGACCGTGTGGTAGCGGCGCTGCGGCTCCTGCCAGCGGGTGAGCAGGGCGTCGGCGTACGGCGCCGGGTCCGGGCCGCCGGCCGGGCCGCGGGCCGCTTCCAGGGTGCGGGCGAAGCGGGTGTGCAGGGAGTGCGGGGAGTCGAGGTCGGGCATGGGGGCATTCTCCCGCCGGGCGGGGTCGGGGATCTAGCGTGGTGGGCATGACGACTCCTGCTGATGTTCCTGACGTACGGGACCCCGAGCAGCCCGGACGGCTGCTGACGATCGAGCGTGAGGCGCTGATCCCGCTGCTGCGGGGCCGGGCCGGGGAGGATTTCGCGCGGCCCGTCGCCGCGTGTCCGGGCTGGACGGTGCGGGATGTGCTGGCGCACTGCTCGGCCGCGCTCACCCGGGTGGCGGAGGGCAGGTTCGAGGAGGGCGTGTTCTCGCCCGAGTCCAACGACCGGGACATCGCCGAGCGGGCCGGCTGGAGCGACGCGCAGATCGTCGACGAGCTGGAGCGGGGGATGGGCGCCGCCGGGCCCGTGATCGCCGGGGCCGGCGGGAAGCTGGACGGTCTCGCTCTCGGGGAGTGGGTGCACGCCGGTGATGTGCGCGAGGCCCTCGGGGAGGCCGGGGCGTACGGCGGGGCCGGTCTGCCGGACGCGCTCGCGCTGCTCGCCCGGATCACCCGCGAGCGGGGGCATGTGGCGCTGCACGCCGACCTCGACGACCTGGACGAGCCGCTGCGGCTGGGGGAGAGCGGCGGGGAGCGGCCCCCGGGTCGCTTCATCGGGGACGGGCCGACGCTCGTACGGCTGTACGCGGGGCGGCCGGTCGACGGGGTGCCGGCGTTCGAGCTGGCCGGGGTGGAGGCGAAGGAGCTGAACATCTTCGGCTGACGCGGCCCGAGGGGGCCGGGGGCTTGGGATCCGGCGGGAGTGGGCAGCGTAGTCTTGATTGGACTAGACCTGTCGCAACCGTCAGGCGTCCGTACGCCGACGCCATGCCGACGAAGGGGCCCCATGAGCAAGCGTGCAGTCCTGGAGGTGATCGCCCTCGGCGTCGAGGACGCGGTCGCCGCCCAGGCGGGAGGCGCGGACCGCCTCGAGCTGGTCAGCGACATGGCGGCCGACGGGCTCAGCCCGTCGGCCGCCACCGTCGCGGGGATCCGGCGTGCGGTCGACATCTCCCTGCGGGTGATGATCCGTCTGGCGGACGGGTTCGCGGCGGGGGATGTCGAACGGCTCGCCGGTACGGCCGCGGAGTTGCGGGAGGCCGGGGCGTCGGAGTTCGTGCTGGGCTTCCTTGACGCGGGGCGCGCGGTTGATCTCGCGGCCGTGGAGCGGGTGGTCGCCGTTCTGGACGGAAGCCCGTGGACGTTCCACCGGGCGATCGACCGGGCCTCCGACCGGGACGCCCTGCGCAAGCAGCTGGACGGGATGCCGGGGCTGGACACGTACCTGACGGCCGGGGCCTCCGGTGGGGTCGACGAGGGGCTGCCCGTGCTGCTCGCGGAGGCGGCCCGGCAGGGAGAGCCGGGGTACGAGCAGCATCTCCTGGTGGGGGGCGGGCTCCGGCTCGACCACGTGCCGACGCTGCTGACGGCCGGGGTCGACGGCTTCCACATCGGCGGAGCGGCTCGGCCTGGGGGTTGGGAGGCGCCGGTGTCGGCGGATGCCGTCGCACGGTGGCGGGCCGCCCTGGACGCCGTCTGAACTGCCATGTCCCCGACGGGCGACGGCAGTTCGCCGTCCCGCGTTTGTCCACGTTGCCTCTGTACCCGGAAGCAGGGGCCGTGTCCGTGCGTTGTGCCGTTGCATGAGCCTGCGCTTCTCATTGATGGGTCCGGTACGAGCCTGGCGCGACGAAGAGGAGGTCGAACTGGGGCCGCGCCAGCAGCGGGCAGTGCTGGCGGCGTTGCTGCTGAACAACGGCATCCGGCTGAGCAACGATCAGTTGATCAACATGGTCTGGGACAACCCGACGCCGAGCGCGGTGATGGCGTTACGGACATACGTGTACAAGATCCGCAAGACGCTTCCGGAGCTGAACCTGAAGTCCAGGGACGGGGGGTACACGGTCCGCGCGGAGATCGTCGAAGACTGCCGCGGAGAGCCCTTGGAAGGCCTCAGGAGTGCCTACTTCGACGCGCAACGGGTGCGGCTCGGCGACCACCGGCTCAAGGCGCGGGAGGACTGCCTCGAACGTGAACTCGACGTGCTGGAGCTGCAGAAGCACGTCGCCGCCTTCCCGCTCAGGGAACGACCGCGCGCTCTCCTGATGCGCGCGCTCTACCTGGAGGGCAGGCAGGGCGAAGCACTTGACCACTTCCACCGGGCGCGCGCACTCCTCAACGAGGAGCTCGGCCTGGAACCAGGACCCGAGCTGCGCGAGGTCCACGCGCGGATCCTCAACGGCGAACTCACCCCGCCGCGCAGGCCGGAGCAGCTGCTGCCGGATCTGACCGACTTCACCGGCCGCGCCGAGGAGATCGCGCAGGCTCTGAGGACGCTGCCGGACACCGTGGGCATCACCGGTATGCGGGGCAGCGGCAAGACCGCGCTGGCCACCCGGATCGGCCACCTCGTCAAGGGCCGCTTCCCGGACGGGCAGATCTTCGTCAGGGGCGGGGACGTCGCGGGCGAGCTGTTGCGTGCGGTCGGCGTGGAGAACCCCACCGGCGACAGAGCCGCACTGTGGCGGGAGAAGGCGCGCGGCAAGCGTTTCCTGGTCGTGGCCGACGACGTGCAGGACGCGGCGGCCGTACGCGATCTCGCCACGCCCGGCTCGGCGATGATTCTCACGAGTGTCCGCCGGCTGAACGAGCTGCCGGGGGTGACCTGGCTGGAGATCGCCGGGCTGACCGGGAGGGAGGCGCGGGAGTTCTTCCGCAAGGTCCTCGGCCCGGTACGCGCGGACGCGGAATCCGAGCAGGTTGAGGTGCTGCTGGAACGCCTCTCGCGACTGCCGCACCCGATCAGGGTGATCGGCGGCCGGCTCAGCTCGCGTCCGCACTGGACGATCGAGATGATGCTGCTCCAGATGGAGCGGAGCAGCAGGCTCACCAACGTGGTCCCGCCCGACTGCGTCGCGATGCTGGCCCCGTTGATCGAGGCCGAGAAGCAGCTGAGCGATCCGGAACGGCACATGCTCTCGTGCTTCGCGCGCCAGGATGCCGAGGTGATCGACAGTCACGAGGCGGCGGAGATGTCCGGGGGGGACCCCGGCGAGATCGAGCTGGTGCTGGAATCGCTCGCGGACGTGCATCTGATCGAGCCGCTCGTACTCGGCCGCTATCGGCTGCCGCAGTTCGTGCGCCTCTGCTTCAGGCTGCACGCGGCGGCTTTCTCACCATCCGACCATGGCGTACCTGACCATGGCGTACCTGACCATGTGGTGCCTGACCAGGCGGTATATGCGGAAGTTATGCTCTGACGATCCGGCGCGGCCAAGTTGGCCGACATGACAACCAACGAACTGCAGGACAAGAAGGCACTCGTCACCGGCGCCACGTCGGGCATCGGCCGCGCGATCGCGGTCAAGCTCGCGGAGGCGGGAGCCACCGTCTATGTGACCGGGCGCAGGGCCGAGCTCGGCAAGGAGACCGTCGAGCTGATCGAGCGGGCGGGCGGCACGGGCCACTTCGTCGTCGCGGACGTCGCGAACATCGACGACGTCCGCAGGCTCGCCGAGGAGGTCGGCGAGGTGGACGTGCTCGTGAACAACGCCGGCATCTTCCCGTTCTCGACGACCCCCGAGCAACCGCTCGACAGCTACGACCGGGTGTTCGACGTCAATGTCCGTGCGACCTACTTCCTGACGGCCGCGCTCGTGCCGGCCATGGTGGCGAAGGGGAAGGGCACGATCGTCAACGTGTCGTCGGTCGCCGGGCAGATCGGCACCCCGTTCGGCTCCGCCTACAACGCCACCAAGGCCGCGATGGACGCGCTGACCCGGTCGTGGGCCGTCGAGTTCGGCGCGGCGGGCGTGCGCGTCAACTCCGTGGCGCCCGGCCCGATCCGCACCGACATGGCCGTCGAAACGGTGGGCGAGATGTTCGACGAGTTCAGCCGGAACACGCCGCTCGCCCGCGCCGGCGAGCCCGAGGAGATCGCCGAGGCCGTGGCGTTCCTGGCTTCCGACAAGGCCGGCTACATCACCGGCGCGGTGCTCGCCGCCGACGGGGGCTACGTCGCGACCTGAGCGGTCACGCCAGCTGCGGCGGCAGCCCGGCCGTGTGCGTGACGATCAGACCCGACACCGCTCGCGTCAGCGCCACGTACAGCCGCCGCAGCCCCGTCCGTTCGTCCGGCTCGCCGTCGACCACGGCCTGGGGTTCGTCCAGGACGACGTAGTCGTACTCCAGGCCCTTCGCGAGGGACGCCGGGACCAGGGTCAGGCGGGTGTCCATGGTCGTCTCCTCACCGGGGCCGAGGTACGGGATCCCGGCCTGCTCGAGGGCCCCCGCCAGCTCCGGGACGCGGGCGTCCGCCGCGATCAGGCCCGTCGAGCCCTCGTGGCGCAGCAGTTCGCGACAGGCCTCGACCACGTCCTTCGGGCCGGAGACCGGCCGCACCTCGAAGTGGCCCGGGTTCTCGCGGATCGAGACGACCGGGGTGAGCCCGGGGGCGATGTGCGGGAGCAGCCGGGAGGCGTAGGTGATGACGTCCGTCGGGACGCGGAAACCGGCCGTCAGCTCCTCCACCAGCGCCTCCGGCTTGCCCAGGTGCGTCAGCGCCTCCTGCCAGTTCCGGGTCGCCCACGGCGTCGTGCCCTGCGCCAGGTCGCCGAGGACGGTCGCGCTGCCGGTGGTGCAGCGGCGGCCGACCGCCCGGTACTGCATGGGGGAGAGGTCCTGCGCCTCGTCGAGGACGACATGCCCGAGGGAGTGCGTGCGCTGGATCAGGTCCGTGGCCTCGTCGATCAGGACGGCGTCCGCCGCCGACCACTTGGCCGACTTCACGCTGCGTGCCGGCTTCGCCCAGAGGATCGCCTTCTGCTCGTCCGCGTCGAGGATTCCCTCGGCGTGCGCCGCGAGGAACTCCGCGTCCGACAGCAGCCGCAGCACCAGCTTCGCCGGGTCGACCGCCGGCCAGACCGCCTTCACCGCCGCCTTGACCGCGCTGTTGCGGGCCACCGCGTCCTGCACCCGGTCGTCCGGCGCCTCACCCGACCGTTCCATCTGCACCAGCACGGCGTGCGCGATGCGCTGCGGCAGGGCCTCGCGGGCGGCGCCGTAGCGGATGTCCCGGTCGAGCAACTCGCGGACGAGCTCCTCCAGTTCGTACGCCGGTACCCGCCAGCGGCGGGAGCCGCGCACGACCACGACCGGCTCGACGGGCATCGTGACGTGCGCGTAGAGGGCCCGGCGCAGCACCCGCGCCAGCCGGGCGTCGCCCTTGACCACGGCGGCTCGCGCGTCGTCCGTGCCCTTGATCTCGACGTGGGCGACGAGGTCGTCGACGGTCGCCTGCTGCACGGTCAACTCGCCCAGCGCGGGCAGCACTTGCTCGATGTAGTGCAGGAAGGACCGGTTCGGCCCGATGACCAGTGTGCCGGTGCGGGCGAGGCGCTCGCGGTGGGCGTAGAGGAGGTAGGCGACCCGGTGCAGGCCGACGGCCGTCTTCCCGGTGCCCGGGCCCCCTTGCACGCACACCGTGCCGGAGAGGCCGGACCGGACGATCTCGTCCTGCTCCGGCTGGATCGTCGCGACGATGTCCCGCATCGGACCGACGCGCGGCCGCTCGATCTCCTGCTGGAGCAACTTGCTGGTCCGGGCCGCCTCCGCCGGGTCCGACAGGTGCTCGTCCTCGTACGCCGTGATGTCGCCGCGCGTGTAGCCGAAGCGGCGGCGCAGCGCGACGTCCATCGGGTCCTTCTTGGAGGCGCGGTAGAACGGCTGCGAGACCGGTGCGCGCCAGTCGATGACCATGGGGTCGCCGTCGTGGTCGTGCACGTGCCGGCGTCCGATGTAGAAGCGCTCCCCCTGCGCCCCCTCGGCCTGCTCGGCGCCCGGCGCGCACAGGTAGTCGAGCCGGCCGAAGAACAGCGGGGTGTCGCTGAGGTCCGCGAGGGCCTTGATGCGCTCCTCGATCTGGCGGGCCAGCACCTCGGCGTTGACCCAGTTCGCGGTGACGTCGCTGATGTCGAGGGCCTCGACGTCCTCGCGCATGGCGCGCAGGGCGGAACGGGACGCGGAGAGGTGGGAGCGCTCACGCGAGAGCGGGTCGTCGACGGGCGTGGACAAGGGGGTGCCTCCGGAGGGACCTGCTGAAGAGTGGGCGGTGAGATGCCGGCCGGTTTCCGTCCGGTCGGCGGCGCTCCGTGAGGGAGGCGGGCAAGAGCGGAGATCTTAGAGGAGCGGGGGCGCCGGTCGCCAACGGTTTTCTCAGCCCGTCCTCGCTCCCTCATCCCCTAGGGGACAGGGCCCTCCTCCCTCAGGGGAACGGGTCGCCCCATGGGCGTACGCGGACCGCCGCAAGGTTCGGTCCAGAGACCGACGCAGGCTTTACGGTCGAAAACGCACCATGGAGACATGAGCGCAGCAACCATCCACCCCGCCCCGGCACCGGGCCGCCCGCCCGGCGCCACCGCCGTGGCCGGCAGTCACCGCCACCGCCTCGGCGATGCCCTGCGCGCCGTCAAGGTCTTCGCGGGCGCCGCCTTCGACGTGGTCGTACTCGGTGAGTACGGAGAGGAAGTCGGCGTGGTCCGCCGCCGCAGGTAACGGGCCCCGCCCCTCCTGGCTCAGCTCTCCGCCAGCAGCTCGTCCGCGTCCATGATCCGGTACGCGTACCCCTGTTCCGCCAGGAACCGCTGGCGGTGGGCGGCGAAGTCCTGGTCGATGGTGTCCCGGGCGACCACCGAGTAGAAGTGCGCCTGGTGGCCGTCGGACTTGGGCCGCAGGACCCGGCCGAGGCGCTGGGCCTCCTCCTGCCGGGAGCCGAAGGTGCCCGAGACCTGGATGGCGACCGTCGCCTCCGGAAGGTCGATCGAGAAGTTCGCGACCTTGGACACGACGAGCACGCTGATCTCGCCCTCCCGGAAGGCGTCGAAGAGCTTCTCCCGCTGCGCGTTCGACGTCTCGCCCTTGATCACGGGCGCGCCCAGATGCTCCCCGAGCTCGTCGAGCTGGTCGATGTACTGGCCGATGACCAGGATCTGCTGCCCGGCGAAGCGGCGGACGATGGCCTCCGTGACCTTGCGCTTGGTCGCGGTCGTCGCGCAGAAGCGGTACTTCTCCTCCGTCTCGGCCGTGGCGTACGCGAGCCGCTCGGCGTCCGTCAGATTGACCCGGACCTCGACGCAGTCGGCGGGCGCGATGTAGCCCTGCGCCTCGATCTCCTTCCACGGCGCGTCGAACCGCTTGGGCCCGATCAGGGAGAACACGTCGGACTCCCGGCCGTCCTCGCGCACCAGGGTGGCGGTCAGGCCGAGCCGCCGCCGGGCCTGGAGGTCGGCGGTGAACTTGAAGACCGGCGCGGGCAGCAGGTGCACCTCGTCGTAGACGATCAGGCCCCAGTCCCGTGAGTCGAACAGCTCCAGGTGCGGGT
The DNA here is from genome assembly GCF_014205055.1 of Streptomyces luteogriseus. Lineage (NCBI taxonomy): Bacteria > Bacillati > Actinomycetota > Actinomycetes > Kitasatosporales > Streptomycetaceae > Streptomyces > Streptomyces luteogriseus. The sequence goes on from NZ_JACHMS010000001.1 coordinate 4,768,266, forward strand.
AGACGCCCTTCCGCCGGGTCGTCAGCACCTGGTACGTGGCGATCGTGACGGGCCGGATCTCCTTCTTCGTCCCGCTGTACTCGCCGATCTCCTCCTCGGTGAGCGAGGTCCGCTTCACCAGCTCGTGCTTCCACTGCCGGGCGGAGACGGTGTTCGTGACGAGGATGAGGGTGGTCGACTTCGCCTGGGCCATCGACCCGGCCCCGACCAGCGTCTTCCCGGCGCCACAGGGCAGGACGACGACGCCCGAGCCGCCGTGCCAGAAGTTCTCCACGGCCTGCTTCTGGTACGGCCGCAGCGCCCAGCCGTCCTCGGCCAGCTCGATCTCGTGCGCCTCGCCGTCGACGTACCCGGCGAGGTCCTCGGCCGGCCAGCCCAGCTTCAGCAGCGTCTGCTTGATCTGCCCGCGCTCGGAAGGGTGCACGACGACCGTGTCCGGGTCGATGCGGGCCCCCACCAGCGGCGTGACCCGCTTCGATCTGAGGATCTCCTCCAGCACCGGGCGGTCGGTGGTGGTCAGCACCAGCCCGTGCGCCGGGTGCTTGGAGAGGGTGAGACGGCCGTAGCGGTCCATCGTCTCGGCGATGTCGACGAGCAGCGCGTGCGGCACGGGGTAGCGGCTGTACTGCACGAGCGCGTCCACGACCTGCTCGGCGTCGTGGCCCGCCGCGCGGGCGTTCCACAGGCCCAGCGGGGTGACGCGGTAGGTGTGGATGTGCTCCGGCGCCCGCTCCAGTTCCGCGAACGGGGCGATGGACCGGCGGCAGTCGTCGGCCTGCTCGTGGTCGACTTCCAGGAGCAGGGTCTTGTCGGACTGGACGATCAGCGGACCATTCACGCGCGGCACCCTTTCTGCGGCCGGAGGACTCGGACGGCTCGACAGCGCGACGCCTCGGCCAAACGTCCAGTGTGCCTGATCGACCGGGTCGGGTGGTGTGATCTGCGCGTCCGGTCGTACTGAATGCCTATTCATCCCAACGTGTGGTGTGAATTCAGTTTTTCCATCGCGGCCCCGAAGAATGGCGAGGGTGCAGAACCCGACGACCACCACGCTGGGCTACGCCCTGTTCGCCACCCGCTGGCTCCAGGCCCCGCTGTACTTCGGGCTGGTGGCCGCCCAGGGCGTCTACGTCTACAAGTTCTTCAAGGAGCTGTGGACCTTAATCCTGATGTGCGTGAGCGGGCACGCCACCGAGACGTACGTGATGCTCGCCGTGCTCAAGCTGGTCGACGTCGTCATGATCGCCAACCTGCTGATCATGGTGATCGTCGGCGGCTACGAGACGTTCGTCTCGCGCATCGGCCTCCAGGGCCACCGTGACCAGCCCGAATGGCTCTCCCACGTCAACTCCAACGTACTGAAGGTCAAGCTCGCCACGGCGATCGTGGGCATCTCCTCCGTGCACCTGCTCCAGATGTTCGTGGACGTCCACCACACGTCCCACCACGCCCTGTTGTGGGGGACGGTGATCCACATGGCGTTCATCGCGTCGGCGGCGATCCTCGCCTACATGTCGGGGCCGATGGTCGCCCAGACGGACCGCGCCCACGGCGACCGTTCCCCGTCCGCACCGGCCGAGGCCGCCCGCCCCCAGGAGCACGGGCACACGGGCCGGCGGCAGGAGAAGCCGGACCCCGAGACCCCGGCCGCCCCGCCCGCCCTCCCGCGACAGCCCGAACCGGACGCCGACGCCGAGGCCCGCATCCGCGCCGCCGGGTTCCCCGCGCGCAAGCTGCTGGAGGACTTCGACGAGCAGCACCCCCGGGGCTTCGACCGGGAGGCCGTGGCGCGGCTCGGCAAGGCGGACTTCGTCACCGCCCGGCGCAACGTGGTCCTCGTCGGCCCGACCGGCACCGGCAAGACTCATCTGGCCGTCGCCCTGGGCGTCCGTGCGTGCCAGGCCGGGCACCGCGTGCTGTTCGCGACCGCCGCCGAGTGGGCTGCCCGGCTCGCGGACGCCCGGGCCGCCGGCCGGCTCGACGCGGAGCTGACCGCCCTCGACGATCACCCCCTCCTGATCGTCGACGAGGTCGGCTACACGCCCCTCGACCCGGCGACGGCGGGCCTGTTCTTCCAGCTCGTCGCCCACCGCTATGAACGGGCCTCGCTGATCGTCACCAGCGACCGGCCGCTCGGCCGCTGGGACGAGGTCTTCGGCCCGTCCGCCCCGGCGCTGACGGACCGGCTCGCCCATCACGCCGACGTCGTGCGGCTGGACGGGGACAGCTACCGGACGCGCCGCGCTACTTCAACGTGGGCAGACTGACGTTCTGGATCAACGGCCCTTCGACGGTGACCCCCTCGGTGACCAGCGGCTCCACGGCGGCGACCGGCAGGGGCAGGGGCAGCGCGGGGGCCGCTGCGGCGGAGGGCGCGAGCGCCCCCACGAGCGCGACGGCACAGAGGGCGGCGGCGGGCAGGTTCTCACGCATGGGAACGGCAGGGCCTTTCGGAGACTGACATCGGGGGACGGCGACACCGCACCGCCGCGTGCCGGCCCGGGGGGACGCCCGGACCGGCACGCGGAGCGCGCGGAAGCGGATCAGATCTGCGGTGTCTCCAGGACGAGGCCGGCGACGTCGATGCTCACCGCGGAGGCCGGGGTGGCGAGCCCCCCGAACGTCATCAGGGCGGCGGTGACGAGGACGGCGGCGACTCGGCGGACAGCGCGCATGCGCGGACTTCCTTTCGGCGGAGCTCACGAGGACACCCGGTGGCTGCCCCCGCGCGCACGACGTGATGCGGCACGCCCGGGAAGGTCGCCCGAGCGTGGGAAATCCCCGGCGTGGCGTGCATGAACGCCCGCCTGCACCCGAACGGGTGACGGCCCCCGCGTCCTCGTCAGTGCGGTGGTCCGTGTGGTCGTCAGCCCGCGTCGTCGGCGAGCTCCGCCACCCCGGTGATCCGGTGCAGCGGATACGTGCGGACCTCGTCCGCGGTGTGGTCGTACGCCGTGACGAAGCCGCCCTCGACGCGGATCGGGGCGACGACCCGCTGGCTGGCGGCGCCCTCGGCGTTCACGTAGCCGATCCACAGGGCCTCGCCGGTGAGGACGGCGGCCTGCATGGTGGCGAGGGTCTCGGCGGCACCGGTGCGGGGCAGCTCGCCGTTGGCCGCCGGGGCCGCACCGGGCTTGCGCGGGGTGGTGGAGGCGAGGTCGCCGGCTCGGATGGCGCGCAGCGCGGCCGCGAGGAGGGTGTCGTCGGGGACCGGCGGGCCGTCCGGGACCGGCTCGGGCGCGGTGCGCGGCGGGGTGCGGTGGGCCAGGGCGCGGGTGATCAGCACATCGCCCTCGGCGGACTCGGCGGCCGGTGCGAACCCCATCGACCGCAGGCCTTCCAGGAGCCCGGCCGGGTCGGTCTGGGCGGCCAGCACGGTCGGGGCGAGCCGGCGCAGCCCCAGCCCGGCGGCCCGCTTGTCGGCCAGGATCTCGCTGAGCATCGCGTCGTCGTCGCAGCGCACATACGCCGAGGCCGCGCCGACCCGCAGATGCCCGTGCCGGCGGGCCACGTCGTCGATCAGGTACGCGAGCGGCTGCGGTACCGGCGTGCGGGAGTGCGTGGCGAGGAAGGCGTGCAGGTCGGAGGCGGCCTGCCCGGCGTCCAGCGCCCGCCGCACCGAGCCGGGCGTGAACCGGTAGACGGTCGCCCCGCCCTTGGACTCGACGTCCGCCAGCACGTCCAGCATGTCCGCGAGCGGCCGTTGCAGCGGGCCGGGCGCCACCGCCGTCAGGTCGGCCTGGAGCAGCACGTGGTCCAGCGGCTCGGGCAGCAGCGGCGCGAGCAGCCGGGCCGCGGCGGCGGAGGCAACGGCCTGTTCGGCGGGGGAGAGGGGAGCGAGCGGGGTGGTGCGGTGATGGTGGTGGACGGGCAGCTTGTCCCCCGGCCCGGCAGGTTCCGCTTCCGGGCCCGGCGTGGGAGCCGCGGGCGCGCCCAGCAGCGCCCGGCCCTGCGCCGACAGCGCGCCCCGGCCCGTGACACCCAGCAGCTCCGCCTCGGACAGCGCCCATTCGGCGAGCCGGCCGCGCAGATCGTCCTCGCGCCGGTCGCCGCGCAGGGGCCGCTCCCAGCGCAGCCGGGCCAGCACCGACCCGGCGGCGGGCGCGGCGCCCTCCGGTAGCCCGGCCAGCAGCGCCAGCACCCGGTGCCGTACCTCGGGCGCGGCCGAGCGGTCCAGGCCCGGCCCGAGCGCCGACAACGTACGGTCTTTGGCGTCCCGCCCGCCCACGAGACCGGCCGTGCGGGTCGCCGCCAGCCACGCCGTGACCAGCAGCGACCAGCGCTCGGCGGCGGGCAGTTCCAGCCACTCGTCGTACGCCGGGGTCGCCGCGTACCGCTCGTCGGCCTCGCCGTCCGAGGCGATCAGGCCCGCCGCGTACGCCAGCTCCACCCAGAACGCGGCGGCCGGCTCGGGCACGTCGAGCGCGACGGCGGTCCGCTTCAGGTCGCGCACGCTCAGCCCACCGGCCCGCAGCACCGCGGGCCCGCCCTCGTCCCAGTCCTTCAGCAGCTCCTCGACGGTCGCGAGCGCGGTGTACGCCTGCCCGGCCGCGGCACTGTCCACAACCTGTGGACGGTGAACGGCCGCCGTCTCGACCACCGGCGGCATCGGCTCGGGCGTCCGGTGCGCCAGGCCCCGCCGCAGATGCAGGGCGACCTCGCGCGGCAGGACGACCGTCCCGGGCGCGGTCGGCAGCAGCAGTCCGCGGTCCAGCAGCCAGCGCAGCCGGGGCGCCGGATCGGCCGTGACCTGCCCGTACGGCGGCCCCCACACCAGGCGCTCCAGCACGTCGAGGGAGTCGGCCGGGGCGTCGGCGAGCAGCGCGGCCATCCGGGCCCGGTCCGTGAACAGCCCGGCCAGGGCGGTCACCGCGGAGACCGAGTCGTGCGTCGAGGCGAGTCCCGCGGCCGTGACGATCTCCTGGATCCGGCCCGGGGACATTCCGGCGGTGGCCTCCTGGACCGTCGGGCCGAGCCCGGTCGGCGAGGGGTGCTGCGGCGAGGGCGCCAGCAGCTCACGCGCCGTGCGCACCAGTCGCAGCCGGTCGTCGTCACCCCACACCAGGGCCTGCTCGCGCAAAACGTCCAGGGCGTGCGGCAGCGCGGCGACGACGGCCGGGTCGGCGTCGTCCCCGGCCATGAGCCCGAGCAGTTCGCCGTACGCCGCCGGGTCCGCCGCCACGGCCAGTGCCTCCGCCGTCTGGAGCGCGAACCGGTCCAGCCGCTCCAGCGCCCGCACGACCGAGGCACGGGTGCCGGCCCGGGTCGCGAGCTGGGTGAGGTCGGTGGGGACGGGCGTGATGAGATCCGGGCGGCTGCGCAGGAGCGCGCCCAGCGAAGCGTCGCCCCGCGCGCGGAGCTCTTCCGCGAGGGAGCGGGGGGCCGGGGGCCTGTCCTCGGTGCTCATCCGGTCCACGGTAGCGGGTCGGCCCCGGCGGCAGGGCCGACTGTGCGGGGCCCCGGCCGGGTCCCCTTACCCGAACGCGGGACGGGGTTTTGGCCGCTTCGTGGGCACTCGCGGTACCGTCGTGCGACGGCGTCACGCAACGCACCCGCCCCGGAGGGGACTTCGTGGGGATTGAGAGCGACCAGGTCGTTTACGAGTATCTGAGCCGCGTCGGCGACGTGGCCCAGCAGCGGCAGTTGTCGTCGGCCACCCGTATGCGTCTGGTCGCGGACCTGCGCAACGAGATCGACAAGCGCCGCGCGAAGGCCACCGTCGACTCGCCCGCCGCCGTCCGCCGCATCCTGTCCCGCCTGGGCAGCCCCGACGACATCGTGACCGCGGCGGCGGGCGGTACGGGCGGTGAGCCGCACAGCGCCGCCCCCGCCTCGGTCCCCGTGCAGCGCGAGGCCGAGCCGGAGGAGCGGACGCAGGGCGTCATGCGGCGCGTCGTACCGCGTCCCCGGCCCGCGCGGTCCGCCGGGGAGCCGCATCCCGCGCCCTCCGACGGCCCGGCCCCGCCGCACCTGGCCGCCGGGCACGAGCTCGGCGACAGCACGCACAAGCCGGACTGGTGGCGGGTGGACAGCGGCCCCTTCGGCGTGGGCGACGAGGTGCCGGGGTTCGTGGGCGGCGTGGAGGTGCCGGACCTGCTGAAGCCGCCGGCGCCGCGGAAGGCGGAGAAGGCCAAGCCGGACGCCGAGGAAACGGCCCCGGTCGTCGAGACCGCCGAGGTGACCGAGCAGGGCGGCCGCCGCCGTCTCCCGCGTCTGCCCACGACGAACTGGAGCAACCCGCTCCTCCTGATCGCCGCAGGCCTCCTCGTCGCCGGTGCCGTCCTCGGCAACTGGTTCGTCCTCCTGCTCGGCTGGCTCATCGCCTACGCCTCCCGCCGCCTCACCCAGGCCGAGACGAAGTGGGCGGTCGTCATCCTGCCGAGCCTCTCCGTGGCGGGGGGCCTGGTGTGGCTGTGGGGCCGGATGAACGGCCGCTGGGGCGACCCGATCGCCGAGGGCCACATGAACGCCGCGGTGGCGGAGACCTGGCCGTGGGTGGTCAGGGGCGCGGCGGTGACGTCCGCCCTGTTCCTGGTGTGGCGCTCACAGCGCCCGCGCTAGGGCGCCACAGCCGGACGCCTGGCGGTCACACCCTCTGGGCACAATGGCCCATATGGCCTTCATGACCCCGCCCGCGCTCACCGTCGGCTTCGACCTCGACATGACCCTCATCGACTCCCGGCCCGGCATCCGCGCCTGCTACCAGGCGCTGTCCGAGCGGACGGGCACGTACATCGACGCCGACCTGGCGGTCACACGGCTCGGGCCGCCGCTGGCCGAGGAGCTGATCAACTGGTTCCCGGCCGAGGAGATCGCGGCCATGGCGGACCTGTACCGGGAGATGTACCCGGCCATCGCCATCACCGCGACCCCGGCGATGACCGGCGCCCGCGAGGCCATCGCGGCCGTACGGGAGGCCGGCGGACGCGCGATAGTCGTCACCGCCAAGTACGAGCCCAACGCCAAACTGCACCTCGCCCACCTCGGCATCGAGCCCGACGCCGTCATCGGCGACCTGTGGGCCGAGCAGAAGGCGGAGGCCCTGCGCGAGCACGACGCGGGCGTCTACGTCGGCGACCACGTCGGGGACGTCCGCGGCGCCCGGACCGCCGGGGCGCTCTCGGTCGCCGTGGCCACCGGCCCCTGCCCCGAAGAGGAACTGCGCGCGGCGGGCGCGGACGTCGTCCTCACCGATCTGACCGAATTCCCGCGGTGGCTTTCGGACTACCGCCCCGCGCGCGCCTGACGGCGGCCCGCCGCCACGGAACGCAGTACTCCCGCACCGGCCATCAGGAATCCGACGGCCATGAGCATGCTCAATCCGAACATGTACGTCGGAAAGGGAGTCGTCCCGAGGAACAGCGGGGCGACCGTGACCAGTGTGGCCAGGGCGCCGATGAAGAAGACGACGGCTCCGGCACGGACCAGGCGGTCACCGGGAGCGGCGGAATTCGTTTGGGTTTTGTCACGCACCCGACCAGGGTAGTTCCCAGCGCGAAGGAACAACCGGGTGACGTCTTGTCACCGGCTGCAAGAGCATTAGCCTGGGTACCGGCGGGTCGTACGACCCGCCCGAGTGCTATCAAGAGCCGTTTCCAGAAGCAGTTTTCCGACGAGTACGAGGACGAGGACAGACGTGCCTACCGGCAAGGTCAAGTGGTTCAACAGCGAGAAGGGCTTCGGCTTTCTCTCCCGCGACGACGGCGGTGACGTCTTCGTCCATTCCTCGGTCCTCCCCGCCGGAGTCGAGATGCTCAAGCCGGGCCAGCGCGTCGAGTTCGGCGTCGTCGCCGGGCAGCGCGGCGACCAGGCGCTGTCCCTGACGATCCTGGACCCGACCCCCTCCGTCGCCGCAGCGACCCGCAAGAAGCCGGACGAGCTGGCCTCCATCGTCCAGGACCTGACGACCCTCCTGGAGAACATCACGCCGATGCTGGAGCGCGGCCGCTACCCCGAGAAGACGGCGGGCAAGAAGATCGCCGGCCTGCTGCGCGCGGTCGCCGACCAGCTGGACGTGTGAGGCCTCAGGGAAAACGCAGCGCGTCCGGGCCGAGGGGCGGTACGAGTCCCTCGGCCGCCGCGCGGGTCAGCAGCCCGCGCACGGCCGCGTAGCCGTCCTCGCCGAGGTCCGCGGTGAACTCGTTGACGTACAGCCCGATGTGCTGGTCGGCGACGGCCGGGTCCATCTCCTGGGCGTGCTCCATGACGTACGGCCGGGACGCCTCGGGATCGTCCCAGGCGGCGCGCACGGACGTGCGGATCGAGTCGGCCAGCAGCCGCAGCTTCTGCTCGCCCAGGGACCGCTTGGCGATGATCGCGCCCAGCGGGATCGGCAGCCCCGTGGTGTTCTCCCAGTGCTCGCCCATGTCGGCGAGCTTGTGCAGCCCGTAGTTCCGGTACGTGAAGCGCGCCTCGTGGATCACGAGCCCCGCGTCTACCTTCCCGTCCCGCACGGCCGGCATGATCTCGTGGAACGGCATGACGACGATCTCGCCGACCCCGTCCGCCATCGTGTCCGCGGCCCACAGCCGGAACAGCAGGTACGCGGTCGACTTATCACTGGGCACCGCCACGGTCCGCCCCGTGAGTCCCCCAAGCCCTCGGCTTCGCTCGAGCAGGGAGGCGCCCCCACCACCGGCCTCCCGCGTCAGCACCAGCGGCCCGCAGCCCCGCCCCAGCGCGCCCCCGCAGGGCAGCAGGGCGTAGTCGTCGAGCACGTAGGGCAGCACCGCGTACGACACCTTCAGCACGTCGAACTCGCCGCGCTCGGCCATGCCGTTGGTGATGTCGATGTCGGCGAAGGTCACGTCGAGGGCAGGGGCGCCGGGGACCCGGTCGTGGGCGAGGGCGTCGAAGACGAAGGTGTCGTTCGGGCAGGGCGAGTACGCGATCTGCAGCTCAACTGTCATGCCGGTTCCAACTCTCCAGTACGGGCGCGAGCTTCCCGAACCCCTCGGTCAAGGCTGCCAGAGCCTCGCCGATCCGCCATGCGGCGCGGTCACGCGGCCCGACGGGATTGGAGATCGCGCGGATCTCCAGCACGGGCACCCCCTGCGCGGCGGCGGCCTCGGCGACGCCGAAGCCCTCCATGGCCTCGGCGAGGGCGGTGGGGTGCCGCTCCCGCAGCACGGCGGCCCGGGCGGCCGTCCCGGTCACGGTCGACACCGTGAGCACGGCCCCGGTCCTCGCCCCGGCGTTCTCGGCGACCCGCCGGACGAGATCCGCCGACGGCTCGTGCAGGACCGTCCCGAACCCGAGCTCGGTCACCGGAAGGAACCCGTCCTCGGTCTCGGCCCCCAGATCGGCCGCGACGATCCCGTCGGCGACCACGAGCGACCCCACCGGCGCCTCGGGCTGGAACCCGCCCCCGATCCCGGCCGACACGACCAGGCCGTAGGGCGCGCCCTTCAGGGCGGCGGCGGTGAGCGCGGAGGCGGTGGAGGCGGCGGCGAGCGCGGGCCCGACACCGGCGGCGATCACCTCAAACCCGCCGTGGCCGGGAAAGGCCTGAGCCACCGCGTCCCTCTCCACGGAGACTGCGGTGGCCACAAGAACCCGGCCAAGGCCGGTGGCAGCGATCAGGCGTCCTTCTTGAGCTTGAAGTTCCAGAGCCCGGAGGTGTCCTTGTCGCCTTCCTTGATGGAGACCAGCGTCGAGTTGCCCTGCGCGCCGTACTGGGCGTTGAAGAACACGCTGCCCGGAATCGTGCGGTAGGTCTTCGTGCTGGAGTCGGTCAGCGGCTGACCGTTCATCAGGATCGTCCAGCCGTTGTCGGCGATCTCGGGGTCGACACCGAAGCGCACCGTCTCGTCGGGGTCGACGGAGATGCTCTTGATGCCCTTGTTCTTCAGGCACCCGGAGAGGTCGGACGGCTTCAGGGCGTCGCCCTCGCCGCCGCAGGTGGCCTCGGAGTTCACCGAGTCGCTGCCCACGGTGACCGTGGCCATCGGCGTCGGCTTGTCACAGGCAGACAGGACGAGCAGTCCGGCGGATACGACACCGGCGACGGCGACGGCGCGGCGGCGTCGCACAACGGATTGCAACGTGTTCATGGGCGAAGGCTATAGGGCGCGCGGGTCGCACCGCCCACGCGGGGTACGGCTCCCCCGGAGATCCATCAGAAGGGCCCTACGCCACACGCGCCCGCCCCGGGCCCCCGCGCCGGGCCGAGTCGATCAGCCCCCGCACGGTCGTCAGCCACCCGACGCCGACGATCGCGGCGCCCACCGCCAGCCCGGCCGTGCCGTTGAGCGGCATCGCGATGCCGACCGCCCCGCCCAGCACCCAGGACATCTGCAGCAGCGTCTCGGAGCGGGCGAAGGCCGACGTACGCACGCTCTCGGGCACGTCCCGCTGGATCAGCGCGTCCAGCGACAGCTTGGCCAGGGCCTGCGCGAACCCGGCGATCGCCGCCAGAGCGGCCACCAGGACCGCGCCGAAGAACACCGCGGCCGTGATCGCCGCGCCCGCCACGCCCGCCACGACCGTCACGATGATGATCTCCGGCGCCCGGGAGCGCAGCCACGCCCCGACGGCCGTACCGAGCGCGTTGCCCACGCCCGCCGACACGCCGACGATCCCCAGCGACACGGCGGCGCTCTGGCCGGAGACCGGGTGCTCGCGCAGCAGGAACGCCAGGAAGAAGATCAGGAACCCGGTCAGACAGCGGATGGCGGCGTTGGCGGCCAGGGCGTGGGTGACGGCCGGGCCGACCGTGCGCAGCCCGGGGCGCTTGACGGGCTGCCGGTGCGGCCCGTGCAGGTGCTGCTCGTCCGCGGCCAGCAGGGCGCGGTCCTCGCCCTTGGCGGAGTCGACCTTCGGCGGCAGCGTGAACGACAGGATCGTCCCCGCGACGAACAGCACGAAGGCGCCGAAAAGGGGCCAGCGCGGCCCGATCTGCTGGAGTCCGGCGCCGATGGGCGCGGCGATGCCGGTGGCGAGGAGGCCGCCGAGGGTGACCCGCGAGTTGGCCTTCACCAGGGAGAAGCGCGGTGGCAGCAGCCGGGGCACCACGGCGCTTCTGACCACGCCGTACGCCTTCGACGAGACAAGGACACCCAGCGCGGCCGGATAGAGCTCCAGGCCGCCGCTGACGACCGCGCCGGACAGGACGATCGCGAGCAGCGCCCGGGCCAGCATCGCGCCGGCCATCGCGGCACGGCGGCCGTGCGGGATGCGGTCGAGGAGCGGGCCGATGACGGGCGCGAGGAGGGTGAAGGGCGCCATGGTGATGGCGAGATACAGAGCGACGCGGCCGCGGGCCTCGTCGGTGGGCACGGAGAAGAAGACCGTGGAGGCCAGGGCGACGGTGATCATGACGTCGCCGGCGCCGTTCACGCCGTGCAGTTCGATCAGCTTGCCGAGGCCGGACTCGCCGGCGCCGTGCGCGTGGGTGGCCTTGCGGATACCGCGGGCCGTGCCGGTCACGGGGAAGTGCAGGGCACGGCCGACCGCACGGAAGGAGCCGCGCAGACGGCCCGGTCCGTTCAGTCGGCTGCTTCCCTTGACCCCTTTCGACCCACCGGTCCCGGTGGCGCCCGGGGGTGTCTTCGCGGCTGCCACGACGTCATAGTGCCCCGATAAGGCCGTGGGTAGTGCCATTACCGCTTGTATAGGGCCTGTGGGGTGACTGTCCGGGGGGCGGCCAGGGGTCCGGTGGGCGGTGCAACAGGACCGTCGGTGTACGCGAAGTGGGGCGGAAGGGTAGCGTGCGTATCTCAGCCATCCCGCAAAATGGATGAAGGATGTCGACGCGGTCCCCCGGTCCGCTCCGTCCGCCCCCGCGCTGGGAGTGGCGCACTCGTGAGACGGCGTATGGAGAGAAGCGATACCTGTGAGCGCAGCGACAACGCGAAGCCGCACCCCTGACCGTCTGTGCGCCGAGGCCGTCGACCTCGCACGCGCCGCAGCCGAGGAGGCCGCCGCGCCGGGAATCGTCGGGGAGCATGTAGGCCTGATCTCCGAGGGGGACCGGGTCGTCACGCACTTCTTCCAGTGCCGGGAGCTCGGGTACCGGGGCTGGCGCTGGGCCGTGACGGTGGCCCGGGCGTCCCGGGCGAAGATCGTCACGGTGGACGAGGCCGCGCTGCTGCCCGGCCCGGACGCCGTGCTGGCGCCCGAGTGGGTGCCGTGGAGCGAACGGCTGCGGCCCGGCGACATGGGGCCGGGCGACCTGCTGCCCACCGACGCCGAGGACCTGCGGCTGGAGCCGGGCTACACGGGCGAGGACGAGCCCGCGCCGAACGTTCCCGTGTCGCACGAGATGGCCGACCTGGTGGAGGCGGAGGACGCGGATCTCACCACGGGCCCCTCGTCCGGCTTCACGGTCGCCCCCCTGCGCGGTTCGATCCCGGCGATCGCCGAGGAACTGGGCATGCGCCGGGCCCGCGTCCTGTCCCGCTACGGCCTGCACACCGCGGCCGACCGCTGGGAGGAGGCGTTCGGCCCCAAGACGCCCATGGCCCAGTCGGCCCCGGCCGCCTGCGTCAGCTGCGGCTTCCTCGTCCCCATCGGCGGCTCCCTCGGCCAGGCCTTCGGCGCCTGCGCCAACGAGTTCTCCCCGGCCGACGGCCGCCTGGTCTCCCTCGCCTACGGCTGCGGCGGCCACTCCGAGGCCGCGGTCATGCCCCGCCCGCCCCAGCCGGCCGCCCCGGTCATCGACGAGACCCGCGTCGACCCGTTCCCGCTGCGCCCGTCCTCGGACTCGGGCTCGGTGACACCGACGGCGGACGCGGACTCGGAGGACCTGGGCCACTCGTAGCCGACGGCGGCCGGCCTGACGCGGGGCGCTGCGCGCTGCCGAGTTCTTGGCGGTCCGCCCGGCTCCGGGGTCCGCGCCCGGCTGTGTCACCGGCGGTCTGCCTGGCTGCTCGCGCCCGGCCGTGCGTCCGGTGGTTGGCCCGGGTCGGGGTGCGTTGGGTTGGCGAGTCTTGGCGGTCCGCTCGGCTCTCCGGGGTCCGCGCCCGGCTGTGTCACCGGCGGTCTGCGTGGCTACGGTGCTCGCGCCCGGCCGTGCGGTCGGTGGTTGCCCGGGACGGGTCCCGTGCGCTGCCGGGTCCTTGGGAGCCGCTCGGCTCCGGGGTCCGCACCCGGCCGGGTCACCGGCGGCTGGCCTGGACGGAGTGCCGCACACTGCCGAATCTTGGGGGGCGCTCCGGCGGGGTCCCGCACGCCACCGACCCATCGGGGGTCCGCTCGGCGGGGGTGCCCTGTGCCGCCGAGCCACCGGTCGCCCGCGACGCCGTCGAGGTCCCGGGCCCCGGTGGTCCGCGTCGGGCGGGCGCACGGTGGGTGCTTCTCAGGCGGTACCTTCGTCCTCACGTCCACGAGGAGAAGGAACGGAACGTGAGCAGCAAGTTCGTGCGGCCCGCCGCCGAGGGGGCCGATCCGTTCGGTACCGCCCGCCTGCGGCGCGGTGTCCTCGACGCCTGGGCCACCAGCCCCGCCCGGTTCCGCGAGGACGCCAACGCCGAGGAGGACCTGGTCCTCGGCGGCTACCGGGACCGGCTCGTCGTGGAGCTCGCCCAGAACGCCGCCGACGCCGCGGCCCGGGCCGGAAAGCCGGGCCGGCTGCGGCTCACCCTGCGCGACGGGGTGCTCGTCGCCGCCAACACCGGCGCCCCGCTGGACGCCGCCGGCGTGGAGTCCCTGTCCACGCTGCGCGCCTCGGCCAAGAGGGACCCGCGCGACACGTCCTCCGTGGGACGGTTCGGTGTCGGGTTCGCCGCCGTCCTCTCCGTCACCGACGAGCCCGCCGTCGTCGGCCGTCACGGCGGTGTGCGCTGGTCCCTCGCCGAGGCCAGGGCACTGGCCGCCGAGACCGCCCGGCACAGCCCCGGCCTCGGCGACGAGGTCCGGCGCCGGGACGGACACGTACCGCTGCTGCGGCTGCCGTACGCCGCCGAGGGCACCGCACCCGACCCCTACGACACCGCCGTCATCCTGCCGCTGCGCGACGCGGCCGCCGCCGATCTCGCCGAGCGGCTGCTGCGGGCCGTCGACGACGCCCTGCTGCTCACCCTCCCCGGCCTCGAAGAGCTGGTCGTCGAGATCAACGGGGAGAGCCCGCGGACCCTCACCCGCCGTACCGACGGTGCCTTCACCGTCGTCGACGACTCCGTCCACGGTGTCACCCACTGGCGCACCACGGCTGCTCACGGCCCCCTCACCCCCGACCTCCTCACCGACCGGCCCGTCGAGGAGCGGCTGCGGCCCCACTGGTCCGTCACCTGGGCCGTCCCCGTGGACAGCGACGGCAGCCCGGCCCGGCCCCGCACCAGCGCGGTCGTGCACGCCCCCACCCCGAGCGACGAACCGCTCGGCGTCCCCGCGCTGCTCATCGCCTCGTTCCCGCTGGACTCCACCCGCCGGCACGCCGCCCCCGGCCCGCTGACCGACTTCCTCGTCCAGCGCGCGGCCGACGCCTACGCCGAACTCCTCGGCGACTGGCGGCCGGTGACCTCCGGGATCATCGGCCTGGTACCCGGCCCGCTCGGCAAGGGCGAGCTGGACGGCGCCCTGCGCCAGGCGATCCTGGACCGGCTGCCTCGTACTTCGTTCCTGCCGCCCGCCCTCCCTCCCCGTGAGGGCGACGACCTGCCCGATGCCCTGCGGCCCCGGGACGCCGAGATCGTCGAGGGCGCGGGCGCGGACACCGTGCGGGTGCTCGCCGAGGTGCTGCCCACCCTGCTGCCCGCCGGGCTGGAGCGCCGCGCGGAGCTGCGGACCCTGGGCGTCGCCCGCGTCCCGCTGACCGACGCGATCGACCGCCTCGCCGGGCTGGAGAAGGAGCCCGGCTGGTGGCGGCGGCTCTACGACAGCCTGGCCGGGACCGACCCCGACCGCTTGTCGGGGCTCCCGGTCCCGCTGGCCGACGGCCGGACGACCATCGGGCCCCGGCAGATCCTGCTGCCCGGCGCGGAGACCGCCCGGATCGACCCCGAGGTGCTGGCCCGGCTCGGCCTGAAGGTCGCCCATCCGGACGCCGCCCACCCGATCCTGGAGAAGCTGGGCGCCCTGCCCGCGACGCCCCGGGCCGTCCTCACCACCCCGCAGGTCCGGGCCGCCGTCGCCGCGTCCCTGGACGACGAGGGCGGCGTGAACTGGGAGGAGGACGTCCTCGACGCCGACGAACTGGCCGACACCGTGCTCGCGCTGGTGCGGGACGCCGGCCTGGAGCCCGGTGACGAGCCCTGGCTCGGCGCGCTCGCCCTGCCCGACGAGGACGGCGAACCGGCCCCGGCCTGCGAACTCGTCTACCCCGGCAGCCCCTTCGCCCAGGTCATGCGCGAGGGCGAACTCGCCGCCGTGGACGCCGAGGTAGCCGACAAGTGGGGCGAGCAGCCGCTGGCCGCCTGCGGTGTCCTGGTGGACTTCGTGATCGTCCGCGCCACCGACGTCGTCCTCGACCCGGACGAACTGGAGCCCCGCGAGGGCGACTTCGCCGAGCCCGACGACGCGGGCCTGCTGGACGCCGTCGATGTGTGGTGCGAGGACGTCCTCGACCGCTTCCCGGACAGCCCGGTGCCGCCGGTCGCCACCGAGATCGTCGCCGTACGGGATCTGGACCTCGTCGACGAGGACAAGTGGGCGCAGGCGCTGACGCTGCTGTCCCGGCCGCCGCTCCGGGACGCCATCGTCCAACCGGTGCGGATCCTGCTGCCGGACGGGACGCACGAGGTCGTCCGCCCTTACACCGCCTGGTGGCTGCGCGGGAACCCGGTGCTCGACGGCCGCCGCCCGGCCGGTCTGCGGGCCGCCGGCGGAGACCCGCTGCTGCGCGGGCTCTACGACGAGGCCGACGCGACCGGGTTCGAGGACGAGCAGGTGCTGCGGGCACTGGGCGTGCGGACGTCCGTCGCCGCGCTGCTGGACGAGCCCGGCGGCGCCGCCGAGCTGCTGGAGCGGCTCGCCGACCCCGAGCGCGAGGTGACGAGCTCTCAGCTGCACGCTCTGTACGGGTCGTTGGCTGAGCTGGACCCGGAGCAGGTGACGCTGCCGGACGACCTGCGGGCCGTCACCGACGGCCGGGTGGAGGTCGTCGACGCGGCCGACGCCGTGGTGTGCGACTCGCCCGACCTGCTTCCGTTCACCGAGGGCGTCCCGCTGCTTCCCGTACGGCCGTCGCGCGCCGCAGATCTGGCCGAACTGTTCCAGGTGCGGCGGCTGAGCGAGTCCGTCACCGGGGAGGTCACCTCCGAGGGCACCGAGCACGACGTGCCCGAGCCGGTGCGGGTGCTGCTCGGCCGGAACACCCCGTCGTTCTACGTCGAGCACGAGGAACTCGTCGTCGACGGCGTGGAGATCGACTGGCGCCTCACCGTCGACGGCGTCCTGCACGCCGCCACCCTGGAGGGCGTCGCCGCGGGGCTCGCCTGGGCGGCGGGGCAGTGGCCGCGGCGGTTCGAGGTGGCGGCGCTGCTGGAAGACCCGTCACGGACCGAGGAGTTGGCGCGGGACCGGTGGTTCGACTGAGCCGGTGGTGACGTGCGACCGAGCCCAGTGGTGACGTGTGACCGCTGGTGAAAAGTTCCGCACATATTTTTCACCTGTCGTACAACCATGCGCATGGCTGGGCTATCTGATCACGTGAGTCAACAGACTCCACGATCACTTGGGCCCCGAGAGCCGACGACGAGCACCGGGGCCCCTCTCCACCTGGAGAACGCATGCGTATCCGAGCCACCGTGGCCGCCGTCACCGGCGCCCTGGCCCTCTCCGCCCTCGCCGTTCCGGCCGCGCAGGCCGCGGAGCCGAAGGTTCCCGCCGACATCGCCGCCGCCAGCGAGGTCCTCCACTCCGACTCCGGCCGCTCGGCCTTCGTCGGCACCGTGGACGGCGCGCCGATCGCGCTGAACGCGACCTTCTCCTCGGTCAAGGTCAACAACGGCAAGAACATCGCCGTCGGCACCACCAACGTGGTCAAGGTCCCCGTGTCCTTCACGCTGACCCACGGCAAGGAGGTGAACATCCACGCCGCGGACTTCTTCGCGGGCGTCGAGCTGTACCGCGGTGCCTCGTTCGAGGACTCGGCCTTCTTCTTCGACAGCAACGACGCGACCTGCACGGACTCGTCCGCGACCGTCGCGAGCTGCAAGGCAACCGTCGAGATCGACCCGTTCGCGCTGCTGAACGAGGACGCCGGCTCCTGGAAGGCGGCCGCGTTCGCGGTCGCGTTCAACGGCGAGGACCCCGAGAACCCGAACCTGGACAACGTCGGTGTCGCGGTGAAGGACCCGACGAACTCCTTCAAGCTCCAGCGCTACTCGAAGCTGACGGTCAACGCCTCGCCCGAGCCGGTGAAGAAGGGCAAGACCATCACGGTCACCGGCAAGCTGTCCCGCGCCAACTGGGACGACAACAAGTACCACGGCTACACCAACCAGTCGGTGAAGCTGCAGTTCCGCAAGAAGAACAGCAACACCTACACCACCGTGAAGACCATCAAGTCCAACTCCACGGGCGAGCTGAAGACCACCGTCAAGGCCTCGGAGGACGGCTACTTCCGCTACTCCTTCGCGGGCACCACGACCACCCCGGCGGTCAACGCCACGGGTGACTTCGTCGACGTGAAGTAGGGCCCGCTACGCGGCGAAGCGGCGGTCCACCCACCTCCACAGGAGTTCCAGGGCGGCCGCCGCCACCGCCGCGATGCCGACGGCGGTCCACGGCATCGTCACCCCCACCAGCTTCAGCGCGAAGAAGTGCTGCAACCACGGCACGACCAGCACCAGCAGGAACGCCCCGGCCATGGCCGCGACGAGGGCGACCCGCCACCAGGTGTAGGGCCGGGCGATGATCGCCAGCACCCACATCGAGATCAGGAACAACGTGAGCGTCGCCGCGCTGGTCTCCGCGTCCAGCGCCCCCGGCCCCGTGTAGTGCTCCCGGGCGAGGAGGTACGTCGCGAAGGTCGCCACCGCCGCCACGACCCCGCCCGGGATCGCGTACCGCATGACCCGCCGTACGAAATGCGGCTTCGCGCGCTCCTTGTTGGGCGCGAGCGCGAGGAAGAACGCCGGGATGCCGATGGTCAGCGTCGACAGCAGGGTCAGATGGCGCGGCAGGAACGGGTACTCCACCTGCGAGCAGACCACCAGGACGGCCAGCAGCACCGAGTAGACCGTCTTGACGAGGAACAGCGTCGCCACCCGCGTGATGTTGCCGATGACCCGGCGCCCCTCGGCGACCACCGACGGCAGCGTCGCGAAACTGTTGTTCAGCAGCACGATCTGCGCGACCGCCCGGGTCGCCTCCGAGCCGGAGCCCATCGCAACGCCGATGTCGGCGTCCTTCAGGGCGAGGACGTCGTTCACCCCGTCGCCCGTCATCGCGACGGTGTGGCCGCGGGATTGCAGCGCGCCCACCATGGTCCGCTTCTGCTGCGGGGTGACCCGCCCGAACACCGTGCCGTCGTCGAGCGCGTCGGCCATTCCGTCCGGCTCGGCGGGCAGCCGCCGTGCGTCCACGGTCGTGCCGGACAGCCCGAGCTTGGCGGCGACCGCCCCGACCGACACCGCGTTGTCGCCGGAGATGACCTTGGCCCGGACGTTCTGGTCGGCGAAGTAGCGCAGCGTGTCGGCGGCGTCCGGCCGCAGCCGCTGCTCCAGCACGAGCAGGGCGGTGGGCTTCGCCCCGCGCGTCACGTCGGGATCGTCCAGGTCCCGCGCGACCCGGACGAGCAGCAGCACGCGGAGGCCCTGCTCGTTGAGCCGCCCGGTCTCGGCCAGGGCCGGATCGTCGTCCGCGAGGAGCACGTCGGGTGCACCCAGCAGCCACCGGCCGGTCTGCCCGTCGCCCTCGCTGAACACGGCGCCGCTGTACTTGCGGGCGGAGGAGAACGGCAGGGCCTCGGTGCAGCGCCAGCCCTCGACGGCCGGGTAGGCGTCGATGATCGCCTTCAGGGAAGCGTTCGGCCGCGGGTCGGACTCGCCGAGCGCGCCGAGCACCCTCCGTACGTAGGTCTCGTCGGCGCCCTGGAGCGGGCGCAGCTCCGTGACGTCCATGCCACCCTCGGTGAGGGTGCCGGTCTTGTCGAGGCAGACGGTGTCGACCCGGGCGAGTCCCTCGATCGCGGGCAGCTCCTGCACCAGGCACTGCTTGCGGCCCAGGCGGATCACGCCGATGGCGAAGGCGACCGAGGTGAGCAGGACCAGCCCCTCGGGGACCATCGGGACGATGCCGCCGACGGTGCGGGCGACGGAGTCGTCGAAGGCGTTCTCCTTCACGACCAGCTGGCTGATGATCAGGCCGATCGCGGTCGGGACCATCATCCAGGTGACGTACTTGAGGATGGTGGAGATGCCCGACCGCAGCTCGGACTGGACGAGGGTGAAGCGCGAGGCCTCCTCGGCGAGCTGGGCGGCGTAGGCCTCGCGGCCGACCTTCGTCGCCTGGAAGGCCCCGCCGCCCGCCACCACGAAGCTGCCCGACATGACGTGGTCGCCGGGGTGTTTGACGACCGGGTCGGCCTCGCCGGTGAGCAGCGACTCGTCGATCTCCAGACCGTCGGCCTCGACGCAGACACCGTCGACGACGACCTTGTCCCCGGGCCCGATCTCGATCAGGTCGTCCAGCACGATCTCGGAGGTGCTGACCGGTGCGGCGGTCCCGTCGCGCCGTACGGTGGGCCGCACCTCGCCGATCAGCGCGAGCGAGTCCAGGGTCTTCTTCGCCCGCCACTCCTGGACGATCCCGATGCCGGTGTTGGCGAGGATCACGAACCCGAACAGGCTGTCCTGGATCGGCGCGACCACCAGCATGATCAGCCACAGCACGCCGATGATCGCGTTGAAGCGGGTGAAGACGTTCGCGTGGACGATGTCGACGGTGGACCGGCTGCTGCGCACCGGCACGTCGTTGACCTGGCCGCGCTCCACCCGTTCGGCGACCTGAGCACCGGTCAGGCCGGTCTCGCGGGAGGTGACCGTCGCCGGCAGCGCGGAGTCGGGGCGGGCACCCGCGTCGAGATGCGTCATGCATTCGACGGTACGTGCGGATTTGCCGCTTCACCCGCTGAATGCGGCGAAGATCCGACCTGGGAAGGACGGACTTCGTGCCGTGGTCGTACGGCAGTTGTGCGCCGTCGGACCACGGTGCCGCGTCCCGGTGTCAGCCCGCCCGGCGGGCGGTGAACAGCAGGTACTCCCACTCCAGGACGGTCCTGCCGGAGCCCGTGCCCTGGTCGCCGTCGCGGACGAGGTCCACCAGGGCGCCGTCCAGGGCGGCGGTGCGTTCGGGCTCGCCGGCGATGTTCTTGTAGACGCTGATGGTCGGGCCGTAGCGCTCCTTGAAGTAGTCGCGGAACATCTCCGGCGTCTCGAAGCGGTCCACCCGGACCGTGCGGCGTTCGGCGCTGACGTCCGTGACCCGGTCGCCGAGGAGGGCGCGGACGTGGTCCTCGTCCCCCCACAGCGGGGGCGGCTGGGCGCCGGGCGGGGGCGGTGGCGCGTACGGCTTCATGGCGGCGAACATCCGGCCGATGAAGCCCTGGGGCGTCCAGCTGAGCAGCCCGATGGTGCCGCCGGGGCGGCAGACCCGCACGAGTTCGTCGGCGGCCTGCTGGTGGTGCGGGGCGAACATGACGCCGACGCAGGACAGCACGGTGTCGAACTCGGCGTCCCCGTAGGGCAGGGCCTCGGCGTCGGCCTCCTGCCAGGTGAGGCGGGCGCCCTGCTTCTCGGCCACCCGCCGGCCCGCCTCGAACAGCTCGGGGGTGAGGTCGGAGGCCACCACGTCCGCCCCGGTCAGGGCCGCCGGGATCGCGGCGTTTCCGGAGCCGGCGCCCACGTCCAGCACCCGTAGGCCGGAGCGCACCCCGCACGCCTCGGCCAGGATCGCTCCCAGCTCGGGGATGACCTCGGCGGCCAGGGACGGGTAGTCGCCCTGGGCCCACATCGCCCGGTGCTTGGACTTCAGGGCACGGTCGGCCTCGGCCGCGCTGTTCTGCATCGTCATCGCTGCGCTCCTCACCGGTCGGACGGCGGTTTCGCGCTGACGGTTTTCGAGCGTTCAGCCGCCTTCTACGAGCGTAGGGAGGGTGCGGGGACGTGTCTCGCGGGAGAGCGGGCAGGAAGGTGCCCAGTCTCCCGGCATCAGTCGGTTGAGGGCGTCGCGGTCAGCCCGTCGGCGGCCGCCGCGCGCTTGATCGCGGCGTCGCGCTTGCGGACGTACCAGATGCCGATCAGTCCCAGCCCGCCGCCGGCCAGGCACGTCCACACCCACCAGGTGAGGCCGCGGTCGTCGAACCAGCCGTAGAAGGGGAGCTGCACCAGGAAGAGGACGAACCACAGGATGGTGCCGCCGGTGATGGTGGCGACCACGGGGCCCTCAAGGGGCTCCGGCGCCTCGTGCCTGGGGGTCCACTTCGCCATGGGGACAGCTTACGAGGCGATCAGGTCTACGCGCGGAGATGGCCGAGGGTGGTTTTATATGTTCATACTGAAACGGTTTGTGTCTGACCACTTCTCTTCGTAGGAAACACCAACACATGTCCTCCTCGGCTCCTGCCAAGGTCCCCGCCCCTCAGCAGCCGGGAGCCGGGCCCACGTACGGCGCACTCGACCGCTTCTTCCGGATCTCCGAGCGGGGCAGCACCCTGCCCCGTGAGGTCCGCGGCGGTCTCGCCACCTTCTTCGCGATGGCCTACATCATCGTGCTGAACCCGATCATCCTCGGCAGCGCCAAGGACATGTACGGTCACCAGCTCGACAACGGGCAGCTGGTCACCGCGACGGCCCTCACCGCCGCGCTCACCACCCTCCTCATGGGCGTCATCGGCAACGTCCCGATCGCACTGGCCGCCGGCCTCGGCGTGAACTCCGTCGTCGCCCTCCAGCTCGCCCCGCGCATGTCCTGGCCGGACGCGATGGGCATGGTGGTCCTCGCCGGGTTCGTGGTCATGCTGCTGGTCGCCACCGGACTGCGCGAGCGCGTCATGAACGCCGTGCCCTACGGCCTGCGCAAGGCCATCTCCATCGGTATCGGCCTGTTCATCATGCTGATCGGGCTCGTCGACGCGGGCTTCGTCTCCCGGATCCCGGACGCCGCCCAGACCACCGTCCCGCTCCAGCTGGGCGGCGACGGTCACCTCGACGGCTGGCCGGTCCTCGTCTTCGTCCTGGGCGTCCTGCTGACCCTCGCGCTCATCGTGCGCAAGGTCTCCGGCGCGATCCTGATCTCCATCGTCGCCATGACGGCCCTCGCGGTGGTCATCAACGCGGTGGCCAAGGTGCCGAGCTGGGGCCTGACCACGCCCAAGTGGCCCGGCAACCCGGTCGCGAGCCCCGACTTCGGGCTGATCGGGCAGGTCAGCCTGTTCGGCGGCTTCGGCAAGGTCGGCATGCTGACCGGCGTGCTCTTCGTCTTCACCGTGCTGCTGTCGTGCTTCTTCGACGCGATGGGCACGATCATGGGCGTCTCCGACGAGGCGAAGCTGACCGATGGCGAGGGGCAGATGCCCGGGATCAACCGGGTGCTGTTCGTCGACGGCCTCGCGGTCGCCGCCGGTGGCGCCAGCTCCTCCTCCGCGACGACCGCCTTCGTCGAGTCCACGGCGGGTGTCGGCGAGGGTGCCCGGACCGGTCTGGCGAACGTCGTCACCGGTGGCCTCTTCGCCGTCGCCCTGTTCCTGACGCCGGTCGCCACGATGGTCCCGTCCCAGGCGGCCACCCCCGCGCTGGTCGCCGTCGGCTTCCTGATCATGGCCGGTTCGGTCAAGGAGATCGACTGGGCGGACTACACGATCGCCGTCCCTGCCTTCGTGACGATGCTGATGATGCCGTTCACCTACTCGATCACCAACGGCATCGGCATGGGCTTCATCACCTTCGTGGTGCTGCGGCTGGCGGCCGGGCGGGGCCGCGAGGTGCCGGGGGCGATGTACGTGGTGTCGGCGGTGTTCGCGTTCTACTACCTGATGCCGGCGCTGGGTCTGACCTGATCCGGATCCTCGTCGCCGGAGTCGGGTGGCCCGTAGAACCTCTCCGTCTCCTCGACGGCGGCCTGGAAGCGCTGATCGAAGTCATCTCGGATGAGCGTCCGGACGACATGGTCCTGGACGCTCATTCCCCTTTTCGCGGCATGGTGCCTGAGCCGTTCGAGCAGGTCCTGGTCTATTCGCAGGCTGAGCACACTGGTCCCCATGGCCATGAGGGTCGCGGCACCGTTCGGTGCGGCGGGGCGCGTTCCGCCGCCGTGTCACCCATATGAGTGATGTCACGGTTCAGTGGCGGGCGTCACGGCCGTTCGTGCGCGTCCCGGCTGGTCTTTAGCGAGAGTAATGAGTTACGCTAAAGAACATGCCGGACCTCAGCCATGGCGACGACGTAGCCGCCGTGAACTCCCTCCGATCCGCAGTGATGCGGCTGTCCCGTCGGCTCAAGCACCAGCGGGTCGACGAATCGCTCAGCCCCACCGAGATGTCGGTGCTGGGCACCCTGTCGCTGTGCGGCAGGGCCACGCCGGGCGAGCTCGCCCGCAAGGAGCACGTCCAGCCGCCGTCGATGACCCGCATCGTGGCGCTGCTGGAGGCCAAGGGGCTGGTCCGGCTGGAGCCGCACCCCGAGGACCGGCGTCAGAAGGTCGTCACACGCACCGAGCAGGCCGAGGCCATGCTCGAGGAGAGCCGCGCCAAGCGGAACGCGTTCCTGGCCACGCTGGTGGAGAACCTCGACGAGGACGAGTGGGCGAAACTGCGCGCCGCCGCCCCCGTGCTGGAGAAGCTCGCGCATCTGTAAGCAGTACGTCGCAAGGAGGCGAACCTTTTGAGTTCGGGACCCGGAGCAGCTTCCGCCCCCGCACCTGATCCCCACGATTCCCCGCCCGCCTCCGATCCGCTGACGCGCAAGTCCTCGATGTTCTCCTCCCTGAAGGTCAGGAACTACCGCCTGTTCTTCATGGGGCAGGTCGTCTCCAACATCGGCACCTGGATGCAACGCATCGCCCAGGACTGGCTGGTGCTCAGCCTCACCGGCTCCTCCGCGGCCGTCGGCATCACCACCGCCCTCCAGTTCCTGCCGATGCTGCTCTTCGGCCTCTACGGCGGTGTCCTCGTCGACCGGCTGCGCAAGCGGCCCACGCTGCTCGTGACGCAGTCGGCGATGGCGCTCACGGCGATCGCCCTGGCCGTCCTCACCCTCACCGGGCACGTCCAGGTGTGGCACGTGTACGTCGCAGCGTTCGCGGTCGGACTCGCCACCGTGGTGGACAACCCGGCCCGGCAGTCCTTCGTCTCCGAGCTGGTCGGCCCGGGGCAGTTGCAGAACGCCGTCAGCCTGAACTCGGCGAACTTCCAGTCCGCCCGCCTGGTCGGCCCCGCCGTCGCGGGCATACTCATCACCGGCGTCGGCACCGGCTACGCGTTCCTCTTCAACGGCCTGTCCTTCATCGCGCCGCTCACCGGACTGCTGCTGATGCGCGCCCGCGAGCTGCACGTCGTGGAGCGCGCCCCGCGCGGCAAGGGACAACTGCGGGAGGGCGTGCGGTACGTCACCGGCCGCCCCGAACTGATCTGGCCGATCGTCCTGGTCGGCTTCGTCGGCACCTTCGCCTTCAACTTCCCCGTGTACCTCTCGGCGTTCGCGGACGACGTGTTCCACGCGGGGGCGGGCGCGTACAGCATGTTCAACACGCTGATGGCGGTCGGCTCGGTCGCGGGCGCGCTGCTCGCGGCACGGCGGGGCACGGCCCGGCTGCGGCTGCTGATCGTGGCGGCCATGGCCTTCGGCGCGCTGGAGATCGTGGCGGCGACGACCCCCACACTGTGGATGTTCGCCCTGCTCATGGTCCCGCTGGGGCTGTTCGGCATGACGGTCAACGTCACCACGAACACCAGCATCCAGATGTCCACGGACCCCGCCATGCGCGGCCGGGTCATGGCCCTCTACATGATGATCTTCCTCGGCGGCTCCCCGGTCGGTGCCCCGATCGTCGGCTGGATCACCGATACCTACGGCGCCAGGGTCGGCCTCGCGGCCGGCGGTGCGGTGGCGGCACTCGCCGCGGCCGTCATCGGCCTGATCCTGGCCCGGCTCGGTAACCTGCGGCTGTCGGTGGGCTGGCACGGCGGGCATCCCCGGGTGCGTTTCGTGCCCCGGGAGCAGCAGGAGGCGCTGGCCCCGGCGGCGTAGGGCGGCGTCAGTCCCGGGGGAACTCGCCGGTCTCGAGGACGAGCCCGACCACGGTCCCCGTCAGGTCGATCTCGTCCCCGAAGTCCAGGCTCAGTTCGCCCCGGTACTCGCCGTCCTTGGGCTTGGTGTGCAGATGCCAGCGGCCGGTGTACGGATCCACGATCAGGTACACCGGCACACCGGCGGCGGCATACGCGTCCTTCTTGGGGCCGTAGTCGTTGGCGCCGGTCTTCCTGGAGATCACCTCGGCTACGAACTCGACGTCCTGGTACCGACACAGCCCCTTGGCGTTCTCCGTCGCGCCCTCCGCCATCACCGTCACGTCGGAGGCGAAGCCGTTGAGGTGGCCCGGGTAGTCGACGCGGACGTCGGACCTCACGCGCTTGCGCGGATACTTGGCGCGCAGCTGCTCGACGATGTCCAGGATGATGTCCCAGTGAGTGGCCCGCTGAGGCGCCATAAAGATGTTCCCCCCGACGATCTCGACCTTGTAGCCCTCGGGGACCGGCATCGTCTCCACCCACTCGAACATCGTGTCGAGGGTGAGTTCACCGCTGCTGTCGGCCATCTCGATCCTGTCTGCAAGGACGGTCATCGTGGCGCTCCTCCCCGGCCGCACCCGCGGATGGAGCCGGCCGCGCAGTACAACGATACGCACGGTGACCGGGACACGCCCGGCCCTGGAGTCCGCCTACACCCTCCGGGCCAGCAACTGCCCCGGCCAGTCGTTCTCGCCGACCGTGAAGGCCTCGGTGCGGGTGAAGCCGTTGGCCTCGTAGTAGCGGACGAGCTTGCCGTCGTCGCCGGCATAGCAGTCCACGCGCAGGAGGGAGATCCCGGCGCGGCGGGTCTCCTCGGCGGCGTGGGTCAGCAGGGCACTGCCCACGCCGTGCCCCTTGAATCGGCGGTCGGAGGCCAGCCAGTGGATGTAGCGCTCGGGTTCGCCGGGCTGCGGGAGGTGGGACAGGTAGGCGCCCGCCGATCCGGTGAGGGTGAGGGTGCCGGCCGGGACGCCGTCGACGTCGGCCATGAACACGCTGCCCTCCGCCATGTACCGGCCGACCGACTCCACCGTCTTCGGGCTCTGCGACAGCGGCTTCGTCCCCCACTGCCCCGTGCGCCCCTGGGAGACCAGCCACTCCACGCAGCTGTCGAGCATGCCGAGTATCGCGGGAATGTCGTCGGGCCCGCCGTCCCGGATGGTGATCTGCATCGCCCCATGGTGCCAGGCTGGGCTCATGAGACTCTTCGCGGCCCTGCTGCCCCCGGACGACGTGTGCCGTGAACTCGGTTCCGTGGTAGACGAGTTGCGCCGGCAGCCCGGCGCCGACGGCATGCGCTGGACCGGTCGGCCCGGCTGGCATTTCACGCTCGCCTTCTACGGCGAGGTCGACGACGGGCTCGTCCCCGCGCTGTCGGAGCGGCTGGAGCGGGCGGCGCGCCGCACCGAGCCGTTCCCGCTGGCCGTACGGGGTGGCGGGCAGTTCGGGCACGGGAAGGCGCTGTGGGCCGGGGCCGGGGCCGAGGGGGACCTGGCGACCCTCCGGCTGCTGGCCGAGCGGGCCGAGGCGGCGGGGCGCAAGGCGGGGGTGCCGATGGGGGAGCACCGGCGGTACAAGGCCCACCTGACCGTGGCGCGGAGCCGGGCGGCGGGGGACGTGCGGGCCTTCCTGGACACCCTCGCGGGCTTCACGGGCCGGACCTGGACCGTGCGGGAGCTCTGCCTGGTCCGGAGCCATCTGCCGGCGTCCGGGGTCGCGGGGGAGCAGCCGCGGTACGAGGCGGTCGGACGCTGGGCACTCGGGGGTGCCGGTTAGGCTCGGTGCCGTGGACCCGAAAACCCGCAACCGGATCATGGCCGGTGTGCTCGTGCTGATGTTTCTCGTCGTCGCCCTCGCCTCCGTGATCGGGAGGTAGCGGGGCGGGGTCGCGCGGTCGGTCGTGTACCGGCCGCGGGCCGGTGGGGGCTCGTCGCGCCCACGCGGCGGAGCCGCACATCGACACGGCCCCGCGCCCCTGAAGGGCGTCGGGGAAACCGCGGACCTCGCCACACAGCCTCGCGCCCCGGAAGACGGGCGCCGGCCCGATCACCAGGCGAAAGCCTCCGGGCTCGGGCCCGGGCCCGGGAAGATCTCGTCCAGGGCGGTCAGGAGTTCCTCGGAGAGCTCCAGCTCGGACGCGCGGACGGCGGAGGCGAGCTGCTCGGCGGTGCGCGGGCCGACGATCGGGCCGGTCACGCCGGGGCGGGTGAGCAGCCAGGCCAGGGCTGCCTCGCCGGGCTCGATGCCGTGCTTGTCGAGCAGGTCCTCGTAGGACTGGATCCGCGCCCGGGTGGCGGCGTCGTTGAGCGCGTCGGCCGCGCGGCCGGAGGCGCGGCGGCCGCCCTCGACCTGCTTCTTGAGGACACCGCCCAGCAGACCGCCGTGCAGCGGCGACCACGGGATGACCCCGAGTCCGTACTCCTGCGCGGCCGGGACGACCTCCATCTCGGCGCGCCGCTCGGCGAGGTTGTACAGGCACTGCTCGCTGACCAGGCCGATGGTCCCGCCGCGCCGGGCGGCGATCTCGTTGGCCTGGGCGATCTTGTAGCCGGGGAAGTTCGACGATCCGACGTAGAGGATCTTGCCCTGCTGGACCAGGACGTCGATCGCCTGCCAGATCTCGTCGAAGGGGGTGTCCCGGTCGATGTGGTGGAACTGGTAGACGTCGATGTGGTCCGTCTGGAGCCGCTTGAGGCTGGCGTCCACCGCCCGGCGGATGTTGACCGCGGAGAGCTTGTCGTGGTTGGGCCAGGCCGGGCCGTCGGCGCCCATGTTGCCGTACACCTTCGTGGCGAGGACGACCTTGTCGCGCCGTCCCTGGCCCTTCGCGAACCAGTTGCCGATGATGCTTTCGGTACGGCCCTTGTTCTCGCCCCAGCCGTACACGTTGGCGGTGTCGAAGAAGTTGATGCCCGCGTCCAGCGCCGCGTCCATGATGGCGTGGCTGTCGGCCTCGTCGGTCTGCGGGCCGAAGTTCATGGTTCCGAGGACGAGCCGGCTGACCTTGAGGCCCGTGCGTCCGAGCTGCGTGTACTTCATGGTTCCCAGCCAACGTCTTGGAGTGCGCTCCAGGCAAGCACGCCCGTGGGCGAGAGTGCTTTCCTCCACCCCTCCATGCGTCCGAACGGCACTGTTCGCCGACCAGCCGGTCGCGGGTCCGGTGGGCGAGGCGGGTGGCGCGCTCGTCGAGGCCGGCCGGACAGCTACGTCCCGTAAGGCCCGGCCAGGCCCCAGCCCTGGTGCATCGCCTCCGCGAAAGCCGCCGCGATCTTGTGCTCGCCACTCGCGTTGGGGTGGGTGCCGTCGTAGGTGTCGGTGGCGACGTCGTACGAGGGCGGGGGCGAGGCCAGGAGCACGGGGGAGCCGGGTTCGTCGAGGTCCGCGGCCGTCTTGGCGAGGAGTTCGTTGAAGCGGGCGACCTCGCCGGCGAAGGGCGCGTCCGACTGGGCGCGGACGTTCGGGGTGACCGGCAGCCACACCATCCGCACCCGGCGGTTCGCGGCCCGTGCCTCGGCCGTGAAGGCCCGGACGTTCTCGGCGGTCTGCTCGGCGTTCGTGTAGAAGCCCAGGTCGATCAGGCCCAGGGAGACCAGCAGCACGTCCGCGCGGCAGGACCGCACCGCGTCGCCGATCAGCGGCGCCATGTGCTGCCAGCCCTCGCCCCAGCCGGCCAGGTGGGAGCGCGGGAAGTCCGGTTCGGCGTAGGCGTACGACACCGGGGCGTCGGCGAGCTTGTCGTAGAGCGTCTCGCGCGGGCCGACGAGCGTGCACGGCCCGGCGTAGGAACGGCACAGGTGCTGCCACAGCCGGTAGCGCCATGTGTGTTCGCCCGTGCTCCCGATCGTCATGGAGTCACCGACGGGCATGAACCTGAGCATCCGCTCATGATGAACGATCTCGGCGCCCGACGGGGTGTGAGCCGGAACACGCCCCATGTCCTGCCGTCGGTCCTGTGATCCGTTACGCCGGTGAACCGCCGAGCCGGATGGCAGGCTTGGGGCATGCGCAGACCGTTCGCCCTTCTCGCCGCGGCCCTCCTCACGGGCGCCCTCGCCGTGCCCGCCTCCGCCGCCGACGGCGACGAGAAGTTCACGATCAAGGACCCGCGCATCACCGAGTCCAGCGGCCTGGCGGCCTCGCGGCAGCACCCCGGCATCTACTGGACGCACAACGACAGCGACGACGGCGCGTACCTCTACGCCGTCGACAGCTCGACGGGCGAGACGGTCGCCACGATCACCATGTCCGGCGTCGGCAGTCCGCGCGACGTCGAGGCCATCTCCATCGGGCCGGACAACCAGATCTACGTCGGCGACATCGGCGACAACCTCGGCGGCACCTGGCCGTACGTCTGGATCTACCGGCTGCCCGAGCCGAAGAACCTGCGCGACCAGACGATCAAGGCCACGCAGTACGTCGTGAAGTACTCCGGCGGTGCGCGGGACGCCGAGTCCCTGGTCGTGCACCCGAAGACCGGCCGCGTCTACATCGTCGACAAGAACGAGAAGGGCGGGCACCTCTTCGAAGGCCCGGCGGAGCTCTCCCCGTCCGGTGCGAACGTCTTCCGCCCGGTCGCCGCGGTCCCCGACCTGGAGGCCACCGACGCCACGCTCTCCCCGGACGGCGAACACCTCGTCGTACGCAGCTACTTCGGCGCGATCGCGTACGACTGGAACGGCGGAAAGATCAAGAAGAAGGAACGCCTCGGCGTGCCGTTCCTCGGGCAGGGCGAGTCCGTCACATACACCGCGGACGGCAAGAGGCTGATGTACGGCGCCGAGGGCGCGGACAGCCCGGTGGAGCCCCAGGACGCCCCCGGTGGCGGAGACTCCGACTCCTCCTCCGGCAGCGGGAGTTCGGCCACGTCCGAGAGCGGGGGAGACGGACTGACCGGCAACCTGAAGACGGGCGCGATCGCCGCGGGGGTCCTTCTGGTGGTCGTCCTGGGCGTGCGGGGGATGAGGCGGCGGGGTTAACACCCCGCGACGGGTCGGCGCCCCCCCCCCCCCCCCCCCCCCCCCCGCCGCGGCGCGCCCCCCGCTGCGGGGCAGGCCCGGGGCCGTGCCGGCCGTCCTCGCCCGGCCCGCCGCCGTCTCAAGGTCCCGACGGGCCCGTCCGGGCGGGACGGTGGGGTGCCCCTAGGTCCGGTGGGCCACCAGTATCTCCAGCCCGTCCAGGATCCGTTGCAGTCCGAATTCGAAGTGGTCGAACTCCGCGCCGAAGGCGTCCTCGGAGAGGGACGCCAGTACCGGGTAGCGGCCCGAGGTCATGGCCTTCTCCAGCGCCGGCACCTGCGCCTGCCAGAACTCGGCGTCCGTCAGGCCCGTCCGGCGCTCCGCCTCCTGTTCGTAGAGCTGCGTGCGCGCGGCCCCGACGACATATCCGTCGATCATGATGATCGCGGAAACCAGTTCGGGGTCGGTCAGCCCCATCGGGCGGATCCGGGTGAGGACCTTCTCCATGCCGTCGAGGGCGCTGGGGCCGAGGATCGGGCGGGACTGGTTGACCTGGAGCAGCCAGGGGTGGCGCCGGTAGAGGGCGAGGGTGGCGCGGGCCAGTGCCTCCAGGGCCCCCCGCCAGCCGTCGTCGCCGAGGTCGGCCGGGTTCTCGGAGGGGCGCTGCACCCGGTCCAGCATCAGGTCGAGCAGCTCGCCCTTGCCGGGCACGTACCGGTACAGCGACATGGTGCCGGTGCCGAGCTCCGCGGCGACGCGGCGCATGGAGAGCTTCTCCAGTCCCTCGGTGTCCGCCACCTGGATGGCAGCTTCCACGATCCGGTCCAGCGTGAGGGCCGGTTTGGGGCCCCGGCTGGGGCGGCGGCCGGTCTCCCACAGCAGTTCGAGGGTGCGGGCGATGTCGCCGCTGCCGCTGGTCTCCGTACCGCCCGTGCCACTCGTACCGCTCGTCATGGAGCCAGCTTAAGGCGCCCGGCAAACAACTGGGTACACCGTACGCGTAATCGGGTACGCTGTACCCAGTTCGGTGCCGAGGCGGCACGGGCGGACGGGAGGGGGCGGCATGGACGGATACGCGGTGCGGGCCGAGGCGCTGGAGAAGAGGTACGGCGAGAAACGCGCACTCGACGGCTTCGACCTTGCGGTGCGCGAGGGCACGGTGCACGGCCTGCTCGGTCCGAACGGGGCGGGCAAGACCACGGCCGTGCGCATCCTGTCCACGCTCATCCGGCTCGACGGGGGCCGTGCGACGGTCGCCGGTCTCGACGTCGCCCGGCAGGCGCGCGAGGTGCGGGCCCGGATCGGCCTCACCGGCCAGTACGCGGCGGTCGACGAGGTGCTGACCGGCCGGCAGAACCTCGAGATGTTCGGCCGCCTGTTCCACCTGGGCGGGAAGCGGGCCAGGCTGCGGGCGGCCGAGCTGCTGGAGCAGTTCGACCTGACCGACGCCGCCGACCGGGGGGTCGGCAAGTACAGCGGCGGCATGCGGCGCCGCCTCGACCTCGCGGCGTCCATGATCCTCGCCCCGGCGGTCCTCTTCCTCGACGAGCCGACGACCGGTCTCGACCCCCGTAGCCGGGGCGAAGTCTGGGAATCGGTCCGGGCGTTGGTGGCCGGCGGCACGACCGTGCTGCTGACCACGCAGTACCTGGAGGAGGCCGACAAGCTCGCCTCGCACATCACCGTCATCGATCAGGGGCGGGCCATCGCCGACGACACCCCGGACGGGCTGAAGAGCCTGGTCGGCGGCGACCGTATCGAGGTCGTGGTCGCCGAGCGGTCCGAGATCCCGCGGGTGGTGAAGACCGTCGCCCGGGTCGCGGACGGCGAACCCGAGGCGGACGAGACGGAGTTGCGGGTGCACGCACCCGTCACCGACCGGGTCACCGCTCTCACCGAGGTCGCCCGGACCCTCCAGGACGAGGGCGTCCGGGTCGAGGACATCGGACTGCGCAGGCCGAGCCTCGACGACGTGTTCCTGCGCCTGACCGGACACCGCACCGAGAAGGAGTCCGCGGCATGAGCGCCACCGACCTGAGCACCCCGAGCTCGCGGAGCGGCGCGTACTGGCTGCTCGCCGACTGCTGGAACATCGTCCGCCGCGGCCTGACCCACTACCAGCGCCAGCCGGTCAACATCGCCTGGCAGCTGGGCTTCCCGATTCTGTCCGTCCTGATGTACGGCTATGTCTTCGGCAGCGCGATGAAGGTGCCGGGCGGCGGGAACTACCAGGACTTCCTGATGCCGGGCATGTTCGTCATGACCATGGCGTTCGGCTTCATGAACACCGCCACGGTCGTGGTGTACGACTCCACCAAGGGCGTCATCGACCGGTTCCGCTCGATGCCGATGGCGTCCTCGGCCGTGGTGGCCGGGCGCGGGGTCACCGACATCATCGTCGCCTGCGCCGAGTTGGCGATCATGATGCTCACCGCGCTCGCCATGGGCTGGCGGCCGGACGGCGGCGCGGGCTTCCTCGGCGCGTTCGGACTGCTGCTGTGGCTGCGCTTCTCGCTGATCTGGATCGGGGTGTGGCTCGGCCTGATCGTGCCCAACCCGGAGGCGGCGGGCGGCCTCTACGCGGTCGCCTTCCCCTTCACGATGATCTCCAGCATCTTCGTCGCACCGCAGCTGATGCCCGACTGGCTCGGCTGGGTGGCGGTCTGGAACCCGATCTCCTCCACGGCGGCGGCGACCCGCGAGCTGTTCGGCAACCCGGTCGACGGCGACACCTGGGTCGAGCAGCACGCGCTGCTGATGGCCGGAGTGTGGCCGGTGATCCTGACCGCGATCTTCCTGCCGCTGGCCGTACGGCGGTTCAAGAAGCTGAGCCGATAGCGGTTGCGCGCGTCCCAGAGTCTTGACGTGCTCATGTTGCGTCAGTTCTCTGGGAGGTGCGCGGCATGATGGGAGCGCTCCCATCCGTTCCGGG
Organism: Streptomyces luteogriseus; assembly: GCF_014205055.1. NCBI lineage: Bacteria > Bacillati > Actinomycetota > Actinomycetes > Kitasatosporales > Streptomycetaceae > Streptomyces > Streptomyces luteogriseus. Next base: position 4,801,321 of record NZ_JACHMS010000001.1, read on the forward strand.
TGCCGTGCTTCCCCCCTCCCCAAGAGGAACCCAAGAGGAACCCGAGAGGAAGCAGCCCATGTTCCGCACTCTGCGCAGAGCGCTGTGTGTCGCCGCGGCGCTCCTGTTACCGCTGGCGGGCGTGCAGTCGGCACGGGCCGATGTCGCCGCGGAGGCCGCCGGCGGCGGCTACTGGCACACCAGCGGTCGGCAGATCCTGGACGCGGCCGGACAGCCCGTCCGTATCGCCGGCATCAACTGGTTCGGCTTCGAGACCGCCAACCACGTCGTCCACGGCCTGTGGGCCCGCGACTACAAGAGCATGATCGACCAGATGAAGTCGCTGGGCTACAACACCATCCGCATGCCCTACAGCGACGACATCCTCAAGCCCGGCGCCATGCCGGACAGCATCAACACCGACGGCAAGAACACGGACCTGCGCGGGCTGACGTCCCTCCAGGTCCTGGACAAGATCGTGGCCTACGCCGGGCAGTCCGGCCTCAAGGTCGTCCTGGACCGGCACCGCCCGGACGCGGCGGGCCAATCGGCCCTCTGGTACACGGCGTCGGTCCCCGAGTCGACGTGGATCACCAACCTCAAGGCCTTGGCGACGCGTTACAAGGGCAACTCCACCGTCGTCGGCATCGACCTGCACAACGAGCCGCACGACCCGGCCTGCTGGGGCTGTGGCGACACCTCCCGCGACTGGCGCCTCGCCGCCCAGCGCGCGGGCAACGCGGTCCTGTCGGCCAACCCCGACCTGCTGATCATGGTCGAGGGCGTGCAGTCGCACGAGGGCGTGAACGGCTGGTGGGGCGGCAACCTCATGGGCGTGGCCCAGTACCCGGTCCAACTGGACGTCCCGGACCGGCTGGTGTACTCGGCGCACGACTACGCGACATCGGTGGCGCAGCAGTCCTGGTTCTCCGACCCGTCCTTCCCCGCCAACATGCCGGGGATCTGGGACAAGTACTGGGGTTACATCTTCAAGCAGAACATCGCCCCGGTGTGGCTCGGCGAGTTCGGTACGACGCTCCAGCCCTCGGTGGACCAGAAGTGGCTGGCCGAGCTGGTGAAGTACCTGCGCTCGACGTCGACGTACGGTGCCGACAGCTTCCACTGGACGTTCTGGTCCTGGAACCCCAACTCCGGTGACACGGGCGGCATCCTGAAGGACGACTGGCAGACGGTCGACACGGTGAAGGACGGGTACCTGGCGTCCGTCAAGGCGCCGGGCTTCGACACCGGCGGCTCCGGCCCCGGCCCGGGCGGTCCCGGCGACCCCGGCAACGGCACGCCCGCCTGCACCGCCGCCTACACCGTCAGCAGCGACTGGGGCGGCGGCTTCAACGCCGAGGTGAAGGTGACCAACGCGGGCACGCTGCCGCTGAAGTCCTGGAAGGTGAGCTGGACCTGGAGCGGTTCCCAGAAGGTCACCAGCATGTGGAACGCCTCGCACACCCAGAGCGGGGCGACCGTCACGGCGGTGAACGCGGCGCACAACGGGAGTGTGCCGGTGGGCGGTTCGGCGAGCTTCGGCCTGGGCGGCGCGCCCGGGGGCGGGGACGTGCCGAGCGTGAGGTGCACGGCCACGTGAGCAGGGAATGAGGTGGGGGCCCGGTGTCCGCCGGGCCCCCCACTGCCCGGCCCGCCGCACCGACCGCCCGGGTCCGTCTGCCGGTCCGTCTGCCGGTCCGTCTGCCGGTCCGTCTACCGGTCCGTCTGCCGGTCCGTCTGTCCGGAATTGTCAGAACGCCCCGTTTCTGCGGGCTTCCTGAGGGCGGGCTGTGCCTCGATTTGGTCAAGTCTTGCTCGAATTCGTACATGCGCGGTGCGGTATTCCGAAACGATTCGGCACGGCCCGTGTCACTCGCGGGCCTGACCCCCCTCACCGTTGCGAGAGAACTCCATGAGAAGAAGCGCAGCCGTCCTGTGCGGCGCCACGGTCGTCCTGGCCGGGACACTCACCGCCGTCCCCGCCAACGCCAGCGCGTCGCACGCCGAGAACACCGCCCTGACGACCGCCGCCGCGAAGATCAGCTGGAAGAAGTGCGCGACGGACGACACCCCGACGCTCCAGTGCGGCTCGGTCAAGGTGCCGCTCGACTACGCGAAGCCGCGAGGGAAGCAGATCACGCTGGCTCTCTCCCGCGTGCCGCACACCGCGCCGAAGTCCCAGGGCCCGCTGCTCGTCAACCCCGGCGGTCCCGGCGGAAGCGGCCTGTCGCTGGCCGAGTTCGTCGCGTCCTCCCTGCCCAAGGCGGTCGCCGCCCAGTACGACGTCATCGGCTTCGACCCGCGCGGAGTGGGCAAGAGCCAGCCCGCCCTGGACTGCAAGCCGGGCCACTTCGACCCCGTGCGCCCCGACTCCGTGCCGAGCACACCGGCGCTGGAGAAGGCGAACCTCGCGCGCGCCAAGTCCTTCGCCAAGGCCTGCGGCACGAAGTACGCGGACGTCCTGCCGTACATCGACACGGTCAGTGCCGTGAAGGACATGGACTCGATCCGCAAGGCCCTCGGCGCACCGAAGATCAACTACTTCGGCTACTCGTACGGCACCTACCTCGGCGCCGTCTACGCCAAGCTGTTCCCCGAGCGGGTGCGGCGCCTGGTGCTGGACTCGATCGTCGACCCGACCGGCGTCTGGTACGACGACAACATCCAGCAGGACTACGCCTTCGACAAGCGCCACAAGGCCCTGATGGCGTGGATCGCCAAGTACGACTCCACGTACAAGCTCGGCACGAACCCGAAGAAGATCGAGGCCAAGTGGTACGCCATGCGGGCGGCCCTGGCCAAGAAGCCCGCGGGCGGCAAGGTGGGCGCCTCCGAGCTGGAGGACATCTTCATACCCGGCGGCTACAACAACGCCTACTGGCCCACGCTCGCGCAGACGTTCGCGGCGTACGTCAACAACCACGACACCGCGGCGCTGGTCGAGGCGTACGACAACATCGCCGCCATCGATGCCTCGGGTGACAACGGCTACAGCGTTTACACGGCGGTGCAGTGCCGTGACGCGTCCTGGCCGCGCGACTGGAAGCAGTGGCGCAAGGACAACTGGGCGGTGTACGAGAAGGCGCCGTTCATGGCGTGGAACAACGCCTGGTACAACGCGCCGTGCGCGTTCTGGCCGACGAAGACGCTGAAGCCGGTGAACGTCGCCAACACCAAGCTCCCGCCGGTGCTGCTGTTCCAGGCGACGGACGACGCGGCCACGCCCTACCAGGGCGGCGTCACCATGCACCGGCTGCTGAAGGGCTCCAGCCTGGTGGTGGAGCAGGGCGGCGGCAACCACGGCATCACGCTGAGCGGCAACGCCTGCCTCGACAAGCACCTCGCGACGTACCTCACCAACGGCAAGGTCCCGCACGGCAGCGGTGTGGCGGACGCGGTGTGCAAGAAGAACCCCGACCCCAAGCCGCAGCCGGCGGCGCAGAAGGCTCCGAGCGCGACGCAGCCGGCCGTCGCGGCGGTCGGCGACAGCCTGCGCGGGATCCTGGGGTCCGGACGCTGACCGCGTCACCGGCCCAGGCCTGACACGGACACACGGGGCGCCCGGCGACACTCGCCGGGCGCCCTCTAGGGTGTCCGGCCATGGGGGAGAACGCGGACAACGAGATGGTGGCCGTCCCGGCGGGGCGCGTCACGCTGTCCGACCGGCGGACGCAGCGCAGTTGGGCGGTGGAGGTCGCGTCGTTCCGCATGTCGGCGGTCCCGGTCACGCAGGAGTGGTACGCCCGGGTCACCGGCGAGCGTCCGAGCACGGCCAGGGGCGGCCGGCTGCCCGTCGAGGGCGTGTCCTGGTGGGACGCGATCCGGTTCTGCAACGCGCTGTCCGTACACGAGGGCCTGACCCCCGCGTACGAGGTGGAGCACGGCACCGGGAGCGCCGACGGGGACGCCACCGCCCACTGGGACCCCGCCGCCGACGGCTACCGGCTGCCCACCGAGGCCGAGTGGGAACACGCCTGCCGCGCCGGCGGAACCGGCCCGCGCTACGGCCCGCTCGACGACATCGCCTGGTACCGCGGCAACTCCGGCGACCGCGTCCGGTCCGTGGGCGGCCGACAGCCCAACGCCTGGGGCCTGTACGACATGCTCGGCAACGTCTGGGACTGGTGCTGGGACCTCTACGACGCCGAGGTCTACGGCACGTACCGGGTGCTGCGGGGCGGCGGCTGGTCCGACGAGCACTGGAGCTGCCGCGCCTCGGTGCGCCGCCGGAGCCATCCGACGTTCCGGATCGACGACGTGGGGTTCCGGGTGGCGCGCTCGACACCGGCCTGAGCGCGGAAGAGGGCGCCCCGCACGAGCGGGACGCCCTCGACACTCACGTCGGGTGCGAGAAGGTCAGAGCTTCTCGATCACGTAGTCGATGCACTTGGTGAGCGCCTCGATGTCCGCCGGGTCGATCGCCGGGAACATCGCGACGCGCAGCTGGTTGCGGCCGAGCTTGCGGTAGGGCTCGGTGTCGACGATGCCGTTGGCGCGCAGCACCTTGGCGACGGCGGCGGCGTCGACCTCGTCCGTGAAGTCGATCGTGCCGATGACCTGCGAGCGCTTGGCCGGGTCGGTGACGAACGGGTTGGCGTACTTGATGTCCTCGGCCCAGCCGTAGAGCGTGCGGGCGGAGCTGGCGGTGCGCCGGACCGACCAGTCCAGGCCGCCCTGGCCGTTGATCCACTCCAGCTGCTGGTTCAGCAGGAAGAGGGTGGCCAGCGCCGGGGTGTTGTACGTCTGGTTCTTGCGGGAGTTGTCGATCGCCGTCGGCAGCGAGAAGAACTCCGGGACGTGACGGCCGGACGCGTGGACGCGCTCCGCGCGCTCGATCGCGGCCGGGGAGAAGACGCCGATCCACAGGCCGCCGTCGGAGGCGAAGGACTTCTGCGGGGCGAAGTAGTAGACGTCCGTCTCGGACACGTCGACGGGCAGGCCCCCGGCGCCGGACGTGGCGTCCACCAGGACCAGGGAGCCCTCGTCGGCACCGGCCACGCGCTTGATCGGCATGGCGACACCGGTCGAGGTCTCGTTGTGGGTGAACGCGTAGACGTCCACGCCCGCCTCGGCGGCCGCCTCGGGGTGGGTGCCCGGGTCGGAGGAGATGACGGTCGGCTCGGCCAGCCAGGGGGCCAGCTTGGCGGCCTTGGCGAACTTCGAGGAGAACTCGCCGAAGTTGAGGTGCTGCGACTTGTTCTCGATCAGGCCGTGCGTCGCGACGTCCCAGAACGCGGTCGAGCCGCCGTTGCCGAGGATCACCTCGTAGCCGTCGGGGAGCTGGAACAGCTCACTGATGCCCTCGCGCACCTGGCCGACCAGGTTCTTGACGGGAGCTTGACGGTGGGAGGTGCCCATGAGGGAGGTGCCGGTCGCGGCCAGCGCGTCCAGCGCTTCCGTCCGCACCTTGGAGGGGCCCGCGCCGAAACGTCCGTCGGCGGGCTTGATGTCAGCGGGAATCCGGATCTCAGCCACGGAGGGGAGCGTAGCCGTTTCCAGAAACGTGGGCGAAACGTCGTCCGTCGGGTGAGACGGGATGTGGACGGGTCAGCACGGGACCGGGCCGGGCCAGACGGCCGAGGCGTCGTCGCGGTGCGGGTCCGGCAGCCGGAGGGGGCGCACGGCGACGGGCCGGACCCCGTCCTCGGTGACGGCCGTCCAGGGTGCGGGGCGGCCGGAGTAGCACAGGGTGGTGAGGACGAAGACGCCGTCGGCGTAGACCTCGACGTACTCCCCGACGGTGAGGATGCGCAAGCCGGCCGCGGGTTCCGGCAGGAGGGTCTCGCCGAGCGGGGTGCCGTCGGGGCCGGTGACCCGGAGGTTCTTGCCGTCGCAGCCGACCGTGAGCGCGGGCCGGTCCCCGTCGGAGACATGCGTGCGCAGGGTGACTTCGGTGCGTCCCGAGAGGTCGACGTCGCCGACCGCGTGCAGAGGGGCGTCGTACGTCTCCTCGCCGAGCCATCGGTCCAGGCCGGGCCACCATTCCAGACGGGGCGCCGCGTCCTGCGGTACGACGAGGGACTTGGGCTGGGCGAGCATGCCGCGGCAGCGGTCACCGGTGTCGGTCAGGTCCACGCGGCGCGGGGTGGTGTGCAGCACGACGCGGGAGCCGTCGGGGGCGGTGACGACGCGTGGCGCGTACGCGCCCGTCGGGCCGAGCGGGCCGCGGCGGGTCCACGGACCGCGCAGGCGCGGAGCGGTCCACGCCTCGAAGCCCCGGGTGGCGCCGATGGAGCCGAGCAGCAGCCAGCCGCCGTCGTCGAGGCGTTCCAGGACCGGGCACTCGAACTCGTCGACGTCACCGGGGGAGACGAGCGGCGGGTGGACCGTCCAGTGCTCCAGGTCGTCGGAGGTCGCCCAGGCGACGCACCCGCTGACCTCGACCGGCAGGGATGCGTCGGCGGCGCAGACCAGCATGACCCAGCCGTCGGACTCGTCGTCGCGTACGACGAAGGGGTCGCGCCAGCCCATGCGTTCGCCCGTGCGGTACCAGCGCCCGTCCGCCTCGACGACCGGCCCCGTGCCGTGACGGCGCCAGCCGGTGCCGTCGGTGCGGTCGGAGCGGGCCAGGCCGACCGACTGCAGGGGCCAGCCGCCCGGGGTGAGCCCGGAGACGGCGGTGTAGAGCATCGCCATGCCGGTGCCGTGCGGGAAGGCATGCATGGTCCACACCGCCTGCTGGTCGAAGCGGCCCGGCAGGCCGTTGCCGAAGGCCGTGCCCTGCGGTTCCCAGTGGACCAGGTCGGTGGAGGTGGCCCGGCCGTAGGAGGTCTCCATGCGCAGGTGGTCGAACTCGGCCGTCCACGGGCCCTGGAGATGCAGCGCGGTGTAGGTGCCGTCCGCGTGGCGCAGGAGGTCGAAGTCGTTCACGCAGAGGCCGGGCGGCGCGTATCGCATGGACAGGTCCTGTCTGCCGACAGCGGCACTCAAACGCGTGCGCTGTGATCTTGCTGGGGGGAGTTCCTCTGAGAGTCAGCCGAAGTAAATCTGAACGCAAACGCTTGCGCAACCAGGTGAGCGGGTTTACGGTCTCGTCACTCCCACTCCCGCCGACGTGCTCCGGACCCCCGGCCACGCGGCGCGCACCCGATCAAGGAGCGTCCCGTGACGGTCAGCATCACCGATGTCGCCGAGGCCACCGGGGTCTCGGCGTCCACCGTGTCCCGCGCCCTGCGCGGCCGCTCGGGAGTGTCGGAGGAGATGCGGGCCCGGATCGTCGCGGCCGCCGCCGAACTGGGCTATACCGCCTCCCGCTCGGCCTCCAGCCTGGCCAGCGGACGCACCTACACCATCGGCGTCGTCGTCCCGTACGTCGGCCGCTGGTTCTTCGGCACGGTGCTGGACGCGGCCGAGAAGGTCTTCAGCGCCGCCGGCTACGACGTCCTGCTGTACAACCTCGGCTCACCGGAGGCGCGCAAGCGCTTCTTCACCAAGCTGCCGATCCGCAAGCGGGTCGACGCCGTGCTGTCCCTGCTGATCCCGGACCCGGAGGAGGCCGCGGCCCTGTGCTCCCTCGGCGTGCCGCTGGCGACCACGGTCGGCGGCGCCCGGACCGGCTTCACGGTGGTCGGCATCGACGACCGGGGCGGCGCGGAGAGTGCCGTACGGCACCTGGTGAACCTGGGCCACCGGCGGATCGGCATGATCTCCGGCGCCAGCGAGCCGCTGCACTGGACCACGCCCCTCGACCGCCGGCAGGGCTACCTGGACGTGCTCGCCGACGCCGGGATCGAGCCCGACACCGCCCTGGAAGCCGACGGCGGTTACACGGTCGAGGGCGGTGAGCGGGCCATGACGGAGCTGCTGGCGCTGCGCCATCCGCCGACCGCCGTGTTCGCCCAGTCCGACGAGATGGCGATGGGCGCGCTGCGCGCCCTGCGCCGGCACCGGCTGAGGGTTCCGGAGGACGTGTCCGTGGTCGGCTTCGACGATCACGAGCTGTCCGAGGTGGTCGGGCTGACCACCGTGGCCCAGCCGGTCGCGGCCCAGGGCCGGGAGGCGGCCTTGCTGCTGCTGAGGCGTCTTGAGGGACCGAACGCCGGGTCGTCGCGCCCCGTCGAGATGCCCATCCGCTTCATCCTCCGCGAGACCACCGCTCCGCCGCACACCGGCCGCCAGCGGTAGCGCCTCGTCCTTCCCCGGCTCCCCCCTTGCTCCCTCTCCTCCCCCCTGCCCCTCCCCACTGTCCGCGCAGCCACCCGCACACCCCGCTCGGAGGCACCACCATGATCACCGGCCACGGAAAACACCGCCGTACGGGCCTGACGGCCCTCGCCCTGCTGCCGCTGGCCGCGCTGGCCGCCTGTGGCGGCGGGGGCGGCAGCGACACGTCCGCCGAGGAGGGCAGCGGCAAGGGCACCATCAGCGTCTGGGCCCACCAGGGCCAGGCGAGCGAGACGGCCGCGCTGCAGAGCGCGGTGAAGTCCTTCAACTCCTCGCAGAACGCCGTCAAGGCCGAGCTGAAGCTGATCCCCGAGAAGGACTACACCAAGACCATCACCGCCACCGACGCCTCCGAACTGCCGGACGTGCTGGAGTTCGACGGCCCGACGATGGCGAACTTCGTCTACAACAGCAAGCTCGCCCCGGTCGACGGCCACGTCTCCGCCAAGACCCTCGGCAACGCCACGGACGCGATCAAGGCGCAGGGCGAGATCGGCGGCAAGCACTACGGCCTGGGCATGTTCGACGCAGGGCTCGGCATGTACGCCAACAAGAAGCTGCTGGACGCGGCCGGCGTGAAGTACCCGACGAGCGCGGACGACGCCTGGACGGCCGAGGAGTTCGGCAAGGCCCTCAAGGCGCTGAAGGGCGAGGACTCCGACGGCAAGGTCCTCGACATATCCGAGCAGTACGGCTTGGCCTCCGAGTGGGGCACCTTCGGCTTCTCCCCGATCGTCTGGTCGGCCGGCGGCGGGCTGCTGAAGGACGGCAAGGCGGAGGGCGCCCTCGACAGCCCGAAGGCCGTCTCCGCGATGAAGACCTTCCAGTCCTGGAAGCCCTACGTCGACCCCAACACCGACGGCAACGCCTTCGCCAAGGGCAAGGTGGCGCTGAGCTGGGTCGGCCACTGGAACTACCCCGCCTACAGCAAGGCCCTCGGTGACGACCTCGCCGTGCTGCCGCTGCCGGACTTCGGCAACGGTCCCAAGACCGGGCAGGGCTCGTGGGCCTGGGGCATCGGCGCCGACAGCAAGAACGGCAAGGCCGCCGGCACCTTCCTGGACTACCTGCTGAACGACGACAACGTCGGCGCGATGACGAAGGCCAACGGCGCGGTGCCCGCCACCAAGACCGCGCTGGCCAAGAGCGACCTCTACAAGAAGGGCGGCCCGCTCCAGCTCTTCGCCGACCAGCTCGCGGCGCCCTGCGGCGACAGCGACATCACCTCCTCCTGTGTCGCCGTCACCCGCCCGGTGACCGCCGGATACCCCACCGTCACCGCCAAGTTCAACACGGCCCTGAACTCGATCTACGGCGGCGCCGACCCCGAGGAAGCCCTGCGGAAGGCCGCCCGCGCCATCGACCGGGACTTCACCGACAACGCCGGCTACGAGATCCCGTAACCCGCAGGACGCATCGGCCCGGGCGGGCCGTCGGTGACGTGGTGCCGCGACGCGGCCCGCGTGCCGGCCGGGCCCGCCCCGCCGGGAAGAGGACCCCTCCCGTGAAAACCGTGGAACCCGCGCACGTCGCGGCCCCAGGCCGGGCGCAGGCCGTCTCGTCCGCACCCCCCGCCAAGCCCCCGCGTCCCGCGCGCGGCAACCGTGACCGGCTGCACGGGCTGCTGATGTCCGCCCCGGCCGTCGTCGGGCTGATCGCCTTCGTCGGCATCCCGTTCGGCTACGCCGTGGTGCTCTCCTTCTACAACGTCCGCCTCGGCTCGCCCCTGGAGCCCGCCTTCTTCGGCGTGGAGCACTACCGGCGGCTGTTCACCGACCCCGACCTGTCCGGCCCGTTCCTGCGGGCGCTGCTGAACAACCTGACCTTCGCCGTCGTCGTCGTACCGCTCCAGACGGGGCTGGCGCTGGCGCTGGCGATCCTGCTCAACCGCAAGCTGAAGGCGATCGGCCTGTTCCGGTCCTTCTTCTTCATGCCGGTGGTCTTCCCCATGGCGCTGGTCGCCGTGATCTGGCGGCTGATCCTCGCCCGCAGCGAGCAGGGCATGCTCAACTCCCTGCTGGACACGGTGAGTTTCGGCAACTGGGGCGCCTTCGACTGGCTCGGTGACGGCCTCACCGCGATGGGCTCGATCATCGTGCTGTCGGTGTGGCAGGGCGTCGGCTTCCAGATGGTCATCCTGCTCGCCGGCCTCCAGCAGATCCCGGGCGAGCTCTACGAGGCCTCCGAGCTGGACCGGGCCTCGCGCTGGCAGCAGTTCCGGCACGTCACCCTGCCCGGCATCCGCGGCACCCTCGTCTTCGTCGCGATGCTGACCTCGGTGCTGTCCTTCCGGGTCTTCGACCAGGTGTACATCCTCATCCGCGGCGGCGGCCTGGACGAGGACGCCACCCGGACGGTGATGTACCAGGCCGTCACCACGGCCTTCGACCAGAACAACATCGGCCAGGCCTCGGCCGTCACGGTGGTGTTCTTCCTGATCGTCGTCGCCCTGACGATCGTCCAGCGCCGCGTCGTCCGGCCCGACAACGAGGACTGACTGACCCATGGCCATGACCCGTACGCCCGTACGCCGCGTCCTCGACTACGCCGTCCTGAGCGTCCTGGCGTTCGTCTTCGCCCTCCCCGCGCTCTACCTCTTCCTCGGCAGCCTCAAGCCGTCCGACGAGGTCCTGAACGGCCTGTCCGGCTTCCTGCCCACCCACCTCTCCTTCGACAACTACACAGCCGTTCTCGACAGCCTGAACTCCGAGAGCACCGGCTACTTCTGGCAGTTCATGGGCGTGTCGGTGCTGCTGTCGTTCGTGGTGGTGGCGGGCGGGCTGATCGTCAACTCGATGGCGGCCTACGGGCTGACACGGCTGAAGTGGCGCGGGCAGAACGCGGTGTTCACCCTGGTCCTGCTGCTGATGCTGATCCCGTTCGAGTCGGTGGCGGTGCCGCTGTTCTACATGTTCAACGGCCAGCGCAACACGCTGTTCATCCAGGCGCTGCCGTTCGTCGCCAACGCCTTCGCGATCTACCAGTTCCACACGTTCTTCAAGAAGATCCCGACGAGCATCGAGGAGGCGGCCCGGCTGGACGGCGCGGGACCCTGGCGCACTTTCTTCGCGATCATCGTGCCGATGTCCCGGCCGGTGTTCGCCTCGGTCGCGATCCTCACCTTCCTCATCCAGTGGGGCTCCTTCCTGTGGCCGGTGCTGATGGTGTCCGACCCGTCCGTGCGCCCCCTGCCCCTGGAGATGAGCGTCTTCCAGGGCCAGCAGCCGCCGGACTGGGGCCAGATCCTCGCCTTCGGAGTGCTGCTGGTGCTGCCCGTGCTGATCGTCTTCGCGTTCTTCCAGCGCTGGTTCGTCGAGGGCGTGGCCAGCTCCGCGGTCAAGGGCTGAGCCGGGCCGTCACCGTCAGTGGCCGGATGCATCCTGGACGCATGACGGATCTCGAAGCACAGCTGCGTGCCGTCGTCCGGGGCGAGGTCGGGTTCGACGTCACGTCCCGGGCGCTGACGACCATGGACGCGTCCAACTACCGGCGGGTCCCGGCGGGCGTGGTCGCTCCGCGTGACGCCGACGACGTCGCGGCGGTACTCGCGGTGTGCCGGGAGCGAGAGGTGCCCGTCGTCGCCCGCGGCGGAGGCACCTCCATCGCCGGGCAGGCCACCGGCACCGGTGTCGTCCTGGACTTCACCCGGCACATGAACCGGCTGGTCGCCCTGGATCCCGAGGCGCGGACGGCCGTGGTGCAGCCGGGGCTGGTGCTGGACCGGCTCCAGGAGGCCGCCGCCCCGCACGGGCTGCGCTTCGGGCCCGACCCGTCCACGCACAGCCGCTGCACGCTCGGCGGCATGATCGGCAACAACTCGTGCGGCTCGCACTCCGTGGCGTGGGGGACGACCGCGGACAGCGTGCGCGAGCTGGACGTCGTCACCGCGCGGGGCGGGCGGCTGCGGCTCGGGCGGGACTGGGCCGGGGCACCGGACGGGCTGCGAGAACTGGCCGAGGGGGAACTCGCCCGGCTGCGCACCGGTTTCCCGGAGCTGCCCCGCCGCATCTCCGGCTACGCGCTGGACGCCCTGCTGCCGGAGAACGGCGCCGACGTGGCCCGCTCCTTCTGCGGCTCCGAGGGCACGCTCGGGGTGCTGACGGAGGCGGTCGTACGCCTCGTCGAGGCGCCACGCGCGCGTGCGCTGGCCGTGCTGGCGTACGCCGACGAGAGCGCGGCGGCCGAGGCGGCGGCCGGGCTGCTGCCCTTCGGGCCGCTCACGGTGGAGGGGATGGCCGCGGACCTGGTGCCGTCCCCGGCCGCGCTGCCGCGGGGCGGGGCCTGGCTGTTCGTGGAGACCGGCGGGGAGTCGGCGGTCGAGGCACGCGCGCGTGCGGAGGCGATCGTGCGGGCCGCCGACGTCGTGGACGCGCTCGTGGTCACCGACCCGGCCGGGCAGCGTGCGTTGTGGCGGATCCGGGAGGACGCGAGCGGTACGGCGACGCGCATGCCGGACGGCACCGAGGCGTGGCCGGGCTGGGAGGACTGCGCGGTGCCGCCCGCCCGGCTCGGGGCGTATCTGCGGGACTTCCGGGCGCTGATGACGGCGCACGGGCTGCGCGGCACGCCGTACGGGCACTTCGGGGACGGCTGCATCCACGTCCGGATCGACTTCGACCTGCTGACGGCGCCCGGCGTCGCCCGTTTCCGCCGCTTCTCCGAGGAGCTCGCGGAGCTGGTGGTGGCGCACGGCGGGTCGCTGTCGGGGGAGCACGGGGACGGGCAGGCGCGGGCGGAGCTGCTGCCGAGGATGTACGGGGCCGAGATGGTCGGCCTGTTCGAGCGGGTCAAGGGCGTGTGGGACCCGGACGACCTGCTCAACCCCGGGATGCTCGTCCGCCCCGCGCCCCTGGACAGCGGCCTGCGCTTCTCCGTCCTGCCCCGCGAGCCGGTCGACGTGGCCTTCGGCTACCCCTCGGACGGCGGCGACTTCGCGGCGGCGGTGCGGCGCTGCGTGGGCGTCGCCAAGTGCCGTACGACCTCGGTGTCCGGCCCGGGCGTCATGTGCCCGTCCTTCCGGGCGACGGGCGCGGAGGAACACTCCACGCGTGGGCGGGCCCGGCTGCTGCACGAGATGCTCGCCGGTGATGTGGTGACGGACGGCTGGCGCTCGGAGGAGGTCCGGGACGCGCTGGACCTCTGCCTGTCCTGCAAGGGCTGCCGGTCGGACTGCCCGGTCGGGGTCGACATGGCCACGTACAAGGCGGAGTTCCTGCACCGGCACTACGCCGGCCGGCGCCGCCCCGCCGCACACCACGCGCTGGGCCGCCTGCCGGAGTGGCTCCGGGCGGTCTCCCGCACCCGCACGGCGTGGCTGGTCAACGCGCTGTCCGCGGTACCGCCCCTGGCATGGGCGGCGAAACGGCTGGGCGGTCTCGCGCCCGAGCGGGAGATCCCACGGCTGGCGACGCGGACGTTCAGCCGGTGGTGGGAGCGGCGCAGGGCACCCGGAGCCTCCGCGCAGGGCGACCTGGTGATCCTGTGGCCCGACACCTTCACCGAGCACCTCTCACCGGCCGTGGGGCGGGGCGCCGTACGGGTGCTGGAGGCGGCCGGGCTGCGGGTGGCGCTGCCGCCGACGCTGCGCCTGGAGAAACCGCCGGTGGGCGACGGCAGGACGGTCGCCCTCGACCCGCTGTCCCTGCTGCGCGGCCGGGGCCGGGTCTGCTGCGGGCTGACGTACGTGTCGACGGGGCAGCTGGACCGTGCCCGGGCCGTCATGCGCCGCACGCTCGACCTGATGGAACCGGTCCTGGAGACCGGTGCCCCGGTCGTCGTCCTGGAGCCGAGCTGCGCCGCGGCCCTGCGCACGGACGTCCCCGAGCTGCTGCACGAGGACCCGCGCGCGGCCCGGCTCGCCGCGAAAGTCCTCACGCTCGCGGAGACGCTGGAGCGCCACGCCCCCGGCTGGACACCGCCGCGCGTCGACCGCCCGGTGGCCGGGCAGACCCACTGCCACCAGCACGCGGTGCTCGGCGACGCCGCCGACCGCCGGCTGCGGGAGGCGGCCCTGCTCACCGGCGAACTGAGCGGCGGCTGCTGCGGCCTCGCGGGAAACTTCGGCTTCGAGAAGGGCCACTACGAGGTGTCCGCCGCCTGCGCGCAGGAGCAACTCCTGCCGTCCGTACGGGACGCCCCGGACGGCACGGTGGTGCTGGCGGACGGCTACTCCTGCCGCACCCAGCTGGAGCAGCTGGCGGGTGTGCGGGGCCGGCATCTGGCGGAGGTGCTGGCCGAGGCGCTGGAGGAGGACCTCCGGCGCGAGGGCGCGTGAGGCGTTCGGGCCACGGCACGGGCCCGCCCGAGTGTCTGAGCTTGGGAGGGACGGGCCCGCTCCTAGGCTCACGGCACCAGTCACTGCCCGTCGAGGGCCGCTGCTCGAAGGAGCCCGCGCATGAGCGTCCGCGTCCAGCCGATCACCCGTGACGAGCACCTCGCGTTCGTCACGGCCCGCCCCTCCGCCAGCCACACCCAGCTCCCGTCCTGGGGCGAGGTGAAGCCCGACTGGCAGGCGGAGAGCCTCGGCTGGTTCGACGACGGCGGGCAGCTCGTCGGCGCGGGACTGGTGCTGCTGCGCCCGCTGCCCGGGCCGCGGGTGCCCGGGCTGCCGCGCTACCTCGCGTATCTGCCCGAGGGCCCGCTGCTCGACTGGTACGGGCCCGGCCTCGAACGGCTGCTGGAGCCGATGCTCGCGCACCTGAGACGGCGCGGCGCCTTCGCGGTGCGGATGGGCCCGCCGGTCGTGGTGCGCCGCTGGAGCGCCGACACGGTCAAGGCGGCGATCGCGGACCCGGCCGCCCGGCGGCTGCGCGACGTGCGGGCGACGTCGTACGAACCGCGCGCGGGCCAGGTCGCGGACGGTCTGCGCCGCATGGGCTGGCGGCAGTCCGAGGCCTCGGGCGAGGACGGCTTCGCTGCCGGGCAGCCCCGGTACGTCTTCCAGGTGCCGTTCGCCGGCCGGTCGCTGGAGGACGTCCACAACGGCCTGAACCAGCAGTGGCGCCGCAACATCAAGAAGGCGGAGAAGGCCGGGGTGAAGGTCGTGCGCGGCGACCTGGGGGACCTGCCGGCCTTCCACGAGCTGTACGGCGAGACCGCCGAACGGGACGGGTTCATCCCCCGCCCGCTGCCGTACTTCCAGCGCATGTGGAGCGCGCTCACCGCCGAACACCCGGACCGGATGCGGCTCTACCTCGCCTACCACGACGGCGAGGTGCTCGCCGCGGCCACCATGCTGACCGTCGGCGACCACGTCTGGTACTCCTACGGCGCCTCCACCGGCCGCCGCCGCGAGGTCCAGGCGAGCAGCGCCGTGCAGTGGCGCATGATGACCGACGCGCACGAACTCGGCGCCGCCGTCTACGACCTGCGCGGCATCACCGACACCCTGGAGGAGTCCAGCCACCTGCTGGGCCTGCTCCGCTTCAAGGTGGGCACCGGCGGCGAGGCCGTGGAGTACCTCGGCGAATGGGACTATCCGATCAACCGGCTGCTCTACAAGGCGCTGAACCTCTACCTCGGCCGCCGCTGACGTCTCACGGCCCGAGACAGAGGCAAAAGGGGTTCACGCACCTGACGAAGTCCATTACCCTGGACTGTGCAGTGCATCGGGATGTACGTTGAGTGCATTCCGGTGTACGCACCGCACATTCGCGTCACCCCTGACACCGCCCCCGAAGCACAGGACCCGCCCGTGACCACGCCGGAGACCGCCACCTCACCCCCGTCCGCGACCGCCGACGCCACTGTGCCGCCCGCAGGCCTGGGCCGGCTCGGCTCCCTCGGGCCCGTGGGCCTGGTGCTGGCGGGCGGGATCTCCGTGCAGTTCGGCGGCGCCCTGGCCGTCACGCTGATGCCCAGGGCCGGCGCTCTCGGGGTGGTGGCCCTGCGCCTGCTGGTCGCGGCCGTCGTCCTGCTCCTGGTCTGCCGCCCGCGGCTGCGCGGCCACTCGCGCACCGACTGGGGCACGGTCGTCGTCTTCGGTATCACGATGGCCGCGATGAACGGCCTCTTCTACCAGGCCGTCGCGCGCATCCCGCTGGGCCCCGCCGTCACGCTGGAGGTGCTCGGCCCGCTCGCCCTCTCGGTCTTCGCCTCCCGCCGCGCGATCAACGTCGTCTGGGCGGCGCTCGCCCTCGCCGGTGTGTTCCTGCTCGGCGGGGGAGGCTTCAGTGGGCTCGACCCCACAGGAGCAGCCTTCGCCCTGGGGGCAGGCGCCATGTGGGCGGCCTACATCGTCTTCAGCGCCCGTACGGGCCGCCGCTTCCCGCAGGCGGACGGACTGGCCCTGGCCATGGCGGTGGGGGCGGTGCTGTTCCTGCCGCTGGGCATCGCCGAGTCGGGGACGAAGCTGCTCGACCCGGTGACGCTGGGCCTGGGCGCGGCGGTCGCCCTGCTCTCCTCCGTGCTGCCCTACACCCTCGAACTCCTCGCCCTGCGGCGCCTGCCCGCCTCCACCTTCGCGATCCTGATGAGCCTCGAACCGGCCATCGCCGCGACGGCCGGCTTCCTCATCCTCGACCAGGCCCTCAGCGCCGCCGAGGCCGCCGCGATCGCCCTCGTCGTCGCGGCGAGCATGGGCGCGGTGCGCACCCAGGTGGGCCGCGGCCGCAGGAAGCGGGCGGCGCTGGAGAGTACGGGCCTGGAGGGCTGAACGCCTCGCGGAGTAAGCGGCCGCCGTCCGCCGAGGGAAGCGGCCCCTGTCCGGCCCGGCCCGGTTGTCGGTGCCGGGTGCCAGACTGCCCGCATGACCGCATCGGACCCCAAGGCCGACCTCCTCCGCTACCTCCAGGAGGCGCGTGACGCCCTGCTCTGGAAGCTCGAAGGGCTCTCGGAGTACGACGTCCGCCGTCCCCTGACACCCACCGGCACCAATCTGCTGGGGCTGGTCAAGCACACCGCGGGGGTGGAGCTCGGCTACTTCGGCGACACCTTCGGCCGACCGTACTTCGGCGAGAACCCACCGCCCTGGTGGTACACGCAGGACGCCGAACCCAACGCCGACATGTGGGCCACCCCGGACGAGTCGCGCGAGGACATCACCGGGCTCTACCGCCGGGCGTGGGAGCATGCGGACGGCACGATCGCGGCGCTGCCGCTGGACGCGGTCGGGCGGGTCCCGTGGTGGCCCGAGGAGCGGCGTGAGGCCACACTGCACCACCTCCTGGTGCGGGTGATCGCCGACTCCAGCCGTCACGCCGGTCACGCCGACATCGTGCGTGAACTCATCGACGGGTCGGTCGGGCTGACGCCGGGCAAGGGCAGCATGCCGCCTGGCGACCGGGCCGTGTGGGAGGCCCATCACCGCAGGCTGGAGGAGGCGGCGAGCCAAGCGGGCGCGGCCGGTTGAGTCCCGCGGCCCCGGCCGGGGGTATGAGCGAGGGCTAGCGCACCAGCACCCCGCGCACCGTGATCCCGTAATGCGCCCGCAGCCGGCGCAGCTCCCACAGCCCCACCGCGGTCACCGACAACGGCGCCCCGAGCATGAACACCGCCCGTACCGGCCCCGGCACACCCGCGTACGCCCCGGTGAACAGGTCGATCAGCGTCATCTCCCACACCAGCGTCATGGCGAGCAGCGGCGGCATGGTCTGGTGGATGTCGGCCGTGCGGAACACGTGCAGCAGCGCCAGGCCGACGCCCCAGGCGATGAACGGCAGCACCCACACCAGGACGAGCACGACGACCACCCAGGTGACCACGGTCATCGCCGGGTTGGTGGCGAACCGCCCCTCGACGAAGCCGGTCAGGACCATCAGCGGGAACACGAAGACCGCGGCGATCAGGGCCACCATCGCGCCGAACGGCTTCGCGGCCCGGCGCAGCAGGTCCCGCCGGGCCGACGGGGCGGTCAGCGTCAGCAGGACACCCACGACCACCGGGAACGTCACCGAGAGCACCAGCACGCTGTGCCACGACTGGTCGAGGCGGTCGTCGGCGACGTCCCGCAGGGAGCTGCCGACCTTGTAGCTCACCGACACCCACACCACCGCGGCCAGCCCCACCAGCGTGCGGATCTTCTGCATGCGGGCGACGAACGCGTCCTCGACGAGGTCCGGCCGGGAGGGCCTGAACACCCGGCGCGCGGTGTTGACGGGCCCGATCCGCCGCCGCAGCCGCGTGACGGGGCCGGGCGGCGGCGGTGGCACCGGGTGGGGCACATGGGGGTGGGGCACATGGGGTGGATAACCGCTTCCGGGCGGCGGCACCTGGGGCGGATACCCGCCCCCCGGTGGCGCGTACGGCCCGGGCGAGGGCGGCCAGGGCCCCGGCTGCGGTGGGTACGGTTGCGGACCGTTCGGGTCGTACGGCGGCTGCCCGCCCGGGCTCCAGGTGCTCATTCTTGTGTCTCCCCCGACGCGTGACCAATGGAACGAGCGCACCCCGGAGTGTATTGATCTCGCCGCCGAAGAGCACGCTTCCGGCCACCGCCGCAAATTCATGCAAGCACGCTTGATTGTTTCTCGTGCCGCTGCCATGCTCCTCAGCACGCCGCACCACCCCGCATACCGCACCACCCCGCACACCGCCGTGCCCCGAGGGGAGCGCCCCGTGTCCGATCCGACGTCCGTGATCGACGATCTGCGCGAGGAGAGCGAGGAACTCGACCGCCTCGTGGCCGGGTTGCCCCCGCGGCGCTGGTTGCTCGCGACCCCCGCGCCCGGCTGGACCGTGGCCCACCAGATCGCCCATCTCGCCTGGACGGACCACTCGGCGCTGCTTGCCGTCACGGACGCCGACGGCTTCCACACGCTGGTCGAGAAGGCCCTCGCCGCGCCGGACTCCTTCGTCGACGAGGGCGCCGAGGAGAGCGCGCAACTCCCGCCCGGCGAACTGCTCGCCCGGTGGCGCGGCGGCCGTGCGGCACTGGAGGAGGCGCTGCGGACAGCCCCGCCCGGGGCGCGCTTCCCCTGGTACGGCCCGCCCATGTCGGCCCCCTCCATGGCGACGGCCCGCCTGATGGAGACCTGGGCCCACGGGCAGGATGTGGCCGAGGCCCTGGGTGTGGTGAGCCCACCCACCGACCGGCTGCGGCATGTGGCCTGGCTCGGGGTACGGACCCGTGACTTCGCCTTCGGTGTGCACGGCCTCACCCCGCCCGCCGCCCCCTTCCGGGTCGAACTGCGCGCCCCCTCCGGTGACCTGTGGACGTACGGCCCCGAGGACGCCGCCCAGCGCCTCACCGGGACCGCCCTGGATTTCTGCCTGCTGGTCACCCAGCGCGCCCACCGCACCGACCTCGCCCTGCGGGCCGACGGCCCCGACGCCGACCGCTGGCTGGACATCGCGCAGGCCTTCGCGGGACCACCGGGCGGCGGACGCCCGCCGAAGGAGGCCGGCTCGTGACGCCCGAGCACAGCGGCTTGGGGGCGGCCTCGTGACGACCCTGCGTATCGGCAACGCCTCCGGCTTCTACGGCGACCGCTTCGACGCGATGCGCGAGATGCTCACCGGCGGCGAACTCGACGTCCTCACCGGCGACTACCTCGCCGAACTGACCATGCTGATCCTCGGCCGGGACCGTCTGAAGGACCCCGCCGCCGGATACGCCCGCACCTTCCTGCGGCAGGTGGAGGAGTGCCTGGGGCTCGCGTACGAGCGGGGGGTCAGGATCGTCACCAACGCGGGCGGGCTCAATCCGGCCGGACTCGCCGACGCGGTGGGGCGGTTGGCCGGCCGGCTGGGCATCCCGGTACGCGTCGCCCATGTGGTGGGTGACGACCTCACCGCCTCCCACCCGGGCTCGCTCGCCGCGCACGCCTACCTCGGGGGCTTCGGCATCACGGAATGTCTGCGGGCGGGCGCCGACGTCGTCGTCACCGGGCGGGTGACGGACGCGGCCCTGGTCACCGGGCCCGCCGCCGCGCACTTCGGGTGGAGCGCGACGGAGTACGACCGGCTCGCGGGTGCCGTGGTCGCCGGGCACGTCCTGGAGTGCGGGGCGCAGGCCACCGGCGGCAACTACGCCTTCTTCCGGGACGGCGACGTCCGCCGCCCCGGCTTCCCGCTCGCCGAGCTGCACGAGGACGGCAGCTGCGTGATCACCAAGCACCCCGGCACCGGCGGCTTCGTCGACGTCGGCACGGTCACCGCGCAACTGCTGTACGAGACGGCCGGTGCCCGGTACGCGGGGCCGGACGTCACCGCCCGGCTTGACACCGTACGGCTGAGCCAGGACGGGCCCGACCGGGTGCGGATCGAGGGCGTGCGCGGGGAGGCACCGCCGCCCGCCCTCAAGGTCGGGCTCAACCGGTTCGGCGGCTTCCGCAACGAGGTCGTGTTCGTGCTCACCGGTCTCGACATCGAGGCCAAGGCCGCCCTGGTGCGGGACCAGATGGAACCGGCCCTGGGCAAGGTCGCCGACGCGCGCTGGGAGCTGGCCCGCACCGACCGCCCCGACGCCCCGACCGAGGAGACGGCGAGCGCGTTGCTGCGGCTCGTCGTACGGGACCCCGACCAGGGGGCCGTCGGGCGGGCGCTGAGCGGGGCGGCAGTGGAACTGGCGCTGGCCAGCTACCCCGGCTTCCATGTGCTGGCCCCACCCGGAAAGGGCTCGCCCTATGGGGTGTTCGAGGATGTGTACGTCCCCCATGGTGCAGTCGACCATGTGGCCGTCCTCAACGACGGGACCCGGATCCCCGTGCCTGCGGCCCACGACACGGCCGTACTCGACGCGGTGCCGGAACCGCCCCTGCCGGAGCCGCCGGAGCCCGGGCCCACCCGGCGCGCCCCCCTCGGACTGGTCGCGGGCGCCCGCAGCGGCGACAAGGGCGGCAACGCCAACGTCGGGGTGTGGGCGCGCACGGACGACGCCTGGCGGTGGCTCGCGCACGAGCTGACCGCCGACCGGTTCCGCGAGCTCATCCCCGAGAGCCGCGAACTGACCGTCGTACGGCACGTGCTGCCGAACCTGCGTGCCCTCAACTTCGTCGTCGAGGGGATCCTCGGCGCCGGCGTCGCCGCGCAGCACCGCTTCGATCCGCAGGCCAAGGCCCTCGGCGAATGGCTGCGCTCCCGCCACCTGGAGATACCGGAGGCCCTGCTGTGACCGTCCTGACCTCCGCGCTCGACCCCGCCGGCGCCGAGCACCGGGCCAACCGCGAGGAGATGCTCGCCAAGCTCGCCGCCCTCGACGCCGAGCACGCCAAGGCCCTCGCGGGCGGCGGCGAGAAGTACGTCGCACGGCACCGGGGGCGCGGCAAGCTCCTCGCCCGTGAGCGCATCGAGCTGCTCCTCGACCCCGACACGCCGTTCCTGGAGCTGTCCCCGCTGGCTGCCTGGGGCAGCGACTACACCGTCGGCGCGTCCCTCGTCACCGGGATCGGGGTGGTGGAGGGCGTGGAGTGCCTGATCACCGCAAACGACCCGACCGTGCGCGGCGGAGCGAGCAACCCCTGGTCGCTGAAGAAGGCCCTGCGCGCCAACGACATCGCTCTCGCCAACCGGCTGCCCTGCATCAGCCTGGTGGAGTCGGGAGGTGCCGACCTTCCGTCGCAGAAGGAGATCTTCATCCCCGGCGGCGCCATCTTCCGCGACCTCACCCGGCTGTCCGCCGCCGGGATCCCGACCCTGGCGGTCGTCTTCGGCAACTCCACCGCCGGCGGCGCCTACATCCCCGGCATGTCCGACCACGTGATCATGGTCAAGGAGCGGGCGAAGGTGTTCCTCGGCGGCCCGCCGCTGGTGAAGATGGCCACCGGCGAGGAGAGCGACGACGAGTCCCTGGGCGGCGCCGAGATGCACGCGCGCACCTCGGGCCTCGCCGACTACTTCGCCGTCGACGAGCCGGACGCTCTCCGGCAGGCCCGCCGCGTGGTCGCCCGCCTCAACCACCGCAAGGCGTACGAGGATCCGGGGCCTTCGGAACCGCCCACGTACGACCCGGAGGAGCTGCTGGGCGTCGTCCCCGGCGACCTCAGGAGCCCCTTCGACCCGCGCGAGGTCATCGCCCGGATCGTCGACGCCTCCGACTTCGACGAGTTCAAGCCGCTGTACGGGACGAGCCTGACGACGGGCTGGGCCGCCCTGCACGGCTACCCCGTCGGCATCCTCGCCAACGCCCGGGGCGTCCTGTTCAGCGAGGAGTCGCAGAAGGCGGCCCAGTTCATCCAGCTCGCCAACCAACGCGACATCCCCCTGCTCTTCCTGCACAACACCACCGGCTACATGGTCGGCAGGGAGTACGAGCAGGGCGGCATCATCAAACACGGCGCGATGATGATCAACGCCGTCAGCAACTCGAAGGTCCCCCACCTGTCGGTGCTGATGGGCGCCTCCTACGGCGCCGGCCACTATGGCATGTGCGGCCGCGCCTACGACCCCCGCTTCCTCTTCGCCTGGCCCGGCGCCAAGTCCGCCGTCATGGGCCCGCAGCAGCTCGCCGGCGTGCTGTCGATCGTCGCCCGCCAGTCGGCCGCCGCGAAGGGGCAGCCCTACGACGACGAGGCGGACGCCGCGCTGCGCGCCATGGTGGAGCAGCAGATCGAGTCCGAGTCGCTGCCGATGTTCCTGTCCGGGCGGCTCTACGACGACGGCGTCATCGACCCGCGCGACACCCGCACCGTCCTCGGCCTGTGCCTGTCCGCGATCCACACCGCCCCCTACGAGGGCGCCCGCGGCGGCTTCGGCGTCTTCCGGATGTGAGGCCCATGATCACTTCAGTTCTTGTCGCAAACCGGGGCGAGATCGCCTGCCGTGTCGTCCGCACCTGCCGCGAGCTGGGCATCCGCACCGTCGCCGTGCACTCGGACGCCGACGCGAACGCCCTCCACGCGCGCGTGGCCGACACCGCCGTACGGCTGCCGGGGTCGGCGCCCGCCGACACCTATCTGCGCGGCGACCTGATCGTGAAGGCCGCCCTTGCCGCCGGCGCGGACGCCGTGCACCCCGGGTACGGCTTCCTCTCCGAGAACGCCGGCTTCGCGCGGGCCGTCCGGGACGCCGGTCTGGTGTGGATCGGCCCGTCCCCGGAGGCGATCGAGGCGATGGCGTCCAAGACGCGCGCCAAGGAGCTGCTGGGCATCGAGCCCCTGCGGGAGGTCACCGAGGCCGATCTGCCGGTGCTGGTGAAGGCGGCGGCGGGCGGCGGCGGCCGCGGCATGCGCGTCGTACGGCACCTGGCGGACCTGGACGCCGAGTTGGCCGCAGCCCGGGCCGAGGCCGCGAGCGCCTTCGGTGACGGCGAGGTGTTCGTCGAGCCGTACGTGGAGGGCGGCCGGCACGTCGAGGTGCAGGTGCTCGCCGACACGCACGGCACGGTGTGGGCGCTCGGCACCCGCGACTGCTCCCTCCAGCGCCGTCACCAGAAGGTCATCGAGGAGGCCCCGGCGCCCGGACTGCCCGCCGCACTCGACGCGGAGGTCCACGCCCTCGCCGTACGGGCCGCCCGCGCGGTGGGTTACGCCGGCGCCGGAACCGTGGAGTTCCTCGTCGCGGGCGACCGGGCGCACTTCCTGGAGATGAACACCCGCCTCCAGGTGGAACACCCCGTGACGGAGGCGGTGTTCGGAGTCGATCTCGTCGCCGAGCAGATCCGTGTCGCCGAGGGCCACGCCCTCGCGCACGACCCCCCACACGCGCGGGGACACGCCGTCGAGGCCCGCCTCTACGCCGAGGACCCGGCCAGGGACTGGGCACCGCAGACCGGCCGTCTGCACCGCCTGGCCGTCCCCGACGCCGTACGCCTGGACACCGGCTACGCGGACGGCGACGACATCGGCGTCCACTACGACCCCATGCTCGCCAAGGTCGTCGCCCACGCCCCCACCCGTGCCGAGGCGATCCGCAGACTGGCCGCCGCCCTCGACCGCGCGGTGATCCACGGCCCCGTCACCAACCGGGACCTCCTGGTCCGCTCCCTGCGGCACCCCGAGTTCACCGCGGCCCGCATGGACACCGGCTTCTACGACCGCCATCTGCCCGGACTGGCCGAACCGGCCCCCGACCCGCACGCCCCCCTCGCCGCCGCCCTCGCCGACGCCCACGGCCGCTCCCGCTTCGGCGGCTGGCGCAATGTCCCCTCACAACCGCAGACCAAGCGGTACCTGATGGCGGGCGAGGAGCACGAGGCCCGCTACCGGCACGGCAGGCAGGGCCTGGAGGCGGAGGGGGTGCGGGTGGTGCACGCCGACGCGCACCTGGTGATCCTGGACGTGGACGGGGTGGAACGCCGTTTCGAGGTCTCCCGCTACGGCGACCGCGTGTACGTCAACACCACCGCCCTGACCGCCCTGCCCCGCTTCCTCGACCCCACCGCCCAGCACGCCCCCGGCTCCCTCCTGGCCCCCATGCCGGGCACGGTCGTCCGCATCGCCGACGGCCTCACGGCAGGAACTCCGGTGAAGGCGGGCGAGCCCCTCCTCTGGCTGGAGGCGATGAAGATGCAGCACAAGATCACGGCCCCGGCGACGGGAACGCTGACCTCGTTGCCGGTCAGCGCCGGTCAACAAGTGGAGCCGGGCATGTTGCTGGCGGTTGTGCAGGAGGCCTGAAGGGGCGCGGGGAACTGCGCGCTCAGCCACGACGAAGGAGTCACATGACCGCGATCGAGACCCAAGACCACAAAGCCCTACGAGAAGCCGTCTCCGCACTCGGCAAACGCCGCGGACGAGAGAGCGACACCACCCAACTCTGGTCCGACGCGGCCAAGCTCGGCTACATCGGCGTCAACCTGCCGGAGGCATACGGCGGTGGAGGCGGCGGCATATCCGAACTCTCCATCGTCCTCGAGGAACTCGGCGCAGCGGGCTGCCCCCTGCTGATGATGATCGTCTCCCCGGCCATCTGCGGCACAGTGATCGCCCGCTTCGGCACGGACGCCCAGAAAGAGGCCTGGCTCCCGGGCCTCGCCGACGGCACCCGCCTCATGGCCTTCGGCATCACCGAGCCCGACGCCGGCTCCAACTCCCACCGCATCACCACCACGGCCCGCCGCGACCAGGACACCGGCGACTGGCTCCTCACCGGCCGCAAGGTCTTCGTCTCCGGCGTGGACATCGCCGACGCGACCCTCATCGTCGGCCGCACGGAAGACGCCCGTACCGGCCGCCTCAAGCCCTGCCTCTTCATCGTCCCGCGCGACACCCCCGGCTTCACCCGCCGCCCCATCGACATGGAACTGAACGCCTCGGAGAAGCAGTTCGAACTGGTCCTGGACGACGTACGGCTGCCCGCCGACGCCCTGGTCGGCGACGAGGACGCGGGCCTCCTCCAGCTCTTCGCCGGGCTCAACCCCGAACGCGTCATGACCGCCGCCTTCGCGATCGGCATGGGCCGCCACGCCCTCGCCAAGGCCATCGAGTACGCCCGCGACCGCACCGTCTGGAACACCCCCATCGGCGCCCACCAGGCCATCGCCCACCCCCTGGCCCAGGCGCACATCGACCTCGAACTCGCCCGCCTGATGATGCAGAAGGCCGCCGCCCTCTACGACGCGGGCGACGACATGGGCGCCGGAGAGGCTGCCAACATGGCGAAGTACGCCGCCGGGGAGGCCTGCGTGAAGGCCGTCGACCAGGCCGTGCACACCCTCGGCGGCAACGGCCTCACCCGCGAGTACGGCCTGGCCCGGCTGATAACGGCCGCGCGCGTGGCTCGTATTGCCCCGGTGAGCCGGGAGATGATTCTCAACTACGTCTCCCACCAGACACTGGGCCTGCCCAAGTCGTACTGAGACGGCCCGCGCCGCGAGGAGGAACCCGAAATGTTCCGCAGCGAGTACGCAGATGTCCCGCCCGTCGACCTGCCCATCCACGACGCGGTCCTGGCCCGGGCCGCCGAGTTCGGCGACACCCCGGCGCTGATCGACGGCACCGACGGCACCACCCTCTCGTACGAGCAGGTGGACCGGTTCCACCGGCGCATAGCCGCCGCCCTCGCCGAGGCGGGTGTCCACAAGGGCGACGTCCTCGCCCTGCACAGCCCCAACACCATCGCCTTCCCCACCGCCTTCTACGCGGCCACGCGCGCGGGTGCCACCGTCACCACCGTGCACCCGCTCGCCACCGCCGACGAGTTCGCCAAGCAACTGCGGGACTCGGGAGCCCGCTGGATCGTCACCGTGTCACCGCTGCTGGACGTCGCCCGCCGGG
The DNA here is from genome assembly GCF_014205055.1 of Streptomyces luteogriseus. Classification (NCBI taxonomy): domain Bacteria; kingdom Bacillati; phylum Actinomycetota; class Actinomycetes; order Kitasatosporales; family Streptomycetaceae; genus Streptomyces; species Streptomyces luteogriseus. The sequence goes on from NZ_JACHMS010000001.1 coordinate 4,827,552, forward strand.
CCGCCGAACTCGCGGGTGGCATACGCGAGATATTCGTGTGCGACGGCGCGAGCGGCCACCGCTCCCTGATCGACATGCTGGCCTCGGCGGCCCCCGAGCCGCAGATCGCCATCGACCCCGCCGAGGACGTCGCGGCCCTGCCGTACTCCTCCGGGACCACCGGCATCCCCAAGGGCGTGATGCTCACGCACCGGCAGATCGCCACCAACCTCGCCCAGCTCCACCCGGCGATCCCCGCAGGTCCGGGCGACCGCGTCTTGGCCGTGCTGCCCTTCTTCCACATCTACGGCCTCACCGCCCTGATGAACGCGCCCCTGCGGCAGGGCGCCACCGTCGTCGTCCTGCCCCGCTTCGACCTGGAGCAGTTCCTCGCGGCCATCCAGAACCACCGCATCACGGCCCTGTACGTGGCCCCGCCGATCGTCCTGGCCCTCGCCAAGCACCCGGCCGTCGCTCAGTACGACCTGTCGTCCCTGCGGTACATCATCAGCGCCGCCGCACCCCTGGACGCCCGCCTCGCAGCCGCCTGCTCCCGGCGCCTCGGCCTGCCGCCCGTCGGCCAGGCCTACGGCATGACCGAACTGTCGCCCGGTACGCACGTCGTCCCCCTGGCCGCCATGAACGACGCCCCGCCCGGCACCGTCGGCAAACTCGTCGCCGGCACCGAGATGCGCGTCGTCTCCCTCGACGACCCCGGCAAGGACCTCCCCGCCGGCGAATCCGGCGAGATCCTCATCCGCGGACCCCAGATCATGAAGGGCTACCTCGGCCGCCCCGACGCCACCACCGCCATGATCGACACCGACGGCTGGCTGCACACCGGCGACGTGGGCCATGTCGACGGGGAGGGCTGGCTGTTCGTCGTCGACCGCGTCAAGGAGCTCATCAAGTACAAGGGCTTCCAGGTGGCCCCCGCCGAGCTGGAGGCCCTGCTCCTCACCCACCCGGGCGTCGCCGACGCCGCCGTCATCGGCAGGTACGACGCCGACGGCAACGAGGTCCCGCACGCGTACGTGGTCCGCCAGCCCTCCGCCGCGGACCTCACCGAGGCGGAGATCATGATGTACGTCGCCGAACGCGTCGCCCCCTACAAGCGGATACGCCACGTCACCTTCATCGTCGGCGTCCCCCGCGCGGCCTCCGGCAAGATCCTCCGCCGACAGCTCAGGGAGAACGCATGACGCTGATCGCCCGTACCCGCGACCGTGCCGTGGAGACCCTGTCCCTCGACTCGCCGCACAACCGCAACGCCCTGTCGGCGGCCCTGGTCGGCGAACTGGCCGACGCGCTCACCGACGCCGGCAAGGACACCGGCGTCCGCGCGATCGTCCTCACCCACACCGGCAACACCTTCAGCGCCGGCGCCGACCTCAAGGACCCGCCCCCGCCCGAGGCGCTGGTCGCCCTGCTGCGGCAGATCATCGAACTGCCCAAGCCGGTCGTCGCCCGGGTCACCGGCCACGTCCGCGCGGGCGGCCTCGGCCTCCTGGCCGCCTGTGACATCGCCGCCGCCGCCACGGACGCCACCTTCGCCTTCACGGAGGTGCGCATCGGCGTCGCCCCCGCGGTCATCTCCCTCCCGCTCCTGCCCCGCACGAACCCACGTGCCCTGGCCCGCCACTACCTCACCGGCGAACGCTTCGACGCGGCACAAGCGCAGGCGACGGGCCTGCTCACGACCTGCGCGGACGATGTCGACACGGCCCTGGGCCCCATCCTGGACGGCCTGCGCAGATCCGCCCCCGACGCCCTGGCCGAGACGAAGCGGCTGCTCACGGCTAGGGTGCTGGAAGCCTTCGACCGGGACGCCGCCGACCTGACCGCGCTCTCGGCCCGGCTGTTCTCCTCCCCGCAGGCCCGCGAGGGGATGACGGCCTTCCTCGAACGACGGGATCCGGCATGGGTGGTGTGAGCACGGTCGACCGTGCGGAGAGAGTCCCCAAGCAGGACCGCAGCCGGGCCACCCGGCAGCGGCTCCTCGAAGCCGCCGTGTCCTGCCTCGCCGAACACGGCTGGGCAGGCTCCACGGTCTCCGTGGTCGCCGAACGCGCCGGCGTCTCCCGCGGCGCCGCCCAGCACCACTTCCCGACCCGCGAGGACCTCTTCACGGCGGCCGTCGAGTACGTCGCCGAGGAACGCTCCACCGCCCTGCGCGCCCTGTTCCCCGACGGCGCGGCCGGAGACCGCCACGCCGTCGTCGCCGCCCTGGTCGACCTCTACACCGGCCCGCTGTTCCGCGCCGCCCTCCACCTCTGGGTCGCCGCCTCCAACGAGGAGCAGCTCCGGCCCCGTGTCACCGAACTCGAATCCCGCGTCGGCCGCGAGACCCACCGCATAGCCGTCGACCTGCTGTCCGCCGACGAATCCGTCCCCGGCGTCCGCGAAACCGTCCAGGGCCTCCTCGACATGGCCCGAGGCCTGGGCCTCGCCAACCTCCTCACGGACGACGCGGCCCGCCGGGAACGGGTGGTCGCGCAGTGGGCGGGGCTGCTGGAGGAGTCGCTGGGCTGAGGGGCTGGTGGCAGCACGGACGCGGAGTGTGCATACCGCGGTATGCTCGGAGCATGGCGGACACGACGCGCATCACGGTGACACTGCCGACAGACCAGGTCGCCGAACTCAGGAAGCTCACCGACAACGTCTCCGGCTATGTCGCCGAGGCTGTGGCACGCCAGCTGCGGCATCAGTTGCTCGGCGCCGACCTGATGCGTCACCAGGAGGAGCACGGGGCGTTCACCGAGGAGGAGCTGGCCGAGGCCCGCTCCAGGATCTTCGGCACTGCGGATGCCGGCGGATCGGGGAGCGCGGCGTGATGGAGCACGTCGAGACGGTTGTCCTGGACTCTCAGGGGCTCTCCGCCTGGATCGCCCAGGATCGCAAGATCCTGGCGATGTTCCAGGTTCTCCACGCCATGGGCGCCGATTTCGTCATCGGCGCCAACACCATCGTGGAAGTCAGTCATGCGCGCGTGAACATGCCCCGTCTGCAGTGGGCGCTCTCCCGCGTCAAGGTCGAGCCGGTGACCGAGGGCGCCGCGAAAGCGTCCGCGGAACTGCTGAAGGCCGCCGGGCTGCACGGCCACAAGCACGCGATCGACGCGACCGTCGCCGAGGTGGCACTGCGGCAGCCGGGCCCAGTGGCCGTGCTGACGTCCGACGTCGACGACATGGCGCGGCTGTGCGGCGACCGAGTCCGGCTTATCGGCATCTGAGCCTCACGGACTGAGCCGCTCCACCCGCCAGCCGCCGTCCGTCTGCTCCACGTACCGCAGCCGGTCGTGCAGCCGGTTCTCCCGGCCCTGCCAGAACTCCACCGTCTGCGCGGCCACCCGGAAACCGCCCCAGTGCGGCGGCACCGGCACCTGCTCGCCCTCCGGGTAGCGGGCCGCCAGCTCCGCGTACGCCGCGTCGAGGTCGGCACGGGAAGAGACCACCGAGGACTGGGCACTGGCCCACGCCCCGAGCTGTGAGCCGTGCGGCCGGGTGCGGAAGTACGCCGCCGTCTCGTCCCGGCCGGTGCGCCGGGCGACCCCGGTCACGATGACCTGCCGGGCCATCGGGTGCCAGGGGAACAGCAGCGAGACGTACGGGTTCTCCGCCAGGTCACGGGCTTTGCGGGAGCCGTAGTTCGTGTAGAAGACGAAGCCGTGCTCGTCGAAGTGCTTGAGCAGCACCGTACGGGCGCTGGTCCGCCCCTCGGCGTCGGCCGTCGAGACGATCATGGCGTTGGGCTCGAACAGCCCGCCGTCCGTCGCGGCCTGTTTGAACCAGCGCGCGAACTGCTCGACGGGCGTGGCGGCCAGCTCGGTCTCGGAGAGCCCCTCGGCCCGGTACTGCTTGCGCATCGAGGCCAGATCGAAAGGGACGTCGTCGCGGTCGGTCACCCGGTCATCTTGCCGTACGGACGGTGTCCTTCGTCACTGCGTGGCACTGAGTGCCGTGAACCCTCCCCAAATATGGCACTCGGGGATATCGTTTCGGTGCCGTATCGGTTGGGTGACCGCCGACCGTTCGGGGCATCACAGGGGGAGACCGGCCAGGACCGCGAGTCGCACAGACGACCGTGGATCCCCCGGACGGCCGCCCGCTTCGCAAGCTGACTGACACATGGTTCGTTCGCCCCACCCCACACCATCTGTCACTTACATCACGAGGAGCCGCCTGATGTCCGACTTCGTACCCGGGCTCGAGGGAGTCGTCGCGTTCGAGACGGAGATCGCCGAACCGGACAAGGAGGGCGGCGCACTCCGGTACAGGGGCGTCGACATCGAGGACCTGGTCGGCCACGTCTCCTTCGGCAACGTCTGGGGCCTGCTCGTCGACGGCGCCTTCAATCCCGGCCTGCCGCCCGCCGAGCCGTTCCCCATCCCCGTGCACTCCGGCGACATCCGCGTGGACGTCCAGTCCGCCCTGGCCATGCTCGCGCCCGTCTGGGGCCTCAAACCCCTCCTCGACATCGACGCCGAGCAGGCCCGCGCCGACCTGGCCCGAGCGGCCGTCATGGCCCTGTCCTACGTCGCCCAGTCCGCCCGCGGCCAAGGCCTGCCCATGGTCCCGCAGCGGGAGATCGACAAGGCTCAGTCCGTCGTCGAGCGCTTCATGATCCGCTGGCGCGGCGAGCCGGACCCCAAGCACGTGGCGGCGGTGGACGCCTACTGGACGAGCGCCGCGGAGCACGGCATGAACGCGTCCACGTTCACGGCGAGGGTCATCGCCTCGACCGGCGCGGACGTGGCGGCGGCGCTCTCCGGCGCCGTGGGCGCGATGTCCGGCCCGCTGCACGGCGGTGCCCCCTCCCGCGTCCTCGGCATGATCGAGGAGATCGAACGCACCGGCGACGCGGAGGCCTACGTCAGGAACGCCCTCGACAAGGGTGAACGCCTCATGGGCTTCGGCCACCGCGTCTACCGCGCCGAGGACCCGAGGGCGAGGGTGCTGCGCCGCACCGCCCGCGAGCTGGGAGCCCCCCGCTTCGAGGTCGCCGAGGCCCTGGAGAAGGCGGCCCTCGCGGAACTCCACGCCCGCCGCCCCGACCGCGTGCTCGCCACGAACGTCGAGTTCTGGGCGGCCATCGTCCTGGACTTCGCCGAGGTCCCGGCCCACATGTTCACGTCCATGTTCACCTGCGCCCGCACCGCCGGCTGGTCCGCCCACATCCTGGAGCAGAAGCGCACGGGCCGCCTGGTCCGCCCCTCGGCCCGCTACGTCGGCCCCGGCACCCGCAACCCCCGGGAGATCGAGGGTTACGAGGACATCGCCCACTGACGGCGCCCCCTCCACGGCCTCACCCGGCTCCGGGTGGGGCCGTCGGTACGTCTCACCCCGCGAGCCGGTCCAGCTCCTCGCCGATGGCCTCCCGCAGCCGGTCCTGCCGAGGTCCGACCGCGTACCGCTCCTCGCTCCACCGCTCCCGCGGATAGAGCCACACGGGCAGCCGTACGAGTTCCTCGGGCTCCCAGTCGTAGCGGGGCCACACATGGGCGTGCAGGAACCCGTCGGTGTTCCCGAGAATCTCCAGATTGACCCTCCGGAATCCCGACTCCACCCGCCGGCAGGCCCGCTCGACGGCTTCCCCCAGCCGGTCCATGTCGGCCAGGAACGCCAGCCGCCCGCTCCGCGGCAGCTCCGACAACCGCCGCACCGCGGGATCATCGGTCAGCAGCACCGAGTAGCCGGGCAGGAACTGCACATCACCGATCACCGCGAACCCCGATCGCAGCCGCCGCATCACGGCGGGGTTCTCACCCCGCAGGGCGCTCCCGATCCGGTCGTCACGCCACGCACCCACCGTCATGGCCCCCTCGGGAATCCGCACAAAACGCAGACGACCCGCGAGTCTGGTTCCTCCTGGGGAGGAGCCGGCCGGACGTACCGGCGACTCGCGGGTCGGGTGACTGCTGGAGATTGGGCCGGCTGCGCGCTGCGTTCACACGCTGGTCCGGCACCGCACTGTGTGGTGACGGGCCGCTAGCCCGCAGCCACCTCACGCGTCCGGGATTCATACATCTGCCGGATCACCTCCTTTCGGTGTGAGCCCCACACTAAGAACCACGCGGTCGCCGATCAACCCATTTTCCGGGACGTTGACGCCGTCGATTCCTGGCGGATGCCCCATCCGTATCCGTCGCCCCGTTGGAGCAACCGCAGGGTCCGGTGGGAGACGTTGATCCGGCCCAGGGCGGTGGCGAGGCTGTGTTGCCCTCTGGTGCGGACCGAGACTCTCCCGGTCCATGTCCCCGCCCACTTGCCCCGGGGCACGACGGCACGCACGAGGTCTCCGGTGACGTATCCGAAGTGCTGCTTGGCGCGGGTCCTGAGCAGCCGGGGAAACCCGTATCTGTCCGGAGTGGTGCGGGCATACGAGCCGCGCCCCGTGGCTTTCGCTGTCAGCACATGGCTGGGAAACCTCACGATCCGATCGCCGGCTGCGTGATCAAGAGGTCCCACACACAGGGCGTCGAGGGTATGTGTCTTGTCCAAACGCGTGGCGAGGCGGTTCGCCTTGGTGAGCTCCCCGACCCAGGCATGCAACGGCTTACCCAGGGTGGACAGCACATCGGAGAGCTGTCGTCGCGTGGCGTTCATGGTGGCGGCGTCATCGAGTGGCGCGCTCAGCTGGGGAAGGATCGCCGCAAGGCGCTCGGCCCGATCCGCCAGGAAGATCCTGACCGGATTACTGCCTTTGGCCCTGTTGCACGGAACGCAGGCCAAGACAAGGTTGGCCACGCGGTGCGATCCTCCTCGACTGCGGGGCCTGAGATGCTCGACGTTCAGGGGCACACCCGTGACTCCGCAGTAGGCGCAGGCACCCTTCCATGTGACTCGCAAATGTCCTCGGATGGTGGTGCCCGTCAGGGGGCCTCGTTGGTGCTCGGTTCCTTTGAGGCGCCTGCCGACGCTCAGCGAGTGGGTATCGAAGGCGACGCGTTCCATGTGGATCTCTGCCACGGGCGCATGGCGGCACAGCCGGTCAGCCAGCGAAAAGGTCGTGTCGACGCGGTGCTGGACGGAGGGCGGCAGCCAGCCTGCCCGGCGAGCACGGTTGCCCGAACGCCGTGACCGATGGCGAAGGTTGGCTTTGCGCCTGCGGCGGCGGTATCCGGCGCGTTGACGCATGCCGGCGCGGATCTGATCGCCCCGGTGCTGCAGCTCAACAGAAATCAAGCCACGTCTGACGGTGACCATGGCGCCGTGATCGTCGTATTCCTCCTTCTCGTCGGTGAGGACCAGGCCGGTACCTTTGGAGCCGGGGTCGATGCGCAACTGCATTCCCTTGACTTCGGACGCGGCCCGAGTGCGGTCCTTCAGGCGGATCACGAAGGGTGCCTGCCGGACGACCACGGCCCGCCCCTTGCGCAGCAAAGCGCGGGCGCGGGCGGGGTGACAGGGCATGAGTGGTTGCCCTCTCCGCGACAGCACAAACACTCTGCTCCCGCCGATCCCGCAGTTGTACGAGCAGTCGCTCTGCTCCAGTGGGGAGCGTCACCGCTCCCGTCCTCTGCCGCCTGCGCCGTCGCGACGACGCGCTTGGCGTGACGCCGATCGGCCGCGGTGCCGCGCCCGCCGGTCTCCCCTCGCCCATGTTCCCTGCCGGTGCCCCGCGCGGCGGCGGAGTGTCCGTGAGCCGTTTCGTCCCTGCTCCCAGGGGTGTCTGCTCCCACGGATTCCAGAGCGGGCTGCTGAGGAAGCACAGCCAGGTGGGTCTGCTCGCCCACAGGAAACGTAGTCATCGGATTGCACCTCCCTGACCCGTCGGATCGTGATGACTGGGGCTGGTCACCCGACGGTCGGCGACCGGGGAGCGGGTGACCTCCTGTCTCGTGTATGCCACTGAACGTAGCGAACTGCGCAACGTTGGAGGGCACCTTGACCCGGGAAGCGCTCGCACGTGCGAAATGTTCCGATATTCCGAACGGTTGGCCGATCTTTCTGTTATCAAGCAGGCGCGGTCGGTTCTTCGCGGACGAGTTGACGATCTCCTGCCCAACGTTCATGGCATGACGACTAACGGCGACGATCGGCTGATGATCTGTCCGGCCGGACGGCCTCCGTGGCGTTGACGTGGGGATTGCCGCCGTACAACGATTCCTTCAATGTTGTGGGAACTCGGTGTGCGCTGGGTCACGTTCCAGTTGAATGATTGCAAGGAGCGAACCGACGTGCCGTACGTGCGGACGCAGCCTGCAGGGGGTCCAGGTGAGTGCTTCCCGGCGTAGTGGGACCACCGACGAGCTGGGGCCGGATGAGCCCGAGCGGGAGAACTCGGATGGTTCGGATCTGCTTGCCGCTTTGCTGGACGGGATGGACGCGGCGCTGTGCGCCTTCGACGCCGACGGTGTCGTGACGCACTGGAACCGCGAGGCGGAGCGGATCCTGGGGTGGAGCGCGGACGAGGCCGTGGGGCGGCGCGGTCTGGCCGGGTGGGCCGTACGCACCGCGGACGCCGAGGAGGTCGAGGGGCGGCTGCTGTCCGTGATGCACGCGCCCGGGCGGCAGGTGCACGAGTTCGCCCTCCTGACCAAGGACGGCGGACGGGTGCTCGTGCGGACGCAGTCGGCAGCGGTGCACGGGCCCGACGGGAAGCCGGCGGGGGTGTACTGCGCGTTCAGCGAGGTGCACGCGCAGATCGATCTGGAGCGGTCGATCGCGCTGAGCGAGGCGCTGTTCGAGGACGCCAGTTGGGGCGTCGTGCTGGTGGACGTGGATCTGCGGCCGGCCGTGGTGAACGCGCACGCGGCCCGGGCGCTGGGTACGGGGCGTACGTCGGTGCTGGGACGTCCGCTCGGCGAGCTGCTGTCGCAGGGCGTGGAGGAGCTGGAGAGCGCGCTGCAGCATGTGCTGGCGGAGGGTGCGCCGCCCGCGCCCGCCGAGGTGTGGGTGAGTGTGCGCGCGTCGGAGGGTGAGAAGCGGCGGTGCTGGCGCAGCGGCTTCCTGCGGCTGGCCTCGCCGCTCGCGGAGGAGCCCGTTCCGCTGGGTGTGGGCTGGCTGTTCCAGGACGTGACGGAGGCCAAGCAGGCCGAGCAGGAGGCGTCCCTGCTGCGGTTCCGTATGCAGCAGCTGCACCGGGCGTCACGGGCCGCGGCCGAGTGCGAGGACCCGGCGGAGGCGGCCACGGTCCACCTGGACTTCGCCCTGGCCGGTTTCGCCGACCACGCGGTGATCGACCGGGTCGTCGGCGGCGCGCTCACCGACACGCAGGCCGAGGGGCCCGTCCGGCTGGTCCGGGTGGCGGCCACGCCGTCCGGTGCGCCGGGCCCGAGCAAGCTGGCCGACCTGGCGGGCCTGCCGGTCCGCTACGCCGAGGGGCACCCGGCCCTGCAGTGCGTGGAGCGCGTGGGAGCCGTGCGCGCGAGTGCGGGTACGGCTCCGCCCGAGGCGGCCCGCGAGTGGGCCCTGGCCCGCCAGTGGCCCCCGGACGCGGTGCACGCCCTGTGCGCGGTGCTGCGCAGCCGGGGCCGGACCCTGGGTGTCGTGACGTTCCTGCGGGGCGCGGGCCGCAGCGCCTTCGAGCGTTCCGACGCGATGTACGCGGAGGACGTGGCGGTACGGATCGCGGCGTCACTCGATCTGGCGGGGTTGTCGGACGGGGAGTGAGACGGGTGCCGGCAGCGGTGCGCGGGCTGGGCGGTCCGACGAGCGGTGGAGTTCGCCGACTGTGCCGCCTCGGCCGGAGGCGCTGGAGGCGGGGGCGTCGGCCGTGGTCCGCTTTGCCGGGCCGGGCCTCGCCGGCGGCCGAGCGGTGACGGCCGCGGCCCCGGGCACGGGCGGGGCACTCGCCCCCGAGTGAGATGCGCGGGCCGTCTCGGGGCGCGGGCGGGGTGGTTGATCGGGAGTGAGATGCGCGCGCCGCTCCCGGGCACAGGCGGGCCGGCCGGTCCGGCGTGAGATGTGCCCGCCGCCCCCGGGGGCTAGTACCGGTAGAAGATCCGGTCGCGGTACTGCTCCATCACTCGGGTGTTCCAGTCGTGGCCGCCGTCGACGTTCCCGGAGCGGAGCAGGGGCGGTTCGATGCCCCGGTCGGCGAGGGTGGTGGCCGTCGTCGCCATCACGGCCTGGAGGAGGGCCGAGGTGACGACGGTGGAGGCGGGGGCGAAGGGGGCCGGGATGTCGTCGTGGGTGAGTTCCGCGTCCCCGACCGCGATCTTCGAGTCGAGGACGAGGTCGCAGTGGTCCTTCAGATACGTGCCGGAGGCGTGCCGGGACTTCGTTTCCGAGGCGTAGGCCACCGACGTCACGCCGATGACCTTCACGCCCAGGGCGCGGGCGGTCATGGCCATCTCCACGGGCAGGGCGTTGCGCCCCGACAGGGAGATGATCAGCAGGGCGTCGCCCTCGCGGAGCGGGGAGCTGTCGAGGACGGCGCTCGCGAGGCCGTCGACGCGTTCCAGGGCGGAGCCGAGCGGTGCGGGCATGACGTCGACTCCGACGACGCCCGGCACCACGAGGAGGTTCATCAGCGCGAGGCCACCGGCGCGGTAGACGAGGTCCTGCGCGGCGAGGGAGGAGTGCCCGGCGCCGAAGGCGAAGAGGCGGCCTCCGTCCGCGACGGTGTCGGCGAGGAGCGTCCCGGCCGCTGCGATGCCGTCGGCCTCCTCGTCGCGGAGCCGCTCCAGCAGGCCGATCGCGGCGTCGAGGAACTGGCCGGCCGGCGCGCGGTCGCTCATACGGGGTCCCTTCGGGCTGGCCTCGGCGGCTTGTGTCGCGCATCACGGTGCGGTCTGGACCAGTGTGGTGTCAATACGGCCGTGGGTGCCCGCGCCGAGCCGGGGGACGTGTCCGAAAGGGAAGTCCGTACCCTTGCGCCCGGCCGGGTAATCCCCGGCTTTCCCTCCCGAGGCCCGGTTGTCGGTGGTATCCGGCAGAATTGGGTGCAGGGCCAGCGCACACGCCGGTGAGCCGTCCAGCCTCCGGCAGATCTCATTCGAGGGGCACGTATGTCCGGACTGATCGACACCACGGAGATGTATCTCCGCACCATCCTCGAGCTGGAGGAAGAGGGTGTGGTCCCCATGCGCGCCCGTATCGCCGAGCGGTTGGACCAGAGCGGGCCGACCGTCAGCCAGACCGTGGCGCGCATGGAGCGTGACGGCCTGGTGTCCGTCGCCAGCGACCGGCATCTGGAGCTGACCGACGAGGGTCGCCGGCTGGCCACGCGTGTGATGCGCAAGCACCGCCTCGCCGAGTGTCTGCTCGTCGATGTGATCGGTCTGGAGTGGGAGCAGGTCCACGCGGAGGCGTGCCGCTGGGAGCACGTGATGAGCGAGGCCGTGGAGCGCCGCGTCCTGGAGCTGCTGCGGCATCCGACGGAGTCGCCGTACGGCAACCCGATCCCGGGCCTCGAGGAGCTCGGCGAGAAGGACGGCGCCGACCCGTTCCTGGACGAGGGCATGGTGTCGCTGGCCAGCCTCGACCCGGGCGCCGAGGGCAAGACGGTCGTGGTGCGCCGGATCGGCGAGCCGATCCAGACGGACGCGCAGCTGATGTACACGCTGCGGCGGGCGGGTGTGCAGCCCGGCTCGGTGGTGAGTGTGACCGAGTCGGCGGGCGGGGTGCTGGTGGGCAGCGGCGGCGAGGCGGCCGAGCTGGAGTCGGACGTCGCCTCCCACGTGTTCGTCGCCAAGCCCTGAACCGATCGCCCGCACGGCAGGGCGGGCGCCAACTGGCTTTGCGTGTGGGGTTCTTGCGGCGTTGGCGTGATCCGGACCGAATCCGGGATGCAGTCCGGCGAATGGCAGCGCTCGTACGCTTCCCGTGCGACGCTGTCGCGTGAGGCATATGACCTGAGGGGCTCTGGGCCGTGGCTCGACAGCGATGTCGCCCGGCCGGGGAGGGGGCGGGAGGATGTGCCGCGGACATGGGGAGGGCCCCGGCGCCGTGTGGCGCCGGGGCCTGTCCTCCCCTGTGCTGACCCGGAGCCCCGAGCTCTCAGGGTCATTCCCCACGGACCGGTTTCCCCGAGCGGTCCGTCCCCCGCTGAAGATCTCCCCTCGGCAGCGGCGATCAATCCCCTGGGGTGGTCACTCGAACGAGGGGTGTTGCCCGCGGGAACCCGATTCTCGAATGCGCATTCGATAGTCTGCGGGCGGCGCACGGCACACTTGCACCGACGGACAACGGCAACCAGTACGGCAGAAGGCACAGCAGGCAGAACACGGTTCACAGGACCGGACGGCTCGAGGGAGCCGTGGTCCGCGCGAAGCTTGGGGGGTGCCAGGACATGGCGCGACGCATCGACGTGACCGGGACGGGCGGCGTACGCCTGGCGGCCTGGGAGTTCGGCGACCCGCCCAAGACCGATCCGGCGCAGGACGGCCGGGGGGCGCACGACGGGCACACCGCACCGGAGGGCTCCCCGGGCGTGCTGTTACTGCACGGCCTCATGGGCCGCGCCTCGCACTGGGCGTCCACCGCCCGCTGGCTCTCCGCGCGCTACCGCGCGGTCGCCCTCGACCAGCGCGGCCACGGCCGCAGCGACAAACCACCGCAGGGCTCCTTCACACGGGACGCCTACGTCGACGACGCCGAGGCCGCCCTGGAGCAGCTGGGCCTCGCCCCGGTCGTCCTCATCGGCCACGCCATGGGCGCGCTGACCGCCTGGCAGCTCGCCGCCAAGCGTCCCGACCTGGTGCGCGGGCTGATCATCTGCGACATGCGGGCCTCCGCGCTGGGCGCCGCCTCGCAGCGCGAGTGGGGCCAGTGGTTCGAGTCCTGGCCGCTGCCCTTCGCCACGCTCGCCGACGTCCGCAAGTGGTTCGGTGAGGACGACCCCTGGGTGGAGCGGCCCAATCCGGCCCGCGGCGAGTTCTACGCCGAGGTGATGGCCGAGTCCCCGGACGGCTGGCGCCCGGTCTTCGAACCGGAGCAGATGCTCCGCTCCCGCGAGACCTGGGTCTACGACGCGCACTGGGAGGAGCTGACCCAGGTCCGCTGCCCCACCCTGGTCCTGCGCGGCCTGGACGGCGAACTGGGCCGCGCCGAGGCCCAGGAGATGGTCCGCGTCCTGCCCCGCGGCCAGTACGCGGAGGTCGCCGACGCCGGACACCTGGTGCACTACGACCAGCCGGAGGCCTGGCGCGCCGCCATCGAACCGTTCCTGGACTCGCTGACCCTCCACTGAGGCCGGCCCCCGGGCGGCGCGGGCCCCCGGGCGGCACGGGCCCCCGGGCGACGCTGGTCTCCGCGGCGCGGACGCCGGGGCGGCGTGGGCCCCGGGCGACGCCGGCCTCCGCGCGGCACGGGCCCCCCGGGCGGCGTGGGCCCCCGAGCGGCGCGGGCCTCCGGGCCGTAGGCCTCCAGGGGCCGCCTCACCCCTTGCTGACCGCCGCCAGGATCTCCGGCAGTCGCCGGGCCGTCCGCGGAGCGGCCAGTTTCAGCCCCACCGCCGTGAGCACCGCCCCGTAGACCGTGCCCGCTGGCAGCAGCAGCCACGTCCAGTCGTCGCCGTCGGCGCTCACGTTCAGCCAGATCGTGAGCGCGATGACCGGCGCGCACAGCAGGGCGGCCGCCATCATCCCGCCGAAGATGGAGATCCAGGCGAGCCCGGTCTGCCCGGGGGCGACGTTCTTGTAGCCCTCCTGCGGGATGGAGTAGGGGAAGCGGGCGGAGGTCCACGCACCGGTCGCCAGCATCGCGCCCAGCAGCGCGAAGGACAGCCCCAGTGCCTCGGGCAGCCGCCGCCAGTCGCCGAGCATGGCCGTCGTCAGGACCGTCACGAGCGTGGCGTACGGCAGGGTGATCAGCAGCAGGGCGTACGCCCGGGCGCGCAGCTCGACGTAGGCGTCACGCGGCGAGGAGATCGTCATCGCGACCATCCAGAACGCGGAGGTGTCCTGCCCGAACTGGTTGTACATCTGGATGCCGAGCATCCCGGCGGCGAAACACGCGAAGTACACCGACCCGGTGCCCTGCCAGGCGTTGAACACCGGCACGATCAGCCCGATCGCCAGCGACGTCACCCAGGCGGCCTTGGTCTTCGGGTCGCGCCACACGTACCGCAGGCTGCGCTCCATGACCGTGCCCGTGCGGCCCGCGGGCAGCAGCCGCGCGAGCCCGGTCGACGAGCGCTCCTTCGCGGCCGACTCGGCGCCCGGCAGGGTGGAGCCGTCGGGCGAGGTCATCAGCCGGGTCAGATGCCGCGACCAGAACGCGAGCAGCGCCCCCAGCGCACCCGCGGTCAGCGCCAGTTGCGCGACGGCCGGGCCGTACGAGCCCTCGCTCACCGCGTGCACGGCCCCGATCGCCGACGCGGGCGGCACCCACTGGAGCACCTCGGCGGCCGGGTCGAGTTCACCCAGCCCGGACGCCCCGAGCCGCTGCGCGCCGAAGTTGACGATCTGCGCCCCGATGGCGATGACGAGCCCGCTGAGCACCGCGAGATCCCGCCCCTTGCGGCTGGTCAGCAGTCGTACGTTGGCGACGGCGACGGCCCGCGCGAGGGCCACGCACACCAGCAGCGCCAGGACGACGGCGACGGCACCGACGGCGAACGCCGCACCGCCCCGCGCCACCGCCACCACGGACCCGACCAGCAGGCACAGCGTGAACAGCGGCCCGATACCCACCAGCGAGGCCGTGAGCAGCGCCCCCACCAGCGGTCGGGGCCGCAGCGGCAGCATCACCAGCCGGGTCGGGTCGAGGGTCTCGTCACCGCTGGGGAAGAACAGCGGCATCACCGCCCAGCCGAGCCCCAGCACCGCCAGCGCCAGCACGACCACCGACTCGGCGTGCGCGTGCCCGCGCAGCGCGATCAGGCCGATCAGCTGGAGCGCGGCGAACAGCAGGGCGAAGACGGCCGACGTGATGTAGGCGGCCTTCCTCCCGCCGGACTGCCGCAGCCCGTTGCGCAGCAGCGACAGCTTCAGCCGGACGAAGACGGGGGTGATCGCGGGGGCGCTCACCGCGCCCCGCCGCCCAGCCAGTCCAGGTCGGACCCGGCGTCCCGGCTCTGCGCGCCGACGAGTTCGAGGAACGCCCGTTGCAGCGAGGGCGCGTCCCCGCGCACCTCGGCGAGCGTGCCGGTGGCGCGGATCCGCCCGGCGGCCATGACGGCGACCCAGTCGCACAGCGACTCGACGAGCTCCATGACGTGGGAAGAGAACACGACCGTGGCGCCCGAGGCGGTGTACCGCTCCAGGACGCCCCGGATGGTCTGGGCGGAGACGGGGTCGACGCCCTCGAACGGCTCGTCCAGGAACAGTACTTCGGGATTGTGGAGGAGAGCGGTGGCGAGCCCGATCTTCTTGCGCATGCCGGTCGAGTAGTCGACGACCAGCTTGTGCTGGGCCCCGGCCAGGTCAAGGACGTCGAGGAGCTGTGTGGCCCGCTTGTCGACCTCGGCACCGGGCAGACCGCGCAACCGCCCGGTGTACGCCAGCAGTTCCCGCCCCGACAGCCGCTCGAAGAGCCGCAGCCCCTCCGGCAGCACCCCGATCCGGGCCTTCACCTCGACGGGGTCCCGCCACACGTCGTGCCCGACCACCTCGACGGTCCCGTGGTCGGGGCGGAGCAGCCCGGTCACCATCGACAAGGTGGTGGTCTTCCCGGCCCCGTTCGGCCCGACGAGCCCGATGAACTTGCCCGCGGGCAACTCGAGATCGACCCCGGCAACGGCCACCTGCTGCCCGAACCGCTTCCAGAGCCCCTGCACACGTACAGCGCTGGATCCCACCGCGCCTCCCTCCGTCACCGTGCACCCTACGGTTTCGGTGGTGCCCCAGGGGCGCGGGGAACTGCGCGATCAGCCACCGACGACCCGCAGCCGCCGACGAAGAGGAACCACGCAGACGATCAGGCGCTACCGATCCCGCCCGCACGCATAGGCCAACGGCGAGATCAACTCCTCCGCATCCGGCAGCCACCGATTCGCGGGCGTCGGCCGGCAGGCCCACTGCACAGCCCCCCGGGACCCGAACCGCGTGGGCGGCGCGGCCACATACGCCCCCTCACCCAGCACCGTCAGATCCAGCGACGACACCGACCACCCCAGCTTCCGCACCAGATCGGGCACCTTCACCCCGGCCCCCGGCAGCACGAAGAACTCCATCCGCCGATCCGGCGTGAGCGTCACCGGCCCGAGCGTCAGCTCCATCCGCTCCATCCGCGCCAGCGCGAGGAACCCCGCCGTCTCCGGCACGGAGATCGCGTCGAACGTCCGCCCCGTCGGCAGCAGGATCGACGCGGTCGGCTGCTTCTGCCACATCCGCCGCGCGACCGTCGCGCTGCCCGTGGCCTGCGTCGCCCAGTCCGGACGCGCCGGGTGCGACCCGGGTGCCGGACACACCGCGTCACCGCAGGAGCAGCGCTGGCTCCCGTCGACGGCTTCCAGCCAGGTGCCGGGGAACACGTCCCAGTGGCGCTCCTCGGCGTAGCGAACAGCGGTCTCCAGCAGCGATTCCCCGCGCTGCTTCGGGATCTGAGCGGCTTCCGTGCCGGCGATCGTCTCTTCCACGATGAACACAACTCTGGTCGTCACCAGGGGTTACGCCCGCCCGCGTGCGCGGGGGAGAGCATCGCCCCTGTTCCCGGGGCGCATGGGTGCATGTGCGGGGGCGCGCAGGAGGAACCGGGGCCCGAGCTGGGTAGCCACGAGTGGGGCCGGCAGCAGTCGTTACCCCGGCATTCCTCACATGCCTCGCATTTTCGCCTGGTCGGCGGGGCATTGATCTTCACGGCCGGATCTTTTCGCTGGGACGTGAGGGGTTCGGCCGCGGAAGACACGTCAACTCGGTGCGTGGGCAGGCACCGCAGCCACAGGGGGTACGCCATGGCCGCAAGGCCGCTCGTCGCCAGGCAGCCGAACGAACGGCTCCAGGCGCTCATCCAGGAAGCCGGATGCTCCAACGCCGGCCTGGCCCGCCGGGTCAACATGTGCGGTGCCGAGCACGGCCTCGACCTGCGCTACGACAAGACGTCGGTGGCGCGCTGGCTGCGCGGGCAGCAGCCACGGGGCAGGGCCCCGGCGATCATCGCCGAGGCCCTGGGCCGCAAACTCGGCCGGACCGTCACCATCGACGAGATCGGCATGGCCAACGGCAAGAACCTCGCCTCGGGCGTGGGCCTCCAGTTCTCGCCGACGGTACTGGGGGCCATCGAGCAGGTCTGCGAGCTGTGGCGCAGCGACGTGGGGCGGCGGGACTTCCTGTCCGGCTCCTCCGTCGCCGCGTCCGCGCTGGTCGAGCCCAGCCGTGACTGGCTGATCTCCTCGCCCGACCCGCAGGTGTCGCGTTCGGCGGGGCCGCGGGTGGGGCAGTCCGACGTGCAGGCGGTCCAGGCCATGACGCAGGCGCTGGTGGACCTCGACCACCAGTACGGCAGCGGGCATGTGCGGCCGGTCGTCGTGCACTACCTCAACAGCGTGGTCTCCGGGCTGCTGGCCGGGTCGTACCGGGAGGCGGTCGGGCGGGACCTGTTCGCCGCGGTGGCCCGGCTGACGGAGCTCGCCGGTTACATGGCCGTCGACACGGGGCAACCCGGCCTGGCCCAGCGCTACTACATCCAGGCGCTGCGGCTGGCGCAGGCCGCCGGGGACCGCGGCTACGGCGGGTACGTCCTCGCCGCCTCGATGAGCCATCTCGCCGCGCAGCTCGGAAACCCACGGGAGATCGCGCAGTTGGCGAGGGCGGCGCAGGAGGGGGCGCGGGGGCGCGTGTCGCCGCGGGCGGAGTCGATGTTCCTGGCGGCGGAGGCGCGCGGGCACGCCCTCATGGGCGACGTGCGCGCCGCGCAGTCCTCGGCGGGGCGCGCGGTGAGCGCCCTGGAGGCGGCCGACCCGGCGGCGGGGGACGACCCGGTGTGGATCGCGCACTTCGACGAGGCGTATCTGGCCGACGAGTTGGCCCACTGCCACCGGGACCTCGGGCAGGCCGAGGCGGCGGCCCGGTGTGCGCAGGAGTCGCTGGCCGGGCATCCCGAGACGCGGGCGCGCAGGCGGGCCATCGGCTATGTCCTCTTGGCCACGGCGCAGGTGCAGCAGCGCGAGATCGAAGAGGCGTGCGCCACAGGCATGAAGGCCGTGGAACTGCTGGAGGGGCTGCGCTCCAACCGGGGCGCCGAGTACCTGGAGGACTTCCAGCAGCGGCTGGAGCCGTACCGGGACGAGGCGGTGGTAAGGGAGTTCGGGGCGCGGCTCGACCTGCAGGCGGCCGCGTGAACACAGGGTCTGCGGGTGCGTGAACGTGCGGGAAACGGCGGGTCGGCGCGCGGGAGGTGACAGGAAAGGCGCGCCGTGAGCCGGGGGTGTTACCGCGCTCACAGGGCATGGGGTCGCGCCCTGTGCTGCGTGGCACGGGGCTCTGGGGACCCGGTAGCGTGACCCGACGATTCACAAGGTCCCCCATTAGTAGGAGTCCCGGTGACGCAGAGTGGACAGGGCGAGGAGCCCTCGGCGCGCCCCGCGCGCGAAGGCATCGTGCTGCCCTCCGACGGTGGCGAACCGCTGTTGCCGGGCATGACGGGCGGACCCGCTGACGCCTCCGGCCGCCGACCCGCCCCGCCGTCGACGGGCGGACCGCAGGCCTCGGCCCCCGCGGAGGGCCAGACCTGGGGTCAGCCCTGGGGCCCCGACACGCAGCAGACCCCGCCCGCGCCGGGCCGGACCTGGCAGTCCCAGCCCGAGCAGTGGAGCACGGCCCAGCCGCCCGCGGGCGGCGCCGGGTACGACCCGTACGGCACGCCCGGCGGCGTGGCCCCGCTGCCTCCGGAGGCTTCCGGCGCCCCCGTGGCCGGGCAGCCCCCGCATTCCGCCGCCGGGTACGGGCCCCCTGCCGGGGGCGGCCCGGCGCAGGAAGGCTCGGGGTACGGATATCCGCAGGGGCCGGCCGCGGGCGCCTACGGCGCGGCCGCGGGGAGCGGCCAGTCACAGCCGGGGCCCGGCGGGGCCGGTTCCGGTAACGCCGGCGGGCAGCCGCCGCAGGGCGGCTCGGGATACGGATATCCGCAGGGGGCCGGTCTGCCGCCCGCCGCCGGAGCGTACGGGGTCCCGGGCGGGGAAGCCCCCCGGCAGCCGCAGCCGGGTGCCCAGACGTACGGGGGCGGCGTGCCGCCGGCCTCCGGTGCGTACGGACAGCCTGCCGGAGGCGCCTCCGGTGGGGGAGCCCCGCAGCAGCCGGGTGCCGAGGCGTACGGGGGTGGCATGCCGCCGGCCTCCGGTGCGTACGGGAGTGGCCGGCCGGGGGCGTACGGGGCCGCCGGAGGTGCCCCCCTGCCCCCGCCCGCCGACGAGGGGGCGACCCAGTACATACCGCCCGTCACGGGGGAGGCTGCCGCCGCGGCCACGCAGTATCTGCCGCCCGTCGCGCCGTCCGCCGACGAGGGCGCGACCCAGTACATACCCCCGGTGGTCCCGGGGGCGCTGCCGCCCGAGACGCCCGCGGGGGAGGACCCCGAGGCGACGCGGTTCCTCGGGACCGGGCTTCGCGCCGGGGCGGGAGCCGGACCGCTGCCGCCCGCCGCGCACCCGGACGCCGAGGCGACGCAGTACATCCCGCCGGTGCCCGGCGGCGACAAGCAGCCGCCCGCCGAGTTCGACAACCTCTTCCGCAGCGACCAGGGCGCCGAGAGCCCGGCCGGGGCCACCCAGCAGATGCCCCGCGTCGAGCAGCCCCAGGCCCCGTACGGTGCCCCCCAGCCCTCCCACGCCCCGCCCGCCGGGGGCCGGTCGCGCGGCGGCGGCCGTTCCGGCTCGCGCGTGCCCGTCATCGCAGCCGTCGGCATCGGCATCGCCGTCCTCGGCGTCGGCGCGGGCGCGCTGCTCGCCGTGGGCGGGGGCGGCGGTGACGACGACGACAGCGGCGACAAGAAGACCGTGGCCGCCTCCGCACCCGCGACGGACGACTCCGCCTCCCCGTCCGCCGATCCGGCCCGGGCCCAGGCGGTCGAGCTGGACAAGCTGCTCGCCGACAGCGGCAACAGCCGCAGCACCGTGATCAAAGCGGTCGCCGACGTCAAGGGCTGCGACAACCTCCCCGGCGCCGCCAAGGACCTGCGCGACGCGGCCAAGCAGCGCAACCAGCTGGTCACCCGGCTCTCCGGCATCGAGGTCGACCGGCTGCCCGACCACGCCGCGCTGACCACCGCCCTCACCAAGGCCTGGCGGGCCTCCGCCTCGGCCGACAACCACTACGCGGCCTGGGCCGACCAGACCGCCGGCAAGAAGGGCTGCAAGAAGGGCCAGGCCCGCGCCACCAACCAGACCCAGGCCGGCAACCGGGCCAGTGGCGTCGCCAGCACCGAGAAGGCCAAGGCGGCCGGGCTGTGGAACGGGATCGCGAAGAAGTACGGCCTGACCGAGCGCCAGCCGACCCAGCTGTGACGGCACGGCACGGCCCGGCACGGCCCGGCCCGGCACGGCCCGAACCGGGCCGTGGACTGACCGGGCCGTGGACTGACACGGGCCGGAGCGGCCGACGGGCGGGGGCGTGACCTGCCGGGCGGGGACGCTCAGTAGTTCACGTCGGCGTCCTGCAGCGTCTTCGTCGTGTCGACGAAGCCCTTGCGCGCCGACACCAGCCGCCCGTCCCGCACCACCTGAAGGGTCACGTTCGCGTTGACCAGGCGCGGGAAGCCCACCGACGCGAGCTTGTCCTGGAACCGCCACCGCAGCGTCGGCGTGAGCCCGCCCGTGCCGACCTCCAGGCCGTCGTCCAGGGCCTCCGCCACCGTGTCGGCGCTCACCTCGCCGTCCCCGAGCGACTCGACGATCTGCCGGAACACCGTGTAGGCGATCCACGTGGTCTGCACTCCGGCGTCCGCGGGGTCGATGCGGTTGTCGCCGAATGCCTGCTCCCGGATCACCCGCTTCATGCCGTCCCAGCGCGGATCGCTCGCCACCGGGTACCAGCCGGTGATGTACGAGCCCTCGTAGGGGCCCGACGCGCCACCGGTCGCGTCGATCACCGTCTGGTCGACGCTGCCCAGCACGGTGGCCGTCCGCACCTCGGGGTAGTCCCCGCGGGCTCGCCGGAAGGAGTCCATGAAGGTGCCGTTGCGGTCCCCCAGCGCGGGCACCACACACCCGTCGTCCGCCGCGCCGCGGGTCGTCGTGCGCAGCGCCCGCTCGGCCTGGCCGTCGTACTCGGTGGCGTCCTCCGCCGCCCGCTGGTCGGTCGAGGCACGGTGCCCGCCGGCCTTCAGACCGGAGTCGAGGAGCGGGGGCAGCTGGTCGCCCGCGATGGTGTCGGGCCGGATCAGGGCGACGGGCCCGCAGCCGGCGAGGGCGCTGCCGAGACCGGCGAGCAGGGCGGGCTGACCGCCGTTGACGGGGTAGGACAGCGGGCTGGTGAACTCGGCGTTGGTGATGCCGTAGCCGCCGATGTAGGGGATGCCGGCCCCCTCCAGCGAGGGGAAGAAGGAGTCCGCGTACTGGCTGTAGGATCCGACGACCGCGACCGCGTTCTCCTTGGCGGCCCGCCGGGCGCACTTCGCGGCGTCGACGCTGTCGTTGTGGTCGTTGCAGGTCAGCACGTTGAGCTTGCGGCCGTTGATCCCGCCCGCGGCGTTGATCCAGCGGGCGTAGGCCTGGGCGAAGGCAGGCATACCGGGCTTGTTGGTGGCCTTGGTGTCCTGCGGGGCCCAGGTCATGACGGTGATGGTGCCGTCCCCGGCATCCCCCGTGGTGCCGGGGACGACCCCGCATCCTGCGAGGAGGGACGCGCACGCGACCGCCGTGCCCGCGGAGAGGACGCCGTTTCTGGCGTGACGGGTGAGGAGGCCGGGGAGGAATGTGCTGCGGGTGCGTCGCCTGCCGGTCATGGTTCCGCACGATTCCGTCACACGGCCAACCCGTGAGTGATCCCGGGTTGACAATCGGTGACGCGCAGGTGAATTACGGGGGCTGGTGTAACCGATGTGGAGGGGAACGTACGATCGATGACCGTGCAAGCTTCGGAGAACTCTTCCCGTCGTGGCCGTCGCTCATCCACCATGGGCGGCATGCCTGCCAACGACATGCCGTGGTGGCGCTGGCGCAGCAACGTGCGCTCGGCGCTGCACATGCTCTCCGATCCCGGGTTCCAGCGGGACGTCTGGCTGGCCGGTGTGGACGGCTTCGGCGACGTGACCGACGCGGTGTACCGGCTGGTCGAGGACACGTGGCTGGACCACTGGTCCGCCGAGAAGTACGTCGGCACGATCTTCCGCGACTCGCAGGAGGCCGCCCTGGTCGACAGCGCGGTGCTGCGGGTGCTGCGGATCATGCACCAGGTCGGGCCGGACGCGCCGGTCGCCGCGTACCTCGAGCACGAGGCGTGGCCGGAGGCGGTCCAGGCGGCCCGGGACGCGCATGTGCGGCTCGCGGCGAGTGACGGCGAGGAGCCGGACGCGGCGCCGCGCAGCCTGGAAGTGCTGCGGATCATGACGAGGTCCGCCTAGCGGTTTCGCGCTGCGGTCCGCCCTGCGGGACGATTGCCGGGGGTGTCGTTCCTTGTGGGAACCTGTCCTGCATGAACGAGCAGTCCTCCAGCGCCGCGGTCCCGGCCGACCAGTACGTCCTCACCCTTTCCTGCCCGGACAGGAAAGGCATCGTGCACGCCGTGTCGAGCTATCTGTTCATGACCGGCTGCAACATCGAGGACAGCCAGCAGTTCGGCGACCACGACACGGGCCTGTTCTTCATGCGGGTCCACTTCTCCGCGGACGCGCCGGTGACCGTGGAGAAGCTGCGGGCCAGTTTCGCGGCGATCGGTGACTCGTTCCAGATGGACTGGCAGATCAACCGGGCCGACCAGAAGATGCGCATCCTGCTCATGGTCAGCAAGTTCGGGCACTGCCTGAACGACCTGCTGTTCCGGGCGCGGACCGGGGCGCTGCCGGTGGAGATCGCCGGAGTGGTGTCGAACCACACGGACTTTGCGGAGCTGGTGGGGTCGTACAACATCCCCTTCCATCACATTCCGGTGACGAAGGACACGAAGGCCGAGGCGGAGGGGCGGCTGCTCGACATCGTGCGAGAGGAGGGTGTCGAACTGGTCGTGCTCGCCCGGTACATGCAGGTGCTCTCGGACGACCTCTGCAAGGCGCTCTCCGGGCGGATCATCAACATCCACCACTCGTTCCTGCCGAGCTTCAAGGGTGCGAAGCCGTATCACCAGGCCCATGCGCGGGGCGTGAAGCTGATCGGGGCCACCGCGCACTATGTGACGGCCGATCTCGATGAGGGGCCGATCATCGAGCAGGAGGTCGAGCGGGTCGGGCACGACGTGACGCCCGAGGGGCTGGTCGCGATCGGGCGCGATGTGGAGTGCCAGGCGTTGGCCCGGGGTGTGAAGTGGCATGCAGAGCGGAGGATTCTGCTCAACGGGCGGCGGACTGTGATTTTCGCCTAAGAGCTCGGGTCGTCCCGTTGTGTGGCGGGTGCGGGTTGCGTGTGGTTGATCGCGCGCACGCGGCGGAGCCGCATATCAGACAGAGCCCCGCGCCCCTGGGGGCGTGCCCCCGAAGCCGGCTTCTACATCCTGCTGAGTGAAGCCGCCGCGAACAGGACGTCCCTGATCGCCTCCCTGTCTCCCACCTGGCCTGCCGCCGCCTCCTGCGGAGGGACGTGGCCGGCGGCCAGGCGGCAGAACTCGACGCCGTCCAGGGCCACGTGGGCCACCTCGTGCTCGGCGGAGCCCTTCGCCGCGGGGGAATCCAGCGGGATCAGCCACTCGCCGCCGCCGGAGCCCTCGATCTCCAGCCGGAGGCTGCGGCCCGGTTCGCCCGCCGCGACCAGATGGCGGTGGTGGGCGGGGGAGGCGAGGCCGGCCCGGCGGCGGTGCGCCAGGGCCGTCGGCAGCATCCGGGCCGCGAGGTCGATCATGCGGTGCAGATGGCGCGGCGAGGGCGGGTCGTAGGGGTAGTCGACCGCGTCGGCGATGTCCTCCGCGTGCACCCAGCACTCGAAGGCGCGATCCAGCATCGCGTCGTGCAGCGGCAGCTCGAAGTCGCCGTACGACACCGGCATCTTCCCGGCGCCGCCGCCCGTGAAGGACACCGTGCGCACGAGGCTGTGGCTCTGCTCGCGCCAGGGCGCGCGGACGAACCGGGTCGGTGGGAAGTGGGAGGCGCGCCAGAGGGCCTCGGTGCGGGCCGCCGGAGTCGGCTGCCGGGACGGGACGTCGCCCAGCGGGTCGTCCAGGCCGAGCGCGACCGCCACCAGGCCGTCGACGCCGAGCAGGTGCGCGATGACCCCGGCGACGGTGGTGCGGCGGCTCGTCGACTCGTCGGAGCGGAACCAGCGCAGCCGGACCGGCGCGTGCCACTCGGCGTCGCCGAAGTCCTGCAGCAGGGCGTCCAGGCGCGCGGTCTCGGCGTCGTAGGCGGCGGCCCAGTCCGGTACCGGGATGCGCGGCGGGCGCCGCTCCAGGCAGATGTCCAGGACGCGCGTGCGCAGCCCCGGGTCCAGGTCGAGGCTCTCTTGGCGTTGCAGCAGTCCGACCGCCTCGCGCAGCCGCCGGGCCTCGTCGGCGCAGGAGCCGCACTCGCCGAGGTGCTCCTCGACGGCCGTGGCCTCCTCGGCCGAGCACGCGGCCAGCGCCCAGGCGCCCAGCAGGGCCTTCAACACGGGGTGCGCGAAGACGGGCGGGGCGGGCGGCGGTGCCGGGTGGCCGGGGTCCGCCGGTGCGGGCAGCGGCAGTCCGCCGTCCTCGACGGAGGCCCGGGGCATGGGTATCCGCGGCGTACGCCCGCGCTCAGGGGCGTCGCCGGGTCCGGGCGCGTCCGGCCCGCCGGGTCCCTCCGGCCGGTCGGACATGCCCGGGTCCGAGGGGGTGCCGGCACCGCGCCCGCCATCGCCGCCCTCATCCCGAATGCCGCTTTCGTCCCAGGCGTTGCCCTTCCGGTCGTGGTCGTTCTCACCCTCGTCGCCGTCGTACGCCTCGAACCGCTCCGGCCCGTTCACACCGCACCCCCGTACCAGGGCGGTGCGCCCGGCGCCTCGGTGTCGTGGGCGGTGGAGAGCAGTTGCAGGCCCAGGCGCAGGCGACGGCGCGCCTCGTCCTCGGTGATGCCGAGGTCGGCGGCGGTCTGGCGGTAGTCGCGGCGCTGGAAGTAGGCCCGCTCCAGGGCCGAGCGCAGCGGGACGGGCATGGACTGCGCGATGTAGTCGGCGCGGGCGGCGACCGAGGCGCGGCGCACCCTGTGCTCCAGTTCCTCGGTGGTGCCGGAGCCTTCGCCGGCCAGGGCGGCTGTCTCCGTGGCGCGCAGCCGCTGCACGGCGAGCCGGTGGGTCAGGGTGGCGACCCAGGTGCGCAGCGGGCCCTGCCTGGGGTCGTAGGAGTCGGGGTGTTCCCAGACGTGGATGAAGACCTCACGGGTGATGCCGTCGGCGGCGCGCTCGTCGCCGAGGACGCGGTGGGCGAGGCCGTGCACGAGGGAGGCGAACCGGTCGTAGAGCTCACCGAGGGCGGCGGCTTCCCCGCGGGCGAGCCGCTGCTGCATCTTGCGGTCCCAGCGAGGCGGTACGTCCCTTTTCGCCATGCGGCCCCCTCACCCCCTGCTCGTGTCCCGCGCCCGTGCTCTGTCCAGCCTGTGCCCGTCGTCTCCTCGAATGTAGTCGGCACGTCCGGTAACGCACGCCCCTTTGTGGCAATGTGCGCCCCCTGACCGGCCGTAGGTGGTAGAGGGCCACCGGTGCTCGTACCGGTTGCCTTTGGGGTCGCGCCTACCCCGCTGCCCTCCGATCAGACCTGACTGAAGAGGATCGAACAGGATCGAAGTCGACTAAAACAAGCCTCTTCCGCGGGGGATCCGTTTTTCGGGTTGTGTTTCAGGGAACGGCCGCTGGGCAGCCGCGCTGCAAGGAAGCGTAGGG